>JAYPFK010000012.1:0-137975 GCA_038126235.1 Verrucomicrobiales bacterium
GGCCAGGGCGGCGGTGGCGGCGCTGGCGGCGGCGGCATTCGCTTCGTCACCCGCACCAATGCGGTTTCCGAGGTGGCCGGTTTGGTTCGTGGATTCTTTGAGGCGTCTGGTGTCAATCTCACCGGTGGGGTTCCCACCCAGGTCTTCTTCAATGACCGCAACGGCGTCCTGATGGTGCGCGCCTCCATCCAGGACCTGGAGATCATCCAAAACGCCATTGAAATCCTCAGTCTCTCGCCCCCGATGGTGACGATCGAGGCCAAGTTCGCTGAAGTCACCCAGCAGGACAATCGCGGTATCGGCTTCGACTGGTTCCTGGGCAACATCATTCTCGGAAACGGCCTCATCGGTTCCGGTGGAACGCAGCCTTCCTTTGCCGGGTCGCCCACCAGGGCCAACCCCTTGGGAACATTTCCCGGCGTCCCCGGGGTTGTCGGGCAGGGCGGTCAGCAGGGCGGCGGCGGAGCCAATCAGCAAAACACGCAGATCGGCACCCTTGTTCCGCCCCAAGCTTCCGATGGCTTTCTCACCTCCGGAGTCCGCAATCAGATCGGCATTGGCGGCGGTCAGGGCTCCATGCCGACACTCGCCTCGTTGACCGGCATTCTCACGGATCCGCAGTTCAAGGTGGTCCTCCATGCCTTGGAGAACCGCGACGGCGTCGATGTTCTTTCAGCCCCGCGTGTCACCACCCTTTCCGGACGTCAGGCGCAGGTTGCGGTGATCGATCTCGCCAGCATCCCCACCGGCGGCAACGCCCAGCAGCAGGGCGCCGGCGGCGGCGGGGGGGGCAACCAAGGCGGGTTCGGCGGCGGTGGCGCCATCGGCGCATCCATCCAGTTCACGCCCGTTTCCGTTCCGCTCGGTCCCACGCTTGACGTGCTTCCCTACGTTTCAGCCGACGGATTTTCCGTCCAGATGACCCTCATTCCCAACTTTGTGGAGTTCATCGGTTACGATGATCCGGGTCCGTTTGTGCCCCAGGCGCAGTCGGTGGCCGCCGGCGCGGTCGGCGTCCCGTTGCAGGGTATTCTCGCGCTGCCGCGCTTCCGCGTTCGCAGCGTGGTGACCAGCGCCATCATCTGGGATGGGCAGACCATTGTTCTCGGCGGCCTCATCGCGGAGGATGTCCGCAACGTAAAGGACAAGATTCCCGTCCTGGGCGACATCCCCTTGATGGGACGCCTCTTCCGGTCGGAATCCAAATCCACCAGCAAGAAGAACCTGATCATTTTCGTGACGCCGACGATCGTCGATCCGGCCGGCAATCGTGTGAACACCGACGAGGAGCTGCCGTTTGGGACCAACCCCATTCCGCCGCAACCCGCGTGGGTGGAGGCGAACCGAAACTACCGCGGCGGATGGTAAACGGTGTCGCGGCGTGATTGCCGCGATCCCGAAATTCGCTCAGGTCTTCACTGATCGAATTTCGCCCCGTTGAACACCACCGTCCGGTTGACGATGTCGCGACGCCGGCTCGAATCGTTATGACTCGAATGCAACGCCAAAACCGAAACTGCTCGCAAACAACAGCCCGTCACAGCGGGCCGACCGACCTTTTATTTGACAAACACTGACATCGCCGTGTAAATACAATGTATTCACATTGCGTATGCGTTGACAATATGTGTGCCACCCGCGACAGGTATCGCTTGAGGCCTGAAAATCTCGCGCCAATCGCATGAATTCCAAACCTCTTACAAGAAAAAGGCCTGTGTCCGTGTCGCGGGACAACGCGGGGTCGAGATCCCGGATGCCGGCCCGTTCGAAGGACGCCTTTTCGTTCCGAACGCTGCTGATTCTGCTGGCGTCGATCGCTCTCACTCCTCTCAGTTCCTCAGCGCAGTCCGATTTCAATGCCTTGGGATCGGACGCTCCCCTGATTGAATCCCTGCCGGGCGACCAGGTTCACCCCGCGCTGGCAATTGACGCTGACGGCGGTTTCATCGTGTGGCAGGACAGCCTCGGGGATGGCTCCGGCTTCGGAATCCGCGCTCAGCGCCTGGACGCGGCCCTGCTTCCCGAGTTCTCGGCCTTCACCGTCAACGCCGGTACGGAAGGGGATCAGGAGAACCCGAAGGCGGCCCTGTTTCCGGGTGGTGAAGCCGTTTTTGTGTGGCAAAGCCGGGTCGGCGGACAGCGTGACGTCTATGCCCGGTTCATGAATCCGGACGGCACTTTTGCCACCGACGACGTCCGGGTGAACGACTTTGTGGCTGACGACCAAAAAGACGCCGCGTTGGCCGTCCTTGCCGACGGGAACCTCGTCGTCGTCTGGGCCAGCATGGGCCGCGACGGCAGCATGCTGGGCGTCTACGGCCAACTCTTCGCTGCCAATGGAGCCCGGCTGGGCGGTTCGTTTCCGGTCAACCTCACCACGCAGTACAACCAACATTCCCCCAGTGTGACGGCGCTGCGCTCCGGCGGTTTCGCCGTGGTCTGGATCAACGAGAATGTGCCCCTGGTATCCGGGGTGACCGAGGCCGAAGGCGCTGGAACCTTCGCCCAGGGGGTCGAGAATCGCATCCATGTCTACGCCCGTTTGTTCGGGGCGCAAGCCTCGCCCATGAGCGGTGAGTTCCGGGTGGGCCAGACTGCCGCGGTGGCGTCCCGTCCGGCGGCGGCCGGCCTCGACAACGGCGGATTCTCGATCGCGTGGACTCAGCGGCATATCAGCGATTCAGCCAAGAGCTACGATGTCTTCATGCGTCGTTACAATGCCGCCGGCGCGCCGTTGGCGGACGAAGCTCGCGTGCATGAGCAGGACAACGCCCCGCAATACGATGTGCGTCTGGAATCTTTGGGCGACGATCAGCTGGCCGTTTGGACCTCCTACGGACAGGACGGTTCGGCCGAAGGCGTGTTCGGGCGTTTCATCTCCGGGACGGGACAGTTTCTCAGCGGCGACATACAGTTCAACACCGCGCAGACCCTCAGCAAACAGATCCACCCGGCAGTCGCAAGCGACGGCATGGGGCGCATGCTGGCTGTCTGGACCTCGTTCAACGCCGGCAGCAGTTTCGACATCCGGGTCAAGCGCTACGATGCCGTCCGCGAAATGCCCGTTCCGGGCGCGCCTTTCGTCAATGCGCTCGATGGCGGCTCCATCGCCGTGAGCTGGCCGTCCCTTCACGGTTATCCTGAGGTGGAATATCGTGTCTACATCAACGGGGCCGCGACGCCGGCGTTGACCGCCGATTCCAACCGCGGCGTCGTCTCCGGACTGCAACCCGGAACGCAATACTCCTTCCGCCTGCAATACCGCCTGGCCGATGGACGGGTCAGTTCGCTCTCAGTCGCAACGCTCGGTCGCACCTGGGGCGTCGACGCCGGCGCGGACGGCCTGCCTGATGACTGGCAGGCCGAGCACTGGGGCGCCAACCCCGCGAAGTGGCCGACCGACGTGAACGTCGACTCCGATGGCGACGGCGCCACCGACATGCAGGAGTTTCTCGCGGGCACGGATCCGATGGACGCGGCCAGCGCCCTGAAGACCGGACTGCAAATGAACGGCGCGCAGATCCGCTTGCAGTGGAATGCCCGGCCCGGTCAATCCTACATCATCGAGGTGTCCACCGATCTCCAGACCTGGAATGCGGTGGGACGGCAGTTTGCCAGCGACGGATCGGCGTCGATCAACATCAACAATTTCAACGCGGCCGCGTTCTATCGGGTCGTGCTCCAGCGCTAAACCGACAGGCATATGGTTCGAGGATTCAAAAACGTTTGTCTGGCGCTGCTCTTCGTGGGCGCAGCGCAGTCGGCCTCCGCGTTCTCCCTGCTCGGGCCGTCGCCCGCCACCGGGCAGACGAATCCCGCCCTCGCTTGGCAGGACGCCGACCCCATCGGCATCGGCGCGCCCTACGTCGGCGATATAGGGGGCCCGTTGAACCTGGGTGAGGAATTCCGCTGGAACGTCCCTGTTGTCACCTATGGCTACGACAGCTCCTTCCTGAACTACTTCGGCTTGGATGGCGTCGCTGCGGTGGAAAAGGCGATCGGCATCCTGAACAATCTCGGCCCGGTCTCCAACTTCCCGGATGATCTCAGCAATTTTCCGTTGGACGCCACCCGGGAGAATTTTCAGGCCAGCGCGCTTAATCTGATCGACCTCAAATCCGTCACCCTGCACCTGCTGCTGGAGGAATTGGGCTTGGCGGATCCCATCCGCTACACCTGGCAGATCCGGGCGCGTCGCCCGTTCACGCTGAACAACCAGCCGATCGTGGCGTGGTGGACCGTGAATCGGAACTTCGACCCCTTCACCCTGAATCCTTCCGCCCACGTCAACAACGTGCTTTATACCTACCGCATCGGGCAGTTCACCAACCCGATGCTGGACGAGGCCATCGAGGTGCGGGTCGATCCCACCGCGCGCAACAACTACCCGGTCGCCAGTGAATTTGCCTACGGCGAGGCCGGCATTTATTTCACCGGGCTCACCCGCGATGACGCGGGCGGCTTTCGCTATCTCTACCGCACCAACAACTACAACATCGAGACCTTCCCGACCGGTATTGATGTGCTCGAAACCAATTACGCCTCCCCGGAATTGTTGCAGACCTACGATTGGGCCACGTTTGTGGAGAACACCCAGAACACCACCAACACCCAGGCGGATGTCCTGGCCCTGTATCCTCTGGCCAGCATCACCAATGTCGTCTCCTGGACCACCAACGTCGACACGACGAACTACATGGTCACCTTCCCGGGATTTCCGTTGGACCTGACGCCGGAGACCAACACCCTCGTCACGACCCTCACAGAGACGCGGTTCAGCTACATGATCGACAACCTGAAGCTGCTCCGTCAGTTCGACAAGGCCACCAACTTCGTGGATCAGCTCACCGTGACAGCCGCCACGAATTTTGTGCCCCCTTACGGCAATTTCGTCACGAACCGGACCCGTATCACCCAGGTTCATTCGGTCACGACCAACACCGCCGATTGCAAGGACACCACCTTCACCAACACCTTCAATACGCCCTCCACCAACGATGATGTGGTGGTCACCGTCACCACCTGCCTCACGAATTACACGCATACGGTGGATAGCTACGACGGGGCCACCCTCATCGGCTCAGAGGTGGTCGCCGACATGGTTGCGACCAATTTGTTTCATGGTGAGATCTACTTCATTCCGACGAATGTTCACGACTATGTGACGACCAACAAGGACGGGAGCATCACTCTGGACGGGAACTTCACCAACACGCTCACGATCAACCGCACGAATGTCTCGGGGCAGTTGCTTCAGGATTTCTTCCCGTTCACCAACGACCTCGCCGGCGAGATCCCGCTCTACACGATGGATCTGGCCCTGTTGACGACCAACACCTTCAAGACGACCAACACGCCGGCGCAGATGCTGGCGCTGATCACCAACCTGGTGATCACCCGCACCAACATCACCCAGGAGCGCTTCCAGCAGGTGACCCTCAGCAACAACGTCATCGTCACCAACGAGTTCGTCACCAACGCCTACACCTACAGCTTTGGCAACATCATCACCAACGACTTCGTCGAGCGTCAGTGGATCACCAACCGCCTCGTCGAGGTGCTTGCCAATCCCGTCGGCGGCATCACCGGCCAGACCAACATCACCAACATCCTGCTCGAGACCATCGTCACGACCGGGGGGTCGGATACGACCTTCGCCTCCGTCGATCTCGACCCGCTGGGGGTGCAGAATGACCTCAACTTCACCGCGAAATACACCGGCGCCTCCTATAACGGCGTCGAGGTTCGCTTCATCGATGACGCCTCCCTGACCGGCAATGTGGCCGTGGCCACCTACACCAACTCCGCCAAGCTGCTTGCGATCAACATCGACAGCGAGGCCACTGACGCCTCGGCGGTCGTCGCCGCGCTTCAGGACCCGGAAACTGTCGGCGGTTCGGGCGGCGGAACCTCCCGCGGCCTGACGCGTTTCGGATTGCCGAACAGTCACCTCCTGTTCGAAGCCGCGGCGACGGGAACGGCTGGAGACGGGTTGTTGGTGACCTTTGCGAATGCCCCCAGGGTGTTGACAACCGTGCCTGGAAGGCTGGATTTCATCGTTGGCGCGGCAATTCACCATGTGGACCCGGCGCGCCCGGTGTCCGCCTATTACGATACGGCCGCCAAGCGGCTCGCTGTCTATCTCAATCCGGGAGTCACCACGGCTGAACACCTGCGCTCCTATCTTGCGGCCGTCACGACCAACAACATCGACTCCTTCCGCGCCGCCTACACCACCACGCTGGACACCTCGTTCAACCCCGCCAACGACGGATCGGATGTGCTTGCCTTCGGCGGCGCCGCGGCCTCCGCATTCAACGTGACCACCACCGGCGGCCTGGACGGAACCCCGTCTTCGGTCGACATCGAGATGGCCGGGCCGAACAACAATCTTCGGTTTGAGGCGGTCGCAGGCGGCGCCGGCGATGACGGCCTGAAGATCCGGTTCCTCGACGAAAACGTGATCACGAACAATACGGCCCTCCCGATCTACGACGCGGCCGGCAACGTCCTTTACGTCTACATCCTGAGCCAGACAACCGATGCGAACGCCGTCAAGACCGCCATCGACAGCGATCCCTATCCCGACATGGTCGCCTTCCGGGCCCGCTACGCGGTGACCTTGGCCACGAACGCCTCCACGGAGCCGACCAATGACGGAACGGGAACCTTGGCTGCCGTGCCCTTCACGGCGGCGCTGGACGCCACCGGAGAGGAGACCTTTCGCGTCGCCGGCCTCAACAACGACCTGCTCTTCGATTCCGTGCCGGGCGGCGGCGCGGCCCAGGAGCTTTTCGTTGCGCTCTTCGACATCGGCTCCTCAGTCGGAGCTTCTCCCCGGCCGACCTATGATCCTGACGCGAACCACCTGCTGGTGGAGATCGAGCAGGGTGTCACCACTGCCGCCGAGATTGTGGCCGCCGTGGCCACTTCCACCACCGATGCCGACATGGCGACCTTCCGCGCCCTTTACACCGTGGGGCTCGACAACGTCACCGATGCCGGAAACAGCGGAGCCGGAACCTACGCGGCCCTCCCGTTGGAGGCGTCACTGGAGATCCTGGACGGCATCGGAAATGTCGGCATCGGCAAGCTGGGAGCCAATGTCAACGTCGCCGTGCTTGAGGAATTCCCCGGCGGCGACTTCGTGGCGGTTCCGGTGGCCAACACGAACGCCGTCATCGGGTATGACATCGTCGATCGCGATGTGCTGACCATCATCACCAATCACGTCGAATTCGTCGCCACCAACGCGACCTTCCTCCACACGAACACCTCGCAGCTGGTCTCCATCACCAACATCGACTTGTGTGACTTCCGGCGGATCATCGAGACGAACACCCCGGCGCAGTTGGGCAGCCTGTTTCCGGATCTCGTCATCACCCGAACCAACTCCGCCCCCGGTCTCCTTGTCTCGAACACCGTCAACGGCGTGGTCACCAACTTGTCGCCCTACCAGCCCTACCTGACGATTCCGGGCACCGTGCTGGTCACGAACTCGATGACCAACATCATCGACTACTACGATTACGAGTTCGGCAACGTTATCACCAACTCCACCTCGCCCTACTCGCAGGTTGCCTATGTCGAGACCAACATCGTGCAGGATCCCTACTCCCCCGCGGGGGTGACGAACCTCCTGACCAACACCACGGTCCGCGTCGTCAATGAACCGGGTCCCTGCGGCAGCATCCTGATCATCCCGACGAACACAACGCCGCGGATCTACAACTACCACATCGTTTCCACCATCCTGACCAACGTCACCCCGTTCACCAACACGGTCTATTCGATCCAGATCAGCAACGCCTTCGGCGGTTCGTTCTCCAACACCCTCTCGAAGGTCACCTATTCCACCAATTACGCCTACACCGCCTATCCGATCGAATTCCGCGATCCGCGGGATATCGGGACCAACAGCTTCGGTCTGCGGCGCGAGAAGGTGCGGCAGATCAAGACCCACGTCCTGGCCGCCCATCCCATCCAGATCGTCAGCAACGCGCCCGGACTCGAGTTTCCGCTGGTGTCCGAACGGACGGAGATTGTGCGCCAAGGGGTCCAGTCCTTTGTCGAGGTCTACCCGATACAGTTGGTGCAGGGCGGAGGAACCAACATCTCGGCGCTGCGACCGGGAGTCAATCAGATCACCTTCACGAACATCGCCCACGATGGCGTGGACTTTGTTCCCTTCACCAACGTCTTTGACTCCGTCATCATCACGAACGGCACGAACCATACGATCACGATGCGCCGTGTGGTCACCCAGCCCGACATCCTGTTCGAGGCCAGCGACCTCGGCATTGTCGGAGCCTTTGAGGGCGCGCCGTTCCTCGTCAATCGCACCGACACGTCCAACTGGCAGTTGAACGATTCCCTGAACGGAACCACCGTCCTGGGCGGCCCGGGCGTGATCGAGTCTCCCGTCACGATCACCTTCACCACCCTGCTGCCCACCGAACTGACCTCCACCCCGTTCACCTTTGATGAGTCCCAGGCCTTCCAGAGCTTCCGTTGGGGCTCGTTCGACGGCAGCGGGAATTCGCCCATCGTTTTCCCCGACGGCGCCACCATCCAGGCCGCCGAAGACGCGGTGTTGTCCAGATGATCGAACCCATGAAAAAGCGAATCGTCATCCTGCTTCTGGTCCTCGCCTTTGCGGCCGGCGTTCAGGCGCAGTCGAGCTATCAGAATTTCGGGGTGATCACCAATCCTCCGCCGATCAACGCCGTCAACATCGACAACTACGGCAATTTTGTCATCGCCTCCTCCGGAACCGCGCCTTTCGACACTGAGAATACACGGCAGTTCATCAACCATCCCACGGGAACCATGCTCGACCTGGGCGGCGGGGGCTTTCGCTTCAACCTCCTCTCCGGCGACAACAACTACGTCCCGGCCATGGCCGACCTGTTCAGCAACTCCGGCCAGATCGTCACTCCGGGACGCATCGACGTCCTGGCGGATACGGTGCGCATCCAGAATCTCGGCCTGCTGAGCGCCGACCGACGCGGCGCGCTCAGCGTCATCGGCAACGACGTCAGCCTCTTCAATGGCCGCCTTCGCGCCGGCGAGGCCAGTGATCGTGTCGCTGACTATGAAGGCGGTTTTTTCGTCAATGGCCTGCAGTATGAGAATCCGTTGAACGTCCGGGAGGACGCTTGGGGCGTCACCCAGACGAACACCCCGATGATCAGCCTCAGTTCCCTGGCTTCCTTTCCGGGACTTTCCCCCTCGCACCTGGTGCAGGTCCCCCCGGGTTTTCCGGCCAGCGGGGAATTCGAGTCAGGCCAGAGCGTCTACGCGCCGACGCCGAATTTCTATCTCGATTCCGACTTCTTCTTCCCGAACATGGGTAACATCCAGGCAACGGTCAACGCGGTCTTCGTGGAGACCAACGCGCCGGGCATGCCGGACCTCACTGTCGGATTCTACAACTCCACCAACAGCGCCAACTTCCCCGTACAGGCCACCGTGATCGAGTTCTCGATGACCGACATCGACCCGATCACGGGCGCCCCGTTCACGCGGAATCTTACGCTCACCGACGAAAGCTCGGAAGTGGCCAGGCCTGCGGCCGCCCTCTCCGCTCACTTTTTGCAGGAAAACAGCGAGCGCACCGGCCGGATGCGCCCGCGCGCCCACGTGCTCACCCGCGCCGACGGCGCCCTCTTCGGTTCGTTTGTCACGCCGCAGCCGCCGCAGGACTATGATCCGGACATGATTTACCCGGGCCGCGGCAACTTCAACGGAGCCTTCGACAACCGCACCACCAACTACCAGTATTCCTCCTCCACCTTCACGGTGAATCCCTATGACTTCTCCGATGGCGGTTTGGGCGGTATTTTTGAGGGCAACCCGGGAGCCGTCGACCGGTTGCAGGATCTGACAAACGCTCCGGGCCGCGTCGAGATCGTCGCCGACCAACTCGACCTGACGCTCGCCTCGGTGCGCGCGGAATCCTACCTGACCATCGCCGCGAACAATCTGGTGGGATCCGAGGATGTCGTTTTGGACGCCCCGAACATCAGCCTGGAATTGCTCGCCACCAACGGCAGCACGACCATCTCCAACTTCTTTCCGGCCACCGTGAACCGGATGCATGGCGAGGTCGAGGTCTGGAGCGGCGTCTGGCTGGTCAACCAGGGCATCACCAACCAGGCCCCGGCGACCTACGACCCTTTTCGCAACGGCTTCGCCAGCTGGATCGGCAGCAACACGATCAACTACGCCTACCACATGACGATCGTGAACCACGACCTCTCGACCAACTATCCGGTCACGGTTCAGAAGCTGCGTGTCAACAGCGGCGAGTTGATCCTCTCCGATCCGGTCACCATCAACGATCGTTTCTTCTTCGAGGGAACCAATTTCACTTTCGCGCCTGCGGACACGAATGACGCCCTCGTCTTCACCACGGAGCATCCGCTGGTCAATGCCGAGAACCTGCCGAACCTCCTCAAGTTCACCAACAACGGTATCATCAGCGTGCCTCAGCAGGCCAACTTCGGTTTCGATCGCTCCACCGCCTACGAGTGCGTGGTCAACAACGGAACCATGCAGAGCGGCTCGCTCCTCTTCAAGAGTGGCTACTTCGAGAACACCAATATCCTTCAGGCCTTCAACGGCTCCATCTTCATCGACGCCGCCACCAACCGCCTGCACGGCGGCGTGGTGTCCGCGTCCGAGACCCTCAGCCTCAGCGGCGAAGACGCCGCGATCACCAATGCCACGATCGCCGCCCGGCGCATCTTCTTTGATGTGAAACAGCGTCTGAGCGACGAGGATGTCACCAACACCTGGACCGTCACGGGCGGCTTCGGGATGCTCTCCACCCCGACCAAGGGCGACCTGCTTTCCACCGAAATCGTTTCCCAGGCCGGGACCAACTCCACCACGGTGCACCAGTGGGCGGGTGAGGATCGGGGCGACGATCCCGCCGGCTACGCCAACAACGCCGCTATCGGTCGCCTCACGCTCGATGGCGCCCCCGGGGGGCGTTTCTACTTCGGCGGCGCCGGAGGCTCCGACAACGCGCTCTACGTGGACACGATCCAGTTGAACAATTACGCCACCAACTTCGAGACCTCGGTCACGGTCGCCTCGAACTTTAAACTCTACTTCGCCTACCTCGTCGACACCAACAACACTCCGCTGCCGGCCGACAAGTTTGAGGAGGCGCACGGCGGTCGCGTCGTCTGGGTCGGCACGAACACCCGGTCCGGCCCGGTCGTCAGCATCGCCACCGGCATCGGTCAGTCCACGAACATGACCACCCAGGCCATGCGCGCCCTCCTGCCGGCCGGAGGCGACTATGACGGCGACGGCATCCGCAACAGCGACGACACCACGCCCCTGAGCGGCTTCACCGTCAACCAGGTCTCCACCGCGCAGATCGCGGAGACCGCCGGTTCCGAGCCCAAGCCGCACGCCAAGATCGTCTGGCAGAGCCTGCCCAATACCACCTACCTGATCGAGTACCGCGACAGCGTCGGCGACGGCGACTGGAAACCGCTCACCTACCTGATCTCCGTCTCCAGCGGAGAAATGACCGCCTACGATCCGCTCCCCCAGAGCGGGCAACGATTCTACCGCGTCCGATACTCGCGATGAGCGCGCCGAACTGCATTCCCGACCGCTGCGACCGAGTCAACCCGGTCGCCGGAAACCATGATCCAGCCATGAAAGCCGTGCCTGTCAGAACCTCCAGCCAGACCTTGTGTCGTATTGCCCTCATGGGCGCCTGGCTCCTTGCCGTGATCGCGCTGTTCCCGACGCGATCCGAAGGCGCGCAGAATTTCATCCAGGTGCTCGACACGGCGGTCATCGGAAACAATTTTCAATTTCACAAGACCAATGAGTTCTCCGCCAACATGCTGGTTCACCTGACCAAGAGCGGATCCGTAGGCGGCAACGTCAGTTGGAACACGGAGAATCCGAATGACTGGGGTCGAAATACGGGAGCCGGACTTTCCGAGAGTCACTGGTATCCTTTGCTGCAGTTGGACTCGGAGTATGCGACTCCCGGGGAGGACTATGTGGCTTCTTCCGGCACGCTCAGTTTTGGAGCCGGCAACCAGACCCTGACGGCGGTCATTCCGTTGATCAACGACAACTTGGATGAATTCAATGAAGACATCCTGGTTCGCTTCCACAGCCCGAACCCGCGCGATCCCATGGGTGATCAGTCCATCCTGGTGACAACTTTCAACGGCCAGGTGATCGAAGGCGGACCTCAGGCAATGTCCCGTGTCACGGCCAACGACAACGCCGGCCAGGAGAACCTCATTACCGTGGCAACGATCTTCTACGACGACACTCCGGCCGGCGCGGTGGACCACAACCACAACAACCAAACCGTCTACCTGACCCGTCCCGGCGCGAACAACCAGGTGATGGCAGTCGCCGTCGACTCCAATGGCAACAGCGTCATTGGCGGTGAGTTTACCGGCTACAACGGCATCTCCCGGAATCGCCTCGCGCGCATTCGTGCTAACGGCGACCTGGACGCGTCCTTCAACCCGCTGCCCGCCTCGGGCGCGAATGGCGAGGTCAGCGCCATCGCCATCCAGTCGGACGGACGCATCCTGATCGGCGGCTCCTTTTCGGCCTACAACGGCGCCAACCGCAACGGCATCGCGCGTCTGAACACGAATGGCTCCCTTGACACGACCTTCAATCCGGGAACCGGTGTGGATGGCCGCGTCTGGGCGATCAAGCTGGATTCGCAGGGACGGATCGTCATTGCCGGCGATTTCCAGGTCTACAACGGCAACACCGCCAACCGCATCGCGCGTTTGAACGCCAACGGCCAGATCGACGCCACCTTCAATCCCGGCAGCGGGGCCAACGGTTCCGTTTACGCCCTGGGCATCGAGAGCGGCGACAAGATCGTTCTGGGCGGCGATTTCACCCAGATCAACGGGATCGTTCGCAACCGCATCGCCCGACTCACCGCCGAGGGCTCGGTGGATGTCAGCTTCAATCCGGGCGGAGGGGTTGACAAGACAGTCTACGACCTGATTACCGAGCCCGCGGGCACCGTCATGATCGTGGGCGACTTCTCCCAGGTGAATACCGTCAGCCGCCGCCGTATCGCGCGCCTCAGGGCCGATGGCAAGCTGGACACCACCTTCAGCCCCGGCTGCGACGCCGGCGCCGGGGCCGATGCGACCATCTACTCCATCTTGCGCACCTCGAGCGGCCAGTATTACATCGCCGGCCTTTTTGAGTCCTACAATTACAACCCGAGGAAGAACATCGCGCGACTGTTGAATGATGGCGCCATCGATGTGCGGTTCATGGACCGGGCCTACAACCCTGACCACGGACCGGATTTCCGGCTCACGGCCAGTGCGCCGACCTCCTACGACAGCTTCATTCGTGACATGGCCTTGCAGAGCGACGGCAATGTGGTCATCGCCGGCAGCTTCGATTCCGTGGGCGGCGGTGATGTCAATTACCCGCTGCCACCGGCCGGCGACCGTCCGCCCCCCGGCCTTCTCCCCATCGGTCAGAGCAACCCGGTGGTTTCGACCGACTACAACGTTCGCGACAACTTTGCGCGGATCAAGGGCGACAACACGGCCGGTCCCGGTTACGCGACCTTCCCCATCACCGACTTTGGCATCGACGAGCGCGCGGCCACCGGTAATCAGGGCACCTACACCCGGATTCCGGTCGATCGTATCGACGGCAATCTGGGCCGCGCTCATGTCGACTTCGTGATCACCGATGTCACTGCGAACCAGTTCGTCGATTTCAACATCCGCAACGCGAACAACACCATCGACTGGTTCTTCAACGACCTGCCGAATGATTCCCCGGCGATCGGCGACCGTAACGATGACGGTGAGCTGGCCAACGGCGACGTGTCCCGGCGGTTCATCGACATCCAGGTCGTGAACGACTCCGTCGTGGAGGACAATGAGGAGTTCAAGATCACCCTGACCAATCCCATCGGCATTATCGATTCCCTCAAGGGCAACCTCACTCACCCGACGGACTTTGCGCTGTCCCGCAACTGCCAGATGACCGTCCGGATCATTGATGATGACTTCGATTTCGGCGACCTCAGCTTCTCCAGCGCGGCCTACGTGTATTCGGAGGAACAGGTGGCCGTCATCACGGTGACGCGGACCGGTGTCCTGGGTGATCCGACCGGCGACATCACCGTGCAGTACCAGACAAGCGCCGGGGCGGCGAGCGTGGCGACCGACGCGATTCCCGGGGTGGATTATCGCGACGTCTCCGGCACGCTGACCTTCTTCTCCGGCGAAACCACCAAGACCTTTGTCGTTCCCTTGATCGACGACATCGCGGGAGCGCCCGCCGACGGCAGTCGCGGCGTCACCATCACCCTGATGAACCCGACCGGCGGCGCCACCATCGGCGGAAATGTCACCGGAACCATCACGGCGGACCTTGAGATTCTGGACAATGACCCGGCCGGCGCGCCCTTTGCCGGCGACGTCGATACAACCTTCGAACCCGGTTCGGGGGCTGACAACCCTGTCAATGCCCTCGTGCTCGACTCGCAAAGCGGCGTCGGCAAGGTTGCGGTCGCGGGCGAATTCTCCTCCATTCAAGGGAATGACCGCAGTCGCTTGGCGCGACTGTCCCGCGCGGGTGATATCGACCTCGACTTCGTCGATAATCTGACCGCGGCCAATAACACGATCCATGCGATGGTCGGGGAGCACAGCGCCGCCTCGGCCACCTTCACCCTCACCTCCACCGTTGACGCCGGTCTGGGTTCGTCGCCGGTTGCGGTTGCGACAACCGATCTCAATGGCGACGACCTTGACGACATTATCTCGCTCGCCCCCGGGCTCAACGAAATCCAGATTTATCACAAGCAGGCCATCGGGGGCTACGCCATGGTCGCCACCTTGAATGCCAACCTGTTCGGTCCGACCGACCTTGTCCTCGCGGATGTCGATGGCATGAACGGCATCGACATCGTCGTCTGCAACGCGGGCCTGGCCGTCGATACGGTGGTCATCTTCAGCAACGACGGTGCCGGTAACTTCCTCAGCACCCTTCCTCCCTTCTCGCTCGGAGGCAACTTCAATCCCGGGAAGCTTGTCGTCGCCGATCTGGACAACACCGGGGCTCTCGACATCGTGACGGTCAACCAGGTCGGCGGAGCCAACGGCGTCACCGTGATGCTCGCCGTCGACGCACTGCCCAGCAACTACACCCCGGTCAATCTCAGCCTTGGCGCGTCGCTTGGAACGGATGTCGCGGTCGGGGACTTGGACGAACAGATGGGCCCCGATTTGGCCTTCACGACCACCGCCGGGGATGTCGCCCTCTTTGCCAATAATGGATCTGGCGCCTTCCCGGGGCCCGACGTCCGTGTCACCTACGACCTGGCCACCACGCCCAACGCGATCGCCTTGGGAGACTACAATTCAGACAACGAACTGGACATCGTGGTCGGTCTGGCTGGCGGCAACCCGGACGACAGTTACGGAATCATCCTTTCTGACGGCGCGGCGAACAACCTGGGCTATTCCATGGCAGTCACTAAACTCGCGCAGTCCGCCGGAGCGACGGTCGAGGAGATTGTGGCCCGCGACATCAACGGGGACGGCAATCTCGACATCCTCGCGGTGGATTCCGCCAACAACGCCTTCAGCGTCTTTCTCGGCGATGGGGCAGGGGATCAGAGTGACTTCAAGGGCGGCCGGATTGTCGCGGGAGCGGCGCCGGCGGGGGTCGCTCTCGGCGATTTCAACAACGACGGCATTCTCGACTTCGTCACCGCGAACGACGGCGCGGACACCCTGACCACCTTCACCGGCGGCGAGACCGGCTATTACATCGGCGGCGCGTTCACCCTCTTCAACGGCACGGCCATCAACCGCATCGCGAAGGTGGACAATGACGGGAGGTTGAACCTGACCTCCTTCAATCCCGGCTCGGGCGCCAACGGCACGGTGCGTGACATCGCCATCGACAGCCAAGGGCGCGTCATCATCGTCGGCGATTTCACCTTGGTGGATTCGGTCGCCCGCAAGGGCGTCGCCCGCCTGCATCCCGACGGAAGCGTCGATCTCGCCTTCAATCCCGGCACGGGCGCCATCCAGGGCAATGTCAATGCCGTGACGATCGACGGCGCCGGTCGGATCATCGTCGGCGGCAATTTCCGGGCGTTCAACGGGCTTCCCGGCTCCCGGCCCATGATCGCCCGGTTGAATCCCAACGGCACGGTCGACGCCACCTTCGCCACGACCGGAGTCTTCAGCACGGTGAGCGGCGCCATCCTGGCCCTCCAGGCGGTTGATGCGAATGCCGTGCTCGTCGGCGGCAGCTTCACCACCCCCGCCGCATCCCGGAACTACCTGCTCCAGTTGAACAGTACGGGCGCGTTGGACACCGCCAACTTCGAGCTTGCGGGAACCGGTCTCAACGGCGCGGTGCGCGCCATTGCCCTCGACCGCACGGTCTCCGGCAACCGGGTTCTCATCGGCGGCGACTTCACCCGGATCGACACGGCCGGCGGCGCCGTTTACGCCGGGTATCTTGCGCGCCTCTATGGCAACCCCGGGATGACCGCCGCCCCGATCACTCCGATAGACACGATGACCGGGACGGTGAACGACCTTCGCACCATCGCGCTCGGCGGCGTGGAGATCGTGACGAACATGACCTATGAGATCACGGTGGATGCGACGACCTACACCCACACCGCCGGAGCCAACGACACCTTGGACACGGTCGCGGGACAACTTGCGACGGACATCAACGCGGACATGGCCTATAGCGCGTCCTACGATGCGGGCACGGACACCATTTCCATCACCGCGGGAGCCGGTCTCGTGGACATTTCCGCCCGGGCCAAGGGCGGAGCCCTGGATCCGAACATCAACCTGGGGCAGGGAGCCAACGGCCCGGTCCGGACCATCGACACTCACCCGGTCGATCCCGTGATCGGCATCGGCGGCGCGTTCACCAGCTTTGACGGCGTGGCCCGGGATCGTTACGCGCTGCTTCGCGGCGGGGAAAACACCCAGAGCGGAACCATCGGCCTGACCGCCGATCTGTTCCTGGTGAACGAGGATGTGAACAATACCCCGGTTGTTCTCACGTTCGGCGGCGATGTCCTGAATCCCGCCAAGGCCTCCGTCGCCCTGTTCGGCCCGAACAACAACCTGGTTGTCACCGCCACGACCATCGGCACGGCCTTCAACAACGTCGCCATCCGCTTTGTCGACGAGGTGGACTTCACGGCCGATGAGGCCGAGGCCCGTTACACGGACTACAACAAGACCCTGGAGATCAGCGTCAACAACGGGGTTACCACCGCCGATACAATCACCAATGCCTTGGCCGCCGTGCCTGAATTCTCCGGCGACCTCGATACCACAACCGAACCCGGCAACGACGGCTCCGGCATCGTTCCGCTCGGCGCCGGCATGGTCACCATTCGTCGTGTCGGAAACCTGACCGGCACGGTCACCGTGGACTTTGACACCGCGGACGGAACCATGGTTCCGGCCAACGAGGCCTCCGCCGTCGCGGGCGACGACTACCTGAGCGTCGCCCTTGCGGGCGTCGTCATGAAATCCGGTGAAAGCGTTATCACCATCCCCGTCCCCATCATCGATGACGGCGAGGTCTTCAAGGACAAGCGCGTCGACATCGACCTCGTCGATTCCATGACCATGATGCAGATCGACAGCGCGCAATTGAAGATCGTGGACACGGACTCCGAGGTTGGGTTCGAATTCGACAACTTCAGCGTGAACGAGGACACGGGGTCAGCGACCATTCGGGTCATTCGCATCGGCAACCTCGACAACGCCGCCACCGTAAACTACTCCAGCTACGCGGGCGGCACGGCGACGCCCGGCGTCGATTACAGCGACGTCAATGGCACGGTCAGTTTCGCGCCCGGCGAATCCGTCAAGACGTTCCCCGTTCCGGTCACCGACGACACGGTGCAGGACGAGGGGTTGGAAACCATCTTCCTGCGCCTCTCGAATCCTTCCGCATCCGGATTCTCCGCGACGGACAACCCTCCGGCAACCGCGACCCTGACCATCGTCGACAATGACTTCAGCGCTGGTGTCTTCAGCTTCAACGCGACGAACTACCCGGCGATCGAATCTGACGGCGCCATCGTCATCACCGTCCTCCGCACCAACGGCAATGCCGGCGCGGTCACCGTGGACTATGCCACCCAGGACGGAACGGCCAACGGCGGCGCCGACTATGGCGTGACCACCGGATCCTTCTTCTGGGCGGACGGCGACACGACGGCCCGCAGTTTCTCCATCCCGATCCTGGAGGACATTCTGGTCGAGAACTCGGAGGCGTTCACCCTGAACCTCTCGAACCCGACCGGAGGCGCGCGGTTGGGCGACGCGCCGACCGCCACGGTGACCATTGCGGACAACGACAGCGAACTGGAATACACGCAGTCCCTCTTTCAGGTCGATGAGGACGTCGCCGCAAGCATGATGATGGCCACGGTCGCAGTCCGCCGCATCGGCGGCCCCGTGGGGGTTGTGTCCGTGGACGTCGAGACCCGCAACCTCCAGCCTGCGGCCGGCTCCGCCTACGCCGACCATCCCGTGGGCGACCAGCCTCGAAATGTGACGGCGGCCGACGTGAACAATGATGGAACGCTCGACCTGATCGCACCGAACTTCGCCGACCATACCGTCAGTGTGTTGCTGGGGACCGGAGGCGGGGCCTTCGCCTTGGGCAATGCCTATCCCACCGGACCTGCCGTCCCTGCGCCGGGCGACACCGCGCCCGCCCCTTCAGACGTTGCAACCGGCGAGTTCAACGGCGACGGAAACCTCGACCTGGCCGTGGCCAACCAGGCCAATGGCAGTGTGACCGTGATGTTGGGAATCGGTGACGGGACCTTCAATTCCACGAACATCTTCACCGTTGCCACCATGCCTCACGTCAAGGGCATTGCCGCGATCGCCGTTGGCGACATGGACGGCGACACCGATCTGGATATCGTCGTCGCCAACACGGATGCCTCCGCCGTCAGCGTCCTCCTGAATGATGGTTCAGGCTCTTTCCCGGTCCAGACCGAGTATTCCACCGGCGCCGGCACTGAACCGGTCGACCTCGCCCTCGGCTTCGTCGATGGCGACGCCAACCTCGACGTCGTCACGGTCAACGCCAACACCGATAACATCAGCGTCCTGCTCGGCACCGGAACGGGCGGCGGACTTGGCATGCCGGCCGCGTTCGCGGTGGACAAGGTCGGAATGGGCGCGGCGGCTCCAAGCGCGGTGAAACTGTGGGACATCGACGGGGACCAGATCCTCGACGTCGTCGTGGCTAACGAGAGCGATAGTTCGGTGACGGTCCTCAAGGGCGGGGACGACGGAATGGGCATGGGCAACGGCGACTTCTCTGTCACGTGGGGAACGGTTTCCACGGGCACAGCGACTCCCGTCGATGTGGCCGTGGGCGACTTCAACGGGGATTTCTTCCCGGATGTCGCGACCGCCGATCAGAACTTTGACCAGGTGAGCGTCTACCTGAACACCGGGAGCGGATTCAACGCCTACACCAACCTTTACGTGGGACGCAATGAAGCCGACGCCGGCACCACCATCCCGTTCGCCGTCATTGCCGCCGACATCACCGGGGACGGCCTGCCCGACCTGGTATCGGCGAACCACGATGTTGACAGCCTGACCGTCATGGCCGGACTCGGCGACGGCGGTTTCCGTTCCGGCATCGATTATGTGACCACGCAACGCGAGACCCTCGTCTGGCATTCCGGCGAGACCGGGACCAAGTATCTCCCCATCGCGATCAAGGATGACATCATCGTGGAGGGGGATGAGTTTATCTCCCTGTTGCTGGTGAATCCGACAGGCGGTGCGGTCTTGGGAACCAACGCAACCTCCATGTTGCGGATCAACGACAACGACAGCGAGGCCGGTTTTGCCGAGGACAACTTTATCGCCATTGAGGAGACCAAGCAGGGCGTTGTCACCCTCAACCGTGTGCGGGGCAGCAAGGGGTCCATCACGCTGAGCCTGAACACCACCGCGGGGACCGCGACCGACAATGTCGATTTCATCCCGATCATCAATCCTCGCGCCAAGACTTTCACCAAGGACGAAGTGGACTTCGGCACCGACACCGTCAATCTCATGGATCATGGATTGACGGAGGGACAGGAAGTCGTGTTTGTCGTGGGAATGGGGGATGCCTTGCCCGGCAACCTGAGCGGAACGGTTCCGTACAACCTCACCAATGTCACCCAGGGTTCCTTCCAGATCGCGACCAACGGCATGGTTCTGGACATGGATGGACTGAATCCGGGATCGGGCGACATCTCCATGCTCACCACCGTCACCTGGGCATCGGGTGACACGGCCCCGAAGAACGTGATCATCCCGCTGGTTGATGACCTTGAAATCGAGGGCCCGGAAACGGTGCAGATTACGGTCAGCAAGGTGTTTGCGGGCGACGATGTTGTCCTGGTCGGCAATACCACGGTCAACATGTTCATCCTCGACAGCGACCGCCCGGGCGGCGACAGCGACGGTGTCTTTACCGGCGGCGTCAGCGTCACCCCGGGACCCAACACCAACGTCAACGACATCGCCATCCTGGACAACGGCAACATTCTGATCGCCGGCCAGTTCACGGCCTACGACGGCATACCCGCCAACCGGGTCGCCCGGGTGGACTCGGACGGCATCCTGGATCAGACCTTCGGCGGCGGGGCCGGCGCCAACGACACCGTCAATGCCATGGCGGTCGACCGGAACACCAACGCCCTGAATCAGGCGAATGTCGGCAAGATTGTCATCGGCGGCTTCTTCACCAGCTTCGACGGCGTCCCGCGCAATCGCGTCGCCCGCCTGCAGACCGACGGCATCCTCGACCCGACCTTCAACATCGGCACGGGGGCCGACAACCGCGTCAGCGCGGTCGCGGTCCAGCCTGACGGCAAGGTCCTCATCGGAGGCCTGTTCACCACCTTCAACGGCTCGCCGCGGAACTTCCTCGCGCGCATGAACGCCGACGGAACCGTGGACAGCAGCTTCATGAACGGTCTGAGCGGCCCGAACGGTTCGGTGCAGTCGATCCTGATCGACACCAACGGCGCGTCGCTCCGCATCCTGATTGGCGGCAACTTCAGCGTCGTGAACGGAACGCCCCGTCAACGCCTCGCGCGCCTCAACGCCGACGGCACGCTCGATCCGAACTTTTTCGACCAGTCACTCATCCCCGGCGCCGGGATCGACGGCGCCGTGCTGGCAATCGCGCTGCAGGCCGACCAGAAAATCCTGATTGGCGGCCAATTCCAGACTGTGAACGGCCAGCGTCGTCACCGTTTGGCCCGCTTGAACTCCGTCGGAGCCTTGGATCTCGGTTTCCTTGCTGGTCCGCAGGATGGAGCCGACGACTTCATCCGTTCCATCGTCGTGCATCATGACCTGCATGAGAACCCGGTTTACAAGATCGTGGTCGGCGGCAGCTTCGGAACCTTCAACGGGATCACCCGCAACCGCCTGGCCGAGTTGAACGAGGACGGCACGTTGGACGTAGAGGTGAATTTCGGGGATGGTTTCAACGATGTGGTCTCCGCCATCGCCGAGCAGGAGGACGGCAAACTTGTGGTGGGCGGTGTGTTCACCGAGTACAAGGGTGATCCGAACAACCACCTGGTCCGTTTGCACGGCGGCATCAATGACAATCCGGCCTCCGGCCTGATCGACTTTGCCTCGGCAAGCTTCTCGGTCAACGAGGCCGATGAGTCCGCCACCATCAGGGTCAAGCGCACCGGCGGCCTGGCCAACATCGTTTCGGTCGACTTCGAGTTGACCTCCGGTCCGGACTTCACCTACCCGGAACACTACACGAACAGCATCATCGGCAACGCCGCCTTCGGAACCTTGTTCTTCGCCCAAGGCCAGGCCCAGACCGAGTATACGATCCAGTTCACCAACGACATGGTCGTGAACATGGACCAGATCGTCATCACGAACCGCCTCTTCAACCCGACGAACATCAATCCCGTCACCATGGTGGGCGTGCAGGATCCCTCGCTCCTCCCGTTCAACACCCTTCTCAGTGTCAATCAGGCTGAAGCCATCCTGAACATCGTCGATAACGAGGCGGTCGTGGGCTTCACCATTGCGGACTACACCGTCAGCGAAAGCGCGCGGGAAGCGCTCATCACTGTCGCCCGCACCGGCGGCTCCGCCGGGTTCGTCTCGGTCGACTATGCCACGACGGACGGCACGGCCCGCGCGGGCTTTGATTACACGAACGCCGTCGGAACCCTGACCTGGCTCGACGGCGACACCGCCAACAAGACATTCAGTGTGGGCATTGTGGACAACGCGACCCCGAACGCGGACCTCACGATCATGTTGACGCTGAGCAACCCGACGAACTCCACCATGACCGCGGCCCTTGCCCGTGACACCGCCGAACTGACCATCCTCGATGATGAGTTCAGCGCCGGCGACATCCAGTTCTCAGCGGCCAACTACTTTGCCAATGAGCAGACCAACGGCCTTGTGGCGGTCACCCTGATCCGCACCAATGGCAGCTTGGGCGCGGTGAGTGTCCGGTTGACGCCGATGAACGGAACCGCCACCAACGGTCAGCACTACGCGGCGGCCGCACGCACAGTCAACTGGGCCGATGGCGACATCGCGACTAAGACGGTCAACATCGCGATCAACGACATTGAGGATCTGACCAACGGCCCGCGGACTTTCAGCCTGTCGCTTTCCGCTCCCACTGGCGGCGCCGTCATCCGGACGCCAAGCTCGGCCACGGTTTCGATCTACGACAACGACACCGGATTTGAGTTTGCCATGCCCTCGTACTCCGCCCCGGAAAACGCAGGCAACGTGATGCTGACGGTCCTCCGCCGCGACGCGTTCGCCGGCGAGGTGACCGTGAAGGCGGAAACCGTCGACATCGAAACCGTGGCCGGCGCGGACTATGTCCCGCTGAATAATTTCGAGATCAAGTTCGGCTCCAATATCGTGAGCAGGACCTTCCCGCTGAGTCTCATCACGGATGACCTCGTCGAAAGGCCGGAGAATCTCCTGGTGCGGTTGATCCCGGAATCCACGACCGGAGGTGCCAAGGTTTCCGCTGATCTGGGAACGGCGACCGTGACCATCACGGATGTCCAGGCGGGCGAGCCGGATGTGGATCGGACGCCCGGTGTCGGGGCGAACGGAGATGTGAAGGCCCTTGGGCGCCTGGAGGACGGAAGCGTCGTGGCAGCCGGTCGCTTCACCCAGTTCGACGGAATCGACCGGGAGCGCATCGCCTTGATCCATGCTGACGGAAGCGTGGATGCGGCCTTCCCGTTGATCCTGTCCGCGACCCCGATCACCAACGTGGTGACCGGCGCAGGCGGCAGTGTCGCCGTCACCAATGTCATGGCCACCGGGACCTCCCAAGGCATCATCCGCCTGACGCATCAATTCCCGTCCAATCTCGATCTCGACCGGATGGTCGTTCTCTACGAGGGCAACATCATCATCGACACCGGATACGTGCAGGGAACCAACACCCTGTCCGCAACCTACGGCCCCGGCACGGCGACCGATTTGGAGATCATCTTCAATCCCGACGCCCAACAGCGCCTTGGCGCCGTGTGGTCCTACACGGCGGTGGCCTATCCGGATGCGGGAGCCTCCAACGGCGCGGATGACGCGATCGAGACCCTCGCGGTGGACTACAACACGAATCCCGATTACTCGACCAATCGCGGCAAGATCCTGATCGGCGGCTCGTTCGCCAACTATGCGAACACCAATGCGACGCGGCTTGCCCGCCTCCACTCCGACGGCTCCCTCGATCTCTCGTTCAACGCCACGGCAAACAACACTGTCAACGCGGTTGCGATTCAGCCCGACGGCAAGGCCCTGGTCGGCGGTCGTTTCACCTCCATATCCGGCACCAACTGGCAGTTCATCGCCCGCCTGCTCCCGGATGGATCGCCGGATCCGACCTTTGATCCGGGATTTGGTCCGGATGGCCCGGTTCGTGGCATTGCCATCCACACGAATACCGTCATGGCCCAGGCCTCTCTGTTCGGTCGCATTGTAATCGTGGGCGAATTCAGCAACTACAACGGCGTCCCTCGAGGCGGTTATGCCCGCCTCGACGCCAACGGCAGCCTCGACGCCGGGTTCGTCGGACTGGCGGCCAGCGCGCCTGTCAACACCGCGGCGATCGACGGCTCCGGGGACGTGCTGATCGGCGGTGAATTCAACTTCATCGGCTCCAATCCGGCTTCCCATCTCGTTCGCTTGGACGGCGCCGACGGCGCGCTCGATCCGTTTTTCACCCCCTCGTTCGATCATTATGTCCGGCGGGTGCGCGTGCGCTCGGATGGCCGGATTGTCGCAGTCGGGGGCTTTGGACGGGTCAACAACCGCCAGAACAACCGCATCGTCCGTCTGGAGGCGAGCGACGGATCGCTCGATCCCACGGTCAACTATGGATCAGGAGCCAACGACGCCGTTCTCGATGTCGTCCTCGACGAGGGTGGCGCACGCCTTGCGATTGGCGGTTCGTTCACCGAGGTCAACGGGGTTTCCGCGGGTCGCTTCGCCGTGATCAATGACGGCGCGAATCCGGTGACCCAACCGGGCAAGATCGATTTCGCCGCGCCGATGTATTCCGTCGCGGAGGACGCCATCACGGGAGAGGTTCAATTGCGGCGGCGCGGCAATTTGGCGACGACCAACACCGTGGTCATGGTCGCGGCCCCGGGAGCGGCGGGCGACACTGCCTTCAATGGGACGGATTTTGACCTGACTCCTTCACCCACCTCCGTCACCTTCCTTCCGGATCAGGCCTTCGCCACGGTGAGTTTTGGTGTCCGGGACAATAGCGCTCCCAATGACAACAAGGTCTTCACCCTCGCCTTGAGCGGTCCCAATGTGGAGCCCTTGGGCAACGAGACCCAGGTGGAAATCGTCGACAATGAGGCCACCTTCGCCTTCACCCTTTCCCGTTACAACGTGGTCGAGAGCGGGGCGCTGGCCACGATCGCGGTGTCCCGCACAGGCGGCGCGGCGGGCATCGCCTCCGTTGACTACTTCACACAGGACGGCAGCGCGGTTGCCGGCGCGAACTACGCTGCGACCAGCGGCACGCTGACCTGGGCCGACGGCGAAACGACCAACAAATTCTTCAACATTCCGGTTATCGACAATGCGACGCCGAACCTGGCCCGCACGGTGCAGCTTTACCTCACCAACGCGGTCAACGCGACCTTGACCGCCACCAACGACGTCGACGCGTCGTATTCCGTGCTGAACATCCTCGATGACGAGATCGGCGGCGGCATGCTGGTCTTTGAGAAGCCTGTCTTCCGGGTGAACGAGGGGGGCGGTGCGGCCACGATCACCGTTCTGCGGACCAACGGGAGTTCCGGTCCGGTGTCCGTGCAGTTGCGCACGCTTGATGGCACGGCCCAGGTCGTGAGCAATCACTACACCGCAACCATCGGGGCGGTATCCTGGGGCGATGGGGATGTGGCGCCCAAGACCATCTCCGTCCCGGTCGGGGATCCGGATGACATGGTCAACCTGGCCCGCACCTTCACGGTCTACATGACAAACGCCATGGGCGGCGCCCTGATTGCGCCTCCGGGCACGGCGACAATCTCGATCGAGGACAACGACATTCCGGTGCAGTTCTCCACCAACCAGTTCTTCGTTTCCGAGCGGGCTGGAAACGCTTTCATCAGCATTCTGCGTCCCTCAGCGCTGGCCGGCACGGTCGCCGTCAACTTCTGGACCGAGGAACTGGTCGGCGGGGCAACCGATCCCGAGGATTTCACGAACGTGAACACGCAGGTGATCTTTGAGGAGGGTGTGGACGTCATGACGGTCGAGGTGCCCATCGCGCTCGATTCCCTGACCGAGACGAACGAGAACATCCGGCTCCTGCTCGACATCGCCGCCGGTCCCGACGGCGGCGGCGCCAAGGAAGACTTGGATCTGGGCGAGGCCATCCTGACGATCGTCGATCAACAGGCCGGCGATCCGGACCGCGACTTTGATCCGGGTTCCGGAGCCGACGGGGAGATCTTCGCCTTGGCCGCGGTCGATGCGGAGGGCGTCTACATCGGCGGTGATCTCCTGACCTTCGACGGAGCCTCCGCTGCGAAGTTGGCGAGGTTGAACGCGGATGCGACCTTGGACACCAATTTTGTCGCGGCTCCCTTCCAGGCGAACGACACCGTTCGCGCCATCGCCCCCGTGCTGGTGGGGACCAACACCAACCACTCGGTCGTCGTGGCCGGATCATTCAGCCTCAACGTTGCGGGCCAATCCTACGTGAATCTCGCTCGGTTGAACGCGGACGGTTCGGTCGATGCGTCCTTTGTCGCCACGCCCGGCGCAAACAGCCGGATCGAGGCGCTTGCTGTCCAACCTGACGGGATGGTCCTGGTCGGCGGCGGTTTTACCGCCATCCAGGGCGCGAACTGGAGCTTCCTTGCGAGGCTCACCACCAACGGCGCCCCGGACACCAACTTCAACATCGGACTCGGGCCCGATGGACCGGTTCGCGCGATCGTCGTGCAGGATGACGGCGGCATCGTGATTGGCGGTTCCTTCACCTCGTTCAACGGCGTTTCCCGCAACGGCATCGCGCGCCTCGATTCCCAGGGCAACCTCGACACCGGCTTCCAGCCCACGGGCGTCAATACAGGCGGCGCCGTGAATGCCCTGGCGATTGATGCCAGCGCCCGCATCGTGGTTGGCGGTTCCTTCACCACCATGGCCGGACAGGCGGCGCCGCGCATCGTCCGCCTCACCTCGACCGGCGAACTGGATGTGTTCTTCGCCGCCAGCGCCAACGACACGGTCAACGATATCACGATCTACACCGAAGAGGACTCCGCCGAGCGGATCGTCGCCGTCGGCGCGTTTACCTCCTTCAACGGGCTCCCCTACAACCGAATCGCGCGGTTGAAGTCTGACGGAGCCATCGACGACCGCTTCAACCCGGGAACCGGCGCCAATGACGTGGTGAACGCCGTCGCCATCGACGCGGTCGAGAATGGCATCCTGATCGCCGGCGCCTTCACCGAGGTTTCCGGTCTGGCGCGGAACCGCGTTGCCCGATTGCACTCCGGACGAAACCTCGGCGACGGGGCCATTTCCTTTGCGTCCGTCGATTATACGGTCGACGAAAACGCGGGCACGGCGACCATCCGGGTCCTGCGCCGTGGCGGACTGACGGCCGTTGGACTGAACGACACAGTCACGGTGGAGTATTCGACCGCCGATGGAACCGGTCCGTCTCCCGCCCTCGCCGGCTCCGACTACACCAGCGCTGTCGGCATGTTGACCTACCAACCGGGCCAGCCCTATGCGAGCTTCACCGTTCCGATCCGGGATGACCAGGTCTCCGAGGAGTTGGAAACCCTCGATCTCCATCTGGCAAACGTGGCGCCGGCTACGGTTCAGCTTTCGGGCGTTGGAGCCGACGCGACACTGACCATCCGTGACAACGATGACGTCGTTGAATTTGCGACCGGCGCCTATTCGGCCTTGGAGAACGGCATTCTCGCATCCATCACGGTCAACCGCGTCGGGCTCGGTATTGGCGACATCACCGTCAACTACGCGACGGCGGATGGGACCGCGACGGCCTATGTGCCCGGACAGCCGCTCTCGACCGCCCACTACACCAACGCGATTGGTTCGTTGACCTGGACCAACGGCGACACCTCCCCGAAGACGTTCCAGGTGGCCCTGATCGATAACACGACGGTCAATTCCACCCGGACCGTGAACCTGCAATTGACCAAGCAGTTCTTCGCGCCGTTCCGATTGGGCCGCGCCAACGCTGTCTTGAACATCCTCGACAACGAGTTCGGCCCCGGTCTCGTCACCTTCGCTTCGCCGACCTACGAGATCAATGAGTCGGAAGGGCCGGCGACCGTCACCGTGATCCGAACCAACGGAAGCGCGGGCAGCGTCTCCGTGACCTATTCAACGAGGGATAGCTCAGCGACCAATGACGTCCACTACAACGAGACCTCGGGCGTCCTGACCTGGGCGGACGGAGAAGCGGGGCCGAAGTCGTTCCCGGTGGGAATCATCGATCGCATGGGCGTCGATCCCGACAATGTTTCCGCGACATTGCGGCTGTTCTTGAGCAACGCCACCGGCGGGTCGGGGCTCGTGAATCCCGGTTTCTCGGACAACGGCGGCGTCCTCGACACCTCCTACGCATCCCAGAACTACGGAACCGCCAGCCCGGTGTTCGCAATCGATCTGCAGGATGACGGCAAGGCCGTGATCGGCGGACAATTCACCTCGATCCAGGGCGGCACCAACCAGGCCTTCTTCGCACGCCTCAACGTCGATGGTTCGTTGGACACCTCCTTCAACCGGGCCGCGGCTGGAGCCAACGGTTCGGTGCGGGCCGTCAAACTCCAGCCGGACGGCAAGATTCTCATCGGGGGCTTTTTCTCCAGCGTCAACGGCGTCGCCCAGAACTTCCTCACCCGACTGAATGTCGATGGCAGCCTCGACACCAACTTCGTGACTGGAACGGGACCGAACGGCGCGATTCGCGCTATCGAGCTCGACGCCGCCGGTCGGATTCTCATCGGCGGCGATTTCGATGCCATCGACGGTTCGGTGAGGACGCATATCGCGCGTTTGAACCCGGATGGAAGCTTGGACACGAGCGGCTTCCTCGCGTTCGGAGGCGGAGCCAACACCAACGTTCACGACATCAAGCTTGAGACGAACGGAAAGATCCTGATTGTCGGCGAATTCACGAGTTATGAAGGCGCGTCGGCGCCGCGCATCGCCCGGTTGAATACCGACGGTTCCCTTGACGCCGCCACTCTCAATCTGGTCGGGACCGGCGCCAACGACATTATCAACCGTGTCGAGACCCTTTCGGACGGATCCATCATCGTTGCCGGGCGGTTCACCAGCTTCAACGGAATCAACCGGTCGCGAATCGCGCGCTTGAATGCCGACGGTTCCGTGGATATGGCGGGCTTCGCCGCGCTTGGAAACGGCCCTGACAATGAAGTGAACGCCTTGGCGGTGCAGTCAGACAACAAGCTCGTGATCGGCGGCCTCTTCCAGAATGTCGGCGGCATCACCCGCAGCTTCCTGGCGCGGCTCAACGCCGATGGTTCCCTCGACATGACCTTCGATCCCGGCATTGGGCCGGACAATGTGGTGAACGCTCTGGCCCAGACCACCGGTGGCAGCCTTCTCATCGGCGGCGCATTCAGCAATGTCGATGGCGTCGCCTACAACCGCATGGCGCGCGTCTTCGGCGGCACGATCACCAGCCTGACCGCACCGGTCGGGGCTGACCTCACCATCTACGACAACGATCGCGGATTGCAGTTCGTTGCCGACCGCTTCGATGCCCGCGAGGATCAGGGCACAGCGACAATCACCGTGGAGCGGGTGGATGCCTTTGCGGGCACGATTGCTGTGCGCGCCATCGCCAAGGGCGGGACGGCGATCGAGGGAATCGGCGGGG
Organism: Verrucomicrobiales bacterium; assembly: GCA_038126235.1. Taxonomy (GTDB): domain Bacteria; phylum Verrucomicrobiota; class Verrucomicrobiia; order Limisphaerales; family JAYPEY01; genus JAYPEY01. The sequence continues at coordinate 29,512 of JAYPFK010000012.1, forward strand.
ATTACCTGGCGAAGACCAACCTGCTTTCCTTCGATCCGGGCATCACAAGGCAGACCTTTACGGTGGACCTGCTGACGGACACCGTCTTGGAAGCTCCCAAGTATGTCGTGCTGACCTTGGAAGCGGTTGCACCCCCGACGGTCAACGATGGCGGCCGGGTCTCCATGGACATGGGCACGGCCCTGCTCTACATCCAGGATGCCCCGGCCGGCAGTGTTGACACCACTTTCGATCCCGGTGTGGGACCAAACACCAACGTCAACGACATCGTCGTGAGGCCCGACGGCCAGATCCTGGTTGCTGGGGAGTTCACCTTCTTTGACGGCGATCCCAATGGTCGGTTGGCCCTGCTCTCCTCTGCGGGCGCGGTGATCACCAATTACCTCACCGATGTCATCCCTCCCGGCGGCATGGCGATCAACTTCAGTTCCGCCGCCTCCGGTGGCGCCGCTGAGGAACGGTTCCAGATCCCGGGCGTCGGCCAGAGCGGCGGCACGATGATCGTCGGCTTCAGCAGCTACACCGCGCCGGATCAACTCCAGATTTGGTACGACGGAGTCCTCCTTTACGATACCGGGGTTATCAGCACCCGCACCGGCGGCTTCGGCGGCGGCGGCGGTTTCGGCTTTGTCAACAGCACGGACCCGCTGGACCATGAACTCGTTCTCACGAACAGCTATCCTCCCGGGAATGACGACTTCATCGAACTGGTCTTTAATCCGGGAGGAACGACCGGACAGACGGTCTGGAATTTCGCCATATCGGTGCAGCCGGTGTCCACCCTGCCGATTTTCTACGGCGGAGCCAATCAGGCCGCGTTCTCGAGCCTGATCTCCATCAATTCCATCGCGCTCCGCCCGGCCCAATCGCTGTTCGATTCCCTTGGGGGGCGCATCGGTCTCGGCGGACTCTTTACGCGATTCACCGACAACACCGCCAACCGCTACATCCAGATCCGCGGATCCAACGGCGTCATCGACACTTCGTTCGCGCTCCAGTCCTTCGGAGCAAGCACCAACCAGAACGGCGCCAACAACACGGTCAATGCCGTGGCTTACGACAAGGACGGACGTTTCTACATCGGCGGCGACTTCACCCAGGTGCGGGGCATCTCGCGGGGCTTCTTCGCCCGCTTGGACCGGGACGGCTCTGTTGACACCAATTTCAATGCCGGATTCGGCGCCAACGGATCGGTTCGCGCCATCGCGATCCACGGCAGCGGCGCCAATGCGGGCAAGATCCTGATTGGCGGCGACTTCACCTCGATCAACGGCGCTCCGGCTGGCCGTCTCGCCCTGGTTGATACGAACGGCGTCCTCGAAAGGAGCTACAATCTCAACGCTTCCGTATTCGAGATTACCATCGCTCCGGACGGATCAGCCCTGATTGGCGGCCTGTTCACGACCTTCAACGGGGCTGCGACCGAACACATCGCGAAGATCGGCCCGGATGGAAACCTCGACCCCGGTTTTGCGGCCGGCACAGACCAGTTTGTCCGCTCGATCGCCTTGCACCCGGACGGTCGCATCCTGATCGGCGGCGGATTCAAGTTCGTCAACGGTCTCGAGCGCAACCATGTCGCGCAGTTGGATCCCCAGGGCAACATCGACCTCACCGTCAACTTCGGCTCCGGCGCGAACGACATCGTGAATGCGGTGGCCATCCAGCCGGACGGGAAGATGCTCATTGGCGGCGCCTTCACCAGGGTGGACGGGGTCTACCGGCCGCACCTGGCCCGACTCAGCGGCGGTTCGAACCTGACCCCGGCCGGCGGCAGAGTTGAATTCGTGCCGACCGATCCGATGGTGACCGAGGGCGAGAAGTCCGTCGATATTCACCTTGTCCGCCGAGGCAACCTCGAAGCGGCCAATACCGTGAGCTATGTCTCCTCGGATGGCACCGCCACCACGTCGGCCGGACATTACGATGCCGTCAATGACATGCTCACCTTCGTTGTCGGCCAGACAACCGGCAGCTTCCCGTTGCCAATTCACGAAAGCCCCAACAGCAGCGTCGATCTGACGGTCAACCTCGACATCTCTGCGACCGCCGGTTCCGGTGAGGTGATCATCGGCGCCGACTCTGCGGTGTTGACGATCCTCGACAACGACGCCTCCGTCGGTTTCACCCTCGATTCCTACAACGCCATTGAAAACGGTCTCAGCGCCACGATCTCGGTCTCCCGCGGCGGCGGATCCGTCGGCGAGCTTACCGTCGACTACGCCACGGTGGACGGCACCGCCTTGGGCGCGCCCGCGGGGAGCGGCTCGACGCCCGGCTTCAATTTTGTCCACCAGAATGGAACCCTTAGCTGGGCGGACGGCGAGACGGACGACAAGACCTTCATCGTCACCCTGATCGACGACGCCGCGGCCAACTCAACCCGCACCGTGGATCTTATCCTCACGAATGCCGTCAACCTCGTGGGCAGCGCCGCGCTCGGTCGTTCCAATGCGGTCCTCCGCATCCTCGACAATGAACTCGGCCCCGGCGAGCTGCGTTTCGTGACGAACAACTTCTACGCCAACGAAATCAACGCCACCATCAGCGTGATCCGCACCAATGGCAGCGTGGGCGCGGTCTCCGCGCAGTTCACGGCCACAGACGGCACCGCCATTGATCCCGACGACTACACCTCGGTCTCGGGATTCCTGAATTGGGCCGACGGCGACAACTCCGTGAAGACCTTTGTCGTGCCGGTGGTCGATAATGGGTCCGTCGACGCCACCCGGACCGTCGACCTCCGCCTGCTCAACCCGACCGGCGGCGCGACGCTGGCCAGCTCCGCCCCGGCGGCGCCGCGTGTGGGCGTCACCAACGGTCTCGTCGCCTACTATGCCTTGGACGGCAATGCCACGGACACGGTTGGCGGCATTAACGGCACGGTTGTCGGGCCCATCGGCACAACCGATCGCTTTGGCAACGCCAACGCCGCGCTGCGTTTCGACGGCGCGGACGACTACGTCGATATCCCGGATGGCGTCCTCTTCTCCGGGGAGCCCTACAGCGTCAGCCTGTGGTTTCGCGCCTCCAGTTCCCCGTTCGGCGCGCGCGGCACGCTGCTCAACAAGGGCACCAACAACGTCGATATCACCTTGGGAGCCGACCTCTTTGCCGGCGTGAACAACATCCAGTTCCAGGGGCGCCCGGGAGCCTATCTCCTCACCGCCTCGACCCAGGACGCCTATACCGTCGGAACCTGGCGCCATCTGGTGAGCGTTTACGACAGCGCCAATTCCATTGCGAGGGTCTACGTCGATGGCGTGCAGCTGGCGACCCAGACGAACGGCATTCCCGCGAACGTCGTTCCGGACGAGGCCTTCAACGCGCGTCTTGGCCTGCAGGCCGACGGGACCGGTGGTTTCCTGGGCGCGATCGACGATGTCCGGGTGTATTCCCGTGTGCTGAGCAACACTGAGATCTTCAACCTGCGCACCGAGGAAGATCCCATGGCGTCCGGGCAGGCCGGCGCTGTCGGCGAGGCGACGTTGAACATCCTCGACAACGACACCGGCCTCGGTTTCGCCTCGAAGGGCTTCACGGTTCTGGAGAACGCCACCAATGCCGTTCTCACCGTGATCCGTCCCGACGCCTTGGCGGGGGGCGTGACGCTGCAGTACTCGATGGCTGACGGAACCGGCCCGGATCCGGCCATCGCCGGACTAGACTACACCAATGTCACCGATACCGTGACCTTCCAGCCGGGTGAAACGGTCAAGACCATCCTGGTCGGCATCCGGCTGGACGAAGTGGTTGAAAACAACAAGACCTTCACCGTCACTCTCGTGTCCCAGACTCCGGGAGCCGGCGTGAATCCCGAGTTCGCGACGGCGACCGTGACCATCATCGACCAGCAGGCCGGCGATGTGGATCTTACCTTCAACCCGACGACCGGCGCCAACGCTCCGGTGCTCGCGGCCGCGTTGCAGACGAACGACGTCGCCGTCATCGGCGGCGAATTCACCCAGATTAACGGGGCTGACCGCAATCACATCGGGCGCCTGAACGCCGATGGCACACTCGACCTCACCTTCGATCCCGGCCTCGGGGCCAACGGTTTCGTGCGCGCGCTCCTCCTCGATGAGACCGACCGCGTGTATGCCGCTGGTGACTTTGACCAGTTTGACGGCGGGTTCCACGGGCGGTTGGTTCGGTTGGAAACCAACGGCGCGGTGGACGCGTCCTTCAACATCGGGGGCGGTTTCAACGACTCCATCCACGCCCTGGCCGCTGAGCGAACCTTGACGTTCAATACCAACATCTTCTTCGACACCAACACCTTCCAGGTGGTCACCAACATCACCACGAATTCCATGGTGGTGGGTCTGGTTGCCGCCGGCGATTTCACCGCCTTCGACGGGGTCCCGAACGTCAACCGCGTGGTGCGACTCGGCGTCGACGGCAGCCTCGACTCCGGATTTAATGTGGGAACGGGCCCCGATGGGACGGTCCGGGCCGTGGCGGTGCAACCGGACGGCAAGGTCGTCATCGGCGGCGACTTCGCCAACGTCAACGGCATCCCGCGCGGTTTTCTCGCCCGGTTGAATCCGGACGGATCTGTCGATCCGACCTTCGATCCCAGCCCCTCGATCGGGAACATCGTCCGTGCGCTCGCCGTGCAGAGCGACGGCAAGATCGTCATCGGCGGCGACTTCAGCTTCGCCGGCCGCAACCGGATCGCCCGCCTGAACAGCGACGGCTCGATCGACCTGACCTTCAATCCGGGCACCGGCGCCGACGCCTCCGTGACGGCCTTGGGTCTCGACCAGGATGAGAAGATCGTGCTCGTCGGCGCGTTCTCCACGGTGAACGACGCCAGCCGCAACCGCATTGCGCGGCTGAATCAGAACGGCAGTCTCGACAGCTCCTTCGATCCGGGCGAGGGCGCGAACGGCGTGATCAATGCGTTGGCGATGGCCACGGTGCCGCCGCCCGCGACGTTCAACATCGACCTGGCCTCCAGCGGCGGGGCGGCGGAGGAAATCTTCGTCATCGACACCATGTCCACCAGCGGGATCCTGACGGTCACTTACGACTTCTTGTCCGTGCCCGACCGGATGACCGTCTACTACGAGGGACAACTTCTGCTCGACACCGGTTTGACCAACGGGTTCGACACCGTTGCCATCCCGTTCGGTCCGGGCGCCTCGACTGCGGTCACCGTGATCATGAACGAGGGCGACAACCAGAACTTCGGCACCGCCTGGTTCCTGTCCGCGACCTTCGCTTCCACCGAGGTTTACGAGCAGACCATGCTCGTGGGCGGTGACTTCACCCAATATGACGGCGTCAGCCAGAATCGCTTCGCCCGCGTCAACAACCGCGGCGGAATCGATCCCACGTTCAACTCCGGAGCCGGAGCCAACGACACCGTTTATGACATCGAGCCTTTGGATGACGGTTCCATGCTCGTGGTCGGCGACTTCACCCTCTTCAACGGGGTCAACCTGAACCGCGTCGCAAAGGTCAATCTCGACGGCTCGGTTGATGGCACCTTCAACCCCGGCTCCGGCGCGAGCGATGGGGTGCGCGACATCGAACTCCAGCCCGACGGGCGCATGATCATCGGTGGTCTGTTCACCAACTTCAACGGGACGGCGGTCAACCGCGTGGCCCGACTCAACACCAACGGGACGTTCGATCTCAGCTTCAACGTCGGCGACGGCGCGAACAACACCGTCCAGGCCGTTGCTCTGCAGCAGAGCGGCAAGGTGCTCGTTGGCGGCGAGTTCACCCTCTTCAACAACGTGGCGCGCAACTTCTTCACGCGTCTGAATGCGGACGGCGCCGTGGATCCGAGTTTTGCGCTCGGTTCCGCCGCAAACGACGCGGTGCGCGCCTTGGCGGTGTATCCGGACGACCGTATCCTGGTCGGCGGCGATTTCACCACCTATGATGGTGTTGCCCGCGGTCGGTTGGCGCTGTTGGATAGGGACGGACGCCCGATCACGGTCGGGTTCCAGAACCCGGGCTTCAACGGACCGGTGCTCGCCATCGCAATCGACGACAGCGACCGGATCCTGGTCGGCGGCCTCTTCACATCGGTCAACGGAGTCAACCGCAACCGCATCGCGCGGCTCCTGCCTGACGGCTCATTGGACACCGATTTCGATCCGGGCAGCGGCGCGGACGAGTTCGTGCAGTCAATCTCCCTCACGGACGATGGCCGAATCCTGATCGGCGGCGGGTTCAACCGCTATGACGGGGTGACCGCCAGCCGGATCGCCCGCATCCGCTCTGAAATGGACATGGCCACCATGGCTCCGGCGGGTTCCATTGACCCGGAAAGCAACTTCGGCACCGGGGCCAACAACTTCGTGACCACGATCGTTCCGCAGGTCCTTGATTCCGGCGTCATGATCGGCGGCGGTTTCACGGAGGTCAATGGCGTGCCGCGCAACCGGATCGCCCGACTCAACGGCGGCAACAACTCCGGGGCCGGCGTGTTGGAGTTCAGCCGTTCGGATTACACCGGGTTTGAGATTGTGGACGGCCAGTCCGCCACCATCACCGTGATCCGGCGCGGCGGCTCGAAGGGCGAGGTCTCGGTGAAATACGAGACGCGCGATCTGACCGCCGTGAGCGGCCCGGCCGGCGACTACATCGGCGTCACCAACACCCTGACCTTTGCCGAGGGCGAGACCCGTCTCACCTTTGACGTGCGGATCAATGATGACGCCGTCGTCGATGCCCTGGAGAACCCGATGGGCCAGGACGACACCGTCGAACTGCTGTTGAGCGACTTCAACGGCGCTCAGCCCGGGGCCGTGAATCCCGCGACCTTGACCATTGTCGACAACGACAGCTTCGTAGGCTTCGCTCTGTCCGATTTCAGTGTGAACGAAAACACCACCAACGCGGTGGTCACCCTGCAGCGTGAGGGCGGCACGGTCGGCGCCATCTCCGTGGATGTCAACACGAGCGACGGTTCCGCGTTGGCCGGCCTGGACTACATCGCCACCAATCGCACGGTCATCTTTGGCGACGGCGTTGCAAGCCAGTCCTTTGTCGTGCCGATCATTGACGACCTCATTCCCGAGGGCAACGAGTCTCTCCGGTTGACCCTGTCGAATCCGCTGGGCGCCACGTCTCTCACCAACAGCACGGCGAACCTCGTGATCGTCGACAACGAGATCGCCGCGGGTGAGTTGAACTTCGTCGCGAGCGCGCTCTCGGTCTCGGAAAGCCAGTCCTTCGTGACCTTCACGGTGCAGCGCACCTTCGGCATCCGCGGCGTCATCTCGGTCGACTACGCCACCGTCAACGCGACCGCGGTGGCGGGCCAGGATTACGTGCGCACCAGCGGTTCCCTTTCCTTCGCCGACGGTGAAACGAGCAAGAGCTTCCGGGTCGATCTGTTGGACGATCTGCTCGGCGAGGGCGACGAGGTGTTCAACGTCGTGCTCAGCAATCCGCGGGGCGGCGCGACCATCGGCGCCCTGAGCGCCTCGGCGCTGACCATCCGCGACAACGACATCAGCGTGACGCTGCCTGCCGCGAACCTGACGGTCAGCGAAGGCGCGACGAACGCGGTCATCTCGGTGACGCGCACGGGCGGGACGAACACCGCCGTCACCGTCGCTTACGTCGCCGAAGCCGTGACCGCCGCGAACGCCGCGACCCCCAGCGTGGATGCGCTGGGCGCCCCGGTTGCCGATCCGGACTTTGTCCCGGTGAGCGGGCAGTTGTCCTTCGCTCCTGGGGAGACGGTCCGCCAGTTCACCGTGCCGATCATCAATGACACCCGGATTGAGGGGGACCAGATCTTCAATGTCCGGTTGTTCAATCCCGCGCCGGCGGGGATCACCACCCTGGGCGGGATCTCCACCGCCTCGGTGACCATCCTTGATGACGACGTCAGTCTCTCCTTCGCTTCCCAAGTCTTCACCGCCGCGGAGGACTCCGGCGTCGCAGTGGTCACAGTCAGGCGCACCGGGCGGTTGAGCAGCGCGGTCAGCGTCGGTTACGCCACAACCAGCGGCACCGCGAGGGCGGGTCTCGATTTCCAGAGCCGTAGCGGCACGCTCAACTTTGCCCCGCAGCAGATCACGGCCTCCTTCACCGTGCCGATCATTGACGACAACGAGATCGAACCCGACGAGAGTCTCCAATTGATCCTCACCGGACCGTCCAATGGCGCGATCCTTGCCGACCCGGCGACAGCGACGCTTACGATCATCGACGACACGACCACCTTCAGCCTCAGCCAGGCGGTCTACCAGTTCAACGAAGCGGACGGCCAGATCACCATCGAGGTCGTGCGCGCCGGCGACGTCTCGGCCGCGGGCAGCGTGGATGTCATGATCAGTGACGGTTCCGGACTCAATCCGGCCCGCGTGACCGACGGCGACTTCCTCGCCGAGACCAAGACCGTCGCCTTCGTGGCCGGGCAACGGACGGCCGGCGTCAACTTCACTGTCGTGCCGGACAGCGTCCCGGAACCCACCGAGACCATCGATGTGACACTCCTCAACAAGATGCCTGTCAGCGCGGAATGGGGAACCCTCCAGACCGCAACCATCGAGTTGCTCGACAGCGCCGACGTGGTCGAGTTCGACCAGGTCACCTACTTGGTGGATGAGGATGTCAGCATGGCGGCGATTTCCATCAGGCGCACCGTGAACCTGGGAGGAATGATCACCGTGCAGTTCAGCGCCGGCGACCTCGATCCGGGGCAGGGCGCCGCCGCCACTCAGGTCGACGACTACACTCCCACGGTCAATGCGCCGGTGACATTCGCCGCGGGCTCCGGAGTCAATGCGACGGTTCAGACCGTCCTGATCCCGATCGTCAATGACTCCCTGCTGGAGGGTGACGAAGGCGTGAAGCTCACTCTCACGGCCGTCGCCAGCACGGGCAACAACGTCCGTATCGGCGCGCAGGCAACCTCGACGCTGACCATCCGGGACAACGACAGTGTGGTTGAGTTTGCGAGTCCGGCGGTCTCCGTCAACGAGACGGCCAGCTCGGTGGATGTCCGGGTCGTGCGGACGGGCGCCACCAATCGGGCCGCCCTCGTCACGGTGTCCAGCGCCAATGGCACGGCTTTCGCCGGGGCTGATTACACCAACGTGGTCAACCAGGTGGTTATTTTCGGGGCCGGCGAGGTTTCGAAGACCGTGACGGTCGGCTTGAAGGACGACATGGTGATTGAGGGCAACGAGAACTTCACCCTCAGCTTGAGCGTCCCGTTCTCGCCGGTTCCGTCGGTGGTCATCGGAGCGAATGCCGCGGTCACCGTGACCATCGTCGAGAATGACAACAAGACCGTCGTTCCTGCAGGCCACCAGCTGCTGGCCGAAGGCATCGCGCCCAACAACGGTGAGATCGATCCCGGCGAGGAGGTCACGGTCTCCTTCGCCCTCCGCAACGCGGGCAACGTGGACACCTTCAACCTGCAGGCGACCCTGCTGAATACTGGGGGCGTCATCACGAACACCCCGCAGACCGCGCAGTACGGCATCCTTGTCGCCGGCGCGGCCTCCGTGGCGCGGGACTTCACCTTCACGGCCTCGGGCGGCTCAAGCATCACCGCGACCCTCAAGCTTGAGGATGTCGCGGGCGGGTTGACCAACGACCTGGGCATGGTGGCCTTCACCATCGACCTGGGCGGAACGACATCCTTCACGAACCGCTCGGCAATCAGCATACCGGGCACCCTGAACGTGCCTGGGCAGGGAGGCGCCTCGCCATATCCGGCTGCCATCGTCGTCACCAACGCGGTCGGCGTTGTCAGCAAGGCCACCGTCTCCCTGCGCAACCTGAGCCATGCCTTCCCGGATGATATCGACGTCCTGCTGGTCGGCCCGACCGGAAAGAAGACCATCCTGATGTCCGATGTCGGCGGCGGGACGGTTGTCACGAACGTCACGCTGACTTTCGATGACTCCGTGACGGCGCAGCTGCCGGACGAGGACGAGGCGCCGTTGGTGTCCGGGGCCTATCGCCCGACGAACCACGGCAACGATCTGGACAGTTTCCCGAATCCCGCGCCGGCCGGTCCCTACACCAATTCACTGGCCGTGTTCAACAACGTGGATCCGAACGGAACCTGGTCCCTCTACATCGTGGACGACTCCGGCCAGGATGTTGGCGCGGCCCTCGGCGGCTGGAGCCTGACCCTGACGACCGTCGTGGCCAACACCGCCGACCTGGCGCTGCTGCCCATCGTCGCGCCCGGCACGGTCAACAGCGGCGAGAACTTCGCCTATGAGCTGACCGTCACCAACCGCGGCCCGAACACCGCGACCGGAGTGATGTTGACCAACACCCTGCCCGCCGGGGTCTCGTTCCTCAGTTCATCGGGTTCGCCCGGCGGCGTGACTCAAAGCGCCGGAAGGATCGTCTGCAATCTCGGGTCTCTCGCGGCGGGTTCCAGCGTCACCGTCACCCTGAACGTGGCTGCGCCCGCTATCGGCGGGGCGATCGTGGACCGCGCCACGGTGGGCGGCATCGAGCCGGACCCCGACGGCGCGAACAACATTGCCACCGTCACGGTGAATGTCGGCGCCATGATGTCCGTCGCGCAGGCGTCCGCCATGCCCGAAGGCATGTTTGGCGTCAACGTCGTCGGTCGCGTCGGCAAGACCTATGTGATCGAGGTTTCGGACGACCTCAAGACCTGGACCGTCCTGAGGACGATCACGGTCACGGACGGCACGGTCGCCGTCATGGATGACGTGTCCGGCACGAACCGGCGGTTCTATCGCACCCGGGAGCAGGAATGAGCGCGTCGCAAATGAATGGACACTTGGGAAAACGCAGTTTAGTCGATAGCGGAGTCTTACGGATGATGAAGTTGCCCCTGCAAAAGCGATTCAAGCCGGCGGTCGGCGTCTGGAAAGCCGCCTTGGCGGCGGGCCTGTGGCTTGGGCTGGCGGCCGTCACGCAGGCCGCGAACCCCATCACCGCAGCCGACCGCGGGACGCTTGCGACCTCGTTCCTGCATGGCTATGGCGCCGGGGGGACGCTGACCGGCCCCGGGGGCACGGCTTCCGTGCACTTCCAGTACACCAACTACCGGACAAACGAGGCCGGCCGGACCGTCTTCCTGCCCCGCGACCGCAGTCGCACCACCACAAACCCGGTCACCATCCGGTTCAATGGCGTTCCCGGGACGCAGTACAGCCTGAATCTGCTGAATCCCTCCTCTGCGGCGACTGTCGCATCATTCAGCCGGTTGGGTTACATTCAGGGCAGCTCGGATCTTGCAATTCCGAACCGGGATTATGCCCCGCCCTTCAGCTATTCGGGCGCCGTGCCCAACAGCGGCATAGTCTCGATCGCCATCAACCTCATCGATGACAACCACGCCGAATTCAACGAGGACATCCTGATGTCGCTCTCGGTAGCCGGTGTCGTCCAAGACATCGCGACGTTCACGATTGAGCATGACGATGAACCCGGCGGCGCGGTGGACCTGGAATTCACGCCGGATCCTCCCTACGACGACAGCAATCCCAACCCGGGCGCGAATGGTCCGGTGCATGCCATCAAGGAGGTGTTGGAAGAGGTCAACACCACAGGATTCCTGTTCTATACAGGGGACGTGAACACGGGCGGAAACACCATCACGGCCACGAACAGCTCTTTCCGGGTGGGTGATCGCGTGACCTTCCGATCCTCCAATTTCGTGAACCCGACCAACGGCCTCCCGGACGGGTTGCATCAGGTCATCGACCAGCAGGGCAGCGTGTATGTTGTCAACGCCAACGGGAACACCTTCAGCGTCTCCGCGACTCTGGGCGGCAATCCGATCAACCTGCGCAGCGTCGGCCTGGCCTCCCAGGAGCCTTTTACCGTCACCCAGGTCATCGACGGCGCCCGGACCGTCCTGATCGGCGGCGATTTCACCGCCGTGAACCTGGTCCCCGTAAACCGGATCGCCCGCGTGCTTGATGACGGTTCCGTCGATCCCACCTTCGACGTCGGGACCGGCGCGGATGGATTTGTCGATGACATCGCCGTGCAGCCGGATGGGAAGATACTCATTGGCGGCGGTTTTACCGCGGTGAACGGATACTCGCGAGAGGGCATCGCCCGGTTGGAGACCAATGGCGTCGTGGACGTCACCTTCGATCCGGTCGCGGGCATCTCGGGCGAGGTCCGGTCCGTGACCGTGGTGACCAATGGCGTCCACAACCGCAAGATCGTCGTCGGCGGCGACTTTACCACGGTCAACAGCACCAACCGCAACCATCTTGCCCGCCTGAATTCCGACGGTCGGCTCGACCCCACCTTTGACATCGGAGCCGGTCCCAACGGTCCGGTTTACGCGACGGCCGTGCAGCTCGACGGCAAGGTTATCATCGGCGGCGAATTCACCGAGGTGAACGGCGTTGCCCGGAATCGCATCGCCCGTTTGAACGCCAGCGGCGCGGTCGATCTCAGCTTCAACCCCGGGGCGGGATTGGACGACACCGTCTATGACTTGGAACTGGTCAGCATCGGCGGCGCGGTCGGCGTCAGCCGTTCGGCCGGCGGCGGGTTTGCCGAGGATCGCTTCACGTTCGACACCGGGGTGACGGAGGGGTCGATCATCATCGACTATGACTTCCTCTTCGAAGAGGACACCATGAACGTCTACTATGAAGGGACGCAGATCTACACCACCGGCTTCACCAACGGCACGCGCGCCGTGCAGATCGCCTTTGGTCCGGGAACCAGCACGCAGTTGGAGATCGTCATGAATGAAGGGGGGCACCCCACCTCGTTGACGACCATCTGGTCCTACAGCGTGACGGTCGTTCCCAAGCAGGGCGTCGAGAAAATCCTGGTCGGCGGCGCGTTCGACACGTTCGATTTTCGCAGCCGCCGCGGCGTGGCAAGACTCAACGTCGACGGCTCGCTCGATACCAGCTTCAACCCGGGCACGGGCACGGACGACACGGTCTTCACCGTCGCTCAGCAGGAGGATGGAAAATTCATCATCGGCGGCCTGTTCACCTCCTACAACGAGACGGCCCGCACCAACTTGGCGCGGCTGTTCTTCAACGGCGCCCTCGATACGAGCTTCATGGACACGGCCTACAACCAGCAGGCCGGCCCGTATAATGCCAGCCCGATCGTGCGCAGTCACATCAACGACCTGTCCATCCAGTCGGATGGACATGTCCTGATCGGCGGCGCCTTTACCGCCGTGGGCGGCAGCCATGGCCGGCTGGGCAACGGCCTTCAGGTCGGCGGAAGGCAATATATCGGCACCGTGATCGGCAACACCTGGCCGACGATCCAGACCAACTCGATGTATTCCCCGCAGGACTACGTGCTTTTCAGCCCGTTTGCCCTGAACAGCGGAACGAACGTGGTGCGCCTTTCGCAGTGCGGCGGCGGGGGCGGCACTCGTTGGGGGACGCGCAACCGCGGCAACTTCGCCCGGGTCATCGGCGGGGAGACCCCGACCCATGACATGAACGGCGACGGGTTGGACGAGACCGGCGGCCCTGGCAACATGGGCTTCACCCGGGCCTATTACGGGGAAGACGAGAACGGCAGCAACGCCGTGATCGAGGTGACCCGCACCTTCGGGCGTCTGGGCACGGTCTCCGCCAACATGGTCACCGTGGACAAGACCGCCAATGCCGGCGCGGATTACCTGGCCTTGGCAACGAACCGGACCTGGATCGGGCGACACAACTTCGAGGGCGTGCCCATGTTCAGCGCCGGCGACCTCACCAACAAGATTTTCGAGGTTCCGATCCTGGATGACGTTCTGGTCGAGGGCGACGAGACCCTCAGCATGGTCTTCACCAATCCGGTCGGGAGCCAGTTGCTCCCGGAGACCACGGATTTCCCGCCGTCTTTCTATACGGACGCCTCCAATGTCACTCATTTTGCCATGGTGGCTACGAATGTGGCGCTCGGCGCCGCCAAGTCCTTCAATGGCTCCGCGGACCTGACCGTGTTTGACAACGATTTCAACTTCGGTGTGTTTGATTTCGCGGTGACGAACTTCTTCGTGGATGAGGGCGCCGGTGTTGCGGTTGTCACGGTCACCCGATCGCAGGGCAGCGTGGGCAACGTGGTGGTGCAGTATTCCACGGTCCCGGGCGGCTCGGCGACGTTGGGAACCGATTACCTCGGCGTCACCAACACCCTGGCCTTCGCGCCCGGGCAGACCCACCGAACCTTCACGGTGCCGATCGTGAACGACACCCAGCGGGAGTTTGACGAATCCATCCACCTCATCCTGACCAACCCCAACGGGATTGCGAGCTTGGGACCGAGATCCTTTGCGACCCTGACGCTGCTGGACGACGACAACGGCGGCGGCACCGTCTCCTTCACGACCAACTCCTTCAACATCGTGGAAAGCGGCGGCGCGGCGGCCATCACCTTGAAACGGACCAGCGGTTCGCTCGGCGCTGCGACCGTGACCCTGCGCGTGAGGGACGGCGTTGGGGCGGCCGCGGCAAGCGAAAACACGCACTTCCAGGGCTTTACCAGGATTGTCAACTTCGCTGACGGGCAGACCGAGGCGACCGAGTTCGTCACGGTGATCGACAACAACGATACCGACACCGTCGCCGCGCGTTGGGCGATCCTCGAACTCGTGAATCCCACCGGGAACATCGTCCTCGGGACCGACGACACCGCGAGACTCTACATCGAGAACGACGACTTCAACGGCCAGTTGCGCTTCATGACCTCGAATTTCTACGCGAACGAGGACTCCGGGGCCGCGACGATCACGGTCGTTCGCACGGACGGCAGCGTGGACACCGTGAGCGCGACCGTCGCCATCGGGGTTCCCACCACCGACACGGCTTCCTCCGGATCGGACTATGTCGGCAATGCGACCACCGTCGTGACTCTTGTGGGCGGGCAGACGCAGGCGTCCTTCCAGATCCCGCTGGTTGACGACAGCGATCTTGAGGCGGAGGAGACAGTCACCCTGACACTCAGCGATCCGAGTGTGCCCGGACTGCTCGCCAACCCGATGATCGCCACATTGATCCTCATCGATGACGAGTCGCTCAACCGGCCGGCGGGTTCGGACGACACCTACTTCAACCCCGGGCTCGGTCCGAATAACTTCGTCTTCGCCACCGCCATCGCGCCCGACCGCAAGATTGCGCTCGGCGGCGCCTTCGACTCGGTGAACGGCACTTCCCGTTCCAAGCTCGCCCGCCTGAACCTGCCGGGCGATGTTGACATCTCCTTCGATCCCGGAACCGGGGCCAACGATGTCGTCAACGCCATCCAGTTGCAGCCTGACGGCCGTATTCTCTTCGCAGGCGCCTTTACCCGCTACGCGGACACCAACCGTTTTGGCGTCGGCCGTGTCCTGCCGGACGGCGATGTGGACACGACCTTCAACCCGGGAGCCGGCACGGACAATCCGGCTCTTGATCTCGCGTTGAACACTAATGGCACGGCCGTGATTGTCGGCGAGTTCTCCACCTACAACGGAGTCAACCGCAACCGGGTGGCCTTGATCGATACCAACGGGGCGCTGGTCCGGGCATTCGATCCCGGAACCGGGGCCGACGACCGCGTGCGGGCCGTGGCGTTGCATACGAACGGCGTCCATGCGGGCAAGGCGGTCGTGGTCGGCGACTTTCGTGAGATGGACGGGACGGTGGTCAACCGCATTGCGCGCTTGAACCTTGCCGACGGATCCGTGGATGCGGCTTTCACCGCGGCGCTTGGACTCGGTGTCACGAACGGGGCCGTTCACGCCGTTGCCATTCAGCCGCTGGACGGCAAAATCCTGGTCGGCGGCGTCTTCACCTCGATCAGCGGCGTCGACCGCTTCGGCATCGCCCGACTCAATGCCGACGGCTCCTTGGACAGCAGTTTCGATCCCGGGACCGGCGTCGACAACACGGTCATGGACATTGCGGTGCAACCGGACGGGAAGATCCTCATCGTCGGTGACTTCACCTCCTTCAATGGGATCGGCGCCAGTCGCATCACGCGCCTTAACCCCGACGGCACGCTCGACCCGACCATCAATTTCGGATCGGGCGCCAACAACTTCATCGCCAGCGTTTCCATTCAGGCGGACGAGAAGATCGTGATCGGCGGCGGCTTCACCGAATACAATGGCGTCCCCCGGAACTACCTGGCGCGCATCATCGGGGGAACCAATCCCGGAGCCGGTCTCTTCCAGTTTGCCTCGGCCTCCTTCGTGGCCAATGAAAGCGACCAGACCGCGCTGGTCACAGTCACTAGGTCCTACGGCGTCGATACCCGGATCTCCGTTCCGGTCCAGATTGTCGGCGGCACGGCGGCGGCCGGGACGCACTACGACGCCGCCACGCCGACGACGACCAACCTGGTCTTTGAAGTGGGCCAGACCAGCCGTTCCTTCAGCATAGCGTTGATCGACGGCCTCGATCCGGGGCAGGATCGCACGATCCTGCTGCAGTTGGGTGGCGCGATGGATGTTACCGATGAGGCCAATCCCGTCGCGGCTGATGTTCTGGGCGCGCTTACCGACGCGACCCTTACCATTCGGGACAACGACAGCACCCTGCAATTCGGTGCGACCTCCTACAGCGTCAGCGAGGGCGGCGGAACGGCCATCATTCAGGTGCGACGGGTCGGCGGCGCCGTTGGGGCGGTAAGCGTCCGGTTCGCGACCACCAACAATACCGCCTTGGCCGGGTTTGACTACACCGGCGTCACCAACACCCTCAATTTCGCGGACGGTGAAAGCGTCAAGACCTTTGGCGTGCCCATCCTGGAAGACAGTCTGGTGGAGGGCGACGAGGAGTTGACCTTGATCCTCTTCAATCCCAATCCGATCGGCGTCACCGCCTTGGGGACGTTGAGCCAGGTTCCCCTGCGAATCATTGACAACGATCTTCGACCCGGCGTCCTGAACTTCACGTCGTCGCGCTATGCGGTCGATGAGAACGCGACCAACGCCGTTATCACGGTCGTCCGGACCAATGGGACGACCGGCACGGTGACCGTGAACTTCACCACCCGGGACGGATTGGCGGTCGGCGGGCAGGACTACACGCCGACCAACGGCGTGCTGACCTTCCCGGAAGGCGTCACGACCCGGACCTTCAGTGTCGGCATCACGGAAGACATGGAGGGCGCGGAAACGAACGAGACGATTGTGCTCCTGCTTGAGCGACCCCAAGGAGGAGCCAGCCTCGGCGGTCAGAACACCGCCATCCTGGAGATCTTGAACAACAACGGCTTCCTTTATGGCGAGTTTGCCTTTGAATTCCCCACTTACACCGTTTCAGAGGGCGCGGTTTCCCTGGACGTCACGGTCCGTCGGCTCCGGGGAACGAGCGGCGAGGTCAAGGTGAATGTGGTGAGCAGCAATGTCACCGCCGTCGCTGGACTCGACTACACGGCCGTATCGGAGACCCTGACTTTCGCCGACGGCGTCACCAGTCAGACCGTCACCATCCCCATCATCGATGAGAGCCCCGAATTGGACGAGGCCGACGAGACCTTTGTCCTGCAGTTGGTCACCCCCTTGGGCGGAGCGAGCCTGGGGGCGCAAAGCTCAGCCACACTGACCATCTCGGACGATGACAACCTGGCCGGTGAGTTGGGCTTCAGCGCGGCTCTGTTCGATGTCAATGAAACCTTCACCAACGCCGTGATTGAAGTCGTGCGGACCAATGGCAGCGCCGGAAACGTCTCGGTGAGTTACAGCACCGCGGCCGGATCGGCGACCGAGGGGGAAGATTACACCGAAACCGCCGATGTCCTCAACTTTGCGGCGGGTGAAACGAACAAGACCTTCGAGGTGCCGATCTTCCCGAATCCGAACCAGGAGGGCCACTTCACGGTCAACCTGAGCCTTGCCAATGCGACCGACGGGGCCATCATCAGCCGGGCCTCAGCTGTTCTTCGCATCATCGACAACGAACCGGCAGCCGGTTCATCTGATGAGACCTTTGCGATCTCACCCGGCGCCAACGACTTCATCTACTCGGCGGTGCGCTTTGATCAGACCGGACAGTTGCTCGTCGGCGGCGATTTCACCCTGTTCAACGGCGAAACCCGCTCGAATGTGGCCCGCATCAATTTGGATGGGACGCTGGACCATGCCTTTGATCCGATCAACGTGTCGCTGAAGGGCGGGAAGGCCAGCGTCCGATCCGTCAGCGTGGTCACCAACGGGGTCAACATCGGAAAGGTTATCATCGGCGGGCGTTTCGACGTCGTGGGCGGAACCAATCGCGCCAACGTCGCGCGGCTGAATCTCGATGGCTCCGTCGATCTCGGTTTCACTCCGGGCACCGGTCCCGACAACTTTGTGCATGTGGTTGTCGCCCAGAACGATGGGAGGGTCGTGATCGGCGGTGAATTCACCTCCGTGAACGGCCTGTCCCGGAACCACATCGCCCGGTTGAACGAGGATGGCAGCGTCGATCTGTCCTTTGCCCCCGGCTTCGCCGCCAACGGCATCGTGCGCGACATCGCCGTCGATCTGAATGGATTCCTGATCGTTGTCGGCGACTTTACCGCGTTCAACGGCATTGCCGCGGGAGGCGTGGTGCGCCTGCGGACGGACGGTTCGGTCGACAAGACCTTCGACGCCGGCCTCGGCGCGAATGGGCCGGTCTTCTCGGTTGCGTTGGCTGGAACCTCGGGCCGGTCGGTGATCGGCGGTGAGTTCACCTCCGTCAACGGGGCCTCGGGAACCGTGCGCATCGCGCGATTGAAAGCGGATGGCACGGTGGATGCCAGTTTCCAGACGGGCTCCGGTCCGGACGACATCGTGCACGACGTCGCCCTTCAGTCGGATGACAGGATCATCATCGGCGGCGGCTTCATCTCCTACGCAGGCGTGACGAATGTCAACCGCTTTGCCCGGTTGGAGGCCGACGGCGACTTGGATCCCACCTTCAACGGCGGTTCCGGAGCCAACGGTTTCGTGGCCACGGTCCTGGCGCAGCTGGATGGCGATGCCGTCATCGGCGGCGGCTTCACCGAGGTGAATGGCCTCATCAGGAACCGCTTGGCGCGGTTGCACGGCGGCGAGAACATTGGCGTGGGCGATCTGAGCTTTGCCTCCGCCGCCTACACGGTCGAGGAGAACGGACTCAACGCGGTGATCTCCGTCATCCGCACGCGCGCCTTGAGCGGTTCGGTCTCCGTGGATTATTCAACCTTCGAAGGCACCGCGGTCGACGGCATCAACTACACCAACGTCAGCGGCACCCTGGTCTTTGCGCAGAGTGAGAGCGCCAAGAGCTTCAGCGTTCCGATCGTCGATGACGCCAACCCGTTCGGCGACCGGACGATCAATCTGAGCATCCACGATTCACGGAACGTCACCACGGGCATGACGGACCTCAACCTGATGGTCGCGCCCACGAACGCGGTGTTGTCCATCCTGGACAACGACGGCGTCGTCGGCTTCCAGTCTGCGTTCTTCACGGTCTCGGAATCCGCGACCAACGCCACCATATCGGTCGTCCGGGACGGCGGCGCGATTGAACCCCTGACGGTCGATTTCGCCGTGTCCGATGGGACCGCAAACGCCATCGTGGACTACACGGTGACCAACGGCACGCTCAGCTTCTCCAATGGGCAGACCGTCGCCACCTTCGAAGTGCCCATCTTCAACGACACCAAGACAGAGGGTCCCGAGACGGTGACGCTCACCTTGTCCAATCTGGTCGGCAGCGCCTTCCTCAGCCAGAAGCAGGCGAGCCTCCGCATCATTGATGATGAGTTCAACCCGGGGTACATCGAGTTCGCCAGCATCGACTTCCCGACCAACGAGAATTCCACCAACGCCTTGATCAAGATTGTCCGCACGCACGGCGCTTCCGGTGTCGTATCCGCCGATTTCGCCACCACGAATGGGACGGCGCTGGCCGGCTCCGACTACCAGCACACGGCGCAGCCGGTCACCTTCGCCGACGGTGAAATCGAACGTGTTGTTCCCGTCCCGATCGTGAACGACGCCCTCCTTGAGGGCGACGAAACGGTCAACCTCACCCTGTTGAATCCGACGGGGGGCGCGGGCCTGAGCGGTTTCGGGCCCTTCGGCGTCCTGGACACGAACTACAACTTCGGAGTCGATGCCACGACCGGAACGCCTCGGGGACCCAATGGCATCATCACCGACACCGAGGTGCAGGCCGACGGGCGCGTCATCGTGGCGGGCTTGTTCAACACCTGGTCGGACAGCGGCGGCTCGACCTTTGTCAACGGCCTCGTGCGGTTGTTGCCCAACGGCGATCTGGACCTGACCTTCAATCCCGGGGTCGGACCGAACAGCGTCATCTTTGACGTCCTGGTCCAACCGGACCAGAACATCGTCGTGGCCGGAGCCTTCACCCAGTTCAACACCAATGCGCACAACCGCATTGTCAGACTGCTGCCGACCGGAACCGTGGACACCAACTTCCTCGGGGCCGCGCGCGCCAACAACATCATCCGCTCGGTCGACATCCGGCAGGACGGGCGGTTGGTCATCGGCGGTGATTTCACCATGTATGACACCGCGGCCGCCAATCGCCTGGCTCTGCTCAACACCGATGGGACGCTCAACACCGGGTTCAACGCCGGAGCAGGGCCGAACGGCTCCGTGGATGAAGTCGTGGTGCAGCCGGACAACCGCGTCGTGATCGGCGGCTACTTCCGGACCTACGATGGCACGAACAACGTCAATTATTACACGCGTGTCCTGGCCAACGGCAACCTGGACGTCAATTTCTGGAATTTGACCAGCGGTGGCGCGAACCTTCCCGTTACCGCCGTGGCCCTGCATTCCGACGGACGGATTCTCCTCGGTGGCGCGTTCAACTCGGTCAACCCCGCCGCCACCAATTCCACGCAGAACGGCATCGCGCGACTGCTGCCGAGCGGGGCGCTGGACACCTCGTTCAATCCGGGCACGGGCGCCGACAGCTCGGCGAGCCTCCTGACCTGGGTCGATGAGATCGTCGTGGTTCAGCCCAGTCTGGTTTCCGCCAACGAAAAGATACTTGTTGGAGGAACCTTCAACAGCTTCAATGGGGTCGCGCGCAACCGGATCGAACGGCTAAATTTTGACGGTTCGCGCGACACCTCGTTTGAGCCGTGCTCGGGTTTCGATGGGCGAATCACCGACTTCACGCTCCAAGCGGATGGACAATTGATCGTCGGCGGCTCGTTCACCATGTTCAGCGGACAGACCATAGCAAACCTGGCTCGATTGCAGCCCGGCCTGGCCATCGGCTTGGCGATGTCGACCTTGACCATCGTCGACAACGACGTGGAGCTTGGCTTCAGCACCAACCTCCTCTCGGTCGCCGAAAGCGCCTCGACCATCACCATCGACATCACCCGCACCGGTCTCACGAACCAGACCTTCGACGCGCTGTTCAGCGTCCAGGACGGTCCGACTCCGGCCACCGCCGCCGCTGCGGGCTTCGACTACGTCTACACCAACGGCGTGGTCACCTTCGGTCCGGGCGAGACCAACAAGACCTTCGAGCTCACCATCCTCGAGGACACCCTCATTGAGGGCGACGAGGAACTGGTTCTCACCTTGGAAAGCCCCACGGGGGCGCAGTTCGTCGGCTACACGAGCGCCACGGTGACCATCGTGGACAACGACGACACCGCGGACCTGGCCGTGATCAAGACGGCGACCCAAGACCCGATCTACAAGGGGATGGACTTCTCTTATACCATCACGGTCACCAACGCCGGACCCTCGACCCTCAACGGCGTGTCGATTGTTGATACGCTGCCGACCCAGGCAACCCTGGATCTTGGATCATTGCCCGTTGGCGCCGATCTCAATATCCCCGGCTATGTGAGCTTCGACGTCGGACAGATTGCGGCGGGCGGCACTCACACGGTGACGTTCAACATGACGGCGCCGAATGTGGCCACCTTCGTGACCAACTCAGTCAGCGTCGCCGCCCTGGAACTTCAGAACGGGAGCGCCACCGATCCCGATCTCGCGAACAACAACGCCACCCTGGTGACCGCCATCCGCGAGGATCAGGCCTTCATTTCCCGGGTGGGCGCGCGGGTCGTCTCGGAAAGCCTCTCGCCCGCTAATGGAGCCATCGATCCGGGCGAGACCGTCACCCTGAATCTCTTCCTGAGAAACAGCGGCAATCTGGACACGGCCGGCAATGTCACGGCGTCGTTGATCGCCAATTCCGACATCACACCCGGCAGTCCCGCGTCGCAGGATTACGGAGTCATGCGGACCACGGACGCGCCGGTTGGCCGGGAGTTCCAGTTCACCGCCAATGGCACCAACGGCCAGTTGGTGAATGTCATGCTGCAGGTGCTTGATGGAACGACCCCGATCCACGACAACATCGTGACCTTCCCGTTCGTCCTGGGCAGCGGCGCCTCGGCCACGAACAGCGCCTACATTGCCATTGTTGAAGAGGGTGAGGCCTTGCCCTATCCCTCGTCGGTCACGGTGTCCGGCGTCACCGGTTTTGTCAGCAAGGTCGCCCTGACCCTGAGCAATTTCAATCACACCTACCCGGACGACGTGGATATCCTGTTGGTCGGTCCGACCGGCCAGGGCGTCGTGGTGATGTCCGATGTCGGCGGCGGCGTGGACGCGGTGGATCTGACGCTGACCATTGATGATCAGGCCGACACGCAGCTTCCGGATGGCGGTCCGCTGACCAGCGGTCTGTTCCGTCCGGCGAATCACTTCACCCGTGACGAGACGCCCGACGACTTCCCGAGCCCGGCGCCTGCGGGACCTTTCGCCTCGCTGTTGTCCGCCTTCAACGGCAGCAATCCGAACGGGGTCTGGTCCCTGTATGTCGTGGATGATTCCCGGCTGGACACCGGCAGCATTGCCGGCGGTTGGAGTCTGGACATCTCGACCGTCTTTGCCGTGGATCCTGTAGCCAACCTCGCCCTTTCCGTCGCGGCGGCCCCGGATCCCGTGCAGGTGGGAAGCAACCTCGTCTACACCCTGACCGTCACCAATCTGGGCCCGACAACGGCCAGCAACGTCACCTTGGTCGATCGCCTGCCGCTCGGAGCCACGGTCGTTGACAACGGCGGCGGCAGCTTGTCCGGCGGACAGGTGACCTTTGCGCTCGGGGACCTGCTGGTGGGCGAGTCCAGGACCAACATGTTCACGATCACGCCCTACCGCGACGGCATTGCGACCAACAGCGCCAGTGTGTCGGCGACCCAGCCGGATCCCGCGCCGGAGAACAACGTGGCTGTCACCTTGACCGGCATCAGGCCCGCCGCGGATCTCATGATCGTCGGGGCCGGCTCAACCGTCTCGCTGGATTCGGATCTGACCTACACCTTCACCGTTTCCAACCTGGGTCCTCTGAGCGCGCCGGGTGTCGTGTTAGACAGCCGGTTGCCGGCAGGCGTCACGGCGACGGGAGCTTCGACCAGTCGCGGTTTCGCCAATGTGGCAACTTCGGACCGGGTGACCGCAACCTTGGGCACGCTCGCCAGCAACGCGACCGCGACGGTGACCATCACCGCCCGCGCCGCCACAATCGGAACCCATGTTGCCGAAGCGAATGTCATGTCGGCGATCTTCGATCCCAACACGACCAACAACACGGCAATCGCCGCGACCACAACCGTGAGCGAATCCGCCGATGTTGCGGTCACAATCACCAATAATCCAACCTCGGTCGTCGAGGGAGGAACCCTCGTTTACACCGTGGGGGTCGTGAACAACGGTCCGTCGGTGGCGCAAGGCGTCGTGGTGACCAACGCATTGACTGTCGGGACATTCCTGCCGGACAGCTCATCCAGCGAGTGCTCGTTCAGCAACGGCGTGGTGACCTGCAATCTCGGCTCGCTCGCCTCGGGCAGCAACGTGGTCCTGACAATCGCCGTTGAAATTCCCGTCGCGCCCGGAGCCCAGACGGACATCGTCAATGTGGTCGGGGTGAGCACGACCACCGCGGAATCCAACGTGGCAAACAATGTCGCCATGGTGACGACGCCCGTGCTGGAACTGGCGGACATTGTGTTGGTAAGCGCGGGGCTCGTCTCGGAGAAGGAGACGCCGAACAACGCGATTGATCCGGGTGAGGCGGTCGTGGTGAGCTTCTCGCTCCAGAACATTTCCGGCATCGCCACAACGGATGTGATGGCAACGCTCCAGTCCAGCGGCGGTTTGACTCCTTACACGGACGCGGACTGGATGCCAGGCGTGGCAACCGTGGGCGAGGCCGTCTCCTACGGACAGTTGAAGAAGGGCGATGCGGCGACCAGTCGGGACTTCCGTTTCCGGGCCAACGGTCAACGGGGCGAGACCATCACGGCAACCCTGATGTTGTCGGATGGCGGCGGCAGTTTGGGTGTGGTCATTGTGCGATTCCTGCTCGGCGAAGATTCACGACTCGTCTCCACGGCGGAGATCAACATCCCGGGCGACCAGTCGCTGGTGAATGCGTTGGGGCCGGCGGATCCGTATCCTTCAACCCTGGCGGTCTCAGGGTTGGCGGGAGGCATCGTGAAGGCGACGGTCACCATCAGCAATCTCACCCACGACTTCCCGGACGATCTGAACATCCTGCTGGTCAGTCCGACCGGGCAGGGCGTCGTCCTCATGTCCGATGTCGGCGGCGGGCTCGGTTTGTCCGGGGTCACGCTGACCTTTGACGACGAGGCGGCCGCGTCGTTGCCGGACAATCATTCCCCGGCGATTGTGAGCGGCTCCTATCGGCCGACCAACGCCTCGGATCCCAATGAGCAGGCGCCGGTTGATGATTTTCCGGCCCCGGCTCCCGCAGGCCCCTATGCCTCCACACTGTCATCCCTCGCCGGTTCCAATCCTGACGGCACGTGGTCCCTCTACATCGTGGACGATCAAGGCTACGATCATGGCAGCATCGCGGACGGCTGGAGTCTGCAGCTTGTCACGCTGGTGACGATCAACGATCAGGTCATGCTGAGCCTGCGCTCCCTTGAAGGCGGCGCGACGCCCGGGCAGCCGGTGAAGATCAGCGTGGCCGGCCGCGTTGGCATGACCTACGTGCTGGAAGCCTCGTCCGACCTGAAGCAATGGACGCCGGTGATGACCAATTCGACCATGAACGGCGTGGTCACCTTCCAGGACGCGCAGGGGATGGGGCAGGAGCGCCGGTTCTACCGGACAAGCGAAAAATGACGTGAAAACCGGGCCGCGTTTCGAATGCGGTCGTTGAGAGTGTTGCATTGATGAACGATTTTCCAGGAATCAGGTTGGCGGCGCGCCGGACGGCGGCCCTCTGTCTCGCCTTGGTGACGATGGCGACGGCCGCTGACCCCGCCGACGCCGCAGCGCTCCGGGACAGTTACCTGATTGCCGAGGGCGGTCAGATCATGGAGTTCGAGGTGGCGGCTGATGAGGTTC
Source organism: Verrucomicrobiales bacterium (assembly GCA_038126235.1). GTDB lineage: Bacteria > Verrucomicrobiota > Verrucomicrobiia > Limisphaerales > JAYPEY01 > JAYPEY01. The sequence continues at coordinate 54,791 of JAYPFK010000012.1, forward strand.
AGGTGACGCCGCCAAATGGGGCCGGCTCTTCCCTCCTTATTCCCGTTCAGCCCAGCGCCGACCGGGTCCGCATCGAGGCGGACCGTATTGCCGCCCAGACCGGGGCGGAGGCGGATCTTGTCGTTTACCCCAAGGGCGCACAGAAGACCGAGTTTTCCAAGCGGATTGTCACCAAGTCCGTTCTGGTGAAATTGCACCCCGGCACGGACGCGGACGCCTTGGCGGCATCGGTGAACGCTGTCGCCTCCGCGGAGATCTACTACGCTCCGGGTTTTCGCACCTTCACGGGGACCGGCGCGGGAGCCGCGCTGCGCATTGCCGAGGAACTCACGGGCAAGCCGGGGGTGGCCTCGGCCATGCCGATGTTGGCGACTTGGAAGCAGCCTCATTTCACGCCGAATGACCCTCTTTTCACCAACCAGTGGCACCTGCTCAACACCGGTCAGAGCAACGCTGCAGCCGGCATCGACATCAACGTGACGAATGTGTGGGAGACCTACACCGGCCGTGGCGTCACCATTTCGGTGGTCGACACCGGTGTGCAGGTGGGACATCCAGACCTCCTCGCGAACGTCAACACGCTCATCGATTACGACTACAACTTCAACGATTCGGACCCCTCGCCCAGCCAGGGCGTCACCGACGCGCACGGCACGTCGGTGGCCGGTGTCGCAGCCGGCGCGGGCAACAACGGAATCGGAATCTCGGGCGTCGCCTTCAATTCCAGCATCGTGGGCCTGCGCTTCCTCTCCGGCGCGACGCCGGACAGCACGACCGCCGCGGTCCTGCTGCACAGCAACCAGGTGGTGCACGTGAGCAACAACAGTTGGGGGCCGGTGCTGTTCGGACTCCTGCTTGGCGGACCGGGGACCTTGGCTGAGGCGGCATTGGCGGAAGGAACCAGCAACGGTCGCAACGGACTGGGAAGCATCTTTGTCTTCTCCGCCGGCAACGGGGATCTGGACTTCGAAAACGTCAACTACAACGGTTTTGCAAATTCGATCCACACGATCGCCGTCGGAGCCTTGGGCAACCGGGGGGAGAAGGCGGATTACAGCAATCGCGGCGCAGCCTTGGTGATCTCGGCGCCGTCCGGCGGTGAAGTTTCCCTCGGCGGGCGCGCTCACGCGACCACCACCACGGATACCGTGGGCGCCGCCGGGTTCAACAATGGCAGCGGCGGCGACCTGGCGGACGCCGACTATACCGAGATCTTCAACGGGACGTCATCCGCCGCGCCGGTGGTGTCCGGTGTCGTCTCCCTGATGCTTGAGGCAAATCCGAACCTCGGCTGGCGCGACGTTCAGGAGATTTTGATCCGGAGCGCCTTCCAGACGGATTTCTTCGACAGTGACTGGATCCAGAACGGCGCTGGCTTTCACTTCAACCACAAGTATGGCGCCGGTCGGGTCGATGCCGAGGCGGCCGTCGCCATGGCGCAGACCTGGACAAACCTTGCGGAGCAGGTGGTCATCACGGCGGTCCAGACCAATCTGAACCTGGCCGTGCCCGATCTTTCGCCCACCGGGGTTTCCGTGAACTTCGACATTTCAGCCACAGACTTCCGGACCGAACATGTCGTCGTCGCCATCGACACCACCCATTCCTTTGCCGGCGACCTGGAAATCAAACTGACGTCCCCGGACGGCACCGAGAGCCGCTTGGCTGAACGCGACTACACCCCCCTCTTTGACTACAACGGTTGGAGACTCATGACCGTCCGCAACTGGGGTGAGTCGGCGCAAGGAACCTGGACACTGAAGGTGGCGGACCGTGGCTTTGGAGGAACGGGAACCCTGGATTACGCCCGACTGGAGGTCTGGGGCTCCTCGACCAACGCCATTCCGGACCTCAGCATTTCGGACGCGCGTATCCAGGAAGGCGATCAGGGGACGACCAACGCCGTCTTCAACGTCAGTCTTTCCCAACCGGTCAGCGGCTTCCTCAATGTCAGCTACGCCACCGGCGGTGGAACCGCAACGCCCGGCGTCGATTATACGGCAACCGCGGGATCGCTCATCTTCACGCCGGGAGAGACCAACCTCACGATTTCCGTGCCGATCCGGGGCGATCTCCTCGAGGAGCCCAATGAGACCTTCTACGTCTCCATCTTCAATTCCACCGAAGTCCAGATCGTGGATGCTTCGGGCTTGGGCGAGATTCTCAACGACGATGGCCCCGTTTGGACTGTCGAAGACGCCTCGGCCCTCGAAATGGACGCCGGCACGAACACGCTCGTGTTCAACCTGAGCATTTCCGAGGTCAGCAGCAATGCGGTATCGGTGGTCTGGTATACCCAGGACGGCACGGCTACGGCCGGACTGGATTACGGCGCCACGAACGGCATTGTGACCCTGGCGCCCGGCGTCACCAATGAAACCGTGACCGTCGAGATCTATGGCGACGCGATCCTGGAAACGAACGAGTTCTTCACCTTGCAGTTGACGAACGCGACCTTCAGTTCCGTTCTCGATGATGCCGCCATCGGGACCATTCTGGACGATGAGCCCAGGATTGTCCTGCAGGCCCTGTCCGTGCTGGAAGGCAACGAGGGTTTCCATGACGTGGTGGTCGATGTCAGTCTCACCAAGCCGGGTTTGTTGGACATCGCGGTTGATTACGCGACGACCAACCTGACCGCCAAGGCCGGCGCCTCCCTGGACTATCTGGCGACGAACGGGACGCTTTCGTTCTTCCCCGGGGTGACCAATCAGATCATCACCCTTCGTGTCAATGGCGACCAGCTCTACGAGCGAGATGAAACCCTGGCCGTCCGACTCACCAATCCAACCAACGCGGCGATCGTCACGGAACTGAACACGATCACGATCCTTGACGACGATCCGGCTCCCCAGTTGAGCGTTGTGGATGGCGCGGGTCCGGAGGGGGATTCCGGCACCAACAGCGTCGCGATGACGGTGACATTGAACGTGCCCAGCGGTCTCCCCGCCGTGGTCGATTACATCACCGGCGTTGGCACGGCGAGCGTTGGCGTGGATTACCAGGCCAACTCCGGAACCCTGATCTTCCAACCCGGAGTCACCGAGCGCACCGTCAACGTCGGCGTCTTTGGCGACACGAACCACGAACAGGACGAAACCTTCATGTTCACTCTCCGCAATGAGCAGAACGCCACCATTGAGAGGGCCGTGGGAATCGGCCTGATCAGCAACGATGACGCGGCCCCGGCGCTGTCCATTGCCGATGTCGCCATCACAGAGGGCGATTCGGGGACGACGACGGCGACCCTGACCGTGTCCGTGGACACTCTGAGCGGCATGCCTATCACGGCCGACTACGCGACAAGTGACGCCTCACCCGCCGCGGGCGCCGCCACCGCGGGGAGCGACTACACGCCAGCCGGCGGTTCCATCACCATCCCTGTCGGTTCCACTTCCGCCACCGTTTCAATCGAGATCGCCGGCGACTCCCTCAATGAGGACAATGAGACCTTCTCTGTCACCTTGTCCAATCCCGGCAATGCCACGATCGCCGACGCAGTAGCCGACGTCACCATCGTCAATGACGACGGACCAATCCTCTCAATCTCTGATGTGACGGTGACCGAGGGCGACAGTGGGACCACGGAAGCCGTCCTCACGGTGACCCTTTCCGAGATCAGCCTCGATACCGTCACTGTCAGTTTCATGGCGGTGGATGGCACGGCGACGATGGCCGACAATGACTACAGCGTCCTGACATCGTCCCCCCTCAACTTCTTTTCCAGCGAAACCACCAAGACGATCACCAACCTCATCACCGGCGATCTCAATCTGGAAAGCGCTGAGACCTTTGAGATTGTGCTCATGAACCCGGTCAGCGCGACCATCTCCGACTCCCGGGGCTTGGTCACCATCGAGGACGACGATACCAAGGCCGATCTGGCGGTGACGGTGGACACCGATCCGGCGAGCGCCTTCCTGACCCACGACCTGACCTACCGGGTTGCGGTGACCAACAACAGCGTCAATGGCGCCACCAACGTCCTTGTGACCTGTGTCCTCCCCCAGGATGCGGACCTGATCTCGGTTTCCCCGGCGGCGCTTTCAACGAACATGGACGGATCGCTGACCTTCAACATCGGCGAATTGCCGGCCGGCGCGGCGACCAACGCCGTGTTCGTGACGATGCGGCCGAACGCGCTGGCCACCCTGGACTTTTCGGCGACGGTTGATTCGGATCAACCGGATGACGACACCGGAAACAATACGGCAGCCAGTTCCCTGGCGGTGGGCGTTCCCACCGTGGTCGTGGACACCGGTTTCGATTTCACCCTTGTTTCGGAAAGTCGGATCCCCGCGAACGGAGCCCTCGATCCGGGCGAGACGGTCACTGTGGCCCTCACCTTGAGAAACACCGGAACGGTGGCCTCAACCAACGTGATGGCGACGTTGAGGGCCGAGGGCGGCGTTCTCTCACCGAGCCTGCCCCAGCAATATGGGGCGATTCCGGCGAGCGGCACGGTTACCCGGAGTTTCACCTTCACCGCCGATCCCGCCGCTTCCGGCGACATCACGGCCTCGGTGGATCTCGTCGACCTGACGACGCCTGGCGCGAATGACATGGGGTTGGTAACGGCCACGTTCGGGCTGCCGGCCATTCAGGGGCAGGCGAACACCGCAGCCATCGCCGTCCCCGATCAAGGATCGGCCTCTGTCTCGGACATTGTTGTCAGCGACATGGCTGATGCGGTCATCAACACAGTGACGGTGACATTGCACGGACTCTCGCACACCTTCCCGGCCGATCTGGACATCCTGCTGGTCGGCCCCAACAACGTTGGCGTCGTGTTGATGTCCGACGCGGGACGCGACCACGATCTGGCCGCCGTTGACCTGACCTTTGCCGACGCGGCGACGGCGAAACTGCCGCGATTGGACGCGATCGCGACCGGGACCTATCAACCAACGGATCACGTGGAGAACCAGGCGGACAGTTATCCGGCGGCTCCGGCCGCGCCGTATGCGACCGCATTGTCGGCCTTCAGCGGAATCTCGCCGAACGGGACATGGTCGCTCTATGTCGTGGACGATGCGGTCGACGACATGGGCGCGCTTGCCGGAGGCTGGAGCCTTTCCTTCGACACGATTCGTCCCCTCGGTTCCAGCGCGGGATTGTCGGTTGCCGTATCCGCGGACAAGCAGACTCCGTTGTTCGGCGACACGGTGACCTATACGATCACCGTCCGGAACGAAGGTCCCGGAGCCGCGAGCAACGTCCGGTTGACCGGAGACTTTGCCGACGGCCTCGCAATCCAACAGGTGAATGAACCCATGGGCGCCGTTGCGACGTCCACGGTTGATCCCATCGTGATCGATCTGGGTTCCATGGTGAACCCGCAGTCCGCGACGGTCACGGTTACGGCGCGGGTGGATTCGGTCGGAGCCCTCGCCAGTGTGTTCACCGTTGCCGGGGATGAACTCGATCTCAATCCCGCAAACAACACCGCGACGGTTGTGACCTTGGCGACACGCCCGCTCATGCTTTCCGCGGCCTTCGTCAACGAATCACCAGGCGACGGATTCCGCATCATGGTTCAGGGGGAGGACGAGGCGACCTACTCCGTGGAGGTATCCAGCGACCTGATCACCTGGACGTCCGTGGCGACTGTTCGTCCGGTCGGCGGCCAGATTGACTTCAGTGACACAAATGTCTCCGGCGCAGACTACCGGTTCTACCGGGTGGTGAAGCGTTGATCGAAGCCCGGCCGGCATCGGCGCGTCGGCGCAATGCGCGCGGGCAATCGGGTGTCGTCAGACTGGCCATGAATGCCACTAGATTGATTTGCCAAAACCAATTGCGCCAATGGCCAGAGACGCGTTGCCAGAGATAGTTGAAGCGCGGCGGACAGGACTGTATCCAGATGTCTTCGCCGCTGTCGGGGGACCTCCTTCATCCGGTGCCCGAACCGAAAGGGCGGGCTTGGCGAGGCGGGTTGCCGCTTTTGGATGCGCGCTTGTCGCGCTACCCGGAGCCTTGCTTGCGGCCTCACCCGGACTGCCCCTGATCGAGAATTTCGAGGGCGTCGACTTGAACGCCGGCTTCCCCGCCACCACCGCCAACTGGTCCACCGACGAGGGCGCGTTGCTGCTCCCGGAGTCCGCCGGTCTCTACGGAGCGATGAACCGGGGCTCCACCATCGTCACCGACATCGGGGCGGAATCCGATTCAACCGTGTCGATCGCGCTGGGCGATATGGACGGCGACGGCGATCTGGACGTGGTGGTTGGAAACCTGGGGCAGGTCAACCGCCTCTACCTCAACGACGGCGTCGGCGACCCTTTCGACACCATCCCTCCCCAGCCGATTTCACTGGCCGCCAACTCGACGGTGGATGTCGTCATCGCCGACTTCGACCGGGATGGAAACCTGGACGTGGTGGAGTGCAACCGTTTCAACCAGCCGCTGCGCTTTTTCAAGAACAACGGCACGGCGGAGCCGTTTCGCGGCGTCGCGGGCGAGGATATCGCGCTGGCCGGCGTTGATTCGGCCAAGCTCGTCGCAGGCGACATCAATGGGGATGGTTTTCCCGATCTCGTGGTTGGCAACGGCAGCGAGGAGATCAACCGTTATTACCTGAACAACGGCACGGAAAAACCGTTCGCGGGTGTCGTGGCGGGGCGGGTTGGCGTCGATCAACACAGCACGACAGCGATCGCGCTGGGGGATGTGGACAACGACGGGGACCTCGATCTGGTCGTCGGCAATACGGGGGAATTCAACCGGCTCTACCTGAACAACGGTTCCCAGAGCCCTTTTGGGGGCGCTGTGGGCTTGCTGGTGGGCGTCAACCTCGGCGACATCACCGACATCCGACTGGCGGACATCAATGGCGACGGCCTGCTCGATGTGGTTTCAGGGGAACTAAGCCGGGCAAACCGTTACTTCCTGCACAACGGAACAGCGGATCCCTATGCTCAGGCGGGGGGGGACATGGGGCTCGGAGTGACCTCCACCTACGGGATTGCCGTGGGGGATATGGACAACGATGGCGACTTTGATGTGGTCACCGCGAACGGGGACTTCCAACGCGATTCCTACAACGAGAATTTTGGCACGGCGTCCTTGTTTTCCTTCGGCGCGACCGTCTCGGGCGTTGATATCACCTTGCTCGGCATGGATTCCCGCGCGGTCGAGGTGGGCGACATGGACGGGGATGGTGATCTGGATGTCGTGGTGGGCGTGGCCGGAATGCCCAACCGGCTCTACCTCAACGCGGCCAACCTGAACCCGCTGAGCGGCGTGAGCGGGACGGACCTGGAACGCAGTTCCGGCCCCGCCGAGATGGATTCCCGCGATGTCCTGGTGGCCGATGTCGACGGCGACAGTTTCGATGACATCATTGTCGCCAATGTCACCGAGAACCTGATTTCGAACGGGGACTTCGAGACGGGCAACTTCAGCGGGTGGGTCAATGTGGTGAATGGTCAGAATCGGTATGCCATCAACAACGATGGCTCGGCCAGTTCGCCCAGGCGCGCGCTTCCCGCCCCGGTGTCCGGCAACTACAGCGCCTTCAGTTCGCGGGACTTCTTCTTTTCAACAGGCCTGACAAACACCCTGTATCAGAATGTGACGATTCCGGCGGGGGCCGGTGTGGCGACGCTTTCCTGGACGCATGAGATCGAGAACTTCGCCGCGGCCTTCAGCGCTTCCCAACGGTTCCGGGTCATGATTCAGAATACGGCGGGAACCACCAATCATGCCGTTGCTTTCACCACGACCGTCGGGGATCCCAACTCCCAGGCGGCTTCGCAGCATTCGTTCGATCTCCTGCCTTGGGCGGGGCAATCGCTGCGGATTTCGTTTGTCGTCGAAGGGTTGGCCAACCATCTGGAGGTGCAGGTCGACGATGTCGAAGTGGTGGTCGACACGGCCTCCGAGGTCTATTTGAACCTAGGGGTCCTTGGCGGCGGAGCGCGCGGATATTTTGCCGATGCCTTGGAATTCAATTTCAGCGCCGTCGGCCTTGCGACCGGGGACATCGACAAGGACGGTGATCTTGACCTGGCGATCGCGCGTCCCGGGACCAATGTCGCACAGGTTTTGATCAATGGCGGGGGCGGGGTGTTCGCTAACCCGATCAGCCTCCCTCCCGGATACGAAACGTCGCTGGCCGTCGCCATGAGGGACATTGATTCCGATGGGGACTTGGATGTTGTCGTGGCCGTGGACGGCGTCAACCGCATCAATTTCAACCAATACAACGAGACTGGGGGAACAACCACGTTCACCTCAACCGATCGCGTCGCCCTTACCTCGGACAGTCACACGACTTCCGCGTTGGCGGTGGAGGATTTCGACGGGGATGGCGATTTGGACGTGGTTGCCGGCAACGGCGACCGGAGCGGAACCGCGGTGAAGAACCGGCTCTACTTGAACAACGGAACCCTGAATCCTTTCGGGGGGATCACGGGGTCGGATATCACGGCTGACGCCGACGCGACCGTCTCCCTCGCCGCGGGGGACGTGGACCGCGACGGCGATATCGACCTGGTTGCGGGCAACTACGGCGGGGTCAACCGCCTGTATCTGAATGACGGATCGGGAGCCCCGTTTTCCGCGCTTTCCGGCGGCATTCCCATCGGCGTCAACGCCTATGATACTTTGGACGTTTTGTTGGTAGATTTCGACAAGGACGGGGACCTCGACCTGATCACGGCCAACGACGGCGATCTGGCTCCGAACGTCCTCTATCTGAACAACGGATCGAACGACCCCTTCGCCGGCGCCGGGGCGGGGATCGTGCTGAATGCCGATGGCATCAACGCGAACACCGCGGCGATTGGGGCGGGGGACTTCGACCGGGACGGCGATGCTGACATCGTCTACGCCAACGGTTACCGGAAGTTTGAGGTCAATCGTTTCTACCTCGCCTTGGGGACGCCCACGACCTTTGGGGAGAACTCGGACGGACTGCTGGCGACGATGGACGCGGATCAATCGGTCGACGCGGTCACGGGGGATTTCGACGGCGACGGCGACCAGGACATCATCGTGGGCAACGTGGGCCAGCCCAACCGCCTTTATCTCAACAATGGAACGGACGATCCGTTCGAAGGCGTCACGGCGATCGATGTGACCGCCGCCGCCAACGCCACCGCCCGGCTCTTGGCGGCTGATATCGACGGGGATGGAGACGTGGACCTCATTGAGGGCAACACCTCACAGCTCAACCGGCTCTATCTCAACAATGGCACGGCGGACCCTTTCAACGGCGTGACGGGCATCGCCATCGGGGTGGTCTCTGCGCGCACTGTCGGCTTGGCGGTCGCGGACTTCGATTGTGACGGAGACTTGGATCTTGCGGTGGCGGACTACGACCCTTCCTACGTCAGGGTCTACCTGAACAACGACACGGGAAATCCTTTCAACGGCGTTGTGCCCAATGAAATCGGGCCGTTCATTCATACGGTCGTCCTGCCCGGCCCCTTGTTTATTGATACCCCGGACAACTTTGTCGATATCGCCGCGGGAGACCTCACGCTGGACGGTTTCCCCGACTGGGTTGTCGGCGTCGGCGGGGCAGAGAACAAGCTGCTCGAGAACAACGGGGCCGGCGGCCTGGGGGCGCCCGCTTCGGATATCGGAAGCGCGACGTCCAACACGACGCGCCTGCTGCTGGTCGACATGGATTTCGACAACGAACTCGACATTGTGGAGGCGGTCAACGGGGTCAACCAACTGTGGTTGAATCGAGGCGGCGGTGTGTTTCTCAATTCCGGGACGGCGATCGGTTCGGATTCCTCCAACACGCGCGGAATTGCGGTGGTCGATCTCGATCTCGATGGGGCTCTCGATGTGATCGCCGCCAACGGGAGCGGCTTCAATCCTCAACCCGACACGTTTTATCTCCACCGGGGATTGGCCAGTTACAGGGCGCCTTTTCAGGGTGTGTCGGGGGGGACGTTCAGCGATGATGTGTTTGCCGGCGCCGCGGTTGTGGCCGTGGACATGACCCGCAACGGGCTGCCCGATGTGTTCGTGGCCAACGGGGCGTCCGGCTTCGGTGTGGAGAACCGGCTCTACAGCCGCAAGACCTACAACGTACGGCCTGCGATCGCGCATTCCGTCCGCGTGGATACGGAGACTTCGAACATCACCGCCGCCCGGCTTACCGCGACCCAGTCCCTGCCCGGCAACACGCATGTCGACTACTTCCTGAGCAACAATGGCGGAGCCAAGTACTTCAAGGTCGAGTCCGGTCGGCAGTATGTGTTTCCCACGGCGGGGACGGATTTGCGTTGGCGCGCCGAGTTGACCTCGTTGTCGCCCCGCTATTCACCGCGGGTCGATCAGATCGACATCACCGGGCCCGCCGCGAACGTCCCGCCGGTTTTGAGCGACATCAATCTGACCGTCAACGAGGGGTTCTCCGTCGCCATCCCGGAGGCCCGATTCAACGCCGCGACGGACGATGCGGACCAGGATGCGATCCGGTTTGTCCGCGTCGTCACCCTGCCGGTTGAAGGGACCCTGAAACTCGCCGGCGCCGCCGTTGCGATGGGGCAGGACATCCAGCGGACGGCGCTCGACGGACTCGTCTATCAACCGTCGACCGATTTCCATGGGATGGACGGCTTCCAGTGGAACGTCTATGACGGCACCGCGTTCGCGGGCGCGGTCGCCGAGGTGGTCGTCACGGTCAATCCGATCGCCGACACGCCCTCCGTCGATCCCTCCAGCACGGATGAGGACAAACAAACGACGACCGGACTGAAGGTTCGCCGGAATCCGGTCGATGGGCCGGAGGTCACCCATTTCCAGATCACCAACATCCGCAATGGAACGCTCTATCAGAACGACGGCGAGACGCCGATCGTCAACGGGGAGTTCATCACCTTCCTGCAGGGGGACCAGGGGCTCAAGTTCACGCCCAATCCCAACGAGGATTCCTCCGGCTTCTTCGAGGTGCAGGCCTCAGTCTCCGGCGACGCTTCGGGATTGGGCGGAGGGAAGTTCATTGCCTTGATCCTCATTGCCCCCCAGGCGGACACGCCCACGGTGACCGGCGCGATCACCTTCGAGGACACGACAACGGTGGACGGCTTGAAGATCGACCGGAATCCCGCCGACGGGATCGAAGTCACGCATTTCCTGATCACGGAGATCCAGAATGGCGACCTGTTCCTGCAAGACGGCGTCACCCCGGTTGTCAATGGCTCGTACATCACCGTCGCCCAGGGCAGGCTCGGGTTGAGATTCGCCCCGTTCGCAAACTCGATCGCCGCCGGCGGATTCAAGGCGCAAAGCTCCCTTTCGGCTGATGGAGTGGGGTTGAGCGAAGATGGCGCGACGGCGGTCATCACCGTGAAAGCCGTGCCTGACGCGCCTGAAGTGGTTGGGGCGTCGACCATGGAGGACACGCAGACGACCTCCGGATTGACGCTCAACCGGAGCATGGACGACGGCTTGGAAGTGACGCATTTCCGGATCTTGGGCATCACGGGCGGCGCCCTCTACAAGACCGACGGCGTGACCCGGATCTTTGAGGGGAATTTCATCACGGTGGCCGAGGGGGCCGCCGGCCTGAAGTTCACGCCGGACCAGGACTCGACCTCCAACGGTTCGTTCCTGGTCCAGGGCGCCTTGGCGGCCAACGTTTCCTCGGTCGGCGGTCCGATGGTTGCCGCCATCATCACGGTGGCCGCCGTGAACGATCCTCCTGTCGCCAACGCCGACTTCTACCAGGTCGCCGAAGGAGGGACCGTCAACACAGACCTCGGTGAATTGAAGACGGTGCTGGAGAACGACACCGATGTGGAAGGAGATCCCCTGACCGCCGTGCTTGTATCCGGCCCCGCGCATGGGGTGGGCGAGTTCGTCCTCAATGAAGACGGCAGCTTCATCTACACCCACGACGGTTCCGAGACCGTCATGGATTCCTTCACCTACAAGGCCAACGACGGAGTGGAAGACGGCGAGCCGACCACGGTCACGATCCAGATCGATCCCGTGAACAAACCGCCGGTCGTCACGGCGCCCGGAGCGCAGACGGTCAATGAGGACGAGCAACTCGTCATCAGCGACGTGGCGGTCTCCGATCCCGATGCCGGCGTGAATCCGGTCATCGTCACACTTTCCGTGGGCCATGGCGTCCTGGGCTTGTCCAGTTCCGTCAATCTGGTTCTGGTGGATGGAGACGGGGCCGATGGAACGCTGGCCTTCACGGGCACGACGGCCGATCTCACGACCGCTCTCCAGAGCGGCATCCAGTATCGAGGGGCGCAGGATTATGTCGGCGACGACACGCTGACCGTGACTGTCAACGACCAGGGAGCCTCCGGAATCGGACCGGTCCGCACTGACACGAAGACCGTCGCCATCACGGTGGAGCCGGTGAACGATCGTCCCTCGATCGTGGCTGCGAATCCCCCCCAGAGCCTCGAGGACGCCGGGGCGGTCACGGTGGCCGGTTGGGCGACCTTTGTTCCCGGTCCCGCGGACGAGGCGGGGCAGACTCCCCTGGGATATGTCGTCTCCAACCTGAGCAATCCGGCGCTGTTCTCCGTCGCGCCTGCGGTGGACCTTGATGGGAATCTTTCGTATACCGCCGAACCGGACGCCTATGGTTCCGCCACCTTCGATCTCACCGTTCAGGACAGCGGCGGCGGCGACGATGTATCGACGGTCCGCACCTTCACCCTCACGGTGCAACCGGTGAACGATGCGCCGGAGTTCACGGCCGAAGTCTCCCTGAGCGCGTTGGAGGATTCCGGTGCGCAGACCGTCGCCGGGTGGGTGACGGCGTTCGATCCGGGGTCCCTCGCGGAGTCGGCCCAGATTCCGCTCTTCTATGCGGTGAACAACGTTCAGAACGCCGGCCTCTTCCAGGAGTTGCCGGCGGTGTCCGCGACGGGGGACCTGACCTTCACCCTGGCTGCGGATGCGTTTGGAACGGCGACCTTCGAAGTGAAGGTCCACGACGACGGCGGGGCCGCGAATGGCGGAACAAGTTCCTCTGATCCCAAGGTGGTCACGCTGACCGTGGCCGGGGTCAACGACCAGCCGGGGTTTGCTGCGGTCGATCCGCCCGCGTCCCTGGAGGATGGCGGTGAGCAGAGGGTCCTCGGTTGGGCGACCCTGTTGCCCGGCGCGGCCAATGAAACCGACGCGGTTGCGATGTACGAGGTGACCGGGGTGGGCGATTCCACCCTGTTTGCATCGGCGCCGGAGGTGAACGCGTCCGGCGACCTGGTCTACACAACAGCCCCCGACCGCAACGGTTCGACGACTTTCACCGTCCGGGTTCAGGACGACGGCGGGACGGACGACGGCGGAATCGACCTTTCGGAAACACAGACCTTCACCATCCATGTCGCGGCGGTGAATGACGCGCCCTCACTTGCGGCCGCGGATCCGCCGGCCTCGCTCGAAGACGCCGGCCCGCAGTCCGTGCCTGGTTGGGCGGGAGGCTTCGATCCCGGTCCCGTGGACGAAGCGGGGCAGACCGTCGTGGAATTCGTCGTCACCAACGTGAAACCGGATTTCTTCTCCGCTGGGCCGTCTGTTTCGCCGACCGGGGAACTCACCTACACCGCGGCTCCCGACGCCTTTGGGCAGGGGACTTTCGACGTGCAGGTCCGCGACAACGGCGGCGCGTCGAACGGCGGGACGGACCTGTCAGAGCCGGCGACCTTCACTGTCACCGTCAACGGAGTCAACGACGCGCCGGACTTCACTGCGGTCGATCCTCCCGCGGTCCCGGAGGACGGGGGGGCGCAGACCGTGTCCGGATGGGCGACCTTTGACCCCGGCGCCGCCAACGAGACGGAGGATGGGGTTTTCGGCTACACGGTTGAAGCGGTCGGCAATCCCGACCTTTTCGCCGTGGCCCCCTCGATCAACCCGGATGGAGACCTGTCCTACACGCCGGCTCCAGACGCTACGGGGCAGTCCACCTTTGACGTTTCGGTCCAGGACGACGCCGGCACGGATGACGGGGGCAATGACGTATCCATGACACGAACGTTCACGATCACGGTCGCGCCGGTCAATGATGCGCCTTCGTTTGTCGCGACCTCGCCGGAGGCTGTTCTGGAGGATGCCGGGCTGCAGACCCTTGCGGGATGGGTCAGTTCCGTGGATGCCGGGGCGACCGATGAGGCCGGGCAGAGCGTAATTGGCTATGTCGTGAACAACGTCAGCAATCCGGACCTGTTCGAACAGTTGCCGGCAGTCGACCTGGCCGGCGTCCTGACCTTCAAGGGCGCTCCCGACGCTTTTGGCCAATCCTCCTTCGATGTGGTCGTCCAGGACGACGGCGGGACTGCGGATGGGGGGGCGGACACCTCGGCTCCCCGATCCTTCGTCATCACCGTGGATCCGGTGAATGACGAACCTTCCTTCGTGGCCTCGGATCCGCCGGCGGTGAACGAGGACGCCGCGCCGCAGGCGATTCCGGGTTGGGCCAGTTTCACACCCGGACCCGCCAACGAATCGGACCAGGCGGTGGATTCCTATTCTCTCACAGTCACGGAGAATCCCGGACTCTTTGCTCCTGGCGGAGAGCCCGCAGTCTCCGCCGCTGGCGAACTGACCTATACGCTCGCAACCGACGCGAACGGGAGCGCCACGTTCGAGGTCGCGGTGCGCGACGACGGCGGCGACACGGTCATGGGCGATGACGATTTGTCGCCGACCCAGCAGTTCACCTTGACCGTGCGCGCGGTCAACGATGCGCCCTCGATCGTCGCCTCGGATCCGCCGCCCGTCGCGGAGGACTCCGGCGCGCAGTCGGTGAGCGGTTGGATGCAGATGTTCGTCCCGGGGCCGGCTGACGAGGACGGTCAGAGCGCGCTCGCCTACACGATCGGCAACGTGAGCGATCCGTCGCTGTTCTCCGTGATGCCCTCGCTCGATCTGAGCGGGAACCTCACCTACACTCCCGCCGCCAACGCCCACGGTTCCGCGACATTCGACGTGACGGTCCGGGATGACGGCGGCGTCGCCGATGGCGGCCAGGACACTTCCGTCGCGCAGGCGTTCACGATCACGGTCACGGAAGTGAACGATCAGCCGGATTTTGTCGCCCAGGATCCGCCGGCGGTCATGGAGGATGCCGGACCTCAGAGCATTCCGGGGTGGGCGACCTTCGATCCCGGTCCGAATGAAGACGGGCAGACGGTCGATCAATACATCGTCACCCCGCCAACCGACGCGCTGTTCTCCGCCGGGCCCTCCATCAGCGCCGATGGTGAGTTGACCTACACCCCCGCGGCCAACGCGCACGGGACCTTTGAATTCACGGTGGCCGTCCGCGACACGGGCGGCAGCGGCGGCGACCATGTCGACACTTCGCCCGCCCGGATGTTCTCCATTACGGTGAATTCCGTGAACGATGCGCCGGCCTTCACCTCACCCGGTTCGGTGGAACTCGACGAGGATGGATCCCTCGAAATCACCGGAATGGCCGTGTCCGATGCGGATTCAGGCGATAACGTTTTGCTGGTCTCGTTGTCGGTGGCGCACGGGGCCCTCGCGTTTCTGGACGACAGCGGCGTCACCGTGACGGATGGCGACGGGACCGACGGGACGCTGGCGTTTTCCGCCGGCCAGGCCGAGGCGACCGCCGTCCTGCAGGCCGGCGTGACCTACACGCCCGCGGCGGATTTCAACGGTTCTGACTCCCTCATGTTGCGGGCTGACGATCAGGGCAGCGATGGGCCGGACGGCGCCAAGGTGGGGATGGCCAGTGTTGCAATCCTCGTGAATCCGATTGCGGACACGCCGGCGGTGACTGACGCCTCCACCGACGAGGATGTCCAGACCATCTCCGGTCTGACAATCACCCGCAATTCAAACGATGGAGCCGAAACCACCCACCTGAAGATTTCCGCGATCATGGGCGGGACGCTGTTCCACAACGACGGCGTCACCCCAATCGCGGAAGGTTCGTTCATTCCGGCGGATTCCGGGTTGGGCGGATTGCGGTTCACGCCCGCCTTGAATTCCACGGAAGACGGATCGTTCACGGTCCAGGCTTCAGTGAGCGACGACGATGCCGGCCTGGGCGGTGATCCCGTTGTGGCGAACATTGTCGTGCAGTCCGTCAACGATCCGCCGATGATCTCGCTCCCCGGCGCTGCGAGCGTGCTGGAGGATGGCTCCACGGTGATCAGTGGCATTGAGGTGACGGACGCTGACGCGGGCGACAATCCGCTGGCGGCAACCCTCAGTGTCGAGCATGGCGCGATCCGGCTCACGGAAACGGCGGGTCTGACCTTCACCCCGGCGGACGGAAACGACACCGGCGCCGCGACCTTGACCTTCACCGGATCGCAATCCGCCATCACCGACGCCTTCAAGAGCAGCATTCTATATTCTCCCACGCCTGACTACGCCGGAAACGACGTGTTGACGCTGACCGTCTCCGATCAGGGGCATTCCGGCGGCGATCCGAAGACTGTCACGGCCATGTTGAGCATCCTTGTGACCGGGCAGAACGACCGGCCGACAACAGTGGGGATTCCCGGATTCTCCGTGACCTTGAATTCAGGTGACACAGTGATCGACCTGCAGAAGGCATTCTCCGATGTCGAGGATTCCGTGCCGGATCTGCTTTTCCTGGTGACGGCAAATTCGAACCCGGGGCTTTTTGACGGGACGCCGATTGACGCAGCGGCGGGGACGTTGACGCTCGACTACGCGCAGGACAAGCCGGGAAGCTCGATCATCACGGTTCAGTGCCAGGACACGGAGGGGCTGAGCGTCGAGGCCACGTTCCGCGTGGTTGTGGTTGATATCCAGGAGAGCAGGATTGTCGCGAATGATGGCGCCGCCACGGACTGGTTTGGCTGGGCGGTGGCGATCGATGGCGATCTGATGGTTGTCGGCGCGCACCGCGACGATGATGCCGGAGCCGAGTCGGGAAGCGCCTACATCTACGAACGGGAGTTGGGGGCGGTTGACCGCTGGAAGCTGGTGACGAAGATCGTCGCGGCGGACGCGGAGGCGGGGGATGAGTTTGGCAGGTCGGTCGGGATTTCCGGAGACACGGTGGTGGTCGGCGCGAATGGCGAGGATGCGGATGGAGCCAACGCCGGAGCGGCCTATGTGTTCCAACGGGACCAGGGCGGCGAAGGCGCCTGGGGACAGGTCGCCAAGTTGGGCGCCTCCACGGCGGCGGCGGGGGATCGCTTCGGTTGGTCGGTCGCGATCTCCGGCGACACGGTGGTCGTCGGCGCCTACCTGGATGATGACAATGTCGCCGAGGGCGGAGCCGCATTTGTGTTTGAGCGTGATCTTGGGGGCGCGAATGCCTGGGGCCAGGCGGCCCGGTTGCTGCCGGCCGATGGCGGCGTCAACGCCTTGTTTGGTTCCAGCGTCGCCATCTCCGGGGATCAGGTTCTGGTGGGGCAGCCCTTGGATGACGTTTCCGGAACGGATTCAGGCTCCGCTTACGTGTTTTCCAGGAATCAGGGCGGCGCGGATCAATGGGGGCAGGCGGCCAAGCTGCTGGCCGCCGCCGGCGCGGTCGGCGACTGGTTCGGTTGGAGCGTCTCCATCGATGGCTCCATCGCGGTCGTGGGCGCGCCGCGTCACGATCTCACGGATCGGTCCAATGCCGGATCGGCCCATGTCTTCCTGCAGAACCACGGCGGAACCGGACAGTGGGGCGAGGCTGCCATGTTGACGGCGGCAGATCTGGACACCAGCGATGCCTTCGGCGCTTCCGTCAGCGTGAGCGGGGATTCGGTTCTGGTCGGCGCGCGGGGCGACGACGACAAGGGCGACGCTTCTGGTTCCGTCCACCTCTTCGGCCGCAACCATGGCGGTCCGGATGCCTGGGGACGGGCGGTGAAACTGACGGCGGAGGATGGCGAAATCGGCGATGCCTTCGGCTACTCCGTGGCGATCAACGCGGACAGCCTGGTGGTGGGCGCGCCGAATGACGATGCTGAGGAGACGGACTCCGGTTCGGCCCGCGCGTTCCGCATCGGCAGCTCGGTGGATCTCTACCGCGCGACCCATTTCAGTGTCGAGGATCTGGCGGACCCGACGAAGGAGGCAACGGTCTGGGGCGACCTGGCCGACCCGGACGGTGATGGCCTGACGAACTTTTTCGAGTTTGTGGCGGGCCTCGACCCGACTGACATGGCGTCCAGCTTTGAGTTCAGGATTGAGGGGGTTCCGGGGCAGCCCACGCGGCGGAAGCTCGTCTTCGGACCGATCGTCGCCGGGCGCACCTACCATGTGCATGTGAACACCAACCTCGGTTCCGGCGCGTATGTCCCGTTGACGGACGCGCTCGTCGAGGACGACGCGGGAATCCGCACGGTGACCGATCTGAATGCGACCGGATTCCGCGTGTATCGCGTGGAGATTTCAGTGCCGTAAGCGACGGTTCGGACCGGCGCTGCGAACCGCGCCTCCGGTCAGGAAACCATGGCGCGCGGCGAGCGGGTCGACGGGCTTTCATGATGACTTGGATCGCGTTGCTCCGGGGGATCAACATGATCGGCAGGAACAAGATGCCGATGAAGGGCTTGGTCGCGCTGCTCGAGGGGTTGGGAGCGCGCGATGTGAAGACCTATCGCGGGAGCGGCAACGCCCTATTCCGGCATAGGGGGAAGAGCCCGGAAAGGCTGGAGGCGAGGATTCGCGCCGCAGTCCGGAAGGCCTTCGGGTTTGAGCCCTTCGTCATGCTGTTGGAGGTGGGACGGTTGGCTGCGATCGTTGCGGAGAATCCCTTTCCCGAGGCCGAGGCCGAACCCGGAGCCATGGCGGTGGGCCTGCTGGGTGTCGAGCCGGAGAATCCGGACCTGGAGATGCTTGAAGCCCTAAGAAGGGAAAGTGAACGGTTCGCTCTGCGCGGCGATGTGTTCTATTTCTACGCCCCGGAAGGATTCCACAAGACGAAGCTGGGAGGAAAGCTCGAGCGGGCGTTGGGCGTGGGCAAGGCCGGGACGGGCCGCACTTTGGGCGTTCTGCTCAAGATCCTGGCCATGGCCAAAGGAATGGATTGATACCAGAAAGAAGGCTCCCCAGCCTTCCACCACGGGTCGGCGATGTCGCCCCGCGGTGCGATGGTGGACAGCGGAGCCAAGCGCCCCCGCCGTCCGCGTTCGTCAATTGACGATCTTGAGCTGGTATTGCGGGGAGAGCTTGCTGTCCAGCCGGGGTTCGGGGATGCGGTTGTAGAGGTAGTCGAACTTGATCCGATAATTCAGGGTGTCCGAACCCTGCGGGCCCGGGACGATGGCCTCCCAGCGGTTGTTCATCATCGGAACCTGCCGCATCTCGTAGAAGGTCAGACCGACCATGACGTAGGCCTTGAAGGAGTCCTTGCGAATGCTCTGCTGATTGCTGCTCCAGAGGCATTCGACCAGATACTGGTTCTCCGGATTGCGCGGCAGTTCCGGCGGAGTGAGGTTGGTGATTGTGGAACGGGTGGGGGCGCTGGAGGCGCAGCCCCCGAGGAGCAGCGCGGCAAGAGAAAGAGCGAGAACGGCCGTATTTGAGCGTTTCATCATGAAGGTCAAAGCGTTACATCACGCCTTTGGCCTTGTAAAGGTGGTTTTGGCGGTCAAGAACGCGCGGGCCTTCTACCGGCGGATTTACTCTTT
This sequence comes from Verrucomicrobiales bacterium, assembly GCA_038126235.1. Taxonomy (GTDB): domain Bacteria; phylum Verrucomicrobiota; class Verrucomicrobiia; order Limisphaerales; family JAYPEY01; genus JAYPEY01. The sequence continues at coordinate 74,359 of JAYPFK010000012.1, forward strand.
TCCGTTTGACCCCTTTTGGACGGGACGTTTACTTTCCCTCCCTTTGCTTTCGGCCGGCGGTTTTACCCGTCGGCTCGTCGACTCAACAGCCCTTTATACAGACATGTTTGCCACGATCCGAAAACACCAGCGGTGGTTGTTCATCCTCATCTGCGGGGTGGTCATAGTCAGCTTCGTCGTCTTCTTCAGCCCGGACGTGGGCATGGGACGCGGGCGCGGGCCTGTGGACTACGGATCGATCGGCGGACGTCCGGTGACCGGGACGGAATTCGCCAATGCGCGGGACGAGGAGGCCATCCGCTACTTCCTGAACTGGGGAGAGTGGCCGGGCTCCGGGGGCAGCCGCGTTCCCGAGTTCATCCGCACCAACTTCAGCCGCAACGTCGGGGAGCGGCTTGTGGCGTTGAGAAAACTCGAGGAACTGAATGTCGAAGTGGGCGACGAAGCGGTTGTCTCCTGGCTCCGGCGGGTCATGCGCAATGCGGACGGCGCCTACGATCCGGGGCTCTACCAGGGCTTTGTCACAAACGGGCTTGAACGCATGGGCATGGACAAGGGCGACCTTTTCCGTCTGGCGCGGCACGAGGCGGCGATGGACCAGCTGCGTTCCACGGTGGGAGTGGGCGGCTCCCTGGCGTCCCGCGAGTCCGTGGAGGCGGCCTTCCGCCGGGAGAACGAGCGGCGCGCGACGGAGGCGGTTTTCTTTCACGTCACCAATTTCCTCTCCAAGGTAAAAACGGACACCAACGCATTGCGGACGTATTTCACCAACCGGGCCTCCATGTATCGTGAACCCAGCAAGGTCCAGGTCAGCTATGTGCGGTTTGACGCGACGAACCACCTTGCCGAGGCGGCCAAGAGGCTCGGAGGGACGAACGACACGGACGAACTGGACCGCGTCGCGTTGATTGAGGCGCGCAAGGCCGCATCGAAGTTTGCCAACAAGCTCTACGACCTGGCGGGCTCGCTCGCCGCCGAGAAGAAGGGGACCTTCCTGCTGGAGACCAACTTCATTTCCGAGGCCAAGGCCGCGGGGCTGGAGGTGAAGGTCACCGAACCCTTCTCCCAACGGGACGGACTCCCCGGTTCGGACTTCCCGTTTTCATTCACCTCGGCCGCATTTGAACTCGGAGGCACCAATCTCGTCCGGTTGCTGCCGGTCGTGGGCGAATCCAGTGTGTTCATGATCGCGTTGAACAAGCGGATCGCGAGTCGCGCCCAGACCTTTGAGGAGGTGCGGGAGGACGTGACCGAGGGATATCAACGGCAGGAGGCCCTGAAGATGTTGCGCGACCACGTCCGCGAGATGCAGCAGAAGATCACGAACAGCATTGCCGGGGGAAAGACGTTCAAGGCCGCGGCGGAGGAGCTGAAGCTTGCAGTGGTCGATGTTCCCCCGTTTTCCCAGAATGACCGGACCAGCCTGGAGGTGGAGAAACATTCGATCAGTTTCCCGATGTATCAGGGCACGGCTTTCCGCACGGACGTGGGCGAGGTGTGTTACCCGCAGACGACGGGCGAGGCGGGCTTCGTGCTGCACGTCAAGGGGCGGTTGGATGCCGATGAGGCGAAGGTGAAGGATGAACTGGATGATTATGTCGACATGGTCCGGCAGCGGCGCCGCAGCGCCGCGTTCCAAACCTGGATGGCGCGTGTGATCGAATCCTCCGGTTACGTCCCGCCCTCGAACTAGCCGGCCGGTCGGTCGCCAGCGGCGGACCCTGCCGCCGTCCTGTCCTGATCTTGGCGGAGGCCGCTTCGCCGATGGAGACGTCCTGTGAACGACGCGACCGCGAACCTGCAGCCCTCCCGCCGGAGTTCGGATGAACGGCCGGCGCGTCTGCTTCTCGCGGCGCTTCTCGTCGTCACCTTCCTGCTTTATCTCCCGACAGGAAGCCACGACTTCGTCAACTTCGACGACGATATCTACGTCTACGAGAATGAGCGCGTGGCCGAGGGGCTGGGCGGGGACAACATCGCCTGGGCGTTCTCCGGCAGCTACCGGATGGGGAACTGGGATCCGTTGAACTGGCTTTCGCTGATGGCGACGGCAGAGTTTTTCGGGCTGGACCCGGCGGCGCACCATCTGGTCAGCGTGGCCCTTCATTTGGCGAACGTGGCGCTGCTGTTCCTGTTTCTTCGCCGGGCGACCGGAGCCTTGTGGCCGGCGTTCGTGGCGGCGGCGATGTTTGCCTGGCATCCATTGCAGGTGGAGACGGTCGCCTGGGTCTCTGAACGCAAGGGGGCGTTGAGCGGCTTCTTCTGGCTGCTTGGAATGTGGCTTTATGCCGGCTATGCCGAGCGGCCTTCGAAGGCGCGCCTGGCGGCTGTGTTGACCGTGTTCGTCTTGGGCCTCATGTCCAAGCCGGCGCTGTTGACCTTCCCTTTTGCGCTGCTGCTGCTCGATGTCTGGCCCTTGCGTCGGATCAACGGGGGAGAGGGGGCTGCGTCGGAATCAGAGGAGAGGCGTGCGGCCGGATTCGAGCGGCTCTGGTCGGGTTGCCGACGCGCGGTGAAGGAGAAGCTCCCCATGTTTGCGATTGTGGGCGTGTGGGTGTTCGTGGCCCATGGCGCGCAGACGGCGGTGGGCGCCGTGGGGGATTCAGAGTTGGCGCCTTGGTCCTGGAGGCTTGCGAACGCGCCGGTCGCCTACGCGCGGCACCTGCTGCACTTTGTCTGGCCGTCAGGTTTGATCCCCTTCTACCCGCATCCCGGCATGTGGCCTTGGGAGAGGGTGACGGCGGCGGTTGCCTTTCTGGTTGGCGGTTCGGCGCTCGCCGCGCGGCAGCTGGAAAGGAGGCCGTTTCTGGCGGTGGGCTGGTTCTGGTTCCTGGGCGTGTTGACGCCGATGATCCAGCTCGTGCAGATCGGCGCTCATTCCATGGCCGATCGTTATTTCTATCTCCCGATGATAGGGGTTTCGTTCGTGGTTGTCTGGGGGGCGGCGTCTTTGTTCGAAGATGACTTGAAGAGACGCCGGATCGTGGCCCCGGCGGCGATGGTGGTCCTGTTGGGATGTCTCTGGGCGACGCATCGGCAGATCGGATTCTGGAGGAACACGGAGACGTTGTTCTCCCGGACGTTGGCGGTCTCGCCGGCAAATCACGTCGCCCACAACAACCTGGGAATCCACCTGATGGATCAGGGGCGCCTTGACGAGGCGGCGGGGCATTTTCAGGCCTCGATCCGGGCGAAACCGGGGCAGCCGCAGGCGCTCTTCAACCTGGGCACGCTCTACTCGAAGGCGGGACGGACGGCCGACGCAATCGGGCAGTATCGCGCCGCGCTGGCCTTGGACGCGGACTACGCCAAGGCGCATGCGAATCTGGGTGAGGCGTTGGCGCGCGCCGGCCGATTGGAGGAGGCCTGCGCCAGCTATGAGGCCGCGCTCAAACTGGAGCCGGACAATGTCGTGGTCCTGAACAACCTGGGCAATGCGCTGTTGAAACGCGGATTGGCCGCGGAGGCGGAGGCGAGGTTGCAGGAGGCTGTCCGGATCGATCCAGGATGGGCTGCGTCGCGCTACAATCTCGGGCGGGTTCATCAGGCGGTCGGCAGGGCGGACCTGGCCGTCGCCGACTACCGGGAGGCGGTGGCGTTGAAGCCCGATGACGCTCCGGCTTGGAACAACCTGGCCAATGCCCTGGTGGATCTGGGGAGGCGCGAGGAGGCGTTGGAGGCGTATCGGCGTTCGCTCGAGCTGGATTCGAAGCAGTTTTCGACGCGGGTGAATTTCGCGATGACGCTGGAGGAGGCGGGCCGGGTGTCGGAGGCGATCGACGTCTATCGGAGCGCGTTGCGGGAGCGGGCGGACGCGCGCACGATGGTCCTCCTGGGAGGCGCCTTGACGACGGCCGGGCGCTACGTCGAGGCGGTCGAGTCCTTCCGCCGTGTGTTGCGGGCGAATCCCGGGGAGCCGGCCGCGTTGGACGGAGCCGCCAGGATTCTGGCGGCGGCGCCGGACGCGGGGCTGCGTGACGGTGCGACGGCCCAAGGGCTGGCCGCCCGGGCGGTCGAATTGACGGGGCGGAAGCGACCGGAATACCTCGAAACGCTGGCGGCGGCTCAGGCCGAGTCCGGCGCCTTCGCGGAGGCGGCCTCCATTGCTGAAGAGGCGTCCGCGGTGGCCGCGAGGAACGGGCGGCCTGATCTGGCGCGGCGGCTGTTGGACCGGGCCGAGACCTTTCGTTCAGGAAGACCGTTGCGGCTGGGTGAGGGCGCTCGTTGAACGCGGCCGCCCGGGCGAAAAAACACGGATCGCATCTATTGTGTTTCCTTCGTCCGTTCTCTTATAGTGCGCGCGCATTTCACTTGGACACATGAGCGAGAAAGAGAACGTCATCGAACCGTGGAGTTTGGAATCCGCCCGCGAGCTTTACAGCATCCGGAACTGGGGCGAGGGCTATTTCGACATCAACGAAGCGGGCAACGTGGTCGCGCGGCCGCGCCGTGACAAGGGCGGGGAGGTTGAGGTCGGCAAGGTGATGGAGGAGGCCTTGTCCCGCGGCCTGTATGCGCCGATCTTGATCCGTTTCCAGGACATCCTGCGAGACCGGGTCGAGTCGATCCACCGGGCCTTCCGCAAGGCCATCTCGGAGTGCGAGTATGAGGGGCGTTATCAGGGGGTTTTTCCCATCAAGGTGAACCACCTGCGCGAGGTCGTGGAGGAGATCGTCGATGCGGGCGACAAGTTCGGGCACGGCCTCGAGGTCGGCAGCAAACCGGAGCTGATGGCGGTGATGGCGTTGCAGGACCAGCCGGGCGACCTGATCGTGTGCAACGGCTACAAGGACGCGAAGTTCATCCGCATGGCGCTGATGGGCATTCAGCTCGGCAAGAAGGTCCTGATCGTCGTGGAAAAGCTGGAGGAGCTGCGCCAGGTGGTTTTGATCGCCGCCGAGCTGAAGGTGAAGCCGCTGGTGGGGATCCGTGTGCGGCTGCAGAGCAAGAGCGACGGCATCTGGGCCGAAAGCGGCGGGGAACACGCGAAGTTCGGACTCAACACCGCGGAGCTGATCCAGGCGATGGATTTCCTCAAGGAGAAGGGGCTGTCCAAGTCCTTCAAGTTGCTGCATTTCCACATCGGCTCGCAGGTGCCGGACATTCAGATCGTGAAGAACGCGGTCCAGGAGGCCGCGCGCTTCTACGCGAAGGTCTACAAGCAGGGCTTCCGGTTGGAATATCTCGACGTGGGCGGAGGCCTGGCCGTGGATTACGACGGCAGCCGTTCGACCAACGACAGTTCCGCCAACTACTCCCTGCAGGAATACGCCAACGACGTCGTCTACGCCATCGGCTCGGTCTGCGACGAGGAACGCGTGCCGCACCCCACGATCATCAGCGAAAGCGGACGGGCCATCGTCGCGCATCACAGCCTGTTGGTGGTTGAGGTGTTCGGCTCCGTGGCCGGTTCGGCGCCGGAGGAGCCGGTTGTCGCGGAGGAGGGGGATCACAAGTTCGTTCATGAACTTGTCTACAGCCGCGAGAAGTTGGCCGAATCGAATCCGCTGGAATCCCTGCACGACGCCGAGAAGTTCCGCGAGGACGCGCAGAATCTCTTCGTGCTGGGGCATCTCGACCTGCCGGACAAGGCGAAGATCGAGCGGCTCCACAAGGAAATCGCGGCGGGTGTCGTGCGACGGTTCGAGGGCGAGGAGCGGGTTCCGGAAGAGGTCGCGGAGTTGCGGGACAGCCTCGGCGACCAGTATATCTGCAACTTCTCCGTCTTCCAGTCCCTGCTGGACAACTGGGCCCTGGACCAGCTCTTCCCGATCGTGCCTCTTTCAAGGCATTTGGAGGAGCCCGCAAACTCCGCGACTCTGGTCGACATCACCTGCGACTCCGACGGGCGGATCGATGAGTTCATCGGGGTGAACGAAAGCCGGCGTTCCCTCCCGCTTCATTCGCTGCGGGGAGACGGCGAGAACGACGCGCCCTATTACCTCGGTTTCTTCCTCATGGGAGCCTACCAGGACATCATGGGCGACCTGCACAACCTCTTTGGCGATGTCAGCGAGGTGCACATCTTCCTCGATCCGGACGAGCCCGACGGCTACTATGTCGAGGAAGTGATTGAAGGCAGCAACATCGCCCAGGCTCTCGACACGGTGCAGTATGACGAGCGCGAGTTGAAGAGGCGGATGAAGGCGCAGATTGACGCCGCGATCAAGGGGGACAGGTTGAAGTCGTCCGCGGGCATGCGGATGTTGAAGGAGTACGAGCAGGGGTTGCGGGACTACACCTACCTGACATTCCAGGCCGTTTGATTCATGTCTCCGTCCGACGCAGCCAAGGCAGAACTCAGAGAATCGCTGCGTCGGTTGGTGAAAGGGCTCTCCTGTCTGTTCTGGGGGCTGCCGATGGCCGTGCTGATCTGTTCCCAGACCTCGCTCAACATGATCCTGCGTTCCTTCGGGGTCTTGCCCGCAGCCTTCGCGACCGGGACGCTGCTCTTCGGCGTGATCCAGTTGGAGGGCTACCAGCGCCATCGGGCGGACTGGCAGGAGGCCTTGAACAAGGCGAAGCTCTTCGGGTTGATCTGCGTGGGACTCTCGCCGTTTGTCTTCCTCTGGGGGCGGCTTCCCTGGATCGAGTTCTACAACAACATGATGGGGCTGCTGGGGCTGTCCGGTTTGTTCTTCCTCTTTTCCCTCAATCGCGCGTTGCGCTGCCTCGCGAACCTGCTTCCGGACGAGGGGCTGCGCGAGGAAACGCAGCTCTTCACGGCGATCAACCTGGGGCTGATCATCGGGGTCATCTGCCTGACGCTGCTGTTCTGGGCTCTGCAGTATTTCTTCCAACTCCGCCTGGTGGTGCTGCGGATTGACCTGCTGGCCGAGGGGCGGCGGTTTATGATGTTGTTCTTCGTGCTGCTCCCGCTGGCGATGACGATGACGCTGCTCTGGAAGATCAAGGAGACCGCGCTGCTCGGCGTCTTTGAACAGCAGGTCGCCCGCGCGAGGCCGGTCGAGGAAGACGTGAAGGCCGGCGGTGAATTTGATGAGGCCGACGATGCCGAGCTTCAACATGAGGAGCCGCCCAAACGGGAATCCGGCGTCGACACCGACTTTGTGCTGCAGGCCGGCAAGCCGGAGACGAAGGGGGAGTGATGGCGGAGAATCCGCCCAAGACTTGGGCCGGAGGCCTCAAGTGGGTTGAGGGGGTGTTTATCGGGGGGGCGGTCTGGCGACATGGACTCAACAGCGCGTCCCGACCTCAACCGCTGCAAACGTCGAAGAACCAACAAACCATGAATCGCCGCTCCTTTTTCCAATGCTCCCTCGCCGCTGCCTTGGCGCCCGCCTTGCCGGCCGCGGCCTCAAGCGGTCGTCGGCCCCGCATCGTGCTGCGCTCCTCGTGGCAGACCGTGAACATCGGCGACATCGGCCACACGCCGGGTGTGCTTGCCTTGCTGGCAAAGCATCTGCCCGAGGCCGAGGTGCGGCTCTGGCCCAGCAACGTCGGCAACGGCGTCGACGAGATGCTCCGCCGCCGGTTCCCCAAGGTCGCCCTCGTGCAGGGTTCCGACGCCATTCGCGCCGCCTTCGCGGAATGCGACTTCCTGCTCCACGGCTCCGGCCCCTCGCTTGTGGCGTCGAAGGACGTCGCCAAGTGGCGCGAACGGACCGGCAAGCCCTTCGGCGTCTACGGCATCACCCTTGGTCGCTTCCGCGAGGCGACGATCGACTTGTTGAATGCGGCGAAATTCGTGTTCTTCCGGGACTCGGTTTCGCTGGCGGCGGCAAAGGAGGCGGGCGTCCGTTGCCCCGTGATGGAGTTCGGGCCGGATGGCGCCTTCGCCGTGGATGTGCGTGACGATCGGACCGCCGAGGCCTTTCTGAAGTCGCGCGGCCTGGAGGAGGGTAGATTCCTCTGCTGCCTCTCCCGCCTGCGCAACACGCCCTACTGGAAGGTGAAGAAGGGCTACGCCTTCGACCCGAAGAAGCAGGCGCGCAACGACGCGATGAAGGAGCGCGACCACGCGCCCCTGCGCGAGGCCATCGTTGCCGTCGCGCGCCAGACGCCGTTGAAGATCCTCCTCTGCCCCGAGGACGCCACGCAGATGGAGGTGGGTAAGGAGATGCTCTACGACCCGCTGCCCGACGATGTGAAGGCGAAGGTCGTCCGGCATGAGGAGTTTTGGCTCACCGACGAGGCGGTCGGCGTGTATGTGCGCTCAGCGGGGATCTTCGGATCGGAGATGCACAGTCCGATCATGGCTCTGGGCAACGGTGTCCCCGCCATCGTCTGCCGCTTTGCCGAGCAGACCAGCAAGGGTTTCATGTGGCGCGACATCGGGCTTGGCGACTGGCTCTTCGACCTCGACAACGAGGCCGACCACCCTCGCATCGCCCCGGCCATCCTCGCCCTGGCGAAGGACCCAAAGGCCGCGAAGGTGAAGGCGGAGAAGGGCAGGGCGTTCGTTCAACGGCGGCAGCGCGAGACGATGGGGATTCTTCGGGCGTCGCTTCGGCTTCCGGATTGACCGTGAAATCGTATCGCGTGTCGAAATACCCGCAGGTTCCCCCGCTCGGAGTCTCTCCTCTTGTTTCAAGTTCCTGTCCCGGGTTTGACGGGGTAGGTTCTGGCCTGCTTATGAACGCCCAGCAAGAAAGGAAACTCACCATGAAAGGAATCGCTCTGATTCTCGTCCTGTCGGCCGGCTTTGCCGCGGCTTCGCCCGATCCGGCGAAGTATGGTCCGGCCTTGACGTCGGAGGTGGTGGAGGGCTCCAGCGGTTGCTCCGCGGTCGAGGTTGTGGGCGATTATCTTTATGCCGCCGGCCTCGACTCCCTCGAAGTGTTCGAGATCAAGAGCGATCCCGCCAAGCCCCGACGCGTCGCCGAATTGAAGGGGATCATGGGCAGCCGGCAGTTGGCGATCTCCGGGAACACGGCCTACATCACCGCGCGCAATCGCGGGCTCTGGATCGTCGATATCGCGAATCCGCGCGCGCCGAAGCTGATCCGCCGCTACGACACGATCGAACTGGCGACCGGCATTGCGGCGACGGAGAACGTGATCTTCCTTGCGCACCGTGTCTATGGCGTCCAGGTCCTGGACGTGACCGACCCGCGGTTCCCGAAGCACGTCTCGCAGGTCCGCACGTCGGAGGCGCAGTCCGTCGCCTATCGCGACGGCATGCTCTACATAGGCGATTGGGCCGTGGGGAAACTGACGATCGCGGATGCCCGGGACCTGCGCCATCCGAAGGTGGTCGCGCAAGGGACGTTGGACGGCTACGGGGACGGCGTGTTCGTGAAGGGGCGGCTTTGCTTCAGCTCAACGGGTCACGACGCCAAGTCGGGGCCGACCGAGGCGCGTGCCGGCAACGGCCGCGGCGTCGAGATCTTCGATGTCGCCGATCCCCTGAATCCGAAGAAGCTCGGGGTCTTCAAGTTTCCGCGTTTCCTGCGCCGGGACAACGATTACTGGACTCCCCGTGTGTGCGGCGACGCGCTGTTCTGCGCCGACAGCCACAACGGCTTCTACATGGTCGATGTATCCAACCCCGCGCGCATGAAGGGGCTGGGGCATCTGCAGTTGCCGCCACCCATCTACCGATGGAAGGTCCCGGAAGATCGCCGACTGGATCACGACTGTTGTGCCGGCCTGGCAACCGGCGACGGTGTGGTCTACCTCGCGGGATTGACGACCGGCATCCACGTCGTGCGCGCTCCGGCCGCCTACAAACAACCCCGGCCGGAGATCCGGTTGGACATCCCCGCCGAAGTCCCGGCAGCCATCGATCCGCGCCTGCATCGCCTCGATCTCCACAGCCAGGTCCGGCGCGTTGCGGTGAAGGATGACTTCGCTTATGTCGCGGCCTCGCATGGCGGGCTGAAGTTGGTGCGGATCGGCAACGACGGACTCGAGGAACTGCGGACCTGGGAACGCGAGTGCGCCTACGATGTCAACGTCCTGGGCGACACTCTCTTCGTGGCGGAGAACGAGGTGGACGTGGCCGTGTATCGGATCGCGGAGGACGGCGACCTGACCGAGATCGGACGCGGGCAACTGGAGCGGAACCAGAGCGTCCAGATCGTTCACCCCTTCAAGGCCGGCAGGTATCTCGCCGTCAGCGGGGGCACGGGCAGGCTTTCGATCGTCGATGCGACGGATTTCACCCGGATGAAGACGGTCTACGGCGGCGGGGTCGGCGGCATTCTCTACGGCGACATGATTCCGACGCGGGACCAGGACGGGATGTTCCCGGTCAACTGGGCTTCGCGCGGGATGGGTTGGTATGGCCTGAATGGCGCCGCGCCGGTCGCGATCTCCATGGGGAACCCGCCGAAGGGCAGCCAATTGGACGGGGTCGATCTGTTGTCGGACGGCCGGTTCGTGTTTCCCTACCGCCTTTCCCGGCTTGCCTTCATCGATCCAAAATCGCCAGGGGATCCGGAAGTCGTCGAGGTCGACGGGATGGACGCGAACTTCCCGATCCGCGGGATTCCGACGGTTCACGGGGACCTTGTGGCGTTTGCGTCGCGGCGCGACGGGAAAGTGGTGACGGTGGACGTGTCCGCGCCGGAGAAGCCGGTCTTGGTCAGGGACCGCTGCTATGACCTGTCGCTCGGCAACTGTGACCGCGTCGCGTTCCGCGAGGGGAAGATGATCATACCGGCCGGGCATCACGGGCTCTTCATGGAGAAGTGAATTGGGGACAGCGCCGCGCTCAAGGAGCGGCGACATTCCTGTCGCCGTGGCCCTGCAGGAGCCAGAGAGGCGTGTTGGTCACGGGGGACGCGGCGGAGCGTGACGATGCGTCGGTGGTCTGTTGGACGCCTTTGTCCCTGCTGCGCAGGCAGGGCGACAGGAATGTCGCCCCTCCTTGAAAGGACTTGGTGAGACTTCAGTGAGGGCGATGACGTTGGAACCATTTCAAAAGTTCAAGGGCGTCACGCCTCCTCAAAAAAGACTCCCTCCAGTTTTTCGTATGACAGCGGCGGCCCGACTCCCTACGGTTGTCTTACCCATGAAAAAGGTCTCCTTCCTGCCGGTCGCGTCTTCCGTCTGCCTTGCGTTTGCGATCTGCAACGCCGCCGCTGGCCCTGCGCCGCTTCCTTCGCCGGACTCCATCCTGAAAACCACCCGCACGACCGGCGGGTTGGTTGTGCATTTGGGGTGTGGCGACGGTTCGCGGACAGCGGGTTTCCTGGCCAACGATTCCTTCCGCGTTCAGGGCCTGGACGCTGATTGGAGCAACGTCGGCAAAGCCCGCGAGCGCGTCCTTGCCAAGGGGCTCTACGAAAGGGCGACCATCGACAAGCTGACCGGCGAACGGCTGCCCTACGTGGACAATCTGGTGAATCTCCTGATCGCCGAAAAGCCCGGTCCGATCTCCCGCGAGGAGATGCTCCGCGTGATTGCGCCCGACGGCTCCCTCTTCATCCGGGAGGGCGACGGGTGGAAGACCGTCTCCAAGCCGCGCCCGTTGGAGATGGACGAGTGGACCCATTTCCTGCATGGCCCCGACAACAATCCCGTGGCGCACGATTCCCTGGTCGGTCCGCCGGATACGATCCAATGGATGGCCGGGCCGAAGTTCTCCCGCGCCCACGAACAACAGGCCAGCTTCAGCTCGGCGGTCACCTCCGGTGGGCGCATGTTCTACATCCTGGATGAAACGCCGCGGGTCGACATCCGGCTCCCGTCGAAGTGGGTCCTGGTCGCCCGCGACGCCTTCAACGGCGTCCTGCTCTGGAAGCGCGACATGGGGAACTGGGTCGATCAGTACCGCCGTTTCCGGTCCGGCCCGGCAAACCTGCCTTTCCGTCTTGTCGCCGCCGCTGACAAGGTCTTCGCGACGCTCGATTTCGAAGGCCCGGTCCACGCGCTGGACGCCGCGACCGGGAAGGACATCCGCGTGATTGCGGGCTCGGAGAAGACCAAGCAGATCCTCTACCGGGAAGGCTTCTTGACGCTGCTGGCGGACGAGGAGGTCGGCCAGATGGACAAGATCGACGCGGCCCGCCGCCGCGGCGAGTTCATGCCGCATCATTGTCGCCTGATGAACGTCTATGCCGACGACGGCAAGACCGCCTGGAAGAACGACATCGATGAGCTGGTCTTCCCTTGCGTCGCGCTCAAGAACGGCCTGCTCTTCGGCCAGACCCCGGGGCGGGTGTTTGCCATCGACTACGAAACCGGCAAACAGAAATGGTCCTCCGAATTCAAGGTCGAGCTGCCCATCCAACCGGGCAAGATCGCGACGGGCGAGATGCAGTGGGAGGAGCCCACGCTGGTCGTCGGGAAGGACGCGGTCTACGTCGCGGATTTCAAGAAGGTCCTGGCCTATTCGATCGAGGACGGCAAGCCGTTGTGGCAGGGCTCCAGCTCCAACGGCTACAACTCGCCCGCCGACCTGTTCCTGATCGACAACCTGGTCTGGATGAGCGGCAAGGGGAAACGCAACGGCCTTGATCCCGCGACCGGCGAGGCCAAGACCGCGATCCCCAACTACAAGGGCTACATGCACCCGCGTTGCTACCGCAACAAGGCCACGGACCAGTTCATCATGCTGGGCGATCCCGGGGTGCAGATCATCGACATCAAGACCGGCGAGATCTGGGACAACCACTGGATCCGCGGGACCTGCCAATACGGGGTCATGCCGGCCAATGGTCTTCTCTACGTGCCGCCCGACTCCTGCGCCTGCAACATGAAGACCAAGCTGAACGGCCTCTTCGCCCTGGCTTCCTCCGCCCGCGCCCGTTCCGGCAAACCGAAGCCTCAAGCCGGCCCCGTCCTTGAAAAGGGCCCCATCTTCCAGGCATTCCGCAAGGCCCAACGCGACGCCGAACCGGCGGCCAAGGACGACTGGCCGACCTTCCGCGGGTCCGTCGGCCGCAATGGCATGACTTCCGCGTCCCTGCCGGCCGAGCCTGCGACCGCGTGGCGGACCGAGGTCGGCGGGAAACTGTCCGCCATGGTCGTGGCCGACGGCCGACTGTTCGTCGCGGCGACCGAGCGTCACACCATCCACGCGCTCGATGCGAACTCAGGCAAGGAACTCTGGCATTACACCGTCGGCGGTCGCGTCGATTCCCCCCCGACCGTGCACGGCGACGGCGTGTATTTCGGATCGGCCGACGGCTGGGTTTACGCGCTCCGCGCCTCCGATGGAAAACTCGCCTGGCGATTCCGCGCCGGCCCCGAGGAACGCCGCGGCATATTGAGCCGCTGGAAGGCGTTCCCGAAGTCTTCGATTTTCCTCGCGACGTGCAGCCCATTCTCGATCGCCATTGCGTCGCCTGCCACAGCCCCGACCGGATGGAGGGGGGCGTCGATCTGACCGGCGACCACACGCCGCTCTTCTCGCAAAGCTACCGGACCATCCTCCAACACGGACTGATCTCCGACGGCCGCAACGAACGCTACGGCAACCGCGCCCCGCGCGACATCGGCAGCTCGGCCAGTCCGCTGCTGGGCTACCTGGACGGCAGTCACCACGACGCCCGTCCTTCCGATCAAGAGCGGCGCATGATCCGGTTGTGGATCGATTCCAGCTCGGTCTACGCCGGCACCTACGCGGCCCTGGGTTCCGGGATGCATCCCGTGGAGTTTCCCGTCGAGGTCATGGAGCGTCGTTGCGGCGGGTGTCATGGGGAGAAGCCGCCGAAGAAGCAGATCGGCAAGGGGCTCTACTTCCGCTTTGGCACAGAGGGGCCGGCGATTCCGCTGGTCCATTCCTTCACCGACCTCGCGTCGATTCGCGGGAAGATGGGTTATTACAAGTTTGGTTACGCCCTGCCGCCGCAGGCCCTGTGCAACCTGACTCGCCCGGCCAGGTCGCTGCTGCTCCGCGCGCCGTTGGCGAAGGCCGCCGGCGGCCTGGAACGCTGTGGATCGCGGGTGTTCACTGACGTCAAGGATGCCGATTACCGCGCGGTCCGGGAACGCATCGAGGTCGCCGCCCAACGGCACAGGCGGGAGAAGCGCTTCGACATGACCGGTTTTCGCCCGAACGATTACTACCTCCAGGCCATGCAGCGCTATGGCGTCCTGCCGGCGGAACTGGACTTGAACGCCCCCGTCGATCCCTATGCCGTGGACCGCGCCTACTGGAGGAAATTCTGGTATCGCCCGGTGGCGACCATCGGCGTCGGGAAGGAGTGAGCTCCGCGGTGAAGCCGCGAGAACGTAGGACAGCCTCTTACTGGCTGTCCCAGCGTGGCGCAACGCTTCACCCGACGAATCCAACGCAGGGAACCAACCTTGCCAGCGAGTGCAACCGTATCGGGGACATCGCTTGTCGTCAGCAATGCTTGGGACAGGCAGGCTGCCTGTCCTACGCGCCGCCCATCGACAGCCAACTGACGAACCGCTACCCTCCGCGCGTGGCTTCCTCCGATTCTACCCGGCGTTCTTTTCTCAAGTCCGCCCTTGCCGGAGCCGCCGGCGTTTCGACTTTCAACGAGCTCGACGCCGCCAAAACGTCCGAAAGCGCCTTTCGCGAACCGGCTCGCGCCATTCCGTTGGTCGAGGACGCGGACGTGATCGTCTGCGGCGGCGGTCCGGCGGGCGTGGCGGCCGCGTTGGCGGCGGCGCGTTCCGGCGCACGAGTGAGGCTGTTTGAACTTCACGGATGTCTTGGCGGCGTCTGGACGGCCGGCCTGCTCACCTACATCTTCGACTTCGACAAACCCGGGCTCACCCGCGAACTCATTCAACGGCTCGACGCGGTCAACGCCCGCCGCAGTTCCAATCCCGGCCGCTTCGTTTACGAACCCGAGGCGATGAAGGTCCTGCTGGAGGAGTTGTGCGTGAAGCAGGGCGTGACGATTCAGTTGTTCACCCGCGTCGCCGCCGCCTATCGCGAGGGCGGTCGCCTGACGACGATCGTGACCGAGTCCAAGTCCGGCAGACAGGCCTGGCGCGCCCCGGTCTTCATCGACGCCACCGGCGACGGCGATCTCGGCACGCTGGCGGGCTGCGAATGGGAGGTCGGGCAGGAGCATGACTGTCCCTGCCAACCCATGACCCTCAACGCCCTGGCTGTGGTCAAGGACGCCAAGGCGCTGGGGAAATACATCTCGTTCAACGGCTCCGACGAATTCAAGGGACCGGGCGGACACCTGACCGCGGTCGAGGGCATTCGCCGTGAATTGAAACGCGCCGGCTTCGAGGCCTCCTACGGGCATCCGACAATCTTCCAGGTCCGCGAAGATCTGGTCCTGCTCATGTTCAACCACGAATACGGGATCAAGCCCTGGGATGCCGCCGCAATCAGCGACGCCACCGTGCGCGCCCGCGCCGAAGTTCACCGACTCGCCCGGGCGCTGAGATCGCTGGGCGGTCCGTGGGAGGGCTTGCAGGTCGCGGCCGCCGCTGAGCAGATCGGGGTCCGCGACGGGCGACGCATCCGGGGACGCCACACGGTCACCCGCGACGAACTGGTCGCCGGCGCGCGGCACAAGGACGCCGTCGCCCGCGTCACCTTCGGCGTGGACATCCATGCGGCCGACCGCAAGGCGAACGACAAGGAACCCATCGGCCGCGGCGGCGTGAAGAAGATGAGGCCCTACGACATTCCCTTGCGTGCCCTGATCGCGCGCGACATCGACGGCTTGATGATGGCGGGCCGTTGCATCAGCGGCGACTTCATCGCCCACGCGAGTTACCGTGTCACCGGCAATGCCGTCGCCATGGGGGAGGCCGCCGGCGTCACTGCGGCGCTTGCAGCCAGGGCGGGTCGTCCACCGCACGAGAGCCGGTGGGATGAGGTCGGACCGGCCTTGGAGAAACTCAGGGCCAAGGGATAGACATGAATGACTTGAAGCGAATCTGCGTGTTCTGCGGCTCGAGTCTGGGAAGCGACCCTGCCTTTGCCGAGGCGGCGGCGGCTGTGGGCGGTGAACTGGCGCGGCGCGGAATCGGGCTCGTCTATGGCGGGGGCAACGTGGGCCTGATGGGCGCGGCGGCGGACGCGGCCCTGGCCGGCGGCGGCGAGGTGGTCGGCGTGATCCCGGAGGCTCTTGAGGAGAAGGAACTGGCCCACCGCGGCGTGACGGAACTGCGGGTGGTCCGCTCCATGCACGAACGCAAGGCGCTGATGGCGGATCTCTCGGACGGCTTCATCGCGCTGCCCGGCGGCTTCGGAACCTTCGAGGAGTTGTGCGAGATCCTGACCTGGGGGCAACTCGGCATCCACCGCAAGCCGGTCGCGATCCTGGACGTGGCCGGCTATTACGATCCCTTGATCGCCCTGTTCGACAACGCGGTGGAGAATCGCCTGCTGAGCCGGGCGAACCGGGATCTCCTGCTGGTCGGCGTGGAGATCGCGGAACTGCTGGAGCGGATGAAGACTTTCGATCCGGGCGATTCTGAGAAGTGGCTGGATCGGGCCATGACTTGAGCCCTTCCAATTCGGCTTTCCCGCGCCGTTACGCGGGTTTGACTCCGGTCGCCGAAAACCCTATTTCTTGCGCCCGAGTCAAAATACGACAGCAGCTTAATTGGATCATTTGTTATGGGACTTTTCAGCAAACCGACCCTGATCATCCTGGACGTGCAAAACGACTTTGTGCCGGGCGGCGCCCTGCCGGTGCCGAAGGGCGACGAGGTGGTGCCGTTCATCAACGAAATCATCGGGAAGTACAAGAGCGTCGTCGCGACAAAGGACTGGCATCCGCCCAAGCACTGCAGCTTCGTCTCGGCCCATCCGGGCAAGTTTCCCGGAGATCGCGTCGAGTTGGAGGGGATGTCGCAGGTCCTCTGGCCGGATCACTGTGTGCAGGACACGCCGGGCGCGGACTACGCCAAGGGCTTGGAGGCCTCCAGGATAGAGAAGGTTTTTGAGAAGGGCGTCAATCCACGGATCGACAGCTACAGCGGCTTCTACGACAATAATTTCGGCCGGGCCACCGGGTTGGAGGAATACCTGAAAGAGCAGAAGGTCAAGGAAGTGCATCTCGTGGGCCTGGCCACCGACTATACGGTGAAGTTCACCGCGTTGGACTGCGTGAAGGCAGGCTTCTCGACCACGGTCCTGCTCAATGGCTGCCGGGCCCTGGATGCGAGGACCGAGGCGGAAGCCATCGGCGAGATGAAGCGCGCCGGGGTCAAGGTCAAGTAGCCCTCCGGTCTTCTGCTTCCTCCGGCTTATGAATGATTCGAACCCCGCGGCTCCCGTCCGCGGGGTTCTTCCTGTTTTCCAGACCCCCTACCACGACGACGAGCGGATCGACTTTGAGACGCTCGGTCGCGAACTCGACTGGTTGTTCGAAGAGGGCGCGGACGGGATCGTGCTGGCGATGGTCTCGGAGGTCCTGCGGCTTTCCAGCGAGGAGCGGGAGGAATTGGCAAAGTTCGCCTGCGACGCGGCCGAAGGGCGGGGGACCTGCGTCATCAGTGTCGGCGCGGAATCCACCGCGGTGACGGTCCGGCACGCGCGCCACGCGCAGGAGGCCGGAGCTGACGCGGTGATGGCGATTCCGCCGGTCGCGGTCGCGCTGCAGGAGGAGGAGTTGTTCGGCTATTACAGCCGGTTGATCCGGTCGATCGAGATTCCCGTCATTGTGCAGGACGCCAGCGGCTATGTGGGGCGGCCGATGTCGATTGAAATGCAGGCGAGCCTGCTCAAGGAGTTCGGCCCGGAGCGGGTTCTCTACAAGCCGGAGGCTGAACCGATCGGTCCGAGACTTACGGAGCTGCATGAAGCGACCGGCGGCGAGGCGTCGGTGTTTGAAGGCACGGGTGGGATCGCCCTGGTGGATTCCTACCAACGCGGTGTGACCGGAACGATTCCCGGCGCGGATCTGATCAAGGCGCTGGTTCCGTTGTGGCGCGCGTTGGAGTCGGGGGATGTGGCGCGGGCCGCGAAGATTCATGAACCCCTGGCGGAGTTGGTCGGGCTGCAAAAGAGCCTCGACGCCTTCCTGGCGGTCGAGAAGCGGCTGCTCGTGCGCGAGGGCATCTTCACCAACGAGATCGTGCGCGGCCCGGTCGGGTTTCGGCTCGATGAGGAAACCGGGGCGAAGGTGGACGCGTGTTATGAACGCTTGCTGGAGGCGGTGGCGTGAGGACGGTGATTTCAAGGAGGGGCGACATTCCTGTCGTCCTGCCTGCGAAGCAGGCACAGAAGCGCCCGGATCGGTCCAGGTCCTTGTGTGAAGGCGGGCTCCAGTGTTTTCCCCGGCTTTTCTGGCCCCTACGGGGCCATGGCGACAGGAATGTCGCCGCTCCTTGGTTGCGCGATCATTCGTGGAATTTGGAGCTTTCTCCCTTCCTCTCCTCCCGGATCCACGACGTAACCCAATTCTCCGCCTCATCATGATTGTCGACATCCACAGCCATACCTGGAAGTTCCCGGAGCATTTCGGGGAGGATTTTCTGGCGCAGGCGCAGCGCGCGCGGGCCGGACAGCCGGTCGACCTCACGGTGACGCTTGACGCCTACCGCGCGTCGGCGCCCGACGCCGCGTTGACCGATTTGCGCACGGTCGTCTTTGGCGGCAAGGCGCGTTTGAGCGGGATGTGGGTGGATGACCGTTACGTCGCCGACTATGTGGCGCAGGACCCGGAGCATTTGATCGGCTTCCTGTCGGTCGATCCCACCCGGGAGGGCTGGGAGGCGGAACTCAAGGCGGGGCATCAGGAGCTTGGACTGCGCGGCATCAAACTGCTGCCGATGTATGCCGGTTTCAGCCCCGACGAAGAACGCCTGGATCCGCTCTGGGAATACGCGCAGGCAAACGGGCTGCCGGTCCTGCTGCATACGGGGACGACCTTCATCAGCCAGGCGCTGTTGAAGCACACGCAGCCGAGGCTCATCGAGCCGGTCGCGCTCAAGTATCCGGAAGTGAAGATTGTGCTCGCGCATCTGGGGCATCCCTACGAGGGCGACTGCATCGCAACGATCCGCAAGCACCCGAACGTCTACGCCGACGTCAGCGCCCTGCATTACCGTCCATTCCAGCTCTACCACAGCCTGATGTTGGTCCAGGAGTATGGGGTCTGGGACAAGCTGCTCTTCGGCACGGATTATCCTTTCACCGACGTGAACGCCTCGATCGAAGGTCTGCGCGGCCTGAACGACATGCTGGCCGGGACGGCCCTGCCGCGGTTGGACCTCGGGCAGATCGACGCCATGATCCACCGCGACAGCCTGAACCTGCTGGGGCTGGAGTGAGGGGGTTACTCCTCGTCCCAGACCCCGTGGTACGCGCCGACCTGGTCAAAGTGTTCCAGCAGCGCGGCGTAGAACGGGTGGTCTGAAATCGTGGCGCTGTCGCCAATGACGATGAGCTTCCGTCGGGCGCGGGTGAGGGCGACGTTCATGCGGCGGGTGTCGCCCAGGAAGCCGATCTCGTGGTCGTTGTTGCAGCGGACGAGCGAGATGATCACCGCCTCCTTCTCCCTTCCCTGGAAACCATCCACACTGCCGATCTCGATGGCCTCGTCGGCGTTCAGTTCCCGTAGCTTGCGCACTTGCGCGGTGTAGGGCGTGATGATGGCGATGTCGGCGGCGGGAACGCCGAGGGTCATCAGGTCACGGGCCTTCTTGAGCGCGAGCGCGGTCTCCTCGGGGTTGGCCAGGCTGGAACCAGCGGCTTCGCGTTCCTCCTCGAAACCTGAACCCGAGGTATCGATGAAACGGACGGCGCAGTCCGTGAGTTCGTCGTCGCGGACATCGGACAGGTCGCGCAGGAGATGGGCGGCGACCGACGTGTCGGCCTCGAGTCGGCCGTCGTAAAACTGGTCGGACGAGAAGCGCATGATGTCCTCGTGCATGCGGTATTGGGTGAGCAGGGGGCGGCAGACGCGGTCGCCATAAAGCGCGACCAGCCGTTCCTGCATGCTGACGGCGAATCCCTCCTTCGCGGCGTCCTGCGAAATGACTGTGGGCGGAAGCTGGCAGTGGTCCCCGGCGAGGACCAGCCGGTCGGCGCGCAGCAAAGGGATCCAGCAGGAAGGCTCGCTGCATTGGCAGGCCTCGTCGATGACCGCGAGGTCGAAGCGGCGAGCGCCGAGGAGTTCGGAGACGATGCCGGTGTTGGTGACACAGACGACCTCCGTCTCGTCGAGGATCTGCTGGGCGATGTCGGACTCCAGATCCCGCGCCTCGGCCTGGAGTTCGCGGGCCTCGTCGCGCAGGGCGTAACGTTCAGCGCGGTCCATCGTGCGCGAGGGCTTGTCCGACTTGCGGAACAGCTCGGCGGCTTCGAGGCGCAGTTTCTTGATGCGCTTCACATCACGGTGCTTCGGGACGAGCGCGGCGAGGCATTGGTCCTGCAGCTCGGGAAGCACCCGCGCCATGTGGCCGATGCGCACCGCCTTGGTTCCGCGGGCGAGCAGTCGTTCGAAGAGATTGTCCACGCCGAGGTTGCTGGGCGCGCAGACGAGGACTTTCTGTTCCAACTTCACGGCCTGTCGGATCAGCTCCACCAACGTCCTCGTCTTGCCCGTCCCGGGCGGGCCGTGAATGACGGCGATGTCCTTGGCCGCGCAGGCGAAGGCGACGGCGGCGCGTTGGGAATCATTCAGGTTCGGGTCCTCAAACTCCGGCTTGGAGACAGCTCCAAACTCCGGTTCGCGCAGCCCGAGGCAGACGTCGCGCAGCTCGGCGAGCCGATCGCCGTTCGCATTGCGGGCGCGGGACAACGCGGCCCGTGAACGCTGCATGGCGGTCTCGTCGTCGGCCGCGTCAATGCGCCAGGCAGGGTCCTCGGATACGGGCGTCGGGGACTTGCCGACGGCAACCTCAATCTCCAGCTTTCCCAGCCGCGCGACGACGCCGCGCTGGGGCGGGCCGGCCTTCGGCCCTTGTTCAGCAAGACGGATCGGGGAGCCGACGCTCAACTGCGTGGCGGGAAGTTCCTGCTTTGCGTTGCGCCGCCCCAGGGTGACAAGGGTGTGTCCTCCAAGCCCGCTGTCCTCGGAGCGTATGACGAGGTGGGTGAGCGTCGTGCTGGAATCGCGGGCGCCGTCGCCGGCCTGCCATTCCGCGGCCTGCGCGGCCTCGGCGGCGCGCTCCATGTCGAGCCAGCGCGAAAGCCTGGCGAAGTGGCCGGAGCTGTCGTTGTCGGCCTCGCGGGATTCGAACCAGACCTGCGCGACGCGGCCGTTGAACTGCGTTCCGTCCAGGCGTTTCGCCAGGCGCGGACCGACGCCCTCCGGGACTTCAACCCACGCCTGTCCCGTTCCGACTTCGATGGTCCCCACTTGCTGCTTCTTGACCTCCTCGGTGTCGAGGATCCAGCGAAGCAGCGCGCCCTTGGTGGCGCGGTTGGGGAGGGAGTCGATTCGGAGCGGCATGGCGGCGTGAATTTGAAAGACGGGAAGGTAGTGAAAGGACGGGAATCGTAAAGGCTGGGTTGGTGACGGGTGACGGGTGACGGGTGACTGCGCGGCGCTATCGTCCTCGTCCTCCGACTCGTCCTCGAATGGTAGGCCACGGGATTGAGACCGAGGACGAATAGCTGGATGGACAGCCTGGAAGGACTGTCCTACGTCTTCACACCCTACACCCCGACGCCCTCACACGCCGATACCCCCGGCTTCCCTCGCAACACATCTTGCCTCCTCCTCCACTTTCCTTCAAAACACGCCTCTCATGGAACCGCCCTTCGACCTGATCTCCACCGACTTTGACGGGACCATTTTCGAGGAGTTTGAGATTCCGCCGGTCGCGCCGGAGTTCGAGGGGTTGATCGCCTCGCTGCAGGCGCGCGGCGTCAAGTGGGTCATCAACACCGGTCGCGACTTCGACAGCCTCATGTTCTCACTCGACCACGCGGGCCTGTCCGTGGAACCGGACTACCTGGTGCTCATCGAGCGGGAGATTCACATCCGGGAGAATGGTCGCTTCAACGGGCACGCCGTCTGGAACGAGGTCTGCGACGCCAGGCACGCCGAGTTGTTTCAGCGGATTGAGGCGGATTTGCGCGAACTGGCGGCCTGGATCGAGGCCGCGTTTCCCGGAACCCATATGTATTCGGACGTCTACTCACCCCTGTGCGTGACGGCGCGGAGCAACGCGGAATCGGACGCCATCCAGGTCCGGGTGGAGGAATACTGCGCGACGCATCCGGAATTGACCTGGGTGCGCAACGACGTCTACAGCCGTTTCAGCCACATCGAATTCTCCAAGGGCACGGCGCTGCGCGAGATTGCCGGACTGCTGAACGTTCCGCCCGACCGGATCTTCGCCGCCGGCGATCACCTGAACGATCTGCCCATGCTGACCTCGGAAGTTGCGGGCTTTCTCGCCGCCCCGAGCAATGCCGTGCCGGAAGTGAAGGAACGCGTCGAGATGGAGGGCGGGTACATCGCTGGGAATTCCCACGCGGCGGGAATTGCGGAGGCCCTTCGCCGGTTGCTGGATTGAATTCATGAGGCCTCTTTTCCGATACCTGGCGACTCGAATGGGCAAGCGCATCGGACAACGAGGCAGCGTTTTGGACTGCGGCGCCGCGCGCCGCTTTGCAGCGCGTCCCCCGTTTCACTGCGCGTCATATCGACAGTGAACGAACGCCGCCCAAACTCCGGCCTCCGTTATGTTGACCGATTCCTGGCGGAACTGTCGCGTGGATCTGACGATGTCCAACGAGCCTTGGGGCAACACCTTCACTGGGGCTTTCATGAAAAACCCGAAGCGCTCGTCGAGGATCCTTGGGCATTTGCTGACGCCGCCGAGGCGATGAATGCGCGCATCCTCGAACTCGCCGAGATTGAGGACGGAGATCTTGTTTTGGATGCCGGCTGCGGGTTTGGCGGCCTGGTCCGGCAACTGAGGCGGGAGCGCCCCGGTGTCCGCGCCATCGGACTCAATCACGATATTCGGCAGATCGGGCGCGCCTCGCAAACGCGCGACTCCTCGGCAATCCCCGGAACAGTATTCCTGAATGCCGACGCCCTGCGCCTTCCCCTCGTGGACCGATCGATCGATGTCATCGTCGCCTCCGAACTGCTCTGCCACCTGGATGATGCCAGCGCGTTCTTTCGGGAGGCCGGTCGGACGTTGAAGCCGGGCGGGAGGTTGGTCGTCGCGGATCATGTCGTCACGGAAGCGGCCCAGCCCTGCGCGGAGCTTGTCGATTTCGCGTTCGGTCCGCTCTTCAGCAGGTTGTACGGACGTTTGAACTGCACACGGACGATCGACGACTTCTCCCGGTTCGCCGAACCGGCCGGATTGGCCGTCGGAGCCACGGTCGATGTCACTGGAAACACGCTGCCCAACTACCGCTTTTTGCGACGGTTGATGCGCGGCTTCGAGATCTCCATTGCCGAGAAGCGCCTGAACGACGTCATCAGCCTTGCCATGGAAGCGGCGGCGAGAACGGGCGCGTTCCGCTACGCGCTGATCCGGTTTGAAGCTCGTTGAACGTCCGATTCCCGCCTTTCCCCGCTCTCCACTTCCGTGTCAGGATCGCGACCATGAAACGTCTCTCCTTCCTCCTCCTGATCGTCGGCTTGTCGGCGTCCTTCACTGCCTTGGGGCAGGCTCCTGATCCGGGCGCGCCGGCCCCGGCCAGGTTCGAGGTTGTGTCCGAAGCGGACGCGAAGGCGCCGATGCGCGACGGCGTCGAGCTCAGGATCGACATCTTCCGGCCGAAGGAGGAGGGGAAGTTTCCCGCCGTTCTGCAGTTCACGCCTTACGGCAAGGGCGGCGGCGCGGCGCGCGCGAAACATTTTGCGGCAAGGGGATACGTCGTGGTGAACGCCGACGCGCGCGGGCGGTTTGAATCGGGCGGGGAATGGGACCCCTTCTCGCCGAAACACAAGGAGGACGGATACGACCTGGTGGAGTGGATCGCCCGACAGGAATGGTGCACGGGCAAGGTGGGCATGTACGGCTTGTCCTACATGGGGTGGACCCAGTGGTGGACGGCCACGCAGGCGCCGCCCTCCCTCAAGGCGATCGTGCCCGAGGTTGCGCCGCCGGATCATCTCCTCAACTGTCCCTACCAGAACGGGATTCTGGTCTGCTGGATGGTGGACTGGGCCGGCACGATGTCCGGACGGAAACCCCATCGCGCCGGACCGGGCGGCTATGGCGGTTTTGCCGTCAATCGTGAGGAGGCCTACAGCCGGCTGCCCTACATCGATTTCGACAAGACGCGCAACTACCTGCCCAACGAGTGGTGGAGGAAGTGGATCCTGCAGAACACGGCCGCCGGCGATTACTGGCGCGGCATTGCCTACCAGACGCCCGGGGACTACGCGCGCGTCCGGGTTCCGTCACTCGCGATCACCGGCTGGTTTGACGCCAACTTTCCCGGTTCGCCGAGGAATTACCTCGGGGTGAAAGAACACGCCGCCACGCCCGAGGCGCGGCGGCCGCGATTGGTCATCGGCCCGTGGCAGCACATCGTCAACCGGCATCGCGTCGCCGCCGGCGTCGACTTCGGTCCGCAGGCGATCATCGACTGGGACGGCTACGTGCTCAAGTGGTTCGCCCGCCACCTCAAGGGCGTCGGCAACGGCGTCATGGATGATCCGGCGGTGCATGTCTTCGTGATGGGCCGGAACGAATGGCGCGCGTTTCAGGACTGGCCCATCCCGGGCACAAAGTTCACCCGCTACTACCTGCGCAGCGGGGGCGGGGCAAATTCAACCTCCGGCGACGGTTCGCTCTCGCTGCAGGCCCCCGGAGATGAATCGCCGGACCGCTACACCTACGATCCGGAGAATCCCACGCCTTCGCCGCCCTACGGCAACGGTCACATCGACGGGCCGCGTGACATTGCGCCGGCCGCCAGCCGAACGGACGTGCTGGTCTACGATACGCCGCCGCTGGAGCGGGATGTCGAGCTGATCGGGCCGATCCAGGCCGTGCTCCACGCCGCCACTGGCGCGCACGACACCGACTGGATGATCCGCCTGTCGGATGTGCATCCAGACGGGAAGGCGATGTTCCTGGCGGAAGGCGTCACCCGCGCCCGCCACCGGGATCCGGACAAGGACGGGGTTTTCAATCCTGACCGGCTCAGTCGCCTCGAACCAGGCCGGGCCTACGAATACCGCATCGATTTCTGGCGACCGACCGGCAACCTGTTCCAGCGCGGGCACAAGATCCGGATCGAGATCTCAAGCAGCTATTATCCGTATTACCTGAGGAACCCCAACTCGGCGGAGGACAACATCGGACTGGTGAAGTCGTTCAATAAGGCGAAGCAGACAATCTTCCACGACGCCGACCGTCCCTCGCACGTCGTGCTGCCGGTGATCCCGAGGTAGGGCGGGGTGTTGCGGAATCACAGTTCGATCATGCTGAAGGCATCGCAGCCATCAGATCGGGTTTGAGAATTGTCATGGCCGAAGTTGTGCGACCAAGGGTTTGAAGTGGGGCGCCTGCGGCGAGACGCCCCTACCTACGTTGGTTCGAAGTCGCGGCCGCAAATCCTGTCCCGTCAGCCCCGCCCGGCGCCTCCGGACAACTGCCGCGCGACGAGGGGATTCTGCATCATGTGCGGATCGGTGTTGGCGGATTGTTGCGGCGGGAACTGCACGAAGTGCAGCCAGGCCCGCAGATTCCTGGAGCCGCCTTCCTGAAAGGTCTTCGAGGCTTTCACCGTCCCGTCGGCGTGGATCTCGAGTTGTTGCCGGGCCTCGCGGCCAAAATCTTCAAAGGCGAGGGACAGGCAGCGTTTGCGGTCCATGACATGGGTCCAGCCTTCAGGCGGGGCGGCGTTTGGGGCGGCCAGGACGAAGGGTTCCCACTTGCCGCGCAGGTTCCGGTCGATCCGCCAGGGGATGGAGTTTTCAGGGTCAGTGGTCAGCGCAATCCGGTCGTCGCCAACCAACGCTCGATAGACGGTGCGGTCCGCGCCGAGTTCCACCAGGGTCCGTTCCTTGCGTGTGGCTGGATCGAGCAGGAGGTCGAGCTGAAGATAGATGGCGGCGACGCGCTTCCGCGGATCCTCGATGGCAAGCCGGACTTCCACCCAGCTGAGCCCGCCGGGGAACACAAGATCCGCCGTCCAACTGACGCCGCGCAGGGCTTGGGAGCTTTCCCGTTTGTGGAACCGGAGCGCGACGGTGGCCCGTCCTTCACGCAGGACCTCCGCCCGGACGCCAGAACCTCCCAGCGGATGAGTGTTTCCATCGACATCCCGGAGCGCGAAGCCGGGCGAGTCGGGGCGCAGATGCTCGTTCGGCGCGAAACGCACGGAGCGAAGGAACCCGGCAAAGTCCCGGGGCACGATCCAGTCGATGTGCGGCGCGTGCGACACCACGAAGGCGTCTTCTTTGCGCAACAGTTGGTGGCCGTTCTTCTGTTCCGGTCCCGGTTTCACGGCGGGGCCGTATTCGATGGAAAAGCGCCGCGTCTCGCTCGGTCGGATCGGGGTGAAGAAATCCAACCACCAGGAGTCGGCCGTTGCTTCTTCGCCGATCGGTCGGAATTGTGCCGGAAGGGTTGTTCCCTCGTGCAACAGTCGGAATCCCGTCGTGGTCGGCACACGTTCAGGCAGCCGGAGCGTCATATGAACGGGCGCGCGTCCGCGCTGCGCGCCGCTGGGCTCGGTGACTTCGATGGTGAGCCGGTTCGGTGGAGCGGCCGCCGCCGACGATGCGATGGTCAGAAGAATGAACGAGAGAAGGAGGAATCGTTTCATGGGTGAGCCTGTGGGGTTGGTTGTTCGCGGTGTCGCATGGCCGGAGTGTGGGACATTCTGTGTACGATTTGAACTTCCGCTTTCAGCCGGAGCGGCGGGGCTTCAAACAAGGAGCGGCGACATTCTTGTCGCCGCTCCTTGGGCAGGCCCTCCGCTTCCGCCCTGATTCCCGCTTTCCCCGGTCTCCGCTTCCGTGTCAGGATCGCGACCATGAAGCGAATCCTCTCTCTCACAACGTTGATCGTCCTCGCAACCGTGGCGCAGGGCGCTCCGCTCAAGGCGGGTTTCGCCGAGCGCGACATCACGCCGAAGATCGGCATGGAGCGGCCCGGCGGCTACGGCAAGGTTTTCCACCGGATCTTCCACGACCCCTGCAAGACACGGGTTGCGGTGTTCGATGACGGGCAGAAGGCGGTGGCGTTGGTCGGGCTCGACGCGCTTTTCATCCGCAAGCCCAGCGTGGACCGCGTGCGCTCGGCCATCGCGGCGATGACCTCCATCCGACCCGAGGCAATCCTGATCGGCGCGTCGCACAGCCACAGTTCGGGGCCGGTCGGCATGATCCTGCCGGGCGAGTTCGACCACGCGAGCGAGTGGATCCAGGAATTGGCCTACAAGCAGTCCTCCACCGCCGATCCTGAATACCTGAAGCAGATGGAGCAGGGAATCATCGACGCGGTGGTCGAAGCGTTTGAGAAGCGGCAGGCCGCGCAGATCGGCTTTGGCCGGGGCGAGGAGGGCGACGTGCAGTTCAACCGTCGCTTCCACATGAAGAACGGCATGGTCTACACGCATCCGCGTTACGGAAATCCGGACATGCTCGAGCCCGCTGGGCCCATCGATCCAGAGGTCGGCGTGATCGGCGTGTGGAGCGCGGACGGGAAGGACCTGCTGGGCTGCGTCGTGAACTGGGCCTGCCACGCGACCACCAGCCCCGCCGGGATCTCGGCGAATTACATCCACTATCTCGAAAAGGCCGTTCGCGGCGTGGTGGGCAAGGACATCGTGGTCTGTTTTCTGAACGGCGCGTCCGGCGACATCACCCAGGTCGACAACCGTTCGCCGATCCGCCAGACCGGCGGCGAGGCGGCGATCAAGGTGGGCGGCAGCGTTGGAGCCGAGGCTGCGCGCGTCCTGCTCAAGATGCAGGTCCGCGGGACGGAGGCGCGGGTGGATTTCAAGGTGAAGACGCTGGACATCCCGCGCCGCAAGCCGAGTCCCGCGCGCCTGGCCGCTGCGAAGGAACTGGCCGGCCGGCCGCGCAAGTCCACGGACAATGTCACTGACTGGATCTTCGCCAAGGAGACGCTGCTGCTGGACGCGCTCATCGCGAAGGAGCCGGTGCGGAAGGTCGAGGTGCAGGCGATCCAGGTCGGGCCGGCGGTGTTCCTGACGACGCCGGCGGAGTATTTCTGCCAGTTCGGCCTCGACCAGAAGAAGGAGAGCCCCTTCACCTTCACCTGGCCCGTCAGCCTGGCGAACATGCTGGTGGGTTACGTTCCCACCGAGGAGGCGCTTGGTCCGCACGGCGGCGGCTACGAGACGCGCCTGACCAGCTACAGCAACCTCGTGCCCGACGGTGGCGCCCGCATGCGCGACGCCGGCATCGCGCTGGCGAAGTCGCTGACCCCGGGCGAACCGCCCCAGCCGCCCGCCGCCCCCAAGTTCACCGGCCCCTGGTCCTACGGCGCCGTCCCGCCCGAGCGGGAATGAGGGGTGTGTCACCGGGGTTTCTTGTCGCCCTTGGAGGGCTTTGAAGTGGGACGCCTGCGGCGAGGCATCCCTACCGCAAACCGGTAGGGAACTTTCGCCGAAAGGTCCCACTTTAACGCCCTGAAAGGGCGGAAGGATCGGGGTTTACCGTAAGTGATCGATCTTCATTTCTTCCCCACGGAAACCAGCCGCCCCACCTCCCCGGCTCCCAACGCACGGTCGTAGATGCGGACGTCCTTCATGCGCCCGTTGAAATGGTCGTGCTGGCCGAAGCCGATCTTGAGCGGTTGGCCGGGCTTGAGGTCGTAGGCCCGGCCGTCGAACGCGGCGGTTTCGGCGACTTGCTCCCCGTCCACGTAGAGGCGCAACCGACCTCGCTCGCGGACGGCTGCGAGGTGACGCCAACCGGGCCTCAATTGCTTGTCGAAGGTGACCGCCTTCCCCGCCTCCAGCGAATGCACGCGGCCGGATGGCAGGACGCCGCAGAAAAGTCGTCCGTCGAATACCGCCATCGACCAGGCGCGGCGGTAGCGAACATCGGGCGTGGTGTCGAGGCGGCCGGTGTCGGTCCAGTTGTTTCGGCTGTCAAAGCGATAGACGTTCGCGAAGGGCAGGGTGCCGGCGTAGAACTTGCCGTTGTAGACCGACACCGCCATCACCTCCTTCTCCTCGCCGAGGCGGCCGGTGTTCGACCAGTTCTTTCCACCCTCATGACGGAACACCGAGGCTGTCGGCCAGGTCCCGACGTGGAGCGATCCCTCGTAGGTCATCATGGAATAGACCTGGGTGGTGTCCGGAACGGGGCCGAGGGCCTCCCAGTCCCTGCCGCCGAGATAACGGAAGAAGCCGCCGTCGTCGTAGCTCAGGCCGTAGAGCCCGCCATTGTGGACGCCGAGGTGGGTGATGCGCAGGTCAGGGCAGCCGCAGTCCGTCCACTTCCCGATGCCGTCGAAGCGATACATGCCGCGCGTCCGCGGCCGGTCGCGCCAGGCTCCGGTCGTGCCGGTGCCGGCGTAGAGTTTCCCGTCGTAGACCGCGAGGCCGCTGATGCTGCGGACGTCGGCGACCTTGCCGCAGTTCGTCCAGTTTGTCCCCCCCTCGTAGCGGTAGACCGTTCCGCCGTGATGGGTGTTGGGCGAAAGCGGCAGGGAGGAGCCGCCGCCGCTGTAGAGTTCGGAGCCGACATAGAGATGCCCGTCGTAGACCGCCATGGCCTTGATGCAGTTGGCCTCGTCCGGCCCGCCGCAATCGATCCAATTCGTTCCTCCGGCGTAGCGGTAGACGTGGCCGCGGTCATCGGCTCCCGGTTCCCAGGTTGAGCAGTAGAGCCCGCCGTCGAAGACTGTCAGGGAATTGACCAACAGGCTGTTGCCCGGCCGGCCGCAGTCGAGCCATTGGTTTCCTCCCTGCGCCGCGTCGATCCCGAAGAACACGTTGCGCCAGTTCGATTGGGAGCAGGTCACGCCCGCGTAGTTCATCAGGCCGAGGTTGAACCCGTTCCGCGTCTTGGGATCGAACCAGCTCATGACGTCGCCGAGCGTGTCAGTCACCCGCTCGTCGGTGTGAATCCACGCGGAGATCGTGAAGGGCTTCGATCCGAGTTGAGGCGTCTTTGCGGCCGGAACCTCCAGCCAGGATTGGACGCCGTCGAAGGCCGCTCCTTGTGCCCCATCGAAAGACACGTAGTGAACGACGGCATGGCGGTTGGCTCCAGAGGAGTCCTTGCCGTCGGACTGGAGTTTCCAGTGCGCGATCAATCCGTCGGCGGCGAAGGAATTTGAAAGCGCGGCGAGGAGGAGGGGGAGGGCGAATTTCATGGGTTCGTGGATTCTGTTGGCATTTGGCGAGGTTAACAACCAGGGCAAGAGAGACGCGTGGGCGTCATCTCATGCTGATATGACATGCTGCTTCGCCCTCACCCTTGGTCCCTCTCCCCCCGGGAGAGGGACCAAGGGTGAGGGCGATTCCCTTTCGGCCAGACGCTTCATTCCAACCCTCAGACAAACTTCGTGACGCCGGGCGTGGCCAGCTTGCGTTCGGGGAGCTTCGAGTCCCAGTCGAGGTTCTCGGGCATCAGGGCTTCCGTGGAATTCATCGCCTGGTCCCAGGAGATCTTCTTGCCGGTGTAGGCGGCCATGCGTCCCATCACCGCCATGAGGGTGGTTTTCGCCATGCGGACGCCGTCGTTGATCGGACGACCTTCGCGGATGGAGGCGAACAGCGCGTCGTGTTCGACCTGATACATGCTCTTCTTGGGGCCGGAGTAGCGCCAGTTGGTTTCGCCGGTGATGACGGGGCGGCGATGCTGGAAGCGGAAGATGCCCTTCGTGCCGACCACCTCGTCGCCGTTTTCGTCGTAGCAACCGCCGATGGATCGGCAGGCGAGGTAGCCGCGGATGCCGTTGGCGTATTCGTAGGTCACGAAGGCGTTGTCGAAGGTGTTGCCCCAGCGCGGGTTGATCTGGCTGCCGATGGCGACGGCGTTGACCGGCATTTCGTCGTTCATCCACCAGGACATCTTGTCCACGCTGTGACCGCCGGACAGCACGATGGTCAGGTCGCCGGAAAGCCAGAGGTGGTGATACCAGTCGCGGATCTGCCACTCGACCTCGCTCATCGTCGGTTGGCGCGCGCCCTTGTATTTCGGGCCGAGGTTGGGGCGAAGATAGGTGGCGTAGAGGGAACGGATGTCGCCGATGGCGCCGTTGCGGATCTGCTCCCGCGCCGCCTGCAGCGCGGGGTCGTAGCGCCAGCAGAAGCCCGAGACGATCGCCAGTCCCTTGTGTCGGGCCTGCTCGGCGGAAGCGAGGACGGACCGGACGCCAGGCGCGTCGATCGCCGCCGTGATCTCGACGAAGGCGTGCTTGCCGGTTGCAACCGCGGCCTTCAGGTGTTGCGGGCGAAAGGCGGGCGGCGTGGCCAGGATGACGATGTCCACATCCGAGTCCGCCACGCGGAGATGGGCGTCGAGCCCGGTGAAACGATGCTTGGCGTCCACCTTTACGCGATTCGGGACCTTGTTCCGCAATTGCTCCAGGCTGGAATCGATCTGTTCGCCGAAGGCGTCGCCCATGGCGGAAATCACGACGTTTTCGTCGGCCAGCAGTGCGTTGTGGGCCGCGCCGGTTCCGCGTCCGCCGCAGCCGATCAATCCCACCTTCAGCGTTTGCGTGTTTGCGGGTTGGGCGAGGATGGCCGGCGCGGTCAGACCGCCTGCGAGGGCCGCGCCGCCGGACGCGCGGATGAAGCGGCGCCTGTTGATCCGGGTTTCGGTGGGTTTGTTCATGGCTTGCTCTCCTGTTCCTTGAGGAATGCCTCGTAGAGTTTCAATGGTTGGGAGAAATCCTTGTCCAGATCCGTCAACGTGAGGCGGGCGTGAACGGTCCGGGTTTCGTCCGGTTTCAGATCCTGTCCGATCAGGCCAAGGTCAAAGGCGCTGTAGCTGGTCAGGCGTTTCGCGTCCTCGTCGGCGTGGTAGCGGACGCTGATGCCGAAGCAGTCGCGGGGCGCGGCCATCAGGACGGCGGCGGCGCGGTTGTCGGGAGTTGCCATGAACGCGAAGCAATGGGCGTATCGGCGCATCGGGGAGAAATCAATGATTCCGTCCCAACGGCCGTCGAGCGGGATCTGGGCCCCGCGGGAATCGCGCGGGAACAAGGGCAGCGTTGTCGCGAAGGCGGGGTTGTATTCCGGCATGACCAACTCCGGCGGTTGCTTGCCGCGTTGTTTCAAATGAAGGTGCGCCCGCATCGACTTGTCAAAGTAGCTCGGCAGGAAAACCTCGTAGTCCGTGTAGGCGGCGGCGGTCTGGACAGTGATCGTGAGGTCGATGGCGTCGTCGCGCTTCACCTCGTAGCGCGCGGTCACGGTTCCGCTGTGTTCCTTGGTCGGCGGCCACACGATCTCGACCCAGTTGTTGTCGAAGCGGGAGGTCCGTTCCATCTTGCGCGGTTCGCCCATGACTCCGGAGCCGGACATGAGCTTGTAGAGATTGAGCGCCGAGTAACGCGAGTCGATCAACTGTCGTCCCGTCTTCTTGTCGACCAGTCGGGTGACGCCGTGGTAGCGGCCCGGCACGGTGATGGTCCCGGACATGCGCTTGGTTTCGAAGGTGAACGCCGTGCGATCTTCGTTGGGAATCAGCGTGGCGGCGGCCGCGCCATTCGGGAGCGTTCCAAAGGTAATGGAGGACAGGGCGAGAAGTAGGAGCAGGGGCCTTTGGACCATGCCAAGGGAATAGGGGAGCGGCGGGCGCGAGCCAAGCTTGGAATGTGATTGCAGTGAACGCAGGAATGCTGAGTTGAAATCTAGGCGGGGCGAACTGTCCTCAGTGAGCCGCGCGGGGGGGGCTGCTCACGCTGGCTCACCGAGGACAGTTCGTCCCACCATCAATACAAGTTCGACGTTCCCGTAGCCGCGCTCGCGAGAGCGTGGATCGGGCTCGAGGAAGGACGGCTGTGCACCTTCTTGCGAAGGCAGCTACGACCCACCCGCCGCGAGGTGGATGCCAAACCGGTCTTGCCCGGCGGGCGGCGATTCGTAATCTGCCTCCCATGGCTTCCAGACCTTCCACTCTGCGTCGCGGCGGATTGCTGTTGTTATTCGCCGCGTTTTTCTCTCCGCTAATCACCGACGCCGCCGAACCGGCCAAGGGAGATGCCCGGCAATTCGATCTCGGCAAGGACGCCAGGTTGGAGGTCGTCTACATTCCGCCCGGCGCATTCACCATGGGGAGCACGGCGGCGGAGAAGCAGTGGGCGACGGGCATCGAGGGAGGCGCGCAGGCGGGCACGGTGCGCGAAGAGTACGAGGGCGAGCCGCGGCCCATGCGCGTCGGCCAGGGATTCTGGATGGGGCGCACCGAGGTGACGCGGGGACAATTTCGGCGGTTTGTGGAGGAGACGGGGTATGTCACCGACGCGGAGAAGCCGGGCGGGATGACCCAGGTCTTCGATCACACGTGGGACCGCTACTATCACGCCTCCGGAATCAAGCATCCGTGGAAGTCCGTTCCGGGCAAAAGTTGGCGCGATCCGGGTTTCGGGATTCCGTTGACGGACGACCTCCCGGTGGTCTGTATCAGCTACCAGGACATGCTGGCGTTTTGCCGCTGGCTGGACCAAAGGGCGCGGAAGGCGAGTCGGTTTCCTGACGGCATGGAGATCCGCCTGCCGACCGAGGCGGAATGGGCCTACGCCTGCCGCGGCGGCAGCAAGGGAAGCCATTACTTCTGGTGGGGCGATGATTTCATGGAGGGGAAGGGCCGGCTCAACATCTCCGCGGTGGATTTCCTGCCCGGACGCGACACGGTCTGGCCCCTGGCCAACGCCCCTTGGAGCGACGGCTTTGCCTTCCTCTCGCCTGTGGATCATTACGGTGAACGGGGCCGCAACGGCTTCGGTCTAGCGGACATGTGCGGAGGTGTGTGGGAGTTTGTCATCGACCATTTTGACCCGACGGGCGGGCATGAGGAGGTTCACTACCTGGACAAGGAGACGTTGTCCGTTTCCCGCCCCGTGTGCCGCGGCGGGAACTACTTCGATGTCCCCGGCAATGCGCGTTGTGCCGTGCGGCTTGGCATCGCGAGCGTCTCCTATTCCGATTCCCGCGACGGATTCCGCATCTGCCTGAGTTCGCCGAGAAAGAGTCGGCCTGTTCCGCGACAACGCTAGAGGGAATCTGAAATTCGAAGCGCTGGTTTCGGTTTTTAGCCTTCTGTTGGCAAAGCCGTGGAATGGAAAGGGCGGGGTGGGACCGAGGGGGGGCGACATTCTTTTCGCCCTGCCGACGCAGCGGGCACAAGAGTGTTCGGTTGCTCCGTGAGATCTTCGGGTTTGCTGCAGCCGTCCGCACGCCGAACGCCTTTCTGGCCCCTTCTGGGCCACGACGACAAGAATGTCGCCGCTCCTTGACCGGGTCGTTGAATGCCGGTTGCGCAAACCCTTGAGGGTCGTATTGTCGCGCCATGGTCAAATGGTTCCTCGTGCTGGCGTTCGCGTTGGTTGGCGCCCGAGGGGCGGGATCCGTCCCTTCGCCTGCCGCCGAGGTCGAGGCGGCGCTGACCGAGGTCCAACAAGCGGGGGTTCGCTACTTCTGGGATTTTGGCCATCCGGTTTCAGGGTTGGCGCGCGAAGGCTCGAACCGCAATCCCGACCTCTGCGCCATCGGCGCCACCGGCATGGGGTTCTTCAATCTGATCGTGGGCGTCGAGCGAGGCTTTGTGCCGAGGGCGGAGGCTGTCGAGCGCCTGCGGGCCACGCTGGTGTTCCTGACCGAAGAAGCCGAGCGTTTCCATGGAGCCTTCCCGCACTGGATCAACGGAACCACCGGCAAGACCATCCCCTTCAGCAAATACGATGACGGGGCGGATCTGGTTGAGACCGCCTATCTTGCCCAGGGACTGCTGGCGCTGAGGGAGTATTTCGACGGGATCGGCCCCGCCGAAATGCGGCTTCGCGACCTGGCCGACCGGCTTTGGCGGGAAATTGAATGGGATTGGTTCGCCCGGCGGACGGATCGCGGCCCCTGCCTCCTCTGGCATTGGTCTCCGAATCATCAGTGGAAGAAGAACCTGCCAATCCGGGGCTTCAACGAATGCCACATCGTCTACCTGCTGGCGCTGTCGTCGCCCACGCATGCGGTCGAGCCGGAGTATTACTGGGAAGGCTGGCACAACCCGGGTTTCGGGCGGAAGCGCGAGCAGTTCGGCATCCCCCTTTCTCTGGGGCGGGGCGTTGGTCCGCCCTTGTTCTGGACCCATTACTCCTACCTGGGTCTTGATCCGCGCGTCCTATCCCACGACGGCAGGACCTACTTCGAGCATTTTCGCGATCTTTGCCGGGTGCAGGTGAGATATGCTCGGTCCCGGAGCCGCGACTTCAAGGGATACGATGCCCTGTGGGGGCTTACCGCCAGCCTCGGACCGGACGGGTATGCCGCTTTTGCCCCCGGCCCCAGGGACAACGGCACGCTCGCGCCGACCGCTGCGTTGTCCTCGCTCCCCTATGCGCCCAAACAGAGCATCGCCTGCCTGCGGGAACTGCAGCGAAATCACCGTGAAAAGCTCTGGGGCCCCTACGGTTTTCGGGACGCGTTCAATCTCACCCGCGACTGGGTCGCTCCCGGCTACCTCGGCATCGACGTGGGACCGATCGCGCCGATGATCGAAAACCATCGCTCCGGCCTGTGCTGGCGGACCTTCATGAAGGCCCCCGAAATCGCGACGGGCCTGAAACAGCTGCAAACCTCGACGCCCCGATGAAACCGTCCTTCCTCCCCACGCTCATCCTCCTGTTGACCGGCGCCCTCGCAACCCATGCCGCCAGAAAGCCGAACGCGCTGCTGATCTATACCGATGATCACGCCCAATGGGCGATGGGAGCCTACGGCAACAAGGAGGTCCACACGCCGAACATGGACCGCCTCGCCGCCGCGGGGATGCGCTTCACGCGGGGATTCACCAAGCCGGTCTGCTCGCCGTCGCGGGCCATGCTGCTGACCGGGCAATACAGCCATCGTCTCGGCATCCCCGACTACATCCCCTACGGCAATCCCGTGCACGCCGGCAACGGTCTCCCCGCCGGAACGCCGACCGTCGCCTCCGCGCTGAAAAACGTCGGCTACGCGACCGGACTGGTCGGCAAGTGGCACCTGGGCTACGGCGAGAAGTATTACCCCACGCGTTACGGATTCGATGTCGCCGAGGGGTATCGGTATGTGCCGCCCGGCAAGGACTACCCGAATACCGGGAAGATCCCCTACCTGGTCGATGGCGAGGAGCGGGCGCGCTTCGGCAAGTCGGCGGAAGTCGTGTCCGATTGCACGACCATCCTGGCCGACCGCGCGATCGACTTCATCCGCTCCAACCAGGAGCGCCCGTTCTTCCTGTTTCTCAGTTTCTACCGTCCCCACCTGGCGTGGCTGCCGGTTCCCGAACAGGATTACGCGCGCTATCGCGACCGCCCCGTGACGGTTCCCGATCCGCCCGCCGGCAGCTCCATGACGAAAGAGAAACTCGAGGAACTGACGCGCCTTTACTACGCGAACATCACCTGCGCCGACCGGAACATGGGCCGGGTGTTCGAAGCCCTCGACGGCCTCGGCCTGGAACAGGACACCGTCGTGATCTTCATCGGCGACAACGGGTTCATGGTCGGCCAGCACAACCTGCTGGGCAAAGGCAATGCGCGAAACCTGCACGTCAATGAACGCGGACGCATCAGCCGCGACCGGGGCACCCGGGCGAACATGTTCGAGGAGTCCGTGCTCGTTCCCTTCGTCGTGCGGTGGCCCGGCGTCGTGAAGCCGGGAACCGCCAGCGACGCGTTGGTGTCGACGATCGACGTCCTGCCCACCCTGGCGGCGATCGCCGGCGCGAGAGTTTCTTCCGCCATCGATGGCCGGAGTTTCCTGCCGCTGCTCGAGGGCGATTCCGCCGCCGCCCGCCGCGACGCCTGGTTCGACACCTACGACATGATCTACCTCGGCGACAACGGCGAGAAGCCGCACTTGCGCATGATCCGCACGGACGACTGGAAACTCGTGCTGCACGAGGACGAACACGGCCGTCCGCTCGACGCCGGGCGCCGGCATGAGTTGTTCGATCTGAAGCGCGACCCCGGCGAACTCTCCAATCTCCACGGCCATCCGGAGGCGCGGGCCATGCAGCAGAGCCTGGAAACGCGCCTGCGGGAATGGATGCGTGACGCGGGGGTGGGGAGATGATCCGGGAAATGCATTTATAGGACGTCATTACGTCTGTTCCCGCCGCTCCATCGGGTCCGAGCGAAGCGCCGGTTCGGATGAACGGAAATTCACCTGAGGTTCACTCCGGATTCATGATCTGAATGCAGGATCACGCCGTGAAACGCTTCACATCGTCGGACAGTTCTGTACGCAATCGACCTCTCTGCGCCTCGCGAGTTTGCTTGGTCGCGACCACGACCATTCTGCTGGCGTTGAACGCCGTCGGGCCGCCCTCTGCGCGCGCAAGCACGGCCTGGGGTTCGATCAACAATTTCGACGTGGTCAACCACACCGGCGAGATCTGCCACGGCTTCGAGATCGAAATCGAGGACATCCACAGCCGTGACATCACCCGCACCTACAACTGGAACCACTACGGGACGCCCAAGATCACCGAGGACAATACGGATCCGGTTCATCCCAAAGTCCGTATCCGCTACGAGAGCGCCAAGAACGCGGACAAGTCCTGGTCCGCCTACACGGCCATCCCCTCGGGGCCCATCGATCCGACGAACGGCCACCGTTTCACCGATCCTTCCCTGAACTTCGGAGGGGAGCACTTCGGGGTCGGCTATCGTGTCCCTGCGGCGAACATCGTTTACCACTGGCTGATCGACGGCGGTTCCACCTCGGGTGACGGCGTCTACAACAACGGGGTCTTGACGACGGTCTCCGCCGCGCCGGCAAAGGGCTTCGCTTTCCTTAACTGGAGTGAAAATGGTGCCGTGGTGAGCCAGTCCGCCAACTACAGCTTCGACAACCTGGTCAACCGCTCCCTTACGGCCAATTTTATCGCGGTCCCGACACTGCTGCCCTTCGCTCCGGCGGCGGATTCGTTTGTCCTTTCATGGTCCTTGGGATTCGCCGGATGGAAGCTCCAGGAAAGTCCGGATCTCGATCCCTCCAACTGGATTGATTCCACGCGTCCGGCAACCGTCGTTGGCGACCGGGAGAACGTCACCGTCACCCCGATGACCGGCAGCCGTTACTTCCGCCTGGTCCGGCCTTGAGCGACAGCCCAAGGAGTGGCGACATTCCTGTCGCCCTGCCGGCGCGGCCGGCACAAAACCTCGGGTATGGCGAAGCGCGTTTGACAGTCCCCTGACGCGAGTTGCATCCAACGCCTTCCCTGGCCCCTTCAGGGCCACGGCGACAGGAATGTCGCCGCTCCTTGATTGCGCCTACCGTCCGCCCTTCATCGTCTTCCGCTCCGCTGAAAACACGTTGCCCGAGGGCTTCGCCGGAAGGGTTGCCTGCCAGTCCTCCAGTTCCCGCAACAACCGTTTCACCACCTTCGGATTCGCCGCCTTCAGGTCCCGCTTCTCGAAGGGGTCGGCGACGAGGTCGTAGAGCTCGACGTATTTCGCGTCGCGGTTGACGGCGAGTTTCCATTGGTCGTGGACCACGGCGAAGGAGACCCAGTGATCGGGCTTGGCTTGTTGGGCCGGCCAGGGGGAAGGGAGTTTCCAGAACAGCGGCTTCTCCCGACGCGCCTTTCCTTTGCCCATCAGCGCGGCGACCTGACTCACGCCGTCGGGTCGGTAGGAAGACGGCAGCTTTGCCCCGGCGATCTCGCAGAAGGTGGGCAGCAGATCCACCGCCGAGAGGCAGGCGGTCTTGTCCACCCGACCAGCCGCGATCTTTCCGGGCCAGCGAGCGATGAACGGCACGCCGATGCCGCCCTCCAGCAACGATGACTTGTAACCCTTGCGCCCGCCGGTGATTCCCTTGGACGCGGCGATGTTGAAGCCCGCGCCCGTCGCCGAGTCATACATGAGATCCAATTCGGTCGGGCGCGCGGCGCGGGCAGGTCCGTTGTCCGAGCTGAAGACGACCAGGGTGTTGTCGGCCAGTTCCAACCGGTCGAGCGCGTCGAGGACCTGTCCGATCCGGTCGTCCGCGTGCGAGAGGACGGAGGCGTAGATGTTGTCCGTCTCGTCTTCAAGTTGACGAAAGCGCCAGCGATACTTGGGCACGGTGTGGAAAGGCGTGTGCGGTTCGTGCAGCCAGAGGTTGATGAAGAAGGGCTTGCCCGCTCCCCGGCTCTTCTCGATGAAGCGGATGGCGTGCATGGCGTCCTCGTGGACGGGCATCTGCTCCCCGGCGCAGTTGAAGGCCCCATATTCGTCGTAGCCGTATTCGCTGGGAAGCGGCGAGTCCGGGATCATGTTGTTCGCCAGATGCCACTTGCCGAAGTGCGCGGTGGCGTAGCCGGCGGTCCTCAGGAACCTGGGCAGGGTTGGCGCCTTGGTGTCGAGCCAGTCGGGCATGTTGCGCTTGGCGTTGCTGGGGACCCAGGCGAAGTGGCCGTCGATGTTGTAGCGCGCCGGGAAATGCCCGGTCATCACGGCGGTGCGACTGGGCGAACAAACCCCGCTCGCGACCGTGAAGCGATGAAAGTCCGTCCCTTCGCGCGCCAGGCGATCGATGTTCGGCGTCTTGACGTAGGGATGGCCATGACAGCCCAGATCCCCCCAACCCCAGTCGTCGGCGAAGATGAACAGGATGTTGGGTTTTTCGGCTGCGGCGAATGAGGTTGCCGCGGCAAGGAAAACACAGGCGATGGCGGGGAGGATTCGTTTCATGATCTTGGAACCAAGCGCGATGATGAAGTGGATGCAAACGTTCGCAAATATCGACCTGACGAGCCAACGAAATTGATCGGCGAAACATCGCTCCCCAAAACAAGGAGCGGCGACATTCCTGTCGCCGTGGCCCCGAAGGGGGCAGGCAAGCGAGGGAGCAGGGCAAGCGCTGCCGCTAAGCAGAACGCGCGCCCTTGTGCCTGCTGTGCCGGCAAGGCGACAGGAATGTCGCCTCTCCCTGGACTCCCGCCTACTTAGCCATCACCGGCCCGGGATGGTTGATCTTCTCGGCTTTGGCTGACGTTCCGGGGAATTCGCGATGCCGCCACTTCTTCTTGT
The DNA here is from genome assembly GCA_038126235.1 of Verrucomicrobiales bacterium. GTDB lineage: Bacteria > Verrucomicrobiota > Verrucomicrobiia > Limisphaerales > JAYPEY01 > JAYPEY01. The sequence goes on from JAYPFK010000012.1 coordinate 114,304, forward strand.
CCAGTTGCGGCTTGGTGGGCGGGGCGTCGCGATCGGGCGTGGGGTTTTCGGGAATGGTGTCGCCGGTCTGCTTTGTCCACTGGGCGAGGAGGGCGCGGAGTTTCTTTAGATCCTTCATCCGCTTCGGATCGCCGGCCAGGTCGTTCAACTGCTCGGGGTCCTCGCGGACGTTGTAGAGCTCCTCCTGGGGGCAGGGGTTCAGGAAGAGTCGGGACTGGTTCGCGTCAAGGTTGCCGGAGGCGTGCATGGCCCAGAGGTCCTCGCCGGCGCCGCCCTTATAGGCTTCGACGCAGAGGTTCTGCCGATCGTTGAAGTTGTTCCGGATATAGAGCCAGTTGCCGAAGCGGACCATGCGCTCGTGGTTCTGGTAGACGTGCCAGTTATGCTCGGCAAAGGCGACGTTACGGGTGACGGCCTTGGGATCGCGCAGCACGGGCGCGAAGCTCACGCCTTGGATGCGCCCGCCCTTGTCCACCCCGGCCAGTTCCAGGATGGTCGCTGAGAGGTCGATGACGCTGATCATGGAATCGGTCACGCCCGGCTTCACCAGCGCGGGATAGTGGACGATGAACGGCGTCTTGATGCCGCTGTCGTAGAGCCGCGTCTTGCAGCGAGGGAAGGGGCGGCCGTTGTCGGCGGTGACCACGATCACGGTGTTCTCCAATTCTCCCTGCCGCTGCAACTCCTTGGCGACCTCGCCGACAAAGTGATCGAAGCGGCTGACCTCGTGGTAGTAGCCGGTCAGGTCCTCGCGCGTCGCCTCGCCGTCGTAGAGGTAGGGCGGGATGACGACGTCGGCGGGGTTGTATTTCGGGGCCTCGTCGTTGATGGCCCAGTCACGATGGGCGTCGGTCGAGGCATACCAGGCGAAGAAGGGTCTGTCCTTCGGTCGCTTTTGCAGCAACTCCACCCAGTCGGCTTCCTTGCCCGGCCCCTTGCCCTTGGAGATCTTGACGAAGGCGGGATCGGCGTTCTTGCCCATGTGGTGTTTGCCGGAGAGGACAGTGTGGTAGCCCGTGTCGCGGAGGAGCTTCGGAAACAGCGGTTGCCCCTCTGGCAGGGAGGTGTGCAACTCGGGCGCGCCGGTGTTGTGCGGGTAGCGGCCGGTGATGATGCTGCAACGACTCGGGCTGCAGCTGCTGATGGTCAGGTAGGCGTTGTCGAAGCGAAGGCCGTTCTTCGCCAGCGCGTCGATCTCCGGCGTCTTCATGACGGGGTGCCCATAGCAGCCGAGGTCGTTCCAGGAGATGTCGTCCGCGATCATGAACACAAAGTTCGGCCGGCTGGTCGCGCCGTGGGCGAGCGCGAAGGCGGACAACAACGAGGCGGACAACAGCGACAGCGTAGGGAATCGTTTTCCAAGCATGCCGCAGGATGTTGCGGCGGAAGGACGGGACGCAACCTTGAAATGGACGTCTGTGCGGGGGGGGGCGGTTCCGAGAGGCTTGCGCGCCGAAATCAGACTGATGCCAGTCCGTCGATGCCCGGCTTGTCGCTGCTGCCGAAGCTGTCGATGCCGACGCCCATTTGGCGGGCGATCTGGACGAAGAGGTTGGCGAAATGCGTGTTGTTGTCGGGATCGTGGGCGAGGTGCTGGCCGTGTCGGAAGCCGCCGCCGGCAAGGACGAGCGGCAGGTTGCGCCAACTGTGGCTGCTGGCGTTGCCGAGGTTGGACCCCATCAGGATCATCGTGTTGTCCAGCAGCGAGCCGCCCTCCTCACGCTTGCTTTTCAATTGCGCGAGGAACTCGCCGAAGGCGCGGAACTCGGCGAGTTCGATCAGTTTCAGTTCGGCGATCTTCTTCTCGTCGCGACCGTGGTGGGAAAGTTGGTGCCAGTCGTTGGAGACGCCTGGGATGTTGGGCGGGGCGTTCAGGCCGCCGAGGCCGTAGGTGATCGTGCGCGTGGAGTCGGTCTGCAGCGCCAGCGCGATCAGGTCGTGCATCAGCTTCGTCCTGCCGATGACCTCGGCGCGGTCGGGGATGTCCTGGGGCGGCTTGGCCTCGACCGTGGGCTTGGGCCGGTTCTGCCAGCCTTCGGTCTGCTGCAGTCGGGTCTCCAGCGAGCGGACGGAGGTCAGGTACTCGTCGAGCTTCTCCTGGTCGCGTTGGCCGAGGTCGCGATGAAGGCTCTTCGCCTCGCCGAGAACGGTGTCGAGGATGCTGCGGCCGCGCTGAAGCTCCCGTGTCTGCGCGGCCTTCTGCTCAGGCGTGCCCTCGATGAACAACTGCGCGAACAGCTTTGACGGCGAGGACTGCGCGGGGATGGCGACGCCGCTGGCGGTCCAGGACATCGACGAGCCGCCGTTCGACAGGACCAGGTTCGGGAAGCGGGTCTGCACGCCGATCTTCTCGGAAATCAGCTGGTCGATGGAAATCGTGTTGCGGAAGCCGGCCAGGCCGGGGCGCTTGGCCGAGGTGAGCCAGGTCATCTCGGAGGCGTGGCCGTTGTTGCCGTTCTGCTCGGGATGCGACAGGCCGGACAGCACGGTGAGATCGTCGCGGTGGTCCTTCAATGCCTCCAGATACGGCGTGAGCGCATAGCCGCGGCCGGTCTCCTTCGGAAACAGGAACGGCGCATGAAAACCCAGCCCCGCGCACATGGCGACGAAACGCTTCGGCGGCTTGGCGGAACCAGCGGCGAAGGCCGGCGTCATGGCGTCGAGCAACGGGAGCCCCAGAGCAGCGCCGGTTCCCTGGAGAAAGGCGCGGCGGGAAAAGTGGATGCGTTTGGTGTGGGAGGGGAAGGTCATGTTGTGGTGTGTTGGATTGCAGATTCGTAATTGCAGATTTGAGTTCGTCTACATTTCAGTGAAATAGACGGAGTCTACGAGTGCACGCCAGCGTTTTGGAGTGCGGTCTCGCAGACCGCTTTGCAGCGTGTCCCTCGCCGCTGTGATCCTCCGGGCTCCGCCCGAGGCATTCTTCCAGTTTTTAGCCCTTTTCACGACCCGGGCCAGGCAAAGCGGCGCGCGGCGCCACACTCCAAAACGCTGGCGCGCGCAACATGGCGCGCAGAATCTGCGGATGCCGCTCCAGTCCGGTCCGCCGTTATATTCCTCTGACAACATCGAATAACCCAGTTTTGATATCGGAACTGACGGTTGAATTCCGCCTCAATTCACCGACAACAAGTCACAAATTACAAATCACCAGCTCACTTCTCCCGGAACACCTCGCTCCGCACGACCAACCTCACCAGATCGCGCAAGCCGCCGCCCTGCTTTTCCAGTTCGGCGACGATGCGTTTGACCTCGGCGCGGTCGGAGAAGCCAAGTTCGCGGCCGGCGGCGAAGGTGAGGAGTTTCTCGGTCAGGCAGCGGGCGAATCGGCTCCGGTCGGAATTTACCAGGGCCTTGAACTCGTCGAAGCTCGCGAAAGCCCGGCCTTCGATCTCGCCGCTGTCGTCGACGGGTTGGCCGAGGCGGTAGTTGACGCGGCGGCCCCGGACCTCGGCATTGACGCGGTCGCCGGCGCCGATCGAGCGGTAGCGTTCGCGGTGGCCGCCAATGGGGTTGAACGATTCCAACGCGAAGCCGGGCGGGTCGATGAGTTGGTGGCAGCCCTTGCAGCTCGCCATGCTCCGGTGCTTCTCCAGCAGTTGCCGAATGGTCTGGGCTCCGCGGATATCGGGCTCGACGCCGGGAACGGCCGGCGGCGGCGGCGGCGGCGTGATGCCGAGGATGCGCTCCAGGGTCCAGGTCCCGCGCAGCACGGGCGATGTGGTCGTGCCGTTGGCCGAGACCTTGAGCACACTGGCATGGGCCATGACGCCGCCGCGCGGGCTGTCCGCCGGCAGCTTCACCTTGCGGAACTCCGGTCCGGCGACGCCGGGGATCTCGTAGTGCCCGGCCAACCGGTCGTTGATGAACACGAAGTCGGAATCGACGAAGTTGGCGACATCGAGGTTCTCCTTCAGCAGCGTCGCGAAGAAACCGCGCGTCTCCCGGACCATGGAATAAAGGAGGTATTCGTCGAACTCGGGGAACAGCTTCTGGTCGGGGTTGGTGAACTCGATGTTGCGCAGGTCGAGCCAGGCATCGGTGAAATCGGCGATGAACCGTTCTGCGCGCGGGTTGTTCAGCAGTCGGTCGGTCTGGCGTGGCAGTTCGTCGCCGCCGTTGGCGAGCCGGCCCGCGTCCGCCGCGGCGAGGAGTTCGGCGTCCGGCGTCGTGCGGGTGAGGAAGTAGGAAAGACGCGCGGCCAAGGCGTGATCATCGAGCCGTCCGGCGGGTTCGCGCAGGTAGAGGAAGTCCGGCGAACAGAGAATCGCGCGGACGGCTGTGCGCAGGGCGTTCTCGAAGGTGTCGCCGTTGGCCAACTCCGATTCAAACAGCTTCGCGTAGGGTTCCACGCGGGCCGCGTCCGCCGGCCGACGAAAGGCCGCTGTGGCCACGCGTTGCAGGACGGGGCGGACCTCTTCGGCGGGAGAGGCGGCGGCGATCTCGAACTTCGGCTGATACCAGGACTTCTTCTTGTCGTTCGGGTTGCGCGGTTGGATTTCGGTCCGCTTCAGGCCGTCGAAAATCAGTCGGTGCCCCCGGCTCGGAAACTCGCGGATGATCGGCCCTTCCAGTTCGACATGGAGGATCGCAAGGCCCGGTCCGGCATAGTCCGCCGTGCCGTTCTTGCGGATCTCGTTGTCTCGGTCCGAGATCCCGACGGGTTCGATCTGGATCATGTAGCGTTGTTCGATCCACGCCTCGATCTCGACGGTCGAGGGCTTGCCGGGCGGCAGGGAGAAGTAGCCAAAGGTCGGCTTTTCCGCCCCGCGCGCGAAGGTGGTCGCGCCGAGGGAAAAGGTGACAGGTTTGTCGCTCTGGTGGGCGTAGCCCGTGACGCGCACCTTGTAGAAGCCTGACTCGCCGCGGACGTTCGCGTCGCGCAGCATGCCGCTCGGGTAGCCCTGCGACTTGAAGAAGACGACCGCGCCGTCGTCGAGTTTCTTCCAGAGCTTGGGGATGAACTGTTTCCCCTCGCGCGAATCCGCGTAGCTCGCCCGTTTGACCTCGACCTTCGGCCGCTCCGTCCGTTTCTCGATGGCCGCGTCCAGGACCTGGTCGACGGCATCGAGGTAGGCGCGCATTTGGGGCAGGGAGACGCTGAGTGATTCACCGAGGTTGTCGAAGCCGTGGGAAAGGCCATCTTCAGGCAGCGTCGCGGCGAGCTTGAGGTTTGTGCCGAAGAGGTCGTTGAGCGTGTTCTCGTATTCGCGGCGGTTGAGACGACGCAGGACGGCGGCCTTGGAGGCGGCGTGAGCCCGGGTCAGGGATTCGGACAGCGACTCGCTGAAGGCGATCAGCTCGGCGCCGGTCGGTCGCTTCTTCTTTGCCGGCGGCATGTCGCCCGACTCGACCCGGTCCTGGATGCGCACCCATCGGGCCATGGTCGCCGGATCTTTGATGTCGCGGCCCAGCGCATCGAGGTCGAGGCCGCCCTTGTTCAAATCGGAGTCGTGGCAGTCGATGCAGTGCGTCTCGAGGAAAGGCTCGAGCTTCTCGGTGGCGAGCGGGGCGGGCGCGGCCGAAGCGACGGCGGCGGCGACGGCGAGCAGCAGGGCAATCAGGGATCGGGGCAGATTCATCGTTTTCCTAATGACGTTGAAAAACCGGGAACCTGACAATGCAATTCTCGCCGCAAGGGAGGTGGAGGGGGCAGGGGAGGCGGCCGAAGATTTGAGTGGGCTTATGAAACCGGGAAGGGCAGGTGGGGAGAATTATCCGAATGAGCCGACGTGAGCATGCCCCTGCGCGGCTCACTGAGGACAGTTTGCCCCACCGCTTGCGCCCATTCGGTTCTGCGGCCGCCGTCCGGACTCCCGATAGACGTTGACCCCCGAATTCAAAGCGTTCAGGTTCGGGCCGTGACGGCGGTTGCGACTCCGTTTCGCGGGACGTTTCCCGTGCCAGGAAACGGCGGCCTGAGCCAGATCCAAACCGGCATTTCCAAACCACGATTCTAATGAAAAAGAACCGCAAGCTCCGCATCGGCGTGCTCGGCCTGACGCACGATCACATCTGGGACAACCTCCCCCAACTCGCCAAACTCAAGGACGCCGAGCTGGTCGCCGCTCAGGATCTGCACGATCCCCTCTTGGAGCGTGCGGCAAAGGAATTCGGGGCCGAGCCCTTTCACTCGCATGAAGAGCTGCTAGACCGGGCGGATGTGGACGCTGTGTTCGTTTACGGCGACAACGCCTCGGGCGTCGAGATGGCCGAGGACGCCGCGGCCGCCGGTGTGCACCTGATGATCGAGAAGCCATTGGCCGCCGACTTGGAGGGCGCGGATTACCTCCTGGCCGCCGTGCGCGCCAACAAGGTCCGGTGCATGGTCAACTGGCCCTTCTCCTGGTGGCCGCAACTCCAGAAGGCCCTCGCCATGGCCAAGGCCGGCGACATCGGAGACGTCTGGGAGGTCAAGTACCGCGCCGCGCATGAAGGCCCCCGCGAGATGGGCTGCTCCCAGTACTTCAGCGACTGGCTCTACGACGACGAACTTAATGGCGGCGGCGCATTCATCGACTATTGCTGTTATGGCGCGCTGCTGGCGCAGCATCTCATGGGCATGCCGACGCGCGTCTCCGCAACGGTCGGCCGCTTCGTGAAGGAGGACATCATGGTCGAGGACAATGGCGTGCTGGTCATGACCTACCCGAACGGCCTCGCCTTGGCCGAGGCATCCTGGACCCAGGTCGGCTATTTCCACACCTACACGCCGGTGATCTATGGAACCAAGGGCGCGCTCATGATTGAACCCCGCGACGGCGGCAAACTCTGGAAGGCCGACGCCAAGAACCCGATGGGCAAGGAGATCAAGGTCGCCAAGCCCGCGCCGCACCTCCGCAACGCCAGCGCCAACTTTGTGCATTGCCTCCGCACGGGAGAGGACTTCTACGCCCTCGGCGACGTCCGTCTCTGCCGCGACACCCAGGAGATCCTTGAAGCCGGCCTGATCGCCGCCGAGGCCGGCGAGGAAGTGTCCTTGCCGTTGAGCGTGATTTGAATGGACCCTCTCCGCATTCTGGTTCTGGTCGCCCACCCGGACGACGCCGAGGTCCGCGCGGGCGGGTTGGCCTCGATCTACAGTGAGCTTGGACACACGGTCCGCTTCGTCGCCGTGACCGACGGCAGCGCCGGGCACCACCTCCAGCCGCGCGAGGAGATCGCCGCGAGGCGCAAACTGGAGGCCGCCGCCGCCTGCGCGGTCATCGGGGCGGAAGGCGCGGTTTGGGACAACCCCGACGGGGAACTGCTTCCGACGCTCGGTTTCCGCGGCCAGGTGATCCGCGAGATCCGGCGCTTCCAGCCCGACCTCGTCCTCACGCACCGGCCGGAGGACTACCATCCCGACCATCGGGCCTTGGGCGAAACCGTCCGCGACGCCTCCTACATGGTGACGGTGCCGCACGTTTGCCCCGACACGCCGCACCTGCGGAAGGACCCCGTGGTCGCCTACGTGTGGGACGAATTCACTCGGCCAACCGAGCTGCGCGGCGACGTCGTGGTCGATGTGGGTGAACACGTGGAAACCATCGCCCGCATGCTGGCCTGCCATGAATCCCAGCTCTTCGAATGGCTGCCCTACAATTGGCGCATGGAGGAGGAAGTCCCGACCGACGCGGAGGAACGCGTCGCCTGGGCGCGAAAACTGTACGAGAAGCGCAAGGGCGACCACACGGAGCGTTACCGTGAGCGGTTGATCGAAACCTACGGCCCTGAACGCGGGAAGGAGATCCGCTTCGCCGAGGTCTGCGAAATCAGTGAATACGCCTCCCCGCTCACCGAAGAGGCGCGCGCGCGGTTGTTTCCCTTCGTCCCGTAGCCGCAGCCTTCAGGCTGCGCCGCGAGCGCTTCATGCGCGAGAAGTCGGCCTTCCGGACGCCGTTGCATCGTTGGTGGGGCGAGGCTCCCGCCGAGCCGGGCCATCGACCAGATTGCGCGCGGGTATGTAAGTCCCAACGTTCGGCTCAGCGGGAGCTTCGCCCCACCTGCCGATATACTTCACCCGCCCATGGCCCGATCTGCCTTGGCTTTCAGCCAGCGCGGTGGGCGGCAGTGGGCGAGCGCCTCGTAGAAACGTTCCGCCGCGTCGCGATCCCCGGCCTGTCGGGCCGCGATGGCCAGCCAGGCGAGGATCTCGCCGTCCGTCCGCCCATCGCCCTCGCCCAACCGGCGGAAGGCATTCACCAGCAGGTTGCCGCCGGATTCAAACAGCCCCCGTTCAACCAGGGTCGCGCCCTTCGCGATCATCCATCCAATGGGGTTCACCCCGTGCGCTTCGGCCTTGTTCAAGGCCTGGTCGATCGCCATCGAACTCGCTTCGGGCGACTGCAGTTCCACACGCGCGCGTAGGAGCCAGAGCTCGGCCGCCCATTCCTTGGGAAATTGCTTTTGCAGGTCCTCGCGTTCAAGCAGTGCGCCGACCCGGCCGTCGGCCGCTTCAAGATTGCCCTTGGCCGCCAGGACTTCGACCTCCTGAAACAACAGGGCCGGAACTTCGGGGAAGCGCGCCAACGATTCCCGGCACAAGCTCAACGCCTCCTCGACCGCGCCCTCGTCCAGGAGTCGCGCAACGCGATCGCAGTCGTGGGCGGCCAGGCGCGCTTCGATTTCCCGGTCGGTCAGAAACGGCGCCCGCCAGATGCCCAGACCGTCGGTGGCCATGCCGTTGATCGGCAGCGGGACAAGATTGAATCCGCCGCCCAGGATGATCGCCCAAGTCAACGCCTTCAGGGCGACCAGCGGCAGTTCGGCGGATTGGTTGAAGACGCTGTCCGAACCGAAGATCAGCAGCAGCGCGCCAAGGAGGAGAAACTCCGAGCCGGGTCCGGCGGCGTAGACGAAGGCGTCTTTCATTCGGAAGCGGTCGCGCGATTGCGGGGCGGGCAGTATGTAGCCGGAGATTGCCACGAGGTGGACCCGCACATCAGTGTGGCCAATGCGACCGCGCCACAGCTCGGGCCCGACGCCGATCACGATCCGGCTCACGCGCCAGCCGACCAGCCAGGCGGCGACCGCGTGCCCCAGTTCGTGCAGGACCAGCAAGGGGACCCACGACAAAATGAAGAAGACCGGGCCTAGTTTCCTTGGTTCGTAGTCCTCCAGCAGGGCGGCTGCCATCAAAGCGGTGACCACCAGGCTCGTCGCGGCGATCCCCGATTTTTCCCCGGCGGAAAGCGGCCGGCGGCCGGCGGGAATCTGGAGATCGGTGAACATGGCCTTCCGGCTCACTGCGCCACCTTGGCGGACAGGAACAGGTCCGGTCCGAGAACGCGCCAACGAACCTGCTCCAACCGCCATGCCTCCGCCAGGGTCGAGGCCCCGACGCCAGCCACGCCTTTTCGCGCATCGCGCCCGCCGAGGATCTTCGGCGCGTAGAAGAACGCGACCCGCTGCGCCTGCCTCGCTTCGAGGAACGCCGCGTTCACCTCGCCGCCGCCCTCGACCAGCAGGCTGGTCACGTCGGCATCGCCGAGCTTCTTCATCAGCCAGCGCAGGTCCGGCCGGCCATCGACCGCCGGGGCGACCAGCACGGAAACCTGTTTTCTCAGCGCCGCCAAGCGTCGCGTGGGGGCGGTTTCGGTCGTGACAATCGTGGTCAACCCGGCCCACTCGTCCGAGACCACCTTTGCGTCCAACGGCGTGCGCGCCCGCGAATCGAGGACGATCCTGCGCAGGCGGTTGTCCCTGCGCGGCGCGCCGGACGAAAGAGCGCGCGTCGTGAGCGAGGGGTCGTCCGCGAGGATGGTGTTGACCCCGACTAGGATCGCGTCCGAGCGACGCCGCAGGCGCATGGCCTCCGTCCGGGACTTCTCCGAGGTGATCCACTTGGATTCGCCGGACGCGGTGGCGATCCTGCCGTCCAGGGTCATCGCCGCCTTGACGGTCACGAAGGGGGTCCGCGCGCGTATCCAGTGGTTGAACGCCTCGTTCAGGTCCGTGGCCTCGTCGGCGAGGACGCCGGAGACGACCTCAATGCCGCCGCCGCGCAGCTTGCGGAAGGCGCGGCCGGCGTGACGAGGATTGGGGTCCGTGGCTGCGACCACGACGCGCGCGATGCCGGCCGCCTTGATCGCGTCCACGCAGGGTGGGGTCCGCCCATGGGTGGAACAGGGTTCCAGGGTGACGTAAATCGTGGCGCCCTTGGTTGCGTTTCCGCGCCGCTCGGCGTCGCGGATCGCCTCGACCTCCGCGTGCGGTCCGCCCGTCCGCCGATGCCAGCCTTCCCCGACGACGCGTCCGCGTTTCACGATCACCGCGCCGACCGCCGGATTGGGGGACGTCCGCCCGACGCCGCGACGCGCCAGCGTCAACGCGCGGCGCATGAAACTCGTGTCGGAACTGTCGGGCGCCCTGCTCATGGATTCGTCGCCGCGAGACGACGCGAGCCGGGAGGTTTCTTCAAGCCCTTTCTGAATTTGCAGACTCCTTCGGGAAAGGGTGTCGGCGCGCTCGATTTGCCGAAACGACCACGCGAGGCTGCTTAGCGTTGTTCGAAGTCGCATGGGCTCCATGCCGTTCCACCGCGAACTTGGAACAACCAATCCTCGCAGCATTCAATCACTCCCGTCGGTCCGCGCTTCTTCCAAGACTGGCTTTAAGACCTTCCAAACGGTCTCGGCGACGATCTTGTGGCCCTCGGGATTGGGATGGATGAGGTCGGGCTGGTTGTAGCGGGGATCGACGCCGATGCCTTCAAGGAGGAAGGGGATCAACGCCGCGTCGTTGGCCTTGGCGAGAGTCGGGAAGATCGCGCGGAACTTCTCCGTGTATTCCTTGCCCATGTTCTCCGGCATCTGCATGCCTGCGATGACGATGCGGATCTTCGGATACCGGGCCTTGGCCTTGTCGATGATGCCCTGGAGGTTGGCATTGGTCAGGTCCGGGCCCAGACCGCGCAGGCCGTCGTTGCCGCCGAGTTCCAACACCAACAAATCCGTTCGGCGCTTGAGCAGCCAATCGATCCGCCGGAGACCGCCGGCGGAGGTGTCGCCGCTGACGCCGGCGTTGACGATCTTGAAGGGAAGCTTTGCGGAATCGACCTTCGCCTGCAGCAGGGCGGGAAAGGCCTGCGACCGGTTCACGCCGTGGCCGGCGGCGAGACTGTCGCCAAGGATCAGCACGTTCCCCGGCTCCGCAGCCGGAAGCAGCGCAGCCGCGGCAAGGCCGCAGGCGAACACGAACAGGTTGAGGAAGAAACGTCGCGCCGACCGCGGGGAGGGGCGGGAGAGGTTTGAATTCACTGGAGTCGTCGTCGGCATGGCTGGCGTCTCAACCAAACCTCCCAAGGCCCGTATGTCAACCTGTCTGAAACGCGGCAACGGTAGGGCGAACTGTCCCCAATGAGCCGGCGTGAGCATTCCCCAAACGCGGCTCTCTGGGGACAGTTCACCCCGCCATTTCAGAAGAATCGCCCCCGCTCAGACTTGCTTCACCGGGGCGTCGGCGTGGTGTTCCTCCTTCCAGCGGCGGCCGAGCTCCAGGAGCGTCTTCTCGCTGAGGTGCTTTTCCGCCAGGGCGAAGACCAGCCGCTCCTCCTTGTCGAAGTGCTCCCGCGACAACAGCACGCCCGCCAGCATGGCGCGGCGCGCGGCGTCCAGATCCGGCGCGCTCGTCACGCTCTCGAGATGGCGTTCGATCTCGTCGTGCTCCTCATGGAAGGTCTCGCTGTGCCCCAACTGGTCGATGCAATGCTCCAGTGGTTCGAGTAGCAGGGCGTGTTCGACATCGGTGTGCGATTTCAGCATCTTCGCCAGCAGGTCGCGCAGAGCCAGGACCTCCTCGCGCGCAGCCATCTCGGGCAGAGCCCTTTCCAGATGGTCGAAGAGGTTGTGAAAGACGACGTGTTCCGCTTGGAGGGCCTCGGTGATCTTCATGTTGGTCCGGAAAGTAAAGTTTGGGTTGAGCTGGGGGAATCCTGATTCCGACCGCCCGCGACCGACAAGCCAAAATTGGTTTTACGAACCTGCGTTTTGCCGCAGATTGACCCGCCTTCATGGTTGACGAAGAACAGAGCGGCTCCGTGCCGTGGTGGCTCTGGCCCAACGTGCTGAACCTGGACGCGCCGGTCGTTGCCGTGGTCTGGCAGGAGGCCTTCGCCCGGTTCGCGGGCGTGGAATTGGCTGCTCCGCATCGTTGGCTCCTGTTCCTGGCGGTCTGGCAGGTCTACTTTGCCGACCGGTGCTTGGACGCGCGGATCGGGGCGCATGAGGCCACGGAGCGGCACCGGTTTCACCGGAACATCGGCCCCGTAGGCTGGGCCGTCATGGCGGTCGTGTGCGTCGCCGGTCTCGCGCTGGCGTTCCGCTGCCTGACGCGGGAGGGGTGGATCGGGGCCGGCGTCCTGTTGTCCGCCACCGGCTGTTGGTTTGCGGCCGCGCACATCGATGGCGCGCGCCGGGGCTGGATTCCCAAGGAGTTGGGCGTGGGGAGCATCTTCGCGGCCGGTTGCGCCCTGCAGCCTTGGGCGTTGGCCGGTTCCGCGGGCGCTCCGTTGTGGGCGGCGGCCGGCCTCTTCACCGTCGTATGCGTCCAGAACTGCGCGTCCATCACCGTCTGGGAGGCGCTGCCCTCCGACCGCAAGGACCCGCGGTCCTTCCTCAATCGCCGGCCCTTCTGGTCTCGCCATGTTGGCCGTATAAGCCTGGCCTTGGCGGTCGCGACGGCGGCGGCGGCATGGCTGGGAGCAATGCCGGAACTGCGCGGCGTTGGATCCGCAGCAGCGGCGAGCCTGTTGATCTTGGGCGGGTTGGGACGAGTGGCGCGAGGAGGCCGCCACCGCGAGGCCCGCATGCTGGCGGACCTGGCCCTGCTTACGCCGCTGGCCCTTCTCCTCTTCGCTGGTTGACCGGCGGCTCCGATGTCGTAGCTTGTCTTTCGGAATGCCGTGCGGCGGAAGGTCAGTCTTCCGGGCGTGAGGCGGAAGAAAGGACATGGAACAGCCATGCAGATTGTCCGGATCATTCTGCTGTTGTGGATGACCATGATTCTACTGTTCATGGCGGCCTGTCCCGCGGTCGTTGATCACAACCGGGAACGGGCGGCGATCATCCGGAATTACCTTCAGACGCCGAACGAGAAGACGAAGAGGGAGTATGAAGAGGCCCGAGCGGTCCGCAGAAGAAAGGTCCTTTTCTACGAGATTCTTCTCCTGGGGTTCTTGGGCGCCTGCGTGTTCGGCTTTGTTTGTGCGGGAAAGCGCATGACTGGAATCGCGGTTTCAGGCTCCCCCCCGGTTGATGAGGGGGATGGGTGAGGAGGGAGGCTTCTGAGGCTTCCCCCTTGGACCGTCAGTGACCAACCGCCCCGGTTACGCTGGCCGCATGAAGATTCAATTGAAGACCGCCGGAATCAAGCTCACCTCCGCCGACGAGAATCCCCAAGGCCCATTCCTCGACGGCGCGCTTTGCCTGTTGGACGCGGAGCCAACCGGGATCGGCGACGCGGCCAAGGACCATGCCCGCATGATGACCCGCATGGCCATGACGCTCACCGCCGCCAGCGACTGGCGGAATTGACGTGAGTTGGGAGTTGAAATGGGTTGAAAGTTGCGGGACACGCTTCGTCGACGAAGCCGCATCCGACTCTCAACTCATTTCAACCTCCAACTCTCAACTCCCCTGCAGATCCCTCCAGCCATCGCGCGCGAACTGCGCATCGAGTCCCGCCGACCGCTGAACTTCTGGCTGCGCGCGCTGGGCGCCGGCGCGATCCTCGCGGTCGCTGTCATCTGGCACGGAGACGCCTTCCAGTCCGCGTCGGAGTTGGGCCCGGAACTGTTCGGAAATCTCAACGCCGCGCTTTACATCGGCATTGTCCTTGGCGCGCCGCTGCTGACCGCCGACTGCCTCAGCCGCGAACGGCGTGAAGGCACGCTGCACCTGCTCTTCCTCACGCCCCTGACGCCGGCCGGCATCGTCGCGGCGAAGAGCTTCGTCCATGCGTTGCGCGCCCTGACCGTCACGGCGGCGGCCCTGCCGATCGTCTGTCTGTCGGTCCTGTTCGGCGGGGCGGGTTGGAAGGAGGGACTGCTGGCGTCGATGCACAATGGCGCGGCGTTGCTCCTGGCGCTGGGCGCGGGCCTGGTCGCCTCCACGCACACGACCCAGGCCCGTTGGGCCGGGGCGGCGGCGGTCGCGCTGAGCGTCCTTTTCACGCTGCTGGGCTTCGCCGTTCACACCCTTTGTGTCTGCGCGCTTTACGGCCGCCTTCTGTTCGGAAACCACGCGTTCGATCCGGAGTTTCTCTGGCGGACTTTCGTGGCTGAGCCTCTGGCCGGCACGGGAGCCGATGGATACTGGACGAAGCTCACTGCGCCGATGAATTCCGCGCACCTCTGGTCCTGGATGCTGGCGACCCTGCTTTTTGTCCTGCTGGTCGCGACCGCCTTCGCCGTCATCGTCCGCCACGCGGCCAACCGTCTCCGTGACGACAGCCGGACGGGCGACTGGCATCCGGTCGTCGCGGACTGGATCGCGATGTTCGGTTCGCCGTTTATCCTGCGCGACGCCCTTCGGGAGTCCATCGGGCGCCAACTGGGACGCAACCCGATCGGTTGGTTGCACCTGCGAAGCACGAGCGCGAGGTTGACCAAGTGGCTCTGGGCGCTGGCCGTCGCGGGCGGGGGGTTCTACATGTATTCCGCGCGCGTCGGCGGCACGGATGTCCTGGCGATCGCGCTGGGCGGCGGCATGGCCTTCGCAGCGGCCGGCAGCTTTCAGCGGGAACGTGAGACCGGGGTGATGGAGTTGCTGCTGGTTGCGCCGTTGAGCGTCGGGCAGATCATGTGGGGGCGCATCCGGGGATTGTGGGCGCAGTTCCTGCCGGCGGTCGTCGCGCTCGCGGCGGTCAAGACCACCTACGCGCTGCGCTACTACCGCTTCGACTTCTCGATCCTGGTCTACACGTTGACGGCCTTTCTTGCCCTGGCCCCGATCGGACTGCGCTACTCGCTGCAAGCGAAGAATGTGGTGGTCGCCTGGATCCAGACCGTGGCCACGGCCTTGCTGGCGCCGGCGGCGTTCGCGGGTTTGATTTCCTTGTTTCTGGGGCCGGTGGCCCGCTCGGCCGGCGGGCCCGTTCTTCGGTATCTGCCGGCGTTCGTCTTCGTTGTCGCCTTGATTGTCGTCGGCGCGGTCGCGACCTCCCGCCTTCACCGCAATCTCCGCCGCCGGGATTTTGTCATCCAATAGGCGGGAAGGGGGCCTGATGGGCCGCAACGGTGGCTCGAACTGTCTCCAGTGAGCGAGGTTTGGGGTATGTTTACGTCGGCTCACTGAGGACAGTTCGCCTTACCTTCCTGAAAGCGGCCAGTTCCTGACAAGTTGCCAACCGCTGCATTGGCTTCCCTCCCTGATGTTTTGAAGTGGGACGCCTGCGGCGAGGCGTCCCCACCTGGATTCACCGCTCCAGGTCGTTGAACACGACGATCGAGGGATTGCCGACGGGTGTGTAGTGACCGGTGAACTTCAGTCGCCCGGATTTTTCGTCCACGCGGAAGACCGCGATGTTGTCGCCGCGCTGGTTGCAGACGTAGAGGAACCGGCGGGACGGATCGAAGTTGAAGCTGCGGGGGTAGTTGCCGCGGGTCGGCTCGTCGTCGACCCAGCTCAGCTTCCCGTTCTTCCCGACCGCGAAGATTCCGATGCTGTCGTGCAGCCGGTTGCCGACGTAGACGAAGCGGCCGTCGTCGGAGACCAGGATGCCGGAGCAGAAATTGCTGCCGCCGAAACCGGCCGGAAGGCTGGAGATCAGCTGCCGCTGGCTCAGCCGTCCTTTCTTGGCATCGTAGTCGAACAACACAACGGTCGAACCTTCCTCCTGCAGCGAATAGAGCCAGCGCCCGTTCGGATGGAAGTGGAAGTGTCGCGGACCGTCGCCCGGCGGCAATGTGACGAAGTGAGGCTCGTTCGGCGTCAGCGTTCCGCGCTGGTTGTCGAACTTCCAGACGTAGATCCGGTCCTGCCCCAGATCAACGTGCAGAACGAAGCGCCCCGAGGGATCGGCCTCGATCATGTGCGCGTGGACCTGGTCGTGGCCGCTGAAGGCGAAGCTGCCCGGAGGGGCGTTGGTCGCGCGGGCGGGGCCGACATGCCCCTTGTCCTGCTTGACGTCGGTCGACTCGCCGAGGCTGCCGTCGGCGCGGATCGGCAGGACCGCCACGGAGCCGCCGAAATAGTTCGCGACCAGCACGAAGCGGCCGGAGGGATGAACGCTCAGGTGCGCCGGTCCCTTGCCGCCGGAATTCACGCTGTTCAACAAGGTCAAGCCGCCGGTCTTCGGATCAACGGCAAAGGCGCTGACGGAGCCCGCCTCGTTGTCGCCGATGCGCTCGGTTTCGTTGGCGGAGTAGAGCCGGGTGTGGTCGGCGTTGAAGGCCAGCGCGCTGGGGCTCGTTCCCATCTCGACCAGGCCTGCCGGGATCATGGCTCCGGTGGCGCGGTCGACATGAAACAGATGGATGCCGCGGCCGTTGCCCGGCGGGAGGTCCACCTGCGTGGCCAGCATGTTCTTGAGCGGCGAGGTGTAGGTCCCGACGTAGGCGACGAGGGGCTTCTCCGCCTCGGCGGCCTGGGCGACAGAGGCGCCGAGCATGCATGAGAGCAGCGAGACATGGATGAGACGTCCCAAGCGGTCCGGTTTTGATGTGATCATGTTCAGGGTTGCGTTTGCGGGCTTTGACCAAGTCTATTCCTGTAGCAGCCGACGTGAGGAGGC
This sequence comes from Verrucomicrobiales bacterium, assembly GCA_038126235.1. GTDB lineage: Bacteria > Verrucomicrobiota > Verrucomicrobiia > Limisphaerales > JAYPEY01 > JAYPEY01. The sequence continues at coordinate 131,017 of JAYPFK010000012.1, forward strand.
TCAAATCCCGCTTCCTCAAATGAAATGAGCCTCCTCACGTCGGCTGCTACAAGTTCTTGAGCGAAATTCACTTCACCTCGAGCCGGCCGAAGCGGATGGCGGTGCGTTTCTTCTTGGGATCGTTCGAACTGTCCCACACCGCGAGCCAGCGGCCCGGCTTGTCCTCAACCAGCGTGGGATAGCTGTTGCGGTTGTTTTTGTCGTAGAATACACGCTGCTCCGACCAGTCGCCGCCCTTGGGCTTCGTCTTGTAGTAAAGGGCCTTCCGGTCGGGGTCGTTGTTGTAGACGTAGATGTGGCGGCCGTTGGCGTCGCGGCCAAAGAAGCTCTTGGCGCGGTGGTTCGGAAGCTGCGGTTCGGGTCTTGCCTCGGCCCAGGTCTTTCCGCCGTCCCTGCTGATCGAGGACCAGGCGACCGGCGGATTGAGGGGCCGTTCCCTCGCCATGTCCGCCGTGCGCATGACGATCTTCAGGCCTTCGCCCTCGTCGGAAACCGCGATCTTGCCCTCGTGCAGGAAGATCGGGTTGTCCTCCGGATAATCGATGTATCCGCCCAGCTTCCAGTGCAGCAGGCTGGAGCTTTCCAGCACGAACTGCCGACGGTCGCCATGCGGATCGCGGCGAAGGGTGTTGCGATGCGCCGGCAGGAGGTAATGCGGGACCCCGTCGTGCACCACGGTCTCGATCCCGGCCACGATGATCAGCGGCCCCTGGTAGTCCATCGCCAGTTCGACATGATGCCAGGAAAGGCCGCCGTCCGCGGTGTAGGCGGCGACGAGGTCGGCGTTCTCGCTGTCGCGGTAATGCAGCGGCGCGCGCATGACGAACAGCCAGACGACGTCCTGGCCCGCCGGGCGGAACATCACGGAGTTGTTGTAAGCGTATTGGACCGTCCCGTTGCGCTGCGCGTGATCGAAGACCTGTGTGCGCGGACTCCAGATCTTGCCGGCGTCCTTGGAGATGGAGCAGACGATGTCGCCCATGTCCCCCTTGCCCCGGACTTCGAGGCCGTAGCAACAGATGTAATGGCGGTCCTTCCACTTCGCGAAGTGCGGCTCCCAGGTTTTCTGATAGGGACCGGCCGGATCGAGCGTGTCGATCACCCGGACATCCTTCACATCGCCGGTGTCGGCGGACCGGGCGGATGGCGCAGCGGTCAGGAGAAGGGCGAGGAGAAGGAAGGCGGAAACTCTGGGCATGGCGGATAGTGGCCCGAGACGGAGTCGGTTGTCAGGCGCAAGTTTTTCCCGCGCGCTTGCGTCGCGCCCCGGATTGGAGTGAACTGCGCTTCACATGAAAACCGCCACGATCGCGCTTCTCTGTCTTTCCGTCGCCATTGCCGCCCACGCGCAGAAAGGGGAACCCACCAACGCCAAGGAAGCCGCCGCCCAAAAGGCGAAGGCCGCCGCGGAACTCGATGTCAAATACCAGGCCTGGGTGAAGACCCTTTCCCCTGAACGCCAAGCCTGGGAGCGCGTCCTGCAGGCGGAGCTCGGGAACTTCTACCTGCCCATCCACAAGCGGCAGAAAGTGGCCGGGCAGGCGAACGCCTGGGACTTTGTCGCCGATGATCCGAAGCTGCCGGGCGTCCTGCTGATCGGCGATTCCGTTTCGCGCGCCTACACCCAGACGGTGCGCAAGGAGTTGGCGGGCAAGGCGAATGTTCATCGCGCCCCTGCCAACTGCGGCCCCACGGCGACGGGAGTGAAGAAACTCGACATCTGGCTCGGCGACGGACGCTGGGACATCATCCACTTCAACTTCGGCATCCATGACCGCAACACCTCCATCGCGGATTACACCGGCAGGCTGGAGCAGTTGATCGGACGCATGAAAAAGACCGGCGCGAAGCTTGTCTGGTGCAACACCACGCCGATCCCGGATTCGGAGAAGAAGCGCTTCACCGCCAAATCCATCGTCGAACGCAACGCCGCCGCGGCCGAGGTGATGAGGAAACACAAGATCCCCACGGATGATCTCTTCGCCGCCATCACGCCCCGCCTCGCCGAACTTCAAAACCCCGATGACTGCCACTTCAACGGCCCCGGCAATGAATTCCTCGGCCGGCAGGTCGCGAAGTTTCTGGAGCCCATGCTGGCTGAAGTTGGAAAACGCTGAATCAATGTTGCCTCCGGGCCTCGGGACATTGCGCATGAACTTTCGGCTTCCAAGGCTCCCCCTCACCCTCGATCCCTCTCCCTCAGGGAGAGGGATCGAGGGTGAGGGCGTTTTCTGAGCAGCCTTTCGTAAACTGCAATTCCCACCCTTCCTTCCAATGAAACGAATCCTCCCCCTCATCTGCCTGCTCAGCCTCGGCCTCTTTCAGCCGCAGGCCGCCCCGCTCTCGGACCACGCCAAGGCCGCCATTCGCGCAGAACTCGAGGCCCTGATCGACGAGGGGTATTACCCCGGAGCCTCGATCCTGCTGGTCCATGAAGGTCAGGTCGTCATGCGCGAAGCTCACGGCGTTGTGGACATCGAGAGCAGGGAGCCCTTCACCGTGGATCAACTCTGCTGGCTGGCCTCGACCGGCAAGATGTTCACCACCACGCTCATGGCCATCCTCGTCGATGAAGGCGTCCTGTCGTTCGATGAACCGATCGCCAAGGCCTTTCCCGAGTTCGCCGACATCAAGATGCGCGACGGCTCCAAGCCGGAAAGCCTCGTCCTCCTTCGCCAGGCCCTCAGCCATACCTCCGGCGTCCCGGGCAACCAGTGGCTGCTCAAGAACGGCCCGCCTGAAGACGATCCCGCTCACGCCGGCTTCTACTTCCCCAAGAACGCGCAGCATTTCATCGAGGGCTGCCTGAAGCTCGGCCTTGCGGTTCAGCCCGGCAGTCAGATGCTCTACGGCCGCCCCATCGATCTCAGCGCCTGCGTGGCCGAGAAGAAGACCGGCCGGTCCTTCATCGACCTCATGGAGGCCAAGGTCTTCCGGCCGCTAGGCCTCAAGGAAACCACCATCCGCCCCACCAAGGCCGACTTGAAACGCCTCGCGCCGCTCTACAGTTCCACCAAACCGCGCGTGTTCGAACCCGACGACTTCGGTCTTCGTGTCGCCGAGCGGCAGAACAAGCGCCTTTCCACCGCCGGCGGCGGGGTCTACACGACGCTGGACGAACTCGGCGTGTTGATGCAACTGCACCTGAACCGCGGCCGGCACAACGGCCGCCAGATCGTGAAGGCCGGCACGTTGAAGAAACTCTACGAACCGCAGCCCGGCACGAAAGGCCGCTACGGCCTCGCCTTCCAGTTGACGAGCAGCAAGGTGAACGGCGAGTCCAGGCTCCAGGGCCACGCCGGCTACTCCGGTCCCTACGCCTGGTTCGACTTCGAACGTCAGCTCTGCGGCGTCTTCCTGATGCAAAGCAACACCACCGGCCGCGGCAGACACCACCAACGCGTCATCGACAAGATCTACGAATTCATTCCCGCCAAGCAGTGAACCTGATGAAACGCTCGCTCCTTCTCCTCTGCTTCATTGCTCTTCTTCCGGCTCCGTCTCGAGCCGCGGACGTTGCGCCCGAAACCGTCATGGTCGGCCTGCGCGACGGTGTTCAACTCGCCACAGATGTCCACCGCGTCCCCGACGCCAAGCCCGCGCCGGTTGTGCTCATGCGCACGCCCTACGACAAGGATCGCCTGAAGGGAGCGGCGAAGCGTTTCGTGGCCGCGGGCTATGTCACCGTCGTTCAGGATTGCCGGGGGACGCACGCCTCGGAGGGCGTCCTGATCCCCTACAACAACGAGGGACAGGACGGTTTCGACACGATGGAATGGGTGGTGAAGCAACCGTGGTGCAACGGCCGCATCGGGACCTGGGGCAGTTCGTATTTCGGCGCCGTGCAGTGGCAGGCGGCAGTGGAGAATCCACCCGGGTTGGCGGTCATGGTTCCGCGCGCGACCTGGAGCAGTTTCTACCGCAACCTCTACCTCGGCGGAGCCTGTCGCATGCTCATCGCCCGTTGGGCCGCCGGCAATTCCGCGAAGCCCGAGGGCTTGGAACCCTCTGACGACTGGGACGCCATCTACGCGCACCTGCCCCTCGTTGACATCGACGAAAAGATCGGCTGGTCGATCCCCTGGCTCGACGGGATCTTCGCGCACCCGGAACCCGACGGTTACTGGACGCGCCTCGAACTCGCCGACCAGATCGCCGACCTCCGCCTGCCCATCCAGCATGTTGTCGGCTACTACGATTTCTTCTCCCGGGAATCCACCGGCAACTTCGCCCGCATGCGGGAGCAGGCCCGCGACGCTAAGACCCGCAATCAACAGCAGCTCATCCTCGGCCCATGGGATCACGGCACCATCGGGCGTTCCAAGGTCGGCGAAGTCGACTTCGGCCCGGAGGCGACCTGGGATTCCATCGCCGGCAACATCGCGTGGTTCGACCGCTTCTTGAAACAGGACCCCGCTGTTCGGGCAAAGCCCTTTGCGCCCGTCCGCTACTTCGTGATGGGGGACAACCAATGGCGCGAGGCGCAGACCTGGCCGCCCGCCGGTGTGAAGGAAAAGTCATTCCACCTGCGCTCCAATGGAAAAGCCAACACCGGCGCCGGTTCCGGGCGTCTCACCGAAGCCCCGCCTTCCGCAGGCGAGCCCGCCGACAGCTTCCGCGCCGACCCCGCGGATCCGACGCCCGCCTGTCCCATCACAGAAAAACGTCCGCTCCACGCCGCCACCTGGGCGCCGGTCGATCAGCGGCCGATCGAGGAGCGCGACGACGTGCTGGTCTATACCTCCGAGCCGTTCGATGCGCCGCTCACCTTTGCCGGCAACGCGAGCGCGGAGATTTTCGTCGGCGTCGACACGCCCGACGCCGACTGGGTCGTGAAGCTCATCGACGTGCATCCCGATGGTTTTGCGCAGAACCTGGTCGTGGGCATCCAGCGCGGCCGCTACCGCGATTCCGAGCTTCATCCCAAGCCGATGAAGCCCGGCGAGGTCTACCGGCTCCAACTCGACCTTGGCCCCGTCGCCGCCACGATCGCGAAGGGGCATCGGTTGCGTGTGGATGTCTGCGGCGCCTACTTCCCCCTGTTCGAACGCAACCCCAACACCGGCGAGGGACCGACGGGAAGCCGCACGCGCGTGGCCACCGAGAAGGTCTTTCATGAACCGGGGCGGCTGTCGCGGGTGATTCTTCCGTGCTTCGGGGATTGAGCGGGGGCGGGGCGGGCCTGCGGAGCAAAACTCGGAGCGCGGCTGTGTCTCGCCCTCGGGATCAGCCGCAGCAACCTCCGGGCTGCGGGTGCGCCGACGCGGACCAGGTTGATGCGACTGCTGACGTTGCTGCGGCTGGTCTCCGACACAGCCGCGCTCCGTTCGCTAGGTTCAGAAAAAAGGCGGGGCGAACTGTCCTCAGTGAGCCGTGCTTGGACATGCTCGCGTCGGCTCAATGAGGACAGTTCGCCCCACCTCGCGTTGTTCATCGCGTTCCCCGCATGCCAAGCGCCACGAAGTTACAACTTGGGGACATGACAAGGCGGGCTTTGTGCTGATTCTTGATTCTGTCATGAAAACACTTTCCCTGATCCTCGCGATCCTGCCCGCCGCAACGGCGCTGGCTCAGGATGGAATCCTCGACCTCACCCGGTTGCCCGACTACGCGAACCAGCCTGTGCCCGATTACATCCGACGAGACAACACGCCGGCGGCGAATCCCATCACCGATCTCGGCGCCGCGTTGGGCCGGGTTTTGTTCTACGACAAACGATTGTCGCGCAACGATACGGTTGCCTGCGCGTCGTGCCACCAGCAGGAACACGCCTTCAGCGACCTGGCGACCGCCAGTTCCGGAGTCGCCGGGACCACGGGCCGCCACTCCATGCGCCTCGTCAACGCCCGCTTCGCCGAGGAGGTTCGTTTCTTCTGGGATGAGCGCGCCGTGAGCCTGGAAGATCAGACCACCAAACCCATCCAGGACCATGTTGAGATGGGCTTCAGCGGGGCCGACGGCGATCCGGGGTTCGCCGACCTGGTCGACAAGCTCGCCGCCATCCGCGAATACCAGGCCCTGTTCGCCGTTGTCTATGGGGACCGGGCGATCACGGAACCACGCGTTCAGAACGCCATCGCGCAGTTTGTGCGGAGCATCCAGTCATTCGACAGCCGCTACGATCAGGGGCGCGCGCAGGTCAGGGGAAACAATGCGGACTTCCCCAATTTCACCGCACAGGAGAATGAGGGTAAACGCCTTTTCATGACCCCGCCTCCCAACGGCGGCGCCGGCTGCGCGGGATGTCATCGCGCCCCGGAATTCGATATCGATCCAGCCAGTGTAAACAACGGCGTCATCGGCAGCTTCTCCGGCGGCGCGGACCAGACTGTCACCCGTTCGCCCAGCCTGCGCGACCTGGTCAATCCTGAAGGCCAACCCAATGGAGCGTTCATGCACGACGCCAGTCTTCCGACGTTGCTGGATGTGGTGAACCACTACGACAACATCGCCATGGAGAATCCCGGACTGGACAACCGGCTCCGAGGCGGTCCGGGACCCCAGGGCGCGCAACTCAACCTGAGCGCCGCACAGAAGGATGACCTCATCGCCTTCCTGCGCACGCTCACCGGGAGCGCCATCTACACCGATCCCAAATGGTCGAATCCCTTCGGCGAAAACGGAAATCTCTCCCTGGTTATCCTGCCTTCCGACAGCGTCAACGTCGTCCATTCCGGAAGCGGGGAGAGCCGTATGGCCAACGTGACGGCGACCGGTGTGCCCGGTTTGGAATACGCCTGTGAAACCTCCGTTGATCTTGTCACGTGGTCCGGGCATGCAGTGACCGCCGATGCGTCGAGGAACCTGACCGCCACCGTTGCCTCCCCGGCCTCGACCGCGATGCAGTTCTTCCGCTTCGTCTATCGCGTCCCGGAATGAAGGCGGATTGAAGTGCCGGGGGGGGGGGGGGGGGCGCCCCCCCCCCCCCCCCCCCCCCGGGGGGGGCGGGCCCCCCCCCC
>JAYPFK010000013.1:0-134960 GCA_038126235.1 Verrucomicrobiales bacterium
CCGTCAATTCGTACCGTTTTGCCATCCCAAGTTTGGAACATATTTCCAATCATGGCACAAGTCTGAATGTCGATTAGCCCTAGGACGATGGCCGATGGCTGAAGTCCTCTACACGGACGCCGCTCGCCATGATCTGATCGACCTCTGGCAATACTACGCGTTGGTGGAGAAAGCCTTGGCCGATCGCATCTTGAATCGGATCGATCTTCGCATTCAGCTTCTTTCGGACCAGCCTCTGATCGGTCGGCCGCGTCCGGAGTTCAATCTTCCCGGCCTCCGCAGCGTCGCCATTCGACCGCATGTCATCTTCTACTCAGTTCCCAACGACGAGCAGGTCGTCGTTCACCGAGTCGCGGACGGTCGGCGCGATCTCCCCAGTGTTCTGAGATCGGGAGGGGCCTGAATCCGCGTAGAAGCAATCCCGTATCTCAGGAACCCGCCTCTCCGGATGTGCCCGTCCTTGCTCTCGGTTAGGCCGTTGGTGTCTGGTCAGAATCACCGACACTCTCCTCTCTGTCCTCCTTCAGAACGAAGCGTGGACCAAAAGACCAGTAGTGTTTTCGGTGACGCTTCCGGTCTTTGTGGCTGCCGCAGTACAACAAATGGCCGCCGTTCGATATCTCCTCATATATCAGCTGGGCATGGCGATCACACGCCTCCCGATCTCCTTGACGATAGTCGGGCAAACACAACCGGCAAAAATCAAAGAACTGCTCGTAGAAGTACGCTCTTGCGATGCGTCGAGGAGCGAACGGCACACTTCGGCCGCTTCCGGTTGGCCGTCCAACGATTACGACCGGCAACGGTTGAGAACGCGCTTGGCTATCTCATCCAAGTCTGCCTGCCAGTAGAACTTCCCTAGGGTAAGGAAATAGTTAACGCGACCATTTGTGTGACGAACGGCGACCGCGATGATCTCCTCTCCCGTGAATGATTTCGTGAAGGTGTTGCGGATTGCAGGAATCCGCCATCCCGTCAATGCCCCACGCCCGCGCCGCCGGTCAGGCAGTCGAGGAGGAGGTCAGGGGCGCACCCGAAGGCGACGACGGCGGCGGCAAGGGCAAGAAGGGCGAACCAGGTGGCGAAGGAGCCGTTGAATTCCACCGGCTCGTCCGACTCGGGCGCGTCGAGGACGTAGATCTGCTTGAGCGGCTGGAGGTAGTAGTAAAGGGAGACCGAACTCATCGCCACGGCCACCACGACCAACCACATCATCCCCTGCCCCCCGCCGTTCACTGCGGCGGCGAAGAGGTAGAACTTCCCGAAGAAGCCGGCCAGCGGCGGAATGCCCGCGAGTGAGAGCAGGAAGATCAACATGAGGAAGGACAGCCAGGGCGCATCCTGTCGCAGCCCGGCGAAGTCGGAGAGGCGGTCGCCGCCGCGGTTGCGCTCCACCGCCGCGACCACGCCGAAGGCGCCGAGGGTCGCCGCCGCGTAGGTGACGGCGAAGAACATCACGGAGGTCAGGCCCTGGGGACCATTGGCCAACAAACCCAGCATCGCGTAGCCGGCGTTCGCGATCGCGGAATAGGCGAGCAACCGCTTGACACTGCTCTGGGCCAACGCGCCAAGGTTGCCCATGACCATGGAAAGCAGGGCAAGGACCGCGACAGCGGGCGCCCACCCGGCCGCGAAGGCCCGCCAGCCGGCGTCTCCGTGGGATTCCGGGAAAGCGGCCATCACGAACTTGGCCATCAGGAAAAACGCGGCCACCTTGGAGCCCGTCGCGACCAGGGCGGCGCTCGGCGTGGGAGCGCCCTCGTAAGCGTCGGGAGCCCAGAGGTGGAAGGGCACGACCGCGACCTTGAAGCCGAAGCCGATCAGGACCATCACCATCGCCGCCAAGGTCAGCGGATCGGCGCCCTGATGGGAGAGCTTCTCCGCGATGACATCCAATTCCAACGAGCCAGAGAGACCGTAAATCAGGCTGAGGCCGAAGAGCATGAAGGCCGCCGACATGCCGCCGAAGAGGAAATACTTCAGCCCCGCCTCGGCCGACTTCGCGGAGCGTCGGTTGAAGCCGACCAGCACGTAGAGCGAGAGGCTCGCCAGCTCCAGGGACACGAAGAGCATCAGGAGGTTCTCCGAGCTGACCATCAACGACAGGCCGATCGTCGAGGTCAGCATCAGCACGAAATACTCGCCGACGTGGCGGGTGAACTTGCTGTCCGCCGCCAGAAGGATCGCGAAGGCCGCCACGCCCAGGACGCTCATCTTGGCGATCTTGGTCAGCGGATCCAGAACCATCATGCCGCCATCGGAAGCGGCGTCGACGCCCAGCAGTTCGATGAACATCACCCCGGCGACGCAGCCCAGGACGGAGATCCCCGCCGCGAAGGCTCGTCTCGTTCCAAGCGACTGGTCGCGGACGACGTAGAGATCGAAGAAGAGCACGAGGAGCGCGGCGATTGTCAGGACTGCCTCCGCACCGGCCATGCGCGTGAGTTCAAGTAAGTTCACAACGCGCCTCCTCCCCACATGGCCTGGAACAGATCCGTGTGCAGCGCTGGCACGATCAGATCCAGCAGGATCCGCGGATAGAGCCCGATCCCCAACGTGCAGACGATCAGCAGGACCGCGCCGATCATCTCCGGCAGGGAGATCGGCCGGGTCGGCGGCACGGCCAGCTCATGCTCAGGCTTCGCATCGCCGAAGAAAGCCTGGTTCATCGCGCGCAGGGTGTAGGCGACGCCGACCACGATGCCGACGCCGGCGGTCAGGGCGAACTTCGGATTCGCCGACCAGGCGCCGATGAGCACCTGCACCTCGGCGACGAATCCACTAAACCCCGGCAAACCCATCGAGGCGAATCCGGCGATGACGAAGGTCCCCATCGCGAAAGGCAGCGCCTTGGAGAGTCCCATGCATTCCAGCATGCTGAGCTGCCTCGTGTGCGCGCGGTCGTAGACCATCCGCCCCACCACGCCGAACAACAGGCCCGCGATGACGCCGTGCGAGAACATCTGGAGCACCGCGCCGCTGAGGCCGGTCTCGTTCAGCGTGACCAGGCCGAGAATCACGAAGCCCATGTGGCTGACGCTGGAGTAACCGATGACAAACTTGAAATCCCGCTGCACCAGGGCCACGCCCGCGCCGTAAACGATGCCGATCACCGCGAGCAACCCAATGACGCCCGACCATTGCGCAAGCCCGGAGGGGAACAACGCCACCGCGACGCGCAGGGCCCCGTAGGCCCCAAGTTTCATCACGACACCCGCCAGCAGCATCGAGGCGGCGGTCGGCGCGGCGGAGTGACCGGTGGGAGCCCAGGTGTGAAACGGCCACAGGCCGGCGAGGATCGCGAAGCCGACGAAGATCACCGGGAACACCCATGCCTGGAAGGATTCCGAGAACGCGCCGGCCCGCGCCTTCTCAGCGAGCTCGATCAGGTTCATCGTCTCGGCCCCGGCGGCGACATAGACCGCCACCATTCCTGCGAGCACCAGCGCGCTGCCGACGAAGGAATACAGGGCCAGCTTCATCGCGGCGTAGCGTTTCTCGCCGCTGCCCCAGATCGCAATCAGGAAATACTTGGGAATGATCGCCAGCTCGTAGAACACGAAAAGCAGGAACAGGTCGAGGCTCATGAAGACGCCGTAGACGCCGCCGATCAGGGCAAAGTAGAGCGCGAAATACTCCCGTACCCGCGTCGTCACATTCCAGGAGAACAGCACGCCGGCGGTGGCGGCAATCCCGGTGAGCAGGACCATCGTCAGGCTGATGCCGTCCACGCCCACCAGAAACTTGATGCCGAGAGACTTCACCCAGACCCAATCGTGAAGCTCCACGATCGCCGGCCCGTCGATATGGGCGAAGGAGCAGGTTCCCAGCAGACCCAGGACCAACCCGATGAACGCCGTGCCGAACGCGACGCGTCGAACGTCCTCGTCCGGCATGCGCACAAGCCCGATGAACGCCGCCCCCACGAAGGTGAGCGGGACGATCAGGCTCAGGCAGTTGGCGCCGAAGTTGTCCATGTCAGTTGGCAAGCTGGTTCACGATCCGGACGACGGTCGACTGGGTCAGTTGGAGAAAAAGCTGGGGGAAGACGCCCAGGACAAACATCAGGGCCACGGCCGGGGCGACGATCATCTGCTCACGCGGCGTCAGTTCGGCGAAGCCTGCCCACTTCTCGTTCAACGGTCCGCTGAAGACGCGTTGCAGGATCTTCAGGAGGAAGACCGCGGTGACCAGCAGGCCCGGCGTCGCCAGCGCGGCGGCCCAGGGTTTCAGGGCGAACACGCCCTTGAAGATCAGGAACTCGCCGACGAAGCCGTTCAGGCCCGGCAGGCCCAACGAGGCGAACAGCGAGATGCCCATCAGGCCGCAGAACACCGGCGCGATCCTGCGCAGGCCGCCAAAGTCATCGATGCCGCGCAATCCGCCGCTGCGCTTCTCGATGAAACCGATGAAGGCGAAGATCGCGGCCGCCGAGACGCCGTGGTTGAACATCTGGATGATGACGCCGCTCAAGGCCGCGGACTTTTCCGCCGCCCAAGCCGGATCGACCGAGGTGAACTGCGAGACGGCGATCACGGCCAGCATGCAGTAGCCGAGGTGGTTCACCGAGGAGTAGGCGAGCATGCGCTTGAGATCCGTCTGCGCCAGCGCGGCGAAGGCGGACAGGACGATGGTGGCCAATGCCAGCCAAAGCAGCGGCGTCATTGCGGCCTCCATCTGCGCCGGGAAGATCGGCAGCAGAATGCGCACAAAGCCGTAGACGCCCATCTTGGACATCACGCCCGTCAGCAGCATCGTGACCGGCGTGGGAGCCTCGGAATAGGTCGCCGGCAGCCAGGAGTGGAAGGGCATCAGCGGGACCTTCACCGCGAAGCCCAACAGCACGCAGACAAAGATCGCCATGGTCGCCGCCTGGCTGTTGCGGGCGTCTTCCGCGAGTTCGATGAAATCGAAGGAGCCCGCGCCGGAATACAGCGCCATGAAGCCGACCAGCATCGCGACGCTGCCGACCATCGTGAAAACAAAGAACTGCAGGGCCGCCGCCCGGCATCTCGGCCCGCCCCAGTTGCGGATCAGGAAATAGGAGGGGATCAGAACCAGTTCCCAGAAGAGGAACCAGTGGAAGAAGTTCAGGGCGGTGAACGCGCCGTAGAGACCGGCCTGCAGGAACAGGATCAGCGAGAAGTAGAGCCGCGGCTGCCGCTCGACTCCGGCGGAGCACAGGATCGCCATCGGCGCGACGATCCCGCTCAGCAGGATCATCAGCAGGCCCAACCCGTCGACCCCCACGAAATATTGGACGCCCAGCGTGGGAATCCAGTCGTGCCGCTCCACGAACTGCAGGCTGTTCTCGACCGAGCGGGTTTCGAAATTCACCGCCATGAAGACGACCGGCAGCAGGGTCACCGCGCTGATCGCGAAGGCCAGCGCGCGCACCCGCGCCGCGTCGTTCGAGCGCAGCGCGGCGATCACGATCGCCCCGACCAGCGGGAAGAATGTCAGGATCGAGATGAGCGGCGCGTCGTTCATGATCCGGAACACCCCCAGGTAAGCAGCAGCACTCCGACGATCAACGCCACGCCGATCAGGCGCAGGTAGGACTGGATCTGACCGGTCTGCGGTTTGACGGCGGCGCGCCCGCCATCCTCGATCCGACGACAACCGCAGTCAAAACCGAGGTTGATGACGTATTCGTCGAACAGCCGCACCAACCAGGCGAACATCAACGCGACCTGGGTCACGAACTGCGTCACGCCATTCCAGACCTTACGGTCCAAGATGTCCGCCATGCGGGCGCACCAGGCGTTGGCCTTGATCACCGAAGCTTCGTAGAGCTCATCGACAAGGAAGCGGGCGCCCAGGAGCTTGAAGGTCTCGGGGCAGCGGGTCTCCAGCGCATCCGGCGCGTCCGCCTCCTGCGGAAGCTCCTTTCCGTAGAGTTTCCAAGCGAACCAGGCGCCTAGGATGAAAGCTCCGACGGAAAGGCCGCCGGCAAGGAACATGAGTCCCAGCGGAACCTCGTGCTGATGACCGTCAACAAATCCGCCAAACCACTTCCAGACGAACGGCCCGGGGACCGTAAAGAACGCCAGGCTCGCGAACAACGCCCACAGCGGCCAAACCATGACCGGGGAGCTTTCATGCGGGGGGTGATCCTGGTCGCCACGGTATTCCCCGTAGAACACGTAAAAGATCTGGCGGAACATGTAGAACGCGGTGAGCACGGCGCCGAACAGGCCCATCAGGAACGGAAGCAGCGCGATGAGGCTGTCGGTGTGTCCGTGGAGCGCGTTGAGCAGGATTTCGTCCTTGCTCCAGAAACCGATCGTGGGAATGCAGCCGGTCAGGCAGAGCGTTCCCATGGCGTAGACAATGAAGGTCTGGCGCATTGGTTTGGCCAGGCCTCCCATCTTCCGGATGTCCTGTTCCTCATGGCATCCGTGAATCACCGAGCCCGCGCCGAGGAACAACAGGGCCTTGAAGAAGGCGTGCATGATCAGGTGGAACATGCCGACCGCCACGCCGCCCACGCCGAGGCCAAGCATCATGTAGCCGAGCTGGGAGACCGTGGAATAGGCCAGGATGCGCTTGATGTCGTTCTGCGCGACTGCGATCAGGGCCGCAAACACGGCGGTCGTCGCGCCGACCCACGTCACGATCGTCAAGGCTCCGGCCCCACCTTCGGCCCCGGGCGGCACGGCCGCAAAAACCGGGAACATCCGAGCCACCAGGAACACGCCGGCCGCGACCATGGTGGCCGCGTGGATCAGCGCGCTGACCGGCGTCGGACCCTCCATCGCGTCGGGCAGCCAGACATGCAGCGGCAACTGGCCCGACTTGCCGACCGCGCCGCAGAAAATCAGCAGCGCGATGCAGGTGGAGACCGCGATCCCGCCGACGGCCGACTTGGCGACCAGCGCGGCGATCGCGCCCTGTTCGAGGCAGCCCGCGCCGCCATCGTAGAACAGCAGCGTCCCGGTCTCCGCGTAGAGCCAGACCATGCCGAGCAGAAAGCCCATGTCGCCGATGCGCGTGGTGATGAAGGCCTTCTTGGCGGCGGCGGCGGCCTCCGGCTTGTGAAACCAGAAACCGATCAGCAGATACGAGGCGACGCCCACCAACTCCCAGCAGATGAACAGCAGCAGCAGGCTGTTCGAGATGATCAACCCGAGCATCGCCGCCGCGAACAGGGAGAGGAAACAGAAGAACTGCTTGAAATTGTCGTCGTGATCCATGTAGCCGACGCTGAAAATGAAGATCAGCAACCCGACGAAGGTGACCATCACCAGCATGACCGCCGTCAGCGGATCGAGGACAAAGCCCAACTTCAACGCGCCGGCCTCCCCCGCCCCGAACCGAAGCCAGACGAAGTTGACAAACTCCCGCGCCACGCCGTGGTCTCCCTGGAGTCGCAACGACGCGAGAAACGCCTGCAGCGAGAGCAGCAGCGACGCCGCCAGCGAACCGATCGACAGGGCCTTGGCCGCAAGCCGGTTCCCCCGCGGCGCAAGCGCCAGCGCGCCCGCCGCGAGCAGCGGCAGCGTCGGAATCAGCCAGAGGTTGTGGATCGCTGGGGACATGGTTCCGGTCGCCTACCCTTTCATCGAATCGATCTTGTCCAGATTGACGGTCTTGAAATGCCGGTAGACGGCGATGACCAGGGCCAGGCCCACGGCCGCCTCCGCCGCGGCGATGCCGATGGAAAAGATGACGGTCATCACGCCGGCGGCGGCCTCGGCGTTCACGCCATGGCGCCAGAAGACGATGAAGTTCAGGTTCGCCGCGTTGAGCATCAACTCGATGCTGATCAGCACGATGATGGCGTTGCGCCGGGTCAGCGCGCCGACGAGACCGATGCAGAAGAGCGCGGCGGAAAAGATGAGCCAGGTCTCCATCGTCATTTCCGGCCTCCTTCCCTCGGAGTCTCTCTCATGGCAACGATCACGGCGCCGATGAGCGCGGCGGTCAGCAACAGCCCGATGGCCTCCAGCGGCAGGACGTAACGCCCCATCAGTTCCTGCCCGATCTGCTTCACCGTCAGCGAAGGTTCGACCGCGGCGGCCTTCAGGGAGATGGAACTCGCATTGATCGCGGCGCCCAACGCGCCAAACACGCCGCCTCCGATCAGGAACCCCCAGACCGCGCCCTTGTTGAAGCGCGGCTCATCCGAGGAATCGCCGGAGCGCGTCAGCAGGATCGCGAACACGATCACGATGGCCACCGCGCCGACATTCACCACAATCTGCGTCAGGCCCACGAACTGCGCCCCAAGCTGCAGGTAGAGCGTCGCCAGCCCGATGAAGGTCAACGCCAGGCACAGCGCACAGTGCACCAGATTCCGCAGGCTGATGGCGGCGATCGCGCTCAGCAGCGTCAGGGAGGCGGCGATGAGGAAGGGCGCGTCCATGATCATTCAGCGTAGCGGTAGGTCCGCGGCCCCCATTTGCGATGGCTCATCAGGTTGCGCCCCAGCAGGAAATACGGGACCGCGAGCAAGGCCACGCAGACAAGCCAGCGGACCGCCTCGGCCCCGAAGTAGTCCCAAGGCCGCGTGTATTTCCATACTCCGACAACGACCAGGTTGATCAGCCCCATGGGCAGCATGAACTTCCAGGCGAAGTTCATGAGCTGGTCGATGCGCAGTCGGGGCAGGGTGCCGCGCATCCAGATGTAAAGCAGCACTATGCTGACGAGCTTTGACAGGAACCAGGCCCACGACGGGATCCAGTCGCACCAGAACCACGGAAACGGCGCGTGCCACCCCCCGAGAAACAGCGTCACACCCATGCCGCAGATCACGAACAGACCGAGGTATTCCGCGAGGAAGAAGGTCGCGAACTTCATGCCCGAATACTCGACGAAGTAGCCGGCGATGATCTCGGACTCCGCCTCCGGCAGGTCGAAGGGCGAGCGGTTCGACTCCGCCGCCGCGGCGATGAGGAAGAGGACAAAGCCGACGAAGCCCCACGGCGTGAAGACAAACCAGTTCGGGACAACCCCGCCCCAGCCGCGCCCGCCGTCCTGCGCGGCGACGATGTCGACGGGATTCAGCGAACCGACCGCCATCACGACGGCCAGCGCGGCGAGCAACAAAGGGAGCTCATAGCTGATCATCTGCGCGATCGCGCGCATGGCGCCGAGCAGCGCGTACTTGTTCCGGCTGGACCAGCCGGCCATGAACACCGCCAACTCCGTGCCCGCGCCCACCGCGAAGAAGAACAGGATGCCCGCGTCGATCTCGATGGCGTGCATGTTCCGGCCGAAAGGGATCACCGAATAGGCCAGCAACGCCGAAACCAGCAGGATCACCGGCGCCAGGAAATGCACGACCTTGTCGGCGTTACGCGGGACAATGTCCTCCTTGGTGATGGTCTTGAGTCCGTCCGCCGCCCATTGCAGGAAGCCAAAGGGGCCGACACGGTTGGGCCCCAGGCGGTTCTGGATGCGCCCCAGTAACTTGCGTTCGGCGACCGTGGTGAGGGCGAACATGCCGGGGAAGACCAGCATGATCGGCACGATCGAAAGCAGGATCGAGACGGGAAGCTGGAACGGCTCCGGAACCAGCCCCAGGACCAGGGCTTTCAGCGTCACGAAGATTTGGTCGAGCTTCTCCATGCGCGTCTATTCGCCCTTCCCCTTCGCCGCCGCGGCGTCCTTCGCGATCTTCTCGGCATTGGCGGCCTTGTTGGCCAGGGCGGCCAGCTTGGCGGCCTTCGCCTTGTCGGCGGCTTCCTTGGCCTTGCGCTCCTTGTCGAGCCGCTCGTCCACCTCCGCCGCCTCGGTCGGATGGATCGAATGGTAGTAATCGTTCGACTTGGCCAACCGGTCCTTGCCGCGCAGCAGGCCGTCGAAACGGTCAAACTCGCTGTGCTCGTACTCGGTGTCCATCTTGATCGCCTCAAAGGGGCAGACCTCCACGCAGATCTGGCAGCTCATGCAGACCGAGACATCGATATCGAAGGTCTCCGGCTGCTTGGTCGGCTTCCCGTTCTCATCGCGCTGCATCACGATGTAGATGCACTGCGGCGGGCACTCCTTCTCGCAGATCTTGCAGGCGACGCAGCGCAATCCGGCCTCCGGGTCCTGGTCGAAGACGAGAAATGGAAAGCTGCGCGCGGCCTCATGGGCCTTGTCCCGCTCCTCGGGATACTGGACCGTGACCATCCGCTCCTTGGACACGTAGCTGCCGAGGAAGTTCTTCGCGGTCTGGACCATGCCGGTCGCGATGCCTTTGCCGGGGAGGTTCATCGGTCCACCTCCCCCAGCACGATGTCCACGCTGCCAAGGATGATCACGGCGTCGGCGATGGAATGACCGAGGCACATGTCCTCGAGCACGGTCAGGTTGATCAGGCTCGGCGGACGCACGCGGTATCGGTAGGGCTGCGGCTTGCCGTCGCTGATCAGGTAGAAGCCCAGTTCGCCCTTGGGCCCCTCAATGCGACCGTAGGCTTCGCCCTTGGGCGCCTTGAAATTGCGGATCTTGGCCTTCGGCGAAATCACCGGCCCCTCCGGAATGTCACGCAGGGCCTGTTTCAGGATCTTCAACGACTCCCGCATCTCCAGCACACGCACCATGTAGCGGTCGAAGACATCGCCGTGGTCGCCGAGCGGCACGCGGAAGTCGAAGCGGTCGTAGATGCCGTACTTGTCGACCTTGCGGAGGTCGTAGTTCACGCCGCTGGCGCGCAGCATCGGCCCGGTGACGGAGGCGTTGACCGCAAGGTCCGGAGGCAGAACGCCGATGCCCTGGGTGCGGGCCATGAGGATCTCGTTGCCGGAAAGCAGCGCCTCATACTCGTCGAGAAAGGCGCCAAAACGGTCGACAACCTGTTTCGCCGCGGAAATCCAGCCGGCGGGCAGGTCCCCCCGGCAGCCGCCGAAGCGCATGTAGTTGCACATCATGCGCGAACCGCTGAGGCCCTCGAACAGGTCGAGGATCTTCTCCCGTTCGCGGAAGGCATACATCAAGGGCGTGCCCAGGGCGCCCATGTCCTGCACCAGGAAGCCGATCAGGCAGGTGTGATTCACCAGGCGGGTCAGTTCCGCCATGATCACCCGGATGTATTCCGCGCGCTCGGTCGGCTCCACATCGGCCAACTTCTCGACCGCGAGCGCGTAGGCCCAGTTGTTCGTCATCGAACAGAGGTAGTCCAGGCGATCGGTGTAGGGCATCGATGCCAGGTAGCTGACTCCCTCGGCAATCTTCTCGTGGTTGCGGTGCAGGTAGCCGAAGACCGGCTTGAGCTTCACCACGTCCTCACCGTCGAGGACCACGTCCATCCGGAAGACGCCATGGGTGGAAGGATGATGCGGCCCCATCGCGACCTCGAGCAGGTCGCCGTCGACCGAGCCGTCGTCGCCCCGCTTGGGCTCCACGGTGTAGTTGGGCTCGCCCGAACCTTCCGGCGCTTCCGGCCGACCGAGAATGGCTTCCGCGTCGATGGACGGGGTCATTGCCCCCCTCCTTCCGCGTAGTGGACGCGCGCCTTGTCGAGCACGTCGTCGTGGGGCGTGGGCTCGTATTCGTAGTCATCGGGCTCCACGTAATCCCGACGCATGGGATGATCCTCGAACTCATCCCACATCAGGATGCGCCGCAGATCGGGGTGGCCTTCAAAGACAATGCCGTAAAGGTCAAACACCTCGCGTTCCTGCAACTCCGCGCCGCGCCAGACCGGCGTCAGGGAGGGAACGCTCACCCTGTCCGCGCGATCGGCAGTGCGCAGGCGAAGCACAACCGGGCCATGCCCCAGCTTCATGGAAAACAGGTGATAGACACATTCGAGGTAGCCGGGGGTCTCGATCTCCCGCATCTCCATGACCTCCTTCTCCTCGCCATCGACGATCTTGACCGCCTTCTCCCGCACCTTCTCGACGCTGTCCAGCCAGTCGACGCCGGTGACGTTGGAGCAATGGTCCAGACGCAGGGCCTCATCATCGCGCAGGAAGGTCGCGACCGCCACCGCGTGTTCGTGATCGACCACCAGGGAATGCTCCGCAGCGGGACCGGGGTTCTCGACGATCTCGAGAACGGCGCCGGCAACGGCGGCTTCAACGCGTTCTTTGATGGATTCCAGCGATTCCATGAAAACAGGCGGTCGGCGGCTTATTCGGCGCGCTCGAGCTTCGGCGGGGTCCAGACGGCGCCGTTCTGCGGCGGGACCAGGTCTTTCGCGCCAAATTGCGGGACAGGAAACTCGCTCGGTTCGGCCGCGTTCAGGTGGCGGGGACGATCCGGGCCGGTAAGCTTCTGGGAGCCGATCTTCTGCTGCAGGGTCATCAGCGCGTGAATCAGAGCCTCGGGCCGGGGTGGGCAGCCGGGGATGTGCACATCCACCGGGAGGAAGCGGTCGATGCCCTTGAGGACGTTGTAACCCTGCTTGAAGGGGCCGCCGGAAATTGCGCAGGCGCCCATGGCGATCACGTATTTCGGCTCGGGCATCTGGTTGTAAAGGCGGATGACCTGCGGGGCCATCTTCTTGGTCACCGTGCCGGCGACGATCATCAGGTCCGCCTGGCGCGGCGAGGGGCGGAACACCTCGGCCCCGAAACGGGCGAGGTCGTAGCGGGCCATGGAGGCGGCGATCATCTCGATCGCGCAGCAGGCGAGGCCAAACTGCAGCGGCCAGACGGAATTGCGGCGGCCCCAGTTGTAGATCTCCTCGATCGTGGTCGTGAAGATGCCCTGTTTGCTGAGTTCGTTGCGAAGTCCTTCGTCCATGGCAGATCAATTCCAGGTCAGAACCCCTTTGCGCCAGGCCCACACCAGTCCTTCGACCAGCAGCAGGACGAAGACCAGCATGGCCAACGCCGCGCCGACGACCAACCCGGTGAAGGCCACGGCGAAGGGCACGAGAAACACGGCTTCAACATCGAAAATCAGGAACACGATCGCGTAAATGTAATACTCCGACTTGAACTGGACCCACGCGTCGCCCTTGGATTCCAGGCCGCATTCGTAAGTCGCGTTCTTGTCCTGGCCGGGCTTTTTCGGGGAGAACAATTTCGCCCAAACAGCGGCCGCGACGAGCGGCCCCACGCCCATCAAGATCCCGAGGATCAGGAACGTCGCGACGTATTGATATGGACTGTATTCTACGGTCATTTTCGGGGTCCGGAGACCGGAACGCGCGGTAGATTGCCTATCGGCCAACCCAGCGTCAAGAAGCGCCGGATATTTTTGGGGAAACCTCGAAATGACTCCCCCTCGCCCAGATTCACCGGGTTTAATCCCAAGATGAGGACCGCTTATTCCAAGCCCCGGAATTGACCCCGAACACCCGCTTGAATCAGTTCTGTTCCGGGTTGTGACGATGGAAGCCGACGGAATGGGCAATGTCCTCGAACTCCTCACGGCTGACCGTCTCCAGGGTCTTCCCCTTGGCCGAGAGCTTCTCGTTGATCTTGATGGTCTTCTCGGTCATCTCCTCGTGGGTTTCCTTGCTGCCGCCGACCAGCGCGAAGTTGTCGCCGGTCGTGACGCGCTTGTGCCCGTCGGAATCCAGTCCGACACCCAGCATCATGCCCTTTTTCTGCTTGGCAGCCCGTTTTCTCGGAGAATTGGCCATGCCGCAACCTAGGTTTTTCCGGGGTGGAGTCAAGGGCGATCGCCCGTATGGCGCCGCTGCGGCTCAGCGTGAGTGGATTCCCCAAAGATCGTTGGTATTGAACGCCAATTCACGGTAGGCCCAGGTTTCCACATGCCCATCAACGAAGCAGACGTTTGCCTTGAGATTGTGGCGGACGGCTGGTTGTTTCGGCGGATTGAGGTCGTAGATGCCCTGGTCATTGGCGGGAAAGGCGACACTGGCGACATCGAGTTTGTACCAGCCGCCATACGGATAATTCAACAAGTCCTCTGATTCGTCGCGTGGCGTGCCGACGTCGCCAATGAGCCAGAGCTGCGACTGACGTTGAATCTCGCCGAGCCGGGCGCTGCCATCGCGGGAGCCGTCCCCTTTCTTGGCCCAGAACATGATGGAACGGAAGCCGCGGGCGGTGTTGGTGTTCTCCAACGGGCCGTAACCGATGGGATGTTTCCCCCAGGACCACTGATTGGTATGGGGGCTCTTTTCCAACGTGGCGTTCGGACAAACCCATACCCCCGACTCCTGTTCCACCGGCGGCAGATACTCCAGATCCGACAGAACGCTGTGCCACCAATTGGTCGGGCTGTGCGGCGTGACCGGGTGCCGCCACGGGCCTCCTCCGTTCAGGGGCGGGAGTTGGTCGCCATGATCGTGGGCATAGGCGATCATGGCGGTTCCAACCTGCCGGAGGTTGCTGATACATTGCACGGTCCGGGCGCGCTGCTTGGCTTTGCCGATGACCGGAACAAGGAGGCTGGCCAGCATGGCCATGATGAAGATGACCAGGATCAGTTCGATCAAGGTGAACGCCCGAATACCGCTGATTTGTTTTCCCCGCAGCTGCATGACTCCTGATTTGCGTAGTGAAAAAGGAACAACATTCCACGGGGCGTTCAATCGAAATCAGTTATCGAAGAGCGACACTTCAGACTTTTTGTTATCGAAACACGCCGCCCCGCGAATTTGTTGTGGCTTCATGGTTTTTCCTTCGCTAAAGGCAGGTTCCAACAACAAGGAAACATGAAGATTGGGATACCATGCGGACAGACCGCGCCCGCCTCGCAAAGCCCCCCAAATTCGACGGCCGTGTCGAACGCGGAAACCCGGCGCGCGGATGACCGCCGGGCGACACGACGCGAGTCTCGGGCCCCACGAACCGGAAGGCAGGGATTCAACCGCACCGAGTTGCTCGCGGCGATTGCAGTCCTGATGGGGCTGGCCGTTTTGTGGGCCAATACTGGACACAAGCGATCGACAGCGACGCGCGAGATCAGCTGCTTGGGAAACCTCAAACAGATCGGCGCGGCCATTTCGGTCTATTCAGGAGAGAACCGTGGAAAGTTGCCTTTCGCGTTCATGCAGCCCAAGCCCGGCGCGCCCGTGACCTGGGACCGCCAGATCTCGACCGCATTGCGCGTCGCGTTGCGAGGCGAGAGCCTGGACGCTCCCCCGCCTCCGGTCGGCCTCGCGTTGCGCTGTCCGGAGGACACGATCTCCGCCTCGACAGTCGCTACGGAGAACCCGCCCGCCCGCAGGAGCTATTCCATGACGGAGCACAAGATGAACCGTCCAAACTGGCCGCCCTCGGAATACAACACCACCGGGGTCGGCTTGTTCTGGTCCGCCTACCGGAAGAAGGGCAATTCATCTTACGCCTACCTGGAAACCGCCCCCCGTCTGCCGGCCGTCTCGATGGACATGATTCTGGACGGCGCGGGGACCATCGTGGTGACCGAGCAGGCCACCGCGGAAAACCATGCCGGGAAGCCGAAGTTCTCAACCGTGAGATCAACCATCGAACAGGTCGATGAAACCGTTCTGCCCGCGAACTCATACCACGGCGGAAAAATCAACTACCTGATGGCGGACGGACACGTGGAACTGTTGCAGCGCAAGGCAACCGTTGGCCCCGAGGGCGAGGTCAGCGATTCTGCGGACACGCACTTCGGAATGTGGACGATTGCGGCGGGTGACTGAGGGCAATCGCTGAATTCGGAATGGGGATTTCGGAATGCGGAACAAGGGAATCGCCTCACAAACAAGGAAGACAAAATGAGAGAGAAACACATCAAGCGGTTCATCTTGGCGGCGGGCGTGATCTTCGCGCTCACCGCGCTCGCGAAACTCGCAAGCGCGGGCCGACAGACGCGCATCCTCAATCTCGCGGATCCGCTGCTGGGGTTGAAGACGCGGCATGTGCTGGCGAGTGTCGGCGTCATGGAGGCGGCGTTGGCCGCCTATCTGTTCCTCGGCCGGAACGCCTGGATGAAACTCTCGCTCACGGCCTGGATGGCGACGAATTTCCTCGTTTATCGTCTGGGACTCTGGTGGACGGATGCGCCGAAGCCCTGCGGCTGCCTGGGCACGGTGACGGACGCCCTGCCGATTTCGCCCCGGACGGCGGACTACAGTGTGAAGGGCATTCTCGCCTTCCTTCTGATCGGCAGTTTCACCCTGATTGCCATGGAGGCGCGGGGCGGCAAGGAGAACACTGAAGCGAAGGCCTGAACGAACGGCGCCGGGAGGAAGACTACCCACCCCGTTTGAACGCCGTTCAACAACCGGAACCAACCCGATGGAGATCCGCTTTGAATGCAACGGGGCGTCCTGCCGCCAACACGTCGCCGTCGATGAGGCTTGGGCCGGGCGATTCATCAAATGCCCCAAGTGCGGATGCGCCTTGGAGGTGCCCAAGGTCGGGGAGCAGGCCGCCGTCCTGCCGCCGAGGCATGGCGGCGAAGGCGAAGACCACGCGGCATTGGACGAGGCAGCCAAGCCCCTTGAACGGAAAAGGGACACGGTTGAGCGGCTTGTGGATCGTTGCCTACGGAGCGTTGCCGCAGTCGCGGGGTGGGCATCCCGAAGAAGGGAACGATGCGGGGTGGCGATCATTGCGTTGGCGACCGTTTTCACCGTGGCGCGCGTGACGGTGAATTTCGTGGAATCCCGGCGGATTGAACGAACCACAGCGGAGATCTGCGCGGTCGGCGAGTTCCGGGACGCGCCCATGGGAGATCACTCAGGCAAACGCATCGCGTTCATCCGAAACACGGAATCTGCCCGGACGCTGTTCCTCAAGTTCGGCGAAACTGAAGAGCCCAAGGCGCTTCTCGACGTCCGGTTGGACGAGATGAAGCGCTTCTCCCTTTTCGGGTGGTCGCCGAAGGACCGGTATCTGGTCGCGGCTCAGCGGATTGATCGCTTGTCGCCGACTCCGGCGCTTTACCTCTTTGACGGAAACTCGGGCAACCTTGTCATCCAGGCCACCAACCTGCCGCCGATCGTCAAACTGGTCTGGCTGGGCGAAAGGGAGTTCGTCTTTCAGGACAACCGGCGCAACCGGTTCAAGGGCGTCATAACGGACGACGACGGCGCAAAGGTGAGCTACGAGGAATTGCAACGCGGAGACCTCCGGCGCGACATCGACGCCCTTGTGGCAATGGAAGACAGAAAGGTGGGCATCGTGCGCGACAACAACCTCTGGTCGCTGGATATCGACACCCGGGAGCTGACCCAGTTGAGTTCCTTCACGAACCGGATGACCTTCGAGTGGCTTGACTACAGCCCCAAACAGAAGGCGTTTCTGTTCTGTTCGCCCGCCGATCCGCCTCGGAGATTCCCTCGGGTCCTGTATCGCTTCGACCCGGCCGGCGATCAGCGCGGCGTCCCGAGGGCGTTGAATGACATCCACACCTACAACGGCAGGTGGATCCTGGATGGTCGAGGCTACGCCTACGTCGGGACCGAAGGAAACGAGAACTTCCTGACCGTCCACGCTGAAGGCGACGCCCAGGACCGTTGCCTGTTCGAGGCTGGTTTTGTCCGGGCCTTCAGCGTCGACGCCGCGCAACGACGGCTGCTGGCCTTCGCGTCGCGAACCATCGAACCCCATGGCGTGTGGAGCTACGACATCGTGGAACGCAAACTGGAAAATCCGGTCCTCGCGACCAACACCGCCTTCGCGGAAGCCAAGATCCTCCGCCCCCACAACAAGACACAGCAGACCAGGGGAAAGCGTCCCCTGCCCTACACCTTGATTCCTCCCCGCGACTTCAAAGTGGGGAAGAAATATCCCGCCGTGGTGGACGGACCGAACAGCCAGCGCTGGCGCCCGGAACCCCAGGCGATCGCAAACGCGGGCATCTTCTACGTCTCCGCCAACCGCTGGGGACTGGCGAGTTCAGACAACTTTTACCGGGCGGCCGACGACATCGCCAAACTTCGGGAGACACTGGCGCGACATCCGGGGATCG
The DNA here is from genome assembly GCA_038126235.1 of Verrucomicrobiales bacterium. Lineage (GTDB taxonomy): Bacteria > Verrucomicrobiota > Verrucomicrobiia > Limisphaerales > JAYPEY01 > JAYPEY01. Next base: position 17,806 of record JAYPFK010000013.1, read on the forward strand.
ATCAGGACCGCATATTCCTCATGGGAACGAGCTACGGCACCCGGGTCATGATTCCGCTGATCCGGGAGTATCCCGAGTTGTGGCGCGGGGTCATCCTGCACAGCCCGGTGGTCAACCTCGAGCTGCACGAGGACTTCTGGCGCAACCCGCGCTACTTGATCACGATCGGGGAAAACGACCGCTTCCACGACGAGGTCCGCAAGTTCGAGATCGACGCCTGCCATCACTGGACGCCGGTCGATGTGCGGACCTATCCCGGAATGGGGCACGGCGTCGCAAGCACAGAACAGGTGCGCGACCGGGTGACCGCCGCCATCGCCTTCATCCGGTCCCTCTGATTCCGCCGCGAAGCCATGGCGGTTGGAACATCAGGAGAAAAGGACAGGCGATGATGCGACGCGGCGCGTTGTTCGCGGGGCTGATCGCGGCATGGGCGTCCCTGCTGGGAATGGAATGGTGGCTGGAGATGCCGGTTGAGGCGGGGTGGTTCTCAGGCTTCCAGCAGACAGCGAAGTTCGAGATCCAAAACCGGGAGAACCAGTGGATCGTCTATTCATTCTTCACTCTCTATGCCCTGGCGTTCATCTGGCTTCCCCTCTGCAGGGACAGGCGGCGAGGCAGTCGCAGCCCGGGTTCGACGCCTGTTTCACCGGCCATACAAACCGCCTTCCTGGTCATATTGGCGCTGCTGTATTGGCGGGACTACGATTCCGCGGTTCACAGCGGCTCGGCGCTCGCGCTGTTGACCGGCCTGTTGGCGGGGCGCGCAGTCGCGTTCGTTCGGGGAGGGCGCAATTCCGAAGCGCTGGATCACGCTATCCTGGGGGCGCTCTGCGTATTCCTGGCGGGAATCGCATTGTGGCAACCGGATCATGGCATGGAGTTTCACTACCGTGACTCGGAACGCTGGGCTGGGATCTGGGACAATCCAAACCGCTACGGACTGCTGACGGGCGTCGCCTCTCTGATCGCCGCGACGCGTGGTGTTCAGGCGCTCGTGACAACGACAGGAAAGAAACGAACCTCCCCGTGGCCACGATTCGCAGCTTGCGGCTGGTTGACTGCGACTGCGGCAACCGGCCTCGCCCTGATCAAGAGTTTTTCCCGGGGAGCCTGGCTGGGGACTGCCCTGGGAGCGGCCTGGCTGTTGTTGGCAGCGTGGCGGAGAACACGCGCTGCGCGCGCCGAACCGGAACTGGAACAAGAGCGAAGCGTTCTTCATCGCTGGACACCTTCCGCCCGCAGCCTGACTTCTCAGATTCACCGCAACGTGTGGCCGCTGATTCTCATCGGCCTGGCCTGCGCGGCCATCCTGTTCTGGACCTGCCGCGACAGCGAGGCTCGCGTCTTGAGGCGGATCTTCTCGGTCGCGAATGTGAACGACTTCTCCTGGCGAAACCGCGTCGCCGCCTACGAGGGAGCCTTGAAGATGATGGCGGACCGACCGCTGGCGGGCGTGGGTTGGGATCAGACGCGGGAACACTACGGAGCCTTCTACGCGGATCCCCGCATCGAGGAGTGGGCGGCAATCTCCCTCAACGATTACTTCTCCATCGGAACCTCCCTCGGGCTCCCGGTCCTGGCGCTGTTCACCGCCCTGATCGGGCTGTCGATCCGCCGGTGGTCAAGCCGCGAAACAGCGCGCGAAGGGCGATCATCCAGCGTGGATCTCGCGGTCTCCCGCGCCGCCACAATCGTCCTGCTGACCGGCTTCTGGTTTGACGATGGACTGTTGTATCTGGCTCTGGGAGTTCCATTCTGGGTTTTGCTGGAGCTTTCCAATCCCCCTTCGGCCCGCGCACCCAAATCCGCCCTGAAGGAAGACTCCGCCCCGGACGGGCCAACCGGCGGCGCGCGCGCGAGGCCCAACCTCGGGGAGCGGCTGTCGCGGACGGGAACCGCAACACCCTTGATCCTGACAATCGGTTTCGCGTGCGCCCTCGCGGCCGCGAAAGCGGAAGATCCGTTTCATCGCATCGCATTCCGCCTGACCGGCCCCGACGACATGAAGACCCCAAGTGTCGCGATCCTGCCCAAACCGGTTTCCGAACGACCGGTGATCATCTATCTCCACGGCTCGCGGGGAACGACGATCAAGGATGGCCGGACCCTGCAGACCTTCGCCGAACTCGGCTTTGCGGCGGTGTCGCTCGACTACGACCAGACCAACAGCGCCGCCTTCGACTCCGAGTTCACGCGACTGCTGACCTGGATCGACAAGCAGCCATGGGCCAGGAAGGGAGCCGTCGCCTGGGTGGCAAACAGCTTGGGCGCGCAGCGTTCCCTGTCCTACCTGCTGAACGAACCCTCGGCGCAACCGCAACTCTACGTGCGAACCGGCGGCGGCCTCGTCGAGGAATTGTCCGACGCGGCCCATGGCGCAACAAACGCCGGCCAACAGCTTCCATTCAACGCCCCCACCCTGCTGCTCCATGGAGAAAACGACCGGATCTTCCCGGCGGCGGATTGCGAGAAACTGGAGAAACTACTGCGCGCCCACCACATTCCGTCGGCGACGGTGGTTCTTCCGGGGCAACAACACAGTTTCCGCCCGGACCGCGAGGCGGTGATGCGCGCCTTGGCGGAGTATTGCGCCGAATATCTCCACGCCATTGCGCCTGCGCGAGAATGGCGGACATCATGGCAACGACTCGCGTGGGCTCCGCTGTTCTTCCTGCTCGCGGGCATCAGCGTCATCCGGTGGAGAATAGGGAGACGCCAGCCTTCCCCCGGAACGTCGACGAGAAACCGAGCGGAACGACGCCTGCTTCTCGTCGCTACGATCGCGACGCTTGGAGCCCTGGGGTTGACCGCCGCCCATCTGGCGGTTCCCAGGATGGCGTTTTCCGCCGAGAATCTCCGCCGCGCAGTTCGTTGGGGCGTCGCCGACATGCAGGAAGCGGACATTGAATTCCTCAGCGGCCTCAAGCTGCGAAGCTCAACGAAACTGGGCGAAGCGCTGGAACACCTGGAACTGACCGACTACCGAGGCCCTTTTCTCTATCAGGATCTGGAGCCGGAGATCTGGCGCCACTTCGTCATCTCTCCCGCGATCGCCGGAACCGAAGGCCAACCGATCGACTGGCGACGCCCGTTATGGGAGAGCTTCTATCCGCGCGTCCGCAAGGAAACCGATCCGACCTCCGCAGCGAAGATCGTCGTCCGCCATCTGCGGGAACGTGTCGGCTTCAATCCAGAACGCGCTCCCTCGCCAAGCCCACGCAAAACCTGGTCGGCCGGCATGGCCAACGTTCCGGATTGGGAACGACTTTACATCGCCGCGCTCAGGTCGGCCACGGTCGCGGCCCGGCTCGGCGATTCAGGCAAGGCCGAGATCTGGTCCGGCGAAAAATGGGCCCCCGCGCCGCGCCCAATCATCGGCAGGTTGGAGGCGGAATTGAAGTAGCGGGCGGAATACTCAAAGAGGGGCGACATTCCTGTCGCCTCTCCTTGCTTGCGCCGCCAAGGCCCGCCGTCCCGGATCGACGCTCGCCGGCCTTACTTCAATCGCAGCTTCGGAGCCGCGCCCAATGTCCCCTGCAACTTTTCGGGATACGCGTCGGAGCGCATTACCTCCAACGTCTCACGCACGTGGGCCAGTCGCCCCTCAATTCCGAGACGACCGGCTTCTGTCTGGTGTGTCTTCTTCTTGAGGAACTCGCCGAGATAGCTCTCGTGCTGTTCCCAGAGGGCAATATCACGGGTCCGTTTCGCCTTGAGGCGCTTCGCATACCATTCGGAGGCCAGCATGTTCTCACAGGTGAACAGGTCGCGGATCTCAGGATGATCGAGGCCTTTCCCCTCGTATTCGCCGTCGCGCATGATGTGCAGCAGGGCGCGAAGCGGCGGGCAGGCCAACTCGACCCCACGATCGGCGAAGTAGAGTTCAGCCACGCGTCGCTGGGTGCCGACGATGTTGTCCATGCCGTCCACGAAGATGTCCATGTCCTGCGTCTCGGGGCGAAGCATCTCCTCGGAGATGACCTTGTGGGGGTTGTGGAACAGCCGCCCGAAGTAGGTGCGGACGAACTTGCGGGTGATCCGCCAGCCAAGGCGGCTGGCCAGCACGGGCTGTCCTTGGTGAACGAGGTCCTCGCACCGTTCCAAGTAACCGCCCTCGATCATGCCTTTCGGGTCGAGTTCCGAGACGGTCATGCGACACCAGAGCTCCGGGATCAACATGCTGATGTCGTGGTCCACGCGGACATGCGGACCGACGCAACCGGCGGCGGTGACGAAGCCGTCGTAGCCGGTCAGCAGGTAGGAGACGAGCGCGGAGTTCAGATCGTGGATCGGCAACAGGGCATTGAAGGGCCCCTTCGTCATGGCTCCCTCGGAGCCGGCCCCTGTGGTCGAGGGCGACTTGCCCGTCATGCTGCAGATGAACTCCATGAACAACTCCGGCAACTCCATGTAATGGATGGGATTGTAGACCGCGAGCGGACGGATATTGTGCTCCGCGTCGGGCGGGTTGTTCCGCCGCCCCGGCAGGGTCGCGTTGACGGGCGCGTGGACCGGCGCGTCGGCCGGCATGCGTCGCCTCAACCGCGTGGCCATCTCCATGAGATGCACCTCCTTCGGCGTGAGCAGGTCCGGCCGCACCTGCAGGTAGCGCGGATTCTTCGAGGGCGCGCCGTTCACGATGCGCGGGTGGGAAGTCGCCGCGAAGAAAGCCGGCGCGCCGTTGTCCGCGACGGCCTGGATCAACTCCCGCATCGGCTCGGTGTACTGGACGAAGCCGATCGCGTCCTCGACCAGTTCCTTCGCGTCAGCGGGCGTGAGCGGCTCGTAGTTGGAGAGGAAGTTGCCGGGTTGGGAAAAATCCTTCTCCGTCTGCTTGTCGTAACCGCGATGAATGGCGTCGTCGGGCCTTTGGAAGAAGCGGTATTCGCAGTTCCTGACGAATTTGAAGGAAGGGTTCGCGTAATCGGAGTTCAGGTGCGCGAGGGCCGAGGCAGGCACAACGACCGACGCGGTGATGTCGTCCTCCTGCGAGAGTTTCTCCGCGGGGTGGAAGTCCTTGCGCAGGCCGAAGACGCGCCAGGAACCGTCCTCGGTGAAGCCGACGCGAAGGTAATTGGAAACGAGCGGACGGTCGTCGAGCTTGAGCGTGTTGCCCTGGGAGCCGTCCACGAAATTGACGCTGAAGTGGGAACGCCAGTCGCCGTCCCATTCCGGTTGATAGAACCGCTTCACGACGAAGACGAGTTCCTTGATGTGCTGCGGGATGGCCTTCAGCCATTCGTTGAATTCTTCCGTATAGTCCGCCGGCGCGGGTGTCAGCAGCTTGACCACCGAGCCCAGGCTGCGCTCGGGACTCAGGATCTTCCGGTCGTCCGCGGCGCGGTTCTTGTCGCGGAACCGGTCCGAGTAATCGCGCTCAATGAGCTTTTCGACCTCGTCGAAGTCTTTCCGGAAATCCGCGACGAAGACCGGCCCCTGGATGATGGCGTCGGTGATGGGCTTGGAGATCTCGGACTTGCCGCCGCCGGAGACAGTGCAGGGCTTGTGGCAGAGCGTGGGCTCGGCCCCGATCCCGATCAAACGCCAGGCCCGGCCGCCCGGCGGCTTCTCCATGCGGATCTTGTAGCCGGACGGCCGCACATAGGTCTTGCCGGGCAGAAGCTTGATGCCCTTCTCCCCTTCCGACGTCGGCCAACTCACCCGGAGCGCGTTCAGGTCAAAATGAACCTCCTCGGAGACATAAATGATGTCCGGGAACTTCTTGTCGACGCCATAGCCCTCGGGCTGCAGGTCCATGAAGTCCCCGTATTTCTCCTTCACCTCATCGAAGTTGTGCCCGCGGTTCTGCACGTGACGGTCGCCATAGAAGGTCTCGCCGAGATCGTAGCTGGGGTAGACCAGCGCGCCGCCCGCGTGCTCCTCCTCGCTGAGTCCCATCAGGTTCGCAGCGTAGCCGATCTGCGTCTTCACCTCCTTCTTGCAGTAGCCGAAGTAGTTGTCCGCGATGATCGTCACGATGACGCCGCGCTCGTCGCGGCAGGTCATCTTGAAGGCGAGCCCGTCGTTGTAGACCTCGTCCTCGGACTTCCAGCAGACGCCGTCGCGCCGCTGCCGCTCCGTGGCGTCCTCCCAACGGGGCAGGCCGAGATCGGCCTTCTTCACCGTGACCAGGTGGGGCGCCAGGATCACGCAGCCGGTGTGTCCGCTCCAGTGTTCGACGTCCAGACCCGCGTCATTCTCCGGCAGGTAGGGGTCGCCGGCGTTGCCGAAGATGCTCTCCACGAAATCCAGGTTGCCCACCAGGTTCCCCGGCGCGAAGAAGCGGACTTCCATGGTCTTCTCCTCGGTGAACCCGGGGACCGCGGGGCAGACCACCGGCCGCAACAACAACGACACAAACAACTCCGCGCCCTCCTCCTGATCCGAGGTGAGAGGCAGTTGAAGCAGCTCCTTCGGCGGGGTCAGCGCAATCTTGAGCAGCTTCGCAAACGCCTCGTTCGGGACCTCGATCTTGTCGTCCGGGATCGGCAGACCGCCGTCGGCGATGTGGAAGCTGCCCTTGGTCGTGCGCCGGTCGCTCTTGGGATTGTGCAGCACGCCCTGCTTGAGGCGGAAAGACTCCACAATGTCCGAGCGGAACCGGTCGCCCCTGGCCGGCAGCGAAAGCTCCCTGGCGATGCCATGGCAGTCCAGCGCGAAGGTCTGCGAGGGCAGTTTGAGCCCGTTCGCCGCCTCGCCCAGGTAGTCATTCAGAAACCGCTGGATGCGCCAGTCTGCCGGCGGCAGGTAATTCGACAGCAGGCGCGCCGATTCACGCTGATGCTTCAGCAGGCCCTCGATCATCGAGGAGGCCGCCGCAGGCTCCTCCAAGGGAATGCCAGGCTGGCCTTGGGCCGCAAGTTTCAGGTTGATGTAGCGCAACAGTTCACGGCGGCTCTCCGCCGTCTGCTCCACGCCCAGTCCGATCGATTTCTTCAGATCCATCTCAAAAAATGTTCAATGCCGTCAAAACGGGGACGGTAGGGACTCTGGAATGCCGGCGCAAGGGGGACCCGGTCACAATTCGATGAATTTGGCTCATGGCCACGATAGGCCAAGACCGCGCAGCATCTGGACGGACGAGGCTGGCATTCCGTCGGGAAGCGATTGAATACGCGCCATTCATTCGCTGGGGAGCCCCCGCATTCGCGGGTTCGACCTCGCGCTGCTGGCTGTCAAGCGTCCGACCTGGGTGACGCTGATATGCTGTTGCTTGACCGCTTCTCTCGTCGAGACATTGAAGTGGGCTCGACGGAGTCTCTCCCCACCGGTTTTACGAGCCATCCGGTCATCGGAGGCTCCGACAACGGCAGCGCCAAAGTTGCGTCCGGCATGAAATGTAGCGGCATGAAGACAACGGCAGCGAATCCAAAAGCCGGTGGGGAGAGACTCCGTCGAGCCCATTTCAAAACCCCAACGGGGGAAGACGGCAGGGAAAGGGTAAGGCGGAGCTTTCGCGCGCCGTTCTCATGCCGAGGGCATGCCAGCCATTGGCCGGTGGTTGCGACGAGGAACGAGCATACCACCGGACACCCGAAACACATCGCGCCTCATCCTGCAGGGATGGCAGCGGTGCGCGCGTCCCCATTGAGGCGCCATATCTGAGCGGGGGAATGTCGTTTCCAAGCGAGGCTGGCATCCTTTCGGGATGCGATGGAAACGCGGCATTCGTTCCCGGGGTATCACCCGCATTCGCGGGTTCAACCCCGCGCTAATGGCTTTCAAGCCTCTGGCTTGGCAATGCTTCACTTCCCGCCAAAATCCCACTCCCGCGCCACCTTCCCCCTGGCGTCCGTGATGCGGATTGTGCGGATGTCGGTTTCCCCGGCCGGGAGGTGAAGGCGGATGTGGATGACGCGCTCCTTGGTATCGAGGGGGATCTCGACATCCCGCCAGACGTCGGAGGCCGGGAGATCGACGGCGGACGTCTGGCCGGAGGCGAAATCCCTTTGCCCATCCAGACGCCAAGAGACGCCCGCCTTGCCGCCCCCGGAACTGCGGAGGCTGACAATGGCCTTGGCCGGACCCTGCGCCTTCATCCTGGTGCACGCGAGGAAGGGCGGCTTGCCGCCCTTCTTCTTTGATGTGACGCGCAACGCGCCGTCCTTGACCGCCATCGTCCCATTGCGCAGAACCCAGTCGCCGACTCGGTCATCGGTGTCGGGGGGATTCCCTTTGGAAGCCCCGGGCCGGAACTTCTCGCGCAGCGGCGGCGCCGGTTTGCCGTCGAGGTAGAAATCGTAATATTGCTCCCAGGTCTCGGACATTCCCTTCGCGGCGAGTCCGGGCGGATCGAGTTCGGCGGCCCAGGTCGAAAGCTGCGCGCGGAGGCGGTCGGCGATCTCGGGATGTTTCGCGGCGAGATTGTATTTCTCCTCCTTGTCGGCATCGAGATCGAACAGATACTCGCGCTGGCCGCCGCGGAGAAGTTTCCACCGGCCCTCGCGAATGGCGGCCTGGGCAATCCAACGCCACTTGAGCGCGCGTTTCGGGGCGGACTGGTTCGCGCCCGAGAGAAAGGGGATGAGGTTGATGCCGTCGAGGCGGTCGTCACGGGGCAGACCCGCAAGTTCAACTGCGGTGGCGGCGACATCGAGGGTGATGATCGGGTGTGGGTAAACCTGTTTGGCTGGAATGGTCCCGGGCCAGGAAACGAGAAAAGGCACGCGCATGCCGCCCTCGGACAGCATCCCCTTCTCCCCGTTCATCGGCTCATTCAATGAACCGTCCCAACCGGGGCCGCCGCCCGGGGCGTCGAGTTTGTGGATCTTCAACGGCGCGCCATTGTCGGCGATGAAGAAGATCAACGTATTGCGGTCGAGGCCGCGTTGCTTGAGATCCGCGACAATGGCGCCGACGCCGTCGTCCATCGCTGAGATCATGGCGAGGGCTTGGCGGCGACGTTCAGGCATCTTGCCCGGAAAGCGGGACAGGTAGTTCAGTGGGGCGTCGAGCGGGACATGCGGCGCGCGGTAGGCGAGGTAGAGAAAAAACGGTTGTTCCTCATGGCGCCGGATGAAGGCCAGCGCGGCCTCGCTGCAGGCGTCGAGGTGGTAAAGCTTGGAATTCTCCGGGCCGCCGGGGACGGTGTTCCCTGCCAGGTCGTAGTTGGCCCAACCGGGGCGGTTGGCGTTCTTCGCGTAGACATCGTCGAAGCCGTGGGCGGGGATCTCATTCACCGGTCCAAGGTGCCACTTGCCAATCTGGCCGGTGGCGTAACCGGCCCGCTTCAACCGTTCGGCGAGGGTATGTTGGGAATTGAAGCCGTCGAGCTTCTCACCGTTGGATTCCACACCGAAGCGGTTCTGCGAGCGACCGGAGAGCAGGCCGGCGCGCGAAGGCACGCATTGCGGCGCTGTGGAATAGCCGCTGGTCGCCCGGACGCCGGACGCCGCCAGGGCGTCGATGTGCGGCGTCTTGAGATCGGGATAAACGCCAACGGAGCCGAGGTCCGGCCAACCATGATCGTCGGTGTAGATGACGATGAGGTTGGGTTTTTCGGAGGTCGGGCGGGCGAAGATGGAGCTGGGGACGAGCAGGAAGACGAAGAGAAGACAGAAGCTCCAACTTGTCGCGCCGAAGCTCTGCGCAGGCGGAAAAAGCTCCAAGTGCCAAGCTCCAACTGGGCGTGCAAGTCGTGATCGACGAAAGGGCGCTGTCTCGTGTTTCGGTTTCATCTTTGCGTGGGGCGTTGTTCGGGATTTGAGATTTGGAGCTTCTTTGGGATTGGGAGCTTGGAAAGGCGCGTCCTGCAAACCACTTCGCAGCCCCATTTCATTTGCCCCCCACCCCTTTCAAATACGCGAGAACCAGTTCCGGGAGGTCGTCGCTGTAGCCGCCTTCGAGGAGGCTGAAGGCAGGGATGCCGAGCTCGCGAATCTGGCGGCCGAGCCAGTGGAAATCCTCCGCCTCAAAGGTCATCTGGCCGAGCGGGTCGCGAGCGTAACAGTCGAAACCGGCCGAGACCGCGACCATGTCCGGCTTGAAGTCCTTCAGTTGACCGAGGGCCTTCGACATAACTTTGCGGTAGTCATCCTTGGGCAGACGGGCGGGGACCGGGAAGTTGAAACAGTTCTCGCCGACGTTCTTCGAGCCCGTGCCAGGATACCAGGGATGTTGGTGAATGGAGAAGAAGGCGGTGTGCGGTTCGTCCTTCAGGATGGCCTCCGTCCCATTGCCGTGGTGCACGTCGAAGTCGAAGACGGCGGCCTTGGAAGCTCCGCCGTTCAGGGCCTCCAACGTCGCGATGCCGACGGAGTTCAAGTAGCAGAAGCCCATGGCGCGGTCCCGGGTGGAATGATGGCCGGGCGGGCGCAGCAGGCTGAAAGCGATCTCGCCATCGCGCGCAGCCTGGAGCGCGGCCAACGCGCCGCCGACCGCCCGGCGGGCATGGTCGGCGATGTCGGGATAGGCCGGGGTGTCGCCGTCAAAGAAGTCCGCCGTTTCAACGTTCTTCAGATGGTCGCGGGAATGCGCGCGGAGGATCGCCTCGTTCTCAACCTCGGCGGGTTTGGCCCATTCAATCTTGAGGTCCTGCTGCGCGCGCAGCTTCGCGAGGGTGGCGCTGACGCGGGCGGGGCGTTCAGGGTGGCCGGGCGCGGAATACTCCACGCAGCGTTCGTCCGTGATGACCTTCATGCCGCGCATTGTGCGCCGCCGCGTCGATTTGCGCAGCTCTTACCTTTGCTTTCAACGATCAACACGGGCGGCGCCGCCGCCGGCGAGTTTCTCGACCTCCTTCAGCGTCGCCATGGAGGTGTCGCCGGGGGTGGTCATGGCGAGCGCGCCATGCGCCGCGCCGTATTCGACCGCGCGCTGCGGATCGCCCGTCTGAAGAAGGCCGTAGATCAGACCCGAGGCGAAGCTGTCGCCGCCGCCGACCCGGTCGAAGATCTCGAGGCCCGGCCGTTTGACCGATTCATGAAACTCCCCATCGGCCCAGCAGATGGCGCTCCAATCGTTGACCGTGGCGCTCCTGACCGCGCGGAGGGTCGTGGCGGTGACCTTGAAGTTCGGAAACTCCTTCACAGCCGTCCCAATCATGGACTTGAAGGCGGCGATCTCGATCGTCGAAATGTTCTCATCAACGCCCTCGACCTCAAAGCCAAGACAGGCGGTGAAGTCCTCCTCGTTGCCGATCATGACATCGACGTGCCGGGCGATGCGGCGGTTCACCTCCCGGGCCTTCTCCTGCCCTCCGATGGTTTTCCAGAGGGAGGGACGGTAGTTGAGGTCATAGGAGACGATCGTGCCATGTTTCTTGGCAACCTGCACGGCCTCCTCCACGACTTCGGCGGTGGTCGCGGAAAGCCCGGCGAAGATGCCGCCGGTGTGAAACCAGCGGACCCCGCGGTTTCCAAAGATGTCCTCCCAGTCGATGTCGCCGGGCTTGAGCTGCGAGGCGGCGGTGTTGCCGCGATCGGAAACGCCGACGGCGCCGCGCACGCCGAAGCCGCGTTCGGTGAAATTCAGGCCGTTCCGGACGGCGCGGCCGATGCCGTCGTATTCACGCCATTGGATCAGGGAAGGATCGACGCCGCCCTGAAGGATGAAGTCCTCGACCAGGCGGCCGACTTCATTGTCCGCAAAGGCGGTGACGACGCCGGTGCGAAGCCCGAAGCAGCGGCGCAGGCCGCGGGCGACGTTGTACTCGCCGCCGCCCTCCCAAACCTTGAATTCGCGGGCGGTGCGCACACGACCGTCACCCGGGTCGAGCCGGAGCATGATCTCGCCCAGGGCGATCATGTCCCAGGCGCAGGAGCCGGCCGGTTTGATTTCCAAGACTGACATGACGTGGATCCCAAGCCTTGGGGTTCAACCGAGAAAGGCGTCCCATTCAGGTTCCTTGAAACCGACGACGCCCTTGTCGCCGAGCAAGGCAAAGGGTCGTTTGACCAGATTGCCGTTGCCCGCGAGAAGGTCGATGGCCTCGGCGTCGGTCATGGAGGGCAACTTGTCCTTGAGGTTTAGCGCCTTGTAGTCGCCGCCCGAGGTGTTGAAAAGGCGGCGGAGATCCCCTGCGTGGATCTTCAACATCTTCCTGAGTTCCGTCTTCGTGGGCGGCTGTTCCCGGATGGGGATTTCGGTGAATTCCACGCCTTGGGCCGCGAGGCGCTTGACGGTCTTGCGGCAGGTTCCGCAGTTCTTGTAGGTGTAGATCTTGAGTTTTGCGCTCATGAATGAGGTATGACTTGCGTTGCGCGGGAGGCGGGAAGGTCCGGCCCCAAGGCCAGATCGGGAGAACCGGCAAAGCGCCGCGGATCAGGCGGCGATATCTTCCTCGCAGGCGTTTTCCAGGATCCACTTGAGTTTGGCCGTGAAGGCGCGCTCAAGGACCTCGTTCACGAACTCGCCGATATGCGGCTCCTTCGAGGCGCTGCTGCCGGCCACGTTGAGGGCCAGGATGTTGTGTTCGTGGACGAAATCGAGCAGTCGCTGGGCTTGGGTGGCGGGCGGTTGGTCGCGCTTGAGGTGAAGGCAGGGTTTGCCGTAGGCCTGCGTGAATTCCTTAACCCGCGCGCTCGCTCCGGTGAGTTCATCGCCGACCGAGAAGATGACCGTGCCCTCCGAGCCGCGAACATTCCATTCCGTGCGCTGGAGGTAACCGGAGCTGGGAGTCTCCTTGAGGTTGTAGCGCTTCTGGATGAAGCCGTCCTCGCCGGCCCGGGCGCGGGGGCACCAACCGCCATGCGGGATGCCGTGGGCGGCGGCAAAGTCCATCGCGGAGCGTTCGGCTCCGCTGAGCCCGCCGGAGACGAGCTTCTCGATCATGGCCTTGCGGCCGAGGAAGTGCATCAAGGTTTCCATGTCCGGCTCGTTCAGGGCATGGGTGATGAGCTTGGGTTTGTCCCCGATCTCCAGAGCCTGGAACAGCCACTTGCGGGCCTGCTCCAAGCGACCCAGTTCAGTGGTGAACAGGGCGATGTAGAACGGAATCATCGCGTTGTCGGGAAAGCGGTCGACGACCTTGAGGAGCATGTTCAACGCCCGCTGGGAAAGTTTCATCTCATGCAGGCAGACGGCCTGACCGAGCCAGCCGGTGACGTCGGAGGGAACCTTCTCGCTATAGTCTTGGGCGGCGTCCAGAGCGGCGTGCCAGCGCTTCTCCTGCTTGTAGATCTCATACCGAAGCTTGAGCACTTCGGGATGTTTGCGAAGTTCCGGCGAGATCCGCTCCAGCTTCATGCCGGCCTCCAGGCTGCGGCCTGACTTGAGGCACTCGCGGGCCCACTCGAGGATGAGGGAATCCTCCCTGGCAAAGGGCTTGGAAGGCTCCTCGAGATCGCTATCCTCCGCGGAGGAGGAATTCAGCGCAAAGTAATCAAGGTAGTTCTCCCGCATGATCCCCCAGATCTGCACGCCGATGTAGACGAACGCGATCACTCCGATCACGAAAATCCCTATGTAGAGGATGTCGGAGTCCTTAAGCAGGAAGAAGACGCCGACGAGAGCGGCGAGAACGGCAGCCACACCAAGGGCCTTCAACAGGAACATCAAGGATGAATCGGTGCGTGAAGACATCGTCGGCTCTGAATGCCTCAGAGTATTGGCCCTAATTTGGCGGGGATCAAGCCAGTTTAAGGCAAAAAAACGCCACTCTTATTGCCCTCGCGCCTCAAGCAAAACCGCTTCCCCCGAGTAGGAAGACCGGCGCCTGACAGTTCAAGCCGCTTTTGCTCCGACGTCGTTTGTGCTAGGAATGCGCGCGCGCGGAACGGAAGCTCCGACGGAGAGCTCTCCGACTCCGGCCGGAGATGGCAGTCGAACATGAGTGAAGCTGAGATCATTGTAAGCCACGACGGCGTGCAACTGGGGAGATTCATTCTCGGGCCGGGCGAGTACACCATCGGTTCCGATCCGAACTGCCAGATCCAACTGGAGGCTCCGGACATCTCCCCCGCGCACGCAGTCATGCTGTTCGCGGAAGGCGCGCTCCAGATCGAGGACCTCGGCAGTCAGTCCGGCACCCATGTCGGAGGGACGCGACTGGAGACGGTCTTCCGCCTGAGCCCGCCGCAGACCGTGCAACTCGGCAGCGCGACCCTGGACATCCGGCTGGTGGAGGACGCGGAATTCCCCGCGAGTCCGCCCCAACCCGCGGCGCTGGAACCCGCCGCGGGTTCCATCCAGGATTCATTGAAGGGGCGACGCTACGATGTGGGCGGCTCCTTCAACCAGGGCTCGATGGGCGCGATCCACGGAGCGTTGGACCGGAATCTCGGCCGCAACGTCGCGATGAAGGTCATCCTGGGCGAGGGCAACCCGCCGCGGGAGCAACTCCTCCGTTTTGTCCGTGAAGCCCAGGTCATGGGACAGCTGGATCATCCGAACATCGTGCCGATCTACGAACTGGGGGTGAACGACCACGGGCAGTTGTTCTACACCATGAAGTATGTAAAGGGGGTGACGCTGGACTTCGTCTTGAAGCAGATCCGTCGGGGCGATCCGGAAACGATCGAGCGCTACCCCCTTCCCCAGCTGCTGACCATATTCCAGAAGGTCTGCGACGCGGTGGCCTTCGCGCATTCCCGGGGCATCATCCATCGCGACCTCAAGCCTGAGAACATCATGCTGGGCGAATTCGGCCAGGCGCTGGTGATGGACTGGGGGCTGGCGATGATCCTCGCCCAACGCGATCAGGAAACCGGCGAGGAGCATCCCGGCATCGCCCAGTCGGTCGTGGAACCGCAGAAGCTCTCCGGCACGATCCTCGGTGACATCATGGGCACGCCGCAGTTCATGGCTCCCGAACAGGCGGCGGGCAAAAACACGGAACTGGACGAACGAACGGACATCTTCGCGCTTGGCGGCATCCTCTACAACATCCTCACGCTTCGCGCGCCGCTCACGGGGACGTCGCTGCATGAGCTGCTCTACAAGAACATGGAGGGAATGATCGACGCTCCCCTGGTCTTCAACGCCCGCACGAAGAACAAGAAGCGGACCAAGGACGGCCGCCTCGTGCCCGCCGTGACCCTGCCCCATTGTCCCGGGAACCAGATTCCCGACACGCTCTCGCACATCGCCATGAAGGCCCTGGAGACGGACCCGGACGACCGCTACCAGTCCGTCGGCGAACTCCAGAACGAGGCGCTCCAGTTCCAGAACGGCATCGAGATGCTGGTGACGCAGCACAAGGGCTGGACCGCCGCGATCGTGAGCACGGTCGCGGTGATCGTCGTGGTGATCTTCAGCCTCTTTCTCAAGGGACAGCTCCAGCAGAACAAGCTCGCCGGCCTGACCGCCGCCGCCCCGACCCTGGTCGAGAAGGCCCGAGCGCTGCACGGCGAGGGCAGCTTGGTCGAAGCGCTCAGCCTGATCGACCATGCCGTCACCCTCGCGCCGGACGCCCCTGAAGCCCGACTGCTGAAGGGAGAAATCTGCCTGAGCCTGGAGCGTTACGACGACGCAATCGACGCCTTCAACGAGGCCCTGGAGATCGATCCGGGCCTGACCGCGGCCGAGGACGGGATCGCCCGCTGCGAGGAGGCTCTGGCCGGCGGAACCCCGCCTGGACCAGCGGAAGCCGAGCCGATCGCCACACCGACCAACGCCCCGGCTCTGCTCAAGGAACCGGAAGCCAACGGCACAAACGCGCCGCCGTCTGAAGACGCAGGCGCCCCGCCGGAAGCCAAGGACGCCCAATGAGCGCCCCGGACCACCCGCCCTTCTCTGTCAAGTGGATGATCCTCAGCATGCTCGTCTTCGTCGCGGTGGAGCTCTTGCTGGGCGGACTGGTGGGCGGACTCATCGTGGGAAAATACGCGTCGCTGAACCTGAAGTTCCTGCTGCAGGGCGTGTTGAATCTCGCCAGCTACTTCGTCGGCGGGATCATCATCGGGCTGGTCTCTCCGGGCCTGCGGATCCGCGAACCGGCCGCCGGGGCTTTCTGCGCCGTGGCGCTCATGCTGAGCCTGAGCCTGTTCACGCCCTATGCCATGATTCAATTCAGCGTCGTCAAGATGCTGCTCGGCGGCGGGATCGCGTTCTGCCTCGCCATCGCCGGCGCGAGCATCGGGGAAAGAATGTCCGGCAACACGCTGCCTGAAGAATGAACCCCGTCCGAATCGTGAACAAACTCCTCCGCCGGTCCGCCCTCTTTCTCGTCACGCTGGCCTGCATCGCCGCGGCTTCCGCCTCCGCCGCGAACAGCCGACCCAACTTCCTGCTCGTGCTCTGCGACGACCTCGGCTACGGGGATCTCGGATGCTACGGGAACACCGAAATCACCACGCCGAACATCGACCGCTTCGCCGCCGAAAGCCTGCGCCTGACCGACTGTTACGCTTCGTCCGCAAACTGTTCCCCCTCGCGCACCGGGCTGATGACCGGGCGCACCCCCTACCGCGTGGGGGTCTACAACTGGATCCCGATGCTCTCGCCCATGCACGTGCGCGAATCGGAGATCACCGTCGCCACGCTGCTGCGGAACGCCGGCTACGCGACCTGCCTTTCCGGCAAGTGGCATCTCAACGGGAACTTCAACCTCCCCGGTCAGCCGCAGCCTGACGATCACGGATTTGATCACTGGTTCGCGACCCAGAACAACTGCCTCCCCAACCATCGCAACCCCTACAACTTCGTCCGCAACGACATCCCGGTCGGGCCGCTGGAAGGCTTCGCGGCGGATCTGGTCACCGCCGAGGCGACCGAATGGCTGCGCAACGGGCGGGACAAGTCGAAGCCCTTCTTTCTCTTCGTCTCCTATCACGAACCGCACGAGCCCATCGCCACGGCCGACTGGGCCGCGAAACTCTATCCCTCGGATGATCCCAGCCGGTCCGCCCACCACGGCAACATCAGCCAGATGGACGCGGCTTTCGGACGGTTGATGGCCGCCCTCGATTCGCTTCGTCTGCGCGAGAACACCGTCGTCTTCTTCACCAGCGACAACGGCCCCGCGATCACGGGCATCCACCCGCACGGCTCGACCGGCGGCCTACGCGAAAAGAAGGGGCACGTCTACGAGGGCGGCATCCGTGTTCCCGGCATCCTCCGCTGGCCCGGCAGAACCAAGCCGGGCGCCATCTCGGACACCCCGGTCATCGGCGTCGATGTGCTGCCGACCTTCTGCGAGATCGCGGGGGTCAAGCCGCCCGCCGACCGGGCCATCGACGGAACCAGCATCCTGCCCCTGCTGGAGGGGAGGCCGATCGAACGCGACGCCCCGATGTGCTGGCAACTCAACCGGGCGGCGTCCGCCCCCAAGATCGCCATGCGCCAGGGCGACTGGAAAATCCTGGCGAAGATCGACAAGCCCCAGCTCAAACCTTCGGCCGACTGGCTGGTAGAGGAGATGGAAGCGATCAAGACCTGCCAGTTGACGGAGTTCGAACTCTACAACCTCCGCGATGACCGCGCCGAGACGAAGGACCTCGCGAAGTCGGAACCGGAACGGCTGGAGGCCATGGCCTCGACCCTGCGCAGCCTGCACCGGGAGATCCAGACCGAAGGGCCCGAATGGCCCGCCTGGACCTGGCCGCGATACGAAAGCAAACGCATCGAATGGCCGGCCTATCGCGGAAAGAAACGGAAACCCGCGACAGGCGGCTCCAACTCCAAGGCGCCAGCGTCCAAATAGACGCCGTCGTCGCGATCGGCAGATCACCCGCCGCCGAAGAGCTTCGCCAAATTCTCCGCGTAAGGCGCTTTCACGTTGCCCTTCTCCGTGATCAACCCCGTCACCAGTTCGTGCGGCGTCACGTCAAAGGCGGGATTGCGGGTCTTGATCCCCTCGGGCGCCGTCCGGCGTTCCCCGAAATGACAGACCTCGTCGCTCTCGCGTTCCTCGATCAGAATGTCCCTCCCCGTCGGCGTGTCCAGATCGACGGTCGATGAAGGGCAGGCGACATGGAAGGGAATGTCGAAGTGCTTCGCGAGAATGGCGACGCCGTGCGTGCCGATCTTGTTGGCGACATCACCGTTGGCCGCCACGCGGTCCGTGCCGGTGATGACAAGGTCGATCAGGCCCTCCGACATCAGGTGCGCGGCCATGTTGTCCGTGATCAGGGTGATGTCGATGCCGGATTGCTGAAGTTCCCAGGCGGTCAACCGGGCGCCTTGTAACAGGGGGCGGGTTTCGTCGGCGTAGACCCGGAAGCTCACACCTCGCGACTGCGCCACATACATGGGGGCGAGGGCCGTGCCGAGTTCGGAGGTGGCGAGCGCGCCTGCGTTGCAGTGGGTGAGGATTCCCATTCCTTCCCGGATCAACGTCGCGCCGTGCGTCCCCATGCCCAGACAGAGCTGGCGGTCCTCTTCATGAATGGCTGTGGCTTCTGCGGTCAACGCCACAAAGATCTCCCCGGCCGCCAAACCGGAAGCGGCCTCCGCCCTCGCCGCCATCCGGCGCATGGCCCAGCCCAGATTGACCGCGGTCGGGCGCGCGCTATCGAGGTAAGCCGACTGCTTCCGAACTTCAGCGATGAAAGCCTCGGGCGACAAGTCCAGTTTGTCGCGCAACGCAACGAGCAGTCCATAGGCGGCGGCGACACCGATCGCCGGAGCGCCTCGGACCTTGAGCTGCTTGATGGAATCCCAGACCTGTTCGACCGAGGTCTGCTCCTCCGTCACGGTTTCCAGCGGCAGGCGCGTCTGATCAAGCAGGAAAAGCCGCCCGTCCATCCAACGGACGGCGCGGGGGAGTTTGTCGGCGGTGAGATTTTCGATGTCTGGCATGGCGGCGCGGTGGGTGGTCGTGAAATCGGAGGATATACGCGGCGAACGTGGAAAGACGAACTTCAAACGTTGGGCGCGGAGGGTGGGACGATTTTCAATCTGCAATCTGCCATTTGCAATCGGTGATCGGATCGAAGGATGGCGTTTCCAGCCTGCCCTTCCGGTGCGGGGAGGGGCGTCCTCGTCCTCCCACTCGTTCTCCCCCTCAAGTCCGGGGCGCTGAAACGAGGAGAAGTCCGAGGACGAAAAGCCGGATGACACGCAACACGTTCCATTTCCCCAAACCTCGGCCTTGACCCGCAGGCCGATCAATGAGATTCCCATCCGGTTTCCCAACGCCCGAAATCATGAAAAGCCCCCTTCGCCCCATGTTGAATCGCTTCATACTCCTCATCACCGCCGTCGGCCTGCTGGTTTCGTCCGCGCTGGCCAATCCGGTCAAATACCCCGCCGGCAAACCCGCCAAGGGGAAGAAGCTCGTGCTGATCGCCAGCGACCACGAGTATCGCTCGGAGGAGACAATCCCGGCCCTGGCGCGAATTCTCGCCAAACATCATGGCTTCGACTGCACCGTGCTCTTCGGGCTGAACGCAAATGGCGAAATCGAGGCGGGCGCGTCCAATGTGCCGGGCACGGAGGCCCTGAAGGACGCGGACGGTCTGGTGATCTTCACCCGCTTCCTCGCGCTGCCGCCGGAACAGATGAAGCATATCGACGATTACCTGAACCGCGGCGGTCCGATGGTCGGCCTCCGCACCGCGACACACGGCTTCAAATACAACGCCGGCGATGAAAAGGACCCCTACTACAAATACCACTTCATGTATGACGGCGAGGACTACAAGCGGGGCTTCGGACACCAGGTCCTCGGGCAGACCTGGGTGGGGCATTACGGAAAGAACCACCAGCAGAGCACCCGCATCTCCATCGTGCCGGCGAACGCCAAGCATCCGATCCTCCGCGGCGTGAAGGACGTCCACGTGCAGGCTGGCGGCTACAACGCCGAACCGCAGAAGGACTGGGACATCCTGACCATGGCCCAGCCCTTGATGAGCATGGACTTCAATGGCAAGCCCGATGAAACCAAGCCGCCCATGGCCAGCGAATGGACCCGCACCTACACCGGCAAGAACGGGAAGAAGGGCCGCGTGTTCACCTCCCTTTACGGAGCTTCCGAGGACATCCTGAACGACGGCTACCGCCGCCTGATCATCAATGGCATCTACTGGTCCGTCGGGTTGGAGGACCAGATCAAGGCGGATTCGAACATCGCCTTCGTCGGCCCCTACAAGCCGAACACCTTCAGCGGCCGCGGCGAAGCCAAGGGCGTCAAGCCGGCCGCCTACAACGGCTTCACCAGCCCGATCCCGGCGAACAATAACACGGCGGCGCCCGCGAAACCCAAGCGCACGACCAAGGCGAAGCCGAAGAACAAGGGTAAGAACAAGAAAGCCGCCGCAAAACCCGCCCCCGCCCCGACCGCGACAAAGGGCGCCAAGACCGCCCGCTACGTCCGCATCCAACTGCCCGGCAAGAAGCGCATCCTGACCCTGGCCGAGGTGGAGGTCATCAGCGGCGGCAAGAACGTCGCCCGCTCGGGCAAGGCCACGCAGTCGAGCACCCACGGCGGCGCCGGCGCCGAACGCGCCATCGACGGCAACAAGAGCCCCGACTGGGGCAAAGGCGGACAGACCCACACGGTCAACGCCGGCGAAAAAGAGCCCTGGTGGGAACTCGACCTCGGCAAGGCCGTTTCCATCGAAAAGGTGCAGGTCTGGAACAGACAAGGCTTCCAGAGCCGCCTCGACCAGTTCTCCGTCACGCTGCTCGACGCGAACCGCAAGCCGGTCTTCGAGAAGAAGGACATCGCCGCCGGCGATTCCGTCGCGATCGACATCGCGGGCGGAGGCAAACCGGCCTACTTCGCCTTTGACGGCAAACCCGGCACGGCGATCAGTCGCGGCCGCGTCCAGCCGACCGACACTGAACCCGAGGTTGCGAAGGTCCCCGCCGGCTATCGCGACCCCCTGCCCTTCAAGTTCCACAAGGGCGACGTCATCGCCATCCTCGGCAACGGACTCGCCGACCGCATGCAGCATGACGGTTGGATGGAGACGCTGCTCCAGAGTGAACTGACCGACCAGAAGCTGGTCTTCCGCAACATGAGCCTCTCCGGCGACCGGCCGAACAACTACCCGCGCAGCAAGGGTTTCACTCCGATGACGGAGTATCTGAAGCAGGTGAAGGCCGACGTCGTCTTCGCCATGTTCGGCTACAACGAATCCTACGACGGCCCTGAGAAGGCGGAGGACTACAAGAAGCTGCTGATCGACTTCGTGAAGCGCACCCGCGGCTCCAAGGCCAACGGCAAATCCTTCCCGCGCATCGTGCTCTTCAGCCCCAGCGCCCACGAGAACCTGAACAACCCGAATCTCCCGGATGGCAAGGCCAACAACGTCCGCCTCGCCGCCTACGCCAAGGCCACCGAGGCCGCGGCCAAGGAGGCGGGCGTCGCCTACGTGGATCTCTTCACCCCCTCCCAGAAGGCCTACGCCGCCGAAAGCGCGCCGCTGACCATCAACGGCATCCACCTCAACGAATTGGGCAACCGCCGCATCGGCGAGGCCATCGCCACCGCCCTGCTCGGCCGCGAGGTCAACGCCTCGGCCTCGCTCGAAAACCTCCGCCAGGCCGTCCTGGACAAGAACAATCACTGGCACAACCGCTATCGCGCCACCGACGGCAACGACGTCTGGGGCGGCCGCTCCACGCTCAAGTTCGTCAACGACCAGACCAACGCCGAGGTGCTGCAACATGAGTTGAAGATGTGGGACACGATGACCGCCAACCGGGACCAGCGCATCTGGGCCCGCGCCAACAACACCGACATCAAGGTCACCGACGACAACGTCCCCGCCCCGATCAAGGTCATCTCCAACGTCGGCGGCGGCAGCCAGAGCTCCAATGCCATGAAGGAGGGCAACCTCAACTACGTCAGCGGCCAGGACGGCATCAAACAGATGGCGCTGCGCAAGGGCTTTGAAGTGAACCTGTTCGCCGACGAGAAGCGATTCCCCGGCCTGGTCAACCCCGTCCAGATGCAGGTCGACACCAAGGGCCGCCTCTGGGCCGCCGCCTGGCCCACCTACCCCAAGTGGGAACCGCTCAAGGAGATGAATGACGCCCTCATCATCCTGCCCGACGACGACCACGACGGCGTGGCCGACCGCGCGATCGAATTCGCCCGCGTCCACAACCCGCTCGGCTTCGAGTTCTGGAACGGCGGCGTCATCGTCACCTCCATGCCCGACATCCTCTTCCTCAAGGACACCGATGGCGATGACAAGGCGGACGTTCGCTACGTCCTCTTCCAGGGCATCGGCTCCTCCGACACTCACCACGCCGCCAACAACATGATCTACGGCCCGGACGGCGGGATCTACTGGCAGAGCGGCATCTTCCTGCAGCACAACTACGAGCACCCGTGGGGCCCGAACCTGAAGGCCGAGCAGTCCGGCATGTATCGCTTCGATCCGCGTCGCTACACCATCTCCCTGCACGGAGCCAACAGCCCGAACCCTCACGGTATCTCCTTCGACCGCTGGGGCTACCACTACGCCACCGACGGCACCGGCGGGCGCGCCTACCAGGTGCGTCCCGAAGGGACCGGCTGGCAGATGCACACCTTGTTGGACAAGGAGGTCCGTCCCGTGCCCGCGAACGAGATCCTCTCCAGCGACAACTTCCCGGAGGACCTCCAGGGCGACTTCCTCATCTGCAACAGCATCGGCTTCCTTGGCATCAAGGAATACAAGCTGCACCGCGACGGCGGCTTCAAGAAGACCGTCACCGAGGGCCGCGGCAAGAACGCCAAGCAGACCATCGTCGAAACCAAGCTCGGCGAGGTCTGGGGCACGCCCAATGGCGACGACCTCAAGGTCAGCAAGGTCCTGCCCGACGGCACGACGCAAACCGAGGAATCCAAGGGCCTCATGATGAGCGGCGACAAGAATTTCCGCCCCACCGACGCCATCTTCGGGGAGGACGGCGCGCTCTACATCTCAGACTGGCACAACGTCATCATCGGCCACATGCAGCACAACGTCCGCGACCCCAACCGCGACCACAAGCACGGCCGCGTCTACCGCATGGTCTACAAGGACCGCCCGTTGCAGAAGCGCGTGAAGATCGATGGCCAGCCCGTCATGGCGCTGCTCGACAACCTCAAGCACCCGGTGGACAGCGTCCGCCATCGCACCCGCGTCGAATTGAGCGAGCGCGATCCGAAGGAGGTCATCGCCGCGACGAAGAGCTGGTCCAAACAGTTCGACCCGAAGAAGAAGGAGGACGCGCATCACCTACTGGAGGCGCTCTGGGTGCATCAGGCCTTCAACGACCGCGATACCAAGCTGCTCAACGACCTCCTCACCTCCCCCGAATCGCACGCCCGCATGGCGGCGCAGACCGTCCAGCATCTCTGGTTCAACGCCGATCCCGCCAAGGGCGGCGGCCAGTCCCAGGAAACAGAGATCGAAGTGGTCAAAAAGTCCGGCATCCTCAAGGACACCGCGGAACTGACCGAGATCCGCATCGCCACCGTGCCCGAGAAGATGCAGTATGACATCAAGGAACTGACGGTGAAGGCCGGCAAGAAGATCAAGCTCACCTTTGCCAATCCCGACTTCATGCCGCACAACATGGTCCTCACGCAGCCCGGCAAGCGCGACATCGTCGCCATGGCGGCCATCGGACTCGGAGCCAAGGGCTTTGAACTTGGATTCGTCCCCCCCAGCAAGGACATCATCTGGTCGACCAAACTGCTGGACCACGGCGCGGAGCAGGTGGTCGAGTTCACCGCTCCCAAGAAGCCCGGCGACTACCCCTACGTCTGCACCTTCCCCGGCCACCACATCCTCATGCGCGGCATGCTGCATGTGAAGTGAGGCAAGCCGGTCAGCGGTGTCGAAACGTCCTTCGTTCGACGCCAGGGCCGGAGGTCAGAGCAAACGCCTTTTCAAGCCGAAGGCTTGCCAGCCATTAGCCGGCGGTCGAGCGGGAACCGCGACACCGCCGGAATGGCGAGGGAAACGAAGGCGCATCCCGGAGGGATGCCAGCCTGATTGGGGGCTTCGGCGCGCCCCGTGATACCGGGATTTGCTGGCATCCCTCCGGGATGCGGCCTGTCTTGGTCTGGGTTTCCGGAGGTGTCGCTTCGCTCAACCTCCGGCTAATGGCTGCCATGCCTTCGGCATGAGGCTCCCGTGCCCAAGAAGCTCCTCTGTTGTTGTTCCTGCCCCTAATCCCATTTCTCGCCAAGCGCGCCCCAACCGGGGTAGCCTGCCTTGATCGATCAACCCGCATTCCCAATCTCATGAGAACGCCCGCCGCCCTTCTTTGCCTGCTGTCCGCCTTGACGGTTCAAGCCGGCTCTCGTCCCAACCTCGTCTTCATCTACGCCGACGACATGGGCTTCGGGGATCTGGCCTGTCACGGACATCCGCGAATCAAGACGCCGAACATCGACCGCCTGGCGCGGGAAGGCGTGGACTGCCGTCAGTTCACGGTCTGCAATCCGGTCTGCTCGCCCAGTCGGACGGCGATCGTGACGGGGCACTTCCCCTCGAGGCATGGCGTGCATCAGCACTTCGCCTCGCATGCGGACAACGTCGGTCGCGGCATGCCGGACTGGCTCGATCCCAAGGCTCCGCTGCTGCCGCGCGTCCTGCACGACGCCGGCTACCGGACCGCGCACTACGGCAAGTGGCATCTGTCCGGCGGGGCAATCAAGGACGCTCCCCTGCCCGCCGAGTACGGCTACGACGACGCGGCAGTCTACACCGGGCCGGGGCGGCATGTCTTCGACGGCACGCCCTATGCGAAACTCACCCAGAGTGCGCATGACAACCAGTCCGCCAGCTTCCTCAGCGTCGCGGCAACCGATCATGCCGTGGAGTTCATCCGCAAGGCCGGCGGAAAGCCCTTCTACCTCAACCTCTGGCTGCACGAGACGCACCACCTGGTTTCCGCGACCGAGGAGGAGAAGCAGGCCTACGCCGACACGCCGGAGCCGCAACGCACCTACTCCGCCGCTGTAAGCCGCGCGGACCGCTGCGTCGGCCGTGTCCTTGAGGTTCTCCAGGAACAGGGCGTCGACGACAACACCTTCGTGATCTTCTCCAGCGACAACGGACCGGAGAACACGCACCCCAATCCGGGCGACAAATTCTACTACAGCGTGGGAGACACCGGCGGCATGCGCGGGCGCAAGCGCAGCCTGCTCATGGGCGGCGTCTGTGTGCCCTTCATCGCGCGTTGGCCTGGGACCATTCCCGGAGGTCGCATCGACGACACGACGCCGATCGCCGGCGTGGATGTCTTCCCCACCTTCCTGGCGGCGGCGGGTCTGCCCCTGCCCAAGGGCTACCAACCTGACGGCGAGAACATCCTGCCTGCGCTGGCCGGCAAGCCTTGGCAGCGCAGCAAGCCCATGTTCTGGTTCTGGCAGGGCAAGCACACCGGCGACGATTGGCCCGCCTGGGCCGTGCGCGATGGCCAGTGGGGCTTGGTCATGGACGAGGACCGCAAGCGAACCGAACTGCACAACCTCCTGCAGGATCGTTTCCAGAAAAACAACCTCGCGGCCCGGAATCCCGGGCGCGTCCGGACCCTGCAGGCGCAGTTGGACGATTGGATCAAGACACTCCCTCCCCTGCCCTCCTCCAAGCAGGTCGATGAATACTGGGCCAAACGCGGCCGGGGCGCGCCCAAGGGAAAGAAGCCGGCCGCGCCGAAGAACATCGACCGTGAGGCCGCGTTCATGAAGAAGGACCTGAACCGCGACGGAAAGCTGACGCTGGAGGAATACCTCCACAACTTTTCCGATCCCGACCGCGTGCGCGGCCGTTTCCCCGGCTTCGACAAGGACAACGACGGCTTCCTCAGCCACGACGAGTTCGTCTTCCCGAATGGAAAGCCGAACAAGAGCGAATGAGCTGAAACTCGCTCCAACCCCCGAAAGGCCTGTCGGCAACGGGGAGCGAGCCCGCCGCAAAAGACTCGCAACGATTCTCGCTCTTCACCGTGGATTCCTGCAGATTGGACGGCATGAAGAACCCTCGAATATCCGCCTGGCGTTGCATCCTGCTTGCGCTCCTCGGTTGGTTCACCTTCTCGACCGCCCTCCTCGCCGCGCGACTGCCGAACATTCTCATCGTCTACGCCGACGATCTCGGCTACGGCGACCTGTCCTGCTACAACCCGAAGGCGGCCTACCGGACGCCGCGCCTCGATCGCATGGCGGCCGAGGGCATCCGCTTCACCGATTCACACAGTCCGTCGACGATCTGTTCGCCTTCGCGCTACGGACTCTACTCCGGGAACCTGGTCTGCCGCACGGGTCGTGGGTCGCGCGCCTTCGAGGGACCGGGAGGACCCAGCTATATCAAGCCGGGCGAGCTGACCCTCGGCGACATGTTGCGGGAGAAGGGCTACCGCACGGGCGTCTTCGGCAAGTGGCATGTCGGCCTGACCTGGTATGACAAGGAGGGGAAGAAGCTGGGCGGCGGATTCGAGAATTCGCTGCTGATCGACTACGGGAAAAGCTGCCCGCTGGAGGACGGTCCGAACCAGCGCGGCTTTGACGAGTCCTTTGTCACGCCAAACTGCCCCACGACCGACCCCCTTTATGTCTACATTGAGAACGGCACGGTCGTGATCCCGGCGAGTCAGCGGCACAAGCGCGACAACCTGCCGAATCCCGGCGGCAAGTGGCGTTGGGACAACGACGAAGGCTGGATGGCGTCGGATTACCGATTCGTGGACGCCGATCTGCTGTTCTACGACAAGACCCTCAGCTTCATCTCCCGGCATCGGAAGAGCCATCCGGACAAACCCTTCTTCGCAGTGTTCTCCACGCAGATCTCCCACGCGCCCGTTCTGCCTGCGCCCGAGTTCAACGGAAAAACCAAGGGCGGTCCGCGCGGGGATTTTGTCCGTGAACTCGACGTGTTGACGGGGCGCCTGCTGGACGCGCTGTCGGAAATGGGCATCGATGACGACACGCTGGTCGTCTTCAACTCGGACAATGGACCGGAGACACTGCACACGATATGGATGCGCGAGGACCACGCGCACGACGCGGCGGGCGGTTGGCGCGGCATGAAACGCGACGGCTGGGAGGGCGGGCACCGCGTGCCGTTCATTGCGCGCTGGCCGGGACGGATTCCCTCCGGGCAGGTTTCCGATCAATTGATCAACACCACGGATATTTTCGCCACGCTGGCCTCCGTCGTCGGTTACGAGTTGCCGGACGATGCCGCGCTGGACAGTTTCGACCTGCTGCCCGCGATGCTCGGGACGGCGAAAAAGCCGATCCGTCCGCACATGCTGACCCAGAGCTTCCGCGGCGAGTTTCAACTTCGTGTAGGCAACTGGAAGTATCTGAATCACAGGGGCTCGGGCGGCAACAACTACACCCGCGGGAACATGGCGAAGTACGCCCTGCCGGAAACGGCGCCGAAGGCGACGGGTCAACTCTTCAATCTCGCCAACGATCCCGGCGAGACGACGAACCTGTTTTTCGCCGAGGCCGGGGAACGGGAGCGGTTGCGGAACCTGTTGAGGAAGCTGACCACGAAGAACGGAGGGCGGACCGCGCCACGAAACCGGAAGCCAGTCGGGATCAGGAACATCCGGCCTATGGCCACGCCCCGGGGAGGGCGGGAACGATAGTTCCGCAGGGTTTTCGGGAATGAGCGGGAGTCGCCCTTCGTTGGAGTTCACGCTTTAGCGTGTTTCCGGGCGAATGCACGCTAAAGCGTGAACTCCAACCATGAGAGCCGAACAGAGACCTTCCGAATTTGCGTTGATTTTTACGCTCATTCGTAAGCCTTGGATCGTTCTGGCGGTTGCCGGGCAAGAATCCGATCATCCGCGCCATGCCGACACGTCTCCTGTTCATAGCCGCAACGACGATCGCCGCAGCGCCTGTCCTCGCGGCTGAAGCTCAGTCTCCGATCGAGGTGGCGCGAAAACATGTGGCTGCGGCCGCCGTCTATCCGGGCGTTCCGCCCGCCTTCGACCTCTACCGGAAACCCATCGAAGAGGCTCTCCAGAACCGCGATCCCGAGACTTCCGCCTCGAGCTTTCTCCACGGGATCAAGCGGCACGCCAACCGTCTGCTGACCGCGGAGCAGGCCGAACGCTGGAACCGCCTGCTGGATGCCCGCCAACCGGAACTGAAGCGCCTGCACGACGAACGGAACGTCCTGCGCGGCTTCTTCTTCAACAAAGCCTGGGAACTGCCGTTGCTTGCGGGGGAGGAACGCGCGCGAACGCAGGCCGAACTCAGGGCCTGGCTCGGGATCTGGCTGGACATCACGCTCCAGGAGCGCATGGCCCACCACCGACTCTGCCGCGAAGCCTGGGAGATCCTGACTGCAAAGCAGCGCGCCGCCTTGGCGCGGGGCGACTGGGATCGCCACGCAAAGAAATCCACCGGGCACAAGCGCGCGTATTTCGGCGACCGGATCGTTTCCCGCGCGCTGGGGAAACCGCAGAACGCCGCCGCCTTTGAAAAGCTGTCCGCGACCCTGGCCAAGGAACACGCGGCGGTTCAGCAGCGCCTGCTTGAAGCGGAACGCCGCTGGCGGATACTCACCCTTGCGCAACCTCCGGTCTCCGACGATCTGCTCGCCGCCGAATGGAGCCGGACCGCGGCCGCGCTGGGCGCCTTCTTCCTCGCCCAAGCCGAACATCAGGACCGTCTCACGCGCGCCGGCTACGCCCTGGAGAATCCCGCCGTCCGCGCCCGCGTCGCGGCCCTGCCTGCCGCCGAGTTGAAGGAACTCGCCGAAAACGTCCGCAAGAAACTCACCGCAGGGAAGGCGTTTTACGCGGAATTGATCGCGGCGATGAAGAATGAGCAAAGATGATGAGCCGACCCAAAAACTCCTTCTGCCCGCGCAGGGAAACGGCGATCGCAACCAAGGAGCGGCGACATTTCTGTCGCCGTGGCCCTGAAAGGGCCAAGAATGGCTTCGATTGCAACAGACGCTTCGGACTACAGGAAGGCTCTTTTTGATAACGGAGCCTTTGTGCCTGCTACGCAGGCAGGGCGACAGGAATGTCGCCCCTCCTTGGGCGGACTTTCAGACAATCTCCCGGATGACCTCGCCTTCGAGGAAGGTCAGCCGCTCGTCGCGGCCGAGGTGGGGGTAGGTGAGGCGGTTTTGGTCCAAGCCGAGTTGGTGAAGGATCGTCGTGTGGACGTCGCGGAGGTGATGCGGGCTTTCCTCCGCGCGCAGACCGATGGCGTCGGTCGCGCCGACGACCGTCCCGCCTTTCACCCCTCCGCCGGCCAGCCACATGCTGAAGCCGAGATTGTGGTGATCCCGCCCCACCCCGCCCTGCGCCTCGGGCGAACGACCGAATTCGCCGCCCCAGACCACGAGCGTCGAATCGAGCAGTCCGCGCTGTTTCAGGTCCTGCAACAGCGCCGCGATCGGCTGGTCCGTCTCCGCCGCCTTGCGCAGGTGGTTTTCCTCAATGTCCTTGTGGGCGTCCCACTGCATGTTGCCCGGACCGCCGCCGGAGACGACACAGACAAAACGCACGCCATTCTCGACCAGCTTGCGCGCGAGCAGGCAGCGGCGGCCGTAGTCGTTCGTCGGCTCCCGGCCCACGCCATACATCTCGAGCGTGCGCGACGATTCGTGCGAAAGGTCGAGGATTTCAGGAGCCTCGGTCTGCATCTTGAAGGCGAGATCACAGGCGTTGATGCGGGCGTCGAATTCCAGGTCCGCCGGATCGAGGTTGGCCCGGTTCAGGGACCGGATGAGCTCCAATGTGCGCCGCCGCTGCGCGAGGGTGACGCCGTCCGGCAGATCGAGGTTCAGCACGGGCCGGTCGCCCGGGCGGAACATGGTGGGCTGATAGACGGCGGGCAGGAAACCGTGCATGTACATCGGCTGCCCCGCCTCCAAGGCGCCCTTGGGATCCGGCATCACCACGTAAGCCGGCAACGAACTGCTTTCGGAGCCGAGGCCGTGCAGAATCCAGGAGCCCATGCTGGGAAAACCGGGAACGATGCGTCCCGTGAGCAGCTCATATTGCGCCGCCGAATGCACGACCATGTTGGAGTGGCAGGAGCGGATCACCGCGATGTCGTCGATGCAGCGTGCGGTGTGGGGAAGGAGGTCGGACACCTCAACGCCGCTCTGACCGTGCTTGCGAAACGTCCGCTTCGTCCCGAGCAGGCGCGCATCCTTGGAGATGAACTGATACTTCGCATCGCCGAACTCCGCCGGCCGTCGTTGTCCGCTTAGCTCGTTCAACAGCGGCTTGGGGTCGAAGGTCTCCAGGTGGCTCGGCCCGCCGGCCATGAAGAGGAAGATCACGGACTTCGCCTTCGCCGGCAGGTGGGGTTGCCGCGCGGCCAGGGGATGGGCCGCGCCAGCGCGCGCCTGTTCCTCCGCGAGCAACGACGCCAGCGCCAGTCCGCCAAACCCGCAGCAGGCGTCGCGGAAGAACTCACGACGGTTGCGGGTCACGCGGACGTGCTCGGACCACGGCGCGGCCGTTTCCCTTGGCTCACTCGACATACAAGAAGGCGTTGAGGTTGAACATCGCGAGGGCAAACTCCTTTGGAGAGCCGTCGCGCAGGTAGGTGCGCGCAATCCGGGATTCCTCCTTGGTCGGAGGCCTTCCCCAGGCGAGCCGGCACGCGCGCTCGACCCAGAGCTCGGACGCGCCGCCGGTTTCCCTCGTCAGGCGTTCCGCGAAGGCCGCCGCGAGATCGTTGGACAGGGGGCCGTTCAGCATCTCCAGCGACTGCGGCGCATGCGTGCTTGTTTCCCGGCGCGCGCAACTGCTCTGAAGGGCCGGCGCGTCGAAGGTCTCCATGAACGGCAGCCGCAGGTTGCGCTTGGCGATCAGATAGATCGAGCGTCGGTCATGTTCCGCGGCGTCCTCGGTCACCCGCCATTGCTCGGGTTTGTAGAGCAGCTTGATCAGGTCCTCGTCCACGGGAACCATGACACTCGGCCCGCCTTCGCGCAGGTTCAACCGCCCGGACACCGCCAACATCGCGTCGCGCGCCTCCTCGGCCGACAAACGCCGCCGGTTGAAACGCCAGAGCAGTCGATTGTCGGGATCGGCGATGGCCATCCCGTCGTGGTCAGGAGCCCTGCTCGCCTGTCGATAGGTTCCGCTCAGGACCATCATCCGGTGGAGCGGTTTCAGCCGCCAGCCGTTTTCGACCAGCGTCGCCGCCAGCCAGTCCAGCAACTCCGGATGGCTGGGTAGGCCGCCGCGCGTGCCGAAGTCATTCACCGTCGCCACCAAGCCGGCGCCGAAGTGATGCTGCCAGAGCCGGTTGGCGATCACCCGCGCGGTGAGCGGGTTCGCCGGGTTTGCGATCCAGTCGGCCAGCCGCAATCGCGGATGGGTGGCGTCGGCCGGCAATTCCTCCAGTCCTTCCCCGACCAGCGCGCCGAGGGGACGCGGACCGACCGGCTCGCCCTTCTTCTCCCAGATCCCGCGCTTCAATACGTGAATCGCTGTGCGCTTCTCAAAGTTGTCAGCCGTGGCGGGAATCGTGGGCAACGGCTCAGGCATCTTCGCTTCCAAGGCTTTCAGCTCCGTCTGCAACTTCGCCTTCTCCGCTCCGGACGCCTTGCCGAGACGCTTCTTGATCTTGGCGACGGCCTCCTTGACCTGTTTCGTCTCCGCCTCCCAGGCATCCTGATCGGTTTTGGGAACGAGCGCGACATTGTGTTCCACCGTCGCGGCGAGGTAGGCCTGCAGGCGGTAGTAGTCCTTCTGCGTAATGGGGTCGAGCTTGTGGTCGTGACAACGTGCGCAACCGACCGTCAATCCGAGGAAGGCCACGCCGACAATGTCGGTGCGCTCGGTGAGGACCTCGTTGCGGCTGAGCGCGATGTCCGGATTGCCGGCATTCCGCCGCACGGGACCGAGCCGATGAAAAATGGAGGCGGACAGAAGCTCTGCGGCTTGCGGACCAGGCAGGCTGTCCGCGCCCCGGGTCTCGCCGGCCGGACCGGCCATTTCGTCGCCGGCGAGTTGTTCCCGGATGAACCGGTCGAAGGGCTTGTCCCGGTTCAACGCATCGATGACATAGTCACGAAAACGCCAGGCGTCGGGCACGTGGCGGTCGTATTCGTAGCCCTCGGACTCCGCGTAGCGCACGACATCCAGCCAATGCTGCGCCCAACGTTCGCCGTAATGACGGCTGTCGAGCAGACGGTCCACGACGCGTTCATGCGCGCCAGGCTCCCCGTCCGCTTCGAACGCCGCAATCTCCTCGGGCGTGGGTGGCAGGCCGATAAGATCAAAAGACACCCGGCGGATCCATTGCACGCGGGTCGCGGGCGGAGCCTGCCGCCAACCGCGTTGTCCCAGCTTTTCCAAGACAAAGGCATCCACCGGAGTGAGGGCACGGTCGTCGTGGGAGAGGACGGGGATCGCGGATTTACGGACCGGTTGAAACGCCCAGTGATCCTGAGGGACCACCGCTTCTGGAGCTCCGCCATGCAATGCCGACGGCAACGCCCCAAGAACGGCGACGCAACCAAACCAAAGCCGAATGTGATGCGAGATCTTCACAAGCAATCGCTCGGGAGTATGCCAGAGGGCGGAAGCGCGTCCACACCACTTTGCCGACGTGCTGCCATAACGGAGAACGGACGATCCCGTAGTCGCAGCCTTCAGGTTGCGCGCGAGCGCCTCGAGCGCGAGAAGTGGTTGGCCCGAGCTTCCCTGTTCTCGTCCTTTCTGACTCGAACCGCAGCCTGAAGGCTGCGACTACGGGACTACAGGCCGCGTTCCTTGAGCCTCCACCAGGCCCCCTCCAACCAGAAGAAGGTGGAGTAGTAGAGACGTGCGTAATCGTAGCGCGCGATGATGGCCTTGATCTCGGCGGCGTGAGGACGCACGACCTCCGGATCGGGGCAGAGCGACACAATCCACGCGGCGGCAGCGGGTTCGCGGACGAAGGCGGTCTCGCGGCCGCGTTGGGGGGATGCCTTGCCGAAGGCTCTCAACTGAGGTCCGGCCACGGCCTGGGCTTCCTTCGCGGTGGTCTGCGGTTTCCAAAGCGGAAGCATCGACGCCCGCCAATCCACGGCGAAGGCCTTGGTTTCCTTGGAATCGTAGCGTAGCGCCATGGGAAACGCTTCCGCGGCGACCTTGACGCTGCTCGCTAGCCCGCTCGCGAAGACCGCCTTCAGCCCCGGATCGATCTCCAAGTCCCAAAGCGCCCGCAGGCAGCCAACGGAGGAAGCGGAGGTCCAGTTGTGCCGCTTGGAATACCAGAACGTAAGCCCCCGCTCCGCGATCTCCACGCGGCTGAGCTTCTCCTCCCCGCCCCGTTCCGACAACGCCGCGCGATAGCGTTCTCCCCAGACCGGAACATCGGTGACATCCGCCATCGCGCGGAGGATAAAGAGCTTCCGCAACGCGGCGTCGAACTCAAACCCGGCAAAACTGCCGCGCGTCCCAAAGGGCGGCTCGGCCGGCATCAGCCAGTTGAGTTTCACCAGGGCTGAAGCAGTCGTTTCAAAATGACGCCGGATGCGCTGCCTTTCATCGTCGGAAGCAATGCCGGAACGCCAAAACCGCCAGAGTCCGAGGAACCAGGGGATGGTCTGATCATCCGACCCCATGGCGAAGTGCGAGCGACCATCGGTGGAGACACCGCGCCCGATGAATCCCGGGACGTCGCTGATGGAATTGAGCAGGAGCAGGCCTTTCACAAGGCGCCGGGCCTTCTCCGCGTCGGCCTCGGAGCGCGTCTGCTCCCAGCGGTTCACCATCATTTCCAGATAGGAACCGCCGAACATCGCGCCGTTCTCGATCGGCGACCACCAACCCAACGCATTCGGCATCCCCTCCCGGCATTCCTCCGGAGTCGGCAGATCCACCGATCCGTCCAGGTCGGTGAAGTCGAGCATGACGCCTTGCGCATCAATGAAACGCCGCCAGATCTCGGAATGCGCCTGGGCGGCCGCGGCCGCGGCGGAACGCGGCGCCGCGAGGACGAAAGAGGGAGTGAACGGCGCGCTGGCGGCGACTCCAAGTCCGGTCCGGAGGAAAGCGCGTCGGGATTTCATCGGGCGAAGTGCGGCCTTGTCCTGAAGGACTTGAAGGGGGACGCCTTCGGCGAGGCGTCCCTACCAACGTTTGGTAGGGATCTTTCGCCGAAAGGTCCCATTTCAATACCCTGCATGGGCAAAACCCGCGGCGTTGCGCATCATGCGCCTCGTCACTTCAGCGGTTTGATCTTCAGGTTGCGATACCAGACCGGCGCCTGGGCCTTGCCGTGGAGCCCCTGAAAACCGATCGGCCCCTTGCGGGAAAAGTCCTTCAACGCCTTGGGGAACTTGTTCGGGGTGCCATCGGGGTTCTTTCCCTTCTCCGGCCAGTCGTTGAGATCTGCATTGATGACCGTCTCGCCGTTGAAGACCAGGCGCACCTTGCTGCCCTTGCAGGTGATGGTGTAGCGGTTCCACTGACCGACCGGCTTCTGCATCTTCTTGGAGGGCGGGATCGCGTCATAGATCGCGCCGACCATGCCATACTTCGTGCCGTCGGCCGAATCGTGAACCTGGATCTCCAGCGCCGAGAGCACCTTCTTGATGTCTCCGGCGCGCAGGAAGACGCCGCTGTTGGATTCCTTGGCCACCTTGAATTCCAGGTCCAGGATGAAGTCGCCGTAGGATTCCTTGGTCCAGATTGTGTTGTGATGCTTGGCGACCAACACGCCGTCCTCGACCTTCCAATGTTCGGCTCCGATGGCGTTGGAAAGGTCGGACTTGAAGAGGTCCTGCCATTTGGCGGTGTTCGGATGAGGAGGACGGGCCTTCTTGGCTTTCTTGTCGGCGGCTCCGGCGGTGAAGGCAAGGCAACAGGCAAGACCGGTCAAAACGAGGGCCGTCAGACGACGAGAAGAACGGGGGGAACGAAAGGTGGATATCATGCGCGCGAGATTGTCAGAAACACCCGCCGCCTCAAGCCCGAAAAGCGCGCCCCGAACGGGAGTTGTCTTGCCGGAACCGGCGGGCGCCGGCCATCATCCGGCGATGGCCAAGCCCACCGACATCGAACTGCCCAACGGGGTGAAGTTCCCCATCATCCACGAGGATCACGCCATCCTGGCGATCGACAAACCCGCAGGATGGATGTGCGCGCCGACCAACTGG
The DNA here is from genome assembly GCA_038126235.1 of Verrucomicrobiales bacterium. Lineage (GTDB taxonomy): Bacteria > Verrucomicrobiota > Verrucomicrobiia > Limisphaerales > JAYPEY01 > JAYPEY01. The sequence goes on from JAYPFK010000013.1 coordinate 52,704, forward strand.
CAGAACACGGGGCGCAACCTCCAGGCCGCGCTGGAATCCTCCGTCAACCACGGGGACTACTGGGCCCGTTCCCGCAACCTGAAGTTTCTTCGTTTCATCCACCGCCTTGACGCGGACACGAGCGGCGTGTTGTTGCTGGCAAAAAGCCCGGGGGCGTTGGAAGCCATGAGCGAGCTGTTCCAAAGCCGGGACGTTGAAAAGGTCTATCTGGCGGCCGTGGAGGGCGAGGTCAAGGCCGACGAATGGACCTGCGAGGCGCCGATCGGTCCGGCGTCGAGCCGGCGGGGCGTGATGCGCATCGACGAGGCGGGCGGCGACGCGGAGACATTGTTCAAGACCCTGCAACGGCAGAAGGGACGCAGTCTGGTCGAGGCCCGCCCCCTGACCGGGCGCACCCACCAGATCCGGGTGCATCTGAAGGAGGCGGGACATCCGATCCTCCACGATCCGATCTACGGAAAGGCGGAAGGCCGCAAGCAGCAACTGGCGTTGCGGGCGGTCAAGGTCGTCTACCGGGACCCGTTCCGCAAAAAGCCTGTCTGCGTGAAGGTCAAGGTCGCGAAGTTCATCGCCGCTCAAGGTTTCGAGGTGAGGGGCGGCAGCTCTTCCAATTCGCAGCAGCCGACGTGAGGAGGCTCATTTCGATTCGCACGTCGCTGAGAGATGAGCCCCGTCACCTCGGCTGCTACAGACCGTTGAAGGAGGCTACGCCGGGACTGCCGCCCCGCCGACCGCGAGGCGCATGACGTCCTCCTGGGTGGTGTTCTCCACATCCGAGATTTCACCGGCGACCCGGCCGTCGTGCATCACCAGGATGCGGTCGGACATCCCAAGGATTTCCGGCAGTTCCGAGCTGATCATCAGCACCGCCTTGCCCTCGGCCGCGAGCCGGTTCATGAGCAGGTAGATCTCGTACTTGGCCCCCACGTCGATGCCCCGCGTGGGTTCATCGAAGACGATGACCTCGGCGTTCTTTTCCAGCCACTTCGCCAGCACAACCTTCTGCTGATTGCCGCCGGACAAGGTCCCCGCCGACTGCTCATGGCTGGCGATCCGGATCTTCAGGCTGTCCACAAACCCCGCGAACCGGCCGCTCTCCGCCGCGCAATCCACGAATCCCCAGCGCGAAAACGCCGGAAGATTCGGCAGCCCGAAGTTCGCCTGGACGGATTGCCCCAACACCAGTCCCTGCGCCTTGCGGTCCTCGGTCAGCAGGCAGATGCCCGCCGCGATGGCGTCTCTCGGCGACCGGATCGACAGCTCCCGGCCGTCGAGATGGATTGCCCCCGCCTCCCGCGCATCCGCCCCGAAGATCAACCGGGCCGTTTCCGTGCGGCCGGCTCCAACCAGTCCGGTCAGTCCCAATATCTCGCCGCGCCGCGCCGAAAACGAAACGTCCTTCACCCGCGGCGCCCGGGACAGTCCCCGGACGACCAACCGCGCCTCGCCCGCCTTGTGCCGCTCCTTCGGAAATTCATTCTCCAGTTTGCGCCCCACCATCATCTCGATCATCGACTCGCGCGTCAGGTCGCCGACCGCTTTCGTCCCCACGCCCTCGCCGTCGCGCAGGACCGTCACCCGGTCCGCGATCGCGAAGATCTCGTCCAACCGATGACTGATGTAGATCACCCCGATCCCCTGCCCCCGCAATTCCCGGACCACGTCGAACAGACGCTCCACCTCCTGCGGCGTCAGCGTGGCGCTCGGCTCGTCCATCACGATGATCCGCGCGTCGAAGGCCAGCGCCTTGGCGATCTCCACGATCTGCTGCTGCGCCACCGTCAGGTCGCGACACAGCGCCGACGGTTCGACCTCAACCTGCAGCCGGGCAAAAAGCTTCGCCGCCGCCTCGTTCTGTTCCTTCTCCGCGATGAAGCCTCCCCGCGATTTCTCCTGCCCCAGGAAGATGTTGTCCGCCGCGGTGAGACCGGGAACCAGGTTGAACTCCTGGTAGATCACTCCGACCCCGGCGTCCCGCGCGTCGTGGGGCGAATGAAACTCGGCCTCGCGTCCGTCGATCAGGATCGCCCCCTCGTCCGCCCGATGCGCTCCGGCCAGGACCTTGATCAACGTGCTCTTCCCCGCGCCGTTCTCGCCCAGCAAAGCCAGGACCTCCCCCCCCGCAAGACTCAGATCGACGCCGCGCAACGCCTTGACGCCCGGAAACGACTTCCGGATGCCGCGCATTTCGAGGAGGAATTCGGACATGCGCGCAGTATTGTTCGATCCAGCCGCGCTTGAAACAGAAAAGGACTGCGGAAGGGAATGATCACTTCCCCCAAATACATTGCCTCACCCGAGGACCGCTGATTCAATCCGCGCGTGCCGCCCCAAACGACATCCTCCCGCGACGCCGACGGGAGCGTTTCCGTCCCGCGACTCGTCCAACGTCGGACGAGCATGACCGACCCCGCATATCTTGCCGGCCTTGGCCTGGCCGCCGCCCTCCTCGTCGGAGCCGTGATGCTTGCCGACCGACAGGGCGCAATCGCCGCTTCCGCGGATGCGCCCCCCGCGCCCGCGCGTGAGTTCCGCGGGGCCTGGATCGCGACCGTATCCAACATCGACTGGCCCTCCGAACCCGGACTGCCGGCCGAACAACAGCGATCCGAGTTGATCGCCATCCTCGACCGCGCGAAGGCCCTGAAGCTCAATGCGGTCGTCCTTCAGGTGCGCCCGGCGTGCGACGCGCTTTATCCGTCAGCCTTGGAGCCTTGGTCCGAATACCTCACCGGGATCATGGGAAAACCGCCCTCGCCGCCCTACGACCCCCTCGCCTTCGCCATCCGCGAAGCCCGCGCCCGCGGGCTTGAACTGCATGCGTGGTTCAATCCCTTTCGCGCCCGGCATCCCTCCGGAAAATCCGTCCCCGCCCGCAACTACATCGGCCGCACCCATCCCGAGCTGGTCAAATCCTACGGCGCCTACCAATGGCTCGACCCCGGTGAGCAGGCCGCCCAACAGCATTCCATGGCCGTCATCATGGACGTCGTCCGACGCTACGACATCGATGGCGTCCACCTTGACGACTACTTCTACCCCTACCAGGAAAAGGACGGACGCGGGAACGTCATCGACTTCCCCGACGACGCAAGCTGGAAGGAATATGTCCGCCGCGGCGGGAAGTTGGACCGCTTCGAACGGCGCCGCCAGACCATCAACTACTTTGTCCGCTCCCTCTACTCGAACGTGAAGCGGGAGAAACCGTGGGTGCGTGTCGGCATCAGCCCCTTCGGCATCTGGCGGCCGGGCAATCCCGCGCCGATCAAGGGGACGGACGCCTACGAGCAGATCTACGCGGACTCCCGCAAATGGCTTCAGCAGGGATGGCTGGACTACTGCGCCCCGCAACTCTACTGGCCCATCGAACCCGAGGCGCAGAGCTTCCCGCTGTTGCTGGACTGGTGGAACCGCCAAAACACCTCAAACCGCCACCTCTGGCCGGGCCTGGCCTCGCACAAGGCCGGCGAGCAATTCTCCGCCGCGGAGATCCCCAACCAGATCCGACTCACCCGTTCACGCGCCGGCTCCACCGGCCACCTGCACTGGAACATGAGCGGGCTGATGAACAACCAGACGCTCATCAATTCCATCCACAACAAGGTCTACACCGAACCGGCGCTGCCGCCGGCTGCAACCTGGCTGGACAGCAGTGCGCCGGACGAGCCCATCCTCCGACATTCCTCGGGCCGCCCGAAAGGCCCGATCGAACTCGTCTGGGGCGAACGCCGCGGAACTGAACGCGCCGCCAGTTGGCTCCTCCAGACCCGAGCCGGCGGGAAATGGACCACCGAGATTCTCCCCGGTTCCGTCCGCAAGCACGCCATCGACCGCTCCAAGGTTCCCGCCATCGACCTCGTCGCCCTCTCCGCCGTGGACCGCTGCGGCAATCTCAGCGAACCGGCGACACAGCGGCTGCGGTGATCCATGCGGCGTCGCTGGGTGACCGCAGCGCTTGGAGCGTTTGACGCCCGCCTTCCGGCCTCCCTCTTCGCCCCCCACTCAAAACGTTGACCCAAGTCATGTTTTCCGGTTGGGGCAGGCCTACATTCGGAGGCAGGAACAGCCATGGGCGCCGAAACCGAAAGCTTATACGAGGCGCGCTTGAAGCGGTATGTCACCGCCATGCGCAATGAACAACCCGACATGGTCCCCATCCGGCCGCTGGTCGCGGAATTCGTGGGCAAGCACGCGGGTTTCACCTGCCAGGAGATCACGCATGACTACCACAAGGCCTGCGAGGCTGTGATCCGCACGGCCCGCGACTTCGACTGGGACGCCATGGTCTGCAACATGGTCTACGTCTGGACCGGACTGACCCAGGCCCTGGGGCTGAAATACTACGGCATCCCCGGAATCGGAATCCCGGCCGATGGCGGCTTCAACTACATCGAGCCCCCCGAGGACCAGGCCTTCATGCGGGAGGACGAGTATGACGCGCTGATCGACGACCCCACCGCCTTCCTCTACGAAGTCTGGCTGCCCCGCGTTTCCACGGAGGTCGTCGGGACTGGCAGCCCTTCCAGCTACCGCAGCAATCTCGCCCTGGTGAAGGGCGCGATGGCCATGCTGGATTACTTCGGCGGGCTCGGCGCCCAGGTGCAGCGGATGAAGACGGAGACAGGAACGGTCTCCGCGGTGAACGGCATCTTCAAGGCTCCCTTCGACATCATCGCCGACAAGTTGCGGGGCTACGTCGGGCTCACCATGGACATGCGCACGCAACCGGACAAGGTTCTCAAGGCCTGCGAGGCGATGGCCGCGCATCTGACGCACGTCGGCCTGACCACCGCCGATCCCAACAAGCAACTGCCCATCGGCTTCTGGATGCACCGGGGCTGCGTGCCCTTCATCACCCCGGACCAGTTCAAGTCCCACTACTGGCCCACGCTGAGGCCCTGCATCGAGGAGTTCTGGAAGGCGGGTCACCAGACGCTCTTCTACGCGGAAGGCAACTGGGACTTCCACCTCGACGACTTTCTCGAACTGCCGGAACGCAGCATCGTCTACCACGTGGATCGGGGAGACATCTTCAACGTCCACAAGAAACTGCACCAGAAGTTCGCGTTGAGCGGCGGCATTCCCAATGTGCAGCTCAGCTACGGCAAGCCGGACGACGTGCGGGCGACCTGCCGCAAGGTCCTGGAAGAGGTCGCCAAGGAAGGCGGCTACATCCTCGACGCCAGCGCCATCATGCAGAACGACACCAACGGGGATAACCTCCGGGCCTTGACAGACTTCGCCCGAGAACACGGCGTCTATTCCGGCGCCGCCCACGATCCCGGCGAACCACTGAAGTTGCCCTGCGACGACGCCGACACCTCCGGCCTCCAAGGCCGCGACGGCCGCCCCGAACCGCGCGTCAAACCCGGCGTTTGCCTCCCCTGGGAGACGAAGCGCGCCGAACTGCCTGAGATCACCGGCAGCGAGGAACTGGTCCAACGCATCTGGGAAAACGTGGACGCGCTGGGCAATGTCTTCATCTGGCAGTGCCTCCTCAGCTTTTGAAACGCCATGCTCAAGAAGACCATTGCGCGGGTGGAAGCCCTGCTCAAAGGGATGGTCTTCGACTGTCAGACCTGCGGGCAGTGCGTCCTTAGCCAGACCGGGCTGATCTGTCCCATGAGTTGCCCCAAGGGCCTGCGCAACGGACCCTGCGGCGGCTCGCTTCGCGGCGAATGCGAGGTCTATTCTGACAAACCCTGTGTCTGGATCCGCATCCACGAGCGGACCGCCAAGGACAGCTTCAGCCGGCCCGACCTCCTCCCCTCGCCCGACGCAGGCCTGCTTCACAGCTCCTCCTATCTGAACCTGGTCACCGGCGCGGGCAAGGAGGGCCGCGAACCGCTGCCCTGGCTGGACCTCGGCAAAGACCGCGCGACCGCCCCCGTCCAGACGACTTCTAGACTGGAGAAACGGCTCAAGGCCGGAGCCTTCGTCCGCACCTGCGAGGTCCGCGCGCCAAGGACCGCCCGCTTCGATGAATTCCGGAACAAGGCCAAACTGGTTCGCGAACATTTTGACGCCGTGAACGCCACGGCCTACCTGAACGCGCGGCCGTCGCTGCCTTCCCCGGTGATGGCGGCGGAACTGGTGAAGCTCGGAATCGAGGCCGTCTGCCAGACGACCTGCCGCGACCACACCAAGACCTCCTTCGTCGCCGAACTCCTCCAGAACCAGGTCAACGACGTGCGCAACGTCCTCTGCCTGACCGGCGACTCCTACACCGGCGAACCGCGCATCAAGCAGGTGTTCGACATGGACGCGGCCCTCATGATCTACGAGGCCCGCAGCCTGCGCGAGACCGGCGTGGTGCACTTCACCGGCGAAGGCATCGGGTCGGCGCCGAAACCCTTCATCGGGGCCGCGATCAACCCCTTCACCAAACCGCTGAATGTGCCCATCCGCCGCCTCAAGCAGAAGGCGTCGGCCGGCGCCGATTTCATCCAAACCCAGTTGGTGTTCGATCTGGCCGGCTTCCGCCGCTTCATGAAGGCCGTTCGCCGCGAGAAGATCGACCGCGACCTCTTCGTCCTGGCGGGCATTCCCGTCGTCACCTCCGCCGCCGGCCTCGCCGCGTTGCCCCATATTCCCGGCGTCCATCTCCCCGCCAAGATCCACAAGCGGCTGAAATCTGCCGGCGACATCGCGTCCGAGGGGCTCGCCCTGGCCAAGGAGCTAGCGGAGGCAGCCAGCCGCATCCCCGGGGTCGCCGGCGTCCACCTGATGATGTTCGGCCCCGGTCACGACAAGTTGCCACTGGTTGTGCGCGACCTGCCGGAAAGCCGGGAACTGCCGAAGAACGCGCAAACCTCAACGGCATGAACTCCAGACTGACCAAGCCGGCGGGGCAAACTGTCCCCTGTGAGCCGCGCCTTGGAAACCCGGTAGGGCGAACTGTCCCCAGTGAGCCGCGCCCGGCCAGGCTCACGCCGGCTCATTCCGGAGAATTCGCCCTGCCTTTCAAATCCAATATCCAGCCATGTCCCCACCCGGCCTGACCATCATCGGCGAACGGATCAATCCGGGCTTCGCCCGTTCCAAGGCGTTGCTCGACGCCCGCGATCTTGACGGCCTCATGGAACTGGCAGTCGCCCAGGCGGAGAAAGGCGCGAATTATCTGACGATCAACGTCGGCGAGGAGGCCGAGAATGATCCGCGCTTTCTGGAGGATCTGATCCCGGCCGTGCAATCGGTCGTGGACACGCCGTTGTCGTTCGACTCGCCGCATCCCCGAGTCCAGGAAACCTGCCTGAAGATCTACGATCAGGAGGCGGCCGGCAGCCGGAAGCCCATTGTCAATTCGCTCAGCGAACAGCGGATGGATTTCCTCGATCTCAGGAAGATCCGCCCACACCGGCTGGTGCTCATGGTTTCGGAACGCGTGGAGGACGGCCGCGCCGTCGCCAACCGCACAGCGGAGGAGATCCACCAGACTGCCCGCCGCCTCGCTGAAAGGATTCTCGCCGCCAGTGAAGGCTTCACGCCGGACGACCTGCTGGTCGATGTCTCGCTCAACCCGGTCGCCTCCGACACCGAGGGGCTCACCCAACGGTCGCTCGACGCGATCCGCCTCATCGGCGGCGACCCGGATATGAAAGGCGTCCACCTGGTCGTCGGGCTTTCAAACCTCGGCATCATGCTGCCGCGCGAGGCCCTCGACGGCAGCCGCCTGAGCGTGAAGCTCGAGTCCGCCTTCCTCACCCTGGCCATGCCCCTCGGCCTCGACACCATCCTCGGCACGCCAGGCCGCGACTACCGTTTCCTGTCCGAGGACGACTTTGTGTTCCAAGGCCTGAAAGAGGCCATCGAACTCGGCGGGTTCGAATCCTTGATGCGGATTCAACGCCTCTACCGGAAGGAGAAGGGATGACCGCCGCGCTCGTCACCGACGCCTTTTTCGACGGCGCGGAACATCACTCCAGCGGCCCCTACACCATCCTGTTGAGCGACGGCGAGATCATGGAGGCCCGCCCAGGCGATGCTTCGGATAACGCCGCGGCCGGAGCAGTCATCCGCGCGCCCTTTGTCATGCCGGGCCTGGTCGAGTCGCACGCGCATCTGTTCCTCGACGGCGCGGAATTGAACTTCGAGGCGCGGGCGAACCACCTGAAATCCTCCCGCGAGGAAATGCTCCGGGTGGGACGCCGCAACCTCGACGACAGCCTCAACGCCGGCATCACCCTGGTCCGCGACGCCGGCGACCTCCATGGCATCAACACTCGGCTCAAGGCTGAACTGTGGGAGCGCTCCGGAGTCGTCCCCGAAATGCTCAGCGCTGGCCGCGCGCTCCGCAAGGCCGGCCGCTACGGCGGCTTCATGGCGTTGGAGACCACCGACACCGCGAGCATCGATCGGACAGTCCGGGAACTCATCCCGAACGCCGACCAACTGAAAATCCTGCTGACCGGCATCATCGACTTCGCCACCGGCCAAATGAAGGGCGGCCCGCAGTTCAACCTGGACGAAACCCTCCTGATGGTCCGCCTCGCCCACGACGCCGGCATCCGGACCTTCGCCCATTGCAGCGGTTCGGAGGGGCTCCGCATCGCCCTCGCCGCCGGCGTCGACTGCATCGAGCACGGCTTCTTCATGGAGGACGAAATCCTTGAAGCCATGGCGGAACAAGGAACCGCCTGGACGCCGACCTTCTCCCCTGTCCAGTTCCACTGCATCAGGCCCGAGGCCTGCGGTTGGGACGAGGCAACGGTGGGACGGCTGAATGAAATCATCGCGCGGCACTTCGAAAACGTAACACGCGCGGTCGGCATGGGCATCCCGGTCCTGGCAGGATCCGACTCCGGCAGCTACGGCGTCCCCCACGGCTCCGGCCTGATCGACGAACTGCTGCTTCTCCGCCAAGCCGGACTCACCATCGAACAGACCCTCGCCGCCGCCGCCTCAACGCCCCGCCGCATCTGGAACCGCCCTTCCGCCGACATCCGCCCAGGCAACCAGGCCGACCTGATCCTGCTGGATGGCTCGCCCTTCGAGGATATGGACAACCTGCGTCGGGTGCGCAGGGTGATCCGAGGTGGAGCCACGCACGAATGTGCCTGAGGTGCGGAACCTCATCCTTGAGGTTCCGCACAATTCGCCCTGAAATGCGGCAAGTTTGAATATGTAGCGGCGTGTCTGTGACCGCCGCATTTCGAGAATCTCAAAGCCCGCCACCTCTCCGCTTCACCGCCGCAACAAATACGCCAGCAGATCCGCCATGGCCTGCTTGTCGATGGCGGATTCCAACCCTTCAGGCATGAGCGAAAGCCCGGAAGCCCGGATGGAGCGGATGTCGGAACGCAGGATCGCGCGACTCTGATTGTCCGCGGTCTTGAGGACGAGGCTGTTGGCCGTCTCCTGCGCGATGATTCCGGCGAGCGATTCGTCAGCCAACTCGATCTCATACTGGATGTAGTTCGGCGAGACCTCGCGGTTGGGATCGACGATGTGGACCAGCAGTTCGTCGGCGGTGCGGTTGCTGACGGTGGACAGGTCTGGCCCGATCTCATTCCCCTGCCCCGCGAAACGATGACACGCCGCACAGACCGTCTCGAAGACCTTCTTCCCCCGGTCGCGATCGCCGGCCACCGCCAAGGCCGACTGGTAATCCTCCAAGACCTGTTTGCGCGGGCTTATCTTGGAGTCGGCGAAGATCTTCTCCGCGCGCCCACGCAGTTTCTCGTCACGGTTCCGCAGCAGCAGCGTCCGCCGGGTCGCGCTGATCTGGGGCAGCGGCACGACGCCGGATTCGATCGCGTCAAGCAGGGCGGCAACGCGCTCGGGACGGACAGAAAGCGCCGTAAACGCGACCTCGCGCGCCGGCGGCAGATACGCAGACCATGCCCCCAGGATAATTCCGGCCACCTTGCCGTCGGCCCGTTCGGCCAGGGACCGCAATGCGGCAACCTGGATTTCCGAAGCCTGCCCGGGACTCAGCAATCCGCGGTAAGCTGGCTCCGTTTCGCTCAACTCGCCCAGCGCCAGCAGACTGACCGCGTCGAGCCGGGCCGCCGCCGGCAACGAACTGTCGAGAGCTTCGGTCCGCGCCGTCCGGGCGCGGGAACCCATCGCTCTCAGAGCGGAATCCGCATCGGCGGAACCGGCCAGCAGCGCCGCCAGATCCCGCCGGCCGCGACGCGCGCCCTCATACAGACCGACAAGGATGTTGTCCATGGCGGCGCGCGAGGATCGGGCGTCATACAATCCCGCCAGCAACACCCTGCCGACCTCCGCCTTGTCGCCTCGCGCTCCGACCAACCGGGCCAACCCGCGCAAAACCGAGCCACGCCGGGCGTCAGCCAAGGGGAAAGACTCCAGCAACACCGCCCCCGCATTCCGCGAAACCGAGCTGAGAATTGCGGTCTCCGTCCACGGATCGCCGGCGTCACGCATGCCGATGCGGGCAAGGGCCTTTGTTGCGCGCGGGTCGTCCGTCTCCCCGAGACTGAAGGCGAGTTGAAAACGGACGCGCTGGTCGGGATCGCCCGCGAGTTTCAGGGCCTTCTCCAACAACACAGGCGAATGCTTGAAGCGCAACTCAGACAACTTCACGGCATGTTCACGGACACGCGGCGAGGCGTCTTCGAGGGCGGCCCCAAGATCTTCCGCCGTCAGCGCCTTCTGCCCCAGCAGCGAGTAGAGCGCGTGCAACCGCGCGACCGGATTGGCGTGATCACGCAACATCCCACGCAAGGGCTTCGCCGCGTCGGTCGGTTGGCGTTCAAAAAGCAGCCGATGCGCGGTCTCCCGCTGCCAGGCATTGGGATGGGCCAGCAGGGCGACGAGTTCTCCGGTCGTCGCTGAACCCAGCTTCGGCGGTCTGCCCGGCTCGAAATTACCGGGCGGCGTCAGGCGATAGATGCGCCCGCGGTCGCGGCCGCTTTCCAGGTCGAGGCGCGCCCGGATGTCGTCGGGGATGGACCAGGGGTGCTCGATGTTCTCGCGGTACATGTCACAGATGTGGAGCGTCCCGTCGGGGGCGTTGAGGTAGTTGACCGGACGGAACCAGTTGTCGGTCGAGGCCAGGAAGTCGACCTTCTCATGCGCCGGCGTTGCCTTGAAAGTGACGCCGGCGGGTTCGAGGATCTCCCGGTGGGTGAGATTGTTTGCGACCTCGCCCACGAAGACATTCCCGTAAAACGACTTGGGATACGCGGAACCGCGATAGATCGTCAGCCCGCTGGAGGAAGTGAAGTAGCCCTGCGGAGCCAACTCGCTGCGCGGGTATTGGCGGTCCATCAGCGTCGCCCACTGCCGGGCGCGAAAGGCGCGCCATGGCTCCGGCGGGCTGATCGGGTAGACGGGCACACGGTCGCCCGAATCGGCCACATCGTGGATCGCGGACGTGACGGGCAGGAGCTTGTTGCGCGCGAGGTAACGATTGGGCAGGACAGCGTGCTGGACCGGGTTGCGGATGTTGCAGATGAAGCGGTTGCCCCAGTCGTCGAAGGCGTTCCCGAAGCGCGCCCCGCCCGCGAGGATTTCGAAGCCGCCGGTGAGGGGATCCACGGCGAAGTCGTTGCGCCGAAGGATCTCAGGCTTCGCGTCGGAGTCCGCGCCGGGGCGGATCGAACCGCCGTTGCTCGAGCCGGCGATGTAGAGACGGTGATCGAGACCCCACTTGGGATTGTTCATCACGGCCTGCACGTTGAACTTGCGGAAGCCGGTGAAGACCTTGCGTTTGATGTCCGCCTTCCGGTCGCCATCCGTGTCCTTGAAATACCAGATATCCGGCGTCGCCAGCACGAACACGCCTCCCTTCCAGCAGGCGATGCCCGTCGGCCAGGAGAGTCCCTGCGCGAAGATCGTGCCCCGATCGAACTTCCAGTCGCCGTCCGTGTCCTCCAGGATGCGCACCCGGCCGATCGGCGCGTCCGTCGTGTTGTCCGCCCAGGCCTGGTGGGCCTTGGCGTCCGTGTAGGGGTAGTCGCTCATCTCCACGACATAGGCCAGGCCGTTCTCGTCGTAGACCAGGTCCACCGGATCGGTGACCAGCGGCTCGGCGGCCAGCAGGTCCATGCGGAATCCCTCCTGTAGCCGAAAGGTCTTCCCTGCCCCTTCCGCTGGCGTGGGAGGAACGGAGGGAAATGGCTCCGACTCCGCCGCCGACAGGCGAAGCGCGGCGCCGCAGAGAACCAAGAGGCCGGAAAAAAATCTGACTCGGGGCATGAACGATCCTTTTCGTTTTACCCCCTTGGGTCAAGCGGGCAGCGGCGCTTGTTCCCGCGGATTCCAGCAAGACGCGACTGTCGCAGCGAAGGTGGAGCGAATTCTCCGAATGAGCCGACTTCAGCATGCTCCGGCGCCGTTCACCGAGGACAGTTCGCCCCGCCTTCTCGCGCCGGTTGATTGCGATTGGGAGCTTGGGATTTGGAGCTTTCACGCCCTCCCCCTTCTCCCTAATCTCCGCCGAAAATCTCCGAGACCTCCCAGCGACCATGAAAATCGATCTCGCCTACGGCCAGGGCAGCCTGACCATCGACCTGCCCGAGGACCGCGTCACCGTCATCGAACCCGCGCACACGCCCGGCCTCGCCGACGAAAAACAGGCCGTCCTCGACGCGCTCTCCCATCCCATCGGGGCAAAACCCATCCGCGACATCGTCAAGCCCACGGACAAGGTCGCCATCGCCTTCACGGACATCACCCGCGCCACGCCCAACGAACGCATCATCCCCTGGCTGCTGGAGCATCTGGAGGGCGTCGTGCCGCGCGAGAACATCACCCTCATCAATCAGCTTGGCACCCACCGTCCGAACACCAGGGAGGAACTGGAGAAGATGCTCACGCCCGAGGTCGTGGCGAACTACAACGTCGTCAACCACGAACCCGAGAATCCCGCCGCCCTCACCCAACTTGGCGTGACCAAGACGGGCGCCCCCGCCCTGATCAACACCCACATGGTCGAGGCTGACGTCCGCATCGTGACCGGTTTCATCGAGCCGCACTTCTTCGCCGGCTTCAGCGGCGGCCCCAAGGGCATCATGCCCGGTTGCGCCGGACTGGAGACCGTCATGGCCAACCACGGCTACCAGAACCTCATGAGTCCCGAGGCCACCTTCGGCGTCACCGTCGGCAACCCCCTCTGGGAGGAATTGCGCGACATCGCCCTGCGCGTGGGCCCCAGCTTCCTTCTCAACGTCACCCTGAACGAGGAGCGCGACATCACCGGCGTCTTCGCCGGAGACCTGATCGAGGCCCACAAGGTCGGATGTGAGTTTGTCCGCGAGGCGGCCATGCAGAAGGTCGATCAGGCCTTCGACATCGTGGTCACCACCAACAGCGGCTACCCGCTGGACATGAACCTCTACCAGGGCGTCAAGGGCATGAGCGCCGGCGCGCGCGTGATCAAGGAGGGCGGGCTGATGATCCTCGCCTGCGAATGCCGCGAAGGCGTCCCCGCCGAAAGCCCCCTCGACAAGCTGCTGAAAAGCGCGGGCAGTTCGGAGGAGATCCTGACCATGCTATCCACCCCCGGCTTCGTCCGCCCCGAACAATGGCAGGCCCAGATTCAGGCGGTCATCCAACGCCGGGCCGAGGTGCGGGTCCACAGTTCCCTCTCCGATGACATCATCGCCGGCGCCCACCTGGAACCCTGCGCCGACATCACCGCAACCGTCACCGCCAAGCTCGACGAACTCGGCCCCGACGCCAAGGTCGCCGTCCTCCCGCAAGGGCCGCTGACGATTCCTTACCTGGGGTGAACCCTAGGCGAACCGCACCCGCGTCGTCGTCTCCTTGTCGCTCCAGCCCTTGGGGCGCTCCACGCTGAGCTTGGCGATCTTCTTGATGGAGATCTGGTTGCCTCGGGACTTGTGGGTCTTCACCTCCAGGTCCGCCGGCTTGACGATCTGCTGGTTGATCTTCTGGTTCGGAGCCGCCTTGTACTTCACGTGGACCGCCTCCGGCGTGCCCTCGACGAACAACACGATCTTCGAGCCTTCCGGCGCGCACTGGTACTTCTTCTCCATGATGAAGCCCGGGAAGGCAAAGCGCTTGATGTAGGTCGCGCCCTTGCGCTCGTAGGCCAGGGTGAAAACGCGGTCGTCCCCCTTCTGGTCGTTCTTCTCGATGATCTCGCAGTGCACCAGCCCCTTGCCGACGAACAGTTTCTCGTCCGGCTTGGTGACCTTCCAGGCCCCGTCGTCGAAGACGAGCAGGATCTTGTCGAAGCGCGAGCATTCGAACTGGTACTCGCTGCCGGAAATCTTGGTGCCGATGTAGCCCTTCTCGCGGTCGTAGGCCATCTTGAAGGCCCGGATCGCCACCTGCCGCGCCACCACCGCCTGGAAGCGCGTGATCTGGGTGCGCCGCGCGTATTCCTCCTTGTACTCGCGGATCAGCCGCTGCAGGTGCTTCACCGCGTAGCGCGTGAGCTGCTTGAGGTTCTGGCGCACCTCGGCCAACTCCTTCAACACCCGCTCCATGTCGTCGCGGTGCTTGTTGATGTCAAAGAGCGAGATCCGGCGGATGGGAACCCCCAGCAGCATCTCGACATCCTTGTCCAAGATCTTGCGGATCAGCTGTTTCTTGAACGGCTCGAAACCGGCATAGACCGCCTTGTAGACGGCCTCCTTGGTCTTGCAGGTTTCGATGCTCTTGTAGATGCGGTTCTCGATGAAGATCTGCACCAGGGTCTTGAAGTGCAGCTCCTGCATGAGCTTTCTCTCCGCCAGGTCCAGCTCGGCCTTGAGGTTGGCGACGAGGCTCTTGGTGTTGTGCCGCAGGACCTGCGTCACCGTCATCTCAACCGGCCGCTGGTCCTTGATGATCACGATCCGGCTCGCCAACGACGTCTCGCAGTCCGTGAAGGCGTAGAGCGCCTGCATGGTCTGGTCCGGATCCACGCCCGCCGGCAGCTTGATCTCGATCTCGATCTTCTCCGCCGTGAAGTCGTTCATCGAACGGATCTTCAGCTTGCCCTTCTTCGCCGCGTCCTCGATCGACGCCATCAGCGACTCGGTGGTGCAGGTCGGCGGGATCTCGCGGACGATCAGGGTCGTGGAGGACTTGTTCTTCCGCTCGATCTTGGCGCGGAGGCGGATGCTGCCGCGGCCGTCGTCGTACTCGGTCGCGTCCATCAGGCAGCCCGTTGCGAAATCGGGCAGGATGCGGAAGGGGTTCTTCCGGAGAATGGCGATCTGCGCCTCCAGCAACTCGATGAAGTTGTGCGGCAGGATGCGGGCGGACATGCCGACCGCGATGCCCTCGGTGCCCAGCATCAGCAGCAACGGGATCTTCGCGGGATAGGTGACGGGCTCCTTGTTCCGGCCGTCGTAGCTGGGCACGAACTCCGTCAACTCGTCGTTGAAGATCTCCTCCCGCGCCAGCTTGGTCAGCCGGCACTCGATGTAACGAGGCGCGGCGGCGCGGTCGCCGGTGAAGATGTTGCCGAAATTCCCCTGCCCTTCGATCAGGTAGCGCTTGTTGGTCAGCACGACCAGGGCGTCGCCGATCGAGGCGTCGCCGTGCGGATGGAACTGCATGCAGTGACCGACCACGTTGGCGACCTTGATGAACCGGCCGTCGTCCTTGTCGTGCAGGGCCCAGAGGATGCGCCGCTGCACCGGCTTGAGGCCGTCCTCGACATTGGGGATGGCGCGGTCGCGGATGACGTAGGAGGCGTATTCCAGGAAACCCGTGTCGACGCGACGAAACAGCGGCTCCGCCTCATGGGACAGCCGCTTGCGCCGCTTGCTGCCCTTGACCGGAATCAACGCGCCTTCCTGCGGTTCCTCGGGCTCGTCAACCTTTGGCTTCGCATTCGCCCGCGCCTTGGCCGAAGCCTGCTCCGCCGCCGCCGCGGTCAGCTCGAGCTGATCGCCGTCGTCCTTTGTCTGTTTCTTCCTCGCCGCCATGAAACATCACCTTTGATCAAATCGCCTTGAAGCCCCAAGGGGGCGCGACAACCAAGCCCGGGGCAACGCCCCGGGTTGCCGATCCGAAACGATCGAGCCCTGAAAATTGAACACTGAACACTTGAAACTCCCTCATTCTTCGACGGGAACCACGAGGTTCTCCATGATGTATTCCCGCCGCTCCGGAGTGTTGCGCCCCATGTAGAAGGACAGGATGTCCGCCGCCTCGGACTTGGGCGCGTATTCCACCTGGCTCAAGCGCATGTCGTCGCCGATGAAGCCCTTGAATTCGTGCGGGGAGATTTCGCCCAACCCCTTGAACCGCGTGATCTCGGGATTGCGGCCCAGCTTCTTTGACGCGGCGTCCCGCTCCGCCTCGGAGTAGCAGTAGATTGTCTCCTGCTTGTTGCGCACGCGGAACAACGGCGTCTCCAGCACATACAGGTGCCCCTCGCGCACCACCGAATCGAAGAACCGGTAGAAGTAGGTGATCATCAGGTTGCGGATGTGCAGGCCGTCCACATCCGCATCCGTCGCCAGGATGACCTTGTAATAGCGCAGCCCCTCGATGGACTCCTCGATGTTCAGCGCGCACATGAGATTGTACATCTCGTCGTTCTTGTAGACCGTATCGCGCTTGAGATCCCAGACATTGAGCGGCTTGCCCTTCAGTGTGAAGATCGCCTGCGAATTGACGTCGCGGCAGCTCACGATGGAGCCGGCCGCGGACTGCCCCTCGGTGATGAAAATCATCGAGTCGTCGCCCGCGCCCTTCTCGCGGTTGAAGTGATGCTTGCAGTCCTTCAACTGCGGGACCCGGATGGACACCGCCTTCGCCCGCTCGCGCGCGGCCTTCTTCACCTGCTGCAGTTCCTTGCGCAACGCCCGCGCGTCCTCGATCCGCTGGATCATGGCGGTGGCGGCGTCACGGTTGCGGTGCAGCCAGTGCCCGACCGCGTCCTTCACCTTGGCCATCAGTTCGCCGCGGATCTCGGTGTTGCCCAGCTTGTTCTTGGTCTGCGACTCGAACATCGGGTCCTTCAACCGGATCGCGATCGCGCCGACCACGCCCTCGCGCACGTCGTCGCCCTCGAACTTCTTCTTGGAAAACTCGTTCACCGCCTTGAGCAACCCCTCGCGGAAGGCGCTCAGGTGGGTGCCTCCATCGGCGGTGTACTGGCCGTTGACGAAGGAGAAGAAGGTCTCGCCCGTGTGCCGCTCGCTGTGGGTGAAGGCGATGTCCAGCGTCTTGTCGACGTGCCGCATGGGCGCGTAGAGGGCGTTGTCCTTGACCTCCTCGGCGATCAGGTCCTGCAGGCCGTTCTGCGAGACGAAGGTCTTGCCGTTGTAGATCAGGCGCAGGCCGGGATTCAGGTAGGAATAATGCCGCAGGCGCCGCTCGATCAGATCCTCCTTCCACTCGATGGACTTGAAGATCTTGGGATCGGGACTGAACTCGATCAGCGTCCCGTTGGGCTCGCCGACCTTGCCCTCCTTCTTCTGCTTGAGCCGCCCCTGCTGAAACCGTCCCTCCGCGTATTTCCCGCCCCGGTGGCTGCGCACCAGGAAGTCGTCCGACAAGGCGTTGACCGCCTTGGTGCCCACGCCGTTCAGGCCCACGCTGAACTGGAAGACGTCGTCGTTGTATTTCGCCCCCGTGTTGATCTTGGACACGCAGTCCACCACCTTGCCGAGCGGGATGCCGCGACCGAAGTCCCGCACGGTCACCCGGCCGCCGCGCAGGGTGATGTGGACCTCCTTGCCGTAGCCCATGATGAACTCATCGATCGCGTTGTCGACGACCTCCTTCAGCAGGATGTAGCAGCCGTCGTCGTAGTGCGAGCCGTCGCCCAGACGGCCGATATACATGCCCGTCCGCAGCCGGATGTGCTGGATCGACGACAGCGTCTTGACCTTGCTCTCGTCGTAGGTTGCTTTCTTTTTCGCGCTTGCCATGGGATCGAAGCGCGGGACCTTAAAAACGGGAAACCGGGTTGCCAATCACGAAGCGTCGGGAATCGAAAAAAGTCGGTCTGAATGCCCTCCGGCAGCGACGCGTCGGATGTCTTGTCCGGCGCGGCGTCACACCCGCCCGCAACCAATTCCGCGTCGCTGTGTTCCCAAATCCCGGACAGACAGCCCTCAGGAAGCCAGAACCGACCAAGGAGACGCCATGAAGCCCGCCCCCCGCAAAACCGTCGTTTTATTCGCCCTGATCGCCTTTCTGACCGTCGCAGCCGACGCCGCCCCGCAGGGACGCCCCGGCCGCAGCCACGCGAAGGCGACTTCCGGCGGACCTTCCGCAACGCGCCGCGCAGCCGGTCATCACGGCCCTGGACCGCGCGCGGTCGCCCTACCCGCCTGCGGCGTCTCCTACTCCGGGAGCCCGATCCACCGAACCGCCTCTCCCGCGTTTCACCGTTACGGAGCGCATCCCGCCTACCGCTGGACATCCCTCCGCTCGAATTGCCGCATCCGCTACCGGGACCTCGGCATCCGCACATTCTCGCTTTCCGGGGGACACGGGAGCCGGACGCTGGCGAGCTTCCGTTCCCTGGGCGGCGTTTCCTATTCCCGTTTCAGCGGTTGGAACCGCTCCCCCAGGCCCGTGTATTCCTCCCGCCCCATCACCCGTCCTGTTTTCTTTCAGAACCACTACTACAGGCGTTCCCTGGCCGGACTTCGCCCTTCCCGCCGCGTCAGCCGGCTGGAAAACGCCGCGTTTGCGGACAGGCTCGGCCGCGACCGCCGCTGGAACAACATGCCCCGGCTCCACATCGTCCAGATCCTTGGCGTCATCGACAACGACACGCCCTCCACCTTCGATCTGCCTCCCGCGGGGGAGGAACGAAATCTGGAGGTCTTGGACCTGCCCGCCTGGCGGCAACTGCGCAAAGGCGAAAGCGCCATCGCCCACGCCAGCTTCAAGGAACTGGCCCCCGACGCCGGCAACAGCGGGGCCGCCCAGGTCGGCTACGCCATCGCCGCCGCCGAATTGAAGAGATTCCACGTCGCCGCCTACGCCATGCGCGAGGCCTACGACAACGATCCGGAAGGCGCGGCCCTCCTGACGCTCAGCTTCGAGATGACCGCGCGCGTCGAGAAACTCTCGCGCCAGTGCGCCTCCCTCGTGCGGCGCTATGGCGAGGACTACGCCCACGCAGGCTTCCTCCAAGCCGCCTTCGCCGCCCTCGCGCAGGACCACCAGACCGCCCGGGAAGCCATCGAGAAGACGATCTCCAACGGCGACCGCTCCGCCAGCGCCAGGAACCTGCTGGACTCCGTGACGGAAGACGATTACCGGGAATACTGGACAGCCGAATTAACCACCAGGTTGTAGTCCGGATTTCGGGCGGCTTCCTGGCCGGCGCGATCACCTTCCGTCCGGCCTGGGAAGCGTCGCCAGTCCAACGTGAGAATAGGGGCTGGAACCATCCCGCCGCTTCACCCCGTCGGCGCCCACGTATTCACGGTTCCAGTCCCGCGCCGAGTAATACAGCAGCCAGCGGTCGGACAGCTTCACGACGCAGGGCGTCGAAGTGTAACGACTGTCGAACTGCTCCTTGCCTGGCGCGGCCGGGAAAGCCGGCTCCGCGTGCCGGGTCCTCCAGTTTGAACCGTCGTCCGACTCCGCGCAGAACAGCTCGAACAGCCCGCCGTCGCGGTGCCCGCCATACCACATGCGGAACCGACCCTCATGGCGGATCACAAACGGGCTGTAGAGCACGACCCTGCACCAGTCCTCCGTCGTGGTCCGCGCGGACAGGATCGGATTTTCCAGCCGTCGCCACGGCTGCGGGCGCATCTCCAGCGCCGCCTTCTCCGCCCCGCTTGAAACGACGACAGACCCCGCCCAGACCAAAGCCAGGAGCGATGTCCATTTCGCGCGCATGACCGATGGCATAACAGATGGGCTTGAAATCGACCAAGCAATTGCGCGTTACTCCCGTCATGTCCGCCCGCCTCAGCCTCCTTCACTTTCTTGCCCCCCGCCCGGTCAGCCTGATCGCCGCCACCGCTTTCGCCGCCCACGCCCCGGCCGCCGATTTCAAACCCGACCGCTGCGAGATCGTCCCGCTGCCCGATCGTCAGGTCTCCTTCCGCATCGATGGCGTCGAGAAATTCCGCTGGCATCACGACGAACAGTATCCCCGCCCCTTCTTCTTCCCCTTCAACGGCCCCTCCGGTGAAACGCTCACCCGCATGGGCCATCCCGGCGCGCAAAACCATGACCACCATCGCTCCGTGTGGTTCGCCCATCACGATGTCAACGGCTGCGACTTCTGGGGGGATCCGCGTTCCGGCGGCCGGTTCGGCCGCATTGAACAGAAGCTCTGGCTCGCCTACGCCGACGGCGACTCCGAGGCCCTCATGGCCACGCTTGCGGGTTGGCGCGACGACTCCGACAAGGAAGTCATGGAGCAGGAAACCGTCGCCGCCCTGATCCCGCTCCCAAACAGGGAACACCTCCTCGAAATCCAGCTGACCTTCCGTCCGCCTGCGAAGGCGGAGAAGGTCGAACTCGGCAAGACCAACTTCGGCTTCCTGGCCGTCCGCGTCGCCAAGACGCTCTCCGTCCACTTCGGCGGCGGCCAAATCCGCAACAGCGAGGAGCAGACAGGCGAACCCGAGATCTTCGGCCAGCGCGCGCGCTGGATGGACTACAGCGGCCCGATGGTTGCGGGCTCCGGCCCGGGTCGAAGGGTCATGACCGAGGGCGTCACCTATTTCGACCACCCGTCAAATCCCCGCCACCCCACCAAATGGCACGTGCGCGAGGACGGCTGGATGGGAGCCTCCTTCTGCATGGACGAAGGTCTGACGATCACCCCGGACGCGCCCCTGACCCTGCGCTATCTCCTCCACTCCCACGCCGGTGATTACAAACCCGCCAAGGCGGACAAGGCGTTCCAAGAATTCGCCGCGCGCCCGGGCTTCGAGGTCTTCAAATCCAAGGCGAAGCACCGCCAATACGAGGTGCGGCGCGTAGGGACGAAGTAGCCGGGCTGAGCCGGTTTCAATGTTCCAAGGCTACGGCCGCCACAGGCAAGTCCCCGCGAACCCACCCCGATTGAACTCTCCTCCGCTGCGCGGGAGAGTTCAATATCCCCTCCCCAGAGGGGACCTTCCTTTCGGCATGCCAACGCGCAGGCCCCCTCTGGGGAAGGGATATTTTCATTCGCAGCGCAGCGTCGGCGAATGAAAATCGGGGGGGGGGGGGGTCCGCCCGGACTGACAACGCGGTCACCACGCCGCCTACAACGAGGATCATCGCGGGGCGATCGGTGTGCTCATCGCACGGCAGATTCCTCTTCGACCACGACGTCCCGGACTCGACCCGATACGTCCTTCTGGGAACATCGACTTTGCCTGAGCCCGACAGCTCAACAGGGCTGGTGCCCCCAGTCGTCGTTCTTCATGGCCTCCTCATACCTGGCCAATTGTTCCTCGGGACTGAGTTCCTCAACCGCTTTGGCGTCGCCTTCCGCGCCGGTCGATTCGGCATTCTCTTCTTCGCTCATGAACGACACCATACCGCAGAATTCCGCTCTGTCACCCCACTTCCCGATTGCGGCGGAATGGGCCGTATCCCGGCAGGGCTGCGTTCCATCGCAGCCCAAATCGAAGTCTCGGAGGGACGGAAGAGATCTCCGACAACGCAAGTCTCAATCATCCGCCTCTGAGGCCGCCTTCGGGGCTTTGGAAATGGGCTGCGATAACGCAGCCCTGCCGGTTCTTGGACGACAATCGTCAGACTGCCTTCACCAGCTTCGCCTCGGCCCGTTTCCCGTCCTGCGCCGCGACCATGATCATGTCGCCAGGTTTGGGGCCGACCAACCCCGCCACAGAAACCCGCCCCTCCCCGTCGCTGCGCGCGCCGCGGATGGGACGGCCGTCGAGGGTGGTGAATCGCACATCGGCATCAGGAATCGTGGTGATCGCCGGAATTCGACAAGTCGGCTTGCGACCGGTCGCCGAGGCCGCCGTTTCCAGGGGCGCGCCGCCGCGTGGCTTTTCGCCCGGCGCGTCGATCATGTTCCGCACCCGCAAGCCGATGGCCGGGTCCCGCTTTCCGGGATCGAACTCCATCTCCAGGAAGTTCCAGTAGAACGGATCCCCCTTCGCGTGTTTGCCCAATTGTGGATCGGCGTGCTCCCTGTGGTAAAGCGCCGTCACCTCCAGCGGCCGTCCGTCGTAATCCTTCATCTTCGGGCCGAAGCCCTCGATCACCGCGCGCCCTCCGCTGCGGCCGATCGGCCCAAAGCTGCACTCGATCACACCATGGTCGGTGTTCTTGATGATGCTGCCATTGTGGACGTCGCCATAGACCGTGACCACGCCATCGCGTGAACCCAGCAGTTCGATCACCCGGTCCGCGCCTGCCGCGACCCAGCCCGCGTAGTCGGCGGCGACGCGGTCGCGCTGCGCGAACTCCTCATCGGTGTTGCTGTATTTCTTGCCTCCGGTCCAGATGGTGTGCAGGCCGTTGAGCCCGGTCAGGCAGATCAGGTTCGAGGAGTCCGTCTTGATCAATTGCTGCAGCCAGGCGAACTGCTCCTCGCCCAGCAGGCTGCGTGTCGGGTCGGCGCGGTCGTAAAGCTCGCGCATGTGTCCCCAGCCTTCGTCGTCCCACATCGCGGTGTCCTGGCTGGAACGCCAGAGCCGCGAATCGAGGATCGCAAAGGTGAAGTCCCGGTTCGGCATCTTCCAGGCCCGCCACTTCTTGGGATTCGCCAGGGCGTCCACCTCCTCGTCCCCGGTGATCAGGTGGTGCACGATCTGGAAGTTGCGCCGCATGTAATCGCGGTCCTGCCCCAGTCCGTCGTGCAGGCGAATCACGATCTGCTCCGGCCCCTTCACATCGTCCATGCCGTAGTCGTGATCGCCGGGGTTGATCACGTTCCAGTGCCGCATCATCTGCCAGCGGCTGGTCGGTCCCGCGATCGACATCGTCACCACCTTGTAGGCGTCGTCCGTGCTCGGCGGGTAGAGCATCAACTCCATGTACCAGACGTCGTCCTCCCAACACATGACCTGGAAGTTGTAATCCTCCAGATGCTTGTAGGCCTCGACCGTCGGCTGGTCGCGGAACTGCCAGTCGTCGCCGCCGCCCAGGATCTTGAAGCCGTCCTTCGTCCGCTGCTGCAGGCCGCTGGTCAACGCGTGACAGCTCAGGCCGCAGATCTTGTAGGGCGCCTTCAACTGCGGCAGCCGCCCCACGTAATCCCCGCTTGCCGGCACATCGCCGACATACCCCGTCCCCGGCCCGCAGGCCTTCGTGCCGATCCGCGCGTCGGAGGTCACGTTCTTCCCGTCCTTCCAGACCGTGTAGAAAAGCTCCTTGTCCGCCGGATTGGCCGGCAGCGTGGCGTGTACGACCGCCGTGTTGCGCCGCCACTCGTGATTCACGATCTGCGCGCGTCCCGCGACGGGGACCGCCTTCCACCCGCCCTTGGGATTCGGTGAATCCGCGATGCGCAGCTCGGCCTTTTTGCCGTCCGACGCGAACAACCCCACGAAACGGACGCTCCATTTCCCGTGACTCCCCTGTTTCAGGGTGTCGCCCAGCGGGTAGCAGACAAGGCAGTCGTTGGCGGGATAATCGCTCTCATCCACGATCGATTGGCGGGACAACACGTTCAACTCATTCACTTCAAAGTCCGCCAGGCCGCGCGCGGCAATGCCGACATAGCCGTCGACGAATCTGCGTGGAACAGTTCGCTGAATCTCCTTCGTCTGCGCCCCCGGAGCCGAAAGCCACGCTTTCACCATCGCGTTCTGCGCGTCGGCCAGCTCAACCACAATCATGATGGCAACCTTGTCGCCGGCCTTGAGCGGGGGCGCGTCCGTCAGGGCGTCCTTCTTCCCCCCCTTGCCCTTCGCGCCCTTGGGCTGGATGACGAAGCCAAACTTCCCATCGTCGGTCCATCCGATCACCGAGGCGTTGCGCATCTTGCCGTAGCTTTCAAACACGCTCCTGGCGCCGAAAGCCACCCCCATCAGGCCGTAGCCGGGCTGATACATCTTCCATTCGTCGGAGTCGCCCTCCCGTCGCTCCTCCACCCGCCCACGATAGGTGAACTGCGCCGAAATGGTGTATCTGCCCTCGAAGTAATTCTGATCCCGCCGGTAAATGACGCCCGGCGGCTGCGACGGATCGTATTCCGTGTCCATCACCCCGCCATTGCGCTTGTGCGTCTCGTAGTGAAACGGAAACCCGGTCGAGCGCGCCCGCTCGCCATAGTTGCCGAAACGCCGTCGAAGCGCGCCCTCCTTGATCTGCCAATAGCCGGGATTCAACGATTCCCAGTCCTTGCCCGCCACCAGCGAATCCGGGCCGATGAATTGAATGCGGTCCGCCCGCTGCGCCACCGCGGACGACGGGGCAAAGCGGGCCGCAGCCGCCGCAGCCGCCGCGGCTCCGGTCAACTTGATGAAATCACGGCGGGGAAGTTGCGAGGGTTCACGGGAATCGTTGGACGAATCTATGGGCATGGCGCAAATCGTTTTGGTGTGGCTCTGGAACGGAGCGTGGATCTTCCCCCGCCTGCCCCGCTTTGCCAAGCGCGCACGTCCCTCGCCCCGAGGGCGTCCGCCCCGTTCCCGCGCCCCAAAAACTCAGCCCTGAGCCTCCTTGAAGATTACACGTAAAAATCACGTACGTTACGTTTACATGTAACCTTCGATGGTCGATGCCGGACGTTTTGCGCGGTTGTTTCGGGTCCGGCCTGCGCGGGATCAACGGGCGCCCAATCCGCGCAGCGCAACCCCCGTGACGCCGCCTTGGCTTTAATCTGTCGCCTTCGCCCCGGCTACTCTACTTCCGATGCCCAGCTCGCTCCGCTCCACCGCAAGCCATCTTTTGTTTGCCACCCCGCAAAATCTGTGACTTATTCCTCGGCATGAAACCGATGTTAGGTCCCTGCTCCCAATGCGGAGAAGAAATCGAATTTGACGACTACATGCTCGGTCGCGAGGCCGAATGCCCGTTCTGTCATGGCGTCACCATCTGCGACGGCAAAGTCGTCGGCGGCTTCCCGACCAAGATTGTCGCCATCAGCGCCGTCTCACTGCTCGTGGTCACCGGCGCCGCCGGCGCCATCTTCATGAAGAAGGGCGGCGGCGGAGACAGCGACGCGACCCTGGTCGCTCAAGCCAGCGGCGATTCTCTCCCGCCCAACCCGTTCAGTTCCTCGGCGTCGTCCGGCGACGGAGGTTCAGGAGGCTCTTCGCCCGCAGGCGCTCCGGCGGGCGGGGATGGCATGAGCATGGGCATGGACATGGGCATGAGCATGGACATGAACGCCAACATGGCCGGCAGCATGGCCATGGACGCGGCGGCGGCGGCGGGCGGCGGGAGCAGCGGCTACGACGCCATCAAGGGCTTCCTCATTGAACGTTGCGGAAACTGCCACGGCGCCGAGAAACAACGTGGCGACTACCGCCTCGACACCCTTCAGGGCGCCCTGACCGCCGTCTCGCCCGGCCAGGCCACCCGCAGCGCGCTTTACTCGCGCATCAGCCTTCCGAGGGACAGCGACGACATCATGCCGCCGAAAGGCGCCCCCCTGACGCCCGCCCAGATCGCCGCCGTCAAGGCCTGGATCGACAGCGGAGCCAAGTAGAAACCCCTTCCCAAGAATCCGCGGACGTTGCGTTCGCGGATTTTTTGTATCGTGAAACGCGGATCGGAAACCGGCGAACCCTCCCATTCGCACTCCCATGCCTTCACGAACCTGAACGCCCGGGCGCGCGAAGGGCTCACCGTCCTCAGTCGGCGGGGCATGCTCAAGGCCGGGCTTGCCGGCTTGGCCGGCCTCAGCCTTCCCGACCTGATCCGCCTGCGCGCCGAGGCCGCGCAGACCGGCCGCGCGATGAACGGCAACAAGTCCGTCATCCTTCTCTGGATGGCCGGCGGTCCCAGCCACATCGACACCTGGGATCCCAAGCCGGATGCGCCCTACGAGATCCGGGGCCCCTTCTCCACCATCCCCACCAAGATTCCCGGCGTCCGCATCTGCGAACACCTGCCCAAGCAGGCGGCGATGCTGGACAAGTTCACGATTCTACGCTCCGTGAACGCCCGCGGCAGCAGCCACCAGCCCAACGCGGTCTTTCAGACCGGCAACGTGCTCGCGGCTCCGCGCACCAATCCCAAGGGGCGGCTTTACCCCTCGATCAGCTCGCTGGTCGCCAAATTCCGCGGCCCCAACGATCCCGCGATGCCGCCCTCCGTCAATCTCAACGTCATCGACCGGACCCACTTCGCCGAAGCCGGCTATCTTGGAAAGAAATACGACGCCTTCGTCGGCGACAACGTCGACAAGCTGCTCAGCCTGCCCCGCGGCCTGACCATGGACCGCTTCCGCGATCGCCAGACCTTGAACCGCCAGATGGACCGCCTCCGCCGCGACATCGACGCCGACGGCTCCGTGGAAGCCCTGGACTCGTTCAACCAGAAGGCCTTTGACATGGTCGCCGGCGCCAAGGCCCAGGCCGCCTTCGACCTCGACAATGAACCGCAGAAAGTCCGCGACCGCTACGGCAGCCACAAGTGGTGCCAGAAGGCTCTGCTCGCGCGCCGCTTGATAGAATCCGGCGTCAGCTTCGTCACCCTGGATCTGAGCAACCACCGCAGCTCCGGCACCTGGGACAACCACGGCATCCCCGGCGGCGTCTACGGCGGCATTTCAGACGGACTCAAGCCCCTGCTCCCCGTCTTCGACCACCTGATCACCACCTTGGTGTCCGACCTTGAGGAACGCGGCCTGATCGACGACACGCTGGTGATCGCCATGGGGGAATTCGGCCGCACACCCACCATCGGCACGCAGGGCAGCAAGGACGGCCGCAACCACTGGACCAACGTCATGTCCATGTGCCTGGCCGGCGGCGGCTTCCGGCACGGTCAGGTCATCGGTTCCAGCGAGTGGGATGGCGGCGACATCAGGGAGCGTCCGATCACTCCCGGCGACCTCGCCGCCACCATCTACCACCACATGGGCGTCCCCCTCGACGCCACCTACGAGGATTTCCAAAACCGCCCCACCTTCATCGTCGACAACGGCAGACCCATCTCGGAGCTCCTTTAGGGGCGCGGAGGATGGGAATGGCCGGCGGGATCCCGCGGCTGCGCATAGGCGTCAACCTAATCGAATTTGCAACGCTTTCTCGCCCTCACCCCTGCCCTCTCCCCAGGAGAGGGAGAAGAACCGGGCTCTTTCGAAATATGCCTGCGACAAAGTGAAATCGGCGGCCCGCAAAGATATCCCTCTCCTGGCGGAGAGGGATCAAGGGTGAGGGCGATTCTCCTTAAGTTGACGCGTATACGCGGCTACAGGCCCACCGAAAAGGCTGATGCTCTCGGAAGTGCGCGACCCGTCAGATCAAATGCTTCAACTTCCGGTTCTCCGCCAGCTTGGCGACGAGGCGCTTGACCTTCTGGGACTGGCTCTTGTGCGCCAGCAGGACCGCGTCGTCCGTTTGAACGAGGATGGAATCCCGCAGCCCGACCACCGCGATGGGCGTCCGGTTCTCCGTGCGGGCGTCGAAGATGATGTTGCGGGCGGCGTCCACGTGCACGAAGTCCGCGACCGCGCAGTTGCCCTCCTCGTCCGGCTTGATGTGATGGGCCAGCGAGGTCCAGGAGCCGAGGTCGTCCCAGCCGAAGTCGCCGTCCGCCACCAGGACATTCTGCGCCTTCTCCATCACGGCATAATCGATCGAGATGCGGTGGATCTCCGGGTATTCCTTCCTGAGGACCTTCTTAAGCTTGGCGGGACTTTTCGCCGCGGCATCGAACCACCGGTGGCAGGCCGCTTCCATCTCGGGCTGATGCTTCTGCAAAGCCTCGGCGATGGTGACGAAGGACCAGATGAACATCCCGGCGTTCCAACGATAGGAACCGTCCGCCAGGTATTGCACCGCCTTGTCGAAGTAGGGTTTCTCCTCGAAGGACTCGACCTTGTGGAACACGGTCCGGTACTTCCGGCCGGCCTTCCCCTTCGGCTTGGGCAGGGGCCCGCCGCACTTGATGTAGCCGTAGCCCGTGGCCGGTTCGGTGGGCGGTATGCCGATGGTGACGATCGCCTGCCCCCGCGACGCGAGATCGAAGCAGTCGTCGAGCACGCGCTGGTATTTCTTCGTGTCCGGAATGACGTGATCCGCAGGCAGCACCGCCATGGTCGCGGTGGTCGAACGCGCCCCCACGATCGCCGCGCCCAGCGTGATGGCGGCGCAGGTGTCGCGACCGCAGGGCTCGGCGACGATGTTCTCCGCCGGCAGATCGGGAATCTGCCGCGCCACCTCGGGAGCCTGCACCTCGTTGGTGATGATCAGGATGTTCTGGATCGGAACCAGCGATCGCACCCGGTTCACCGTCTGCTGAAGGAACGACTCCTCCCACAACAGCGAAATCAACTGCTTCGGCGTCTTCTCCCGGCTCAAGGGCCAGAACCTCTCCCCCCGTCCGCCCGCCATGATGATCACATAGCGGTCGCTGTGTTCGGCCGGCGCCTGAACTGCGGCGGTTGGCGCGGATTTGGACGCCGCTGGGGAAGCAGGCTTTGCCTTGGCCGGAGCCTTGGCCTTGGCTGCGGGTTTGCTCTTGGCCGCGGCCTTGACCTTGGCCGGAGCCGTGGACTTCTTCTTGGGAGCGGCTTTCGCCTTCGCCTTGGATTTCGTTTTCGCAGCCATGATCGAGTATCTCCTCTGGATGTTTCTGTTCCTGGCGTCGGATAGAGGTTTCAGGCCGAAACCGGAGCTTTCACCGCCTCCGCCAATGTCCCGACAAACGCCGACACTTTTTCCACCATCTCCGGCGCGCGACCGTGCTCGGCGATCTGGTTCACGATCGCGCTGCCGACGACCACGCCGTCCGCGCACTCCGCCACCTGCCGGGCCTGCTCGGGATTCGAGACGCCAAACCCGACCGCAATCGGCAGGTTCGAGTGTTTCCGGATCAGGGCCGTCCGCTCGCCGATGGTGTCGGAAACCGCCGTCTGCATCCCCGTGACGCCCTCCCGCGAAACGTAATAGATGAAGCCGTCGCCGCGCCGGGCGATCAGTTCGATCCGCGCCTCCGGCGTGGTCGGGGCGATCAACCAGATCGGGCAGAGTCCTGCGTCCTTCATCAGGCGTTGATACTCCTCCGCCTCCTCCGGAGGCAGGTCGAGCATCAGCAAGCCGTCCACACCCGCCTCCGCGCATTGGCGGATCCAGGCTTCCAGCCCGGCGCGGTGGACGAGGTTGTAATAGATGTAAAGCACGACCGGGATCTGCGACTCCTTCCGGATCTCCGCGACGGTCTCCAACACCTTGGGCGGCGTCGTGCCGGATTCCAACCCGCGCTGCGCCGCCAACTGGTTGACCATGCCATCCGCCAACGGATCGCTGAATGGCACACCCAACTCCAGGATGTCCACGCCCACCCGGTCAAACGCCAGGGCCAACCGGCGGGTCGCGTCCAGATCAGGATCGCCGGCGCCAATGTAGACGACCAAGCCCTTCTGGCCATCGGCCTTCAACCGGGAAAAACGTTCAGAAATGCGGTTCATGCGGACGGAATCATGCGGAGGAAGCTGCAAAAGGTAAAGAATTCAGCGGATTGGGCTGACCTCTTGGAGCGCGGCGTCATTCGCTTGAGCAGACCCAGGGCCGCCTTGAGCAGGATTGCCGCCTACTAATAGCGTGGCGTCCAACGGGCTGGCTCGCGGCAGCCTGTCTTTTCTTCGGTAGATTCAACAGCGACATACGCCCTTCACTAAACGCAGCGGGTGTATTTCATCGCCTCCGCCCTCCCATCCATGCCAAGGTCCCCGCATGTTCAAGACTCCCCGTTTCTCAATGCTCCATGCCAAGAAAGCCGCCGCCGCGGCGCTGATCGCCCTCTCGCTCTCGGCGGCCTTCGGCGGCATCCTGAAGTCCGGTCAGCGCGTGGTATTCATCGGCGACTCGAACACCTACGCCGCGCATTACGTGGATTACATCGAGGCCTCGCTGCTGACGCAGGCTCCGGACCTGAAGGCGGAGATCCTCAACGTCGGCCTGCCCAGCGAGACAACCAGCGGCCTGTCCGAGCCGGACCACCCCTTCCCCCGCCCCACAGTGCATGAGCGGCTGGACCGGGTCCTGAAGATCATGAAGCCGGACGTCGTGATCGCCTGCTACGGCATGAACGACGGGATGTACTACCCGCAGAGCCCGGAGCGGTTCGCCGCCTACAAGAAAGGCATCACCGATCTGATCGCCAAGGTCCACAAGACAGGCGCCAAGCTCTTCCTCGTCACGCCGCCGCCCTTCGACCCCCTGCCCCAGCGCAAGAAGGGGAAACTCCTGCCCAAGGACGCGCCCAAGTTCGCTTGGTTCTCCATCTACGAGGACTACGACTCCGTGCTGGCCGACTATTCCGCATGGCTGATGACGCTGAAGGACGACCGCGTGGAACGGATCTTCGATGCTCGCCAGCCGATGCTGGACTTCATCGCGAAACAACGGAAGAAGAACCCGGATTACGTGATGTCCGGCGACGGCGTGCACTTCAATGAGGAAGGCCACCGGATCATCGCCGACGCCCTGCTGAAAGCCTGGGGCTACGATCCCAAGGCCCAGGTCGACCCCGAGCTCCAGAAACTGGTCGCGGAGCGGCAGCATCTCCTGCGCGACGCGTGGATCACCCATTGCGGGCACAAGCGGCCGAAGACCAGGAAAGGTCTGCCGCTGAAGGAAGCGCAGAAGAAGGCGGCGGAGATCTGGAAGAAGATCGAGAGGCTGAACGGTCAGTAGTCGCAATCTTTAGATTGCGCCACGAGCGCCCCGCGCGAGAAGCTCCGAGTCCGACTTCACTTCTCGCCCTTCGGGCTTCGCGGCGCGACCTCAAGGTCGCGACTACGGCCATGCTCGAATGCGACTCACACGTTGACCTTCGCCATCCGGAACACGCCTTCTTCCTCGTTTGGAGCGATCCAGGATTCTTCGATCTTCACGCCGTGACGTTGGAGGACACTCTCCAACAACGGCGCTGTGTAGCGGCAGGAGTAGAAAAGGCGTATCGGCTCGCCGGCGCGGAAATCTACAGCGTCCGCTCCTATCTTAACCGTGACGTCCTGCGGCGGCGCGACCGACGCCTCGACGCGTTTCACCTCGGGCGCGCCGGGACACACGGCGATCTCAAACCGGATGTCGGCCGGCTCGATCCCCAGGCCAAGATCTCTCGGCAGGGCGGTCAGCCACTCGCGGGTGGCGGGGTTGTCGTATTGGGGCAGGATCTGCCGCAGACCTGCGTCGTAGTCATCGCCGGGCGCAAGGTTGGTTCCCACGTAGGCACCATCGCCAGGACGCAGAAGCGCGCTGAGCTTCGGCAGGATTTCGCCCGGTTCGAAATTGGGGAGCATTCCGAAAAACAGAATCACGCGACGCGCGTCCGGCGCGGCGTGCCCGGCAATCAGGTCGGGCAAGGCTTCCGCCCGCCCCAGGTCGCAGACGACCGGATGGCAACGCTCGGCCGGAGCCTGCGAAAGCGCGGCCTCCCGCGAGATCAACGCAAGCGACAGGCTGACATCGACCGGGGTGTAATCGACCCGACGCGATTCAACTGCCAACCGTCGCAGCAGACACAGGTCTTTCTGCCCCCCGCCGGAGCCAAGGCTGATCACGTGGACATCCCGCCCGTCAACCGGAAACGGAACAGCGTCAAAACAGCGCTCGTAAAGCGCGCGCGTGTCGGGATCGGAGCGCGCGGGAGAATGCGCCTCATGCAAGGCCAGCCAAAGCCGGGCCTGTTCCCGGCTTTCGTAGTGAAACTTGTGATCGATGCGCCGCGCGCGCAGGGATTCCAGCAGGTCCGCCTGGATCCGTTCAGGAAACTGGCTGCAGTGGATTTCGACCTTGGCTGTCCGTTCCATGTGACGGGTGATTCGGGACAGGGTCTGCGCGCATCAGCCATCGCCCACGGTGGTGGGGCGAACTGTCCTCAGTGAACCGACGCGAGCATGTCCCGGAGGCGGCTCACCGGGACTGTTCGCCCTGCCCGGTTCCGCCTGGCCGGCTGATGAACGCCTCATTCCTTCGCGTGGAATCTCGCGTGATGCTCGCGGAGCAGGTCCACCCCGAAGTCGTTCTTGAAGTCGCGGTAAGCGGCGTGGATGTGGTTGGCGTTGTTCTGGACGTTGTCGTATTCGAGCAGGAAGGTCGGACCTTGGATCCGGTAGTAGTGCCCCTCCCCGCGCTTCAAACTCCCGGCCCAGGCGAACAATACCTTGTCCCAACCGGCGGCCTCGATCTTCTTCAGGTCGTCGCCCGCGATGTCGGGACGGTTGCGGTTCACGTAGACGCGCACGAGCTGGGTCAGCTTTTTCTTCTGGGCGTCGTTGAGTTCGCTGAAAGGGATGCCCGTGGACTCCAGGGCCTTCACCGACTTCTCGGCCTTGGTGAGAATGTCCTTCGGGGCCTTGTCCGCGATGATCGCCTTCTTCTTCTGGTCGGCGTTCAGGGACTTCACCAGCGCGCGACCGACGTTCTCCTCGACAGCGAGGGTGTTGAGCCCCTTGCGCGGACCATCGAGCACAAGGCTGGGGTTATTCCCGAAAAAGGAGGGCGTCGCAGAGACGTGCCGGCCGTTGATCACGGTGAAGTTCAGGGAAATGTGGTGCCCTTCGACCCGCCATCCCCAGGACTTCCCTTTCTCCGGCTTGCCGAAGATGGAGATGAAGTATTTCCCGGAATCGCGGCGGACGGGGTTGTTCTCCAGCTCAGCCAGGATGGACTCCAGGCTCATGATGGTGACGGCGGTCGCGTAGCCGTCGTAACTCAGCGCGGAATTGAGCAGGCGGTGCGCCATGGCCTGCTGACCGTCGGTCATGGCGTCGAGCGGCAGCCCCTTGCGCTCACGGGGGATGTAATGCCAGTTGAGCCGCTCCTCGTCCGCCCACGCGAAGGTCGCGGTCGCGAGACGCTCGGCGTCCAGCGACGCGAGAAACAGCGATGCGTCGGAGGTCATGCGCTCGGCGGCCGAGGGCGCGGCAGATACAGTCCCAACGCCGCCGCAGACGATGAGGGAAGCAAGGAAAAGGCGGATTCCAGTAAAGACGTTTTTCGAAGTCATGGCGGAGAAAATGGAGAAACAGCCGGCCCGGCACAACGCCAAAATGGCGGGGCTCATTTCACTTCAAATCCCCGACGAACTCCCTGACCATCCCTTCATGCCCACACTCCGCCCCCTTGCCTTTCTCATCCTGGCCTGCCTGTCCCTCGCCCCCGGCGCGTCCTCCGCGACGGCGGCTTCCTCCAACCAACTTCGCGCGGAACTGGAACACGCCATCCCCGCAGCCAGGAAAAGTCCCGCGCTCCCCCTCGGCGATCTCGCCGAAACCGTCCATGTGCGACGCCCCATGTTCCGACTGCGCGAGAAGCTCGACTCCGAGAAGCCGGTCCGCGTCGTCTACC
Organism: Verrucomicrobiales bacterium; assembly: GCA_038126235.1. Lineage (GTDB taxonomy): Bacteria > Verrucomicrobiota > Verrucomicrobiia > Limisphaerales > JAYPEY01 > JAYPEY01. The sequence goes on from JAYPFK010000013.1 coordinate 86,003, forward strand.
TCGGCGGCTCGATCACCCAGAACACCTCTGGTCACACAAAGATGGTCTCCGACCTGTTGCGTGCGATGAAATCCCCGTCCGGACGCAAGGCGGAATTCAGTTTCATCAACGCGGGACTCAGCTCCACCTGTTCGACCAGCGGCGCGTTCCGGCTCGCATCCCAGGCCCTAGCGGCCGGCCCGGTGGACCTGCTGATCGTGGAGTTCGCGGTGAACGACGACCAGGACGCCGGGCATCCCTACGACGTATGCGTGCGCGGCATGGAGGGCATCGTCCGTCACACCCGCAACCACAGTCCCGACGCGGAAATCGTTATCGTGCACTACCTGAACCCCGGAATGCTCGAAACGCTCCAGTCCGGGAAAACGCCGGCGACAATCAAGGCCCATGAGTCCGTGGCCGAACATTACGGACTGGCCTCGGTGAACGTGGCCGCCTCGGTGGCCGGTTCAGTAAAGCAGGGGCAATACGCATGGAAAGACTACGGAGGCACCCACCCCAAACCGTTCGGTTATCTCGTCGCTTCCGCCCACATTTACCACGCGGTCTCCGAAGGACTTCGTCTCGCTGGGGCGTCCGAACTGAAGAACAACGCCCACGCCCTCCCCGCCCCGCTCAATCCGGAATGCTACGACGCAGGCGTGTTCGTCTCGCCGGGGAAGGCGGACCGCTCGTCCGGCTGGAAATCCGGCAAGGTCACCAAGGACCTCATGCCGGTCGGCGCCGTGCGGTCCCAGTTCAACAACTACGACGCCATCCGCGCGGACGCCCCGGGCAACTCGCTCACGCTCCGGTTCAACGGCCGCGCGGTCGGGGCCTTCATCCTGGCGGGCCCCGACGCGGGCATCGTGGAGACACGGATCGATGGAGGCGCCTGGAAATCCCACAACCTCTATCACCGCTTCAGCTCCAGCCTGAATTACCCCCGCAGCGTGATGTTCCACACCGGCCTCAAGCGCGGCGAACACTCGCTGGAACTCAGGATCTCCGCGGCGACCGACGCCCGCAGCAAGGGCCACGCGGCGACCATCCTCAACTTCGAGGTGAACGAGTAAGGCCCGGGGAGGGAAACCCGAAATCGCACGCGGCTTGCGAATCCGCGTGAGCGTTTTGGAGTGCGGTCTCGCAGACCGCTTTGCAGCGTGTTCCTCGCCCCCGGCAACCGACCGCCCGCCTCGCACCTCCCGACGCCCCGGCAGGCGTTCTGACGCTTTCCAAGTCTTTTCGCGACGCAGACCAGGCAAAGCGGCGCGCAGCGCCGCACTCCAAAACGCTGCCGCGCATGACAGGACGCCAAGGGCATTACAGTCCGCAGATATCATCGAAAAACAACAAAACCCGCCCCGGCAACATCGCGCCGGGACGGGTTTCGGATTTCGAAATTCGCGTTTCGGATTTCCGCGCTGCAGCGAGGCCGCTATTTCTTGGCCTTCTTCTTGTACTCGAGGATGCGGATGTTCTTGAAGTGGCACTCGTCCTTGTGGTCCGTCAACAGGATATGACCGCCGCCTTCCGGCATTGAGCCAAAACCCGGGATGTCCTTGAACTTGCTCTTCTGCACGGCGGCGAGGACGTCCTCCCGGCCGAGGCGATAGACGAGCACCTTGCGCTTGTTGAGCCAGTGCTCGACGATGCCGTCCTTCACAAAGATGCGGGAGTGATTCCATTCGCCGGGCGCGCGCATCGGCTTGGTGTCGCGGGGCGGCAGGACGTCGTAGAAGCTGGCGCAGCCGTTCTTGGGCTCCAGCTTGTGGCCCGCGGCGGCCCAGCCCTTGTCATCGAGCATCTGGTATTCGTGCCCGACCGCCTTGCCGCGCTCCTCGGTGATCATGTACTTGATCCCGCTGTTGCCGCCCGTCTTGATCTTCCAGTCCCAGTTCAGGTCGAAGTTCTCAAACTTCCGGACGGTCATGATGTCCCCGCCCGCGACGCCCGGCTTCTTGATCAGGATGCCGTCCTTGATCTCCCAGCCCGGACCGATCTTGGCGTTCTTGGCATAGGGACGCCAGCCGGTGAGGTCCTTGCCGTTGAACAGCAGGACCCAGCCTTTCTTGATCTGGGCGGCGGAGAGCTTGTTCGTCTTGTCGGGCTTCTTGGCGTCAGCCGCGCCGGCGGAAACCGCGCAGACAAGGGAGGCGATGAGGATGCTGTGGAACTTTTTCGAAATGTTCATGCGCGGGGTTATGCCATATCGGGCCGGAATGAAAAGACAAAGAACTGCCGGCGAGAGAGAGATCCGACCGGCCGTCTCAGGCGTCTTGCCGAAAGCTCCAAATCCCAGGCGCACAACCCGCCCCAACACCATCCCCGTGCGCCGACCTTACTTCTTCGCCCTGTCCGCCACCACCCGCTTCACGAACTGCAACAGCAACGGATGCGCCGGCCCGGCCATCTGTCCGTGGTTGTAGCCGTCCTGTTCGTAAATCGTGACATCGGGATGCCCCGCCACCTTGAGCATGCGCCAGAAGTAGGCGTTCTCCTCGTAGCGACCGAGCATCTCCAACTCCCGGTCGCCGGTGATGATCAGGATCGGCGGCGCGTCCTTGCGCACGTGAAAGAGCGGCGCAAGGTCGTCGAGGACCGGCTGCTTGCCGTCGATGCCGCGTTCCGCGCGAACGGTGAAGTGCGTGATGGTGTGGCCGCTGAACGGGATCAACCCCGCGATCCGGTCCGCGTCGATATCGAACGCCGCGAGCCAACGCTTGTCGAGCCCGACCATGCTGGTGAGGTAACCGCCGGCCGAATGGCCGCTGACAAAGATGCGCTTCGAGGAACCGCCGTATTTCTCAATGTTCTTGAAGGTCCAGGCCACGGACGCCGCGGCGTCCTCGATGTAGGCCGGAGCCTTGACCTTCGGATGCAGGCGGTAGTTCACCGCGACCACCGCCACGCCCTTCTCCTTCAACTCCTTGGGCACGCTGCGGTTGCCGGCCTTCAACCCGCCGCCGTGAAACCAGACCACCGTGGCAAAACCCTCTTGGTCCGCGGGGTAGTAGACATCCAGCCGACAGCGGGACTTCATGTAGTCCGTTGCGTCCGACTCAGTGCGATAGGGGATATCCTTCACCAGGCGGTAATCCGCCGCCCGAAGAGACCCCGCCCCGAAGGCGAGAAGAAGGGCGGCAAGGAGGGTCGAGACGGCGAAGCGTTTTCCAGATTGCATGGACGAATGTTGACGGGTGCGCCCTGGATTCAAAAGCCGGAAGTTCCATGCTCGCGACAATCCGTCACCCAGCCTCTTTCGCTCCTTCAGAGCTTCGATCAGGGCTCGACGGAGTCTCGCCCCACCGGCTTTGGATTCGCTGTCGCTGTCTTCGTGCCCTTCATTCATCCGCCAAAATACGTTCAGTTCCGACATCAGCAGCGCTCCCCACAACCGGATGGTTCGTAAAAGCCGGTGGGGAGAGACTCCGTCGAGCCCACTTTTAAGTCCTGCAAGAGCGACACAAACCGCCCGCCGCCCGTCATGAGGCTTCAATTCCCCGTCGGATTCGCTACGATGCCGTTCCGATGAGAATCAGCCGCCTGACCGCATCGTTCCTCGCCACGCTGCTGCTGACCGTCCCCGCCCCGGCGCGAGCGGCGGAACCAGTTCCCCGGCCCGATGAGCTCCCCCGCGTTCCGCCGACCGCCCCCGCCCTGGCTGTCGCCACCTTCGAACTGAAGGACGGCTACGAGATCCAACTCGTCGCCGCGGAACCCCTGGTCACGGATCCCATCGCGATGGTCTTCGATGAAAACGGCCGCGCCTGGGTCATTGAGATGCGCGGCTACCCCGAGAAGCGCGCGAACCGGCTCGGCCGCGTCAAACTGCTGGAGGACACCGACGGCAACGGCCGCTTCGACCGGCACACCACGTTCGTGGACGGCCTTTCCTGGCCCTCCGCGATTCATCCCTGGAACGGCGGCGTGTTCGTCGGCGCCGTGCCGGACCTTTGGTATTTCAAGGACACCGATGGCGACGGCGTGGCGGACGTGAGGAAGAAGCTCTTCACCGGGTTCATCGCCGGCACGAAGGACCTGGAGATCGCGCCTCGCTGCTTCAACAGCATGACCTGGGGCCCGGACAACCGCATCCACGTCGCCTCCTCCATGAATGGGGGGCTGGTCCGACCGGCCGACGATCCCGGCGCGGAGCCGTTGGACCTGCGTCGTCGGGACTTCTCCTTCGATCCGCGGAAGCTCGACCTCCGACCCGAGACCGGGACCGCCCAATACGGCCTCACCTTCACCAGCCGGGGTCGCAAGCTGGTCTGCAAGAATTCCAACCACATCCAGGCGCTGATGTACGACGAGCGCTACGTCGGCCAGAACCGTCACTACGCGCTCCCCGCCGCCAAGGTGGACATCGCCGTCGACGGCCCCGCCGCCGAGCTTTTCCGCATCAGCGGGGATGAGTCGTGGCGGAAGCTGCGCATGCGCTGGCGCATCGAGGGAAGCTATGCGGGCGGCGTGGAAAAAGGCGGCAGGGTTTCCGGCTATTTCACCTCGGCCTGCGGAGTCACGATCTATCACGGGGACGCCATGCCGGAACTCGTCGACGACGCCTTCATCGCCGCGCCGGCGAACAACATCGTCCACCGCAAGCTCGTCCGCGAGGAAGGCGTCGCGCTGGTCGCGGAAAGGCCGGCCGACGAGCGCGACCGCGAGTTCCTCGCCTCCCGGGACCAATGGTTCCGCCCGGTCAAGTTCGCCAACGCCCCCGACGGCGCGCTCTACGTGGTGGACATGTATCGCGAGATCATCGAGGTCGCCCACGCGATCCCGGAATCCATCAAGGAACGCCTCGACGTCTACAGCGGGACCGACCGCGGCCGCATCTGGCGGATCGCGCCCAGGGGATTCCAGCCGCGCCCGCCCGCGCGTCTCGGCGATCGACCGGGCTCCGAACTGGTCAACCTCCTCGCCCATCCAAACGGCTGGCATCGCGAGACCGCCGCGCGCCTGCTGCTTGAACGGAACGACCGCTCCGTCATCCCGGCCTTGGAAAAACTGGCGGCCAAGGCGGAAACTCCCGCTGCGAAACTGCGGGTTCTTGCCCAACTGGATTCACTCAGCGCATTGAAGTCGAACCACATCCTCGCCGCCTTGGCCGATCCCGATCCCGGCGTGCGGGAATATGCAATCGCGCTGACCGAACCACGATTCGCCGGAATGTCCGTCGCGGACCGGCAGGCTTTGGAAGCGCGGTTGAAACGGATGGCCGAAGCGCCGGATCCCGATCCGTTCGTGCGTTTCCGGCTGGCCCTCGCCATGGGTGGCATTCAGCCGTTCAGCCGGAATGACATTCTCGCCGCCCTCATCCGACGCGACGCGGATTCCGACTGGATGCGCCGGGCCGTCCTCAGTTCCCTCACCGGGGACGCCGCCGATGTCTTCCGCGCGGCCGCCAGCCTGTCGGGCCCCGGCGCCGACGAGTTCCGCAGGGAACTGGCCGGACTGATCGGCTCCCGCAACAGCTACGCAGAAGTGGAGGCGGCGCTGGAGTTCCTCGCCGACCAGGCGAAACCCGCCGCCGCCTTCAACACGGCCGCCGCCCTGGCCGAGGGTCTGAACAAGGCCGGAAGCTCCCTCGAGACCGTCGATCGCGGCGGCCGGATCGTGAAGCTCTTCAACCAGGCGCGCGCCGCCGTCGCCGATCACGCTGCAGACCTCGGCGTCCGCTCAGCCGCCGCCCGACTCCTCGCCTGGGACCAGGAAACCTCCGCCAACGCCGCCCTGCTGCCGCTGCTCGACGGACGCGAACCGCAGGAACTCCAGCTTGCGGCCCTGGATTCGCTGGCCCGCTTCTCCAACACAGAAAGCGGCCGGGCCATCGTCGGCCGATGGGCGTCCTTCACTCCACGCCTGCGCAGCGAGGCAATCAAGACCCTGCTGCGCCGCTCGACCTTCACCCGTCCGTTGCTTGACGCGATCCGCGCCGGTTCCATCCGGCCCGCCGATCTTTCCTCCACGCAGATTCGCTTTCTGAAAAACCATCGCAACCGCGACATCCGCGCGCTGGCCGGGGGCATTCTCAGTTCCGCGCCCGCGACCAGCCGGAGCGAGGTCATCGAGTCCTTCCGCCCGGCCTTGGGAATCAGAGGGGACGCCCGAAGCGGGAGCGCCGTGTTTCTGGAACGCTGCGCCTCCTGCCACCAGCTCCGCGGGGCCGGAAGCGCCGTCGGCCCCGACCTGGCGACCATCAAGAACGCCGGACGCGAGGAACTGCTCACCCATATCCTCGACCCCAACCGCGAGGTCGATCCGAACTATGCCGGCTACACCGTCGAGCTGAAGGACGGCGAAAGCGCGCTCGGCATCGTGGCGGCCGAGACCGCCGATGTCGTCACCTTGCGCCAGCCCTTCGGCGTGGAAAAGACCATCCGGCGCGCCGATATTCTAAGCATTCAAAGCGACGGTCGGTCCGCCATGCCCGAAGGCCTCGAGGCGGAACTCAGCCATGAACGCATGGCCGACCTGCTGGAATACCTGCTCCAGGCGCGCGAGAAATGAAACTCGCACAGCGATCCGACAAATGAACCGCGTCCCCCTCCCCGCGACAGCGTCCTGGAATGCTGCGCCCCTCGCCGGCGGCGCCGTCGCCCGCGGCCTTCTCAAAACAGCGCTGCCCGCCTTTTCCCTGCTCGCAACCGCCCTGATCGCAGCCGACCCGGTCCCTCTCGGCGAGGGGCCTCACCTCTTCATCGACGATCACCTGATCGACCGGATGAACGGGTTGGAACGCCGTCTGCATCAGCCGGAGGACCTCGGTGAGCAACCGGTGATCGTCCCCGAACGCCCCTGGGAGCATCGGCGAATCCCCTTTGGCTCGGTCCTCTGGTTTCCGGAGGAGAAGTTGTTCAAGTGCTGGTACCTGACGCTGAACATCTACGACTCCCGCCCCGGCTACCGCGGCTACCGGAAGGAGTTCCATGTTCCGATCCACGAGGCCGCGTTCATCTGTTACGCGGAATCGGCGGACGGAGTGAACTGGACCCGGCCTGAGCTCGACCTGCATGAATTCCGCGGCTCAAAGAAGAACAACATCGTGCTCCCGTCGCCGGGCACGCACTTCGACAGCCTCTCCGTGATGCATCTGCCGCACGACAAGGAATGGCCCTTCCGGATGATGGCCTTCATCGGGCGCTGGCCCTACAAGGAGGAACTGGTCCGCAAACAGTGGGGCGATCCTCCGCCCTTCGGCATCGCGCGGCACGGGCACTTCGCCTTCGGCTCCAAGGACGGCGTCCATTGGAAGGACTTGAACGACAACGAAGCCGTCCTGCGCGTCAGCGACCGCAGCATGTTCTGGTGGGATCCCCGAAAACGAATCTTCGCCGGGGCGGCCAAGCGGAGCCACCAGGGCAAGCGCGCCCAGGCCTACGCGTGGAGCCGAGACATGATCCACTGGACCGTCACGCCGGACTGGATCCACAAGGCGGACGAGCGCGACCCCGCAACCGACGAGGGCGAGGCGGCCTACGGGTTTCCCTACGGCTCCCAATGGGTCGGCTTCGCCGAGATGCGCCGTCCGCGACAAAGCCCCGCCGGCCGGGAGACCATCATCAACTGGGAACTGCTCGCCAGCCGCGACGGCCGCGCCTGGTCCCGTCCGATCCGCGAACCGTTCTTCGCCGACGCCGGCCCGGAGACGTGGCGATACCAGGTCTTCAAGATCTTCGCCAATCCGCCCATTGAGCGCGATGGGCGACTATTGATCTACTACGGAGGCAAGACCGGGACCGTCCCGGTCGAGGAAGGCCATGAGCCTTTTCAGGCCCTCTGCCTCGCCACGCTGAGAAAGGACGGATTCGTGTCCCTGCGGGCCGGGGCCAGGCCCGGCGAACTGCTTACCCGGCCACTGCGTTTCAAGGAGGGCAGGTTGATCGTCAATCTCGCCGCGTCGCCCGGCGGGAGCCTGAGGGTCGAGGTCTTGGACGAGGCTGGCCGGCCGGTTCCGGGCCTGTCGGCGGCGGAGTGCGTTCCTCTGACCGGCGACCGGCTGGACAGCGACGTCCGCTGGCGTTCCGGGGCCGGGCTCGACCAGATCACCGGCCGGCCCTTCCGCCTGAAGTTCATCCTGCGGGAGGCCGACCTGTATTCATTTTCGGTTCTTCATTGAGCTCCCCGCTGTAACCGGCCGACCGGCTCTCCGTCACCTTCTCCCGAAGAAACGCCACATCATTCCAATCGTCATGAAGCCGATACTCTTCGCCTCGCTGCTCACGCTCCTCCCCCTCGCGCTCGTCGCCCAGGACCACCAACCCTTGGAAAAGGCTCAAAAAGCCGCCCGTCTGCTGGTGGAAAAGGCCCCGCCTTTCGCCGACGCCCAGATCAAGACCAGCGTGGATGCGGAAAAGCCCTACCTCCTCACCGGCAACAACAACGTCGGCGGCCTCGTCATCCCCGACAAGAGCCTGAAGAACAAGGAACCGCTGAAACTTGAAGACAAGCCGACGCCCATCGGCCAGCTTTGGATGCGCGGTCTGGCGCCCTCGGTGGACGGCTCGACCATCCCGACCGACAAACTTCGCGAGGTCGCCATCTCCACCGACAACGAGGACGTCAAAGTGACAGCCTATCTCCTCGCGGTGAAAAAGGACGGCGACGCCCCGGTTCTGCTGGTCTACGGCAAGCCCAAGGCCCCGATCGCCACCCTCACGCTCAAGGCGGCCAAAACCCTCCAGGAACTGCCCCTCGAGCTTGACGCCATCGGCGATGGGGGATCCGCGACCCTTTACTTCAACGTCGCCGGGCAATACATCGCCGAGATGAAGATCGTGCCGCTGGAGCGGTGAAGGCGGTATTCAGCGAGTCAGGGACGGCTTTTAAACCTCGACCTACGGAATACTGATTACTGAATACTGGCCATCTCCCCGCCACGTGGGCACACTCCGCGCGCATGCGGAAATGGTTCCAGGATCAGGTCGAGGCGGCGGAGACCTTTGTGCTCGAGGTCATCTTCAACGAGCGCAAGGGCAAGCTGGCCGCGTTGACCCGTTTCGGACTGCTGGTCCTGTCCAAGATCTTCACCCTGGCGGTGAAACTTCGCCGCTTTCTCTACAACGTCCGCATCCTCCGAGACACGACCATCGGCATCCAGGTGATCGCTGTGGGCAACCTCACGGTCGGCGGCACCGGCAAGACCCCCGTCGTGGAGAAATTCGCCCGGGCTCTCCAGGACAGGGGCCGCAAGGTCGCCATCCTCTCCCGCGGCTACCGCTCCAAACCGCCGCCCCTCAGCAAGCGCCTGCTCAACCGCCTCCTGTTCCGTCGTGACAGCGCCCCGCCCCGCGTCGTCTCCGACGGCAAATCCCTGCTGCTGGATTCCGAGACCGCCGGCGACGAACCCTACATGCTGGCCTCCAACCTCAAGGATGTCGTCGTGCTCGTCGACAAGGACCGCGTCAAGTGCGCCCGATACGCGCTCGACAAGTTCGGCTGCGACATCCTGCTGCTGGACGACGGCTTCCAATACTGGAAGCTCAAGGGCGTCCGCCGCGACATCGTGCTGATAGACTGCCAGCAACCCTTCGGCAACGAGCACCTGCTGCCGCGCGGAACCCTCCGCGAACCGCCCCGCCACCTGGAGCGCGCCTACGCCATCTTCATCACCAAGAGCGACGGCGACACCGCCGGCCTGCGCGCCCGCATCGCCAAGCACAACCCCACGGCCCCGATCATCGAGTGCGTCCACCACCCCCTGTATTTCGAGGACGTGTTCTCCGGCGAACGACGCAGCATCGGCTTCCTGAAAGGGAAAAAGGTGGCCTCGCTCAGCGGCATCGCGCTGCCGGAGAGCTTTGAGGAAAGCCTCGTCAAACAGGGCGCCAAACTCGTCTACCGCCGGCGATTCGCGGACCACCACCGCTTCACGCAGCAGGAGATCCTCAACTGCATCAACCGCGGCAAGAAGCGTCAGGCCGAGTTCATCATCACCACGCAGAAAGACGCCGTGCGCTTCCCAAAGATCGACCGCCGCGACCTGCCCATCTACTTCATGCGCGTCGAGATCAAGATCCTCAGCGGCGCCCGGGGTTTCGACGAGTGCGTGCGCAAGATCTGCTTCGACTGAGCGGCCGATGGAACTCCTTCTCTACGTCCCCGCCCGGCTCCTGATCGGTCTGGCCCAACTCCTTCCGCTCGGCCTCGTCGCGCGGATCGGGCGGTTCGTGGGGTGGCTGGTCTACCTGGTCGACGCGCGACACCGGAAGGTCGCGATCCGGAACATGACCGAGGCCTTCGGCGACGAGAAATCCGAATCCGAAATCCGCGCGCTGGCCAAAGAGACCTTCCGCCGCATCGGTGAAAGTTTCGGCTGCGCCATCAAGACCATGGGAATGAAATCCGCCGCCATCCCCGGAATCCTCGAGATGGGCGGCACGGAACAATTCGCGGCCGAACATGGCGACACCACGCCGAAGAGCCGGGTCTTCGCCATCGGGCACTTTGGCAACTTCGAACTCTATGCCCGTTGTTACAACCTCCCGCCTGGAGCGCAATTCGCCACCACCTATCGGGGCCTCCGGCAGAAGTCCCTCGACCGCCTGCTCGCAGACCTGCGCCAAAGGACCGGCTGCCTCTACTTCGAACGTCGGCGCGACGCCCGGGAACTCAAGACCGCCATGAACCGCGGCGGCATCTACCTGGGGCTCCTCGCCGACCAGCACGCGGGCGACAACGGCCTGCGCCTGCCGTTCTTCGGGCGCGACTGCTCAGTCAGCGCCGCGCCCGCCGTGTTCGCCCTGCGCTACAACTGCCCGCTACACGTCGTCATCTGCCACCGGGTCGCCCTTGCGCGCTGGCGGATCGTCTTCCACGATCCGATTCCGACCCATGAAGATGGCGAACCGCGCTCCTCCGAAGACATCATGCGCGACGTGAACGAACAGCTCGAAGCGGCGATCCGCGCCGACCCCGCCAACTGGTTCTGGGTCCACAACCGCTGGAAACCGGCGAAGAAGAAAAAACCCAAAACCGATAAGGAGGAGCCGTGAAAACGGCTGCGCCAAATGTGCCCGCGCGCATTCTCGTTCGCGGGGTGAACTGGCTGGGCGACGCCGTCATGACCACGCCAGCCATTCGGCGGCTGCGCGAGGCTTATCCGAACGCGCAGATCACCCTGCTGACCCCTGAGAAACTCGCCGACATCTGGCGTGCGCATCCACATCTCGACGAGGTGGAGACCTTCGCAACCGACGAGAAGACCGGCTCCATCGCCCGCCGGCTGAAGGCGAAGCGCTTCGACCTGGGAATTGCGTTCCCCAACTCGCCGCGGACCGCGCTGGAACTATGGCGCGCTGGCATTCCCAAGCGGGTCGGCTACCGCGCCGCCTGGCGCAACTGGCTGCTCACCCAAGCCGTGCGCCGCGCGCCCGGCATTGTCCACATGCGCAAGCGGACGCCGGCGGAGATCCGTCGGTTGATTGATTCCCCCGATTCCCACCCCTCCGCGCCCATTCCGCCGGAGTCCCACCACATCCATCATTACCTTCGTCTCGTGGCTGCCATCGGAGCCTCGCCCGAGCCGGTCGCGCCCCTGCTGAAACTACCGCCGGATGCCGTCGCGGGCTTCCGGGAGAGCTTCCTGCCGCCAACCGCCGCCAACCGGCGCTGGCTGGGCCTCAACCCCGGCGCCGAATACGGTCCCGCCAAGCGCTGGCCCGCCGAACGCTTCATCGAGACCGCGGTCTGCCTGACAGAGGAAACCGGCTGCGGCTGGATGGTGTTCGGCGCCAAGGGAGACGACGACGCCGCGCACATTGCCTCGGAGATCGCGGCCCGGACGGATACCGACGCCGCGCTGAACCTCGTCGGCCGGACTTCGCTTGCCGAACTTTGCGCCGGATTACAGACCTGCGACGCCCTGCTCACCAACGACTCCGGCCCCATGCATGTCGCCGCCGCGCTCGAGACGCCGGTTGTGGTCCCCTTCGGCAGCACGTCCAGCGAACTGACCGGTCCCGGCCTGCCCGGCGATGCCCGGCACAAGCTCCTTTCCGCCGAAGCGCCTTGCGCCCCCTGCTTCCTCCGCGAATGCCCCGTTGATTTCCGCTGTATGCTCAATATCTCCGTCGAACGGGTCGTCGAGGCGGTGAAGGCGGTTCTGAGGAATTGCAGCGCTTGAACCAATCGCTCCGGGCGCTCAACGGAACGGATGCGTGAACGCAGAATCCGCGCAACAAGGTGGCGCGAACTGTCCTCAGTGAGCCTCACTGGGGATGTCAATGTCGGCTCATTCGGGAGAATTCGCCTCCCCGCTTCGACCTGTTCAAACGCGCCGTTTTCGATAGAATGCGCGTTCCGTTGCCCCGGATTCCCCGGCCGCGTGTCTTTCCATCATGGACGCCTCGAAAATTGAATCAAACCGCCGCCTGCCCCGGTCGGCTTCACGCCTCGCGGCTCTGGCGCTGACGCTCGCGTTGCTCCCCCTCGGCGCGACCGATGCCCGGGCGCACGCGATGTCGCAGGTGTCCGCGACGGTGGACGCGTTGACCAACAAGGTTGTCGCGCAGCTGGTCGTCATGGCCGACGACGTTGTCCTGTATCAGAAAATCGAACCGGGCGAGGACCAGCGCCTGCCCGGCGACAAGCTGCAGGCCGGCGCGAAGAAGCATGCCGAATACCTTAAGGAACACTTCACGATCCGCGGCGAGGACGGAAAACGCCTGACCGGCCAGTTCATCGAGATGGACGCCAGCCAGATCCCCGAGGAGGGCCTGTTTCCCGCCGAGTTGATGCAGTTCGGCGTGATCTACCGTTTCGACTTCCCGGTCGAGAAACCGCAGGACTTCCTAACCATCTCGCAGACGCTCGGCGGCGCGGACGGCGCGATCGCGGAGGTCCTGGACCTGATGGTCCTGCACAGCGGCGTCTGGATTGAAGAGCCGACCAAGGTGGGCATGCAGTCGCCGCACTCGGTGAAGTTCGACTGGACCAACGGACCGCCGGAGCAGCCGAAGAACTGGCGCGAATTGCGGCAGCGTCGCGAGGCTCGAAAAGCGGCCCGCCTGGGCATCAGCAGCTACAGCGGACTCTACTCCTACATCTACATCGAACCCTTCGAGGTCCGGCATGAGATATTGATCCCGCTGATCACCTTCGAGACGCTCGCTCCGCTGGAACGCGCCGACAAGGACTACATCTCGGTCGAGGAACAGGACGCCGCCAAGGAAACGGTCGCGGAGTTTTTCCGCACCCACAGCCCGGTCGAGATCGACGGCATCGTCGTCCAGCCGGTCGTGCAGCGGCTGGAGTTCTACGGGCTGGATTCGCGCGACTTCGCACAGGCGGCCGAGAAACGCCGCATCAGCCTCTACCAGGCGCGAATGGGCGCCATCCTCAGCTACAGCGTGAAGGGGCTTCCCAACCAGGTGAAGATGACCTGGGATGCGTTCAACCAGAACGTGCCCTTCGTGAAATCCACCTACTACGCCTACGACGCCGCGCCGGAGAACACCTACTTCGAACCGATCGACCCCGAGTTCGAATGGAAGAGCGAGACGGCCCTGGAAGCTCCGACCTTCGCCGACGTGCCGACGCCCGAGCCGCCCCGCATGATCGCCCTGCCCGTCGTAAGCCTGTTCTGCTTTGCCTGCGCTCCGATCCTGTTCCTCCTGGCGCGACGCGAAGGCCGCTTCGACCTCAAGGCCGGAATGGCCCGCGCCGGGCTCGCGGCCGGCCTGGCAGCGCTTTGTTGGCCGCTCGCCCAACGGGAGATCCGCGATCCTTTTCAACAACCGAAGCCGTTGTCCGCAGAAGAACAGTCCGCCATCTTCTCCGCCCTGCACGGGAACATCTACCGCGCCTTCGACTACAAGAATGAAAGCGAGGTCTACGACACCCTGGAGCAAAGCATCGGCGGACCACTGCTGACGGAGATCTACCTGCAGATCCAGAAAGGCCTGAAGATGCAGGAACAGGGCGGAGCCACCGCCAAGGTCCGCGAGGTGAAGATCGTCTCGATTGGCGAATCCGAGAACCCGGAATCCGCGAAAGGCTCCGGGTTCGTGGTCCCCTGCAACTGGACCGTGCGCGGCACCGTGGAGCACTGGGGACACATCCACACGCGCGAAAACGAATACGAGGCGGTCTTCACGGTCGAACCGCTCGGCGGCTCCTGGAAGATCACCGGCATGGAACTGCGCAACGAGAAACGCCTCAAATTCGAAACCGGCCTCCGCGGTGTGGACGCCTAGGAGCTTTGAGCCACGGACCGACTTCGCATGGCTACGTCGCGTTAAAATGAAGGCGGATCGACGGCAAACAAGGAGCGGCGACATTCCTGTCGCCGTTGCCCCGGCGGGGCCAGAGAGGCGCGCAACATCCGGGCGATTTCGGGAATACCAAGAAACCAAGGGAAATACCGCGCGCCCATGTGCCTGCTTTGCAGGCAGGGCGACAGGAATGTCGCCCCTCCTTGACGCGTCCCGCAGGAACACACCCCCATGAACGCCGCGATCCATGACGTGGAATTCGCCTACGGCGACGGCGGCTTTCGCCTGCGCATCCCGGAACTGGCTGTTGCATCCGGCGAGAAGGTCGCCTTCGTCGGTCCGAGCGGCTCGGGAAAGACCACGCTGCTGCGACTGCTGGCCGGCGTCCATGTTCCGGACCGGGGCAGCGTCGAAACCGGCGGCGCGCGGTTGGACCGGCTCAGCGACGCGGAACGCCGCGCCTTCCGCATCCGCCGCGTGGGTTTTGTCTTCCAGGATTTCGAGCTGATCGACTACCTGAACGTCCGGGAAAACATCCTCCTGCCCTGCCGCATCAATCCCGCGCTGCGCCCCGACGCCGACGCCCGCAAATCCGCCGAGACCCTGGCGGAGTCGCTCGGCCTTGCGGACAAACTCCGCCGCCGCGTGGACCAGCTTTCGCAGGGCGAGAGGCAGCGCGTCGCGATCGCGCGCGCCCTGCTGCCCAAGCCGGAGATGATCCTCGCCGACGAACCAACCGGGAACCTCGATCCAGCGAACAAGCGACGCATCGTCGAGATCCTCTTCGACCGCGCGGCAAGCTCCCAGGCCACGCTCGTGGTGGTGACGCACGATCACAGCCTGCTGGACGGCTTTGACCGCGTCGTGGATTTCGAACGCTTTCGGGAGGGCGCGCCGGCATGAAGCAGCATTTCTTCCTCGCCTGGCGCTACGTGGCCTTTCACAAGGGCAAGACCACGATTCTCGTCGCCTGCGTTTCCCTGACGCTGTTCCTCCCCCTGTTCCTGAGCCGGATGATCTCGGGTTTCGAGGAGCGCCTGATGGCCCGGGCTGAAGCGACGCCGCTGGTGATCGGCGCGAAAGGCAGCCGCTTCGACCTCGCGCTGCATGCGCTTCACTTCCGGGGGCGCACGCCGGACCTGCTTTCCATGCGCGATCATCGGGAGATCCGCGAAACCGGCCTCGCCATGGCGGTTCCGCTCTTCTCGCGCTTCTCAGCGCGCGGTTATTCGATCGCCGGCACGACGCTGGATTACTTCACGCAGCGGAAACTGACCGTGGCGCGAGGGGAAACACTGTCCATGCTCGGCGACTGTGTGCTCGGGGCGAATGTCGCAAGGGAATTGAAGCTGGGGCCGGGCGACCACCTGCTCTCCGATCCCAAGAACGTCTTCGACATTGCCGGCGACTACCCGCTGCGCATGCGCGTCACCGGCGTTCTGGCCACGAGCGAGTCGCCGGACGACAACGCGGTCTTCGTCGATCTTAAGACCGCGTGGGTGATCGAGGGAATCGGCCACGGCCACAAGGACATGGAGAAGGCTCCCGACCGGAACGTCGTCCTGGAGCGATCCGACACCAATGTCGTCGCCAACGCCGCCCTGCCCCAATTCATGGAGATCACATCGGAAAACTCGGCTTCGTTTCACTTCCACGCGGAGCCGGAGGACCTGCCGATCACCGCGACGCTCGCCTGGCCGAACGACGAGAAATCCCGCGCCCTCCTGCTCGGTCGTTTCAACACGGGCCACGGCGATACGCAGATCCTGGTCTCAACGGAGGTGGTCGGCGAGATGCTCGGACTGGTCTTCAAGGTAAAGCGCTTCTTCGACGCCAACTTCGCCCTGTTCGCCGTTTCCACCGGCCTGTTCCTCGCGTTGACGATCCTGCTGTCGCTGCGCCTGCGTCGCCGGGAAATGCAGACGCTGTTCCAGCTCGGTTGCAGCCGCGGAACGGTCTTCTGGCTGCAGGCGGCGGAACTGGCGATCGTGTTGGCAATCAGCCTGTGCGTGGCGGCGGCCCTGACCGCGACTGTCGGAGCGTCAGGTGATTGGATGATCCACCGATTGATGTAAGGATGATCGCTGTCATGAGAAAGCGCGTGGACTCACTTGGGGACGATCGTCATCACCCGCAAGCATGCGGCGTCTTGCGAAGACGCGCCCCCCTTATGCCAAAGGCATCACAGCCATTAGCCGGTGGTTGCAGCGAGGAACGAGCGCTACCACCAGATACCCGAAGCATATTCCGTTTCATCCCGAAAGGATGGCAGCGACGCTGGAGTCCCCTTTTGCGCCTGTTCTTCCAGATTGGGAGAATGTCGCGTTCGGACGGCGCTGGCATCCCTTCAGGATGCGATGCAACGGGCCATTCGCCCCGGGGTATCACCCGCACTCGCGGGTTCAACCCCGGGCTAAAGGCTGTCAAGCCTTCGGCTTGGTTTCTCGCCGCCGTGCTGCTCACAGGTTGCGACAGCAAGCCCTCGGAGAGTCCCGCACCCTCCCGGCCAACCGGAGGCAGGCCCGTCGTCTACACGGTCAGTCATCCGCTGCAGTACTTCGCCCAACGCATCGGCGGCGATGCGGTCGACGTCGTATTCCCCGCGCCGGCGGAAGTGGATCCCGCGGACTGGATGCCCGACCGCGACGCGATCAAGGCGTATCAGTCCGCCGACCTGATCCTCCTCAACGGCGCGAACTACGCGAAGTGGCTGGACAAGGTCTCGCTGCCGGAGGCGAAGCTCACGGACACCTCCGCGCCCTTCCGGGCGCAGTTGCTGAAAGTCCAGGATGTCGTCACGCACAGCCATGGCAAGGGCGGCGAACACTCCCACACGGGAACCGCCTCCCACACCTGGCTCAATCCACGACTCGCCGCCATGCAGGCGGAGGCCGTCCGCGATGCGCTGGCCCGGCTCGTCCCCGCACAAAAAGACGAATTTGAAGCCAACCTCATCGCGCTCAAGCAGGACCTGCTGACACTTGACGCCGAACTCGAAGCCATCCTCAAGCCGCACCGCGACCGGCCGGTCCTCTTCTCCCACCCGATCTACCAATACTTCCAACAACGCTTCGCGCTGCATTCCCGCAACCTCCACTGGGAACCTGACGAATTCCCCGACGAAGCGGCCTGGAAGGCCTTCGAAGACCTGCGCAAGGAGAGCTCGTTCGACCTCGTCATCTGGGAAGGGACTCCCAGCGAAAAGACCGTCGCCGAATTGAGGAAGCGGGGCGTCAGGATCACCGTCTTCACCCCCTGCGCCAATATTCCAGCCCAAGGCGATTTCCTCACTGTGATGCGCGAAAATACGGCGCGGCTGAAGGCCGCCTTCGGATCGGGCGTTGAGTAGAGCGCGGAAAGCGCCCGTGTGAGGCAACCGAATCCGCGACAACCCACTCTGCCACTCCTTTGCCCTTCCCTCAAAAAAAGCGGGCCCGGATTTCTCCGGGCCCGCTGTTGTCGTTCTCGGTTCCTTCGAGAAGAGGGGGCTTCCTTAGAAGCCGCCGCCCATGCCGTGGTGGTCGCCGCCGGCGGGCTCCTTCTCCTCTTCCGGGATCTCGGTGATGAGGCACTCGGTGGTCAGCAGCAGACCGGCGATGGAGCCGGCGTTCTGCAGGGCCGTGCGGGTCACCTTGGCCGGATCGACGACGCCCGCCTTGACGAGGTCGACGTATTCGCCGGTGGCCACGTTGTAGCCGCTGGTGCCCTTCGCCTTCTTGACGTGCTCGACGATGATGGAGCCTTCCTCGCCGGCGTTGCTCGCGAGCGCGCGGAGCGGCTCTTCAACAGCGCGCTTGACGATGTCGACGCCGATCTGCTCGTCCGCGTTCTCCAGGGAGAGCTTGGAGATGGCGGGCAGGGTGCGCAGCAGGGCGACGCCGCCGCCGGGCACGATGCCCTCTTCAACCGCGGCGCGGGTGGCGTGCAGCGCGTCCTCGACGCGGGCCTTCTTCTCCTTCATCTCGGACTCGGTCGCGGCCCCGACGTTGATCACCGCAACGCCGCCGGCCAGCTTGGCCAGGCGCTCCTGCAGTTTCTCGCGGTCGTAGTCGGACGTGGTCTCCTCGATCTGGCGGCGGATCTGACCGACCCGGCCCTGGATCTCGGAGGACTTGCCGTAACCCTCGACGATGGTGGTGTTCTCCTTGTCGACGACGACCGACTTGACGCGGCCGAGGTCGTCCAGGGTGAGGTTCTCGAGCTTGATGCCGAGGTCCTCGGTGATGCACTTGCCGCCGGTGAGGATGGCAATGTCTTCGAGCATGGCCTTGCGGCGGTCGCCGAAGCCCGGGGCCTTGACGGCGCAGGCGTTGAGGATGCCGCGGATCTTGTTCACGACGAGCGTGGCCAAAGCCTCGCCCTCGACGTCCTCGGCGATGATCAACAGCGGCTTGCCGGCCTTCGCGGTCTTTTCGAGCACGGGCAGCAGGTCCTTGAGGTTGGTGATCTTCTTCTCGTAGATGAGGACGTAGGCCTCCTCGAGCTTGGCCTCCATGGAGTCCGGGCTCGTGACGAAGTAGGGGGAGAGGTAGCCCTTGTCGAACTGCATGCCCTCGACGACGTCGAGCGTGGTCTCGATGGACTTGGCCTCTTCCACCGTGATGGTGCCGTCCTTGCCGACCTTGTCCATCGCGTCGGCGATGATGTCGCCGATCACGTCGTCCCAGTTGGCGGACACGGTCGCAACCTGCTTGATCTCCTCCTTGTCCTTGACGCGCTTGGAGATCTTGGCGAGTGAACCGACGGCGGCCTCGACGGCCTTCTGGATGCCGCGCTGGATGCTGATGGGGTTCGCTCCGGCGGTGACGTACTTCAGGCCCTCGCGGAAGATGGCCTCGCCGAGCACGGTGGCGGTGGTGGTGCCATCGCCGGCCGCGTCGCTGGTCTTGCTCGCGACCTCGCGGACCATCTGGGCGCCCATGTTCTCGTAGGGATCATCGAGGTCGATCTCCTTGGCCACGGTCACGCCGTCCTTGGTGACGGTCGGGGAGCCGAACTTCTTGTCGAGAACGACGTTGCGACCCTTGGGTCCGAGGGTGGCCTTGACGGCCCGGGCGAGTTTGCTCACACCGCGCAGGAGAGACTGGCGGGCGGCTTCATCGAATTGGAGTTGTTTTGCTGCCATGGTGTTTGTTCGTTGTTTGCTAAAGTTTCAGATCAGCCAACGATGGCGAGGATGTCGTCGGAGTTGAGGATCTTGTATTCCTTGCCGTCGACCTTGACCTCGGTGCCGCCGTACTTGGAGATAAGGACGACATCGCCCTTCTTCACTTCGAACGGAACGGCCTTGCCGTCGTCGTCCTTGCGGCCGGTGCCGAGCGCCACGACGCGGGCTTCGGTGGGTTTCTCTTTCGCGGTATCGGGGATGATGATGCCGCCCTTCTTGACTTCCTGCTCTTCGACCGGTTCCACGAGGACGCGGTCACCGAGCGGTTTCAGCTTGATTGCCATGGTGTTGCTTTTCTTTGTTTTTGTTCGTTTCGGGTTGCTTGTGTGATGACCTGCCCCCGACTTGGGCCGGGGGAGAAATTGTCGTTCGCACAAATTGGTTTCTGCGGGAGATCAGTCCTTCTTCTCGTCCACGACCTCGGCGTCGATGATCGGGCCCTTGCCGTCATCCTTCTCGTCGTCATCGTCATCGTCGGACGCTGCGCCTCCGGCGGCCTGCTGGGCGTCGGCTCCCGGGGCCTGTTGATCGCCGCCGCCCTGCTGATAGATGTGGGTGGCGATGGCCTGACCGACCTCCATGAGTTTCTCGGTGGCCGCCTTCATCGCCGCGGTGTCGTCGCCTTCGAGGGTCTTCTTGGCCTCGTCGATGGCCGCCTTCAGCTTGTCCTTCTCGGCTTCGGGAAGCTTGTCCTCGTTGTCCTTGACGAGTTTCTCGGAACGGTAGACCGCGGTGTCGCACTCGTTGCGGATCTCGACGGCCTCCTTGCGCTGGGCGTCCTCGTCCGCGTGCGCCTCGGCGTCCTGCTTCATCTTCTCGATCTCGTCCTGCGAGAGGCCGCTGCTGGCGGTGATGGTGATCTTCTGCTCCTTGTTGGTGCCGAGATCCTTCGCGCTGACGTTGAGGATGCCGTTGGCGTCGATGTCGAAGGTGACCTCGATCTGCGGCACGCCGCGCGGCGCGGGCGGGATGTCGTCCAGCTTGAACTTGCCGATGGTCTTGTTGTCCTTGGTGAACTGGCGTTCGCCCTGCAGGACGTGGATTTCCACGGCGGGCTGGTTGTCCGCCGCGGTGGAGAAGATCTCCGACTTGCGGCTGGGAATGGTGGTATTGCGCTCGATCAGGCGGGTGAAGATGCCGCCGAGGGTCTCGATGCCGAGCGAGAGCGGCGTGACGTCGAGCAGGAGCACGTCCTTGACGTCGCCCTTGAGGACGCCCCCCTGGATGGCCGCGCCGATGGCGACAACCTCGTCCGGGTTGACGCCCTGGTGCGCCTTCTTCCCGATCAGCGAATCGGCCGTCTCCACCACGCGGGGCATGCGGGTCATGCCGCCGACGAGCACCAGTTCATTGATCTCGGAGATCTCCAGTTCCGCGTCCTTGAGGCAGTCCTTGGTCGGGCGGATGGTGCGCTCGAACAGGTCGTCGCAGAGCTGTTCCAGCTTGTTGCGGGAAAGCTTCGTCGCGACGTGCTTCGGACCGGAGGCGTCAGCCGTGATGAAGGGGAGGTTGATCTCGTACTCCGTGGAACTGGACAACGCGATCTTCGCCTTCTCGGCCTCCTCCTTGATGCGCTGCAGGGCGTCGGGCTGGCTGCGCAGGTCGATGCCGGTGTCACTTTTGAAGGTGTCGAGGATCCAGTCGATGATCTTGTTGTCCCAGTCGTCGCCGCCGAGATGAGTGTCGCCGTTGGTGGCCTTCACCTCGAACACGCCGTCGCCGATTTCCAGGACAGAAATGTCGAAGGTGCCGCCGCCGAGGTCGTAGACCGCAATCTTCTCGTCGGACTTCTTGTCGAGACCGTAGGCGAGCGAAGCGGCGGTGGGCTCGTTGATGATGCGTAGAACCTCCAACCCGGCGATCTTGCCGGCGTCCTTGGTGGCCTGGCGCTGGGAGTCGTTGAAGTAGGCGGGAACGGTGATGACGGCCTGGGTGATCTTTTCGCCGAGACGGGTTTCGGCATCGGCCTTTAGCTTGGACAGGATCATCGCCGAAATCTCGGGCGGACTGTACTGCTTCTTCTCGCCGCCGACCTCGACCTCGACATGGATGTCGCCGTTGGAGGCGCGGACCACCTTGTAGGGGACACGCTTGGTCTCCTCGCCAACTTCATCAAACTTGCGGCCCATGAAGCGCTTGACGGAAAAAATGGTGTTGGCGGGATTGGTGACGGCCTGACGCTTGGCGGCTTCACCCACCAGGCGCTCGCCACTCTTGCTGAAGGCGACCACGGACGGCGTCGTGCGCTTGCCCTCGGAGTTTTCGAGGACCACCGGATCGCCGCCCTCCATAACTGCCATGCAGGAGTTCGTCGTCCCCAAATCAATGCCTAATACTTTTGCCATAACTTGAAATTCTTTGATTCAAGTGTGCCAAGCAATTGACGGGCCAACCCATAGAAAAACTCGCAAGATACTTATTTTGAACATGTTGCGATTATAGACAGATGCCTTTTTGAGTAAATGAGCCACCAATCCGTGTCACAGTGGCACAGTTTTCAAGCAGGTGTGACACGCCCCTTTCACCAGAATTGGCACAGCGCAGCGAGACCAGCGCAGGACTGCCCTTCCCGGCTGTCCGTCGGTTTTCGCCGAAATGGACGGGGCTTGCGAATCCGCGTCAGCGTTATGGACTGCGGCGCGCGGAACATGACTCAGGGATGTTGCGGCTGCCATCCTCGACCGGCCCGTCCGTGTGTTCCGCTTGAAGCGTCGCAGAATTCTCCGGCCGCTAACAGGTTCTACCCACGGCGGACGTCTTTCGCCGCAAGTCTAGTTCGCCCCATGCAGGTATCCCGCGAGTCCGCCAGCGAGCGGATCGGGGATACGGGTCGCCTTGTTCTGGAGATCCGTGCAGGCGTGCCGGGTCAAGCCCCGAAAGAGCAGGCGGTCATCCGTTGCTACGATTCGATACGCGAAATCGAGGCTGATCCGCGTCAGGGAAGTCAACCATACCTCGACGCGCAATTCATCGTCATAACGCGCCGCGCTCTTGTAGTCCGCTTCGCAATGGACGACCGGGAAGGCGAAACCGTCGTCCTCCAGATTCTGGAAGGGGAAACCGAGTGAGCGGAAGAACTCGCCCCGGGCTTCTTCCAGGTAGTCGAAATAGCGGGCGTAGTAGACGTGATTGCCCACGGTGCATTCCGCGTAGGTGACCCTCAACGCATGCGTGAAAATGGCGGGGTATGACATGGCGGTGTGCTTGCCCTGATCAATAACGTCCGGGCAAAGGCGCGTCCGTCCCCGTGAGAATGGCGACGCCTGCGGAGCATCCGAGCCGCGTCGCGCCCGCCTCGATCATGGCCATGGCGGTCTTGCCATCGCGGATGCCTCCCGAGGCCTTGACTCCCGCAGCCACGCCAACCGCCTGCCGCATCGCAGCGACGTCCTCCACGGTCGCGCCGCCGCCGCCGAAGCCGGTGGAGGTCTTCACAAAGTGGGCCTCGGCCTGCATGGCCAATCCGCAGGCGCGAACGATCTCTTCCCGCGTGAGCAGGCAGGTTTCCAGGATCACCTTCACCACGCGGTCCTCGGCGGCCTCCACGATGTCCCGGATTTCACGGACGATGTAATCGTCCTCGCCGTCCTTGAAGCGGCCGATGTTCATGACCATGTCGATCTCGTTGGCTCCGAGGTCGACGGCGCACTCGGTCTCGTAGCGCTTGGCGTCGGCATCCATCGCTCCAAGGGGGAATCCGACCACGCTGCAAACCTGGACGTCGCAATCCTCCAACAGGTGATGGGCGAGGGCGACGCGCGAGCTGTTCACGCAGACGCTGAAGAACTTGTGCTCCCGCGCCTCGGCGCAGAGCCGCTCGATGTCGGCCTTGGAGGCGTCGGGCTTCAGGTTCGTGTGGTCGATGTA
Source organism: Verrucomicrobiales bacterium (assembly GCA_038126235.1). GTDB lineage: Bacteria > Verrucomicrobiota > Verrucomicrobiia > Limisphaerales > JAYPEY01 > JAYPEY01. The sequence continues at coordinate 109,235 of JAYPFK010000013.1, forward strand.
ACGGGCGATATCGTGCGACATGCGGGGAAGGTGTACGGGAGCGCGCCGTGCGGCAATCCGGAAACGGGCTTTGCGTAGGACAGCGAATTCCGCTTGCTTCAAACCGCCGGGGCCGAAAACCTGCGAGCGTGACGACGGAAGCATTCCGCGAAAAGCTCCAGGCCTGCCTGGGCGGGCCCTGGCCGGAGCCGTGCGACCTGAACGTCCGGCATCGGGAGACGATCCGGAAGGACGGGTATCGCATCGAGTCGGTCTACTACCACGCCGAGCCGAACGACGCGATCCCCGCCATGCTGCTGATCCCGGACGGCGTGACGGCGGAGAAGCCCGCGCCCGCGGTGGCGGTCTGGCATCAACACGCGGGGCAGTGGCATCTGGGCAAGACGGAACCGGCTGGGCTGGCCGGAAACCCGATGCACCACACCGGGGCGGCCTTGGCGAAGGAGGGCTATGTCGTGCTGTGCCCGGACGCCCTGTGTTTCGAGGAGCGCGCCGACAAGAAGCTGAACGGCCGCAACTTCGAGCGTTTCGAATTCCTGCGCTACGTGGTCGAGGGGAAATGCATGGCCTGGAAGAACATTCTGGACATGCGGCGCGCCGTGGATTTCCTGGTCAGCCGGCCGGAGGTGGACGCGGAGAACATCGGCTGCTACGGGCATTCCATGGGATCAACGCACATGTGGCTGGTCGGACCCTGGGAGCCGCGCCTGAAGGCCCTCGTGGGCAACTGCTGCCTGCCGACCTACCGGGGAATTCACCGCGAGCAACTCCTGCATTGCTTCCCGAATTTCGTTCCGGGCCTGTTTGAATTCGGCGACACACCGGACCTGTGCGGACTGATTGCGCCGCGGGCCCTGCACCTGAACTTCGGCGACCAGGACCGCGGCACGCCGATCGCAGACGTGCCGTGGAGCGTGGAACGGATCGCGGCGGCCTATGAAAAGGCGGGCGCGACGGACCGGTTCACGCACTTCATCGAGAAGGACACCGGCCACGTGCTTTCCGAGGAAATGTGGCGACGGACGAAGGAGTTCTTCACCCGGCATCTTCGGGCCGGATGAGGAACGCAAAACGCCGCCCGGATGGGCGGCGTTGCTCGAAAGGGCCGACAGCGCGGCCTATTTTCCGCGGCGGGCGGGCGGCGGATTGTTCATGGAGAGAATGCTGGTGCCGTTGAAGATGTTGCCCGTGCCGCCGGTGATCACGCGCTTGACCGGTTCGCCGGTCTCGGGATCGTGCGTCAGCGGATCGTCCTTCATGCTCTGCTGCACCTCGAAACGGCGCGGCTTTTGTCCCTTCTTCTGGGGGATGGTTTCGTAAATGTAGGTTGCCATGTCGGTTCGTGTTTTCAGGAATTAGAAATGCGCGCCGGGAATTCGTTCAAGATCAATCGCGCGCGTTCTTGGCGACGCCGATTGGGAATGGGCGGACACTGCATGGCGAACTGTCCTCAGTGAGCCGCGCCGGGACATGCTTGCGCCGGCTCATCGGCGGCAATTCCTCCCCACGCTTCCTCAAGCGGTGATTTCGGGAGTCTTCGGGCCCGATTTCGGGCAGCGGGGATGACGCTATATTCCCCCGAACAGATCTCCCTGAATCGCCCGCGGAGCCTCCTCCACGGGTTCCAGGCAGGCCGGGTTGTCATTGTGGGGCGAACCGACGCCGGAACCAACGGGCCAGGCCTCCATGGCATCGGCCGGGTAGGACTTGAGCAGCGCGAGGAGGTCGGATTCCCCGAGGCTTTGGTCCAGCCAGGCGTCGCGCGCCTCACGGTCCAGGATGACCGGCATCCGGTTGTGGATCGACGCCATGAGCCGGTTGGGTTCCGTGGTCAGGATGACGAAACCGGGCTCCGGTTCGGATCCGTCACTCGCGGCGCCCATCCGCCAGAGTCCGGCGAAATAGAAGGGCTCGCCCCCCTTGAGGCGGATGTTCATGGGCTGTTTGGCGATTCCGCTCTTGCGCCACTCGTAGAAGCCGGTCGCCGGGACCAGGCAGCGACGCTCCCGGAATGCATCGCGAAACATCGGCTTTTCCGTGACCGTCTCAGAGCGCGCATTGACCACGATGGAGGCCTTGCGCGCGGCCGAGGCCTGCGTTTGAAAGCCGAAGCGCAGGTCCCGCATCTCGGGCGCCTGGTTCATCACGATCACCGGAGCCGCCTGCGTCGGGGCGATGTTGAAACGCGCGGCCGCCTTGAGCAGCATCAACTCCTTGAGGAAGGAGGAAAAGAACTCCCACTCTCCGGCGGTGAGGGAATAACGGGCGCACATGGAGGCGTTCTTTTAACCCGGACTGCCAGGCTCTTCGAGGACGGACTTTGGCGATCGCCCACAGGTTCCCTGCTTCCGCGCTTGCCCCCCCCGCAACGCCCTTTCCTCGAATAAGACCGTGTGATCCGCGCCCTCCGCGGTTACAAACATCCGCGCAGCCATGAAATACCTGTCTCTCACCGACGATCTCTACAGCTACGCCGCCAAGTGGCGAAGCGACGCCGACGATGCCGTCCTCAGCGACCTGCGCGTGGCCACCGCGAAACTGGGCGACGACGCGCGCATGCAGATCAGCGTCGAACAGGGCGCCTTCATGCGGTTGCTTGTCGCGGCGACGGGAGCCCGCCACGCCATCGAAGTGGGGACCTTCACCGGCTACAGCGCGCTCTGCGTGGCGCAGGGCCTGCCCGCCGACGGCAGACTCATCTGCCTCGACATGGACGACGATTGGACCGCGATCGCGCGGGAGCATTGGAGCCGCGCGGGCGTCGCGGACAAGATCGACCTGCGGATCGGCCCGGCGCTTGAATCGTTGAGGAATCTGGAGCCGGATCTCGAATTCGATTTTGCGTTCATCGACGCGGACAAGACGGAGTATGACGCCTACTACGAGGCGATCCTGCCCCGCATCCGGCCCAACGGATTGCTGCTCTTCGACAATATGCTCTGGGGCGGAGGACTGCTCGATGAAGGGCTGGAGCATCCATCAGGCCTGGCCTTGAAGGACCTCAACGAAAAACTCACCCGTGACCCGCGCGTGGAGAACGCGCTGTTGCCCTTCGCGGATGGGATCCAGATCTGCCGGAAACGCTGAGCCCCGGCCCGCCGCCGTCGAGCAGCCTCAGATCTGGAAGTCCTGGTCGGGCGACTGTTTCTTCCCCTTGTCCAGGACGCGCATGTCGAGCCCGTCGTAGATGACCAGGGACCGGGGCTTCACGCTTTCCATGATGAACACGTTGCCGCCGATGGTGCTGTCGTGACCGATGACCGTGTCGCCGCCGAGGATGGTCGCGCCGGGGTAGACGGTGACCCGGTCCTCCAAGGTCGGGTGCCGCTTGGAGCCGCGCAGTTCCTCAACCCGCGAGGTGGACTTCGCGCCCAGGGTCACGCCGTGGTAGATCTTCACGTGGTCGCCGATTTCCGTGGTTTCCCCGACGACGGTGCCCGTGCCGTGATCGATGAAGAAGTGGACCCCGATCTTCGCGCCCGGATGGAGGTCGATGCCGGTGCGGTCGTGGGCCCACTCGGTCATGATGCGCGGCAGCAGGGCGATGTTGCGACGATAGAGCTCGTGGGCCAGCCGCTGGATTGCGATGGTCTCAATGAAGGGATAGGCCACGATGATCTCCTCGCGGCTGATGGCGGCGGGGTCGCCGCTGTACGCGGCATCGACGTCGGTCTGCAGGATCTCGCGAATCTCCGGGAGCCTGCCCAGGAATTCGCCGGTGACGGCGTCGGCGAGTTCGCGCGGGTTGGCCTTCTCGTCTCCGATCGGAGCGCGATAGACAATGGCCTTGGCGATCTCGTCCTCCAGGTCGTTCTTGACCTCGTCCATCAGCAACGCGGTCTCGATCTTCAGCTCGGAGGAGTGGATCTGTTTGGTGTCGAAGAAACCGGGAAAGAGCAGGCGCAGCATCTGCCGGCAGATCTGCGCGATCTTGGTCTTCGAGGGGAGGTTGACGCCATCGACATGATTGATGCCGCCCACCTTGGCATAGGAGGCGACCAGCTTGTCCGTCAATTCTGTCACCGAAACACGTTTCACGGGGGAGAGTATTCAACAGGTTGCCGGTCAGCGCGAGCGGAGAGTTGGCGGATGGGGAAGAAGGGAGGCGCGGGAACAGCCCCCCCTACCCTCACACGCCCTCGCTGAGGCGGAAGTTCGCCACCGCCATGGCGGCGTAGTTGGCGACCGCGAGGAGGAGCTGGAGTTCCTCCTCGGTGAACAGGGCATCGCGTCGCGGGTTGTCCACGCAGAGGACGCCGATGGCCCGGTCCTGCCAGATCATCGGGGCATACATGCCGGTCTTGATCTCCAGCCGCTGCATGGACTCGCTGGTCACGCCATCCACGATGCGCCGCCAGATCAGCGCGCGCCCCTCGCTCATCGCCTTGAAGCAGAGCGAGGAACTGACGGCGGGCGCGTCGGAGCCGGTCCAGGCCGCGACCTCCAGCTGGTTGTTGTCGCGATTGCGCAGGACGGCGGCGCCGCGATCCGCGCCCCGCATCAGCTTCACGACCTCGTCCACGGTATGCTGGAGCAGCGACTTCAGGTCCTGACGGGCGGCAAACTGCAGGGGCAGGTCCAGCAGCAGCCCGAGGCGTTGACGCGTGAACCCCGGGTTTTCCGCAACGCTGAGCAGCGAGGCGGAGGCAATGTCGAGCGATGTGTCGATGCGGATCGGGCCGGAGTCATCCGCCTCGCCGGAAGCCGCGGCCGGGTCGGGCGCTGGCTCGGCGGCGGGCGGAACGGCGGATTTCCTCGTCGCTTCGTCGTAGTGGACCTTCAGGTCGGTTTCACCGATCCGCACCTGGTCGTCAGGGTTGAGACGACGCCTGACTTCCTGCTTCACCCCGTTGACGAGGGTTCCATACTTGCTCGCGAGGTCCTCGATCCAGTACCAGCCCTCCCGCTCATAAATGCGCGCATGGGTCCGCGACACGGTGATATCCGGGGCGAGATCGAGGTCCGGCGCAATGTAGGGATTGGGACGACCGACGATGATCTCGGGCTTGTCGAACTCGACCGTGCTTTCGACGTCGTTGTAACGGGTGGTGATCTGCATGGGAACCGGCCCTGTGAAACTCGCGAAAACCCTATTTCCCGCGCGGAAGGTCCGCCAGTGGAAAAACTTCCGACCAAGGAGCGGCGACATTCCTGTCGCCGTGGCCCCGGCGGGCCCGGAAAGGCGCTTGAGCAAGGGACGCGCATTCGAAGTTGGTTTGGCGACAGGAAAGGCCGGACGCCTCTGTGCCGGCTTTGCCGGCAGGGCGACAGGAATGTCGCCCCTCCTTGGATGGCCCTCCGGGCCAAAACGCGGCAACGCTCTGTCGCCTCATTTTCCTCGCTGAGTCCCACAAGCGTCATCCGGTTTGGAGCCCGGAGCCCGGGATTCCGGCCGGCGGATGGCCCGAAACCACTCCACGCAAGGCCCGGCCTCCCACCTCATTCCTCCCCGCCGCGCGCCGCTCCAGGGCTTACGCATGAACGCCAAAATCAATGCAATTTCGAAAGCTTGTCTGTCGGCGCTCGGGGTTGGAGTTCACGCTTTAGCGTGCATTCGCCCAAAACACGCTGAAGCGTGAACTCCAACGAGGCGCGAATCCAACTCATGCGTGGGCCCCGCGCGCCGCTCCGCCGCGCTTGACGCTGCCATTCCGACGTGATTACTTGCGCGACTCCGTTGAATTTCTGGAATCAGACAAGACCATCATGCCTACCTACGAATACAATTGTGAGAAGTGCGGACACGAGTTCGAGCATTTCCAGTCCATGAAGGACGACGCGCTGACGCAGTGCCCGAAGGACAAGTGCGCCAAGAAGCGCTGGGCCAAGGGGAAGGTGAAGCGCGCCATCGGATCGGGCGCGGGACTGCTCTTCAAGGGCGACGGTTTCTACATCACCGACTACCGCAGCGAGGGCTACAAGGCGGCCGCCAAGAAGGAGAGTTCCTCCTCCGAATCCTCCTCCAGCAAGAGCGACAGCAAGAAGAAGTCCGACAGCGGCGCCAAGAGCAAGTCCACGGCCGCCAAGGGCAAATCCGCCAAGAGTTGAAACGTGGGCGCGGGAAGCGCGCCCCCCGGCCCATGAAATTCTCACCGCCATCTGGAACCGGATGGCTGAAGTGGGCTTTGCCGCTCCTGCTGGCCCCGGCGGCGCTCTGGGGGCAGGGGCAGCCGTTGGACCGCATCCAGGTCGAGAGCCGCTCCGGACAGTTCGTGGTGCACGGCCCCAGCGCGGGCGCGGTTGTTCCCGAGGCGGAGAATTCGCCGTTCATCCGGGTGACCCCGTCCTCGCTGGCGATCGTCTGCTCCCGGGTCCGCGCGGTCTTCAACGAGCAACTGCGGGCGGACGACCGCTGGCAGGACAAGATCCACGTCGTGATCGATCCCGCCATGAGGCGGGACGCCGATGTGGTGGTGACGGCCAACCGCTTCGTGGACAGCTGGATCTACAGCGTCCGACTGCCGGCGACAATCGGCCGGGAGAAGCTGGCCCGCTGCATCGTGCGCGTCCTGCTGCAGGAACTGGCCAACCGGCCGTCAAAGGGGCGCCCGGCGACGATCCCCCTCTGGCTCACGGAGGGCATGACCCGGCACGCGCTGGTCAACGCCCGCACCTCCCTGTTCCCGCCGGTGAAGGAGCGGAGCGCCATCGCGTTCGACAGCGGCTCCGTGAAGATCGTGGAAAACCCGGCCGCCCCGCCGCTGGTCTTTGACAGCGCCCGCTACAGCGACCCCTTGGCCGAGGTGAAGGCGCAACTCGCAAAGTTCGAGGCGCTGACCTTCGCCGAGTTCGGCCGGGCCGAGGACACAACGCTTTCCCCTGAGGAATGGACCCTCTTCCAAGCCTGTTCCCACCTGTTCGTCGCGCGGTTGCTGGAACTGCCCGGCGGACAGGACGCGATGCGCGGCCAACTCGCCAAGGCCCACGAATTCCTGAACTGGCAGCTCGCCTTCCTGGCGGGCTACAACGCGCATTTCCGGTCCGTCCTGGATGTCGAGAAGTGGTGGTCGCTCCAGGTGTTCAACCTCTCCCAGCCGGACCTGCAATCCCGGCTCGCAAACCTGGAGGGGCTCGACCGCCTCGACGCCATCCTCGACGCCTCGGTCGCCGTGCGGGAACCGGGAACCGGGGAGGGCGACGACGGGACGGCGGAGCGCGAGCAGTTCCCCCTGCAGGTCATGATGGACCTGGTGGAATACCCGGACCAGCGGGCGGCCATCATGGACATCGTCCTGCGCCTGCGCCGGCTGCGCTGGCAGGTGTCGGAGGACCTCCTGAAGCTGACCGACGACTACGCGAAGGAACTGAACGACTACGTCGCCCGGCGCGACGAGGCGCGCGGAGCCACCGGCCGCAAGGCGCGCCTGGGCGCCAACGAGTCACTCATCGTGCGGCAGACCCTGGATCGACTGAAGCTCCTGGACGTCATCCGCGCCGACACCCGCGAACTGGAGGAAGCGGCCGAACGCGAGCGCGTCAGACTGCGCCTGCTGCAGCAGGCGCAGCGGTGAGGGGTCGCCGCAACCTCGACCGCTTGGGCGGCGTCGTAGAACCGGCCGATTGCAGAGCATTACGGCAGGGTCGCGTTGTGTCGCGACCCATTTCAAAGCGCTGAAAGCGCGCCAAAACCTCACGATAACTCTTGGAGGCGGTCGGTTTCATCCTTTCAGGATGTCGAAGTGGGCGGCGATGCAACGACCGCCCTACCGCGTGTAGGAGGGGCGAATCGTTAGAACGGACCCTCCGCCTACCGCACCCCGCCACGGAAGCTCGAACGCGGCTTCGGCTGACGCAGGCGATTGCGCATGTTCTCCGGCATAGAGGCAATATTGGCCTCGTAGGGCGAGGTGGATTTCTTGGCCTTGCGGCTCTTGCCGCGGCCACCGCCGTTTCCGCCGCCTCCACCGCCACCGCCGTTTCCGCGGCCGCCCCGTCCCCTGCCCCCCTTGGGTTCAGGCCGGGCGTCCGCGCCGGTGGCGTGCCGGGCGATCTCAGAATGATGCGGGTGATCCAGGTCGACCGGGATCTCCCGGCGGATCAAACGCTCGATGTCGCGCAACTGGTCCCGCTCGTTGGCGCAGCAGAACGAGACCGCATCGCCGTCCGCGCCCGCTCGCGCCGTGCGGCCGATGCGGTGGACGTAGGTCTCCGGCTCGGCGGGAAGCTGGTAGTTGATCACGTGCGTGACGCCATCGACGTCAATTCCGCGGGCCGCAATGTCGGTGGCGACCAGCGCCCGCACCTCGCCGGCCTTGAAGCCCTCGAGCGCGCGCGTCCGGGCGCCCTGGCTCTTGTTGCCGTGGATGGCGGAGGCGGTGATGCCCTCGCGGGTCAATTTCTCCGCGACGCGGTTGGCCATGTGCTTCTGCTGGGTGAAGACGATCACCTTGTCCAGGCCTTCATCCCGCAACAACGAGGCGAGCAGCGTGTCCTTCGCCCCCTTGTCCACGAACATGACCCGCTGGCCGATCCGCTCGACCGTGGGTTGCTTCGGCGAAATGGTGACCCGCACCGGATCGGTCAGGAGCGTTCCGGCCAGCTTCACAATCTCGGGCGACAGGGTGGCGGAGAAGAACAGGGAGTGGCGGCGCGCGGGCAGCTTCGCGATCACCTTGCGCACATCATGAATGAAGCCCATGTCGAGCATGCGGTCGGCCTCGTCGAGCACGAAGGCCTCGATGTCCGCCAGGTTGATGAAGCCCTGGTTCATCAGGTCGAGCAGACGCCCCGGCGTGGCGACCAGGAAATCGACGCCGCGATCCATCGCGATCTCCTGCGGTTTCTGCCCGACGCCGCCGAAGATCACGGCATGGGTGATCTTCAGGTGCTTGCCATAATCGCGGATGCTGTCGCCGATCTGGGCGGCGAGCTCACGGGTGGGGGCCAGGATCAGGGCGCGAGGACGACGCGGGACCCGCCGCTTGGGCTTGCCGGCAAAGATCTGCAACAGGGGCAGCGTGAACGCCGCGGTCTTGCCCGTGCCCGTCTGCGCGCTTCCCAAGAGGTCCTTGCCTTTCAGCAGGTGGGGAATGCACTGCGCCTGGACGGGCGTGGGCGTGACATACCCCGTATCCGCCAAGGCCTGACGGATCTCGGGAATCAGCATCCCGAAGGCGTTCTCTCCCGCCGGCAACGGGGCCGCGGCGGGTTTGGCTGAGGCGGAGGGCTTGGCGTCGAAGGACTTCCTCGGAGCGTCCGCGGGCTTTGACGCCGCGTCCGGCTTGGCCGACTGGAAACCCCGCCCCGGGGACCAGTCGCCCTCGGGACCGGATTCCCGGGAATCCGGGCGTCCCCCCCGACCCTGCCGTTCCTGGCCGGCCTGCCGCCGCTTCTTCCAGTTCGGTTTCCGACGCCGACGGCGGTTGTTGGAGTCGGGATTGGAGTTGTTCGTGTTGGAGGACGAACGGTTGTTGCCGCCGGGATTGCCGGCGCGCGTGCGATCTTCGCTCATGCGTTTTTCTTTCTGTCCGGCGTGTTTCGAATTCTCCGTCCGCCGGACTTTGAGGAAAACGAGCTGCACCTTTCGCAGCGGGGACTTTTCGCAGCGGAATTGCCGGGAAGAGTCGCAATTGAAGACGGCGCGGCGCGCCGTTTGTTCAAATCAAGGCGCGCTAACTACGCGGCAACCGAACGCGAGTCAAGGGGGATTTACGCGATTCCCCCGCCAATCACCCCGCATCGCCAAGGGTCATCCAGCTGTCAGACAGCGCGCTCTTCCGCGCCCCAGATCCATCCGGGTCATCCGCGAAATCCGCGGTTGAACAACCACGCCTTCACTCCCCCGGCCGCACTTCCTTCTGCCAGGCCTCGGGCTTCTCGGAAATGTCGCTGTCGTCCTCGTAATGCTTCTGGAGGGCGACGAGTTGTTCCTTCAGGTTGGCGGCGAGTTGCTGGTGTTTGGGATCGCCGTAGATGTTGGTCAGTTCGTCCGGGTCCGTCAGGAGGTCGTACATCTCCCACTCCTCGCCGAACTGGTAAAAGTGCATCAGCTTGTAGCGTCCCGTGCGGATGCCGTAGTGGCGCGGCACCATGTGGACGCTGGGGTATTCGTAGTAGTGGTAGTAGATGCTCTTGCGCCAGTCTGTAGGCTGCTCGCCCTTCAGCAGCGGAACGAGCGAAACGCCCTGCATGTCGCCGGGAATCGCCGCGCCCGCGATGTCCAGGAAGGTCTCGGCGTAGTCGAGGTTCTGGATCAGATGGCGGTCGCGGGAGCCGGGCTTGGTCACCCCCGGCCAACTGGCAATGAAGGGCATCATGAGCGACTCGTCGTACATCCAGCGCTTGTCGTACCAGCCGTGGTCGCCGATGTAGAATCCCTGGTCGGCGCTGTAGATCACGACCGTGTTGTCGTCCACGCCCATTTCCTTGAGCGTGGCGCGCAGGCGGCCGACGCTTTCATCCACGCCCTTCACGCAGCGCAGGTAGTTCTTGGCGTAGCGCTGGAACTTCCAGCGGACCAGGTCGTCGCCCTTCAGGTTCGCCTTGTGGAAGGCCGCGTCCTTGGGCTTGTAGGCGGCAAACCAGGCGTCGAGCTGCGCCTTGCTCATCCGCTTCATGTTGTTCCAGGCGGAGCGGTCCTGCCGCTTCTGCGAGGGCGGCTGATTGAAGTCCGGCGTGAGATCGACGAACAAGTCGTAGTTCAGGTCCATGTGGCGATCGATCTCCAGTTCCTGGTGCCGCGCGGGCGGGGCGTTGTCCTTCCACTTGTCGAAGAGCGTGGCGGGCTCGGGGATGGTGATGTCGTCGTAGAGATGCAGGTGGCGCGGGGCGGGCATCCAGTTGCGATGCGGGGCCTTGTGCTGAACCATCAGCATGAAGGGCTTCCTGGCGTCACGCTTGTTCTTGAGCCAGTCCACCGCCAGGTCCGTGACGATGTCGGTGCAATGTCCGTCGATGCGGCGCTTGCCGTCCGGGAAGATCATGTCCGGGTTGTAATAAAGCCCCTGCCCCGGCAGGACGGCCCAGTCGTCGAACCCCTGCGGCTTGCCCTTCAGGTGGCTCTTCCCGTAGATCGCGGTCTGGTAGCCCGCCTGGCGCAGCAGCTTGGGGAAGATCTGCTGGTCCCAGTTGAAGGAATTGCCATTGTTCATGAAGCCGTTCTTGTGGCTGTGCTTGCCGCTCATGATCACGGCGCGGCTTGGCCCGCAGATCGAGTTCGAACAAAAGCTCCGCTCAAAGGTCATCCCGTCCCGCGCCAGCCTGTCGATCTCCGGCGTCGGGTTCACCGATTTCAACCAGCCGTTGTAGGCGCCGATGGCGTGCGGGGCGTGGTCGTCGGAGAAGATGAAGACGATGTTGGGACGCTGGGCGGCGGAGCCGGAAAAGGCGGCGAGCGTCAGCGCGACGGCAATCAGGATGGCGATGCGTTGTTTCATGGTTGCTGGAATTGGGAGCGCAGAAGGTAGCGCTTGTCGCAGCCGAGTCGAGTTTCAATCGGCCGCCTCTTTTGCGGATTGTCATCCGTCGCCGGGGGGCTTATCAAAACCTCCCTCAATCCATCGAAAACCGCAGCCCCGACCAAGCCATGAGCATCGACGCCCGCCTCGCCGAACTGAACCTGGAACTTCCGCCCGCACCGCCCCGCGGCGGCGTCTATCAACCCGTCGTCATCACCGGCAACCTCGCCTACATCTCCGGCCACGGCCCCTACCTTCCCGACGGCACCTACCTGACCGGCCGTCTCGGCGACGATCTGGACGTCGAAGCCGGTCAGGCCGCCGCCAAGCAGACCGGCCTCGCCCTGCTCGCCACCATGAAGGAACAACTCGGCAGCCTCGACCGCATCAAGCGCGTCGTCAAAATGCTCGGCATGGTCAACGCCACCCCCGACTTCGGCCAGCACCCCGCCGTCATCAACGGCTGCAGCGAACTCTTCCGCGACGTCTTCGGCGAGGAAGCCGGCGTCGGCGCCCGCAGCGCCGTCGGCATGGGCTCCCTCCCGGGCAACCTCGCCGTCGAGATCGAGGTCATTTTCGAGATCGAGTGATCGGTGTTCCGTATCCAGAGATCCGTAATCGGTAATCAGTATTGGCGGTATTAGATAGTCAGTAAGCGGCAGCGATATTCAGAAACCGGCGATCTGCCATTTGCCATCGGCGATTTCCGGCGCCGCCCGCCTTTTCCCGAAGCGACAAGCCACGCAACACGAACCACGAACCACGCGCCCCCATGTCCGACGACTGGTATCAAATCTCCAACGCCGACGAGGTCCCCTCGCCGGCCCTCCTCGTCTACCCCGACCGCGTCCGGGAGAACATCCGCAAGATGGTCGAAATGACGGGCTCGCCCGACCGCCTGCGCCCGCACGTAAAGACCCACAAGATGGCCGAGGTCATCAAGCTCCAGGTCGAACAGGGCATCAAGAAGTTCAAGTGCGCGACCATCGCGGAGGCCGAGATGACCGCCGCCGCGGGCGGGACGGACATCCTGCTCGCCTACCAACCGGTCGGCCCCAACGTGAACCGGATGCTCGAACTCTGCCTGAAGTTTCCCAAGGTCCGGTTCTCCGCCGCGGTCGACAAGAAGCGCGTCGCGCACGCGCTCTCCGAGACCTTTTCCGAGGCCGGCATGACGCTCGGCCTGATGCTCGACCTCGATGTCGGCATGCACCGCACCGGGATTGCGCCGGGCCCGAAAGCCGTCGAGCTCTACCGCCTGATCGCCGAACTGCCCGGCATCGAACCCGCCGGCCTGCACGCCTACGACGGCCACAACCACACCGCCGACCTCGACGAGCGCACCCGGGAATACAAGGACTACATGATTCCCGTGCGCGGTTTGCGTTCGGAACTCGACGAGGCCGGCCTTCCCGTGCCCAACCTCGTCGCCTCGGGAACGCCCACCTTCCCGTTGCACGCCGCCTCCAATGATGTCGAGTGCAGCCCCGGCACGACGGTGTTCATGGACTTCGGCTACGGGGACAAGTTCACCGACCTGCCCTTCGAGCCGGCGGTCGCGCTGCTCGCGCGCGTCGTCAGCAAACCCGGCCGCGACCTCCTCTGCATGGACCTCGGCGTCAAGGCGGTCGCCTCCGAGCAACCGCATCCGCGCGTCAAGATCCTGGGACTGCACGTCACCGAGTTCACGAACCAGAGCGAGGAGCACCTCGTCGTGCGCAGCGAATACGCGGCGGACTACAAGGTCGGCGACGTCCTCTACGGCATCCCCCGCCACATCTGCCCGACCGTCGCCCACTACGCCGAAGCCGTCGTCGTTGAGAAGGGCAAGGCCGTCGGCCACTGGGAGGTCACGGCGAGGAACCGGAAGATCACGGTTTAGACGAAACCCATTCAGCCTTCATACCGCCATGTTCATCTTTGACGCCCACCTTGACCTCTCCATGAACGCGCTGGAGTGGAACCGCGACTACACGCGTCCGCTCAATGAAATCCGCGAGCGCGAAAAGGGGAAGACCGACCTGAAGGACCGCGGCCGGGGCACGGTCTGCCTGCCCGAGATGCGCGAGAACGGGATCGGCATCTGCGTGGCGACCCAGATCGCGCGCTACGTGAAGCCGTCCAGCGACCTGCCCGGCTGGCATTCGCCCGAACAGGCCTGGGCGCAGACCCAGGGCCAACTCGCCTGGTATCGCGCCATGGAGGAGCGCGGCGAGATGCGGCAGATCACGAACGTCGCCGAACTCGACGCCGCCGTCGAACTCTGGACCAACGATCCGCCGGCCGACGCGCCGGTCTGCTACCTGCTCAGCCTCGAGGGCGCGGATTCCATGGTCACCATCGGCCACGTCGAGCGCTCCTACGCGCAGGGCCTGCGGGCGATCGGCCCGGCGCATTACGGCCCCGGCACCTACGCCCAGGGCACCCACGCCACCGGCGGCCTTGGCCCCAAAGGCCCCGACCTGCTCAGGGAGATGGACCGACTGGGCATGATCCTCGACGCCACCCACCTCTGCGACGACTCCTTCCGCGAGGCCATGGACATCTTCCAGGGCCGCGTCTGGGCCAGCCATTCCAACTGCCGCGAACTCGTGCCGAACGACCGCCAGTTCACCGACGAGCAACTCAAGGAGCTCATCGGGCGCGGCGCGGTCATCGGCGGCGCGCTCGACGCCTGGATGATGGTCCCCGGCTGGATCAAGCTGCAGACAAAGCCCGAGGACGTCGGCGTGAAGCTGGAGCATCTCGTCGATCACATCGACCACGTCTGCCAGCTTGCCGGCAATTCGCTGCACTCCGGCATCGGCACGGATCTCGACGGCGGCTTCGGCACCGAGCAGACGCCGCTGGACCTGAACTCCATCGCCGACCTCCAGAAGGTCCCCGACATGTTCCAGGCCCGCGGCTACAGCGACGAGGACATCGCGAACATCATGCACGGCAACTTCCTCCGCTTCCTCCGCGAAGCCCTGCCGGCAGGGTGACCCCGATATCGGGGTCAGGCGTCTGCCAATATCTGCACGCTCGGCCTCGGCCCCGGAGCGCGCCCCAAAACCAGCTGTGGCGCCATGCTTGCGAGCGCTGGCGGCTTTTCTTACGATCCGACCGATCCGTCCCGAAACATCCCCGCCTGCCCGAACTGCGGCAGCTTGATGACCCTGCGCACCGCCAAACACGGAAAGAACACCGGCTCCCAGTTCTGGGGATGCGCCGCCTATCCGGACTGCAAAGGGACACTTCCTGTGTCATGAAACAAATCAGGGGGAGCCGGTTCCTTCGCTTTCCTATCCTGGGAAACCTCCACTCCGAACACTTGATGACAACGCGCACGCTTTCCGCCACCATGCGCGGCGCTCAAAACAACTCCGCCCCAAACCCATGATTCCTCTCCGCAAGATCCTCTTCCTCGGCCTTCTGTGCCTTTCCATTTCCGCCTTCGGCGCCGACAAGAAACCGACGGTGCAAAAGAGACCCAAACGCCCCACCCCGCCGACGCGGCCGTTCGACGCGCCCGGAGCCCCGAAGTTCACCCGGCTCGACGGGAAACCGGGAGTCAATCCCTCGGCGGACGTGAATGGCAATTTCGTGATCGGCCCCGATTACGTGTCGCCGCCCGAGTTGAAGGAGGTCCCCGGAGTTCCCAAGGGGAAGGTGATGCAGTTTATCATGAATTCAAAGGACTGCCAGCGCTTCAATCCGGGGATCGCCCGGGAGGTCTTCGGCACGGTGGATCCTAACAACCCCAAGACCCTGATCGTCGAGACGCACGAGATCGACTACGAGCGCGCCATCACGGTCTACATCCCGGCGCAATACCAGCCCGGAACAGCGGCCCCTTTCATCGTGAAACACGACGGGCCCAGGAAGGGCAAGGAGGACCGGAACCTCACGCGCATCCTCGACAATCTCATCGCCCAGAAACGCGTTCCGGCCATGGTCGCGATCCTGATCGCCAACGGCGGCGGCGACGCGCAGGGCCATGAGCGCGGCAAGGAATACGACACCATGTCCGGCCTCTACGCCGAGTTCATCCAGCATGAGGTCCTGCCGCTGGTGGAGAAGAACTGCGGCGTCAAGCTGACGAAGGACCCGGACGGCCGCGCGGTGATGGGCAGCAGCTCCGGCGGTTCGGCCGCCCTGATCATGGCCTGGTACCACCCCGAGTGGTTTCGGCGCGTGCTGACCACCTCGGGCACCTTCGTGAACCAGCAGTGGCCCTTCGATCCAAAGACGCCCGGCGGAGCCTGGGACTTCCACGCCCGGCTCATTCCGGAAAGCCCCCGCAAGCCCCTCCGCATCTTCCTGGCCGTCGGCGACCGCGACCTGCTCAATCCCAACGTCATGCGCGACGACATGCACGACTGGGTCAAGGCCAACAACAACATGGCCCGCGTGTTGAAGGCGAAGGGCTACCCCTATCAATATCTCTACTGCCTCAACGTCGGCCATGGTCTCGGCGCCGCGCGCATGCAGATCACGCCGCACGCCCTGGAATGGCTGTGGCAGGGATACCCCATCGCAGGGAAACGCTGACCGGAACGCGGGCTTCCGGTCATTTCTCCCCCGCCCCCACCGGCCCGATGTATTCCCGGGCGACCACCAGGTTGTCGAAGTAAACGATGTTCGTCCGGTTCCTGGTCCAACGGTCGGTGATGTAGCTTTCGAGGGTGAGGGCGTTGGCCTTCAACCCGGGCGTCTTCCTCCAGTTGATGCCGCGCCAATGCCCCATCAGTTTGCCGTCGATCCAGAAGGCCTGCTCGCCGTCGGGTTGACCGGGGGTGTTGTGCTTGAGCATGAACTCCGCGCAGATCCAGCGGTCCTTGCGAATGACCGGCTGCGTGTCCGGCTTGAAGCTGTTGCCCCAGTATTTCCCGTCGGGGCTGGCGGTCATCTCGTGCCAGTAGCTGTAGAAGTTCCAACGTCCCGGAGCCGGAAAGTGTCCCCAGTTGCCCCATGGCTCCAAGGCGGTGGAGAAGCGTTCGTCGCCCGCCGGCTTCAACCCCGCCCCGCCAAAGCCCGACCAACGATCCCCGCCCCGCAGGCCCTTGTTCGCCCGCAGCGTGACGAAGTGATGCACGTAGTCGCAGTCCGGATCGAAGCGCGCATGGAAGCGCACGAACAACGTGTCCGCCGACTCGAACCATTTTGTCAGTCCGCCGCCGGTGTCGCGCCCGAGCACGGCCGTCACCTTCAGGCACTGCCCAAAGCGATCCCCGGCTCCCCCGAGTCGGACGCGGGACAACACCTTGCCTCCCTTGTCGCGCGCCTCGTCCCAGCGTCGCCGGAAGTCCGCCGATTCAAAATCCTCCGCGAAGATCACCGCCGGATGCGACGAGACGCCGCGATCGGCGGCAAAGGCGGCGGCCAATCCCGCGCCCTCGGGCAGGCGGGAGCCGACGACACGCTCGACCTCCGCGGCGCCGCTGACCATGCAGCAGACCAAGGCCGACCAGACCGCCAACAACGAGGATTGCGGGAGTTTCATGGCTCACATCCTAGATGCGACTGCGGGACAGGCAAGCGAATGCGCGTCTCCGGAGTGGCAGGCTCATCTGAACAAACGTGGGCCCTGCGTCTTCCGCTCCCGGATTCATGCAAGCCATGGCGCGAGGCTGAACGCGGCCTCCACACCCGCACCGCTGCCGCCCCCGCAGGGCTTTAAAATGGGACCTTTCGGCGAAAGGTCCCTCCCTTGTCAAGGTGGGGACGCCTCGCCGCAGGCGTCCCACTTCAAATCCCGGAGGGACCGTCCGATGGTAGCCGGTCGGTGGAAGTCGCCGCACGACCGGAACCACCGCCCCCTCGGCAGAACGGGGAGTCAACCCGGCGGGAGACTCAACTCCCCGCCAGGCCGCCTCGGTTTGTCGAAACAAAACGTGATGGCAAATCCCTGCCCAAAACGTCAAAACAGGCGCCGCCATTCTTTCCATCATGAAATCCAAGCCCCTCCCCCTCCTCTGCCTCGCCGCCGCCTCCCTTCTCGTGACCGCCGCCCTCGTTCAGGCGCAACCCGCCCCTGAACGCATCCTGCTCTGGCCCAAGGGCGCGCCGAACGGCGACGGAACCACCGAGAAAGTCGACGTGCCGATCACCGTGCATCTGCCCGCGCCGGACAAGGCCAACGGCGCCGCCTTCGTCATATGCCCCGGCGGCGGCTACCGGGGATTGGTGACCGGCGGCGAGGGCCACGGCATCGCCAAGTGGCTGAACGGGCACGGCATCGCCGGGATCGTCCTGGAATACCGCATGCCCAAGCAGCGCCCCCACGTCCCGCTGCTCGACGCCCAGCGCGCGCTGCGCACCGTCCGCGCCCACGCGAAGGAATGGGGCATCAAGCCGGACCGCATCGGCATCGTCGGTTTCTCCGCGGGCGGCCACCTGGCCTCCACCGCCGTGACGCACTTCGACGCCGGCGATCCCAAGTCCAAGGACCCGGTCGAACGCCAGAGCTCGCGACCCGACTTCGGAGCGCTCGTTTACCCGGTTGTCAGCATGGGACTGCAGACCCACGGCGGCAGCCGCAAGAACCTCCTCGGCCCGGATCCGAAACCGGAACTGGTCAAGCTCTTCTCCAATGAAGAACAGGTGACGAGGAAGACCCCGCCCGTCTACCTGGCCCACGCGGTGGACGACAAGGTGGTGACCATCGCCAACAGCCGCCAACTCCACGAGGCCCTCAAGGCCCATCAGGTCCCGACCCGGCTCCTCGAACTTCCCTCCGGCGGCCACGGCCTGAACGGCTACAAGGGCCCCATGTGGGACGCCTGGCAGGCGGGCTGCCTCGAATGGCTCAAGGAGCTGAAGCTGCTTCCCCGCTGAGATCGCGGCGGGAAAGCCGGGCCAGGTGGGGCGAGGCTCCCGCCGATCCAACTGAAAAGACGCGCCGCCATCGCGCAACCGCGCGAATTTGAAGGCCGCGCCCGCCACCAACCGCCCGCCCGCCCGCGATCAGCCCGCGCCGCGCCTCAAAAAGTATTTCACGCGCTGCTTGACACCGGATTTCGGATGCCCCATATGCACGCTCGCTGAAAACGATTCCCGTCACTTTCGGAACGTTTCCCGACGCCATTCCGGCGCCGGTCGGTTACCTTTCCCAGTGGTAGGCCGACATCGAATCCCCCGCCCTTCCCGGCGTCAAAGCCCCCCAAACCATGAAAACCAATCGCGCAACCCGTGGCTCCTTTCGGACCCAAACCGCCAACCTCAAGCAATCCCCCCTGCTGGCGCGCCGCCAATTTCTGCAGGTCGGGGCCCTCACCGGACTCGGACTGACCCTCGGCGACCTGTTCCGCCTCCAGTCCCGCGCGGACATCAAGAACTACGAGTCCAAGGAGGGGAAGGCCCGGAGCGTCATCCACATCTTCCTGCCGGGCGGCATGGCGCATCAGGAGTCCTTCGACCCGAAGCCCTATGCCCCCGTCGAGTATCGCGGTCCGCTCGGGACGGTCGGGACCAAGCTGACCGGCGTGGTGTTCAGCGAAGGCCTGCCCAAGACCGCCCAGGTGGCCGACAAGATCGCCGTCTGCCGGTCGATGACGCACGGCGAGGCCGCCCATGAGCGCGGCACGCACAACATGTTCACCGGCTACCGGCCCAGCCCGGCGCTTTCCTACCCGTCCATCGGTTCGGTCATTTCGCATGAGTTCGGCCCGCGCAAGAACCTGCCGCCCTACGTCTGCGTCCCCGGCCAACCGAACGAGTTTGCCGGCAGCGGCTACCTGAGTTCGGCCTACGGACCCTTCTCGCTGGGAGCCGATCCGGCCGCCGGCGGCTTCCAGGTAAAGGACCTGTCCCTCCCGGGCGGCCTGACCCCGGAACGCTTCACTCACCGCAAGAATGTGCTCGCGAGCGTGGACGCCCATTTCAAGAACCTGGAGAAGTCCGACGCGCTCAACGCGATGGACACCTTCTACCAGCGCGCCTATTCGCTGATCAGTTCGCAGGAGGCGCGCGAGGCCTTCAATCTCAATGCGGAACCGGACGCCATGAAGAACGCCTACGGGAAGAACACCGCCGGGATGCGTTTCCTCATGGCGCGCCGCCTCGTCGAGGCCGGCGTCCGAATGGTCTCCGTGACCTACGGCGGCTGGGACCACCACGACAACATCGCCAACGGCATCCGGGGCCAGATGCCCGCCTTCGACCAGGCGTATGCGGCGCTCATCAACGATCTCGACCAGCGTGGCCTGCTCGACACCACGATGGTCGTCGTGAGCAGCGAGTTCGGCCGCACGCCGAAGATCAACGCCACCAACGGCCGGGACCACTGGCCCAAGGTCTTCAGCGTCGTGCTCGCCGGCGGCGGCATCAAGCGCGGCATCGTCCACGGCGCCTCGGACGCCACCGCGTCCGAACCGGACGAACTGCCGCTGACCGTCGAGGATTTCGCGACCACCATCTACCATCAACTGGGCATCGTGGCGGACAAGGAACTCATGGCCCCCGGCGACCGTCCGATCGAGATCGTGGACGGCGGCAACGTGGTCAAGGAACTCCTCGCCTGACGCCCCGCCAAAATGAAACAACGCGTCTCCCTCCTCGCCATCCTCGCGCTGACCGGGCTGGCCTCGGCCCTCCAGGCGGCGTCCCCGAGCCTCTCCATCGTCACCCCGCGCGGCGGACAACGCGGCTCCGAGGTCGAGGCCGTCTTTCACGGCGCCCGGCTGAACGAGGCGAAGGAGATCCTCTTCTACGATCCCGGCATCGCCACCGTTTCCCTCGATTCCTCCAACGCCGCCCAACTCAAGGCGAAGTTGAAGATCGCCCCCGACGCCCGGCTCGGATCCTACGTCGTCCGCGTGCGCACGATCGACGGCCTCACCGAGGCGCGCACCTTCACGGTGGGGCAATACCCGGTGGTCGCGGAAAAGGAGCCGAACAGCGACTTCGACGCCCCGCAACCCATCGCGCTGAACAGCTCGGTCCACGGCGTCGCTGACAACGAGGACGTCGATTACTACCGGATCGAGGCGAAGAAGGGACAGCGGATCACCGCCGAGGTGGAGGCCATGCGCCTCGGCTCCGCGCTCGTGGACTGCTACGTCGCCATCCTCGACAAGAAACGCTTTGAACTCGACGCTCGGGACGACTGCGCGCTGTCCCTGCAGGATCCCTACGCATCGGTCGTCGCGCCGGAGGACGGCTCCTACGTCATCGTCGTGCGCGAGAGCAGCTACGCCGGAAACGGGGGCAGCCGCTACATCCTGCACGTCGGCGAGGCTCCCCGCCCCGCCATCGCCTACCCTGCGGGCGGCAAGGCCGGCTCCGAGGCGGAGGTGAAGTTCATCGGCGACGTTCGCGGCGATTTCGTCGAGAAGGTCAAGCTCCCCGCCGGCGCAAACGGCGTCCACCCGCATCACGTCGTCCAGGACGGCCAGGTGTCGCCCTCGCCCAACATCCTGCGCGCCGTCCCCTTCGACAACGTTCTCGAAACGGAGCCCAACAACAACGCCGGCGAGGCCACCAAGACCGAGGCCCCGCTGCCGCTCGCCTTCAACGGCATCGTCGCCGCCGACGGCGACATCGACTTCTTCCGTTTCAAGGCGACCAAGGGCCAGCGCTTCGACGTCCGCTGCGTCGCCCGCGGCGTCCGTTCCCCGCTGGATCCGGTGATGACGCTGCATAACGCAGGCGGGGGCCAGATCGCCGGCAACGACGACTCGGGCGGCCTCGACAGCTTCATCAGTTGGACCGTGCCGGCGGACGGGGAATACCTCGTCGCCGTCCGCGACCATCTCGGCAAGGGCGGCCCCGACTACGTCTATCGGGTCGAATTCACGCCGCTCAGCCCCGGCCTCTCGCTGGGCATCCCGGAGTTCGCCCGCGCCAGCCAGGAGCGCAACTCCGTGGTCGTGCCCCGCGGCAACCGCTTCGCCACGCTGATCCGCGTGAGCCGCTCGAACTTCGGGGGCGACGTCGTCCTGGAAGCCCCGGAACTCCCCGCCGGCGTCACGATGAACGCCGGCCCGATCGCCGGCAGCGTCAACGAGACCCCGGTCGTCTTCGAGGCGGCGCCCGACGCGACCGACGCCGCGAAGCTCACGCCGCTGCTCGGCCGTCATGCGGAGAACAAGGACATCAACGGCGGTTTCCGCCAGAACCTCGAACTGATCTACGGCCAGCCCAACAACACCGTCTACTACCGCGAGACGGTCGACCGCATGGCGTTGGCGGTGACCGAGGAGGCCCCGTTCAAGATTTCGATCGCCGAGCCCAAGGTTCCCCTGGTGCAGAGCGGCGCCATGACCCTCAAGGTGAAGGCCGAACGCAGGGAAGGCTTCAAGGCCCCGATCCGGCTGCGCATGCTCTGGAACCCGCCGGGCGTCGGCTCGGACAACGAGGTGACCATGGGCGAGGGCCAGACCGAGGCCAACTACAACCTCAACGCCAACGGAAACGCCCAGACCCGCGTCTGGAAGATCGCCATCCTCGCCTTTGCCGACGCCGGCAAGGGCCTCGTCTGGACCTCCTCCCAGCTCATGGACCTGACCGTGGAAAAGCCCTTCGTCGGGCTGCAGATCCCGCTGGCCGCGTCCGAGCAGGGCAAACCCGCCGCCGTGCTCTGCAAGCTCGCCCAGCTCCAACCCTTCGAGGGCGAGGCCACCGTCCAGCTTTACGGCATTCCGCCCAAGGTCACGATCGCGCAGAACCCGCTCAAGATCGTCTCGACCAACTCCGAGGTCATCTTCAACGCCACCGTGCCGACCGACGCGCCGGTCGGGCAGCACAAGTCCCTGTTCTGCCAGGTCATCGTCTGGAAGAACGGGGAGCCCATCGCGCACAATGTCGGCGGGGGCGGCGTGTTCCGCATCGACCCTCCGCCTCCGCCGCCTCCCGCGCCGAAGGTGGCCGCCCCCACCCCGGCTCCCGTGGCGGCCAAACCGGCGGTCGTCGCGCAGGCCCCGGCTCCCCCGGCGCCGCCCGCCCCGCCGAAACCCCTGTCACGCCTCGAACAACTCCGCCTCCAGGCCCGCCAGGCCCGGGAGCGCGCCGGGCAATGATTCCTTCCGCCGCGTCCCGGCCCGGGGCGCGGCCCGCTTTCCCCAGCCCATGAAAAAACTGTTTCGTCTCCTTCCCCTCCTGCTGGCCGCCGCCGCCCACGCGCAGGACGCGCGCCAACTGGTGAACGTCGAGGTCTTCCCCGCCGACGTCGCGTTGCTCCACGCCCGCGACCGTCAGAGCCTCGTCGTCCAGGCCGCCTACAGCGACGGCGTCACCCGCGACGTCAGCTCCGAGGCGACCTACACCTTCGCCAACCCCGCCCTGGTGAAAAAGGAGGGCGGTCTCATCACGCCCGTCGCGGACGGCGCCACCGAGTTGAAGATCGAGTTCGCCGGCAAGGCGCTGACCGTCCCCGTCTCCGTGAAGGACGCCAAGGTCGAGCGCCCGGTCAGCTTCAAGAACGACGTCATGCCCGTCTTCATGCGCGGCGGCTGCAACACCGGCTCCTGCCACGGCGCGGCCCGCGGCAAGGACGGCTTCCGGCTTTCGCTGTTCGGCTTCGATCCCGACGGCGACCACCACCGCATCACCCGCGAGTTCGCGACGCGCCGCGTCAACCTCTCCCTGCCGCACGAGTCGCTTATGCTGCTCAAGGCCGCCGGCAAGGTGCAGCACACCGGCGGGAAGCTCTTCGAGGACAACAGCGAGGAATACGACGCCCTGGCCCGCTGGCTGACGGCCGGCGCGCCCAACGATCCCCCCGGCGTCATCACGCCCGTCTCCATGGAGATCCTCCCGCGCCAGGCCGTGCTCGAGGGCGAGGGCGCCACCCAGCGCATGACCGTCCGCGCGACTTACTCCGACGGCTCGAAGCGGGACGTCACCAGCCTCTGCCTCTTCCTCTCGAACAACGACACCTCGGCCCAGATCGACAAGAACGGCCTCGTCACCGCCGGCCAGCGCGGCGAGGCCTTCGTCATGGCCCGCTTCGCCACCTTCACCGTCGGTTCGCAGGTCATCGTCATCCCCAAGGACCTGAAATACGAGTGGCCGAACGTCCCGGAGAACAACTACGTGGACACGCTTGTCTTCAACAAACACAAGAAGCTGCGCGTGCTGCCCTCCGAACTCTGCTCGGACGAGGCCTTCCTCCGGCGCGCCTATCTGGACATCACCGGGACGCTCCCCTCCCCCGCCGACCACGAGCGCTTCATGGCGGACCAGAGCACCGGCAAGCGGGACCTGCTGGTCGATGAGCTCCTCGACCGCAAGGAGTTCATCGAGATGTGGGTGATGAAGTTCTCGGAACTGCTCCGGATCCGCAGCGACGGCAACCAGCGCATGAGCTACAAGGCCACGCTGCTCTACTTCAACTGGCTCAACGAGAAGCTCGCCGCCAACGTCCCGATGAACAAGATCGTGGCCGAGCTGCTCTCCGCCACCGGCGGCACCTTCAGCAGCCCGGCCAGCAACTACTACCAGATCGAGCAGGACACCCTGAAGATCAGCGAGAACGTCGCCCAGGTCTTCATGGGCATGCGGCTCCAGTGCGCCCAGTGCCACAACCATCCCTTCGACCGCTGGACCATGGACGACTACTACGGCTTCGCCGCCTTCTTCAGCCAGATCGGCCGCAAGAACGCCGACGATCCCCGCGAGCGGATCATCTTCAACTCCGGCGGGGGCGACGTCCGCCATCCGGTCGGCAACCGCGTGATGACGCCAAAGTTCCTCGGCGCCGAGACGCCCGACCTCGCCGGAAAGGACCGCCGCAAGGTCCTCGCCGACTGGCTCGCCTCGCCCCAAAACCCCTGGTTCGCCCGCAACCTCGTCAACATCGTCTGGGCGCACTACCTCGGCCGCGGGATCATCGACCCCGTGGACGACGTCCGCATCAGCAACCCGGCCGTGAACCCGGAACTGCTCGACGAGCTCGCCCGCCGCTTCACCGAGAGCAACTACGACTTCAAGAAGCTCGTCGCCGACATCTGCAAGTCCCGGACCTACCAGCTCTCGACCCAGCCGAACGAAACCAACGAACTCGACGCCACGAACTACTCCCACGCCCAGGTCCGCCGCATCCGCGCCGAGGTGCTGCTCGACGTCATCTCCCAGGCCACGGAGACCAAGAACAAGTTCCAGGGCCTGCCGCTGGGCGCGCGCGCCGTGCAGATCGCCGACGGCAACGTGAACACCTACTTCCTCACCACCTTCGGCCGCGCCAAGCGCGAGTCCGTCTGCTCCTGCGAGGTGATCATGGAGCCCAACCTCTCCCAGGCCCTGCACCTGCTGCTGGGCGACACGCTCAATACCCGCGTCCCGCAGGGCGGCGTCGTCGCCAAGGCCCTCAAGGAGGGCAAGACACCCGAACAGGTGATCCAAGACCTTTACGTCCGCTGCTTCGCCCGCCAGCCCACCGCGGAAGAATTGAAGACTCTGAGCGAAAAGACCGCCGCGCAGCCCAACCAGCAGCAGGCCCTTGAAGACATCTTTTGGGCCCTGCTCAACGCGAAGGAATTCGTGTTCAACCACTGACCGGCGGAAACAACGATGGAACCCGAAGCGCGCATCCCGACCCGAAACGGAGTGATGGAGTTGCGGAGAATCGGAGTATTGAAACCGGCTTCCCCAACGACGAAATCCCGGCAACTCCACAACTCCACAACTCCATCACTCCACAACTCCATCACTCCACAACTCCATCACTCCAGACCGGTTGCCCCCCATTGATTACCGCCTACAGGCTGATCCTCGGACGCCCTGAAATACTCACTCCGTCCTCCGAATTCGCACCATGACGAAATCAACCACCCTGGCGCTTGCCGTCGCCTGCGCGCTTTCCGCGTCCGCGGCCTCGTTGCCCGACAAGGTCACCTACGACGACCATGTCACGCCCATCCTGCGCAACCAGTGCTTCAACTGCCACAACGCCGACAAGAAGAAGGCCGACCTCGATCTGTCCAGCTACAACGGCGTCATGGCCGGCGGCGGCAGCGGCGCCACGGTTGAGGCCGGCGACGCGGCGGGCAGCCTCCTGTGGAAGCTCATCAACCATCTGGAGGAGCCGGCCATGCCGCCCAAGGGGCCCAAGATGCCCGACGCCGACCTGGCGGTCTTCAAGAAGTGGATCGAGGGCGGACTGCTGGAGAATTCCGGCTCCAAGGCCGTCGTCAGCCGCAAGCCCAAGATGGACCTCACCCTCGCCGCGCCGACCACCGGCCGACCCGAGGGACCGCCGCCCATGCCGGAGGGCGACCTGCTGCTTGAGCCCGCCGTGCGCGGCGCCCGTCCCGGAGCCGTGGCCGCCGTGGCCGCCAGCCCCTGGGCTCCCCTCGCCGCCGTCGCCGGCCAGAACCAGGTGATCCTCTACCACACCGACACCCTGGCCA
>JAYPFK010000014.1:0-132838 GCA_038126235.1 Verrucomicrobiales bacterium
ATCACCGAAGTCGTGAATTATCCATTCGACAGATCGGCTCAGGGTTTGCCCCACCGGTTCCTGCTGCCGTGGAATCCTGCGGGCAGGTTGAACGTTCGGCTCGGCGGAAGCCTCGCTCCACCGTTTCAAACGGTCGGCGCCCGATTCCTACTTGATTCCCAAGACCCCGAAGACGGATTGCAATGTCTTGGTGGTGCGCGCGGCGGGGGTGCTGCGGATTTTCAGCTCCTGTTCGGCGATGGTATGGAACAAGCCTTCGAGCGCCTGCTCGGTGACGTGCTTGTCGAGGTCCGCTCCGCCGCCGAAGCTCAGCAGCTTCCGGCCAAAGCCCGTGTTGTCCATCAATGCCTTGTAGGCTGCGGTCACGCCGGTGTCGGCCGTGGCCTTCTCCACGATGGGGCGGAACGCCTCCTTGAGCTGGTCTTCCGTCGCTTCCCGGAAATAGAGCGTCGCTGCGTCGTCGGCGCCCGCGAGCAGGGCCTTCGCGTCCTCGACCGTCATCTTCTTCACGGCGTCGCTGAAAATGGTCGCCGCCGCGGGCACGGCCTGTTCGGCGGCTCGGTTCAGGGTGAGGATGAAATCGTCGGCAATCTTGTCCTGACCGATCTTCCGCAGGCCGCTCTCGATGCGTTGGAGCCGCTTCGGAGCCTCGATGCGGACGTTTACATTGGTCAGGAAGCCGTCGTTGCGGCCCAGTTCGGCCACCGCGATCTGCACGCCCTTGCCCAGCGCTTCACGCAGACCCGCCGCGACCTGCTCCGAACTCAGCGCGTCCAGGGCCGTGTTGGTCGTGGAATCCTTTGCCGGCTCGTCCGACGGCTGCTGGAACAGGTTCTTGAAGAAACCGCCGATCTGCGCCGAGGCGGGAGGGGGAGCGACGACGAGGAAAAGGACGGCAACGATGGGGAACAAAGCGCGACGGATGTTCATAAGCCTGGAAAATCCGGCGCCCGCTTGGGGAAGGCAAACCAATTTAAACCCCACGCATGAGTCGTCGCGGCCCAGGAAGCGCCGCTATCGAGTCCGGTGGGGCGAATTGTCCCCAATGAGCCGACGTGAGCATGACCAATCGCGGCTCCCTGAGGACAGGTCGCCCTGCCTGTCCTGCCAACCGGCAAACATCGAATCCATTTCCACGCGACAAAACCGCTTGTCATCGCCGGGGCGCCGTTCACGATCTGCCACGCATCGCCCGTTCGCCGGAAACCGGCCCCGGTCGGGGTTTCGGGAAGAAACCGGCGTGGGGGGTAACCGGAGCGGACGTTCGGCGTCACCCCCTTTCATGGCGCTGGCGATGAGTTCCTGGCATGGCAGATAATGCATTGGATGTCGCCGCCTGCGTCGCGCGGGTCCGGGAGCGGGATGAAACCGCCGCCCGCGAGCTGGTTGATCACCTGTATCCGCTGGTGATCAAGATCGTCCGCTCGCACCTTCCCTGGCGTATGGCCGAGGAGGACCTTGCGCAGGACGTTTATCTGAAGATGTTCGCCAACCTGCATCAATACCGCGGCGAGATGCCCTTCGAGCACTGGGTGTCGCGCATCGCCGTGACCACCTGCATTGACAAGCTCCGCTACCAGAAGCGCCGGCCTGAGCTGCGGTGGGCGGACCTGGGTGAAAAGGAGGCGCAGGTCATTGAGGCGACCCTGAGCGGCGGCGACGAACCGCGACCGGATCACGGCGAACCGGCGAAGGAGATCCTCGACCAGTTGCTGGGCCGCCTCGGCCCCGAAGACCGGCTGGTCATCAACCTGCTGGACCTGGAACAGAAAAGCGTCGCCGAGATCATGGAAATCACGGGTTGGAAGGCGTCCGCCGTCAAGGTGCGGGCCCACCGCGCCCGGAAGAAATTGAAGAAGCATCTGGAGGAACTGGAGAAAGGCATGCCGCATGAATGACCCCGACAAGAAGCTGGACCGGCTGCTCGCCGCCGCGCGAACCGCCCGCCCGCCCGAAGACAACGCGCCGCCGTTGGGCTTCGCCACCCGCGTGGTCGCGCGCGCCTTCGCCGCGCCCGTCCGGTCGGCCCTGCGCGTCTGGGAGTCCCTGAGCTGGAAGTTTCTCGCGGCGGCCTGCGCCGTGACCCTGACGGCGGCTTTGGGCGCCGGTCTGAATGCTCCCCAGGAACGGCACGAGGTCGAGATGCTGGTCGATCTCGCGGACGCTTCCTTTGAAACGGCTTTCCTCCCATGAGCCTCCTGAAGACATGGAAGATCGTGGTCGCCCTGCTCGGCATCTTCGGGGCAGGCGCCTACACGGGCCACCTCGTCACGGTCAACTCCGCCAGGCCCGGTGACGAACGTCGCGCCAGCGTTAAGGAATACACCCACCAGACCAAGGAACGCCTGCGCAGCGAACTGCGCCTGCGCCCCGAGCAGATGGCGCGCATTGAGGAGATCGTCGATGAGGCGGGCCGGAGCCTTGACCGGGAATACTCGGATTCGCTCGACCGCATCCTGAAGATCCTCGACCGCGTCGATGAACGGATCCGCCCGGAATTGGATGAAGACCAGTCGGCCCGCTACGACGAACTCGTCGCCCGCGCCCGTGAACGCATCCAACGCCGGATGGCCGGCGGTGAGAGCGTTCGGTGATCAGTATTCAGTTTTCAGAGTCTGATTACTGACGACTGAATACCGATTCCCGCCCCATCGCCTTACGGCTGTTTCTCGTAGATGATCGTGAGACCGAAGTCGCCCTCGCCGGGGTTGACGGGGTGCGTGCTCACGATGTGGGGGCGGCCGATCTCCAGCATGGCCTGGGCGACGGCCTCGTCGTACTTGGCCGCGTCCTTTCCAACCGAGGAATAGAGGATGGTGCGGCACAACACCTTCATTTCCTCCTTGGCCGCCACTTCCAGCCGCTTGGCTTTCGGCTTCTTGATCATGTCCGAAGAAGCTGCGGAAGTGGGAATGGCGATCGGCGCGCGGGGTTCGGAGGGGGCGCCTTCCAATGTCCCGGGGTCGTAATGCTCCTCGTAGCCGGCGTGCTCGGCGGCCGGCTCGCCCTCGATCAGGATGGCCTCGCCGCAGGAGGGGCATTCGATCTCGACGCCAAGCATGGCTTCATCCGCGGTGAGTTCCTGGTGGCATTGAGGGCAGTTGAAGTTCAGTTCCATAAGAAGGCCGGGTTGAGGTGTGAATTGGCGGCACGATAAGCCCGGGCATGAGGCATTTCCAGTGAAAACTCGGTTCGGAAAGCGGCTTCCCTGCCGGAGGGGCGCGATGTCTGAGATGAGGGATTTCAGGCGCGCGCGGGCGCTTTCGGACGCGATTCTGCGAATTCGTTTGCCATCGGAATTCGATTCCGTTTCTCTCTGCCTTCGTTACCGATCCATCACACCATAGAGCGATTCCGGACCCGCCGATGTCTCAAGAAAACTATCCGAAGCACTATTGCGGGGTCTTTGGCATCTTTGGCCATCCGGACGCGGCCCGGCTCACCTATTACGGTCTTTACGCCCTGCAGCACCGCGGCCAGGAAAGCGCCGGCATTGTCACCTGGTTTGAGGGTCGGGAAGAGGACAGGGAGGCGAAGCTCGAGGCCATTCCCGCCGGATTCCGCGAACACAAGGACATGGGCTCGGTCGGTCAGGTCTTCGCGGGCGACCGGTTGGCGGACCTGATGGGGAGCATGGCGATCGGCCACACCCGCTATTCGACCACCGGCGGTTCGCACGCGGCCAACTGCCAGCCCCTGACCGGCAACACCAGCCAGGGCCAGATCGCCGTGGCCCACAACGGCAACCTCACCAACGCGGCCCAGCTGCGGGACGAGCAGGTCGCGAAGGACGGCACCATCTTCAGCACGACCATCGACAGCGAGATCATCCTGCACCTCCTGGCCAAACCGACGCTCGACGGGCACAGCAACAATCTCATCCGCACCATGCGCCGGCTGGAAGGCGCCTATTCGCTGACGATCCTCACGGAACGTGAATTGATCGGGGTGCGCGACCCCAACGGGTTCCGTCCCCTCTGCATCGGGAAGCTGGACGGGGCCTACGTCCTGTCCAGCGAGACCTGCGCCCTGGACCTGATCCAGGCCGAATTCGTCCGCGACGTGGAACCCGGCGAGATCGTCGTGATCGACGACCAGGGACTGCACAGCTACCAGGCCTTTCCCGACCACAAGCAGCGCGCCTTCTGCATCTTCGAGTACGTCTATTTCGCCCGTCCCGACAGCACCATCGCCGACCGCAACGTCTACCGCGTCCGCGTGGAGATGGGGCGGCAACTGGCCAGGGAGCGCCGAATTGAGGCGGACATGGTCGTGCCCGTGCCGGACAGCGGGAATTACGCGGCTCTGGGGTATTCCCAGGAGTCGGGCATCCCCTACCAGATGGCCTTCGTCCGCAACCACTACGTCGGCCGCAGCTTCCTGCAGCCTTCGCAGCTGATCCGTGACTTCAACGTCCGGGTGAAGCTGAACCTCATCAAGGAACTCGTCTACGGGCAGCGGGTGATCATCGTGGATGACTCGATCGTGCGCGGAACGACCAGCCGGGCGCACGTGAAGAACCTGCGCGACGCCGGCGCCACGGAGGTGCACGTGCTGGTCAGCTGTCCCCCGCACAAGCATCCCTGTGTCTACGGGATCGATTTCCCCGACCGGTCGAAGCTGATGGCCGCCGAACACACGTTGGAGCAGATCCGCGAGTACCTGGACGCCGACTCGGTGAACTACCTTTCGCAGGATGGTCTGGTCAAGGCCACCGGCTACGGCCGCGACAACTTCTGCATGGCCTGCTACGACGGGGTCTATCCCGTGCCTTACGACGAGAGCCTGGACAAGGAGATCATGGAACGCCGCAAGGCGCTGGTCGAAAGCCCGGGCTCCAAGCTGGCCGGCGACCAGAGGCAGGGCGAGCTGCTTTGAGCGAAGGTCGGGAACAACGTTGAACCCATGAGTAAGAAAGCATACGCCAACGCGGGCGTGGACATCCAGTTGGGCAACCAGGTCAAGGCGACGCTGCCGGAGTTGCTGGCTTCGACGCGCCGCCCCGAGGCGCTGGGCGCGGTCGGCGGTTTCGGCGGGCTGTTCGCGCTGAACACCCGCAAATACAAACAGCCCATCCTCGTCTCCAGCGTGGACGGGGTCGGCACCAAGCTGAAGGTCGCCTTCGCGATGAATCGCCACGACACCATCGGTCAGGACCTGGTGAACCATTGCGTGGACGACATCGCCGTGCTCGGCGCTGAGCCGCTGTTCTTCCTTGATTACCTCGGGACCGGGAAACTCAAGCCCGGCGTCTTCCAGAAGATCGTGGAGGGTTTCGCCCGCGGCTGCCGCGAAAACGGCTGCACCCTGATCGGCGGCGAGACCGCGCAGATGCCCGGCTTCTACCAGCCCGGCGAATACGACGTCAGCGGCACCATTGTCGGCGTCGTCGACAAGTCCCGCATGCTGGATGGAAAGACCATCAAGCCGGGCGACGTCGTGATTGGCCTCGAATCCAACGGCCTCCATACCAACGGCTATTCCCTCGCCCGCAAGGTGTTCTTCGACACCATGAAGCTCAAGCCGCGCGGCAAGGTCGCCGAACTGGGCTGTTCCGTGGGCGACGAATTGCTCAAGGTGCACCGCAGCTACGGTCCGCTGGTCCAGAAGCTCCTGAAGAAGTTCAATCCCGATGGCAAGCCCCGCGCGATCAAGGGCATGGCCCACATCACCGGCGGCGGCTTCGTGGACAACATCCCCCGTGTCCTCCCGAAGAAGTGCAACGTGGTTGTGGACAAGACCGCCTGGGAGGTCCCGCAGGTCTTCCAGTTGATCCAAAAGCACGGGAAGGTGGACGCCGACGAGATGTACCAGGTCTTCAACATGGGCATCGGCATGACCCTCATCGTGGACGGGAAACAGGCCGACGCCATTCTTCGTTCCATCCGCGCGCAGAAGTTGGCCGCCTGGTTCATCGGGGAAGTGACCAAAGGCTCCGGCGTCGCCACAGTCCGGTAAAATCCTGAATTCCTCCCCTTGCGAGGGAAAGGTCCTCCATGGTGGGGCGAGTTGTCCTTAACGAGCCGTCTTGAGCCTGACCACGCGCGGCTCACTGAGGACAGTTCTCACCAGCCGGCTGCCCATCCTGTCATCGCGACCGCAGATTTACAGTTCTTTCCGGACGCTTCCTGTTTGAGCGTCCGCCCCCCGCTGATTACCCTGCCCGCATGCTGAAGACCAGTGACGCCCGCCGCCGCGCCTTGGGGACGCTTCTCCTGGGCGGCGCGCTGGTCATGCTGGTCTGGGGGCAGACCGCCCTCAAACCCGCGCTCAAGGGGCTCCCGTTCATCCTCTACTGGACGGCCTGCATGGGGCTGACCTTCCTGGCGTTGATGGTCGCGTTGCTGGACCTGTGGATCGTCCGCCGCCGCGCCCGTGAAGAAAGCTCCCGGATGCTCCGCGAAACCCTCCTCGACATCCAGGCCCGCAAGGAAGCCGAGGCGAAGCGCAGCGACGCCTCCGAAGCCCCGGAGAAGGCCGACGATTCCCCGCCTGCCTGACCCGTCCTCCCCCGCGCCGCCACGATTGGATTGAAATCCCGACGCCCAGAGGCCATTGACCAACGCCGACAACGCAACCGACCCCATGAATCCAGACGAAGCCCGCCAACGCCACGCCGAACTCGCCGAGGAGATCCGCGGCCACGACCGCGCCTACTACACGCTCGACCGGCCCACGATCTCCGACCGCGAATACGACGCCCTCTACCGCGAGCTCCTCGACCTGGAGGCGGCCCTGCCGGAACTGGTCACGCCGGATTCGCCGAGCCAGCGCGTAGGCAACGCGCCTCTGGAGTCCTTCGCCTCCGTTCGTCACGCCATCCCGATGATGAGCCTGGACAACACCTACTCGCAGGAGGAGGTCTGGGAATTCGCGAAACGCGTGGAGAAGCTATTGCCCGAGGAGTCGCTGGAATGGACGGTCGAACCGAAGATCGACGGCATCGCCGTGAGTCTGCGCTATGAAAGCGGCGTCCTCGTCTCGGGCGCGACACGCGGCGACGGGACGACCGGCGACGATATCACCGCCAACCTGAAGACCATCCGCAGCGTGCCCCTGAAGCTGCCGGCCGGAGCGCCCGCGGTCTTCGAGGTCCGCGGCGAGGCCTACATGACGCGGTCGGGCTTCCGGAAGCTCAACGAGGAACGCGCCGCTGCCGGGGAGCCGCTCTACGCCAATCCCCGCAACACTGCCGCCGGCGCGCTCAAACAGCTCGACTCCCGCGTCGTGGCGACCCGCCCCTTGGACGTCATTTTCTACGGGCTCGGCCAGGTCGAGGGCGAGGGTTGGGGCGCGGCAACACAGTTGGAGATGTTCGACCGGCTGAAGGAATTCGGCTTCAGGACCCACGAGCGCCTCTGGCGCTGCGCGACAGTTTATGAACTGATCTCCGCCATTGATGAACTGGAGGCGGCCAAGGCCGGCTTCGACTACGAGACCGACGGCGCGGTGTTGAAGCTCAACCGCTTCGCCCTGCGCGACCGCATCGGCTCCACTTCCAAGGCCCCGCGCTGGGCCATGGCCTACAAATACGCCGCCGAGCAGGCTGAGACCCTGCTGAGATCGATCACCATCCAGGTCGGGCGCACCGGCAAGCTGACGCCCGTCGCCGAACTGGAGCCCGTCCTCGTCGCCGGCACCACCGTCAGCCGCGCGACCCTGCACAACGAGGATGAGATTCGCCGCAAGGACGTCCGCGTGGGCGATACTGTGGTGATCGAGAAGGCGGGCGAGATCATTCCCGCTGTCGTGCGCGTGGTGATGGAGAAACGCCCGGCCGACGCCGCGGAGTTCGTCTTTCCGACGCAGTGCCCCGAATGCGGCTCGCAGGCGTCCAAGGCCTCCGGCGACGAGGAGGGCGGAGAGAACGTCGACTGGCGCTGCGTGAATCCCGACTGTCCCGCCAAGATCCGCGGTCGGTTGGAACACTGGTGTTCGCGCGGGGCAATGGACATCGAGGGCGGCGGCGAGGTTCTTGTCGCCCAACTTGTCGCCCGCGGCCTGGCGGACAATGTGGCGGACCTCTACGACGTTTCCCTCGACGAGGTGGCGAGCCTCGAGCGCATGGCCGAGAAATCGGCGAAGAACTTCCTCGACGGCCTGGAAGCCAGCAGGAAGCAGGACATGTGGAAGGTCCTCTTCGGCCTCGGCATCCTGCATGTCGGCGCGGGCGTCGCCAAGACGCTGGCGCGGAGTTTCAAGCGGCTTGACGACATCTTTGCCGCAAAGCTGGAGGAACTGACGGCGGTCGAAGACATTGGCGAGACGATCGCCCGGAGCATCCAGAAATGGTGGGGCGACGCGCGGAACAAGGAGCTGATCCGGCGCCTGCGCGCAGCGGACCTGAACTTCGAATCCTCACTTTATCAAGAGGGCGGGGCTGGCGGTCTCTTCGCGGGCAAGGTGTTCGTCCTCACGGGCACATTGCCGACCCTGACCCGCAGTGAGGCTTCCGCGAAGATCGAGGCCGCCGGCGGCAAGTGCAGCTCCAGCGTCAGCAAGAAGACCGACTTCGTCCTCGCCGGCGAGGAGGCCGGCTCCAAGCTCGCCAAGGCCGAAAAACTCGGGGTGAGGATCCTCGATGAAGCGGAGTTCCTGGCGATGCTGGAAGGAGCAGGGGCTGGCGAAACGGCTTGAATCTGGATCGTGGACTCGGATTCCCTGCGGATATCGAAACGCCTTTACAGACGCTTTCTGGAGCCTGCCGGCCTTCCTCATGTAGCGCCTCCACCCTCCTCGCCCATCCAACCGCGATCCTGATGTCTACATGTAAAAAGCACGTACGTTCAATTTAAATGTAAACATCAAGTCTGGGAAAAGGCGTCGGGTGCGCGGGGATATTGCTGTCTTGCAGGGAGGCGGAGGGGGTGTTCCGGGCGAAACAACCTGTCGCGCTGGCGGACGCCAATCGAGGCCATGCGCGGGGACGAATCCGCTCAACGCCAATTGGGGGCGGCTCCGGGCAACTTTCGGGAGGTTTCAAAGCCGGAATCGCGTTCAAACAAAGGAAGTCGAATGGCCGGCATGGAATCTGTCCGCTCTTGCGGCGAATGGACCTGCGGTTGTCGGCGTCGATTCTGAACACCGAAAGGCGAAATGAAGACATCCCCCGAACCCACCAAATCGAACCGCCGCCAGTTTCTCAAGAAGACCGGCGCCGTCAGCGCCACCTCCGCCCTCCTGGCCAGCCTCCCGCGAAATGTCTTCGCGGCGGACGACAACGACATCCGTCTCGCTTTCATCGGCTGCGGCAACCGCGGCGCCGGCGCGGTCGTCAACGCCCTTTCCGTGCCGGGCAACGAGCAGGTCAAGCTGCACGCCATGGCGGACCTTTATCCTGAACCGATGGAGGCCAAGCACAAGGCTCTGCGCAAGGCGCTCGGCGACCGGATCGACGTCTCGCTCGGGATGCGCTTCACGGGTTTTGACGCCTACAAGGCCGCCATCGACACCCTGCGCCCCGGCGACATCGCCATGTGCACCACCCGCGCCTACATTCGCCCCACCCACGTGGAATACGCGGTCAAGAAGGGCGTGAACGTCTTCATGGAAAAACCCTTCGCCTCCGATCCCGGCGGCTTGAAGCGGATGCTTCACGCCGCCGAACTGGCGGAGAAGAAGGGCGTCAAGATCGCGGCCGGCCTGCAATGCCGCCACTCCCCCGCCCGCATGGCGATGATCGAGAAGATCCGCAACGGCGAACTCGGCGACATCCAGCTCATCCGAGCCAACCGGCTCGGCGGCCGCCGTTGGATGTCGTCGCAGGGCGAAAAGGGCCACCAGCTCACCGAGCAGATCAAGTTCGGCAAGATTCACCTCCTCTGGGTCGGCTCCGGCCACATGGTCGACAACCTGATCCACCAGATCGATGAATGCTGCTGGATCAAGGACTCGTGGCCGGTGTCCTGCATTGCCATGGGCGCTCGCGAGGTTGGCAGCACGGACTGCGGTCAGAACCTCGACGTCTACTCCATGGAATACACCTTCGCCGACGGCACGAAGGCCCTCTGCGGCTTCCGTCGCCAGAACAAGGCGCGCACGGACTTCACCACCTTCCTCCACGGCACGAAGAAGGCGGCCCAGTTCTCCGGTCTCGTCCACAAGGCCACCGTGCATCTCTTCAAGGACCAGCGTATCAGCCGGCCCAACGTCGAGTGGACGCCGACGGACGACGCGCTGCCGCCCTGGCAGTACGAGTGGAACGACTTCATCGAGAGTATCCGCAAGGACCGTCCCCACAACGAGGGCCGGCGCGCGGTCTATTCCGACTACGCCACCCTCATGGGCCGGGCCGCGACCCACACCGGTGTCGAGGTCACCTGGGACGAGATGCTCGCTTCCGACTTCCAGTTCTTCGACTACCACGACGAGCTGGACTACAAGAGCGAGGTCCCGGTGAAACCGGACGAAAACGGCCAGTTCAAGGTTCCCCGCCCGGAAGACTGGAAAGAGACCTGAGCCGGAGCGTTTTCCGCGAGCCGGTGAGGGGGAAGCTCCCGCTGAGCCGAGCGTCGGAACCAACAGGCTGATTTCGACATGTTGCTGCGCGACGAGCGCCACGCGGCTCGCGATGCCCGACGCGTCTCCACATCGAAGGCCCGGCTCAACGGGAGCTTCGCCCCGCCGGCGTGTGGATTACCTCTTCGCGCGTTCGGGTCTCAGGCGCGTTTTCTGATCCTTGCGGGCCACGGCGACAGGAATGTCGCCGCTCCTTGAGTTGACTCCGTCACTTCCCCGTCGACTTCAATCTCTGGTCCAACTGCGCCTGGTGAAGGTTGCGGGGCTGTAGCTTGTTTGGATCGATCGCCTCAAACCAACGGCCGTTGGCGTCCAGGGTGGATCGGCCGGTCGGTTGGACACCGACGAGGTTCATCAGGTCCGGACCGAAGCCCTTGGGCCAGGATTGGGGTCTGCGCGCGCGGATGCCCCAGAAGGTCTCGTGCGCTGCGCTGTGCAGGCCGAGCTTCGCGCCGCCGCCGCATTGGAACATGCGCGTTCCTTCGCCCAGATAAATGTCGGTGAACAGGTTCGAGTGCGGCGCGTAGCGATGGTGATCGAAGGACAGGTCCGGACCGATGCCGATGGAGGCGACGTTGCCCGCCGAACCGCGTGTCAGGGTGATACCGTGCATGAAGCGTGTCTCGTAGCGGAACTTCGTCAGGAGGTTGTCCTGTCCGCCCAACGTGACGCCATGGTGGCCGGTGGCCTTGCGGGATTTCTCCACCGCGCGGTCCGAGGTGATGTGGATCTCCCGCAGCGTGTTGTTCCAGCCGCTGAGGTGGATTCCGCTGTCGGAGTTGTGGATGCGGATGTCCCTGACCCAGCAGTTACGCACGCTCCGCAATTCCACGGCGTTGTAGCCCAACTCGGTGAAATGGCCCTTGTAGGGCGTGTTCGGAAAGGCGAAGCCCAGTTCCTCGATCCCGCATTCCTCGACGCTGCTTTCCGCCGGGAACAACTGCGGCTTCCATTCGCGGCGGACGTCCGTCCGCAAGGGCCGATCGAAAGAGACGCGCTTTGCGGCGGCGTCGATTACCGTCACGCGGAAGACAAACGACTCGCGGACGTTCTTCAGGTTGTCGATGGGGCCGGTGTTGCCGGCGTAGAGATGCTTCGTCAGGCTGCGGTCGGTCGGATCCTGCTGCTGTAGGACGTAGTCGCCGCCGACCTCGAAACGGCCGACATCGGAGACGACGAGCGCCTGCGCTCCGCGTGGAGCCGGCGCGACGACCTCCGCCAGCCGTTTCGTGGACATGCGCCCCTCGATCCGGATGAAGCCGCCGGACCAGGAGTAGTTCGAGGTCCGCTTCCCGGTGGTGGTGGCGCCCCAGTTGGGCTTGATCGTGTTGAGCGGCGTGGGGAAGACGAGGACCGCCTTGGTTGGGCCCGCGCCGCGCAACACGGTGTTGCTGGCCGCGAGCGTGACGAAATCCGTGATCCGATAGGTTCCGGCAGGGACGTAGATCACCTTGCCCGCGGCTTCCTTCACCGCCCGCTGGAACGCGGCGGTGTCGTCGGTCCGCCCGTCGCCCCGGGCGCCGAAATCCTTCACCGAGACATCCATGCCCCGGCGCGGAATGTCGGCCTCGCCGCGACGGTAGCCCGCGTAGGAAAAGTCCGGCAGCCGGCTGTCCGGCTTCCAAAGCTCGCCGGCCTTGCCCCAAAGCCGTGATTATTCCGCGCCGGATGCTCGCGGCATTCCCGACTCGCCCGCCAAACCGAGGGCCGCCAGCGTCGCGACGAACCGAGGAAGACTCTCCAAATTCACGCCGACACCTTCGAAAGCGTCGTCAGCGATGGCAAGGCAACGATTGGCGCGTTGGCTTCCTTGTTTGCCGGGAGCACGCGTCACATATGCAGTCCCGGTGATCAATCGATCGGGCGATGCGTTGTCAGACTGGCGGCTGTCCGAAGCGGCAGGATAAGCGGCGTTCAGCGTCAGGTGTTTCACTCTTTCAGAGCATTGAAATGGGACCTTTCGGCGAAAGGTCCCTGCCTTGACACCGTAGGGACGCCTCGCCGAAGGCGTCCCGCTTCAAGTCTCATACGGACGGCCCGAAATGTCGCAGAGTAACACTGTTGCCTCAGAATTCCGACGTTCGTCCGCTTGCGGGCCTCCCGCCCATTGCTGCTTGAATGCCGGGCGCTTCGTCCGCTTAATCCGCCGTCATGAATCGCTCCTGCTTGTCCCTTCTGCTCGTTGCCTTTTCACTCATCCCTGCTTTGGCCGACGGCCCGGCGGACAACGTCGCCGAGAACGTTCGCCGCATCCCGAAACCCGGCGTACCCGTAGCGAAGGAGGACCGCAAGGCGCTGGAGGATGGCATCGCGCTGCTCGGCGCAAAGATCGAGGGGCTGCGGAAGTCACTCAAGTCGAAGCCCGGGCTGCTTGAACTGCTGCCCGACGTGGAGGTCTACCACCGCGCGGTCTGGTCGGCGCTGACCTACGACGAGTTCTTCCGGGCCAACGAGATCCAGGCGGGGAAAGACCTGCTGCGCGACGGCATTGAGCGCGCGGGGCAACTGGAGAACGGCCAAGCCCCCTGGCTGACGCGCAAGGGACTGGTTGTGCGCGGCTACCGCTCGAAGATCGACCGCTCCGTTCAGCCCTACGGCATGGTCGTGCCGGAGACCTGGACTCCCGGCGGCGCGATGAAACACCGGCTGGACTTCTGGTTCCACGGCCGCGGCGAGACCTTGAGCGAGCTGAGCTT
The DNA here is from genome assembly GCA_038126235.1 of Verrucomicrobiales bacterium. Taxonomy (GTDB): domain Bacteria; phylum Verrucomicrobiota; class Verrucomicrobiia; order Limisphaerales; family JAYPEY01; genus JAYPEY01. The sequence continues at coordinate 13,215 of JAYPFK010000014.1, forward strand.
CATCAACGGCCGCCAGCGAACGGTCGGGCAATACGCGCCGGCGGACACCTTTGTCCTGCATCCCTACGGCCGCTATTCGAATGCGAACAAGTTCGCGGGCGAGGTCGACCTGTTCGAGGCGCTGGAACACGCGAAGAAGACCTATCCGATCGACGACGACCGGATCGCGGTGCGCGGCTTTTCGATGGGCGGCGCGGCGTGCTGGCAGTTTGCGGTGCATTACGCGGATCGCTGGTTTGCGGCGAATCCGGGCGCGGGTTTTTCCGAGACGCCGGAGTTTCTCCGCACCTTCCAGCAGGAGACGCTGAATCCGACCTGGTATGAGAAGAAACTCTGGCATCTCTACGACTGCACGGACTGGGCCGTGAACCTCTTCAACTGCCCGACTGTCGCCTACAGCGGCGAGGTGGACCGCCAGAAGCAGGCGGCCGACATCATGGAGAAATACCTGGCGGAGGAGGGCATCGACCTGCTGCACATCATCGGTCCGGGCATGGCGCACAAGTTGCACCCCGATTCCAAGGTCGAGATCGAGGAGCGGTTGGCGAGCCTCGCCAGGAACGGCCGGGATCGCGCGCCTGCCAAGATCCGCTTCACCACCTGGACGCTCCGTTACAACCGCCTGCACTGGGTCACCGTGGACGGCATGGAGGAGCATTGGGAGCGCGCGCGGGTCGAGGCCGAGATCGGGCGGAACAACTTTGTCAGCGTGACGACGACCAATGTCTCCGCGCTGACGCTCGACATGGCCGCCGGCGACTGCCCGATGGACAACACGCAGGCGGTGAACCTCGCCATCGACGGCCAGCACTTGGCTGAGGCGCCCCGGGTGAAGTCGGACCGCTCCTGGAACGTTCGTTTGCGCAAGACCAAGGATGGCTGGCAGGTCTCGAACGATACCCCCGACAAAAGCCTTCGCAAGCGTCACGGTCTTCAGGGACCGATCGATGACGCGTTCATGGATTCGTTCCTCATCGTGCGCCCGACCCACAAACCGTGGTTCCCCAAGGTCGCCGAGTGGGCGAAGGGCGAGCAGGAGCATGCCATCGAACACTGGCGCCGCCAGTTCCGCGGCGAGGCCCGCGTGAAGGACGATGTGGACGTCACCGCGGCCGACATCGCGGACAGCAACCTCATCCTCTTCGGCGATCCCGCCAGCAACCGCGTCCTCACCAAGATTCTCGACGCCCTCCCCATCCGTTGGACTTCAGGTGACATCGTGGCTGGGGACAAACGCCTCGACGGCAAGACCCACGCGCTGAGCATGGTGTATCCGAATCCGTTGAACCGGGACCGCTACGTCGTCCTGAACAGCGGCTTCACCTACCGCGAATACGACTATCTGAACAACGCCCGCCAGGTCCCCAAGCTTCCGGACTGGGCTGTTATCGACATCTCCAAACCCGTCAGCTCGCGCGCGCCCGGCGGCATCGCCAATGCGGGCTTCTTCGGGGAGGAATGGGAATACAAGGGGGATCGCGAGTAGCGCGGTCAGGGCGGCCTTGAACGCGCTTGGACACAGGCAACAACTCCCGCCGCGCGGTTTTTCGGTCCCGGAGGGATCGTTCGAAGGTAGCCGGTTGGTGAAGGTCGCGGCGCGATCGGAACCACCGGAAATCGAGCGGGTCAGGATGCGCCCCGGCGGGGCGCCAGAACCAGCCCCTTCGATCCGATTCGAGGCGCAGGTCCTTGTTTGACGCGTTTCGGGCCGCCCCTTCCGGGGCGCGAAGGCGTGTGGATGTCTTGTCCGGTGGTTCCAGGCGCTTCGCGCCTTCCACCGACCGGCTACCTTCTTGACGCTCCTCCAGCGCGAATGGCGGCCCCGTCCACGCTGACTCCAAGCCCCGCGCGATCCGCGGTCCTTATTCGAGGATTTCGACCCCGGCGAGCTTCTTCTCGGATTCGAGGAAGGCGGGGAGGGCGTCCTGGAATTTCTTCTGCTTGAGGCCCTCGCGGAGGTTTTCCGCGACCTCGGCCAGCGGGACCTTGGAGGCCGGCATGCGCTCCAGCGACTTGATGATGTGGAAGCCGAACTGGGTTTCCACGATGTCGCTGATCTCCCCGGTGTTCAGGGCGAACGCTGCAGCCTCGAACTGCGGCACCATGCGGCCCCGCGGGAAGACGTACTCGCCGCCGTTGTCCTTGCTGCCCGGGTCCTCCGAAAACTCCTTCGCCAGCTTCCCGAAGTCCTCGCCCTTGCGCGCGCGCTCCAGCAGTTTCTCGGCGATGCGCTTCTTGCGCGTCTTCTCATCATCGGAGACCGCTCGGCGGGTCTTCATGTCCATCGTGCTGAGCAGGATGTGGGCGGCGCGCAGCAGTTCGGGCTTCTGGAATTCCTCGGGATGCTCGTCGTAGTAATCCTTCACCTCGGCGTCCGTGACGCTCATCTTGGAGCGCAGGACGCGCTCAAGCACGACGTTGGAGACCTCCTTGTCGCGGATCTGCGCCTCCCAGCGTTCAACGGTGAAGCCCCGGGTCATGAGCTTGCGCTTGTACTCCGCTTCGGACTTCGACTCTTCCCGGGCGGCCTTGATGAATTTCTCCGCGACATCCAGTCCGGCCTTGCGGTCGGTTTCGGTCGCCATGCCCAGCACCACCTGCAGCGCCACGATGCGGTCCCGGATCTTGGCGCGCACCTCGTCGCTTTGGGAGGTCGGCACGGACTGCCCGCTGGCGGCGAGGTTGGCCTTGTATTCGAGCACCGCCAGGTCCACGTCCTGCTTCTTCACTTCAAAGCCGTTGCCTTTGGCGACAATGCGGTCTCCGAAGAGGCTGCCGCTTTCCGCGGCGGCAGAAGTGAAGGGCGCCAGCAGGACGGCTCCGGCGGCGAGGATGGGGGCGATGCGGGGCTTCATGATGGTGTTGGACGTGGTTTTGACGGCGACGCGCTCAAAGCCGCACGACGCGCACGTTGGCGAGGTCCGGATCGGCCTCCAGCGCATCGACGAGTTCCTGCGGCGGTTCGGTGTCGAGGTTCAGGGCGCAGAGCGCGGTTCCGGCGCCTTCGCTGCGGCTGAGGCTCATGTTGGCGATGTTGATGCCGTGCTCGCCGAGCATCGTGCCCAGGTGGCCGACGAGGCCCGGCTTGTCCTTGTTCTCCAGGATGAGCAGCACGCCCTCGGGCACGAACTCCAGCCACTGGCTGTTCATGCGCTCGATCCGCGGCTCGTGCTGCGCGCCGAAGCAGATGCCGGACACGGAGTGCTTTTCGTCGCCCGAGTGGGCGGCGACGTGCAGCCATTCGTGGAAGTAGGTCTTCTCGTTCGACTTCACCTCCTCGACCAGCAGGCCCAGGCCGTTGGCGAGCGAGCGGACATTGACCTGGTTGACATCCTTCCCGCCCGCGCATTCGAGAAAGCCCTTGAGCACGTAGCGCGTGATGGGATCTCCGGGCGCCTCGGCGATGCTGCCGCCGAAGGTGATGACGAGGCGGTCATTGCGCTTGGGCGCGATCTGCGCGAGCACACGGCCCAGCTTCTCGCCGAGGGTGAGGTAGGGTTTGACCCGCGCGTAGGTCTTCTCGTCCAGGTTCGGCATGTTGATGCCGTTGCGCACCGAGCCGGTGAGCAGGTATTCAGAGATGGTCTCGGCGACCTCGATGCCGACGTTCTCCTGCGCCTCGGCCGTGCTGGCTCCCAGGTGCGGGGTCATGACGATCTCGGGAACGCCGCGCAACGGCGAGTCCGCCGGGAGCGGCTCGGTCTCGTAGACGTCCAGGGCGGCGCCGGCAACGTGTCCGCCGGCGATCGACTCGACCAGGTCGGTCTCTTCGATGATGCCGCCGCGGGCGCAGTTGAGGAGCTTCACGCCCTTCTTCATCTTGGCGAAGGCTCCGGCGTTCAGCATGCCGCGGGTCTCATCGGTCAGCGGCATGTGCACCGTGATGAAGTCGGCCTGGGGGAAGACGTCCTCCAGGTTGTCCACCAGTTCGACGCCCAGTTCCTTCGCCCGGGCCTTGGACATGTAGGGGTCGTAGGCAACGACATCCATGCCGAAGGCGATCGCGCGTTTGGCGACCTCTCCGCCGATCCGGCCCATGCCCAGGACGCCCAGGGTCTTCTCGTAGAGCTCCTGGCCTTTGAAGGCCTTGCGGTTCCATTCCCCGTTCTTCATCGACATGTGCGCCTGCGGGATCTTGCGGGCGAGCGACATGAGCATGGAGAAGGTGAGTTCGGCGGTGGAGATGGTGTTTCCGCCGGGCGTGTTCATCACCACGATCCCACGCTCGGTGGCGGCGGGGACATCAATGTTGTCCACGCCCACGCCGGCGCGGCCGACGACCTTGAGCGCCTTCGCGGCGTCCATCACCCGGGCCGTGATCTTCGTCTCGGAGCGCACGACGATGGCCGCGGCGTCCGCGGCGAGGCCGACCAGATCGTCTTCGGAGGGGCGCTCGTCGAGGACGACGACGTCAAACTCCGGGCTCTGCCTGAACAGCTCGATGCCTTTGGGTGAAACAGGATCGCAAACGAGGATTTTCATGGGTAAAAGGCGGCGAATGTAGGCAACCTCCCGGAGGCGGTCAAATCTCGAAATGGCGGTGTGTGGCGCTTTGCTCCCGCGAATGCCGCTTGCGTTCCGCGCGAGGCAAACTAGTTTGATTGGCTACGTATGCACTGTCCCTCGTTTTCGACCAACAAGTGGCTGCTGCCGCGCCGCGCCTTCCTGCGCGGGGCCGGGGCGGCCATGTCCCTGCCGTTGCTGGAGGCGATGCTGCCGGAGAACGCCGTCGGCGCGGCGGGGAAGGCCGCCTCCAAGCCGCCGTTGCGGATGGCGTTCGTCTACGTGCCCAACGGCGCGAACATGGCCCAATGGACGCCCTCGGCGACCGGCCGGCGCTTTGAACTCCCCTACATCCTGCAGCCGTTGGAGCCCTTTCGGAAAGACATCCAGTTCCTGAGCGGATTGACCCATGACAAGGCGCGGGCCAATGGTGACGGCCCCGGGGACCACGCGCGCGCCAATGCCACCTTCCTCACGGGCCGGCAGGCCTACAAGACTTCCGGGACGGATATTCGCATCGGAGTGTCGATCGACCAGGCGGCCGCGCGGGCCTTGAACGGGAAGACGCGCTTTCCCTCGTTGGAACTGAGTTGTGACAAAGGCCGGATGGCGGGCAACTGCGATTCCGGCTACAGCTGCGCCTACCAGTACAGCATCTCCTGGCGGGGAGAAGCCACTCCCATGCCGCCCGAAGTGAATCCGCGCCTCGTCTTTGAACGACTCTTTTCCGACGGGCAGGAGGACGGCGACTTCGAGGCGCGCGCGCGCCGGGAGGCCGACCGGCGGAGCATTCTCGATCATGTCATGGAGGACGCCAGGCGCTTGCGGGCCAACCTGGGAGCCACGGATCAGCGCAAGGTGGACGAGTATCTCGACTCCGTCCGGGAACTCGAGCTGCGGATGGAACACGCCGAGAAGTCCGGCCCGCCGCGCCCGAAATATGCGAAACCCGCCGGCATTCCCGGGGACTTCCAGACGCACTCGCGACTGATGTTCGACATGATGGCGCTGGCCTTCCAGACGGATTCCACACGGATCGCCACGTTCATGGTCGCCCACGATGGCAGCAACCGCTCCTATCCGCAGATCAATGTCAGCGAGGGGCATCATACGCTTTCCCATCATCAGGGCGACCAGGACAAGCTCCAGAAAATCGCCCGGATCAACCGTTTCCATTGCACCCAGTTCGCCTATTTTCTCAACCGAATGAGGTCGATCCGCGAGGGGGAGGGCTCGCTGCTGGACAACAGCATGATCGTTTACGGCAGCGGCATCAGCGACGGCAACCGCCACAACAACGAGGACCTGCCCATCCTGCTGGCCGGCGGAGGCGGCGGGACCGTGACCGGCGGCGTGCATGCAAAGCATCCTCGCGACACGCCCATGTGCAACCTGTTCCTGTCCATGATGGACCGCGTCGGCGTGAATCTGCCGAGGTTCGGCGACAGCACGGGACGGCTCCGGTTGGCCTGAGCGAAGCGGAACGCGCCGGGCTTGTCGGGGCTTGGGCATCAGGCGCTCCAAAACGAGCAGAACGAATTCGTGGCCGATCGTTCGCCCCGCCGCTTCAGTCCTTCCGCGCGCAGACCTTCCTGCTCCTACGCCGAATCGCGACAAACGACAAAAAATCTGGACAACCCCATTGCCATGGAATGGGCGAACTGTTACTGTCCGGCGCATGAAAACGCGTGTTGAGAAAGTTATGAAACGAGTTTTTGCCACCACCCTGTTGGCCGGCGGATTGAGCCTGCTGGCCGTCGGTTGCTCAAGCACGGGCGCGAGCGGCCCCGCCGTTTCCGAAGAAAAGATGGCTGAGTTGAAGGCGGCCGCTGCGAAGAACGATCCGGACGCCATGTACGATCTGGGCGACGCCTACAGCAAGAACAAGGACTATGCCAACGCCAAGATGTGGTACGACAAGGCGAAGGCCGCCTACGAGGCGATGCAGAAGTAATTCCGCCGACTAGTTTTTCCCGACGCCGTGATCGATTTCGGTCACGGCGTTTTTTTTGTGTCGGGCAGGCTGCGCTCGGTTGAGTCAGCTTTTGAATGGAAGCCCCTTCGAATGGTATTCGGTGGAATGAGCGGGGCTTGCGAATCCGCGACAGCGTTTTGGAGTGAGCAACCACACTCCAGTCAATTGCGGCTGCCGTTCACGCCCCGTCTGCCAGGGTATTCCACTGAAATGTCGGAGATCCCGATTGCTGAACACCAGATGCCCCACGCCGCCTTTGACCGACTGCCGGAAAAGGCTCAGCGCGACGGAGGGGGCGTGTTGGTCGGGATGGGAAGCGTTTCGCCGGTGGTGTCGGGATTCGTCTGGTAGAGGCCGGGCCCCAGTTCCGCCGCCGGATCGTAGGCGGCCCGACGTTCGGCCGCGCGGAATCCCCAGATGGCCAGCAGGACGATTAATGCCACCGCTCCCAGCGGCAGCACGACCCGCCAGTTCAGCTGCGACAGGAAATACATGATCTTGTCCAGCGGGCCCCGCTTTGGCCCGCTCAGGCTGGGAGGACCGCTGAGGTTCTCCGTGAGCGCGAGCTCGGCCTCGAGATTCTTGATCAATGCCTGGGAATCCAGACCGACGGCGTTGCCGTAGGAGCGCACGAACCCGCGGATGTAGATGGGCGCGGTGAAGACCTCGAAGTTCCCGTTTTCCAAGGCGCGAACGTGCTCGGTCTTGATCTTCGTGATTTCGGCGATCTGGTGGACCGTGTAGTTCTTGGCTTCACGGCCCTGCCGGAGTTGTTCGGACACCGTCGGCATCGCCGCAATCTAGGAGTTCGCGATTCCGATGGCAATCGTGAACCGGGCCCGGCAATCCCGCCGCCCAACCGCGCCCGTGCCCTTTGAAACCCTTCCCCGGGTTTGCCAATCCGCGTCCCGCCCCCTATCGTTCCGCCTCTGTAATCCGAGAACTGCGAACCCGAAACCAGGAACCCGCCCCGCCATGTCCTTCAAAATCACGCTCAACACCAGCACGATCAAACCGCAGAAGCTGATGGACAAGATCCGCCTGACCGCCCAGGCGGGCTACGACGGCGTCGAGCTCTGGATCAACGACATCTATGAGTACATCGGCCAGGGCGGCGAGGTTTCGGACATCGAGAAGGAGCTGGAGGCGACCGGTCTGTTCGTGCCCTGCATGATCGCCATGCGTGGTTGGGCCGAGGCCGAGGGCTTCGAATACAACATCCAGCTCGACGAGGCGAAGCGCCGCATGGAGCTGGCCGCGCGACTCGGCTCCCCCTACATTGTGGCCACCCCGGCCTTCATGCCCTGCTCGATCGAGCAGATCACCGCGCGTTACCGGGATCTGCTGGAGATCGGCCGCGCCGCCGGCGTCAAACCCACGTTCGAATACATCAGCTTCTTCAAGTCCGTCTTCCGCACCAAGCAGGCCTGGCAGGTCGTCCAGAACGCCAACGATCCCGACGCCACCATCATCCTTGACGCGTTCCACAACTGGAACAGCGCCTCCACGCTCGAGGACATGGTCGCCATCCCCGGCGACAAGATTGCCCACTACCACATTGACGACGCCGCCAAGAACCGACCCCAGATGCAGCAGATCGACGCCGACCGCGTCATGGTCGGCGACGGCGTCTGCGACCTGAAGGCCGAGATCCAGCTGCTGAAGGAGAAGGGCTACGAGGGTTGCGTCAGCCTGGAGTTGTTCAATCCGGACCTGTGGAAGCAGGACCCGCTGGAGGTGCTCAAGCTCGGGCTTGAACGGGTGAAGAAAGTGGTCGGGTGAAGAAAGTGGTCGGGTGAATGGAAGCCGCGGCTCGGCAAACCTGCCGCTGGGCTTTGTCGGCATCGTCATTTTGCGCGCTTTTTCCTCCGGATGCGGGTCCGTTCAGCAGGTCGGGCGCGCCCGTCGGCTGGCGCGCCCTCCGTTTTTGGTTTGCCCGGCGTCGAGCCGTTGCGTTTACTCCGCGCCAATCTCTGAGAATCCCATGAGCAAGCTCCCCTTTCTTATCCAGCGCCTCCTCGTTCCCGCCGTCGCAATCGCCGTGTTTGTCGGCGTCGCAATCCTCGATGCGGCGGACGCGCCCGCAACGGTTCCGGCCGGCGCCCCCGCAGTGACACCGGCAGCTCCCGCAGTGACGCCGGCAGCTCCCGCAGTGACGCCGGCAGCTCCCGCAGTGACGCCGGTCCCTGCGGTCGCGCCGCCAGCGAGTCCTGAGGCAAAGGCGGCGCCCGTTCCGGCCGCCGCCAAGGACAAGGCGAAGCCCAAGGCCAAGTCTGCCCCGAAGAAGAAAGGGAAGGGCAAAGGCCAGGCCAAGGGGCGGAAGCGCGCCACGCCGCCGCTCGTCGCCGCCAAGAACTCCCAGGTCAAGATCCCGCGGGCGGCCTTTGGTCGCGAGTACCTCATGTCCGGCTCCGTCATCCCGCAATCCGAGGCCGCGACCAGCACCGGCCTCGCGGGCAAGATCGTGCGCTTTGAGCTGTTCCATGACGGCGTCGATCTCTACGAGTCCACCAAGGGGCTCGTTGTCACGGACGACCTGCCCGCCCGCCGCCTGATCACCACCTTCCCGATCGCGGCGCAGGACGAGCAGTCCGTGACCATCGATTTCAACAAGGGCATGCGCCGCGTGTTCAGCGACATCTGGTACGCCTCATCCGAGCGGTTCAGCTCGCGCCGGCGGGACTCGGTGGCGGAGCTGACCCTGAGCCGGGTGTTCTCGGTGAAGCGCGAGGGCGCGCGGCTCGCCATCCGGCAGAGCGCCCAGGTGCGCGACCGCGAATGGAGCCAGAACGAGGAGGCCCGCTTTGAAATCCGTTATTTCATTTCCCCCTACGTCGCGAAACGGTTCAAGGCGAAGGAGAACACCCTGATGGATTCGCGCTACCTGCGCTTCTTCGCCACGCAGCCGCAGTTGGAACTCAATTCCGGTCGCACGGTCTCGAAGATCGCCCGCTGGGACCTCAACGGGCCGATCAAGTTCTACTACAGCGCCAACACCCCGCCGGAATACGAGGCCGCGGTCAAGGGCGGCATCCTCTACTGGAACCGCGCCTTCGGGAAGGACGTCATCGTCGCCGAGAAGGCTCCCGAGAAGGTCACGGCGCCGGATGCGGGACGCAACCTCGTGCAGTGGGTGCCCTGGGACAGCGCCGGTTTCGCCTACGCCGACATCCTGGTGGATCCCCGCACCGGCGAGTCCCGTCGCGGCCAGGCCTACATGACCAGCGTATTCGCCATCAGCGGCAAGGCCCGCGCGCGCCGCCTGCTCCGCGCCATGCAGGAGATCGCCGACAAGGAGCAGAAGGAAAAGAAGGACGACAAGGGAGACGACAAGGGCGGAGAGAACAAGGAAGACGCGCACGATCACGGGCACGAAAACCCGTTGTTTCCCGCATCGTCCGTCTGCCGGGTCGATCGGCGCGAATTCGCGCGGCGCTACGCGGCCGGCCTCGCGGAGCTGCTCGCCAGCGACGAGCTGACGGACGAGGCCGTGCTGAAGGCGTCGCAGGACTACGTGCGCGAGGTGGTCGCCCACGAGGTCGGGCACGTGCTCGGCCTGCGCCACAACTTCGCCGGCAGCCTGGAGGCGACGCTGAGCCACAAGGAGTTGGACGAGTTCTTTCGCGCCTACGTCGCGGGCGAGGACCTTTCAAAATACAAGGACAAGCTCAGCAGCAACTCCACGATGGAATACACGGTCTTCAAGGGCTCGGTGTTCGTTGGCTGGAAGATGCGCACGACCGACACCGTCCTGCCGCATGACAAGGCCGCCATTCAGTGGGGCTATTTCGACAAGACCGAGGCCCGTGAAAAGAAACTCCTCTTCGCCACGGACGATGACACCTGGACCTACGATGACGTGACGGTCTTCGACTACGGCGTCGAACCTTTGCTCGGAGGCTACGCGGAGATCGAGGCGGCGATCGGGAACATCCCGAACAAGGTGATCGAGGCTTTCATCGCCGCGAAGGCTCCGCGCGACCCACGCGACAAGGAGCCGCTTGAGGCGGTCAACCTCTCGCCGTCGAGCTACGCCTATGCCATCCGCGGCGAGTATCAGGGCATGCTACGCTGGCTGCGCTCCAGCTCCCGTTCGCTCAAGGTTGAGAACGCGTTTGCCTACGTTGGCAGCCTGAACAAGGAGGATCGCGTCAAGGCCCACTGGGACAGCCTGACCAATCAGGTCGCCACGCTCGGCGGCGTGGACAACGCCTTCTTCGCCTACCTGCCCACCGACCTCAAGCTTGGCGCCGCGCCCAAACTGAAGGGAATCGAGCTCGCGCAGAAGGTCGATGCCAAGAAGCTGCACGAGCGGCTCAGCAAGCTGCTGGAATCGGACGGCTACAAGGAATTCGTCGGCCTCGACGACAAGAAGCACAGCTTCACCAAGAAGGAGAAGGAGCTGATCCTGAAGCGGGGGAAGAAGCTCTTCGAGGAGTTGGAGAAGGAACTGCTCAAGCAGATCGTCCAGGCCTGGGAGCGCGCGAACCGCGACCTTGGCGTGGAAGCCCTGGGCAATGCCGCCGAAGATGACGTCATCGCTCAGCTGGAGAAACGCCTCATCGACCTGGCGAAGTTTGTCATCACGACCAAGGACAAGGACAAGACCATCAGCGGCAAGCTGAACAAGGGCATGGTCACGGTGACGGATTACCAGTACGATCTCGAAACCCGGCAGGCCGCGGCCCGGATGCTGGTGGACACTGTCGGCTCCTTCGCCGGCTGGTCCAAGGAGGCCAAGAGTTCCATTCACGACGCGCTCAAGGGCGACATCGACGCCATGCTCAACAGCGCGAACCTGAAGTCCTTCAGCGACTCCATGCTCTCGCGTCCCCTGCGCGACTGGTACCTCAAGCAGCAGACGATCCTGAAGTACCTTCCCAAGACCCGCCCGCCCGCGCCTTCGGCTCCGACCAAGAAGTGAGCGGGAGGTCCGGCAAGGCCAGGCTGTGAGCGGACGAAGGAATGGGCGTTGAATCGGGACGGCCGACCTGTGTGGTCCGCTTTCCTGATCCCCTCGCCAACATTCCGACGGGAGCGCAGGCCTACGAACGGATGATGTTCGATGCGCTCGAGCCCGTCGTGGATCTGCGTCGCGCCCTGACCAACCCCCGGCGGCCGCGTCTGCTGCGCTGCAAGAAGCTGCGGTATCTCTGGCAGAACCTGTTCGACCTGTCCGGCGGCGACCTGCTCATCACCGACCCCACGCATCTCTTCTGCGGCCTGCCGTTGCGGAAGTTTCGGAAGCGCATCCTGGTCACCTACCACATTGATCCGCGCGACACTCCCGTGCCCGCCGTGCAGGAACAGGTGGACGCGTGCATGTTTCGGAAACTCAAGGAGTTCGACCGGGTGATCGCGATTGCGGACTTCTGGAAGGACCTTCTGGCCGCGCATATGCCCGCTGAGCGCATCCGCGTCATTCCCTGCGCGTATGATGTCGCCGGCATCCTCTCCCGAACGGACCCGCCTTCCCGGAGGGAGTTGGGTTTGCCGGAGGACAAGATCGTCGTCTACGCCGGCCAGGCCTGCGTGGGCAAGGGGTTCCGCCACGCGCTCGAACGGCTGCCGCGCGACCGCTTCCACGTGTTCACCACCGGAAGGCGCGACTGCGAGGTCGATCACGATCATCGCGCGGCGGGCGACGGCGATTACTTTGACCTGCTGCGGGCGGCGGACGTCGCGGTCTTCATGCCGCGCTTCAACGAGGGGTGGACCCGCGCGGCCCACGAGGCCCTCCTGTGCGGCGGTCCGGTGGTCGGCTCCGACCGCGGCGGCCTGGGTGAGCTGATCCGCGGCGCCGGGCAACTGCTCTGCGATTCGCCGGAAGACCTGCTCCAACGCGTGGAGGAGGCGCTGGAACGGCGCGACGAACTCAGGGAGCGCGGTCTGGACTTCGCGAAAGCCTTCACCCCGGAACGTTTCGCCAAGCAGTGGCGGGAGGTTGTCCGGGAGGTCTGCGAGGCCTGAGCGGTTTAAGAATTGTCATGGCCGAAGTTGTGCAGTCCTTTTCGGGTTTCGAAGTGGGGAGCCTTCGGCGAGGCTCCCCTACCGGGATTGGTAGGCTCGCCGAGCCGTCCCATTTCAAAGTCCTGAAGGGACGCAAGACGGCTACAGTTCTTCAGCACCCGCTCCAGGCGGTCGGCGCTCCGCTTCGGTGATCCTGTTCCTTGGTCTGTCAACGGACCTTTTCCAGCTCAATGAAAGTCCGGGCGCCCGCGGACCATGCGCGGCGCTGCGTTTGCTTCAATGGTGGGGTGAACTGTCCCCAGTGAGCCGCTCCTGGACATGCTCACGTCGGCTCATTGAGGACAATTTGTCCCTCCCGCCCTCCGGGCCTCGGTGTCAGGAGGACAAAGACACATGTCATGCCCTGCGCCCGTCAGCCGGACGGTGTGGCGCGGATGCGGTAGAATCGGTTTCCGCCGTCGTTGGTCACGTTGACGGAGCCGGAGTTGTGCGGGGCGCCGGGGAGGTCGGTCCAGCCGGCGGCGTTCGTCGGATCCGGGTTCGCCTGGACGGTGTGGTCGTGGCCGGCGAGCGGGGTGAAGCTGAGCGTAAATTGATCGACCGCCGCGGGCGCGATGGCCAGGGTGACCGTGGGCGCCATGACGGTCAGCGTGACCTTCGCGGCGGTGTAGTCGCCGCCGGTCAGGGGCGTTGCCCCGCCGTCCGCCGGGACGACCAGGAAGTCCGTGAGGTCCAGTCCCGTTCCGGCGCGGACCTGGAATTCCACCTGGCCCGCCGCCAGCGCGGTCACGGGGACGGCGAAAAGCTCGACGGGCTGCAGGCGGCCGGCGTCGGGCCGGTCGAGGAAGGTGTCGTGGATGCCCGTCCGATTTGCTCCGGAGGTCGCGCCGGAGGCGGAGGTCGCCGGTTCCTGGTCGGAAGCTGTGCGCGTGAGCGCGGCGTAGTCGGCCGTGGCCGTGGCCGTGACGCCGTTCAGCAGATCGACATACCAGGAGAAGATGCGGTCGGTTGTCGCCTGGTCTTCCGTCCGGATCTGGGCGAAGACCCGCAGCGTGGTCGTCTGGCCGACCGCGATCTGCGGATCGTCCAGGGAGGCCGTCACGTTCACGACCTGCGCCCGGGCGCCGGCGGCGCCGAGTGTCAGGGCCAGGAGAAGCGCGAGAGCGGCCTTAACGCAGCTGGAGAATCGATTCTTCATCAAGGTCGTCGTTGTCGGCAGCGAACCAGTCCAGATTGTCCTGCGAGTTACCCGAGGCAAACAGTTCGATCTCGGCGGGGCCGCTGTTCTGCAGTCGGACGTCAAAGAGCCCGATTGTGATTCCCGGCGTCGGGTTCGCGTTCATCGGAGCGACGGGATTGATCCGATGGAGATAGTTGGAACGGACGACCGCGACGTCGGCGTTGTCGACCTGGCCGTCGCCGTTGAGATCGTCGTTCAGGTCGCGCTGTTCGGCGGGCTTCAACTGGTTGCGCCAGACGCGGTAGAGGTCGAAGTCATTGGTGGCGCGGTCGCCGTCGGCGTCGCCGGAGAGAACGTGGAAGTCGAAGACGTGATCGGCTGCTGGGTGATTGCCGCCGAGATCGGTGAAGCCGTTGGCGAGTACTGTCAGCCGGTATTCCCCGTCGGCGAGGCGTTGTTCGGCCTCGCCGACGAAGGTAAGGGTCGCGCGGCCGGTGTGGGCGTCGAAGGCGAGGCCCAGATGTTCGGCCGGAATCGCGCGGCCGGCGGTGAGGTTGACCAGGGCGAAGTCGGCGGCGTCCAGGCCGAGGGAGACGTCCTCGTCGAAGTCCACGATGAGCCCGGTCACGCGCGAGCGTTGGACGCCGCCCTGGTTGACGCCGGAGCTGAGCACGGTCGGGCGCACTCCGTCGGAAAGCGCGATCAACCCGAAATCGAGCGCGCCCGCCGAATCGCCGGCGGCGAGGCTGACGGTATGCGCGGCTCCGGAGGTCGCGGGATCGGGCGCGGTGGTCCGGAAGCCGGCCTGCGGCGCGACCGCCACGCGATAGGAGCCGGCCGGCAGGGAAGCGAAGGCGTAGCGGCCGGTCTCATCCGTCTCCGTCGTCATGGGATCGTCGGCGTCGGCGGTTGCGGCTGGCTCCGCGACCTGGAGATCGAGGGACCAGCCGTTGAGCGCGCCGGTGTCGGAAAGCGCGTCATCGGTCACCCGCAGCCGCCAGACGCCGGCCGCGTCTTCGCCGTGGAAGGCCGCCAGCGGGAAGGCGGGTTGGAACGCGCCGGTGTAGGAACCGGATCCGCCCGTCAAGGAAACCGTGGCGGTGTCGGAGAAGGTCGTGTCGACGAAGCCGGCGGCGCTGGCGCCGAAATCAGAGAACAGCTCCACCACGGTTCCGGAAGGACTGACGAGGGCGACGTCCAGATCGCCGGAGAAGGCGTGGTTGATATCGAGCGTGACGCGCAGGCTGCCGACCGTGCCAAGGGCTCCAGCGATCGCGATTGGGGCCTCGACCGTTCCCTGGTCGGGGATGGCCGCGCCGCTTCCGGCGAATTGAAGGGCGGCGCCGTCGCGCAAGCCGTTGCCGTTGAGATCGAGGAAAACCGTCACGCCGGGGAGACCGGGCTCCTGCGGGCCGCGAACGCCGTTGCCGTCCAGATCGTTGAAGACTTCGCCGCTGAGACCGGCCGGTTGTGCGCGCAGTCCGAAATCCACGACGGTCGCGTCGCCGCCGACCAACGCCAGACCCCGATCCGCGGCGGGCAGGGCTTCCTGACCCGGTTCAAGCGTGACGCGGAGGCTGTAATCGCCCGGGGTCACATCGTCGAAAGCGAAGCGGCCGCCGCTTCCGGTCACGGTGTCCAGCAATTTTGCCTGTCCGGAGCCGTCCCAGAGTTCGACGGTCACGCCGTCCGTGCCCGCCTCGCCGAACTCCGCGATGCCGTCGCCGTCCGCGTCCTGGAAGACGAGCCCGGAGACGCCGGCGAACCGAAGCGCATCCGAGAACAGGATACGGCGGATCTGATCGACGCTGCCGTCGTCGTGCGCCACATCGATCACGATTTCGGCGGCGCCCTTGCGATCGGTAGGAACGGTCCATTCGAAGAGGCCGGTGTCCGTGTTGAGCGTCGCGCCGGCGGGAGCCGTCCGCAGCGTCAACGTGTCACCCGCCGTCTTGGAGACCGTCCGCGTGTAGGCGCTTCCCGGATCGGCGAAGACCGGCCATTCCTCGCCGGCGGGTGGAACGGTCGGGCGCGGGCCGGCGACGCCGACAACCCGGCCGGGCAGTCCGACGTGATCCGGATTCTTGATGGCCTGGACCTCGAAGCGGTAGGTCTCGCCCGCGATCAATCCCGAAATCTCGGCGGAGTTCACCGCGCCGTCGGTCACGAAGATCTCCGGCAGGGCCAGCCCCGCGGCGTTGGGCGTGTATCGGATGCGGTAGAAATCGGCGCCGGCGACCGCATCCCAGGAAACTCGAACGGCGCCGGACGCGACGAACGCGGCGGCGAGGTTCCTGACCTGTCCCGGAGCCTGCGGATCGACCACGCGCACGCGGCCGAGGGAGTAGCGGCTGAAGGCGGGGACATTGTCGCCGTCCTGGACCACCGCATAGACGAAGTAATCTCCCGCGGCAAATCCAGCCGTGTCCCAGGAGTAGGTGGCGGCGCCGGCGGGCGCGATCATGTCGTGGCCGATCAGTTGGCCGTCAAAGCCCTCGCGGTCCGTGTCGAGGTAGAAGGCGATGTCCACCATGGCGTCGTCGGGATCGGCGGCGGTGTAATCGATCGCGACCATGTCGCCCACGGCGACGACGGCGTCAGCCGCGGGGCCGGTCAGCGAGACCGTGGGCGCGCCGGAGGCCTCGGTTTGGGCGGAGAAGCTCACGTTGCCGAGGCCGGTGACATCCGGGACGATGACGGTCCAGGTCCCCGGCGTGGGATTGACGACCACCACGGTCCGGCCGCTCATGTCAGAGAGGCCGGCGGCGAGTTCCATGTTGGGGTCGGCGGCGATGGCGGCCTCGTCGTACAGCGTCTCGTCCGGAGCCAGCAATTGGATTTCAACGCCGGAGCCGGGGTTGTCCCAGTCGGCGCCAAAGAGCGCGTAGGGCGTCCCGGAGGGAACATCGAACGCCTGCATGGCGCCGGGGACAACGGTCTGCAATCCGATGCCTTCGACGGACCCGACGTTGATGAACGACTGCGGTCCGGCGATGGCGGCAATCTCTGTGGCTCCCAGAGTTTCCCAACTGCCGTCAAACCGGACGCGGATGCCCTTGGTGACCTTGCCGTACAACGGGATCGTAAGACTGCCCCAGCCCGCGACGAAGTCGTCTGCGGAACTGCCGTTGTTCCGGTATTGGAGATACATGGAGCCGGAGCCCAATTCCGTTCCGCCGATAATCGGAATGGAGCCGGGAAGATTGACCGCGGCGGTGGCGGAGAGGGTGAGGTTCAGGTTGAAATCCGCGCGGAAGGCGCCGGAGAAGGTGATGACGCCGCCGAGCGCGCTCAGCGAACCATTGGCCTTGAGGTAGCCCTCGTTCCAGTTCAGTTCCGCGCCGGCGGTTCCGGTGACGATGCCGCCGACGATCTTGAGTTCGCCGTTGGCCTCCAGGTGGTTGGCGTCGATGCTGCCGTTGACGTTGAGCTCGACGGCGCTGCCGGAATAAGGGCCGCCCGCCCAGGACGGGGCGTTGATGGTGATGGTCGGGCCCGCCGTGAGACCCACGCCGCCGCTGAAGGTGAGCGGGGCCTTCGCCGCCGGAGCGATGTTGTTGACCTTGCCGCTGATGGACTGCAGGAAGGCGCCGGTGGAGCCGATCGGCTTGTTCAGGTCCGCCGCGCCGAGGCTGATGAAATTCAGGTCGCCGTCGATGAAGCCGAGACCGGCCGTGACCTCAATGCCCGTCGGCACGAGCAGCGTGGCCATGCCCTCGACCTTGTTCTTCGTCGTGTCGATGGTGACCGTGGCCGTCTTGATCTCCCAGGTGTTGGCGACGATGACGATGTTCTCCATCGAGAGCGTCCCGACCACCTCGACTCCGCCCTCGGAGACCTGGATGTAGTTGTCGCCGGCAAAGTCGGCGACGGCATTGTAGATGTCGGGCAGGTTGACCTTGCCCTGGATCTTCAGGGCGCTCTTCGGATCGCTGGTGTAGGTCACGCTCAGGTCGGTCGCCTTCACCTTGAGCAGGTTGAGGAAGTTGAATTCGACGTCGGGGAATTTCAGGGCGGCCCCGGTGATCGACACACCGGCGGCGCTGATGACGATCTTGTTGGGATCGGTCACGGCCAGCTCCACTCCGCCCAGCGACTCGGGAAATTTCAATTTGCCTTCGATTTCGAGCTGGGCATCGGCGAGGCTGCCGCCGCCGGGATTCACGAGGGCGAGGCGCGTCAACTGTATCTCGGTTCCCGCCACCTTGTACTTGGTGGGCAGCGATCCGACGGTCTCCTGGAGGAAGGAGCTGGCGGCCTGGCCGACATCGAACTTGAAGGTCCCGTCGAACAGCGGGACCTGGAGGTTGAACACGTTGACGGTCACCTTGCCGTTCATCTCGATGACCAGCTTGTCGAACTTGACCGATCCCTCGACCGTCAGCAGCGGGCTGAACTGCTCGCCTTCCCCGGGTTTGAAGCCGACCTGGATCATGCCGTTGGCCTCGAACTTTGCGATGGAGCCGTTGAAGCTGAAGCTGCCGTTGACGACGACGAGTTGCAGCGGGCTGAGATCAATCTCGGCGGCGGGATAAAGGAAGGCGTTGGCGGGTTTCTGGCCGGGCGATGGGGCGGGGACCTCGTGCTTCTCGACGACAGCGCCGGGATCAGCTCCGGCCGCGTTGGCGTCGGCGGGCCAGTCGAGCAGCACGATCCAGTTCAACTGGGTCGGATCGACGCCCTCGGGAAGCTGGATGCCGGTGAGGTTCGGAATCAGGGTCCGGGTCGCCTCGCTGTCGGGCGCCATCGGGCCGTTCGTCCCGGCGGTGTAGGCCTTGGGCGCGTTGGAAGGATCGGTCGCGCCGATCGGAACCCGAACGTGCCAGACGCCGCCGGCGGGATTGTCGGCCGCGGTGATGTTCTCGTCCGTCCCCAGCCAGAGCTGCTCGAACCACGAGCCGGATACGGGCGCGTCGCCGACGTTCTTCACCTTGTAGGTCAGTTCCTCAAGCACGGAGTCGAAGGCCAGGGGCGCGCGCGTGATGTCCGAGACCGCGAGGTCCGGCAGGGCCCAGTTGGCGTCGATCGCGGCGGCGTTGTTGGCGGTGTCGGTCTCCACGACCCGCGTCTTGGGCATCGCGGGAGCCGTGGTCGTGTCGACGCGGGCGACCAGCTGCAACCCGGCGCGGACCTTGTCTGCCGGAACCTGTCCCGGGTCCGTTCCGATGGCGGGGGAGTCGAACGTCACCGACCGGTCGCCGACAGCCGTGTAGGCGCGGGAATCGAGCTTCAGTTCGAAGCCCATGCCATCGACCGTGCCGTCGTCGGTCAGCCAGATCTCCTCGGTCCATTGGTCGGTGGGGAGGATGCCGCCGCCCTGCTGGCGCTGGATCGTGGTGTAGGTCGCGGTCATGCCGTTCGTTGTCGCGAATGGCGCGGCGGGCTGCGTCAGCTTGTCGACGACGAGATCCGGCTTGGTGAAGACGGCGAAGCGGATCCTCTTGTCGGCGACATCCTGGGAGCCGTTGAGGCGGAGGGTTTCATAGCCTTCCGAGGCCGGATCGAAGGTCACTCGGAAGAAGCCGTTCTTTGCGGGGTCCGAGGCGGCGTCCGCGGGGAAGGTCTGTTGCAGCGGATCCAGCGTGAGGATGCGGACACGGTAGGGACGGTCCGCCTCGGCGACGACGGAGATCTTGAAACGGCCCTGGCTGTCGGTGAGCGAGAACTCCTCGCCCGCGTCCCAGGCGGCGTTGTCGTTCTCGTCGAGGTAGACCTTGATCCCCGACACCGGTTCGTCCGCCGGTTGGACGTCGCCGCTCTTGTCGGGATCGGAGACGACGCTTCCCTTGATCTCGCCGATGGGCAGGGGGTGGTGGTGACGCACAAACACATCCGGCGTGTTGTCGAAGATCACGTGCGGGTTCTTCACCTGGAAGATGTCGGAGAAGGTGGTGAACGCGACAAAGCGGTTGTCCGCGCTGAACAGGTCCCCGTTGTCAGAGCCGAAGCTGCCGCGGTAGGTGGGGGCGCCTTCGGGCGTGAGGGTGTAGGAGGTCAGCTTCCGGGCGACGGTGTCGTAGATGAGACCGTCCGCGAACAGCTCTTCCGCCGTCCGCAGGTTGTCCGAGAAACTGGTGAAGACGACGAAGCGACCGTCGGGCGAGATGGCCTCGGTGAAGCTGCCCGTGCTGCTGTCTCCGGCGTCGTTGATCGCCTGTTCCCCTCCGGTCACGGCGCCGTTCATGTCGACGATCGTGCTGGTGAGGTTGACCCGGACGGTCGTGCCCTTGACGAGGTCGCGCAGAAAAACATCGGCCTGGCCGTTGGTGTCCTCGGCGGAGCCCACCGGGGTCGTGGAGTTCGTCCAAAAGACCACCTTGGTCCCGTCGGCGGAGATGCGTCCGGCGTGACCGTTGCTCGGGGAGCCGTCGGAGCTTTGGCTGACGAGCGCGATGGCGCGGCTGCCCATGTCGCGCACAAATACGCGCTGGCTGTAGAAACCTTGGGGAAGTCCAGGAACCAGGGTGGTGTCGAAGGCGGTGAAGACGACCTTGGATCCGTCCGGAGTGATGGAATCCAGATGGAACGTGCCGCTGTAGGCGGGCCGGCCGTCGGGCCGGAGGTCCACCACGTCGGTGTAGCCGTTGTGATGGACGAACACATTGACGCTGTTGGTGTTGTCGCCGGCGAAGGGGAAGCGCGCGTCGTCGAACGGATCCTCATACGCCGGATTGGCGCCGACGACCAGGTTGTTGGCGTCGCTCTCAAAGAAGACGGCGCCGTTGTCGGCGACGAGGGGATTCGCGCTGCCGCCGCCCTGATCGGACAACAGGCCGTCTGAAGGGTTGAGCCTGCGCGCCGGGCTGCCCGCGGCATTGACGCTGACCAAGGTCTGCGAGGTTCCTCCCGCTTCGTCAAAGACGCCGTTTCCGTCGGCGTCACGGTCGTGGAGGTAGACATCGGTGATCGACTGGAACAGGTTGCCGCCCGCGGCGATCGTCACCTCCTCGAAGGCGACATAGCGGCCGTTGGAACTGAGGGAAGCCGAGACGATGCCGAGGCCCGAGGGGCTCCCGGGAACGCGGATGAAACGGGTGTCGCCCGGTTCGTCAAAGAAGCCGTCGCCGCTGACATCGCGGTCGTGCAGGAAGAGCCCGCCGCCCGGGTCATCGGGAATGACATCCCCGGCTCCCGAGGAGATGAGCAACCAGCGCCCGTCGGCGGACATGCCCTGGAGTTGGCTGCCGCCGTTGAACTGGGTTCCGTCCGCTTTTTCAGTGACGCGGATGAGCGGATCGAAGGCGCGTTGGTTGAAGATGTTGTTTGTTCCGGCGGGGCTGGCCTCGTGCTTTTCGTAGACCGCGCCGATATTGGCGTCGTCGGGCGGCGGCAGAGGAGCGCCTCCCATGTCGGCTGGAACATCGAGGAAGATGAGCCAGCCCAGCGTTTCCGGATCAAAGTTTTTGGGCAGCTTGGTGACCGGCAGGTCAATCGTGACAGTCCGCGTCATGGAGGCCCCGGGAGCCAGCGGACCGGACGTCCCGGAGATCGCGGTGTCGGGGGCGATCAGCAGATGGAACTGGCCGGTCTTGGCGTCGATGCCGGCCCCGACATTCGCGTTGTTGGCCAGCCAGACCTGTTCGCGCCAGACGACGCCCTCCGGGATGGCGACCTCGCCGGCGTTGCGGACGGTGTATTTCAGCTCGCCTTGGGCGCGAATCTGAAGCGTGGCGACGTTGAAGGCGAGGAAGGGCCGCAGTTCGACGCTGTCCACAACCAGGTCGGCCAGTTTCCAGTCGGCGTGGACGGCGGCGGCGTTGTTTGTCCGGTCCCGCTCCAGCACGGCGGCGGCGGGATCGAGGCGGACAACCACCTGGAGACCCGCTTCCGCCATGGCTGCGGTCACGATTCCGGTCCCATCGGTCGAAGCCGTTTCGCCAAACGACGGCAGGGTGACCATCTGCGCATGGGCGCCGACAGCCGATAACATGGTTGAGGCCATCAGGATTTCGAAGCCGGCTCCATCGGCCTTGCCGTCGTCGGTGATCCAGACCTCCTCGATCCACTGATCAGCCGCGGCGAGGACGCCCATGCCGTTGAGGCCGGAGGTGTAATTCACGGTCACGGTTTCGCCGAAGCCGGCGGGCGTGGCGGGAAGGTCCGTGACGACGAGGTCGGGTTTGAGGAAGGCGCCGAACTGGATTGGCGACGTCTCCATGCCCATCACCACCTCGACCTGCTGCGCGGCGTCGCCGGCCGGCAGTGTCTGCACCCAGTCAGTCAGCGGGCGCAGGCTCAGGGAATGCGTCCCCGGCGCCACGCCGATGAAAGCAAACTGTCCGGCGTCGTTGGTCGTTGCGGTGTCGTCCACCGAGCCGTCGCCGTCGAGGTCCAGATCGATCATCCGGCCGCTCACGCCCGGTTCGCCGTCGTCGAGGGCCCCGTTGCGATTCAGGTCGTGGAAGACCGTGCCGGTGATCTCCGCCCGTTGATTGCCGAAGTTGAGATCCTGAGCGCCGCCGCCGGCTTCGAGGCTGGTTTCGTGCCAAGCAGGGCCGGAGGGGAAGGTCTGTTTCCAACCGAGGCGTGATTCCTCCACGACGCGGTGGACGCCCGGCTCCAGATCGAGGAACTGGTATTTCCCGTCGTTGTCGGTGGAGGCGGAGGCTTCGCCTTCGTCCTGTTGGCCGTTCTGGTTGGCGTCGAGGTAGATCGTCCAGCCGGAAAGCCCGGGCTCGCCGCCGTCTTTCACTCCGTCGCCGTTGAGGTCCTCCCATTTCACGCCGGAGATGGCGGCAAGCTTCTGAGCGCTGAGGTCTTCGAGGTATTCGCCGGCCCCCGGCGCGAGGGTCGCGGTCGCTCCGGCGTTCGTGGCGCGCCAATGGGATTCGTTCGCGGCCGGTTCGGGCAGTTGCGCCCGGAAGACCCAGGTTCCCGGCGGAATGCCTTGAATCGTGTAGAAACCGAACTCATCGGACATGGCCGAAGGTTCGCCGGCATCCGCCTGTCCGTTGCCATTCAGGTCCGCGTAGGCTGTCCAGCCGGACAGAGGCGGCTCGACGGGATAGTGCAGGAAGCCGTCGCCGTTCAGATCGTGGAACAGACTTCCTTGGGCGGACGCTGTGGGGGCGTCGACGCCGAAGTCGATGTCCGTGACGACCTGCCCGGCATTCAGCGTGACGGCGTGGAAACCGCCCGGAGGCGCCCGGTCCGTCCAGCCGTTCCGGAGAACCTGGCCGACCGAATACATCCCGGCCGGCAGGTTGGTGAAGGCGTAGGTACCGTCGGCGGCGGTGACGGCGACCGGCTCATTCGGCGTAGCTGTCGTGAATTCCAAGGACCAGCCGTCGAGGATCCCCGGGGCGCCGAAGGTGTAGACGTTGAGCGTCCACACGCCGTTGGGATCGACTCCGTCAAACGCGGACAACGCCTCACCCGGGAGAAACGATCCCGTATAGGGCGCGGTCCCGGTGTCCAAGGCTCCGGACGCTTCGTCGTCGAGGACCGTATCGACGAGATTGGCGCCCGAAAGCGAGTAGCCCAGCAGATCAAACGCCATCGTCGTCCCGTCGGGCGCCGTCAGGTTGACGTTCATGTCGGGCAGGTTCGGATGGGTGACATTCAATCGGAGGTTCAGATCCGCCAGATTTCCGGTGATCCCCGAAACGAGGACGGTCGAATTGATGAAGTTGGGCTGCGGGGTCCCAAAGGGCTTGTCCACATCGGTTGAAGCGAAAACGGCCGGGGTCTCCGTGACATCGAGCGCGCCGTTGCCGTTGCTGTCGAGGAACACCTCCCAGCCTCCGATGCCCGGCTCGCCCATGTCAAAGATGCCGTCCTGGTTGGTGTCGAACCAGACCGCGCCGCGAATCTCCCCGGTGTCGCCCACTCCCTGTTTCCCGATTTTGGGCGTCTCCACGATGGTCGGGGTGGTGTTCGGTTCCGAGACGGAGGAGGGGAGAGCTTCGGTGAGGGGATCGGCTGAGAGGAGGAGACGAGGTTCAAGCGGCTCGAGTTGGAACGGATCTGTGCTCCGGTGTTCCATGATCGAAAGGCCCCTGTGTCAGTCTCGGAAGTGTTTTGCCGTCGCGCGGGACTGTCAACCGCTTTGATCGAGATTCACAAAGTCCTTTATCTTCACATCCCGGCCCAAACCGCCGAGATCACCGTGCTTTCGATTCGAAGCGGCGGACGGAAATGTAAAGCGGAGTGGTGTAAAGGAAACTCAACCAACCGGTGTGCATCAGAACCCTCGCGAAGGCGCCAGGATATTTCGGACCATCCGGCGGCATTTGGCCGAGAAGATGCAACACCTCGGCGGCGATTGTCGTGGCTGCAAATCCACCCATGGAGAACAGCAAATAGAGCCGAAACTGCCGCGGAGGCAGGAACGGCTGCCTGGTAAACGTGATGCCGTATACAATCACCGAAGGGAGCAAGATGGGAATTACACCCACCATGAGTTTCAACGGATGCGACTTGAGCACGGGACTCAAAAAGGCGGCTTGCCCCATCGCCCCAACGAAAAGCGCGAAATAGCCAACGATTCCACCGATACCCAGAATGGTCTCACGAGAAATCATGGTCAGCCAACGTCCACGTTCTCTCACGCCTGCCCGGGGGGCGAGGCTTCGACATTGGGTTGAAGGTGGAATGGTCAAGACGGCTTGAACTCGCGGCGAGTCAGGCGTTAGGTGCGACGCCTTGGTTTCCTATTCGGCCCGGAATTCGTCTGTGCCTGGAACCCGGCCGAACGAGGAACCAATCGGAGCGCCCAAGAATGGAATGATGGCAGGGTCGTAGTTGCAGATTGTGTTCACGGCGTAGATCGAAGTGTTGTCGGAGTCGTCCACATACTCCTGTGTCTCGTCACCGGAGAAGAATCGCCATCCGCTATCAATGTCCTTGTCCGGCTCTTCCCGATACATGTAACCGACCTTCTCGCCATCAACCGTGATCCGATCCGTGGCAAAGCAGCCGCCCATGTTCGGGATCAATTCCTTGATCTGGTCACCGGGGATTCGGAAGGCTTTCTCTCGTGGATCCATTTTGGGGCGAACAGTGTTAATCCACGCGGCCGAAAGCGCATATCGTGCCGGGAAAAATGGATGATTTTCCGCGCTTTTTGTTCCTCCGAAGTCCTACGATGGCGAATTTGGTGAATGCGGATTCGCTTGTCAAGGAGGCGTTTGGGCGTAGGAAACAGCCATGTTTGAAAGTCTTGATCAAAGCTTGAACGTTAAAGCTTGAAAGTCGTGTTCCGCCGCGAAGTCGGCCAGTCGGCACGATATACGCGGTTCTGGCGAGGAAGCAAAAGCGCGGTCGAATTCGGCGTCAGGCTTGGCATGAGTTGGAATCGCGCGCAGTTGGAGTTCACGCTTTAGCGTGTCTGCGGGCATCCGGCACGCTAAAGCGTGAACTCCAACAATCGGACTCAAGCCGGCGCCGGATGTTGGGATTTGCCAACCAACGCCCGGGAGTGGCGGAGGCCCGGCTCAGCGGAAGCTTCGCCCCACCGTCCGCCCGATCGGCGCCTTCAACGCCCCGCTGTGGCCTCCGGCCGTCTCCGGTCGCGTTCGACTTCAACACTCCAACGTTCCAGCGCCGCGGCCAGGCGTTCCGTGAGTTCGCGGTTTTCGCCGGAAACGTCGCGGCTTTCGGCGGGATCGTCGGCGAGGTTGTAGAGGGCGGGCGGCAGGGTCGAATCCGCCTTCGGAATGTTGCGTGTGACGTAGGGCCGGACCAGCTTCCAGTCGCCCTCGCGGACGGCGGCGTTGTGCGTATAGCGCGGAGTGAGGCGGTTCCATTGCCAGAAGCGACGTTTCGGCAGAGCTCCCTTCTTCGCCGCCAGGATCGGGGCCAGGCTGGCGCCGTCGAACTTCAATCCGCCGGCATCCAGGCCGCACAGCTCGACCAGGGTCGGCAGCACGTCGGTGAAATGGACGACCTCCGCCCGCGTCCCGGCGGCGTAGCGGGCGGGCCATTGAAAGACGAACGGCACGTGGATGCCGCCTTGGTAGATGGTGTACTTGGTCCCGCGTTGATCCAGGTTGAAGCGCTCGGCAACCAGCGGGTCCGGGCCGTTGTCGCTGGCGAAGATCACGATCGTGTTGTCGCGTAGTTTGAGCCGCTCCAATTCGGCCAGCAGCGCGCCGATGCCCTCGTCCATGATTTCGATCATGGCGTAGACCGTGGCGGTCTCGCGGTCGAGTCCGCGCTCCACGTAGGGCTGGATGCGTTCCTCCGGCGCTCCGAGCGGCCGGTGCGGCGCGTAATGGGCAAGGTGCAGGAAGAAACGCTCGTCCCGATGCCGGCGCACGAAGTTCAACGCCCGGGCGGACAGATCCTCGGTGAGGTAACGCCCCGGGAAGGCCGTCTTCGCTCGTTGAATATCGAGTTTGAAGTTGAAGTAGTTTGGCACGTAGAGGTGGCCGATGAAGCCTTCAAACTCGTCGAAGCCCCGAGACAGGGGATGATATTCCGGGCCCGCGCCGGAATGCCACTTGCCAATCAATCCCGTCCGGTAGCCGCCGGCGCGGAAGAGGTCCGCCATGGTCGTTTCATCCTTCCGGATGCGGCTCAGCTCCGGGTATTTCTCCATGTTCAGCGTGACCGCCCCGGTGCGATGCGGATAACGCCCGGTGAGCAACGCGGCCCGCGCGGGCGCGCAGACGGCCGAGCCGGAGCAGGCGCGCGGGAAGTTCACGCCCTCCCGCCAGAGCCGGTCGAGATTCGGAGTGCGGCTGCGTCCGCCGTTCCGGCAGGAAAGGTCTCCCACGGCCATGTCATCGGCGAGGATGAGGATGACGTTGGGGCGGTGGTCCTTCGGCGCGGCGATGGCGGTAGCCGTGATCAGCAGCAAGGCGGGGAAAAGGCGCTTGAGCGCGCATCTAATACGAAGCGTGGCGGAGGGTTGAAGGCGAAGTCGCATGTCTGGAACACGAATGCGCGCGCGCGGCGCGGGTTGCAAGGAGGAAAGGCTGCTGTCTGTGCGGTGCGGTGGGATGCTGGATGCGCATTGTCAGTCTGGGGGGGCGCTTTCGCCTAGCTTCGGCGCGGCGAACCCACCCCGATTTTGCCTCGCCCTTCGGCTCCGCAAAATATCCCCTCCGGGGAGGGGACCTGCCTTCTGGCGTGTCGGGGCGTAGGCCCCTCCGGGGAAGGGATATTTCATGCTCCCGCGAAGCGGAGGAGCATGAAACCGGGGGGGGGCGCCGGGACTGACAACGCGCCACCAACAACCGCCGCCCGCCCTATTTCTTTTTCATCCGCTTCGGCGCCACGTATCTGGGATGCGTGGGCGCGCCGCCGAGGTAGGGAACGGGATCAAAGGTCTGGTCGCCGCGCCCGAGTTCCCGGGGATCCTCCGTGGCGACGAGTTCCTCCTTCAACTGTTTGAGGAGCTTCTGGACGAGTTGCCGGTTGGCGGGAAGGTAGGCGATGTTGTTGGTCTGGCCGGGATCGACGCGGCAGTCGTAAAGCTCGATCGCCGGACGTTTGCCGAAGGCGAGCTGGTATTTGAAGCGGTGCTCCTCGTCCATCTTCTCGTGACCGGCGATGTAGGTCTTGGCGGGGCCGTTGTCGCAGTCGCCGAGCCAGGAGCCGGGGAGGAAGGCCTTGGTGTAGTTGGGCGTGCCGGCGGGCCAGCGGTCGGGCCGGTAGTTGCGGATGAGGAGGTGGTCGTGATTGCGGATGGCGCGCATGGGCGTGCCGCCTGAATCGGGGGCCTCTTGGGCCGCGACGTGCCGTTCCTTGCCGGTCAACACGTGATCGCGCGCCGCCTCGATGCGGCCGGACTTGTCGGACTTCAGGATTGGGAGAAGACCGCGGCCGGTCATGACGCCGGGGATCTTCACGCCGGCGGCCTGGAGGAAGGTCGGGGCCAGGTCGGTCGTGCTGACGAAGTCCTCGACCACGCGGCCGGGCTTCACTGCGCCGGGCCAGCGGACAGCGAGGGGCACGCGCGCGCCGCAGTCGTAGAGGTTGCCCTTGCAACGGGGGAAGGGCATGCCGTGGTCGCCGGTCATGACGATGATCGTGTTCTCCAGCAGCCCGCGCTTCTCCAGTTTCTCCATGGCTACGGCGACATCATTGTCGAAGCGCTGCACCTCGAAGTAGTAGTCGGCCACGTCGCTGCGGATGGTCTCGTTGTCCGGGTAGTGCTCGAAGAGCTTGATCTTGGAGAGGTCCATGCCGCTGGCGACTCCGGTTCCGGCCTTGTAGGGGCGGTGCGGATCGCTGGCGCCGAGCCAGAAGCAGAAGGGCTTTTCGCCAGGCCGCGCGTCGAGGAAGGCGTCGAGGCTCGGGTAGTTTTTCCCCGCGGGGTTCTTGTTGCCCCAGTTGTCGAGGTTGCCGGGCCCCCAGGCCTTGCGCCAATGGCCGACGAAGAAACCCTGTTCCTCCAGCAGCAGCGGGTAGGTCCGGTGTTTCGTGTCGAGCGTGCTCCAGAGGTTCGCGCCGGGGCCGAGCCGCCAGTGATACTGGCCGGTGAGGATGGCGTTGCGCGAGGGGGTGCAGGAGGGCGAGGAGATGTAGGCGTGCTGGAAGAGGACTCCCTCTTTCGCCAGGCGGTCGAAGGCCGGCGTCTTCACGACCGGATCGCCGTAGACGCCGGCGTGGGGCCAGCCCCAGTCGTCGGCGATGGCGAAGAGGATGTTGGGGCGGGAGGCGGCGGCGGAGACGGAAACCGCGCCCAGCAGCGCGGTCAACAGCGCGGCGTTACGAAGCGTCTTGATCATCGGGCGACTATCCCGGTGATCATGCGGCGCGCCAATCTCAAATCGGGGCGAAGGGCCGGGAATGGTGGGGCGAACTGTGGCCAGTCCGGCATTCGATAGCGCGACTCCGCAGACCCCGTTCATTCCACCAGGAGTGTCGAAGAAGTCGAAGTCCCAACCGCCCGATCCCGAACAAGCGTTGCAATTCCCGGGGAAGACCGTGAAAACATGCGCATGAAGCCCGTTCGCCGACTTCTCGGATTCCTCGCCGCCGCGTCTTTCGCCGTCTCCCTGTCCGCCGCGGACTTCTCCATCGCCACCTTCACCGCGGACGTCACCGTCCCGGCGAACCACGGGATGATGGGCGGTTCGTGGAAATCCAAGTCGGTCGCCGATCCGCTGTTCGCGAAGGGCGTGGCCCTGTTTGGCGGGGCGAAGCCGGTGGTGTTCGTGTCGGTGGACTGGTGCGAGATCCGCAACGAAGCCTACGACCGCTGGCGGGACGCGCTGGCCGAGGCGGCGGGCACGACCCGCGAATGCGTCCTCGTCTCCGCCATCCACCAGCACGACGCGCCCATCGCGGATCTCGCGGCACAGCGCATCCTGGAGGAGCGGGGGCTGGAAGGCAGCATCTGCGACCTGAAGTTTCACGAGACGGCGGTGAAACGGACGGCGGCGGCCCTGCGCGAAGCGATGAAACAACGTCGGCGCGTGACGCACCTCGGAATGGGGCAGGCCAAGGTGGAGAAGGTTTCCTCGAACCGCCGCTATCTCTTGCCGGATGGGAAGCCTTCCTTCAATCGCGGCAGCGCGAGCGGGAGGAACGTCCTCGCCCGCGAGGCGCCCGAGGGCACGATTGATCCCTGGCTCAAGACGCTTTCCTTCTGGGACGGCGACCGGCCGGTGGCGGCCTTGAGCGGCTACGCGACGCATCCCATGAGCTACTACCGCACCGGCGAGGTCTCGGCGGACTTCCCCGGCGACGCCCGCGCGCGACGACAGAAGGAAACGCCGGACTGCCTTCAGATCTACTTCAGCGGCGCGAGCGGCAACGTCACCGCTGGCAAGTACAACGACGGTTCCCGGACCAACCGCGCCGTCCTCGCCGGCCGGCTTTACGACGGCATGGCCGCCGCCTGGAAGGCGACGAAGCGCCAGCCGCTCACGCGGATCGATTTCCGCAACACGCAGGTCCGCCTGGAGCCGCGGAATCATGAGGAATTCACCGTCGCCGCCTACGAGAAGACGCTGCAGAAGGGGACGCATTATTGGGACCAATGCCGTGACGCCATGGGGTTGAGTTGGCGGCGGCGCGCGGACGCCGGTCAGAAGATCGACATGCCGGTCCTGGACTTCGGTCCTGCGCAGCTGCTCCTGCTGCCCGGTGAAATCTACGTGGAATACCAGCTCGCCGCGCAGCGCATGAATCCCGACGCCTTCGTGCTCGTGGCCGGCTACGGCGAGTGCGCCCCCGGTTACATCCCCACCGAGAAACACTGGGAGGAAAAGGACACGAACCTCCGTGACTGGTGCTGGGTCCACCCCGGCGCCGAGCGCCCCCTCCTCGACGCCATGCGCCGCGTCCTGAACCCCTGAAGACACCGATGATGAAAAACCACAGCTTGTCGCGCCGAAGCGGTCGCGAAGGCGGAAAACACGGAATACACAGAAACAGGAGGCGGGGATTCCTCTTCCGTGTGCTCTGTGTGTTCTGTGGTTGTTTCCTTTCGGGGGCAATCGCCTTCGGCGGTGAGGGGAGGAAGCCTGTGGTCGTCGCCTTCGGGGATTCGACCACGGCGCCGCGCGGTTCGCTGCGGGTCTATGCGGACATCCTGCGGGAGGAGTTGCCCAAACGCGGCAGGGCCGCCGAGGTCGTCAACGCCGGCGTCGGCGGCAACCACACGGCTGCCGCGCGAAAGCGTTTTCAACGCGACGTCCTGAATCGGAAGCCCGCCGTGGTGATCGTCCAATTCGGGATCAACGATTCGGCGGTCGATGTCTGGAAGAAGCCGCCCGCGACGAAGCCGCGCATCGCCCTCGCTGCCTACGAGGCGAACCTCCGCTTCTTCATCCAAGAGATCCGCGCGGTCGGCGCGAAGCCGGTCCTGATGACGCCGAACCCGCTGCGCTGGACCGACAAGCTGAAGTCGCTCTACGGGAAGCCGCCCTACGCGGCCGACGATCCGGAAGGCTTCAATGTCCTGCTGAAGGGATACGCCGAAGCCGTCCGCCGGATTGCGCGGACGGAGGAGGTTCCGCTTGTTGACATCGACGCCGCCTTCGCGAACGACGCGGACGAACTGCTCCTCGACGGCATGCATCCGAACACGAAAGGTCGGCAACGCGTGGCAGACCGGCTCCTGCCGGTGGTCCTCGGGTTGTTGGGAGGTTGACGCCGACCCCGGTGTGGCCGCGTTGCAACACGGCCCTACCGGGCGTCCAGCTTCTGTGCGAGTTGCTTGATCCCCTTCAGGTCCAACTTGCCGGTCCCGAGGTAGGGGAGCTTGTCGATGAGGTGGAACTGGTCCTTGCGGGGCTTCCAGAGATTCGGCAGGTCGGCGTCGGCGAGTTGCTTGAGGACCGGGTCGAGTTCGTCCTGTTCCAGGGTGTGGAGCACGACGAGTTTCTCTCCCTTTTTCTCATCCGGAAGGCCGGTGACGGCGAACTTCTGTTCGGTGAGGCCGGCGAGATCGTGGAGTTTCTCCTCCACCTTGATGTGCGGGACCATCTCCCCGCCGATCTTGCTGAAGCGGCTGAGGCGGTCGGTGATCCGGATGAAACCGTCCTCGTCCATGGCCGCGATGTCGCCGGTGGAATACCAACCGTCCTTGAGGACTTCGGCGGTCTTCTCCGGCTGGCCGAGGTAGCCCTTCATGATGTTGGGGCCGCGGACCAGCATCAGGCCGGCCTGGCCGACCGGCAGTGGCCCGCCGGTTTCGGGATCGACGATGCGCACGCCGACGCCGGGCAACGGGTGGCCGATGAAGCCGCGCTTGCCGCCGACCTGCCGGAAGCCCGCCGCGCGGAAATCACGCGTGTTCACGGTCACGGCAGGTGAGCATTCGGTGCAGCCGTAGGCCTCCATCGGCCGCACACCGAACTTCTCCTCGAACTTGTCCGCCAGGCGGTCCGGCAACTTTTCGGCGCCGACCATGGCGAACCGCACGCTGCCAAACTGCTCCGGCTGGCAGCCGCGCAGGTAGAGTTGGAGGAAGGTGGGCGTCGCGAGCAGGAAGGTGATCCCGTTGTCCTGCACGATCCGGCCCACGGTCTTCGCGTCCACGGGGTTCGCGTGGTAACCGACGCCCACGCCGATGCCCGCCGGCGCGCCGAGCGTCCCCATGAATCCGAAGGAATGGAAGAACGGCAGGACGCCGAGGAAGGCGTCCTCCTTGTCGAAGGCGAACACCTGGCCCAATTGCTCGACGTTGGACATGACGTTGTAGTGCGTGAGCATGACGCCCTTGGGCTCGCCGGTGCTGCCGCTGGAGAAGATGATCGTCGCCAGGTCGTCCATGCCGACCGGTTCTTCGCAGCCGAGCGCCTTCTCGATCCAGCGCGCGGGGAACAGAACCGCCCTGAGCAGCGCGCCGAGTTTCTCCATGGCGGTGGGATTCTCGGCGATCTCCTCCAGCAGGACGGTCTCGACCGGCAGTTCCAGTTTGAGCATGCCGAGGACCTTCTTCGAGGTGAGGATCTTCGTGATCCCGGTCTGCTTGACGCAGGAAGCGAGGGCCTCCTCGGAGAGGGTGTAGTTCAGGTTCACCGGGACCTTGCCCATCATGAGCGCGGCGTAGTTGACCAGCGCGCCGGGGACGGAAGGCGGCAGCAGGATGCCGACGTTCTTTTGTCCGGCCCAGGTTTCGCGCAGGCGGCGGCCCAGCAGGATCGAGCCGGTCAGCGCGCCGAGGAAATTCATCCGGGGCGTGTTCGCGTCGGCGAAGGCGAAGCGCGCCTTGTTGGCGCGGGCCGTGCGGATGAAGGCGCGATGCAGCGGGCGCATGCGCGGCTTGCGCTCCGCCCAGGCCTCGGAGCCCAGTTCCTGCACGACCTGCCGGATCTCGTGCGGCGCGGAATCGGGCGGCATCGGCTCTCCGTAGCTGACCGTCACCGGGTAGGGGATCTCGCGCGGCAGCTTCCAGTAGAACCTGCCCTGCTCGAAGCTGAAGATGCTGCCCCAGACGCCGTCGAGATTCACCGGCATGATCGGCGCGTCCACGCCCTTCATGATCTTCTGGAAGCCCTTGCGGAACGGCAGCATCTGTCCGATGCGCGTGATCTGTCCCTCGGCGAAGATGCACACGACGTTGCCCTCCTTGATCCAGTCGCTCGCCTCCTGCAGGGACTTGATCATCTCGCGCGGCCGCAGTTCCGAGGAGATGGGGATGATCCGCATCATCCGGGCAAAGGGATTGATCCACCATTTCTCATACATGCCCTGATACATGATGAAGCGGATGTGCCGGTCCGTGGAGGCGATCAGGAAGAAAGCGTCGCTGAGCGAAAGGTGGTTCGAGACGAAAAGGGCGCCGCCCTTCTGGGGAATGTGCTGCCGGCCGCGCACGCGCACGCGGTAGAAGGTGTGGGTCAGCATCCAGATCAGCAGACGGATCAACGAATCGGGCACGAGCCGGACGGCATAAAGCGTGGCGGCCAACGTGACGACGGAACCGACGAAAAAAATCTGATTGGGACTGAGATCAAGCGGCTTGCGGAGAATCCAGAAGGCTCCGGATGCCAGCAGGACGCCCAGCGATGTGAGCCAGCCGTTGGTGGCGATGATGGTGCCCTTCTCCTCGGCCGCGGGTCGCTGTTGCACCAGGGCCATCAACGGGACGATGAAGAACCCGCCGGAAAATCCAAGAATGCCGAGAAACGCCTGCGCGGTGTGGTAACCGATTCCGGGCAGCGCCATGGCCGCCGCCATGGCCGCCAGGCCGAACGCCCCCAACGGAACCAGGCCGTACTCGATCTTCTTGCCGGAAAGCGCGCCGGCCGCGGCGCTGCCCATGCCGATCCCGATCGCCAGGCAGGCGCGCAGCAGGCTGATCTGGGTGTCCGTAAGCTCCAGCACGTCCTCGCCGTAGAGCAGGATGGTCGGCTCCCCGAAGAGCGCGCCGAGGAACCAGAAATAAGTGGAGCCCGCCACCGCGAGCATCAGGACGCGGTCCTTGCGGATCTTCCCCACGTTTCGGGCGATGTCCGCCAGGAAGTTGATCTCAAAGCGTTTGGCGGGATTCGCGGGCGGCAGCCGGAGCACGCCCAGACTGGTTGTGAATCCGATTCCGGCAAGGGCCACCAGCAGGATGCCCGCCTGCCAGCGGTCGTCCCCGAGTTTGTCTGACAGGACGCCCGCCGTGGCGCTCCCGCTGATGATCGCGACAAAGGTCCCGAGGCTGAGAATGCCATTGCCCCACGAGAGCTTTTCCTCGGGGAGCATCTCCGGCAGGAGGCCGTACTTCGAGGGGCTGAAGAACGTGCTCTGCACGCTCATCAGGAAGATCACGCCGATCAGGAACGGGATGTTCTGCAGCCACAACCCCAGCGTCCCGAGCAGCATCACGGCGACCTCCAGCCCCTTCGTGCCGATCACGACATTCCGCTTGGGGAATCGGTCCGCCAGGAATCCGGCCGCCATCGAGAACAGGATGAAGGGGATCGAGAAGACGGCCAGCGTGATCGTGATGAAGTTGTCCCGCTGGTTCTCCGCCAGCGTGCCGGTGATCAGAAAGACGACCAGAAACTTGAACAGGTTGTCGCTGAACGCCCCCTGGAACTGCGTGACGAACAGGCTCCAGAAGCCCCGTTTCCAGCCGGGGTGTTCGCGGGCTGCTCCTTTTTGGTCTGGCTGGCTCATGAATTGTGTTCCCCGCCAGAGGGCGCGAGGCGTCTTGAATCGCACGCGAGGTCGGCGACCGTCTCGTGCGGGCTCCGGCGCCGGTTCAGGATCGTGATCCTTATGTGTCTTCTTCCCGTGGTCAAGCGGCCGGGGCGACCAAGTTGCGGACGCTTCGATGTTGAATCGGCGCAACAAGGCGGGGTGAACTGTCCCCGGTGAGCCGCGCCGGAGCATGCTCGCGTCGGCTTATTCGGAGAATTCGCCCCGCCTTCTTCTCGCGGCGCCCATCAAGATGGTTGAGTCATTCCCGCTGATCGCTTAGAAAGCATGAACCTGATGAAGGCCGCGCCTGCCAACGAATGCTGTTGCCCACCGACGAACCGCCGTCAGTTCCTCGCTGACACGGGCATGGGGTTCACCGGGCTGGCCCTCGGTTCGTTGCTTTTTTCCGACGGCGTCGTCCGGGCCTCCGGAGGTTCCGCGCCCGACGGTCGATCCCATTTCCCGCCGAAAGCCAAGAGCGTGATCTGGCTCTTCATGCTGGGCGGAACGAGCCATGTGGAGAGCTTCGATCCCAAGCCGGAGCTGAACCAGTATGCCGGCAAGACCTTCGAGGAATCGCCCTACCACAAGCAGATCTTCGAGTCGCAGTATTACCGCAGGAACGTCCGCGACTTTGCCGGTGTGCCGCGCGACCTGATGCCGCAGATCTACCCGTTGCAGATCGGCTATCGGAAGCGCGGCCAGAGCGGGATCGAGATCAGCGACTGGTGGCCGCATGTGTCCGAGTGCGTCGATGACCTCGCCATTGTCCGCTCCATGTGGACGACCGACAACGATCACGCCGCCCAACTCCAGTTTCATACGGGCCGGCATATCTTCGACGGTTTCTTTCCCTCCATCGGTTCCTGGGTGCACTACGGACTTGGCGCCCTGAACCAGAATCTTCCGCAGTTCGTCGTGTTGGGGCCGCCGCCGGGCGATTGTTGCGGCGGCGTCGGCGCGCACGGAGCCAGCTACCTCGGCCCGGAGAACGCCGGCGTGAAGATCGGCCTCGATCCCAAGAACCCGCTGCCTTTCGGAACGCCCGGTTCCTCGGTCACCATCCGGGAACGCGAGGCCCAACTGGAACTGCTGCGCGAATTGAACGGCCTCGCCGGCGTCGAGTATCCCGACGATTCCGTCATGCGCGCGCGGATCAAGTCCTACGAACTCGCCTTCCGCATGCAGATGGCCGTGCCGGAGGTCGTGGGCATGAAGGATGAAACCGAGGTCACGCGCCGGCTCTACGGTCTCGACCAGAAGGAGACGAAGACCTTCGGCGAACAATGTCTCGCCGCGCGCCGCCTGGTGGAACGGGGAACGCGCTTCGTGCAGATCTACCACGACGGCTGGGACGCCCACACGAAGCTCAAGCAGAATCACACGACTCGAACAGGCCAGGTGGACAAGCCCATCGCCGGCCTGCTCAAGGACCTCAAGCAGCGCGGCATGCTGGAGGATACGCTCGTCGTCTGGGCCACGGAGTTCGGTCGCACGCCCGGCGCGGAGAAGTCCGACGGCCGCGATCATCATCCCTACGGCTTCTCCGTCTGGCTCGCCGGCGGCGGCGTCAAGGGCGGGGTCACCCACGGCGCCACCGACGAGCTCGGCTTCCACGCTGTCGAGAACCGGCATTACGTCACGGACATCCACGCGACGGTCCTGAATCAACTCGGTCTCGACCCGCGCCGCCTGGAGGTCCCTGGCCACAAGCGGCTGGAGATCGACTTCGGCGAGCCGATCCGGGAGATCGTTTCTTGACCCCGCGCGGATCCGGTTCGACATTCCGCGGCGATGTCCCTTCCCCAGCTCGACCCCGAATTCTGTCGCCGTCGTCAACGCCGTCTGCTGCAGATCATGCAGGAGGACGGCGTCGGTCGCGCGATCGTGACCCGGCCCGAGAACGTCCAATACCTCACCGGTTTTCGTCCCCATCACTTGATGAACGCCATGGTCGCGCTGGATGCGGACGGCACCTGCACCCTGGTTGCGCCGAACCAGGAACCCGACCAGGCAGAGGTCGACAGATGCCTTACCTACGAGGCGCAGAAGCTCTGCACCCTGCGCCAGGATCAGGCGCTCGCGGCGGCCGCCAAACTTGAGGGCTCCTTCGGTCGCTTCAGCCAACCGGGCTCCATCGCCGTCGATTTCGCGGCCCACGATTCACTGGTGCGCAATGCGCTCGAACTCAAGCGCGACAAGTCCGTCACCGACGTCGAGCCTGACCTGTTGCGCCTGCGTCGGAAGAAAGACCCCGATGAGCTGGCGATGATCCGTCACGCCATCGAATGCACGGAGGCCATGTATGCCCGCGCGCGGGAGATCATCGAGCCGGGCGTTTCCGAACTGCGCGTGTTCAACGAGCTGCAGGCCGCCGCCGTGGAGACCGCCGGTGAGATGCTGCTCGCCACCGGCAACGATTACCAGTGCGCCTCGCCTGGCGGACCGCCTCGCAAGGATGCCGCGGCCAAGGACGGCGATCTCTACATCCTCGATCTCGGGCCCTGCTACCGGGGCTACTTCGCCGATAACTGCCGCACTTTCGCCGTGAACCGCAAGCCCACCGACGCGCAGCAGTCCGCCTGGGAGGCGATTGTCGGCGTGTTGGACGTGGTGGAGAAGACGGTCAAACCCGGCGTTTCGGCGAAGCAGCTGTTCTATGATGCCCGCGAGAAACTGGACGCCTGGAAGAAAGGCGCCTTCTTTCACCATCTCGGACACGGGATCGGCCTTTATCCCCATGAGGCGCCGCATTTGAATTCCCACTGGGACGACGGTTTCCAGGAAGGCGATGTCTTCACCGCCGAACCCGGACTCTACTCGGAGGAACTTCAGGCTGGCATCCGACTGGAGCAGGATTACCTCGTCACCGCCGACGGCGTGGAACGACTGACCCGGTTCGCGCTGGAGCTTTAGCATGCGGCGTGTCTGTGACCGCCGCGTTTTGGGAGTTCTCGCCTCCCTCACAGAAGAACCTCTTTGGCGGAATTCCGTGTGCTCTGTGGTTGATTTCCCGTTCAGGCAGCCAAGAGCCGTTCGCCTGCCTTGGCATTGCGGCCGAAGTTGGGCGAGCAACGCAGGCGGCGCTTGAAGCCGTGGCGGCGCGCCTCGGTTTCCTCCTGGGAATAGAGTGTCTTTATCAGTCGCAGGAAGCCGGATTGCAACTCGGGCAGGCTCATGTCGCGTGGCTGGACGTTGGGATCGAACAAGGTGCAGCGGTCCCATTCTCCGTCGTGCAGCAGGCGGCCTTCCTCCCCCATTCGTCGATGCAACGGCGTGCCCGGAAAGGCGGTCAGGAAGGTGACCTGCACCTCGTAGAGCTGTGATTCGCGGACAAATTCCAGCACGTCATCGAAGACTTCGGTCGTGTCGCCGTCGAGACCGAGGATGAAGCAGCCGTTGACGGTAATGCCGTAGGACTGGATCCGGGCGATCGCCTCCAGGTAACGCTCTCGTTGGCCGGCCTTCCAGTTGGCCTTCATCTCCACGCCATTGAGGCTGTTCCGTCGCGGACTTTCGAGACCGATGAGGATCTGCTGGCAGCCCGCGTCGCGCATCAACGCCAACAGTTCCGCGTCGCGGGCGATGGAGACGTCCGTCTCCGTGAACCAGCGCAGCTTCTCCTTCGCCAGTTCGCGCATCAACCGTTTGTAATGCGCGCGGTGGACGAAGCTGTTGTCGTCGGCAAACTCGATGAACGGCCGGGGCCAGATCGCCTTGATGGCGTGGATCTCGTCGATGACCTTCTCCACGGGTTTCAGCTTGTAGTGCGGCGTCAGCAGGATGGAACTGGCGCAGAAGCTGCAACGATGCGGACAGCCGCGGCTGGTCTGCACGGTGATGCGGTTGTACTTGTCGGGGTCCAGCAGGTCGAAGCGGGGCATGGGAGCCTGGCTGAGGTCGAACGCGCCGTTGGGCGTCGCGCGGTAGAATGGCTGCAGTCGCCCGCGGTCGAAGTCTTCCAGGACCTCCGGCCAGAGCGGTTCGCCTTCGCCGACCACGACGCTGTCGCAATGTTGTTTCGCCTCCTCGGGCAGCGAGCTCGCGTGCAGTCCGCCCATGACGACCGGCACGCCGGCGGCGCGGTATTGGTCGGCGACCTGGTAGGCTTCGAAGATCTGGGCGGAGAAGGAGGTGATGGCGACAAGGTCATAGTCGTCCGGCAGGGCGCCCGCCTGTTTCAGGTCGGCGATCTCCTGATAATCGACGTCAAATCGATCCGGCGTGAGCCCCGCCAGCGTCAGCAGCGACAGGCTGGGCATGGAGGCGATGACCTTGTTGCGCTCGACGAAGCCGGGCAGCGTGAGCCCGAGCTTTGTCAGTTCCTCGTTCTTGGCGCGCACGCCGCTCATGGCGATGAAACCGATCTTCTTTTTCATAAGCTTGCAATCTCCTTCAAGGCGCACACGGCGCCGGCAATCAGACTGAGGACAGGAACAGCGAACAGGGCCTGCGCCTTCGGTTGGTGGGCCATGGTCGCGCAGCAGACCGGCATGGTCGCCGCTCCGATCACGAAGGCCCATCCGGCGGTCGCGACCAACGAGCCATCCAGGGGCGCGATGCGCGCCGTGAAATAGAACAGCATGTTGATCAGCCCGAGCCCGAAGAACGAAATGTGAGCCAACCGGTAGAGCCGACGTTTGAAACTCCCGTAACCGCCCAGCCAATCCTCCTTGTGGAAGCACAGCCCCATGACCATGCCGGAGAGGAACCCGACCAGGATCCAGAGCCACGCAAAGAAGAGGTTGAGCTGGGGGATGTCCGTGTTCATGCCGTTGTGTTGTTGTGTCGTTGTCGAACCGGGTTTGAGTGGACGGTCCCGACAGGCACGAACCTACGGCCGACGCTCGCGGCCGGGAAATCGATTCGCTGAAGCAGGAGAATCGGGTGAATCGATGAAGGGAAGGGGACGAGACGAGCCCCCTCAAGCGAGCTCACTTCTTACCCGTGGCGTTCGACGCGCAACCTGAAGGCTGCGCCGACGGGTTCAATCCGCGCTCCGGGATGGCAGCTTCCCCGACCGTGTTCCGCCCTCTTCGTTGGCCTGCCAGTACTCGCCGGATTCCACGTCGAGGCAGGTGAGCCACTGGCCGGCGCAGGCGCCCGTGTCGATGCAGATGGCATGGCCCAGGTCGAGGATCTCCCCTGAACTTTGTCGAGTATGCCCGCAGACGACCGTCTTCCCGGATTTGTGTGCGGCATGCTGGCCGTCGATCTTCTGCCAGAAGAGCGACTCCTCCGTCTGGTCGGCGAGGTCGCGATCGGGATCGAGGCCGGCGTGGACGTAGATGTGCGACTCCGTTTCGAACCAGGGGGCGGTCTCGGCGAGGAATTTCCAGTGCGCGTCGGGGATCTTCCCGATCCAGGCGCGATCCGAATCGACGCCGTAGGAGGCGAAGGTCGACTTCCCTCCGGAGGGCAGCCACAGGGTCAGATCGAAATAGGATTGTCGCGCGGCCAGCATCATGACTTCGTGGTTGCCGCGGAGGGTGACCGTTTCGCGCAGGTCCCGGTTCGCAAGAATCCAATCGATCACGTCCTTGGAACCGGGGCCGCGATCCACGTAGTCGCCCAGGAAGATCAACCTGTCCTCCGCCGTCAGGTCCACCGCCTTCACCAACGTGGTCAGGGCGGTGTCGCAGCCATGGATGTCGCCAATCGCGAGTGTTCTCATTGGGTTCCCTGGTGCGCGCTTGTCATCAGCAGGTTCTATCGGCGCTGACGCGCGATTGCACAAGCCTGTTTCACGTTCCAGTTCGCCCGCTTCAGCGCGGACGTTGCCGTTTCTTCATCGCAACCGGCGATCTCCCGGACGATCCGGGCGGCGCGGTCGCGAAGTTTCAGGTTGGAGGGTTTGACATCGACCATCAGGTTGCTGACGACCTTGCCGATGCGGGCCATGGCCAGCGTGGTGAACATGTTGAGGATCAACTTGGTCGCCGTGCCGGACTTGAGGCGCGTCGAACCGGTCAGGATTTCGGGGCCGATGTCCGGGGCGATGATGCGGTCCGGTCGGTCCGCGCGCGCCACCTTGAGGCCGGGATTGAAGCAGAGCAAGGCGGTCGCGGCCCCGACCCGACGCGCTTCCCACAAGGCGGCCCAGACAAAAGGGGTGCGTCCGCTGGCGGCGATGCCGACGACGACATCCTTGCGTGTCACGCCTCGGAAGCGGATGGCCCGGGCGCCGGCGGCGGGATCGTCCTCCGCGCCCTCGACCGGGTTCGAAATCGCGCGGGCTCCGCCGGCGATGATGCCCTGCACCATCTCGGGGTCGGCGCGGAAGGTAGGCGGGCATTCGCTGGCGTCGAGGATGCCGAGGCGGCCGCTCGTGCCGGCGCCGACGTAGAACAGCCTTCCACCCGCCTTGAATGCTGCGGCGACCTTCTTCACGACCCATTCGATCTTCGTCCGCTCCTTGCGGATTGCCGCCGGGAGGGTCTCGTCCTCGGAAAGCATCAGGTCGATCGCGGCGGAGACGGACATCCTGTCGAAATTCATGGAGCGCGGGTTGCGCCGCTCGGTGGGCGATTTCGAGAGATGCTTGAGATCCCAGGGTTTGGGGTCCGTGCTTCGTGGTCCGAGGTCCGTGGCGCCCGCGTGTTCAGGAAGGACGGTGGATTGCGCCTCCTCCTGAATCATGCGCTTCGCCAGTTCGACGGCTCCGTGGACGCTGTCGCGTTTGAGGGGGGCGCAGTCGGCTTCGGGCCAACGTTCACGGATCCTAGCGGCGACCTGCTTCGCGAACTTCGGTTGTCTCAGCAGGATGCTTCCATTGAAGACAAAGCGGACGCGGGCGCCCTTGGCCGCGAGTCCCTTGGCGCAGTTCACGGCGTCCTTGGCCAACGCCGACGCGGCCCCCGAGAGAATGTCGATTGCGATCGGATCGCGCCGGGCCGCGGCCGCGAACACCTCCGGGGCAAGCGCCGCAACATCGCTCTTCGAGGCGTCGCGGACCCAACCGATCAGTTCGTCAGGCTCATTCAGGTTCAACGCGCGAAGGATGCGTTTCCCAAGGTTCGTCCAGCGGCCGTCCAGATCGAGATAGAAGACGACGGCCTTGAGCGCGCGCAGGCCGATCTCATGTCCGCTGCCCTTGTCGCCGAGGATGTGTCCCCAGCCGCCGAGCCTGCGCGTCCGGCCGTCGGCTCCGCGCCCGTAGCAGCACGAGCCGGTTCCGCTCAGGACCAGGACGCGAGCCGCGGGGTGGGGCGCGTTGCGGGGAAGCCTGTCCGCGGCAAGCGCGGTTTCCAGGTCGTTGGTCGCGTGGCAGGGGGCGTTCTTCCAGGCGTTGCCGGCGGTTTCCCGGATGCGCATCCAATCGGCTTCGGAACGCGCGCCAGCCATGCCGATGCAGATGGCGTCCGGCGCGGGGAACTCCTGCTGCAACGCGCGGAAATGCCTGAGAAGTTGGGAATCGTTCAGGAGACGCAGATTGGCGGGCCCGAATGCGGCGCGACGGATCTCCCGTCCGGCGGCATTGGCCAACAGGGCGATGGTCCGGGTGCCGCCGCATTCGACGCCGAGGAGGGTCTTTGGGCTGGTCTGACGTTCCCGTTGGGGCATCGCCGAGTATTCGCGCGCCCGGCCGCGATGGGCAAAAGATTTCGACGGTCCAAGGCGCAGTTCAGCGTCCGTCCCGCCTGGCCGCGATCTCCTCCCAGGTAGGCGCGCGCCACAGCCGGACGCGCGCTTCGCCGGTGTCCAACACGCGCTCGACGACATCTCTTTCAGGCTGCGGCCGGAGGCTTCGCCGCCTGCCTTGAAGGCGACGATGACCAGCGGAAACAGGCCCAGCCATCCGACGACCAGCGGCGCCCGATGCGCGCCAGCCGGTTCCGGACAAATGCTGAAAACCCGCGGCGATGACAGACCAGGTGGGCGGAGAATCCCGCGATGAGGAAGAAGAGCTGCATGCGGAACGTGTGCGATGTGAAGAAGAACCAATCGAAGATGATGCCGCCGTTGGGATCCTCCAGCGCGACGACCATCGGCGCCGCGGTGAAACTCCACGCGGCTTGAAACACGACGCCCAACAGCAGGGCGAAGGCACGGGTGGCGTCGAGAGCATGTAATCTTTCTGTGTGGGTGTGTGTTGGGTTTCTCATGGTTGGCCGAAGGTGTATGTGTATTCGACCAACAGTGGCGCTTTTCTTGATCCAAAATGGCTCAAGCACGGTCAGATCCTCGTCTGGCCCGCCGCCTGTGTCTTTTGCCTTGCCTGCGTGCGATGAAGCCCTGATCTTGCGGGAAGATCCCCTTTCGGCTTGTTGGCTTTGGCGGGCCACCATGCCGGCGGGGCGTTTCGATAAGGAAGATTCACGGCGCTTCTGAGTCGAAGCGCATGGTTGGACCTGAGGGGAATTCTGTATGGATCATCTCCTTTGGCCCGATTGAACGGGCACGGAATGGCGTCGAAATCGAAGAATGCCTTATGGAGGACAGGAATGTCGTGAAGGGCGACGGCTTCAACGTAGAAAGTGGTTTTGAGGACTCCGGGCCCGATTCCCAACCCGGGGTGGATGCCGACCAAGAATTGCTCCCCGCCTTGTATCAGGAATTGCGGCAGATGGCCGTCGCAAAGATGGCCAGGGAAAGGCCCCAGACGCTTCAGGCAACCGCCCTGGTTCACGAGGCCTGGATGAAACTTGACGGACAACGCTTTGGGAATCGGGCGCACTTTTTTGCGGCGGCTTCGGAGGCCATGCGGCGAATCCTGGTCGATCAGGCCCGGCGCAGGAAAAGGCTCAAGCGCGGCGGG
This sequence comes from Verrucomicrobiales bacterium, assembly GCA_038126235.1. Classification (GTDB taxonomy): domain Bacteria; phylum Verrucomicrobiota; class Verrucomicrobiia; order Limisphaerales; family JAYPEY01; genus JAYPEY01. The sequence continues at coordinate 56,139 of JAYPFK010000014.1, forward strand.
GAATTCGAACGCTCCGACTATGTTGAATCAAGGATCAGTTCGCCGTTGAAGGACGACAGGCTTCTGCTGGTGCATGAGGCTCTTGACGAACTAGAAAGGCAGGACGCGAGAAAGGCGCAAATCGTCAAACTTCGCTACTTCGCCGGCCTGGAGAACGCAGAGATTGGAGCCATGCTGGGAGTCAACGAAAAGACGGTCCGCCGCCATTGGGAGGTTGCCAAAGTCATGCTTTTTCAATTGATCCGGAAATCGTGAGGCTCGCCTCTTAAACCAGAATGCGTTCCCGACTGTCCGTTCTGTGAGCTGGGTGACGCATGAGGAAACAACATGAGTGACAAAACGGATGAGTTGTTCCTGCAAGCTCGGGAGATAACGGACCCCCAGGAGCGCGCCGATTTTCTGGCGCAGACATGCCAGGATGACCCCGACCTGCTCGCGCGCCTCGAACAACTCTTGAAGGACGAAGCTCAAGCCCGATTGTTTTTCGATGAAACGGACGATGGCGAAGCGGGAAAAACCGTTCTTGCTGACACTCTCCCCGACGATTCCGCCGCGGGCGGCGAGCGTGAGGGGCAATGGATCGGCCGCTACCGGCTGTTGCAATGCATTGGGGAAGGTGGTTTTGGCTCCGTTTGGATGGCGGAACAAAATGAACCCGTGTTGCGGCGGGTTGCTGTGAAGATCATCAAGCAGGGCATGGACACTCGCGAGGTCGTCGCCCGCTTTGAAGCCGAGCGCCAGGCCCTGTCCATGATGGACCATCCCAACATTGCCAAGGTGTTGGATGCGGGAGCCACGAACACCGGGAGACCCTATTTCGTGATGGAGTTGGTCAAGGGCAAGCCGGTCAACCGGTTTTGCGAGGAATGGAAACTGGATATGGAGCAACGCCTTCTGCTCTTCGGAGAGATTTGCGCCGCCATCAACCACGCCCACCAAAAGGGGATCATCCACAGGGATATCAAACCTTCGAATGTCCTGGTGACACTCCATGGCGACCGCCCTGTGCCCATGGTCATCGACTTCGGAATCGCGAAGGCGACCATGGGCAAGCTGACGAACAGGACGCTCTTCACGCGATACGACCAGTTCATCGGCACACCCGCCTACATGTCTCCTGAACAAGTGGGGATGAGCGGACTGGATGTGGATACGCGTTCAGACATCTACAGTCTGGGCGTCATGCTTTACGAACTGCTTGCCGGAAGCCCGCCTTTTGACCCCAAAACGCTGCTGTCGGCGGGGTGGGAAGAGATGATTCGCATCATCCGGGAGGTGGATCCACCCAGTCCGAGTTCACGCCTCAGCACGACGGCAGATGATGAGAGCGAGAAGATTGTGGCGCGTCTGGGAGCAAATCCAAAGAAGCTGGGCCGGCTCATTCAAGGCGAGCTGGACTGGATCGTAATGAAGGCGCTTGAGAAGGACAGATCCCGTCGTTACGAATCCGCCAATGCCCTGGCCGATGATATTCACCGTTATCTGGCCAGTGAGCCGGTCATGGCCGCCCCCCCCAGCGTCAGCTACCAATTCCAGAAATTCTTTCGCCGACACAGACTGACGCTGGGTGTCGCAGTCATGATCGCGGTGACTTTGGCGGTCGCGACGGCGGTCAGCACACGGGCGGCCATCCGCGCCACGCGTGCGGAGCGCGAGGTCACACGCTTGCTCGACGAAGCGAAGGTTCGCGAGGTGGAGTTGACGAACGCCGTCGCCCTGCTGAAGGAGTCCACCGAGGAACTGTCCTCTCACATGAGGCGTCTGCTGGTTGGCCGATGGGAAATCCACCTGAAGTTCGATGAAGAATCCCTCAAGAAAAACCTGAAGAATTATGAATCGTCGGGGTTCAAATCTCTCTTTACAGGTCCAACCGCCGAAGTGTCTTCGCAGGTGGAACTCAAAGAGGATGGCGCGGCCACGGGGGAGACCTTTCCCTCCCTGGTGCAGATCACCAGGTTTTTGACTCCGCTTCCGGACAAGGAGCAAATCAGGGAGGGGCGTTGGGATCTGGTCAAACAGCAGGGCAAGCGGACGACGGTCAACATCTCCAGCCGCAATCAGAATGGTTTCCGAAGCGTGGACGAGTTCACCCTCACCGTGATCGATTCCGGGACGCTTCTCATGGAAAACACTGCGTGGGCGGATGGTCCGATCAAACCGATCATCACATTCCGGCGAATGCGTTGAGTCCGGACGATCGGCGCTGCAGATGGACCCGGACATTTTGAGGAACCGCAAGCCTTCCAACTTGTTTGTCCGTTTTCGTTGCCGAATGGCGCATGGAACCGCGGAACGAAATCTCAACGAAATAAAAAAACATGAACCAGTTCAAACTAGCCTGCCCAAGCTGCCGGCAACACATCATGCTCGACGACTCCATGCGCGGCGCAGAGCTCGCCTGCCCGACTTGTGGAGCCACCATTACAGTCCCCGCCGCTGATGCATCCGGCGGAGGGTTGAGGGTGTCAAACAAGGCGGTGGGTGAATTGCCACAGCGCGAAATTCAACCGCATATTCCGGCGCGACCGCGCGTGACATCAAGACCCGAAGGCAGGAGTTGGCTCGCGACATTCTTCATGGCCTGGTTTCTGGGAGGGTTTGGCGTTGACCGGTTCTACACCGGCCGACGAGGACTGGGCGCCTTGAAGCTCCTCACCTTCGGCCTCTGTGGAATGTGGTCGTTTGCCGACGCGCTCCTGCTGTTGTTCCAGAGCTACCGCGACGCAGATGGCAACTGCCTGAAGCCCGCGAAAGGCAGCCATGTCGCGATCGGGTGGTCCGTCATGTGCGTTGGCGTTGTGGCCTCCATCCTTCTCGCCGTCAGCACGGTCAGCGCCGTCAAAAGCGGATTTGCAGATATGGATGCCGTTACAGTCACAGCTGAGAATCCTCAGGGTGGTTTCGCCTCGCCGCAAGCGGTCTTCGAGCGCATGAAGTCTGCCGGGGAGGAGGATATGGCATACTACCTGCCCGGGGAACGGTCCCGCGTCGCCTATGATGCATTTCTGATGGCGGGCATGCTGGCCGAAATGATGCAGCCGGATGCGAAGCAGAAGAAAAAAGCCCAGGATGACCTCGCAGCCCTGACCGCGAAGTACGGGCTTGCGGACAAGCTCGAGCTCAACACAAACCTGGACAAGATAGACGAGGTCGCGGCCAAGGCTTTCACCGGTGTGGATATTCCGGCCTTCATGGCCGATGTCGCCGCCTTCAACAAGAGTCATGACCACGGGCCGGTCAACATTTTCGCCTCCTTTTTCCCCCCGGCCGATGAGAAGGAGAGCAAGGGTATTAAGGACGAAATCAACGGGCAGAAGGAGGTCAAACCTCTCTCAATGAAAAACCTCGTGATCAATGGCGATGAGGCGCGAGCCACATCGGTTTATTCCGACGATTCTGAGAATCCCCTTGTGTTTACACGGACCGACGAAGGTTGGTTCCTGTCGTATGTGAAATCCAATGACGAGCCCGTCGCAACGCCCATGGATTGCTCGCTGAAAATCACATTCGCCGCCGAAGCCGATCTGAAGAAAGCCTCCCCCGCGAGCCTCCTGGCAGGAGTGAACTACGAGCGCAATGCTCCCACAACACTGGCGCGAATGGACATGACGCTGCAGTGCATGTTGGAGTTCACGATTTCCGATCATCAGGATTTCTCGCAGATGATCGAATCCATCAAGCAAACACCCGGCGTGGAAGATGTTGAATTGTCTGCAGAAATGGAAATTGTCGCGCAACTCGCTGAAAAACTTCGGAACGAGGTTTTGGATGCTGGGAAGACCATCCAGTCCGCGATGGAACTCGGGGCTTTCCCCGTTTTTGGGACCAACTCATCCCAAGGCGGGCAGACTCCAGTGACGGAAGCAGCGCTCGGGACAAATTCGGCCGAGCCGCCCCTCTCAATGGCGCTCGAATTCGAAAACGCCCACATCATCGCACAAAGGAACTCCTGCATCGCCAATCTCAAACAGATTGATGGCGCCAAACAAGTGTGGGCGCTGGAAAACAGGAAACCCCATACCGCCATTCCTGCCGTCAGCGATATAATGCCTCACCTGATAAACAGGAAAATGCCTGTTTGCCCCACGGGAGGCGAATACACCCTGAACTCACTCAGTTCCGACCCCACCTGTTCCAGGGGAGAAACGGAAGGGCACCGGCTGGATGAGACTGGCCTGGCGCCAGTTCCTCAGCAACGGTCCGCGACCCCTGCGGCGCCGAAGAACCCTGCGGCGCCGACACCAACCCCGGCTCCCAAGATGAAGGCATCGCTGCCCGCGCCCGCACAGGCGACCTATCTCCAGCCCGTGGTTCTGGATCCAAATGACGTCTCCTGGAGGGTGGAAGATGCCAAATTCGACCTGCATGATGGCCCCAGCCGCTGGTCCGTTTCCAACGGGATCGTCCGCCAGGCGTCGAACATCTATCGTGGTTCGCCTTCTTTGGCTTATCAGCGGCCACGCGAGGGCACCATGCGCTTTTACCGGGGCGGGAAACTTCCAGTCGACGGCAGGATCCAACTCGAAATCAGGTCACAGGATGACGACGCCATCGGGATCGCCTTTCGTGCCTTGGACGCGACCCACCACTACCTGTTCGTGATGGATGAACAGAGAAAGTTTCATGCACTGTCCCTACGCGACGGCTCGCAATACCGCGTGCTGGCGAAGAACGACAAGGGCTACAAGGTCGGTGAGTGGCACAACATTCGCATTGAATTGCAGGGCGCCACGTTGACGGTCTATGTCGATGACACGAAGGACTTGGAAATCGACGATGCCACGCTCGACCGGGGGACGATGGCCCTCTACTGCTGGGGATCGCAGGGCGTGGAATTCCGCAACATTACCGTGGCCCCGGCGAAGGGGGCGTCCTTTTCGGAAAACCTGAACGATGAGGATTTTGATCCATCCGCCCTCGGCTCCAGTCTGAAGATCGCGTCCGTCAAGGCGTCATCCCAGATCTCCAAACCCTATAACGGCAGACCGGCAACTGCCGAACGGCTCCTGGAGGACGACGATCTGATGACTTTCTGGAACAGTGCGGAAAAGGTCATGGAGGCCACCTGGACATTAAATCTCAAGGAGGAATCCATTCTGGAGCGGGTCCTGATTCGGTGGAAGTCCAAGGACGGTCCCGTGGGCGCCAGAGCGATGCGCTACCAGATCCAAGCGTCAACGGATGGGAAATCGTGGGCGACTGTTCATGATTACGTGGGGGATGATGGAGACAAGGCCGAGGACCGGATGAAGATCAAGCCCACGCGCGCCCGGTTTGTTCGGGTGCGGATGTCGCAGAGTTCCTACGGATCGGTGGGTGGGGCCGCCTACTTTTCAGCGTGCTTCATCAAACTATACGGGACCGAAGCATCACGCTGAGGGCGTTCAGCGTTGGTTTCGCGGCGCCTCGGCCGCCTCGATCTCCTCCCAGGACGGAGCCTGCCAAAGGCGTATCCAGTGCTCCTCCGTGGCAAAGATGCCTTCGTTGGTGGCGATGGTGTTGCCGTCCGAAAGGAACCGAGAATTCCAAAGGAAGGTTCCAGGCTTGGGGTCGAGGCTGAACACGGTCTGCCAGCTTTCCGTATCCCAGATCCTGATGGGTTCGGATCCAATGGTGAAGGAAGTCATCCGCCGGCCATCAGTGGAGAACTCGATTCCCAGGGACACGAGGTTGTGTCCGTACAACGTCTCAACTTTCTTATCCTGCGACGTGTCCCAGATCTCGGATCGCGGGAAATCGTTTTGGGCGTGGGCGAGCCACTTCCCGTCCGGCGAAAGCGCCAGTTTCAGGCTCTGGGCGTCCCGTAATTGGGTTTCCCTCAACGCGCTTACCTTGGAGCGGACTTTCCCCGTGACGATGTCGTAAACCTCGATGGCTTCGCCGTTGGAAACAGCCAGAGCGCGTCCATCCTTGGACAAGGCGCGGAACCAATCGCGGGGTTTCACGCAGTGGATCACACAGGTGGACAGATCCCGGCGGCTGGCCAGGTCCCAGCGTGTCACCGTGATTTCCTTGCGCCCGTCATCCCAGAAGGCGGCGACCAGCAGTCCCGGACCGGGAAGGTGCATGAATCCCAGGATGTCCGCTGTCGAATGGAGGGGGTAAGAGGTGACGGTGCGGTCGGCAAGATTCCAGGCCTTGATTTGCGGTGGGTTGTCCGCTCCCAGCAGGATTTCATCCGGAGCCACCCACGAGGCCGAGACATTGTTCGTGCCCAGTTCAGGATGCTCGGAAACGGCGGCTCCCCAAAGGCTGACAATGCCGTCATCCTTTTTGACCGTGACGAACCTTTTGCCATCCGGTGATGCGTCCACGGATTGCTGGTCAGGTTCAGGCAGGAGAATCGAATCGTTTCTCAGGCCGGACTCATCCACCTGCCACACATACATCAAATTGTCCTTGCCGCCGCTCACCAGGAATTTGTCATCGGGCGAAAAATCCACACACCAAACCTCGTCCGTGTGGCCGAACAGCGTTGCCCGCTCGTTCCAGGTATGCGTGTCCCAAAGCTTGATGGTCTGGTCGCCACTGGCCGACGCCAGCAACCGACTGTCATGGGAGAAGGCGACCCGGGCAATGAATCCGCGATGGCCTGTGAGGGTTTCGGTCACAGCCATCTGCTCAAGATCCACGATCTCCACATTCGGCTCCACGAAAGCCCTGCCCACGGCCAGGAATCTGCCGTCGAGGGAAAAGTCCAGGGAGACGACACTCTGAACGCCCGGATGGCGGAATGAGCGGATCTGTCCGGTTGCGCAATTCAGCAGTTCGACGGATTCAACGCCCCCGACAGCCAGCCATTTCCCGTCTCGCGAATACCTGGCGGCCCCATAATACCGTGGGCGTGGGTCGATGCTGTCTGTCTTCAGTTCAGTTTTCCGTGTAACCTCCTTTTTCTCAATGTCCCAGACTTGGGCGACACATTGTTCCGCGGGGATCGAGACCAGCGATCCCCGATCCGGTGAAATGGCCAGCGCATGCACCGCGTTGGTGCCCAGCTTCAGTTCCGAAACCACCTGGCCGTTGTCGATCGCCCAGATCCGGGCCGTGACGTTGCCGTCGCCACCACGGCCCACCGCGGCGATCCATTCGCCATCCGCGGACATCGTCATGTGGCCGGAGTTGGACATCATGAAACCGGAGGGCTTTGGCTCACGCTCTTGGAACACCCCTTCCTCGGCGCGGGTCTGGAGATTCCAGCGGCTGACCCTGCCGCCGTCCTCGAAGGCCATTCAGGATTCGTCGCCGACCTGGCCTTCTCCAACGACGGCCGGCAACTTGCGTCCGCCAGCGCCGACCAGACCGTCAAACTCTGGAACGTTGAAACCTGGGATGAAGAGAAAGCCCTGCTCGGGCACACGGACGAAGTCTGGTCGGTCGACTATTCACCGGCCACCGACGAACTCATGAGTTCCGGGAAGGATGGACGCATTCTGGTCTGGTCCTTGAATGATGATTATCAAAACCGCGGCTCCCAGGCCTTCCCCTTCAGCGCCTGTCGGGATTTCGACATGTCTCCCGACGGCAAGGGATTGGTCGCGGTGACCGACGGCGAGATCCGGTTGTACGAAACGACCTACAAGGCGCCGCCGGACCTGGGAAGCAGTCACGTCGCGGCCTACTGGCCGAAGCCCGGAGAGATTCTCTTGTGCTCTGAGCGGCCGCCGCGGATCAAGTTGTGGAATCTGGCCGACGATTCGATCGCTGACTTCCCGTTGGAATCCGGGGACAAAAGGGCCAAGTTCGCCCTTCTCCCGAATGCCGGAGTGATCGTGGCCTCAATTGAGATGAGCGAGGAGGAGGTGAAGTTCATCCGCTGGGATCCGGCCACCCGGCAAGAGGCGTCCGCCTGCACGATTGAAGGAGTTCAACTGAATCAGGTTTACTTCCGGTGTTTTTCACCTGACGGCCGTTGGTTGGCCGCGCACATGCCGCAGTCCACGGTGCAGGTCTGCGACATCGTCACAGGGGAGTCCCAACCCCGACTGAAGGTGCGCGACACGGCGTATCTCCACGGCATGGCGTTGACTTCAGAAGGAACAAAGTTGGTCCATGCATCCTACGACAATCCCGAAATCAGCGTCTGGGACGTCAAGACCCGCAAACCATTGCTGGACCTGCGGGGCAACAGCCTAGTGATCTCAGTCCCGGGCCTTTCCATTGCGCATGACGGGCAACGCATTGCCACGGCAACGCTAGGCAGCGAACCGATCCGATTGTGGGATACCCGGAGCTGGCAACGGGTCGCCAGTCTGGAAACACCGCCGGGGACGACGAAGAAGAACCTCAAGTTCCTCTCGGACGGAAACACCATCGGCGTCGTCGAACATGTGCTGGACACCGGCGAGGCGCGCGTCCGCCTCTGGCGCGCGCCAACCTGGGAGGAGATTGCCAAAACAGAGGCGAAAGATCCGTCCTCGGCTGGCTCCGGCTTCACGGAAAAGAACTGACCTCCAGGCTTCACTTTCAATGAACACCCGTCTGTCATCGAACCGAATCTTGATGCGCTCCAGCCTGTTGCCGGCCGCAGCGGTCCTCACAGGGCGTTCGGCTCATGCGATGTTTCGCAATTGTCTCCCTGGCAGAGAATCGGCGCTCGGTTCGGTTTCTGAGCCACGACCACGATGGAGGAAATCGAAAACATGTCCATGAACCCGGATCCAGAGAAAGTTGAAGAATTGTTCGAGCGCGCGGCCGAGTTCCCGCCCGACGAGCGAAAGGCCTTCCTCACCGAAGTCTGTGGCGGAGACGACGGACTCCGCAAGCGCGTGGAGGCGCTGCTTCTCGCCAGCGAGGCCGAGCTCGGCTTCCTGCCCGGGGGTGACGATGATTCCGAATCCGCCCCCACCAAGGTCACGCCGCCGACCGGCGAGATCTCCGGTTCGGTCATGGGCAACTACAAGCTCCTGGAGAAACTCGGCGAAGGCGGCTTTGGCGCCGTTTGGGCCGCCGAGCAGAAGGAGCCGGTGCGCCGCCGCGTCGCCCTCAAGCTCATCAAGCTGGGCATGGACACCAAGCAGGTCATCGCCCGCTTCGAGGCCGAACGCCAGGCCCTGGCCCTGATGGACCACCCCAACATCGCCAAGGTCCTCGACGCCGGCGCCACGGAAACCGGCCGCCCCTACTTCGTGATGGAGCTCGTGCGCGGCATCACCATCACGAAGTACTGCGAACAGGAGAACCTCGCCACCAAGGACCGGCTCGAACTGTTCATCAAGGTCTGCCAGGCCATCCAGCACGCGCATCAGAAGGGCATCATCCACCGGGACATCAAGCCCTCCAACGTGATGATCACCCTGCACGACGGCATTCCCGTTCCCAAGGTGATCGACTTCGGCATCGCCAAGGCCACCCAGGCGGACCTGACGGACAAGACCATCTACACGCAGTATGACCAGTTCATCGGCACACCTGCCTACATGAGCCCGGAACAGGCGGAGATGAGCGGACTGGACATCGACACCCGGGCGGACATCTACAGCCTGGGCGTGCTGCTTTATGAACTACTCTGCGGCTCCACGCCCTTCGACGGCAAGGAACTGCTCAACTCCGGCGTGGACGAGATGCGCAAGATCATCCGCGAGCGGGAGCCCCTGCGGCCCAGCACGAAGCTGAGCCAGACTTTGAACGACGCCGGGCAGGCGAAGAACAAGCCGTCCTCCCAGGCGGAGGATGCGAAACGACTTCGGACCAGGGAGCGCATCACCGAGATCCGGGGCGACCTGGACTGGGTGGTGATGAAGTGCCTGGAGAAGGACCGGAACCGCCGCTAAGAGACGGCCAATGGCCTGGCGGCGGACATCCGGCGTCACCTGGCCAACGAGCCGGTGGTCGCGAGGCCGCCCTCCTCGGCTTACAAGTTCCAAAAGGCGTGGCGGCGCAACCGGCTGGCGTTCAACGCGGCCGCCGCCGTCGCGGTGAGCCTGATCGTTGGCATTTCCGTCAGCCTCTGGCAGCGCAACGCGGCGCGCGAGGCAGAACAGGTCGCCGACAAGGCGCGCATCGCGGAGAGCGAGCAGAAACTCGCGGCCCGCACGGAAGCGGAACGGGCCAACGCCGCGGAACAGCGTGAGAAGCGGCTGCGCGTGGCAGCCGAAGAGCAGGAACTCACGGCGCGACGGCGCGCTTACGCCGCCGACATGCGGCTCTGCCAGCGGGCGCTGGCGATTGCAAGGAGGTTGCCGTCCGGGGAAAACGAGACGGCGATCCCCTCGGGTGCATCGAATCCGGGGGACAGGATGACGTTTTCCTGCGACGGCAGGTTCCGACCTTGAACAAATCCATGCCATCCAACGGCAATCCCAAGCTGTTCATCCGGTGACTGACCAAATCCAAAAAAAGCCGGCGTTGCCTGCCATTGCTGAATTTCTCGATTGGTTTCGAGATCCCATTCGAAGAGGCGATTGACCGGCGCTGAATGGCATATGAGACGGGTTCCTCGGGCGCGAAAAGCGAGTGGAGTCACAATGCCTTCGCCGACTTTACATTCGAGCCAAAGGGATCGCTGGAAAAGGTCCCATATCGTGATCGTGCCGTGGGCGGAACCCATTGTCAGGTAGCGGCAATCGGGGGAAAGTAAACAGCAACTGAGCGTCACACCGGGTATGACTGGCAACGTGCGGGCGAGATCGCCCACATCAAGCAGATTCTCTTCATGGTCAAACCCGACCAGGGAACGGCGCATCACCTTGCCGTCGCGGTTGAGTGTCACGACCGATCGACTGTCAGGAGTGAAGCTCCACGCCAGAGTTTTGTCGGCCAGCGTAATCCCCGAAGTGCGTGGATGAGCCGCCGAGGTGTCCCAAACGCAGACCGTGCCGTCTTTGCAACCACTGACGAGCGTCCGGTTGTCGGGCAGCAATGCCAGACGCCAGACCTCCTGCCGGTGGCCATGCAGCACGTCCAGGCATCGGCGGTTGGCAACATCCCAAGTGCGGATCGTTTGGTCGGCGCTGCTGGATGCCAGCTTGTTTCCGTCAGGCCAGAACACCAGGGAGCCGACCCAATTCTCGTGTCCTTCCAGTCTGCCTATTTCATGCCCGGAGGCGACGTCCCAGAGACGGATGTCCGACTCGCGATACCCTGCCGCTGAGGCCAGGGTCTTTCCGTCGGGTGAAAAAGCAAGGGCCGTGATGATCGAGTCAGAGGCGTTCTGCTTCCACAGTTCCCGGCGGTCGTGCACGTCCAACACATGAATCCACCCGCCAGCTGTCCAATAGGCTGCCAGTCGGAGATCCGGGGTGGCGGCGAATCCGGTCGAAGGCGCGATGTCGGGTCTTGGGAGGGGATAACTTTCCTGCTTCTTTCCCTCCGGGATCTGCCACACCGTGATTTCCCCACTCCAGGTGGTTGATGTCATCAGCCTTCGGCCATCCCGGGAGAAAACCAGTCCCGTGGCGACACTGCTCAGCGGAATTTCCGCCACCATTTGCCGCGTCGCTGTATTCCACAAATGCAGGGTGAACTGTTTGTCTTTGGAAGGAGAGACGGTCTGGGTGGCAAAGGCCAGCAAAGATCCAACCGGTGAGAAAGCGGCGCGCACCCTGCTTTCTCCCGGCGCGAGATGAGCCACTTCCTGTCGGGTTTGAAGATCGTAAACAAAAAGCCCGTCCCGGTGCACCAGACCGATGGCGACCAGGGTCCCGTCGGCCGAAACGGACAGCGACTCGACCTCGCTCTTTTGACAGAGTTCGAACAGCGCGTCGCTGTGAGTCTGATCCCAGAGGTATCGCCATTCCCAGCCGCGCAGATCTTTCTGGCCCGGTCTGGGCCGCTGACGGTTGAGAAGGTCAAGCGCGCGGCCCAGGTTGTTCCCGGCGAGCGCCTGCTGGGCGACGTTCATGTCCGAGGCGTAGGCCCGCTGGCGGGCGGTCAACTCATCCTGTTCGGCCTGTTGGCGCAGGCTGGCCTCACTGGCCTGCGCGCTCATGGCTTTCGCTTCATTGGCCACGGCGTTCTTGCGGGACGAGATGGCTTTCCTCAGGGCCACCGAGGCGACTGAGAGCCCGAACACCAGCGCCGCGATCACCAAGGCTCCTGCGGTGTAAGCCACTTTGTTCCTGCGCCATGCCTTCTGGAACCTGTAGGCGGCAGAGGGTGGTCTTGCTTCGACAGGCTCATTGGCGATATGACGCCGGATGTCCGCCGCCAGGCCATTGGCCGTTTCGTAGCGGCGGTTCCGGTCCTTCTCCAGGCATTTCATCACCACCCAGTCCAGGTCGCCCCGGATATCGGTGACGCGCTCCTGGGTCCGAAGTCGTTTCGCATCCTCAGCCTGGGAAGACCGCTTGTCTTTCGCTTGTCGAGCGTCATTCAGCGTCTGGCTCAGTTTCGTGCTGGGCCGCAGGGGTTCGCGCTCGCGGATGATCTTGCGCATCTCGTCCACGCCCGAATTCAACAGTTCGCGGCCATCGAAGGGCGTCGTGCCGCAGAGCAGTTCGTAGAGCAGCACGCCCAGGCTGTAGATATCCGCGCGGGTGTCGATGTCCAGTCCGCTCATCTCCGCCTGCTCCGGGCTCATGTAGGCGGGGGTTCCGATGAACTGGTCGTAGTGGGTGTAGATGGTCTTGTCGGTGAGGTCGGCCTGCGTGGCCTTGGCGATGCCGAAGTCGATCACCTTGGGGACAGGCTCCCCGTCGTGCAGGGTGATCATCACGTTGGAGGGCTTGATGTCCCGGTGGATGATGCCCTTCTGATGGGCGTGCTGAATCGCCTGGCAGACCTTGATGAAGAGCTCCAGCCGGTCGCGCGTGCCGAGGTTCTCCTGTTCGCAATACTTGGTGATGGTGATGCCGCGCACGAGTTCCATCACGAAATAGGGACGGCCTGTCTCCGTGGCCCCGGCGTCGAGGACCTTGGCGATGTTGGGGTGGTCCATCAGGGCCAGGGCCTGCCGTTCGGCCTCGAAGCGGGCGATGACCTGCCTGGTGTCCATGCCCAGCTTGATGAGCTTGAGGGCGACGCGGCGGCGGACGGGTTCCTTCTGCTCGGCGGCCCAGACGGCGCCGAAGCCGCCCTCGCCGAGTTTCTCCAGCAGCTTGTAGTTCCCCACGGCTGAACCCGAGACCTCGCCGGTGGGCGGCGCGACCTTGGTGGGGGCGGATTCGGAATCGTCGTCGCCAGGCAGGAAGCCGAGCTGGGCCTCGCTGGCGAGAAGAAGCGCCTCCACTCGCTTGCGCAGCGCCACGTCCTCGCCGCAGGCTTCGGCTAGGAAAGGCCGGCGTTCGTCAGGCGGAAGCTCGGCCGCGCGCTCGAACAGCTTCGCGGTTTTCTCTGGATCCGGGTTCATGGCGGCAATTTCGCTTTCAATGACAGTGGCGTCGCGCGGGAGCCGAAGGGCTCAGTTTTTTTGTTTTCTTTTCCGGGACAGCGAAAGCACAGCGGAAACCGTTCACACATTGGCGGAAGTCAATTGCGCTTCAACTCGCACAGGAGCCACGCGCGGGCATAGGCCCAATGGCGTTTCGCGGTCGCCGGGGAGATCCCCATCGCCTCCGCCGCCCCCGCCAGGCCCAAGCCGGCGAAGTAGCGCAACCGGACCAGCCGGGCCTTGTCCGGGGATTCTTGCGCGAATTTCTCCAGCGCGTCATTGAGGGCCAGCAGGGTGTCATCGTCGGTCTCCGTCGCCAGTTCGACCGCGTCGAGATCGACGCGCTTGAGCCCGGCGCCGTGGCGTTGGCGATTCCGTTTGCGCGCCCGGTCGATGAGGATGCGCCGCATGGCCTCCGCGGCGGCTCCGAAAAAATGCCCCCGGCCATTCCACTCCTGGTTCTGAGCGCCGGTCAGTTTCAGCCAGGCCTCATGCACGAGGGCGGTGGGTTGGAGGGTCTGCCCGGCCTGTTCCCTCGCCATCCGGGCGGCGGCGAGCTTCCGCAGTTCCTCATAGACCAACGGCAGCAGCTTGTCAGCGGCGTCGTCGTCGCCTGAGCCGATGGCCTGCAATATCTGGGTCACTTCGCTCATTTCCCGGAATGGCGGGAGATTAGGGGCTTTGTGTGATTGCTCAAGACCGCATCCGCGATCGCGAGCCCGGTGAAGAAGCGGTGTCAGCCGCCGTCGACCCGCCCGATGATTCGAGCCCTTCCCGCGCCCAAACCGGGGATCGCCGGGATTTCCCTCTGGCCGCGGTCCGGCGGCTCCCGTAAAACCCCCGCGTGTTGGACCGGCTTTCAGAACAGACCCGACATCGACTCTTCCTGCTCTTCGTGGCGTCGATCTATTTCGCGCTGCTCGGAACGCGGGGATTGAACGAGCCGGATGAGGGCCGTTACGGCGAAATTGCTCGGGAGATGGTCCAGACCGGCAACTGGCTGGTCCCGCACATCTGGTACGTTCCCCACCTCGACAAGCCGCCGATGACCTACTGGTGTGTGGCCCTGTCGTTCAAGTTGTTTGGCGTCAGCGAGTGGTCGTTGCGCCTGCCCCTGGCGCTCGCCGGACTCAGCGGGGCGTGGGCGACCTGGTTGCTGGCGTTGTCCATCGGCGGACGGGGCGCGGCGCGTTGGAGCGTCCTCGTCCTCAGCGTCTCCGTGCTCTATGTCGGCATGTCGCGGATGCTCACGACGGACATTTTTCTCACCCAGTTCTGCGCGTGGGCGGTGTACTTCTTCTGGCGAAGCTGGCGCTGTCTCGATGCGTTTTCCGAGGATGACGAGAACGCCCGGGGGCAGGCGGGCAAGCGCTTCATCGGCTGGCAGGCCGCAATGTGGGTCGCGATCTCGGGCGGCTTCCTGACCAAGGGGCCGTTGGCCCTGGTCATCCCGGCCTTCGCCATCGGCGCGCTGATCTGGCTGCGCCGGCGTGAGTCGCTTCGCTGGAGCATGCTGGCGCTGGGAACAATTGTAGGGATCGCGCTGTTTGGTCTGCTGGCGTTGCCCTGGTACCTGATGGTGTTCGAGGCGGAGCCTGGCTCGTTCCACTTCATGGTGGTGGATCAGGTGGTGGGGCATGCGACAGGCGGCGGCGCGAAGAACCGCGCCAAGCCGTTCTTTTTCTTCTTTGGGATCCTGGCCGCCGGGTTCCTGCCCTGGACCTTCCTGCTTGGTTGGCTCTGGCGGAAGGCGCATTGGCGCGGCCTCAAGGGGGTCCGGCGCGAGGCCTGGGTCATGCTAAGCGCCTGGGCGATCCTCACCTTCACGATGTTCTCGATCAACAGCTCCAAGCTGCCCGCCTACATCCTGCCGATGTTCCCGCCCCTCGCGATCCTGGTGGCGCTGCGCTGGAGGCTGGGGGAGGATGATCCGCCGCCGGATGCCGCTCCGATCCCGGCCTGGGTCTGGCGCGCCGTCGCCCTCAGCCCGTTTGTGCTCATGATCGGACTGCCCGTGGCGGTGCGCTTCGCGTTCCGGGTGGAGGACCAGAACTGGATCTGGATCCAGCTCGCCATCGGCGTCTTCGCGATGGCGGGCTTGGGCGTCGTCGCCAGAAAATGGGATCCGGCGCGCTGCCGGCGCTGGGCGGCGGGGTTGGGGGCGTTCCAATTGATCCTTCTCGTGGCGATGATCCCCCGTGTCGAGACTCGCCTCCGCAGCAACCAGACGCTCCGCGAGCTCGGCGGCGCGCTGACGGCGGAGTATCGCGAAGGCGACGCCGTGGTCATCTGGAATCGCCTTCCCCAGGGGCTGCCGCTTTATGCGCAGACCGTCATCACTCCGGACAACCGACCCTATCTGGTCGAGTTGCCGCAGCACCGGATGCCTTTCGAGTATCCGGGCAACGCCGAACGCTTCGGGGAGTTGGTCGTCACCAACCGCACCGACCTCGCCCGAATGCTGGAGGGCGACCGTCGCATGCTCGTCGTTGGCTGGCGCGGCGGCTTCAACGTCTTTCAGCAGGTCGCCACGAACGCGCAGCTCCGGCTGATCCTGGAATCCGGAACATGGGAACTTTATTCGAACCGCTGAGGCGGGGTTGCCCTTGGAGCGCGGTCAGGCGCAACCTTGCCGTAGCGAAGCTCATTTTCGCGAAAACGGTTTGCCCGGCCCCGGACGCCCGAATAACGTCGGGCGATGTCTGTTCGCTTCACGCCTCTGGGCAGCGGTTCCGCCGGCAACTGCTCCTACCTTGAAACCGATGAGACGCGCCTGTTGATCGACGCCGGTTTCAGCGGGCGGCAGATCCGCAAGCGGTTGGAGTCCATCGGTCGCACGCCCGAACGGCTTGACGGCATCCTCATCTCCCACGAACACAGCGACCACACCCAGGGCCTTGGGACCATCGCCGCGAAACTCGGCATTCCCGTCTACTGCAACCGCCTGACCCGCGAGGCGATCGAGGACCAGGTCCGCGAGCCGCTCGACTTCCGGATCTTCAACACCGGCTCGGTCTTCGAGATCGGCGACCTGGCGGTTGAGAACTTCAGTGTGCCGCACGACGCCCAGGATCCGGTGGGGTTCCTGATCCGCACGTCGGCGGGCGTCATCGGGGCGCTCACGGACCTGGGGCATGCCACGCGGCACATCGTGGAGCGCGCCCGCGAGGCCAACGTCCTGTTGCTCGAATGCAATTACGACCGCGAACTGCTGGAGCGCGACACCCGGCGCCCCTGGAGCATCAAGCAGCGCATCCTCAGCCGCCATGGCCACCTTTCCAACGATGATGCGGCCGACCTGCTCGAACAGGTCCTTCACCCGGATCTGCGCCGGGTCTACCTGGTGCACTTGAGTCGCGACTGCAACTCGCCGGACCTGGCCCGCCGCGCCATCGAGGAGCGCCTGCGCCGGACGGATGCGACCCACGTGACCGTCGAGACGACCGCGCAGGGCGCGCCGAACGACACCTTCGTCCTCCAACAGACCATCGTCGCCGACGGTCAGGCCCTGCTGCCGCTGTGAAGGCCTCCGCGCTCAGGGGAGTAATTGCGCTTCTCGGCTTCGTGGCGGTCGTGGTCGGGGCTCAGGCGGCGTGGTTGGCCTGGCACGACCGGGAGCCGCGCGAGATCCCGCTCGCCGAATTCCAGGAACGGCGCCCGGATTCCAAATGGCTTAAGTTGACCGGCTGCGAACTGGACCTGCTTGACGCCCGATATTTCAACTACGTCGAGTCCGACCACGCAGCTGAGTTTCTCATCCCCCTGCGACCCGCCGACGCGGATACGAACGCGCCCATCCATGCGCTTGCCGCCCTGCATGACGAGAAGCTGCGGGTCCGGGTGGACGCCATTGCGCTCGCCGACATCACCCGGACGCTCGACGCCTTCACCGCGACGAACGCGGAGCCCCTGGCGATCCCGCGCGACATCGAGGGCGTGACCCGTTTTGGCTGGGACAGCGTGGCCGAGAACCGCCGCGAACTGCTGGCGCTCCATCCCAGGTTGGTCGAGGATTTCGTGATCGTCGATGTCGGCGACCGCCCTTCCTGGTTCCTTGCAACGCTCCTGCCGGTCGGCGTTGGGTTTCTCTTGTGGGTTGCCGTGACCGGACGAAAGGGGATGAAACGACCCGGCGCAGAAGGCGAGGGGAGTCGTGCAGATTCGAACGCCCGGTAGAACGTCGGCGTTGCAGAGGTTGTTTCAAGAGTCTTCCCGATGGGTAGCAGACGAGGTGACGAGGCTCATTTCAAGAGGGATTCAGGGATCAGAGCCTCCTCACGTCGGCTGCTACAGGGTTTTGAGACCCCCTCTGCAACGCAGCCCTACCGGACATCTGCCTTTGGTCACCCGCCGCAATCGCAGTCGTTGCAGCAGGTGTCGATCTCGAAGGACTCGGGCACGCGACCCAGTTCGAAGGTCTTGGAGACGTATTGATGGAGTTGGTCCTGCAGGGCCTGCATGCGCTTTTGTGCGTCCAGGAACTTCTGTGAGAGCTCATGGGACAGCCATTCGTCGCGCTCCTTCTCGAACTTCTCGTATTCCTCCGGCGTGATCTCCAGGCCCAGTTGCTGGCGCTGCGCGAGGGCCTCGCCCTGCATGGTCAGCACGTCATAGCGGCTGCGCAGTTCCTCCTTTGCGAGAAAGGCGTTGATGTCCGCCAGCATGTCCGCCACCTCGGGTTGGGCGAGCAGCGTGGCGCAGAGTTCCTTCGTCTTCTCGACGATCGGCGGGTCTTTGACTTCGGTTTCCATGCCGGCGACTGTGCCGCGCCCGTCGCCGCTTGGCAATGCCGCGGGTTCCTCACACATCACACAGCTTCATCGCCTCGTAGAGTCCCTGATTGGGATCACGGGTTGGGATGAATTCCTGGCCGACGTAGCCGTCGTAGCCGATCTCCAGGAGCTTGCGCATGATGGGCGGGTAGTTGATCTCCTGCTGGTCGTCCAGCTCGCCGCGGCCGGGGTTGCCGGCGGTGTGGACGTGGCCGATGACGTCCTTGCACTCCTCGATGCGGCGGATGATGTCGCCGTTCATGATCTGCACGTGGTAGACGTCGAAGAGCATCTTCACGTTGGGCGAGCCGACCTCGCGGAGGAAGTTGGCGACGTAGTCCACGTCGTCGCCCTGGTAGCCGGGGTGGCCCTTCATCGGGTGGGAGTCGTCGCGGGTGTTGAGGTGCTCCAGGCAGATGGTGACGCCCTTCTTCTCGGCATAGGGCGCGATTTTCTTCAGGCCCTTGACGCAGTTCGCCGCGCCCTCGTCGTTGGAGATCTCGCCGCTCTTGGGATCCTCGGCGTTCTTCCAGCGGTAGCCGGTGAAGGCGATGACGCGCTTGAAACCGAACTCGGCGCAGGCGTCGATGACCTTTTTCGTGCGCTCGATGACTTCGGGTTGGTAGGCGGGGTTGTTGAAGCCCTTCATGAAGGGCGCGCCGGGCATGCCGTTGGAGGCGATGGCGCATTGCAGACCATGCTTCTTCAATGTCGGAAAATCATCCACTCCGACCAATTCGACGGACTTGCCTCCGAGGGCGCGGGTCTTGCGGCAGGCGGTGTCGAGGTCCCACTTGTCGCCGCTGACGTTGAAGCACCAGAAGACGACGGATTGGTTGATGCGCTGGTTGGTGGCGGCGGGACCCTTGGGAGCCTGCGCCGTGGCGCATCCGGCGGCGATCGCGGCGGCCGCGCCGGCTCCGCGCTGGATCAATTGGCGACGCGACAGGGCCGCGCCCGGATTGGATTCGGAATGGGTTTTCTTCATGGCTTGGCGGGTGGGGGGAGGGGATTCGGGGGAGGTTATACCTGCCGTTCTAACACGATGAGATGCCGGGCGCAATCGGGGCGTCGCGGTGGCAAATGGCAGAGGGCAAATGGCAGAGGGCAAATGGCAGAGGGTGGGGGGCGTCGGGTTTGCCATTGGCCATTTGCTCTTTGCCATGGTTATTCGTCCGCCGGTTCGCCGCGCGCTTCCTTGGCTTCGCGTGAGTTGTAGAGCGGATGGCTTGCCTTGAGTTCCCGCAGGAACTTCAACCGATACTCGTCCCCCTTCCTCGCTGCTTCACGGGCGCGTCGTTCCTTTTCCGGCAGATGTCGCTTTCCCTCGAAGGGCAGTTTTTCGATCGAACCCGACCAGGCTGTGAGTTGGCGGGCGCACGATTCGGCTAGAGCCCGGATTTTCCGCAGGTCGGCTGCGAAGCGCTTCAGATTCGACCGCCCTGCCACCACCGCCATCATGGAACGCACCTCGCCCGCGGACCCTCTCGCAATGGCGATGAACGATTGCAATTCCTTTGTCGTGGAACGTTCGAATCCCTCGGCGATGTTGTTCGACACCGACAAGGCCGCCCGATCCAGTTGGTCGCGAAAGGCGGATGTGAGTGGAAGCCCCGGTTGTTCGAGCAGATCGAGGGTTGCGTTGTAGAGTTTTGCCGCCTCCTTCCAGACGGGCAGTTCTTCAAAGTGACGATACTTGGCCATGCCGTTTCCTCTCCCTGTTTCGGTTTCCTTAGGTTGTCCCGGAAGTCTCCGACCCGCGCCGAAGGAACGCAAGCCCCTGTCGTCCGCCAAGCCAAATCCTTGGTCCAACCTGTGAGAGACCATGGCAAAGAGCAGATGGCCAATGGCACATTTTCCGATCAGCCATCAGCCATCAGCCATCTGAATCACTTCAACGGCCGGCCCAGGTCCATTCCGTTGGTCGTCAGGACGTGGATTTCGTGGACGCCGCGCAGGCCGGGGTTCTTGTATTCCCAGACGACGTTCCGGTCCCGGTCGATCTCGAACACCCTGGCCATGTCGGGCTTCCGCTGGCCGTAGCTGCAGATGATCGTATTGCCATTGGGCAGGCGCTGGCCGCCGCAGGGGTCGGCGAAGCGGTCGGCGACGTGCGAGTTGTCCGCGCGCCAGACGACCTTGCCTTCGCGATCAAATTCCACGGTCTTGTTGCCGTGGGTGAGGTTGACGAGGAGGCGGTCGTTTTCCAGCAGGATGGCGGTGAAGGGCCAGTTCTCCGCCGCGCGGCCGCCGAGTTCCTCCAGATCCGTGCGGATCGTGCGAATCACCTTCCCGTCCGGCGCGTATTCCTTGACGGCGAAGGCGAGGAGGTGCGGCACGATGTAGTTTCCACTGGGCAGCTTTCGCGCCATGCGCGTCTGCATGTGGGCGTTGTCGGTGTCGGGTTGGAGCGGGACCTCGACCTTCACGGCGCCGTCGCGCGCAATCTCCAGCAGGCGCGGTTTCACGCCGCGTTCGACGAGCAGGGTGTTGCCGTTGTCGAGTCGCACGGAAGTTCCCAGTTCCTTGTTCTCCGGGCTCAGCTTGTAGCTCCACACAACCTTGCCGTCGCGCGTGTATTCCTTCGCCTCCTGGTTGTGCGAGATAAGGATGTTGCCGTTGGGCAGAACGGAGCCGTCGCGTGAACGGCCGGGAACCTCCCAGACGATCTCGTTCTTCTCGCTGACAATCGCTGTCCGGCCGCCGGCGATGAGGAAGGAATGCCGGATGCCCGTGGCGCTGATCTGCTGGCCGAAGGCGGCCTGTTCTGTGGCGGCCTTGGGATCGGCCGGCGGATTCTTGGGAGCTTTCGCCGCGGCCACGATCTTCCCCTCGGTCGAAAAGTCATCAAAGGTCAGGTGCCCCCAGGCGCCGGTGTGGCGATCGACGACCTTCAGAAACACCGTGTTCCCTTTCATTGCCGCCACGTTCCAGTTCACGCGTTTCATCTGCGGACCGCGCGGACCGGTGGCGGTGAGCAGTTCCTTCTTCGATTTTGCGTCGCACAGGGCGATGTAGAGTTTTCCCTTCTGGCCGCCGCCGGAGACAAGGAAGCTGGCCTTGTCACCCTGCAGGATGAAGCGGGGCGATTCCAAGGTCGCCATCTGCTTGTCCGTCACTCCTTTGCCGGTGTTGATGGTGGACAAGTGAAACTTCCCTTCCTGGTTGTAGGGCTTGTGGTTCCATTGCGGAAGGGCCGGCAGATCGGAGACGGGTTTCCCGGCCTTGCCCTCGACGATCGCCCAGCCATCAAGCTTGCCGGATTCGAAGGTGAAGCGCAGGTTGCCGACCGGTTTCACGCCGTCGTATTTCGGCTCCACCGGAACGGGCTTGGCCTTGGCGTTGCGCGCGTTAACCGGGACCTGCAGCCGGCGCGGTCCCTTCTCGAAAAACCTCGCGCCCGCGCCTGTGCGATCGATGTCGCCCAACTCCGCGCGCGCCGACTCGATGCGCTTCATCAGCGCCTTGACGACCTCGGGATTCGACTTCGCAAGATTGCGTGATTCGCCGGGATCGCGCTTCAGGTCGAACAACTGCGTTTCCTTCACAGCCTCGATCATCCGCCCCCACCAACCCGTGCCGCGCGGATTGTCCTCGCGGGGCAGGACCAGTTTCCAGTCACCGGCGCGCACGCCGGTCAACAGGCAGCCGGTGTAATAGAAGTAGTCCTCGCGGGGGCTGGCTTCGGTTTTTCCGAGGAGAAAGGCCGAGGCGTCGCGCCCATCGAGCTTCGCCTTGGGCGGCTTGGCGCCGGCCAGGGCGGCGAAGGTGGGGAGAAGGTCCATGGTGGCGAGGATCCGGTCGGACTCGCGGCCGGCGGGAATCTTCCCGGGCCAGCGCATCACGCAGGGCACGCGGCAGCCGCCGTCCCAGGCGGACATCTTCCAGCCGCGCAACGGCGAGGCGTCGCCCGAGTGGTCGCGCGGGATGAACTCCCCGGCGCCGGGCTTCATGCCGCGCGTCGTTTCCACCCAGGGGCCGTTGTCGGAGGTGTAGACGATCAGCGTGTCGTCATCGAGTTCGAGCTCCTTGAGCCTTTTGACGATCTCGCCGCAGGACCAGTCGATCTCCTCGATGGTGTCGCCGTAGGGACCGTAGGCGGACCTGCCCTTGAAGTTTTCCGATGCGCCGACCGGGATGTGCGGCAGGTTGTGGGCAAGGTAGAGGAAGAACGGGCGTTCGCGGTTCTGCTCGATCCACTGCAAGGCCTCCTTCGTGTAATCGCGGGTGATGTGGTCCCAGCTTTCCACCGCCTCAATGACGATCTTCTCATTCCGGAAAATGGGGCTGCGGAACTTGGTGTCGTCCACGAAGACGGTGAAGCCGTTGTAGAGCGGGGCGCCATAGAAATGATCGAAGCCCTGGGCGTTGGGCATGGTGGCGGGATCGAACCCGCCGGGAGCGCCGGCTTTCTTCTCCGTCAGGTGCCACTTGCCGATCAGGGCGGTGGCGTAACCGGCGGCGCGCAGCGTCTCGGCCATGGTGGTCTCCTGCGGATGCGGCACGGTGTGCAGCCGTTTGACGTTGCCCGGCTCGCCGACCCGGATCGGATAGGAGCCGGTCATCAGCGCGGCCCGCGACACGCCGCAGACGGGCTGCGCGTAGAAGCTGGTCAGCTTCAGTCCCTCGGCCGCCATACGGTCGAGATGGGGCGTCTTGATCTTCTTCGAGCCGAAGCAACCGAGGTCGTGGTAGCCCTGGTCGTCGGTGAAGATGAGGATGATGTTGGGCTGGCGGGCCGAAGCGGTGAATGCGGCCAGCAGCGCCGCCAGGAGGAGCAGGTTCTTCTTCATGGGAATGGTCGCGCATTGTCGGGGATCAAACGCTTGATGCAACAAATTGCGACAGCGAGTATCCGCCCATGCCGAACAACCTTCAAAGCCGCCTGCTGGCTGTATTGATCGCGTCTTTCGGATGGCAGGGCGCCTCGGCCCGGGACTGGCACGTGAATCCTGAGTCGGGAACCGCCGCCGGCGACGGTTCACCAGCAGCGCCCTTCGTCTCGGCGCAGAAGGCCGTCAACTCGTCAGCGCCGGGCGATGTCATCCACCTTCATCCGCCAGGCGCGGTCTACCGGCAGTCGATCACCCTGCGCGGCAGGAAGGACCTCACGATCGAGGGCAACGGCGTGACGCTGGATGGCTCGGATCCGCTGCCGGTCGAGGGTTGGGAGAATCCCGCCGGCGACCTGAAACGACTGCGGTTGCGCCGGACGGTCTGGGATCGGCATCTGCTCACGTTCGACGACCGGACCGAACACATGGGGCGCACGCAAAGCTCGAGTTCGCCGGCCTTTCCCAAGCCGGAGGCTCTGCAGCCCGGGCAGTTCTGCTTTGTGAACGATTCGGCCGATGAAAAGGCCGGCTGGCTCTACGTGCGGGGCGACGCCGCGAAGCTGGAATGGTCGGTGCGGCCCAACGGCCTGGCGACCTCGGGAACGAACTCCAACGTCGTCGTGCGCAACCTGAACGCCCGTCGCTTCCTCAACGACGGCTTCAACATCCACGGGCATTCCACGGGGCTGCGCTTCGAAAACATCCGGGGCTACGACTGCTTCGACGAGGGGTTCAGCGCGCACGACACCTGCGAGGCGGAGGTGCGCGGCGGGGAGTTCTGGGGCAACGAAAACGGCATCGCCGATGTGAACTTCTGCGTGACGCGTTATTGGGCCTGCGTCTTTCGCGGCAATATGAACGTCGATGTTCTCCTGATCGGCAAGACCCACAGCCTGACGGATTGCGAGATCCGGAACACGACCACGGCGGCCGCCCTGACCGCCGGTCCGCGCGGCAAGGAAGCGCCGCCTTTCGAATTGAAACTCACGCGAGTGAAGGTGGCGGGCAGGGACAAGGAACGCCCCGCCCGCATTCGAGTAAACGGGGGCGCGCTCATCCTGCGCGACTGTGAGCTGATCGACGCCGAATTCAACCCGGAAGGCGCACGCTTGGATCAACAGGGAGTGACTGTCAACGGGGCGCCGTTTCTTCCATGACCCCCCCGGCGAAATCGACCATCGCCCGTCGCTGGGTTCTGCCGCTTTATGCCTTGTCCGGGTTGCTGAGCCTGGGTTGCCAGACCGTGTGGTTTCGCGTGTTCGCGGAGCGTTATGGCGCGACGCCCTTCACCTTCGGTTTGGTTGTGCTGTGTTTCATCGGCGCGCTCGGGGCGGGCGCCTGGCATGGACGACGTTTCACGGGGTGGCTGGGCCGGCGCGCGGGCATCCGGAGTCCGTTCCGGCTCTACGGGGCCGTCGAACTGCTCGCGGCGGCGGGGTTGGCGCTGACGTTCGTGTTTCAACTCGTGTCGCTGCCGCCGGCGGGCGTGGACGCCTACAGTTTCCCGCATGTCATCGACGGAGGACTGGAGGTCTGGCGGATCCGTCTCATATGGAAACTGATCATGGGGGTCGCGGCGGCGCTCGTGTTGGCGGTTCCCTGTTTCTTCATGGGAATGACCTTTCCGCTCCTGTGCTCCGCGTTTCAACGCGATTCCCGTTTTCCTTCGGAGCTGTACGCCTCGAACACACTCGGCGCGTGCCTGGGCGTGGTTGCCTGCGAGTTCCTGCTGATCGCAAAGCTGGGCCATCATGCGACCTTCGTCCTGTTGTTCGCGCTCAACGCGGCCTTGGGCGCGGTGTTCTTTTGGGGGGCGGCCGGGAAGTTCGAATCCGCCGAGGAATCCACGCCTCTGGAAGCCGCGGCGAACGGGGATGCCGCGACCGAAGCAGACGCAATCCAACCTGTGACGGCCCTGACGCTGGCCGGGTTGAGCGGGTTGATCGCCGGCGCGCTGGAGGCGGACCTGTTCCAGCAGATCCGCTTCTCCGGCTACGTGCTTTCGGCGGGCATGTCGTTCGTCTCCTTCTGGGCGATCCTGGCCATCTTTCTCGGCAGCCTGACCGCGCGTTCATTCCGGCGCGCCAGGTTCAACCGCCTCAAGGCCGCCGCGCTGCTGGCTCCGGTCCTGTATCTGATTGCCCTGACGTTTCGCTACGAACTGCGCGACGGCATCGCGAAGGTGTTCCTTCCCTACTCGCTGGATGCGCCGGCGGTTCGCACGCCGCACTACATGGACGCGGGATTGACGCCGTTGTTTCTGTTCTCCGGCGTGCTCGCCTTTCCCGCTTTCTACCTGATCTCCCTGATCCTGCCGCATGCCTGCAACCGGTTGCAGGCCGCTGGTCGTCCGCTCGGCCGCGCCTACGCGATCAACACCTTCGCCTTCTGCGCGGGGTTGTTTGGCTTTTCGTTTCTCGCTCCGCGCGTGGATCTCTTCTACGCGTTCAAGCTGTTCCTGGTCTTTTTCGTCCTCGCCGTCGGAACGGTCGTCGCGCTGCGGAAGGACGGAAAGGGCTCGGGTCGCAAGTTAGCGATCGGGTTCGCCGCGATCATCGGCGCGGTCATCTTCACCCCGCGGGGTTTTGACGCCCGTTTTTTCGACGCGCGAACGGCCGCCGGCATCACGGGCGTGCGCGCGCTGCGGAGCAACGGCGCCAGCACAACCTACGTCGTGACCGACGCGAACTACCCGGGAGAGCGGCTTTACTTCGACGGCTATTCCATGTCCGGCACGGCGCCCGGGGACCAGCAATACATGCGGCTCATGGCGCACGTTCCCCTGTTGGCGCAGCCCAACCCGACGTCGGCCCTGCAGATCGGTTTCGGCGTCGGCAGCACGGCCTCGGCGGTGGCGCTGCACGACAGCATCCAACGCTTCGACATCGTGGACCTGAACCACCAGGTCCTGGCCACGGCCTCGGAGTTCGCGGAGAACAACCGCAACGTCCTCGCCGATTCGCGCGTGCGCCTGTTTCACGACGACGGCCGGAACTTCCTGCGCCTGACCACGAACCGCTACGACCTGGTCACCAGCGAGCCGCCGCCGCCCATATTCGAAGGCGTGTTCCGGCTTTACTCAAAGGAATACTACGAACTGGTTCTCGCCCGTCTCACCCCCTCGGGGATGATGACCCAATGGTTGCCGATGAATCAGCTTTCGCAGGAATCCTCCGCCTGGATCGCGCGCAGCTTCGTGCAGACGTTTCCTTATTCGCTGGCGTTTGTGGGTTACGCGGACCACGTGATCCTCTTGGGCTCCGCGCAGCCGATCTCGCCGGGAATGATCGAACGCCGGTTTCGCGCCTCTCCGAAGATCGTCGCGGCGCTGGATCGTTTCGGCGTCCGCTCGCCGGCGTATCTCTTGGCGCGGGTCATCGCGGATGACGCGTCCTTGAAACAGGATTACGGGGAAGGGCCGGTCATCCACGACGCGAACAGCCAATTCGCCCATCTGATCCGCCGCGACGCCCAACCCCAGCTCAATTTTCGTCCGGCGGGAATCGTGGGGCGGTTGGATGCGCTGGCCTGCCGCGAGGAGTTGATCTCCATCTGGACGCGCCAGGCCGCCTTGGTCCAGGTGGCGCCGGATTATCCCTTCTGGTTGATTCGCCTCGCGGAGGAGTAGCCGATGCGGAGCCTCCCGGTTGCCGCTAGTAGGCGCCCCTGATGGCGACCTGGAAATAACCCGCGCCATCTCCATTGAACTGGAGATCGCGATCCCTGAAGGTGAAGCGGCGGTCGATCACCCAACCGCCTTCGATGACGGCCCCGATCTTCTCCGTGATCTGCCACTTCAAACCCGCCCCCGCGCGCGCTTCGCGGTAGAAGACATCCACATCGTTCAGGTCCGGGCGGCCGACCCGGGAGCCGAAATTCTCCGCCACACGGTAACCGCCGCCCTTGAACTCGCCGCCTGCGAACACGCTGAGTCGCTCGCTGACCCGGTAGGCGATCTGCGGGCGGGGAAGCACGATGTCGATGGTCGTCTTGTCGGTGGGATTCCAGCGCAACCCGACGCCGCCGACCACGGGGAACTCGCTCTTGATGTTGCCGATCAGCGCCAGCGTCCAGATGAGATTCGGCCGTTGGAAGTAGAGGGCGCGGAAGGAGAGCGGGACGTTGAAGTCTTCGATGTCGATGTCTTCCAGGTCGCTGTAGACGCCGGGGTCGGCTTCGAACTGCAGGGCCCATTTGTCGCCAATCCGCCAGGTGTCGCCGAGATTGACGGCGATCTGCCGGAGGGAGTTGGGCAACATGGCTCCCGCTGGCAGCCCAAAGGAATGTTGCTCGTATTCCAGGCCGATTCGCCACGAGTAGTTCCTGCTCGTCGAAAATGCGGCCCCGTAGCGGATGCGCATGTGCGTCGTGTCGATCTCGCCCAGATTGACCGTGCCGAGCTTGATGTCGCTGTTCGCGACGTAGGAAAACTCCGTCGTCGACTTCTGGGAAAAGCTTTTTTCAGCGGGGCGGACGCCCCTTTCGGCGGCGTGGATCTGCGCGCTCAGGCCGAGGCAGGCGACGAATACGATGAATTGGGAGGTTCTCATGAAGGCGGAACCTAGAGCCGATTCAGGATTTGGCAACAAGCGGGCGCCTGAACTGTTCAACCGCTCAACCAGTCGTCCCTGTGTTTGGCGACGAAAGCATCGTCGTGCAGCTGCGGGTAGGCCTGGTAGACGCGATCGATCTCCCGCTTCTGGCCGGGGCTGAGAACTTCGTTGGGATCAAGGCACCAGGTTCCCGCCAGCAGGCCTTGACGTCGCAGGACCTCGTGCAGGCCGGGGATGCACCCGCGGAAGTTGTTCGCGGCGTCGAAGAACACGGCGTTGCAGTCCGTGACCGCGATGGCGTGGGGCAGCAGGTCCTCCGTGGCGAATCCGAGACACTTCGAACGGAACTGGACCTCCTCCGAATCAAGTTGAGCCAGTTCCTCGAACGAGTTTACGACGGGCGATGTTTCCCGCAGGGCGGAGCGGGTGTCATTCAGCCAGTCCACCGCCTTTTTCGTCCACACGGCCCAGTGCCCGAGCAGCCCGCCGACGAAGCGTCGTGTCACGCGCCGGCCGTTGACCTTGAATTTGTGCGGCGTGACGAGATCGACCACGATGTTGTCGTCGTTGCCCGTGTAGAGAGCGATGTCCTTGCGCCCGGCTTCGGTCACGGCGCGGATCACATCGAGCGTCTGGTAGCGGTTGAAGGCGGCGATCTTGATGGCGACGACGTTTTCAATCTCGGCGAAGCGCCGCCAGAAGGAGAACGGCAGTTCCAGTCCGCCGACCGCGGGCTGCAGGAAGAAGCCGAACACCGGGATCGCCGAGGCGACCGCGCGGCAATGATCGAGGACCTCGCGTTCGGTCGCGCCGCGCATCGCGCCGAGGTTCAGCAGGCCCGCGTGCCAGCCCATCCCCGCCAGCAGTTCCGCCTCGGCGACGGCCTGCTTCGTCCGGCCGCAGATGCCGCCGACGCGAATGAGCGGGTCGTGCCCCTTCCGCGTGTCGGTCCGGTCCATCTCCTCGGCGGCCAACCTCAACACCGGTTCGAACAGCCCGTGCTTCGGATTGCGGATGGCAAACTGCGTCGTGTGCACGCCCACGGCCAGGCCGCCCGCGCCGGCGGCGGCGTAATAACGGAACAGGGCGCGCTGGCGCCGTTCGTCCAGCTTGCGATTGCGGTTCAACGCCAGCGGACAGGCCGGAATGGCGACGCCGCGATCGAGGATGCGTTTGATCTTTCTCTTCATGGTCGTCTCAAAACTTCCCGTCACGGGATTCGAACTTCGTGGGCTTGCCCAGGTTCTCGCCGCCGCGTCGGATCCAGCCGGCGATCCACTGCATCAGCGTCTCGACCCTGACGCGGGGTTTGTCGAACAACTCCGCTGCCCGTGAGCTGTCGCTCAGCAGGGCGGTGTCCGTCTCGGCGCCGGTGAGAAGAGGTTCCCGGTCCAGCAGTTCGCCAAACTTCGCCGCGGTCTCACGGATGGAAAGACGCTCGGATCCGGTGATGTTGATGAACCACGGCGGCGTGGCGGCGTGGTCGAAACTCTGAAGCGTCATGGCGTTCGCGTCGCCCTGCCAGATGATGTTGAAGAAGCCCATCGAGACATCGATCGCGTCGCCGTTCCAGACCTTCTGCGCGATGTCCACCAGGACGCCGTAGCGGGGTTCGCAGGCGTAGTTCAACCGGATGATCGATACGGGGATGTCCAGCGCGCGGCCGAAATGCTCGAACATCCGCTCGCGGCCAAGGCAGCTCATCGCGTACTCACCGACCGGATCAGGCCGGTCGGTCTCGACCGAGCCGCCGCCTTCGACCTTCGTCATGCCGTAGACGTTCCCGGTGGAGAACGCGACGATCCGGCTGTGGCGGTATTTCCGGCAGGCGATCGAGGGCAGGTGCGTGTTCATCGCCCAGGTCAGCGACTCGTTGCCCGTCGCGCCAAACTTCATCGCCGGCATGTAGATCACGTTCGGCGCGTCCGGCAGTCCGGCAACCTGCTCCTCGTCCAGCAGGTCGCAGCGGATCGTCTCGATCCCTTGCGCCTGTAGTCGCGCCTCCATGTCGCCGGAGGAGAAGCGCGACACGCCGATGACGCGGCGATCGACGCCTGCCGCCTCGGCTGCGCGTTTGACCATCCTTGCCAGGGTCGGCCCCATCTTGCCGGCGACGCCGAGCAGGATGACGTCGCCCTCAAGGCGTCCGAGGGTGTCAACCACGCCCGGCGTCGGCTCGCTGAGCAGGTCTTCGAGCTGGGCGTCGGATTCAATCTGATCGGGAAGTTCCATGGCGCCTTAGTCCTTCAAGTCGCAGGCATTGTTCGCAAACACAAACTCCTCCACCGGTCGGCCGCCGATCAGGTGCTCCTGGATGATGCGCTCCAGGACCTCGGGTGTGCAGCGGCGATACCAGACGCCGTCGGGGTAGACCAGGGCGACCGGTCCCTGACAGCAGACCTGGAGGCAGTTTGCCTTGGTGCGGAAGACCAATGCCTCGGGCCCGACCAGCTTCAGTTCCTGCAGGCGGCGCTTGAGGAAGTTCCACGATTCCAGACCCGCCTCCTTCGCGCAGCACTTGGGCTTGGTCTGATCGGCGCAGAGGAAGATGTGGCGTTTGAACCTCTCGACGCCAAATACTCTGACCGCGGTTCTGAGTTCTTCGGACATGGCTGGTGGATGGATTGGCGCGAGCTTATCCGCCGGAGTCGTGGCGGCAAGGTCTGAAGCGGGCGACGTTCGGACCGCAGTTGAATCTGGATGGATCAAAATGCGAGGACGGCCGCACGGGTGGGGCGAATTCTCCTGAATGAGCCGGCATTGCCATGCTCAGGCGCGGCTCACTTGGGACGGTTCGCTCCACCGTCTCAGGAGTTTCCAGACTCGCGCGCATGAGCATGAGGCGGAAGCGCGCAACCTTCGCATTCACGCAGCCGCCCGATAGGAAAACAGCTCGGCGTCCTGCAGCCAGAACCGGATCTTGAGATCCGACGAATCCATGGAGTTCGGGAAGGCCTCGTTCCTCCACCGCAGTTCGTGTTCAATCGCGTCGCCTTGAAACATCCTGCATTCCTTCCGGCTGAAACCAGGCACAATGCGGTTGTCGCGGTCCAGCAGTTCGGCGGCGATGTGGCCGCCTTTCGTGGTCCGCGCGTTGATGGTCAGGCGCGGCGTCCGCAACGCTTCCCGCCGGGTGATCAGCCAGCCTTCGTCCGTGCCTGCGGACATCGAGCAGAATCCGTCAACGCGCAGGGTCGCGAGGCCGATGGCCGCCTTGATCCGCTTCTCGTCGTGCGCCTTGTCGCAGCCGCCGTAGTAGAAGAACAACCGGTCGCCTATCCGAACGGGCGCGCGCGCCGTGAAGACCATCCCGGCATCGAAGGCTCCCGCGGGGCCGCAGGGGAGGAAGGGCGAACGTTCCGGCGTCCGCGTCCAATTCACGAGATCCCAGCTCCAAGCCAATTGGACATCGATGTGGCGCGAAGAATCCCGTTGCGCGTCGTGCATCTTCGCCACGCTGTAAGGGCCGTCCTTGAAGTAGCGGGCGTGGTAGATCCAGGGCTGACCGAGATAAAGGCCTTCGTAGGCAAAAGCCGGCATGCCGTAGATCTGGGTCGCGTCCGGGTCGAGATCGTCCGCGCCGAACACCGGTCCATCGACGGGCTTGGTCCAATGAAGGCCGTCTTCCGACCAGGCGACGCCCACCGCGCGACCACGACGATTCTTGGTCTTCCAGGTGGCCGTGAAACGCCTGTGATCCGGGTCCCAGAAGAAGTTCACCACATCGGACGATCGGAACAGGCCGTCTTTCCCCGCGTCGAGAGCATAGCGCCAGCGCAATCCGTCGGGCGAGAACGCCACGCGCGGATGTCCCACCCCGGTATCGAAGCCAAACAGCGCGTAGCGGCGCTCCGGGTTTGCCTGCCATGGGCAATGAATGACGCCGGGATTGTGACATTCCCCGCCGGTCGCTTCGCGATCCCCGGCCGAGATGCCCAGGTTGTTGCTCCGGGAACCTTCGAAGTCGATAAGGCCCAGGTCCGGCTTGGTCCAGTGAATGCCGTCGTCGGACTCGGCGTAGCCGATGTGGTTGCCCCGGTTGATGAGCTGATACCACATCCGCAGCCGGGCGCCCTCCTGCAGGACGGTTCCGTAGAGGTAGGGCCCGGACACCGCCTTGCCTGTCTCCCAGGGCCGGTCGGCGATGAGAACGGGATTGGCGGGGTGCTTTTCCAGGGCGTGGAATCGACGGGCGAGGCCCTCTTGTTCCTCCACGATGCTGGCGTCGAGAAAAAGTCGCCGCCGCGCCTTGGGTGAAGCCGTGTTTTTGCGCGCCGCAGCCAATTCGCTCCAGCCATTGGCGGACAATCCAGCCGCGGCGACAGCGAGGCCGGAGCCTGAGGTGGAAAGAAAGCTCCGGCGGTTCATGAAGCGGGAGCATGCCGGATCGAGGCATCGTCGGGCAACCATCGAGGATGGGGCCGGCAGGGCTCGCGCATGAGCCGCCGAATTTGCATCAATGGTGGGGCAAACCCTCAGTGAGCCGCGCGGGGGGCATGCTTAAGTCGGCTCACTGGGGACAGTTCGCCCCACCTTCATTGCTGATTCGCGTTCCTGCCCGTGAGCCCGAGGAAGCGCGGTTGCTGCGGACCCGTCAGTTGGACTTCGGTTCAAGGCTGTTGAGCCATCGCCCGCCGCGTTGGGATTTGTAGGCGTTGAACCCTTCCTCCCCGAGGACCTTGCTGATCTCGGTCTGGGTGGTTGCGGCGATCTTGCCCAGGGCGGCCTGTTTCTGCTCGGCGCTGAGCGACGCGTCCTGGCGGATGTTCCGGGCGGTCTCTTCCGCCGGTCCCTTCATGTCGTAGACCGCGATGGCCGCGTTGCGATCGAGTCCCTGTCGCTCCGCGATCTTCAGCGCCAGTTTGTATTCCTCGCGCGGCGCGCGGTCGTAGTCCGCGTAGCGCTCGGGGCCGAGCAGTTCCTTGATGGTGTTGTTCAAGGTCTCCTCCGCCTGTTTGCGCGCCTCGCGGCCTTCGTTGTCCGCCGGCGGGATGCCGAGGACGCTGTGTTCGTTGTCGAAGGCGAGCCGCAGGTCGAAGATGGCCTCGAACTCCTTCTGGGAGGGGTTGAAGTCGCCGAGTTGCATCCGCATGATCTGCGAGGTGTTGGAGAGGCGGAGGTCGTAGGCGCGCTTCTCCTCGGGGGTGAGCATGACGTTCAGTTCCGCCTCGATCTTGTCGCGCACCTTCCTCAGTTCGGCGAGTTCGGCGGCGTCGGGCGATCCGCCTCCGAGGTGTTTCATCGCCTCCGCCTGCCAGCCCTGCAGCTTGCCCATGAGTTTCGCCTGCTTCTCGCCGTCGAGGAAGTCCAGCATCTGCTCAACGGGGTTGTACATCTGGGCCATGGGGTTTTCATCGAGCTTGGCGTCGGGTCCCAGCAGCGTCTTGAGTAGATCCCGCTTCTGGTCATTCAATTCCTTGTGCGCGTTGACCTTCTCCTGATCCATCAGCTGCGTCAGGAAGTTGCCGGTTCGCCAGTATTCGAAGGGCTCGCGTTTGGCCGCCTTGCGCGAGTCGAACAGCTTGTTCACGTCAGCGCGGATGATGTCGCGGATGGTTTCCTCGGGGCAGCCGATGGCGCGCAGGTTGGCGATGTATTCCCGGTAGTCGGCCGACTCGACGGTCTCCCAGGTGTGGGAGCGGTCGGCGGGGCGCGCGGGCGTTTCGGACGATGCGGCCGGGGTCGACTCCTTGGTTCCTGAACCAGCGAGTCCGCGTTCCGCCTTTTCGAGCACGACAACCTCCGCAGGCGCGGTTTCGCCCGCCTTGGGAAGTTTTGAGTAGAGGGAGCCGATCACGCCCAGCAGGGCGACGATGACGACAAGCAAGATGACGTTGAGGCGGGAGGCGTTCATGGGGAATCGGGGTTCTGGTTTGGCTCGGAGGGGGTTCGGGGATGTCTCTTGTTCTACCGCTCTGCGCGAGAACGGCCACCTATAAAGTGACGGCCTGATTGGAAAGGTGGTCGAAGACTGCGCTCCACGCAAATTGTCGCGAAGCGATAATCGTTTGGAGGTGTGTCCCTTTCTTGCGTCGTGAAGGATGGCGTGTTGTTCCCATGAAAGGACCGTTTGTCATTCCCGCGCTGCTGCTGATTGTAGGAATTCTCCTCGGTGATCGGGTTTCCGCGCCGCTGGGGTTGCTGTTTGGCGCGTCATTGGGATTGGCGGTCGCCTGTTTGGCGGAGGCGCGGTTCCTGGAACGCTGGTTGTGGCTGCTGATTGTGTTCTTCGGTTGGACCAATTTAGCGAGTCGCACGGCGGTTGTGTCCCCGCACGATGTCCGGCGTGTGTTGGAGCCGCGGCACGAATTCGTCGAGTTGCGCGGGACATTGGCTGCGACCCCGCGGCAACTGATCTCGGAACGTGATGGCGCGGAGTTCCGGCATTCGTTGGCGTTGCTCGATCTGAGTCGCATCGAGCGGGGACAAGAGGGCGAGGCGGCTACCGGACGCGTGGTCGTGCATACCCCGGGTTGGTTGGGTAAGGAGTTCTTTGCTGAGCGCGAAGTCTCGGTGAGGGGGGTGATCGGGCCGCCGAAGGGGCCGGTCGCCGAGGGCTTGTTCGACTACCCGGGTTATCTCCGCCGTCGGGGGATCCATTTCACTGTCGATGCGGAGGCGGCGCAGGATTGGCGGGTCACTACGGAGGCGGGAGGAGAGATGCGCCGGCCGTTGGCGGACCGGTTTCAGGATTGGGCGCGGGCGACCCTCGCGCGCGGCCTGCCGGAGGACGACCGGAGCGTTCGCCTGGTCTGGGCCATGACGCTCGGTTGGCGGACGGCGCTGACGGACGAGGTGGCGCGCCCCTTCATGCGTTCGGGGACGATTCATCTCTTCGCCGTCAGCGGACTTCATGTGGCCATGATTTCGGGAATCCTGGTGGCCGCCCTGCGCGCGTTCTCCGTGCCGCGCGCTGCGTGTGGCGCGGTCGCGATTCCTTCGTTGATCTTCTTCTGCGCCGTGACCGGACACCACGCCTCGACGGTGCGGGCGACGATCATGATGAGCATCGTGATCGCCGGGTGGTCGCTCAAGCGGCCGGTGGATCTTGTCAACTCCCTGGCGGGCGCGGCGTTCATCATCCTCGCGTGGGAGCCACGGCAGTTGTTCCACGCGGGCTTTCAGCTCTCGTTCTTCGTCGTGCTGGGCATCGCGCTGGCCCTGCCGCGCTTCGAACAATGGCGGGAAAGACTGCTCGGGCACGATCCGTTGCTGCCTCCGGAACTGCGGCCGAGTTGGCAGCGCCGGCTCGATGGTCCGACGCGCTGGCTCGGGATCAACCTCGCGACCTCGCTGGCGGCCTGGCTCGGCTCGGCGCCGCTTGTTGCGGAGTATTTCCACCTGTTCACGCCCGTGAGCCTGTTGGCGAATCTGCTGATCGTCCCGCTCGCGGCGCCGACGCTGGCCGCCTGCCTCGCGAGCCTGGCCTGCGAACCCGTCGCGCCGTTCCTCTCAGAGCTGTTCAACCATGCGGCCTGGCTGAGCATGTCCCTGATGGTCCGGCTCAGCGAATGGGCCGCGGACTTGCCGGGCGCGTGGTTCAATGTCGCCTCGCCGCCGTTCGCCGCCGTGGCGTTCTGGTATGCGCTGCTGTTCGGCGGATTGAACGCGGATCGCCTTCCCGGCGCCCGCCAACGCGCCTGGGCGTTGGCGGGCGCGGTCGGCGCATTGTGTGCGCTGGTCTTCATTCTTGTTCCGTCGCGCTCGACCCGCCTGACAGCGCTGGCCCTGCGCGGCGGCGGCGCAACCGTCGTCGATCGTCCCGGCAGCCGGAACGACCTCGTGATCGACTGTGGCAACGAGTCCGACGTCCGGTCCACGGTCGCCCCGTTTCTCCAGACCCGGGGGTGGAACCGCGTCGGAGGAATCGTCCTCACCCACGGCGATGTCCGGCGCGTCGGGGGGCATGGCGCGCTGACCGGGGAGTTCCCGCTCGGGGAGACTGTCGTCAGCCCGGTCCCTTCACGTTCGACCGTCTACCGGCGAATCGTCGCGGAGCTGCCCGCCGGCTCGATTCGATCGCTGGCCGGCGGAGATCGGTTCGGCGATTGGCGGGTTCTTCACCCGGCGCGCGGGGATCGATTTCCCCGGGGTGACGACAACGCCTTGGTCCTGCTTGGGGAGATCGAGGGCTTTCGTATCCTGCTGCTGTCCGACCTCGGCGCGGAAGGGCAGCGCGCGCTCTTTGATCGACATGCGGACCTGCGGGCGGATGTCGTGGTTGCCGGGCTGCCGGATTCGGGGGAACTGCTGAAGAACGGGCTGCTTGCGGCGATCCGTCCCCGGCTGATCATCGTCACGGACGCGGGGAATCCCGCCTCCGGGCGTCCCGGACCGGAGTTGCGGGCGCGGTTGGCGGAACAGGACGCCGAAGTGATCTGGTTGAGCGAGGGCGGTTCGGTTGAACTGGAATTGTTGAACGGAAAGGCGGCGGTGAAGACGATGGCGGGTTTAAGGTTGGAGCTTGCCGCCGAGTGAGGGGCCGGTCCGGCAAGCGGGTGAACAATCGGCGGCGGCGGGAGCATCGACAGGTCAGTCGTGATCCCCTCCCCGCGGCCCAGACTCACGAAACAGACGCTCCTTCATCCAGGCGGCCAACCAGAGTGAATAGCGTTCCTGAGCCTTCTCGTTGATATGAGTCAGGTCCACATAATCCGTCGTCGACTGCGGAACCATTTCATCCTCGGCGGCCACGACCACATTGGGGAATTCCCTTTCAAGCCGAACCAGCGTCTCTTTCAGAGCAATTCTCATTTCAGCTGGAAGTCGGCGGCTCAACTCGGGGTGCAGACGGCCCGTGAGGAGAACCAGCACGGTTCCGTCTTTCTGACAATCGTGCGCCAGCCGGAAGAGGCACTCTTTCTGAAGATCGGAATTCGAGTCCACGTGAAAGCCGCCCGCTGATTCAGCCGCACGTCGAGAGAGATCCTCCTCCAAGGAGGCATTGTGCCGTTCCTGCCCCATGGCAAGCAGCGCGGGGCCAAGAATCCTGGCAGCGGTGGGCTCTCTCATCCTCAAGAGGGGAAACGTGGATCCGGCAAGTCCGTGGCGAAGGACGCTATCCAACGCAAGGGGCGCCCGAGTCTCCCGAAGCGCCCTGATCAACATGCTCCAATCCAGAAAATACGCAGGGGCGGGTCCGTGCGCGCCGCTGAACATATCCAGTTCGCTGAGGTAACAGATGAGATACTCCGGCCTTTCATCACGGATTTGATTCCACACCACCCATGTGTCGAAGCATTTGCTACCGGGGTAGTTCAGATCGGTGGTGAAGCAAAGGTCGCGAAGCTCTGCATTAAGGATTTGCTCATCGATCTGCGCGCGTATCTGGCTCGACCCCATCAGGATCACCTGAGGCAGATCTGGATCGTCCTCCAGCAAGTTTCGTTTGATCTCGAACCGGACCAGGTTGTGACTGGCATCCCCCTGCCAGAAGAACATCCAAAAGAGGACCGTGCCGGACGCGATGGCGAACCAGAGCTGCAGGAAGACAACGGCCGTCCCGACGACCGTCGCAAGGCGCCAAAGCATGGATCGATCCCGCATCCACCTTTCCGCAGCCGCGAACGCAACGAGAAAAAGCGCGAACCAGGTCCACAATATCAGGGCCTCACAGACCCTGTCTTCGATGAAACGCCGCGAATCATTGAATTTTCCCTCGCCTGCCCGGGAAATTCTCTCACCCAGCAAGCCGTCCATCCAGCCAACCGCCCAGTCGCCCCAAAGAGCAAAAACAAACCACCCGGCCATCGTGCCGAAAAGGAAGGCCGCGATCAGGCGAGTGGATGCGTTCTGCCAATTCATCAGAACTGAAAGTAGATGAATTCGCCGCCGTCAAAGACTCCGAGCGCCGCGATCAGGGAAATCGCCAGCAGCATGGAGACCGACTGCCGCCTCAGAGACCAGGCCGAGAACCTCTCCATTTCATCGCATTGCCACTGGAAAAACACCGCAAGCAGGCCGAGCAGAGACACCGGCCACCAGAGCGGGCTCCAACCGGAGGGCGGATGCCAGATGCCGGTGAGATACCATTCGAGGGTCCTGAACTCCAGTTCCGTCGACCCCATTGCTCCACAGCGGAAGATCACCCATCCGAAGCAGGTGACTTGGAAGAAGAGCAGAGCCGAAGCGATTCTGGCCAGCGGATGGCCCTGTCCGTCGTCCCGCCGGCCTTCCCGTTTCGAGCGAAATGCCACTAGCGCCACGCCCTGATAGAAGCCCCAGAGCAGGAATGAAACGCCGGCGCCATGCCAGAGACCGCCGAGCGTCATGGTCGCCATGAGATTCCGGAGCGTTCGCCCTTTTCCCTTCCGATTGCCGCCAAGGGGCACATAGAGGTAGTCCCGCAACCAGCTAGACAGACTGATGTGCCAGTGACGCCAGAATGCCGAAGGGGTTGCGACGAGATATGGCGACCGAAAATTGATCATGAGATCAATGCCCAGCAGCTTGCTGACTCCGCGGGCGATATCCGAGTAGCCGGAAAAATCGCCATAAATCTGAAAGGCGAAGGCGTAGACGAAGAGCAACGCATTCAGGTCCGGTATCTCCTCCGAACCAAAGCCATGCTGGACGAGCGGCGCCAGCCTGTCCGCAATGACCAACTTCTTGGTGTAACCTACCACGATCAGCCAGAGTCCATCCGCAACCGCCTCCGAGGTGACCTTGCGCGGCTGTCTGAGTTGAGGCAAGAGATGCTCCGCCCGTTCAATCGGGCCAGCGACCAGTTGGGGGAAATATGACACATACAGAAGGAAGTCGGCAAAGTCACGGGCGGCCCGGATCTTCCCGCGATACACGTCGACCGTGTAGCCCAAGGACTGAAAGGTGTAGAAAGAAATGCCCACCGGGAGAACGATCTGAAGCGTCACCGGATCGGCCTCGAATCCGAACATGCCCAACAGCCTTCCCGCCGAGTCGGCGAAAAAGTTGAAATACTTGAAGAACCCCAGGAACCCGAGGTTTATCAGCGCACTGGAAAGCAGGAGGTTTCTTCGTCCGCTGGAGCTGCCGGTGGCGTCCAGTTTCCTTGCGATCCAGTAGTCCGCCGTCGAACTGGCAAACAGCAGCAGCAGAAACCGGCAGTCCCACCATCCATAAAAGACATAGCTGGCGACCAACAGCGTGCGGTTTTGCAACCGATGTGAAACCCTGTGGTAAACTCCAAGGACGACTGCAAGAAACGCCAGAAATGTCAGGGAATGAAACTCCATCAGAGGCCGCGCTGCATCAGGGCGGGTTTCCCATCGGAAGACTCTCGCCGGATCCTGTTTGCCCGTCTTCTTTCAGATGCCGCGAAGTTCCCGCTACAGAGACGCCGGATTCCAACCGGAGACGAAGCCGCTTGGCGAAATTTCTCCATCTTTGTCGGGGGGCGCAGGCACGAGTCCTGTCGTCCCGGCGACGCTCCATTCAGGTTTAGCTGCGCGCCCATGTCTCACTATTTCACGCGCCGAACGGGTGTTGCAATCCAATACCGATCGGGGAAGACACCGCGTGAAAGCCTCCCCCTTCCTCGGCGGGCGGACCGGCCTTCACGACATCGGGCGCGCGGCCGGAGGGCGGTTCCTCCTTGGCGAGGTCGAGGAGGAGAAACTCAGACTCGTGATCCGGGAAGACGCCCGCAAGCTGCGTGGCGACAGCGCCGTTTCCGGTCGAGTCACCCCTGAGTGAGCCGTTCCAAAAAACGCATTGCCTGCCGGGTTGGCTTTCCCTTTAATTCCCAGCCTTTTCCAAGAGCAACCAAGCCCGGCGCGTCCTTGTGACGTCCGCGATTTCAAACCAACCAACAAAACCATCATGGCCAAGAAAAAACTCAGAGTAGGACTCATCGGTTACGGCTTCATGGGCCGCACGCACTCCAACGCCTTCCGCAAGGTCGGCAACTTCTTCGATCTCAAGTACGACATCGAAATGAAGGCCTGCTGCGCCCGCAACGAGGAGCGCATCAAGGGCTTCGCCGACAACTGGGGCTGGGAATCCTACGAGACCGACTGGCGCAAGCTCGTCGAGCGCGATGACATCGACCTGATCGACATCGGCAGCCCGAACAACACGCACTACGAGATGGCGGTCGCCGCCGCCGAGGCCGGCAAGATGATCATGTGCGAGAAGCCGCTTTCCATGGACGGCAAGGAGGGCGAGAAGATGGTCAAGGTCGTCGAGAAGGCCGGCGTGCCGAACATGGTGTGGTACAACTACCGCCGCGTCCCCGCCGTCACGCTGGCCAAGCAGATCATCGACAGCGGCAAGCTCGGCCGCATTTTCCATTACCGCGCGCAGTTCCTGCAGGACTGGACCATCTCCACGGAACTGCCCCAGGGCGGCGAGGGCCTCTGGCGCCTGGACGCGGCGGTCGCCGGCTCCGGCGTCACGGGCGACCTGCTTGCCCACTGCATCGACACGGCTCTCTGGCTCAACGGCCCGATGGACGAGGTGTCCGCCATGACCGAGACCTTCATCAAGGAGCGCGTCCACACCGCCACCGGAAAGAAGCAGAAGGTCACCATCGATGACGCCTGCGCCTTCCTGGCCCGCTTCAAGAACGGCTCGCTGGCGATCTTTGAATCCACCCGTTACGCCCGCGGCCACAAGGCCCTCTACACCTTTGAGATCAACGGCGAGAACGCCTCCATCCGCTGGGACCTGCACGACCTGCACCGGTTGGAGTACTTCGACCACGCGGACGACTCCAAGACCCGCGGCTGGCGTTCGGTCCACATCACCGACGGCGATCACCCCTACATGGGCAACTGGTGGGTTCCCGGTCTTCAGATCGGCTACGAGCACACCTTCGTCCACCAGGTGGCCGACTTCGTCAACGGCCTCTCCTCGCGCAAGAAGCGGGCGATCCGCCCCGACTTCCGCGACGGCCTGGAAACGCAGTATGTCTGCGACGCCGTCCTCAAGTCCGGCAAGACCGGTCGCTGGACGAAGTGCAAACAGGTGTGAATGCGCCGGACGGAACTTCCGTCATTAATCCCCGACACACACCAACCCAAGAAATCCAACCATACATGAAACTGAAAGTTCTCATCACCGCCATCGCCCTCGGGTTTGCGGCCGGCAGCGTGTTCGCCGAACTCGGCGACGCGGGCAAGGTCCCCGCGGGATCCTCCAAGCGCGTCAGCTACAGCAAGGACATCAAGCCCGTGTTTGAAAAGTCCTGCAACAAGTGCCACACCGGCGATCGCCCCAAGGCAAAGTACCTCATGGACACGGTCGCCAACATCATCAAGGGCGGCAGCAGCGACGAGGCGGCCATCATTCCCGGAAACGCGAAGAAGAGCCCCTTGGTCCACTACTGCCTGGACCTGGTGGAGG
The DNA here is from genome assembly GCA_038126235.1 of Verrucomicrobiales bacterium. GTDB lineage: Bacteria > Verrucomicrobiota > Verrucomicrobiia > Limisphaerales > JAYPEY01 > JAYPEY01. The sequence continues at coordinate 96,931 of JAYPFK010000014.1, forward strand.
ACATGGAGATGCCGCCGAGCAGCAAGCGCGAAAAGTATCCGCAGCTCACCAAGGCCCAGATCGCCGACCTCGTCGCCTGGATCGACCAGGGCGCCAAGGACAACTGATCTACGCCGGGATATCCGGTTCGAACCCTTCGTCCTCCCCGGGCGAAGGGTTTTTTTGTCGCCGCAGGCCGTCGAGCAGTTCGCCCTGAAAAAGGCCGCACAACTGCATGGCGGCGAGCAGCGGGGCGAGTTTGGGGTCCGTCCGCAGGGAGTCCTCCACGCCTTCCGGCGGGCTGCCGGCCCGGACCCAGCAGCCGATCCGCACATCGTTCAACACCTGGAGCAGGAGATCCACCTCCTCGAGGGTGAGGCGCATCAGGAGAAAATCCTCCTTGTCCTCGAAATGGTCCTCGTCCTCGAGGATTCGCGAGATCCGGCGGCGTGTCTCGCGGTGTTCGTCCTTCATGGCCTGGTCGGCCACCGTGCGGCCGTCGGGCAGTTCCTCCTCGTCCATCGTGCGGCACAGTTCGAAATGGGAGACCTCGAGAGCGGGATACTTCCGGACCAGCCGCTCCAGGACCTTTCGACCGCGGGGCTCGGTGAGAAATACCAGCGTGTCGCCGTTGGCTTCGAGGAACCTCACGAGCCGTCGCGCTCCATGGTGGCGTGCAGGCTGTACTTGTGGAGCTGATGCACGTAATGCTCGGCCATCTCCATCGTCTCGCGCACGAGAATGCTCTTTCCCTGCTTGTGGACCTGCATCATGTGGCGTTCCGCCTTCGCCTTCGTCCAGCCGAACACCTGCTGGAAGACGTGGGTGACGTATTCCATCAGGTTGACCGGATCGTCCCAGCAGATCACCACGTAACCCGGATCGAGCTCCGTCCGCTCGCGGGTCTGGGTGTCCTTGTCCGGCCTGGGAAGGACTTCGGGTGTCGCTGTGTCGGCCACGGGCCGGAGATTAGCAGACGGCCGGGTCTTGTCCAGATGCGCGGGGCATGCTCACGTTGGCTCATTCAGGACGATTCGCCCCAGCCGCCCTGTTGCGACCTTGGTGTCATGGGGGGAACGACAGAGGTCATGCGAAAGCGCGGGCGTCCCGGTCGCGGAGTCGGCTTTGGATGTGGCGTGCGTCGCGCCCGGTTTTCCTGAAAAAACCCCTTGCGCCTCTTTCCGCGAGGCGTATTCTCCCCCCCCCTTGCCCGAATCCCGCGTGTGCGGCGATTCATTCTGGGCTGAGAAAAAACCGTCAACGCACAACTGAACCCTTAACCTCCGTTGCAGCCCGCAACGCGCGGTCTTGGGCAATGGAGCCTCTTCAAGCGCCACGTATTTTCGGCGCGCATGAGTCTCCCCGCAGAACAACACAGCAGTCCTATGTCCACAGCAATGACCATGGAAGAGGCCCTCAACGCCGTCGATATGCAATTCGGCGCGGGGCAGATCGTCAAAGGAACCGTCATCGAGGTCCGTCCGAAGGAGGTCCTCGTCGATATCGGCTACAAGAGCGAGGGCGTCATCCCCGCCAACGAGTTCGATGACATCAAGGAAGTCAATCTCGGCGACGACTTCGAGGTCCTTATCGAGCGCCTCGAAGACCGCGAGGGGATGGTTGTCCTCTCCAAGGAACGCGCCGAGTTCAAGCAGAACTGGGACAAGATCCTCACCATCTGCAACGAGGGCGGCACCATCAAGGGACGCGTCAAGGCGGTCGTCAAAGGCGGCCTGCTCGTCAACATCGGCGTCGAGGCCTTCCTCCCCGCCTCGCAGATCGACATCACCCCGCCCAAGAATCTCGCCGCCTACGTCGGCAACACCTACGAGTACAAGGTCGTCAAGATCAACCAGGAGCGGCAGAACATCGTCCTCTCCCGTCGCGAGCTCATCGAGCAGGAGCGCAGCGAGCGTCGCGCGGCCCTGCTGTCCGAGATGACCCCGGGCGACATCCGCAAGGGCACGGTCAAGAACATCACCGACTTCGGCGCCTTCATCGACCTCAACGGTCTCGACGGCCTGCTGCACATCACCGACATGAGCTGGGGCCGCATCGGCCATCCCTCCGAGATGCTCAAGGTCGGCCAGGAGCTGGACGTCGTCGTCCTCGACATCAACAAGGAGAAGGAGCGCGTCAGCCTCGGCCTCAAGCAGAAGATGGCCAACCCCTGGGAGAAGATCGAGGAGAAGTACCCCGTCGGCGGGACCATCAAGGGCCGCGTCGTCAATCTCGTGCCCTACGGCGCGTTCGTCGAGCTCGAGCCCGGCGTCGAGGGCCTCGTGCACGTCACCGAGCTGTCATGGACCAAGCGCATCGCCAAACCCTCCGACGTCCTTACCAAGGACCAAGAGATCGAAGCCGTGGTGCTCGGCATCAACCAGGAGGAGCAGAAGATCTCCCTCGGCATCCGTCAGCTCGACGCGAATCCGTGGGACGAGGCCATGGAGAAGTATCCTCCCGGAACCAAGGTCAAGGGCAAGATCCGCAACCTCACCAGCTATGGCGCCTTCATCGAGCTGGAGGAGGGCCTCGACGGCATGATCCACGTGTCCGACATCTCCTGGACCCGCAAAATCAACCACCCCTCCGAAGTCCTCAAGAAGGGCGAGGAGATCGAGGCGCAGGTCCTCGAGATCGACAAGGACAACCAGCGCATCTCGCTCGGCGTCAAGCAGCTCAGCACCGATCCGTGGGAGAGCATCGACGACTACTACAAGGTTGGCGATCTCGTCACCGGCAAGGTCACCAAGCTCGCCAGCTTCGGCGCCTTCATCGGCATGGAGCATGACATCGACGGCCTGGTCCACATCTCCCAGGTCAGCGAGGAGCGCGTCGACAAGATCAAGAACGTGCTCAAGGTCGGCGAGGACGTCACCGCCCGCGTGATCAAGATCGACCGCGGCGACCGCCGCATCGGTCTCTCGATCAAGGCCGCGGAATACTCCGAGGAGCAGATCGAGGCCGAGCAGGCCATGCTCGACTCGCTCAAGCCGGGCGAGGATCTCGTGGCCCTGCAGCACGCCTTCGACGCGGCCGACGAGGCCATCAAGGAAGACGACGAGTAAGCCGTCTCCCGCAGAGCGAAAAGAACCATTCTACGCACGGGCGGGTCGGCAACGACCCGCCCGTTTCTCGCCTTATGAACATCTTTGAAGAACTACGCTGGCGCGGACTGTTTTCCGACTGCACGGACGAGGAGGAGCTCGGCAAACTGCTGGGATCCAAGTCGGTGACGCTTTACTGCGGCTTTGACCCGACGGCGAACAGCCTGCACGTGGGCAACCTCGTGCCGTTGCTGGCGCTGCGCCGTTTCCAGCTGGCGGGCCACCGCCCCATCGCCGTGGCGGGCGGCGCGACCGGCATGATCGGCGACCCCAGCGGCAAGGCCGCCGAACGCTCGCTGCTCACCCGGGAGACGCTGTCGGCGAACATCGCCGCCGTGAAGGGCCAGCTCGCCCGCCTGCTCGACTTCGAGGCCGCGGACAACGCCGCCATGTTGCTCGACAACGCCGACTGGTCAGCCGGCGTCAGTTTCCTCGATTTCCTGCGCGACATCGGGAAGAACTTCACGGTCAACATGATGGTCGCCAAGGAGAGCGTCCGCGCCCGCATGAACGACCGCGAGGTCGGCATCAGCTACACCGAGTTCAGCTACATGCTCCTGCAGGCCTTCGACTTCTACAAACTGCGCGAGCAGCACGACTGCGAACTCCAGATCGGCGGCAGCGACCAGTGGGGCAACATCACCGCCGGCATCGACCTCGCCCGCAAGAAGTTGGGCCGGACCGTCTTCGGCCTGACCCTGCCCCTGATCACCAACGCCGACGGATCGAAGTTCGGCAAGTCGGTGGAGGGCGCGGTCTGGCTCGATCCCGAAAAGACCAGCCCCTACAAGTTCTACCAGTTCTGGATCAACACCGACGACCGCGACGTCATCAAATACCTCCGTTACTTCACCTTCCTCGACCAGGCCGCCATCGACGAACTGGCGGTGAAGCATGAGGCGGACCCCGCCGCGCGGGAGGCGCATCGGGCCCTGGCGAAGGAGATGACCGACCTCATCCATGGCGCCGAGGCCACCGCCGAGGCGATCGCCGCCAGCCAGAGTCTGTTCGGCAAGGGAACGGGCGACGTGACCGAAGCGATGCTCGCCGAGATCCAGGAATCCGCGCCGTCGCTGGAGATCGACAAGGCGGAGTTCGACGGTGAGGGCCTCGGCCTGATCGATCTCCTGGCGCAGACGGAGTTGTTCCAGTCCAAGGGGGAGGCGCGGCGCGCGATCCAGGGCAACGGCATCAGCGTGAACAACGCCAAGGAGCCGGACATCGAACGCCGGCTCACCGCCGCGGACCTGCTGTTCGACAAGCACATCCTGCTCAAGAAGGGGAAGAAGAACTACGTTGTGGTCACGGCGAGGTAGGGGCGGTTTGCAATTGAAATGGAGGCGGAACGGGGCCACTTTCCCGGGCAATCCCTGACTGGAGCCCGTCCTCGATGAACCGCCGCGTCCCGCACTTCCGTCTTTTCGCTCTCCTTGCCTCCGCCTTCGTGACTTCGGCCGCCGCCCAGGCCCCGGAGTCCGCCCCGGAAAACGCGTCCGCTGCCGGAACGGCCCCCGCCATTCCCGGCGGCGCGCTTGGCCTGTTGTTCGGTAACCCGCAGGCGGCGGGAGCCCTGACGGACCAGGCTCCCTTTCTTGCGGCGGCGCTGTCGGAGTTCTTCACGGATTCGCGCGATTACTCGGCGCAGGCGGACCTGATCCTGCCCGGTCGCGAGCGCGGGGACGCCATCCCCATCGGCTTGGCCGTCTCGGAGGGGCGGATGCGTTGGCAGGTCAATTTTGACCGCGTCCGCAGCGCGCATTTTCCCCCGGAGCGGATCGAGATGCTCCGGCAAATGCGGCTGGACAGCGCCGTGCTCTGGCTCAAGCCGGGCGAAGATCTGACCGTCGGACTTCCGCGGTTCCGGTCCTGGGCAAGCGCGCCTGCGCCGGAGAGTTCCGGAATCCGAGACAAGGCGGAATCGAAGGTGGGAGGACTGAAGAAGACTCTGGTCGGGAAGGAGGTCGTGGATGGCCATCCCTGCGTCAAATACATGCTCACCATCCCGGAGGAGAACCTTCCCGGGCAGGTCGCTTTGGTCTGGGAGGCGGCCGATCTGGAGAACCTGCCGATCAAGATCCTGGTTAAGAAAGACGGCCAGGTCCATGGGTTCCAGCTTCGCAACGTCCGGCCGGGCAAGATGGACGAGCGTCTCTTTCAGCCGCCCGCCGAATGGACGCGGAAGCCTTCGGTCACCGCGTTGCTTCAGGAAGGAATCCTGCGGGGACTCTCCGGATCGACGGCAACAGAGGGACGCCCAACGCCGCTGGAGGGACTGCTTTCAGGCCGGTAGGAGGTTTCGACAGGCGTCATCGCCGAGCTGCGCCGCTTCAACGCGAGGGGTGGGGCGAATTGTCCTCAATGAGCCGCGCAATGGCATGCTCAAGTCGGCTCATTGGGGACAATTCGCCCCACCTGCGCTTCCGTTCGTCTGTTTTTCGCCTTCAAGGATAAGAAAAGGACGGCCGCCTCTCGGCGACCGCCCTTTGACTTAAACAACCAAACCAACTTACTGGTTCATACGACATCCTTACCCGGTGGATTATTCAAAATTCTCCTGAAGTTTTTTGGGCGCCTGGTTTCTGGGGAAAAGCGCGTCTCGGAGTCCTTCCCCTTGTCACACGATTGTAACTGCGTCGGCATACTCGTGTCATCGCCCGGGCGGAAGCTGGGTTGATGAGATTTCAAGACTGGTTGGCGATCGGGGCCGTGTGCGCGGGTCTGCCCGCATCCGGCCTTGCGCAGGACGAGATCGGCGACACGCGCGCGACAATCGGGAAGTGGGTCGAGGCCCGCATGACCTTGGGGCGCGTTGAGGCGGACTGGCAATCGGATCGCGAGACGTTGAAGGCGTCGATTTCGCTCTTCGAGGGCGAACTCAAACGGTTGGGCCAGCAACTGGAGACCATCGAAAAGGGCGAGGGTCAGAACAAGGGCGCGCAGCAGATTGAGAAGGAGATCCGGGAACAGACCGCCGAGAATGACGAGTTGAAGGCCGCGCTGGACAAGGTTGCCGCGCTTCTGACCGGTTTCGAGGCGAAGTTCCGTCAGCTGCACAAGCGTCTGCCGCCGCCGGTGGTGGAGAAGATCGCTCCCCTTTACGCGTTGATGCTGGAGGATCCCGCCGCCACCAAAATGACCGCCGGCAAGCGGGTTCAGGTCCTGATCGGCATGCTCAAGGCGGTGGACGAGTTCAACGGCGCCGTCCGGGTCGAGCCCGGGGTGCGCAAACTCTCCGAAGGCGTTGAAATCCAGGTCCGCACGCTCTACCTCGGGTTGGGGCAGGCCTACTATACCGATAAGAACGGCAATTATGCCGGCACGGGCACGGCCACGGCCGCTGGCTGGGAGTGGACTGAGAACAAGGAACTGGCTCCCCTGATAGCCAGGACGCTGGCGATCTACGACAGCGCCCAGCCCGCCGCCTATGTGGGTCTTCCGGTCAAGGTGAACTGATTTTCCCTCAAGCGAATGAAATCACGGTTGCTCAAACATCTGTCCGCGCTGCTGGTGGCGGGTATGGCCGCGTCCGGCGCAGCCCAGGACTTTTCCGCGGTTTCCGGTTCCGCCAAGAAGGACCTGGAAGCCGCCCTCGCCAAATTGGCGGCGGCCCAGAAGCGGATCGCCGACGAGAAGATCCCGCTCGCCGCCGAGCTGGCCAAGGCCGAGGACTCCGTCCTCGCGAAGCGCAAGGAGGTCGAGAACGCCACCCGTGACCTGGAGAACAAGACAGTCGATCTCAACGCGCTGAAATCGGAGGTCAAGGCCCGCAAGGCGGAGGTCTCCTTCATCGGCGGCGCGCTCAACGAATACCTCAATGCCTTTGAATCCCGCATCCATATCGCGGAAGTCGCCCGTTACAAGGACGCGTTGTCCGCGGCCCGGATCGACGCCGGCAACGCGGACCTCGGCGAGTTCGCCCGGTTGGAGAAACGCCTCGCCATGCTGGACGCGGCGCTGACCCGGATTGATGCGCTGCTTGGCGGCGAGGCCTTTGAAGGCAAGGCGTTGACGGAATCCGGCAAACTGGAGACTGGAACCTATGCCTTGGTCGGGCCGCTGGCCGCGTTCGCCTCCAAGGACGGCAGCGCGCTGGGATTGACCCGGCTTCAGTTGAATACCACCGAGCCTTCCGTCATCCCCGCCGCCGAGGCCTTCCGTCCGGCGTTGCAGGCCCTGGTGTCCGGCGGCTCCGGTTCGATTCCCTTCGACCCCTCCGGCGGCAACGCGGACAAGATCGCGGCGACCAAGGAGAGTTTCGTGGAGCACATCTCCAAGGGCGGCCCCGTGGTGGTTCCCATCCTGGTCATGGGCGTCCTCGCCGTCCTGATCGGCATCCTGAAATGGTCTCAGATTGCGCACATCCGTCTCGCCAAGCCTCGCGACCTGCAGATCGTGCTGGATCGCCTGAAGAGCGGCAATGAGGAGGGCGCCATGAGTCACGCCCAGTCGATCAAGGGCCCCGTGGGAGAGTTGATGAAGACGGCGGTCTTGCACGCCGACGAACCCAAGGAGTTCATCGAGGAGGCTCTCTACGAGAAAATGCTCAACACCAAGCCGGAGCTGGAGCGTTGGATGCCCTTTGTCGCCCTCGCCGCGGCCACCGCGCCGTTGCTTGGCCTGCTCGGCACCGTCACCGGCATGATCAATACCTTCCGCCTGATCAGCGTTTTCGGCACGGGCGATCCCAAGATGCTTTCGTCCGGCATCTCCGAGGCCCTGGTCACCACCGAGTTTGGGCTCATCGTGGCCATTCCCGCCCTGTTGATCCACGCCTTCATCTCCCGCAAGGCCAAGGGCGTCCTGGGCAGCATGGAATCGATGTCCGTCGCCTTCATCAACGGGGCGCCCGATCACCCGGCCGATGAAGAGTCCGCCGCTGGCGCGGCAGCCCCGGAACCCGTCCCCGCCTGAATTCGCCTCCATTCCGCAATGCCGGAACTTCGGCGCGACCAACCGCAATCCGAGAACTGAGAACCCCGAACCGAAAACCGAGAACCCTCAACCGGAAACCGATATGCTCGACCAAATCGCACAATTGACCCACCTCTGGGTGGCTGGCGGCTGGCTGATGATCCCGCTGCTGTTCATCGCCTTCTTCATCTACGGCGCCGCGCTGCAGCTCGTGGTCTACTTTTCGAAGCGCGGTTTCCGACGCGTCCCTCAGAAGGAATGGGAACGCTGGACGCTCAATCCCGAGGAGGGGCGGGGCGAGGTCGGCGAGATCGTCCGCTACACCCAGGACGAGGCCCGTTCCAAGGATGAAATCCAGGACCGCTTCTCCGAGATCGTCTCGGCCAAACTGCCCGAGATCGACCGCCGGCTGGTGTTCATGAACGTGATGGTCGCCGCCGCGCCGCTCCTGGGGTTGCTGGGCACGGTGCTCGGCATGATCTCCACCTTCGACGGCATCTCCGGGGGCGGAGCCAAGACGGCGGACCTGATTGCTTCGGGCATTTCCCAAGCCCTGATCACGACGGAAATGGGATTGCTGGTGGCCATCCCGGGTTACGCCCTTGCCTATCTCGTCAAGGCTCGCCGCGATGAATACGAAGCCTTCCTTGCCAAGTTGGAGTCCTTCGCCTTGTTGACCTTCGACGGGGGCAACGGCAGCCGTGCCGCCGCTTCGGGCGTGACTTCGACCGCGGAGGAATCCGTTGCGGACGACGATCTGATGGGGGCCGCTTGGGCCGCCTGACGCCTGTGGGTCGATGAGGAACCGCCGCGCCATCACCGAGTCGGACAAGCTCGAGGAGATCAACATCTCCCCGCTGATCGACATGGTGTTCATCCTCCTTATCTTCTTCATCGTCACCACGGTGTTTGTCGAGGAGCCGGGCGTCGATGTGACCCGTCCGTGCGCGGCGTCCAGCGAGAACCTGGACAAGAACAGCATCCTCATCGCCATCACGGGGGACAACCAGGTCATCTATGGCGGTTCCAGCATCGGACTCGGAGGCCTTCGGGCCCTGGTCCACAGGCTTACCCGGCAGGACCCCATGCCGGTCATTCTCCAGGTCGATTCCGACGCGTTGGCCGAGACGGTCGCCAAGGCGCTCGACGCCGCAAAACTCGGCGGCGCCCAGCGCGTCGATATCGCGACGGACAAAAGCTGATTCATCATGCGAGGACGCCGCCCCATTCAGGACGCCGAGGAGATCGAGGAGATCAACATCTCCCCGTTGATCGACATGGTGTTCATCCTGTTGATCTTCTTCATTGTCACCACGGTGTTCGTGGAGGAGAGCGGCGTGAGCGTGGACCGGCCGCAGAGCGCGAGCGCCTCGATGTCGGAGAGCGAGAGCCTGATCTTCGAGGTCAATGCCGAGGGCCAGGTGCTGCTGGAGGGCAAGGATGTGGGGGTTGCGGGCGTGCGGGCAATCGTGCGGGAAAAGACAGCCCGCGACGATTCGCCGGTGATCGTCAAGGCGGGCAGGGGCGTCCTCGCCGGGACAGTGATGTCCGTCGTGGACGAGGCGCGCATGGGCGGGGCGGCGAACGTGAGCCTGGCGACGGACAAGGACGCCTGATTGGGCGGGACCGCGACGGATCGATGAGGAAGGTTTTTACACCCCCGGACATCGGCGGCGGCTGGGGCCGCGCTCTCTTCGGCGCGATCCTGTTGACCTGCTCGGTGTTCCTGGTTCTGCCGCTCACGCAGATGCTGTCGTCCGGTCGAGTGGACAAGGTTCTCACCAGTGTCGCGGCCGCGACCGTCGAGCCGCCGCCTCCGCCGCCCGTGGTGGAGGAGCCGGAACCGGAAGAGGAGCCGGAGCCGGAAGAGGAGCCGATGCCGGAACTGGCCCTGGATGCGACCGATTTGGCTCTGGACATCCCCAGTCTCGATGGGATCACCGGCACGGGGCCGGCCCTGAATCTGGGGAACCTCATCTCGGGCGCGGCCCCGATCGAGCAGGAGCAGGTCTTCGATGTGAGCCAGTTGGACAGCAAGCCGACGCTGGTGGGGTCCGTGAAGCCGACCCATCCGCAGGCGCTTCTCAAACAGGGGGTGGAAGGTTCAGTCGTCCTGGTGTTCGTGGTCAACGAAGAGGGGCGCGTCGAGGATCCCCGGGTGGAAAGCGCGAGCCGGCCGGAATTCGAGAAGCCCGCGCTGGACGCTCTCCGCCGCTGGAAATTCAAGCCTGGAACGCGGGAGGGAACCAATGTCAGCGCCTACGTCCGGCAGCAGATTCAGTTTGGCGTCAGTTCGTGACGAGAAGGAGTTTCATGATGAACCGATCGATGAAAAATCAATTCGGATGCGGGACGGCCCTGGTCGCCGTCGTGGCGTTGTGCCTGGCGGCCCCCGCGACGGGCCGGGCGCAATTGTTCAAGTTGAAGGAGCGCGGGGCTGAGGAATCCGAGAAGGGCGGGGCCGCCGCGGCCCCGGTGGTCGAGCCGCCCCCCATCGCTTTCCCTTCTGGTAAGGCTGCCATCCCCCAGAATCTCGCCCTGCTGAATCCGCCCGCGGCTGACAATCCGCTGGCGGCGTTCTGGAACGACCGGCAGTTCGTGATGAGCTTCGCTGGCAGCTACGGCTACCGCACGGACATTGAGCCGCCCAAGCTGCACCCGGGAAACACCAATTACATTGGCGGGACCAACGAGCTGGCATTCTACAACCAGCGGTTGTTTCCATTGATGGAGAAGCAGCCGGATGAGGCGATCGCCCTTTTGGAGGAGAACGTCTCCACCAATTCCAACGCCGTCTTCGACTACCTGCTGGGCAACCAGTATTTCCAGAAGGGTTCGGAGGGATACGGGAAGGCGGTTGAGAACTACCGCCGGGCGATCGACAAGTTCCCGAGTTTCCTGCGCGCCCACAAGAACCTCGCCTTTTCGTATGTGGGGCTGGAGAAGTTCGAGGAGGCGGTTCCCTCGCTGACCCGCACGATCGAACTGGGCGGCGCCGACGGGCACGTCTACGGCATCCTCGGCGTCTGTCTCTCACGGCAGAAGAACCACATCGGGGCCGAAGGCGCCTACCGGAACGCCATGATGCTCATGCCGGAGCGCAAGGATTGGAAGATGGGGCTGCTTTCCTGCCAGATCGAGCAGGGCAAGCTTCCGACGGCCGAGGCGTTCCTGAACACCCTGCTCGCCGCCGACCCAACCGACGCGAAACTCTGGGACTTGCAGGCAAACCTCCACCTCCAGATGGAGCAGCCGGACAAGGCGGCGATCGATTACGAGGTCCTCCGCAAGCTCGGCAAGGCGACGATCCCCAACCTGATGCTGCTGGGGGACATCTACATCACCCGCGAGGCTGCCGCGTTGGCGCTCGATGTCTATCTGGAGGCGATCGACAAGGCGGGCGTCGGGGACATCGCCCGGACGCTGCGCGCCGCCGACATCCTGTCGAACAGCGGAGCCTGGGACGAGGCGCAGACCTTGTTCAAGCGGATCCGGGACAAGCACGGGAAGAACCTGGATGAAGACCAGGACATGAAGCTGCTCAGGCTGGAGTCCCGGGTGGCGATGGCCAAGGGCGAGGGCGACCGGGCGATCGGAGTCCTTGAAGAGATTGCGCGCAAGAACCCTCTCGATGGCGAGGCGTTGCTGATGATCGGCGACTACTATGCGGCCCCGGCGGAGGAGGAAACCGAGGATCAGGCCCGAACGCGCAAGGCGAAGGCCGACAACCGCTATGAAATGGCCGCCCACATCGACGGTTTTGAAGCGGAGGCCCTGGTCAAGCGCGCGCAGCTGCTGGTGCGGGAGCGGAAATACGACCGGGCGTTGGAGTATCTCACCAAGGCCCAGAAGATCCGGCATCGGGACAGCATTCAACGGTATCTGGAAGCGGTGCAACGCGCGGCGAGGAAGCGGTCCTGAGTCGGCTCAGGATCTCCGCCTCTGAAAGCCAACCTCGTTCTTGATGACGCCACGAACGGCCAGTCTCCGCAGACGGTTGCGCCGCGCCCCGGCGCCCGTAGGACAGGCATCCTGCCTGTCTCCAGCATGGCTAAAGCGCGAACGTGATTCCAAGAAGCGAAGGGTACGGGGGTGGTCTGTCCCATGCTTGGCAGACGAGGTGACGCTCGCCGCGCCGAAGCCGGGCGAAGGTGGGAGGCTCATTCCAGGGGGAACGCAAGGAGTTGAGCCTCCTCACGTCGGCTGCTACAGGGTTTTGAGGCGGCCTTGGAAGCGCTGTCCTACGGCGGCGGCGTCCCGCATTCTGGCAGCGGCCCTGGCGCTGACGGTTCTCCTTCTCGGGGTTCTGTTGACGCCGGCGGCTGTCGCGCAGCCGGCGGAAGGGGGAACCATCACCGGCTCCGTGGTCAGTGACTGGCGCGGCACCCCCGTGCCCTCGGCCGTCATCTCGCTCAAAGGGACGACTTTGGCCGTCAAGACGGACTACCTGGGGAACTACCGGCTGTCCGGCGTGCCCTCCGGCGTCCATGCGATCCTGGTTTCCAAACCCGGTTTCGAGCGGAAGACCCTTGAGAACATCCGCGTGGTCGCCGGCCAGGTTTCCCGGGCCAATGCCACTCTCGCCCCCGTCTTCCAGGAACTGGAACCGGTGGAGTTCATCTCGGACCCGCCCGCCGAGCTGCAGACGGTGGAGCTGTTGCTGGAGCGCAAGGAGGCCGCGGCCCTGACCGACGCAATCGGCTCGGAGTTCATCTCGCGCGCGGGCGCCGACAATGCGGCGGAGGCCATGACCAAGGTGACCGGCGCGTCCGTGGTCGGCGGCAAGTATGTCTTCATCCGCGGTCTGGGCGACCGCTACAGCAACACCACCCTGAACGGCAGCGACATACCCAGTCCCGATCCGGATCGCAAGGCGGTGCAGATGGACATCTTCCCGGCGTCCGCCATCGAGTCGATCGTCACCAGCAAGACCTTTACGCCCGACAAACCGGGCAGCTTCAGCGGCGGTTCGGTCAACATCAAGACCAAGAGCTTCCCCGACGAGTGGTTTGCCAGCATCGGCTCCGGCGCCTCCTTCAACACCCAGGTGACCGGGACGGATGACTTCCTGACCTCGCCGGGCATCGGCAAGTGGGACTGGGCGGGGTTCGACGACGGGACCCGTGCGATCCCCGATGTCTGGACCGACACGCATTACATCATCAAACGCAACCCGGTCACCGGAGAGGATCCGTTGATCGATCAGGCGACCAAGAAGGGCGCCGCCGCGCTTGCGGCGGGCAATGAATTGGCGGCCTTGAGCAGCGCCTTCTTTCCCAAGCTGACCCCTGATCGGCGCAAGGCCCCATTGAATCATGACTTCAACGGCTCGATTGGCGACAGCGTGAAGGTCACGGACAATGCGACCCTCGGGTATCTGGCGGGCTTGTCCTACGATCGCGGTTTCTCCGGCTACGAGGAGGGGGTGAGGCGGCAGTTCCGGAACAATGCCGGCGTTCTCCAGTCGGACCTGGACGTGATTGAAGCAAAATCGTCCGAGGAGGTGTCCTGGGGGTCGCTCATCAACGTCGGGGCCCGTTTCTACGAGGACCATGAAATCACCTTCAACTTTCTTTACAACCGCAACAGTGAGGATACCGCGGTCAAGCAGCTGGGATCGCTGGACAATGTGCAGGGACGGCTTTTCGAGAATTATGCGGTCGCATTCATCGAGCGCGAGATCCAGTCGTTTCAACTGGCGGGGAAACACCAGCTGCCGATCCGGTATGAGGCGGAGACGGAATGGAGCATCTCCTACGCCACCACCCTGCAGAATGAACCGGATCGACGCTTCTTCGCTTTGGATCGGAATCCCGTGACCGGCGACGCGAGCATTCGTCCGTCCTCCTACACCGCTCCCACGCGCTTTTTCCGCGCGCTCAGCGAGGACAACCTGAACTTGAAGCTGGACCAGTCGCTCCCGTTTGAGTTTCGCGGAAACGACAGCAAGCTCAAGTTCGGCGGGGCCCGTTCCTTGTCCCGGCGGGATTACAAGGAGCGGCGTTTCACCTACACCTCCAACAACAACTTTTCCCATCTCGCCGACGCGGACGATTTTATTGTCGATTCCGCCTTCGATCCCATCCCGCCGCCCAACCGGTTTGGCGGATACCGATACGACGTCTATATCTTCGAGGAGCCGTTCAACAACTACACGGGCGAGTTGAGCGTCGACGCCGGCTACGGGATGTTCGAGCTTGGTGTTGCCGAACGCCTCAAGTTCATCGCCGGCGCGCGGGTGGAGGCGTCCACCTTGTCGCTGGACGCGGAGGGCGCCGCCGCGAAGGCCTTGGGCGGCGCGAGTTCGAACTCCAAGGACAATCTCGACATCCTGCCGGCCGCGAGTTTTGTCTGCGAGATAACGACCAACATGAACCTGCGGGTCGCCTACGGGCAGACGCTGGCCCGGCCGACGTTCCGGGAGATTTCGCCGGTGCCCACCTTTGACTTCATCGGCGGCGACATCCTTGAAGGCAACCCGGACCTGGAGCAGACCTCGATCCAGAACTACGACATTCGTTGGGAATGGTTCCCGCGTCCGGGCGAGATCGTGGCGGGCGGTTTCTTCTACAAGACGATGGAGCAGCCCATCGAAAAGGAGGAGGTGACGGCCAATCACAACGTGCAGTACAAGAACCGGGATTCCGCGACCGTCTTCGGTTTTGAGGCGGAGTTTCGCAAGGACCTGGACTTCCTGGAACCCCAGCTCACCAATTTCAACTTCGGGGCCAACTTTGCCTACATCCGATCCGAGGTCACCACAACGCCCTTCGAGTTCGACAAGAACTTTCGGGGAATCGACTCGAGGCCTTTGCAGGGGCAGTCGCCCTACATCATCAACCTGGACCTGACCTACCGCCAAGTGGATCTCGGCACGACGGCGAGCCTCTTTTTCAACATCTTCGGCAAGCGGTTGGAAAAGACTTCGCGCATTGCGCCCAGTGTCTTCGAAGCCCCCGTCGCTTCGCTTGATTTCCGGTTGTCCCAACGAATCACGGAGAATCTGACCGTGAAGCTCTCCGCCAAGAACCTCCTCGATCCGACGATCAAGCGCGTTCAGGATCAGCCGGACGGTTCCGGCGAAGGAATCGTCTCCTCCTATCGCAGGGGACGTTCCATAGGTGTTTCCCTCTCCTACGACTTCTGACCTCCTGCGGGTCGATCAGTCGGACTCCTCCTTTTCTTACGCATCATGAATCCCGTCCCGCGCTCCATGTTGCCATTTCCTACTCCGCCCCGAGGTTCGTTGAATTCTCGCACGTTGAGGGAGATCGCAGTCGGAAAAGGGAGTTTACTGAAGCGTAACATGTCCGCCGTGTCCGCGTAACTGCCCATTGGTTGATTGCAATCGATCTTTTTCAAGAACCACAGAAGAACCAGACAAAATGACCACCAACTTCCGCAGAAATCTCGCGCGCTTTGTCGCGCTTTCATGTGTTGCCGGCGGCGTGCAAGCCGCGGACGTCCATGTCTCCGACGGCGGGGCCAACGACATCGTTGGCGACACGACCTGGGTCGCCTCCAACACCTACATCCTCGACACGAAGGTGTATGTTGAGGACGGGGAGACGCTGACGATCGAACCGGGAACGATCATCAAGGGCGGTCCCGGTTCGGCGGAGGACGCGACGGCGCTGATCGTGGCGCGCGGGGGCAAGATCTTCGCCAACGGCACGGCAGAGAAGCCGATCATCTTCACCTCGGCCAACGACGACCTGGCCGACCCGTTCGACCGGGCTCCGACCGAGCGCGGCCTGTGGGGCGGCCTGATCGTGCTGGGCAAGGCGACCCTGAACAGTCCGACGGCCAGCGGAGACCCCATCACCGAGCAGATCGAGGGCATCTCCACCATGGAGCCGCGGGGCAACTTCGGCGGCGCGAACGACGACGACAGCTCGGGCTCGATCCGCTACGTGTCGATCCGGCACGGCGGCGCGTCGATCGGATCGGGCAACGAGATCAACGGTCTGACGCTTGGGGGCGTGGGGCGGGGGACAACGATCGAATTCGTGGAGATCTACGCGAACCTGGACGACGGCATCGAGTTCTTCGGGGGCACGGTGGGCGTGAAGTACGCGGTGGTCGCCTTCTGCGGGGACGACAGCTTCGACTACGACCAGGGCTGGCGGGGCAAGGGCCAGTTCTGGTTCACGATCGGCGACAACGCGATGGACAACGGCGGTGAGCACGACGGCGACATCGACGACTTCACGAAGACGCCCTATTCGCAGCCGACCATTTACAACGTGACCTACGTCGGTCCCGGCTCGGGAGCGGGGACGGGCGGGGACGCGTTGCGGATGCGTGAAAACGCCGCCGGCCTCTATGCCAACAGCATCTTCACCGCCTTCGGGGACAAGGCGCTGCAGGTCGACAGCAACGCGGCGGCGCGTGTGGCGGCGGGCGACCTGGACATCCTGGGGAACATCTTCTTCGACTTCGGAGCGGGGTCGGATGCTGCGTCGATCGCCTCGACCGACGCGCAGGTGTTTTTCACGGACATGTCCAAGGGCAACCAGATCGTGGATCCGCAACTGACACGGATCACCCGCACGAGCGAAGTGGACGAGGCCATGCGGCTTGATCCGCGGCCGCAGATGGGCAGCCCCGCGTTCAGCCCCAGCCACCTTGCTCCGGCGGGCGATGACTTCTTCGTCCGGGCCAACTACGTCGGAGCCTTCGGGACGGCGAACTGGGCCGCGGGCTGGACGATCCTGAACCAGGCGGAATTCCTGACGGGCGACGGCCAGGCCGCGCCGGTTCCGTTGGAGCTTGGATTCACGGCCAATCGCGCGGAAAACAAGCTGACGCTTGGTTTTGCGACCGGCGTCGGCATCACCTACCAGTTGCAGTCCTCCCCGAATGCGAACGGGCCTTGGACGGACACCGGCGCCGCGGTGGTCGGCGACGGCAACTTCCATGTCTTTGACGCGGTCATCGGAATGGAGCTGTCCCTGTTCTACCGGATTATTGAGAAATGAGGCGGCGCGAGGCCTGTTTGTCCACCTGACTCGAGGGGCCGCGAAAGCGGCCCCGTTTTTTGTTCAGGGTCCGCCATGCCGTTGAACTTGAGCATTTGCTTTGTTGGTGGGGCGAGGCTCCCGCCGACTTGTCTCGGCGAAGCTCAGCGAAGACGGAGCCGGGCGTCCAGCCTGGCAAATCAGCGTTCGGTGTCGGAGGCAGTTCGGCCGGCGGGAACTTCGCTCCACCAGCGCGCCTCCACGTCGGAGGTTCGGCTCAGCCGGAGCTTCGCCCCACCGTGCTCATCCCGTAAGCCCGGACCTTCCGGTCAGAGTTCTTTCTTCTCCTTGTAACCGATGCGATGGAAAGGATTCACCAGGCCGCTGACAATGGTCCGGCTGTGGCTGGCGATGCGTTTCAGGTAATGCACGTAGAGTGTCAAAGCCCCGGCGTCCGTTGCGTTGAGGCCTTCCGCGTCGCCGTTCACAATCGCCTTGATGATTCCGTCGCACGCGGCGGACAGGCCCTCCTTGTATTCCAGCATCACCTTGCGGCTGAGTTCCAGATCGCCGTTGCGATAGGCCTCGATCATGTCTTGGAAAAGCTTGGTCACATCCCCCTCGACCGTCTTGAGCCGATCTTCCAGCCCCGCGGCTTGCAGCTTGGCGGGGTGGTTTAGGGCAAGATCGTAGATGTTCTTGGTGTAGTCCCCGATCCGTTCGATGTCGATGACCACGGTGGCCAAAGCCAGCCCGGACGACAGATCGCCGCTGCCGGAGACGCTGAAATGCGTGAAAATCTTGCGCCGGATGTCCCTTTCGGCCCGGTTGACCTCCTTGTCCTTCGCGTGGATGTCGACCGAGATTTCGCCGCTGTCGGAGTTTCTCAGGGAATCGACTGAGGCTTGGAACATGGTCCAGTCAGTGTCGAGCATCCCGATCGCCTGCTGGTGAGCCTGGGCGTAGAGGTTGCCGTTGCCGGGGAGGTTGAAGAGTTCTTTCCACATGATGTGCTGCCGTTGATGTCGCCAACTATGCGGGGGAATTGCTTACAAATCAACGAGCGAGAGAAGCCGGATTGAGCTGCTCGCGACGGGGACTTGACGGACAATCGGGGGATGAGCCTTCGAAGTCTCCTTCCGAATGGCGAGAATGAATGAAATTGGACGTTCGTATTAGTGATACAGCGTTATCACGGTCGGCGCGTCGTCGTCACCCGGATGTCACATGTCAAGAAAACGCCTCTTGTCTGTAACATAACGCCGAATTCAGGAGGTTTCAGTCGGCCTGTCACACAATTGTAACATTGACGCCATATTTGCGTGACGCCTGCGACACATGGTCCTTGGCAGACAACCAAACCGAAGACCATGCAAACAACCAGACTGAAGCAACGAATCAAAGCCGGAGTGGCTGCGCTCGCCTTTTCCGGACTTTGTCTGGGCGCTCACGCCCAGTCCAATGACGCCCTCCTCAATGTTCTGATTAAGAAGGGCATTCTCAGCAAGGATGAGGCCGCCGCCATACGGGTTGAGGCCGCCGCGCCGCCGGTAAGCGCCGCTCCTGCGAAGGAACTCAGCCCGATCGAGGACAACGAGGAATATAAGTCCCTGTTGGACAAGGCAATCAACGATCGGTTGGATGGAAAATGGTATGAGAAGATCAAGTTTGCCGGCTACACGCAGGTGCGTTACACGAGTCTTTTCAACCAGAGCGGCGCGGTCTTGAACGTTCCCAACGATGGCTCGGCGCGCGATCGGGAATCGCTGCGGATTCGTCGTGGTCGCATCAAGTTCTCGGGCGATGTCGCGGAGCGCCTTTACCTTTACGCCCAAATGGACTTCGCCGCCTCCGTTGGCGGTGGACTGGGCCTTCAGATGCGGGACCTCTATGGGGATATCTCGCTCGATTCCAACAAGGAATACCGGATCCGTCTCGGTCAATCCAAGGTGCCGTTTGGCTTCGTGAACTTGCAGTCGAGTCAGAACCGCGCTCCGTTGGAGCGGGCGGATGCATTGAACAGCGCGGTGGAGAACGAGCGCGATCTGGCGGCGTTCTTCTATTGGACGCCCGAGCGGGTTCAGCAACGGTTCAAGGAGATCAAGAAGCTTGGGCTCAAGCACTCCGGGAACTACGGCATGCTCGGATTCGGCGTCTACAACGGGCAGGGACCGAATCAGAATGACGTGAACGGCCTCGTTCACACGGTCGCCAGGGCGACTTATCCCTTCCAGTTCGGGAACGGGAGGTTCCTGGAAATCGGCGCGCAGGCCTACCACGGCGAGTACCAGGTCAGAACTTCAGATCCCGACGGGGCGGGTCCGCTCGGCGCGCCTGCAGCGGGAGCCAACGGCACCCGCGATCAACGCGCGGGCTTGAGCTTCACCCTCTATCCTCAGCCTTGGGGACTCGAGGGTGAATGGAACGCGGGTCGGGGCCCGAGGCTCAGTGGCGACGCCACGCAGGTCGATTCCGACTTCCTGCACGGCGGCTACCTCATGGCTTATTACAAAGCCGACACCGATTGGGGTCGCTTCTTCCCTTATGTGCGTTGGAACTATTACGACGGTGGTCGGAAGTTCGCTTCCAACGCCCCCAGCGCCACGGTTAACGAGTTGGATCTGGGCTTCGAGTGGTCCCCGTGGCCGTTCGCCGAGGTTTCCATCCAGTACACCAAGACCTTTGAGCGGTCCAACACCGGAGTGTTCCCCTACGCCTCGACTACCAGCGCGGACCGCATCGGGTTCCAGTTCCAGATGAACTATTGAGCCGGTTGAACCGCCGATTGTGACCTTTTCTGAACGTGATTGGCGCCCGCCTGTAACAAGTCCGCCGGACCCTCTTTCCGTCAACAACGGATCGGGCGCCGGAGAAAGCAAACCAGATTGCCCGCGACGGTCCCGACAATTCCTCCTGCGAGACTGCCGGCGTGAACAACAAAAACAGACCATGAAAAGAAACTGGCTCGAAGCAACCAAACGGGCCGCCCTTGTCGCTCTGACCCTGGGGCTGGCCGTCCCCAACGGCTGGTCCCAGGCCGGCAAGGTCGATCCCTCGCTCCCGGACTACAAACCCGTCAGCGGCGTCTCCGGCAACCTGAACGCCGTGGGCTCCGACACCCTCAACAACCTCATGGCCCTCTGGGCCGAGAGCTTCAAGGCGATCTACCCCAACGTGAAGATCCAGATCGAGGGCAAGGGCTCCTCGACCGCGCCCCCGGCCCTGATCCAGGGCGCCGCGCAGCTCGGGCCGATGAGCCGCGAGATGAAGAGCTCCGAGGTCGATGCCTTTGAGAAGGCCTTCGGCTACAAGCCGACCCCGGTCCGGGTCGCCATTGACGCGCTCGCCGTTTATGTTCACAAGGATAACCCGGTGAAGTCGCTCACGCTCGATCAGGTGGACGGCATCTTCTCCAGCACGCGCAAGCGCGGCGGGGCCGAGTTGAAGACCTGGGGCGAGGCCGGCGTTCAGGGCTCCCTTGCCGGACGGCCGATCTCCCTGTACGGCCGCAACAGCGCATCCGGCACCTATGGCTATTTCAAGAAGGTGGCCATGGACGGCGGCGACTACAAATCCACCGTCAAGGAACAGCCCGGCTCGTCCTCGGTCGTGCAGGGCGTCGCCAGCGACCTCGGCGGCATCGGCTATTCCGGCATCGGCTACAAGACCTCCGGCGTCCGCGCCATCCCCTTGGCCGCCAAGCGCAAGGCCTACGAGGCGACCGCGGAAAACAGCCTCTCCGGCAAGTATCCGCTGGCGCGCTTTCTCTTCATCTACCTCAACAAGCAGCCCGGCCGCGATGCGGACAAGCTCACCGCCGAATTCACCAAGTTTGTGCTCTCGAAGCAGGGCCAGGAGATCGTTCTCAAGGACGGTTACTTCGCCATGCCGGGCAAGGCCGCCATGGCCGAGGCGAAGCTCGTCGGCAAACGTTGATCCGGGGGCACCACAATGTCACGCAAGGGGCGGAAATTTCTCCGCCCCTTTTCCTGTCAACAAGGGGGCGACAACCCGTGAATAACTCGGCCTTTACTCGCCACACCGCATCCGATTAGCTCCCGGCTCCCCCGTGAAACCCGCTCCCGTAAACAAGCCTCGCGTCACCGGCAGACCGCCGGAGGAGGCCCCGTTGCCGGCGCGTTTCGTTCCCGCGCGTTCAACCTTGCTGATGGACAGGTTCATGACCCGGTTCATCAAGGTTGGCGGCATCGGGGTCATCACGCTGGTGCTGGGGATTGCCGTCTTCATTCTCTGGCAGATCCTGCCCCTGTTCCGGGGCGCCCGGGTGGAGGCCGGGGCGGAAAGGGCGCTCGAAGTCGCCGACTACCGTATTCTGGGAGTGGACGAATACGCCGACCTGCCCCTCCTCGTGGACGCCAAGGGCCGCCTTTCCGTGGTCGATCTGGCAGGCGATCGGGGGCAGATTGAGATCGATCCCGAGTTTGAGGACGACGCGAACTTCACCGCGTTCGCCTACCATCCCGCCCGACAGGATCTGGTCTGCGCGACGGACGACGGCCGTTTTTCCATCGTCAAAATCGAGTATGAAAGCGAGTTCGTGGACGACGTCCGGGTTCTGAACGCCGCGGCGGAGGCCGGGGATTTCCATGAGATCGGCCAAAAGGGCTCCCCCATCCGACGGATCGCCTACGGCGACGCGGACGACGTCAAACTCGTGGCCGCCCTGCAGGAGGTGGACGGGAAGATGGAATTGCACGCCGCGATGCTGGAGCAGGCGTCCTCCCTGTTCGGCGGCGGCGAGATCAGCGTTGCTGACAGCTTCAACCTGACAGGCAAGACTGCCGGCAACCTGACCGCGCTCCTGGTCGATGGCGGAGCCGCCAGCGTGCTGGCGGCGTCGGATGCCGGCGAGGTCTTCTACTTCTACTATGATGAGGATGAGGAGGATTTCGAACTGCGGCAGACCTTCCGCCCCTTTGAAGGCGCAGAAGGCGTGAAGATCGCCTCGATGGATTTTCTGCTTGGCGATGTGACAATTGTCTTCACCGGATCCGGCGGCGAGAATCGCCTGTTCAGCTTGTTCATCCCGGAGGGCGGCGACCTGCGGCTCTGGGGGCGGACCAAGGACTTTCCCGATCTTCCGGCCGGCGCCGCCTGCTACTCGCGCAGTCTGCGCAACAAGTCCTTCCTGATCGCCGCCGGAAAGACCGTGAGCCTGCGCCACGCGACGACCGAGAAGGTCCGGTGGCAGGAGAACCTCGACTTCGAGCCTGTCCTCGCGCGGCTCAACAGCAAATACAACCGCATGGTCCTGCTGGACGGACAAGGGCGGCTGCGGGTCTTTTCCCTGGACGACCCCCACCCGGAATCGAGCTTCAAGGCGCTATTCGGCAAACTTTGGTATGAGGGCTCCGACCGGCCTACCTATGCTTGGCAGTCGACCGGCGGATCAGATGAATTCGAGCCGAAATTGTCCATGGTTCCGCTCATTGCGGGCACGCTCAAGGGCACCTTTTACGCGATGTTGTTCGCCTTTCCGATCGCGCTGCTGGCCGCGATCTACACTTCGCAGTTCGCCGCGCCGCGCTTCCGCACAACGATCAAGCCAACCATGGAGATCATGGCCTCGCTGCCCTCGGTGGTTCTGGGCTTTCTGGCCGCGCTCTGGTTGGCTCCCTTGATCGAGGACCGCGTGCCCTCAATCCTGCTGATGGCCGTCGGCCTGCCGTTGTTGTCGATGGCCGTGGGTTTCGGCTGGGCGCGGATGCCGATCCGTTGGCGGGCTCTCATACCGGCGGGCTCGGAGTTCCTTTGCTTCATCCCGATCCTGTTTGTCGGGATGTGGGCCTGCTGGGAAGCCGGGCCGGCTTTGGAGCGCGCGCTTTTCACCGTCGATGGGACTGCGGATTTCCGCCTCTGGTGGCCGGATGCGACCGGCGCGGACTTTCAGCAGCGCAACTCGCTGGTGGTCGGCTTCATGATGGGCTTCGCCGTCATTCCGATCATCTTCACGATCGCGGAGGACTCCTTGTCCAGCGTGCCGGGCGCCCTGCGCGGGGCTTCGCTGGCCCTGGGCGCCAGCCGCTGGCAGACCGCCATCCGGGTCATCGTTCCCACCGCTTCGGCCGGTATTTTTTCCGCCGTGATGATCGGGCTCGGCCGGGCTGTCGGCGAGACGATGATCGTGGTCATGGCGACCGGTAACACGCCGATCATGGAGTGGAACGTCTTCTCCGGCATGCGGACGCTCTCGGCCAACATCGCCGTCGAATTGCCCGAGGCCCCCGTTCACGGGACGCTATACCGGACCCTGTTTCTGGGCGCGATGGTCCTTTTTCTCCTGACCTTCGCCGTCAATACGGTCGCCGAAATCCTGCGCCACCGGCTCCGTGAGAAGTACAAGACCGTCTGACATGAACGCGGCCAGGAAATCCAATCCCCCGGGCGTCTTCGGTCCGCCGGTCAAGGCGGCCGGCGAGGCTTGGGTGTGGCTGACCTCGATGGGTCTGGCGGTCGGCCTCATCATGATCGTCTTCCTGCTCGGCCTCGTGGTGATCAAGGGCGTGGAGGCGTTCTGGCCCCGGCGCGTCGTGCAAATCACCGTCAAGGACGACAGCTCGTTCAAGCTGATTGACGCCGTGACCTACGGCGGCGAGGTCGCCTTGCGGCGCGAGAAACGCTCCCACGATCGGACGGGCCAGCCTGCCGCCGAGCGCCAGCTCTACGTGGGCAACCGTGACGTCTATGGCCTTTCGTTCAAGTTCATCGACGAGGCGGACATCGTTTCCGAGGAACAGCCGGCGGAAATCGTGAAGATCGAGCGGATCGATGGCGGCCCCGCCATCGGGATCCCCTTGCGGATCGAATCGGCGGCCGAGGGCGGCAAGGCCCTTTCCGCGACGGACGCGGGGTTTGCCGCCGAGTTCGAGCGCCTGGTGGACGAGGTGAACGAACGCCGCGAAGCCATCCGGCACATTGAGCAGAAGGACATCGGCCACATCAACGCGAAGCTGGAACGCCTGGCGCGTCGGGAGCGGACGCTGGAGAAAAAGGCGTCGGGCGGAGTCTCGGCGGATGCCAAGCGGACGGAAATCGAAGCGGCCCGCGCCGACCTCCAGGCGCGATACGAAACCCTCGCCGCGGAAGCCCGCAAACTGCGTGAGGCGCAGGAGGGACAGAAACTCGTCTACCAATTGCTTTCGGGCCAGGAGCGGGCCATTGCGGTCGGCGACATCATCCATTTTCATCATCCGAACCGCCTTTCCGGGATGGAGCGGCTGGGGTTGTTCCTGCGCAACGTGTGGGTTTTCCTGAGTGAGGAACCGCGCAACGCGAACACCGAGGGCGGCATCTTCCCCGCCATCTTCGGGACCTTCGCCATGACGTTGCTCATGAGCATCGCCGTCATGCCGATCGGCGTCATGGCCGCCATCTATCTGCGCGAGTATGCCGTGCAGGGGGCCGTCGTGCGCGCAGTCCGCATCGCCGTGAACAACCTCGCGGGCGTGCCCTCGATCGTCTTCGGCGTCTTCGGACTCGGTTTCTTCGTCTATTTCATGGGCGGCTCGATCGATTCCCTCTTCTTCAACGACCGCCTGCCGACGCCGACTTTCGGCACGGGCGGCATCTTCTGGGCCTCTTTGACGCTAGCGGTCATGACGGTGCCGGTCGTGATCGTGGCGACCGAGGAGGCCTTGGCCTCGGTTTCCCGTGGAGTGCGCGAAGGCTCGCTGGCCTGCGGCGCCTCGAAATGGCAGACGATCCAGCGTGTCGTCCTGCCGGCCGCGGCCCCCGGCATCCTGACCGGCCTGATCCTGGCCATGGCGCGCGGCGCGGGGGAGGTCGCCCCGTTGATGCTCGTGGGCGTCGTCAAGCATGTCCCCGACCTGCCCATCGACGGAACCTTCCCCTTTGTGCATCTCGACCAGAAGTTCATGCACCTTGGCTTCCACATCTACGACCTTGGCTTCCAGTCCCCCGATGCCGAGGCGGCCAAGCCGATGGTGTTCGCGACCACCCTGCTGCTGATCGGCCTGGTCGTGGCGCTGAACCTCGGGGCGATCATCATCCGCGAACGCCTGCGCCGCAAGTACGCCACCGGCGCCTTCTGATCCGTATTGCCGTTGCATGTCCGCCCTCGTTTCCCCACCATCCGCCCGCCCCTGACATCATGGAACAGGTAGAAGACAGACCGACGACCGCCTCCGACGCCCCGGGAAACTCCGCTGACGACAAGGAGTTGCGTGTCGCCGCGCCCGCGGCCAAGGAGCCGCGCGGCGACGATTTTGATCCCGGCCTGATCGAGATCGACAACTTTGACTTTTTCTATGGCGATGCCCAGGTGTTGCACGGCATCACGCTCGACATGCCCGAGCGCCACGTCACTGCGCTGATCGGCCCTTCCGGTTGCGGCAAGACGACCCTGTTGCGCAACCTCAACCGGATGAATGACCTCGTCGATGGCGTGCGCCACAACGGCGACATCCGGATCAAGGGCGTCAGCATCTACCATCCGCACCTGGAGGTCATCGCCCTGCGCAAGCAGATCGGCATGGTCTTCCAGAAGTCGAACCCCTTTCCCAAGTCGATCTACGAGAACGTCGTTTACAGTCTCCGGGTCGCTGGAGTGAAGGACAAGGCGACATTGGACGAGACGGTCGAACGAAGCCTGAAGTCCGCGGCCCTCTGGGATGAGGTGAAAGACCGCCTTCACGACAGCGGCCTTGGACTTTCCGGCGGTCAGCAGCAGCGGCTTTGCATCGCTCGCGCCATCGCCAATCGTCCCGAGATCCTCCTCATGGACGAGCCCTGCTCCGCGCTGGACCCCGTGGCCACCGCCAAGATCGAGGACCTCATCCTTGAGCTGAAGAACGATTTCACCATCGTCATCGTCACGCACAACATGCAGCAGGCGGCCCGCATCTCCGACCAGACCGCTTTCCTTTACCTGGGCCAGCTCATCGAGTTCGACGAGACGTCCCGGATCTTCACCAACCCCTCCAAGAAACAAACCGAGGATTACGTCACCGGCCGATTCGGCTGATCAGAAAGCCCCCCATGTCCCATTTCGAACAGGAAGTCGCAGAACTCAAGGAAACGCTGTTGCGCATGGCCGCCACGGCCAAGGGCGTCATCAACAAGGCCGTCAAGGCCCTGATCGAGCGCGACGACGACCTCGCCCGAGAGGTTGAGGAGGAGGACGACGCCATCGACCGGTTTGAGATCGAGGTGGATGAGAAGTCCGTGCTGCTGTTGTCCAAGGCCCCGCTTGCCAAGGATCTCCGCCTCATCATCGTCGCCCTCAAGACCTCGCACGATCTGGAGCGCGTCGGCGACGAGTCGGTCACCATCGCCCGTCGCGCCATTCAGCTCAGCAAGGAGCCTCAGCTCAAGGAATACATGGATATCCCGAGGATGACGACCATGGCCATCGACATGCTCGACGACGCCCTCGACGCCTTCGTGGGCGCTGATGCCGCGAAGGCCAAGGCGATCATTCCGCGTGACAAGGAGGTGGATGCGCTGAACAAGCAGATGCAGCGTGAACTGGCGGGCTACATGGTGGAGGACGCCAAAAACATAACCCGCTGCCTTCATCTGATGACGATCTCCAAGAGCCTGGAACGCATCGCCGACCACGCCAAGAACATCGCCGAGGAGGTCGTCTTCCTCTACGAGGGCCGCGACATCCGCCATGCGGCGAATCTGGGTGGGGGGAGTCAGTGAATCAGTTTTCAGTGGCCAGTGACTGGTGACTGGCTTGTCGCGCCTAGCTGCGAAGCGACAGCGTATGACTGGTGGGCGCGGAGGGGCGCCAATCAAGGAGCGGCGACATTCTTGTCGCCGTGGCCCCGACAGGGGTCAGAGAGACCAGCGGTGGTTGCCGAGGCTTTGGAACCTGCCATGTGCCTGCTGCGCAGGCAGGGCGACAGGAATGTCGCCCCTCCTTGGCGGAACCGCCGTGGTTCGAGGATGAAGACGAGTGGGAGGACGAGGACCAGCCACGAATCCCCAATCACGAATCATCCGCCTCCGCTTTGCAGCTTCGGCGCGACAAGCCAGTCTCCAATCACCCCTTCCGCAACCGCACGAGCAGATCCTTGATCTCGACCGTCTCGCCGAAATCGACGGCGAGTTCCTCGACCACGCCGTCGCAGGGGGCGGTGACCGTGCTCTGCATCTTCATGGCTTCCATCATGACCAGCTTGTCGCCCTGCTTGACCTTGTGGCCGACGCTGACGAAGACGCTGGCGATGAGGCCCGGGATGGGCGCGCCGACCTGGAGAGGGTCCGCGATATCCACCTTGGGGCGGGCCTTGGTCTGCGGCGCGATGCCCCGGTCCACGATGTGCGCCTCGCGGGTCATGCCGTTGAGCTCGTAGGTCACGATGCGGCTGCCGTCCTTGTCGGGCTCGCCGACGTTGACGAGCCGCAGGATGAGGGTCTTGCCGTCCTCGATGCTCACGTTGATCTCCTCGCCAGGCCGGAGGCCGTAGAAGAACGCGGGAGAGGGGACCACGCTCACGTCGCTGAACTTTCTCCGGTGCGCGTCGTAGGCGGAGAAGACCTGCGGATACATGAGGTGCGAATACAGGTCGTCGTCGCCGGCGCGATGTCGCAGCTTGGCGGAGAGTTCCTCGCGCGTGGTTTCGAGATCCAGCGGCGCGACCTTGTCCGGGCGGCCGCGCTTGACCTCGCGCCGGTATTTCTTGCGGGCCTCCCTGAAGTCCTTTTCCCCGAGCACGGCCTTCCAGACGGGCTCCGGCCAGCCGCCTTCGGGCCAGCCGAGGCCGCCGCGGAACATGTCGAGCACGGACTCGGGGAAGCTGTGGCTCCCGGGCGCGAGGTTGACGATGTCCTCGGGGAGGATGCCGTGGCTGAAGAGGTAGAGGGCCATGTCGCCGACGACCTTGCTGGAGGGCGTGACCTTGACGATGTCGCCGAACAGCCGGTTCACCTCGGCGTAGGTCCGCGCGATCTCCGGCCAGCGATGGGAGACGCCCATGCTGGCGGCCTGTTCCTTCAGGTTGGTGTATTGGCCGCCGGGCATCTCGTGCAGGTAGACCTCGGCGCTGCCGGTCTTGGGCGCGGTGTCGAAGGGCGCGTAGATCTCGCGCACCTTCTCCCAGTAGTCGGAGAACTCGTTGAGGGTGTCCACGTCCAGGCGGGTGTCGCGGCGGGAGCCGGCGAGGGCGGCGGCCACGGAATTGAGATTCGGCTGGGACGTGCTGCCGGACATGGAGGCGATGGCCAGGTCCACGACGTCCACGCCCGCGCCGGCGGCCTCCAGGACGGCGCCCGACTGGACGCCGGCGGTGTCGTGGGTGTGGAAGTGCACCGGAATGCCGATCTCGTCGCGGAGGGTCTTGACCAGCTTTCGCGCGGCCAGGGGGCGGCACAGGCCGGCCATGTCCTTGATGGCGAGCATGTGCGCGCCCATCTTCTCCAACTCCTTCGCCAGGCGAACGTAGTATTTCAGCGAGAATTTGTCGCGCTTCGGGTCGAGGATGTTGCCGGTGTAGCAGAGGGTCCCCTCGCAGATCGCGTGCGTGTCCTGCACGGCCTCCATGGCGACGCGCAGGTTGGGCAGGTAGTTGAGGGAATCGAAGATGCGGAAGATGTCCATGCCCGCGGCCGCCGAGCGCCTCACGAAGCCGGCAACCACGTTGTCCGGGTAGTTGGAGTAGCCCACGGCGTTGCTGCCGCGGAAAAGCATCTGAAAGCAGATGTTGGGGACCTTCTCCCGCAGTTGGCGGAGGCGTTCCCACGGATCCTCGTTGAGGAAGCGCATCGCGGTGTCGAAGGTCGCGCCGCCCCACATCTCGAGGGAGAACAGGCCGTTGTCGATGTCGCCGAGCCGGTGGGCGAGGGCGTCGGCGCAGGCCAGCATGTCGTAGCTGCGCATGCGGGTCGCCATGAGGGACTGATGCGCGTCGCGGAAGGTGGTGTCCGTGACGAGCAGGCGTTTCTGCCGCTTGATCCAGTCGGCAAACTTCTTCGGGCCGAGTTCCAAGAGCAGGTTGCGCGTGCCGGCGGGGATGGGTCTCGTGTGGTCGAACTCCATCGGGTGCGGGGCCTGGAGGGGCTTGTCCGGCTTGTAGCCCTTCGAATGCGGGTTGCCGTTGACGATGATGTCTCCGAGGAAGTTCATCAGCTTCGTCGCCCGGTCGCGGCGGGGGGCGAAGGAAAACAGTTCGGGCGTGGTGTCGATGAGCGAGGTGGTGGCCTGGCCGCTGCGGAACTCGGGATGCGCGATGACGTTCTCGATGAAGGGGATGTTCGTCTTGACGCCGCGGACGCGGAACTCGGACAGGGCCCGGTGCATCCGGTCCATTGCGTGCTCGTAGGTGCGGCCGCTGGCGATGGCCTTGACGAGCATGGAGTCGTAGAAGGGCGTGATCACCGCGCCGCTGTAGCCCATGCCGCCGTCGAGTCGGATGCCGAGCCCGCCGGGGGAGCGGTAGGCGAGCAGCTTGCCGTAGTCCGGCATGAAGTTGTTCTCCGGGTCCTCGGTGGTCACGCGACTCTGGATCGCGTAGCCGTTCTTGGAGATGTCATCCTGCGGCGGCAGGTCCACCTCGGGCGAATGGAGGGAATGCCCCTGCGCGATCAGGATCTGGCTGCGCACGATGTCGATGCCGGTGATCACCTCGGTGACGGTGTGCTCGACCTGCACGCGGGGATTCATCTCGATGAAATACCACTGGTGGGTGTCGAGGTCGTAGAGGAACTCGACGGTGCCCGCGTTGTCGTAGCGGATCTCCTTCGCCAGGCGCACCGCTCCCTCGCAGAGTTCGGAGATGACGGATTCCGGGAGTCCGAAGCTGGGGGCGACCTCGACGACCTTCTGGTGACGCCGTTGCACGGAGCAGTCGCGCTCATGCAGGTGCAGGACATTGCCATGCCGGTCGCCCAGGATCTGCACCTCGATGTGCTTCACGCGGGGGATGTACTTCTCCAGGAACACCGCGGGGTTGCCGAAGGCGCGGCCGGCCTCCGCCTGGGCCTCGTCGAGGAGGTTCTGCAGTTCGGACGCCTTGCGCACCACGCGCATGCCGCGACCGCCGCCCCCGAACGCCGCCTTGATGATGAGCGGGAAGCCGATCTTCCGCGCGGCTTTCAACGCCTTGTTGCGATCGACGATGGCCTCCTCGGTGCCGGGGAGGGTCGGCACGCCGATGCGCTGGCAGACATTCCGCGCGGCGGTTTTGTCGCCCATCATGTCGAGCAGTTCGGCGCGCGGACCGACAAACGTGACGCCGGCGGCCTCGCAGGCGCGGGCAAAGTCCGGGTTCTCGCTCAGGAAGCCGTAGCCCGGATGGATCGCGTCCACACCCTTTTCCTTTGCCAAGGTGACGATGCCCGGAATGTCCAGATAGGCGGCGACGGGCCCCAGCCCCTCGCCGACCAGGTAGGACTCGTCAGCCTTGAAGCGGTGCATGCAGAAGCGGTCTTCCTGCGCGTAGACCGCGACGGTGCGCAGCTTCATTTCAGTCGCCGCGCGAAAGATGCGGATGGCGATCTCAGAGCGGTTGGCGGCGAGCAGTTTGCGGAACGGCGCGCGAAGGCGCGAAGATTCGGATCTCGATCGGGTTGGTTTTCCAAGGTGCGAATTCATTTGTAGGCGTCGGCTTATAGTGCCCGGAGAAATCGTCTCCAAGCTTCAAATTGGAAAGCTCCCCCCTTGCCTGGGCGGCAAGATCGACGGCTGTGACCGCCGCGCCCATTCGCGCGGAAGACAGGGTTGCTGTATCGCGTCGGATCCAGACCGGGCAGAGTCCTCAGTCGGGCGTTTCGAATCTCGCGCCCCAAGGGAAACCGGCCGGCGAGCCGAGACACGATGCAAATGAGGCGCCGCAACTTCAAGGTTTGTTAGTATGATAGTCCCGCTTCATCCATGGATGGCAGCCACGGTCAAAGCGCCTCCCACCCGACTGAATTCATGCAAAAAACAATACACGACATAAAATTCATGAAAAAATTCTCGCGCAATTTAGATCGTGCTTTATGGTTGCAGCACGAACTCAAAGCCGTCAGCCGAACCTGACGATGGATCAAAGCAGGATGAATCGAATGGCGATGGCTGGAACCTGTGGCGATGGACAGAAGCAATTCTGATTTCGATCGCGGTGTCCGGCCGTTTGGAAGAAAAGCTGGGATGAAGACGAAACAAGACACAACGCTGAAACGCGGAACGGAGACTGCCAGCGTCGAGAACGGGAAGGGGTCCGCCGGTTGGACGTTCCTCACGAATCACACGCACGTGCTGGCTGTGCTGCGCACCGACCCGGAGAAAGTGCTTCGCGAGGTGGCCGTCGAAGTCGGCATCACTGAGCGGGCTGTTCAGCGTATCATCCTGGACTTGGAAGAAGGCGGCTTCATTGAAAGGGAACGCGTGGGAAGGCAGAATCGCTATCGCATACACAAGGGCAAGCCGCTGCGTCATCCGATCGAGGCGCACCGAAACATTGGCGATCTGCTGAGCCTGATTGCGGGTGAATGAACGAAACCTACCCAACGGAGAACGACGCGATGAAGGAAACGAAAGCGCCGCTTGTCGGCATCATCATGGGGAGCAAGTCGGATTGGCCGACGATGCAACACGCCTCGGAACTCCTTTCCCAATTCGGCGTGCCGCATGAGCGTCGGGTGGTTTCCGCGCATCGCACGCCGAAGTGGATGGTCAAATACGCTCGGGAAGCAGAGTTGCGAGGATTGAAGGCCATTATCGCGGGAGCGGGCGGAGCCGCCCACTTGCCGGGCATGGTTGCGGCAATGACGACGTTGCCTGTGCTGGGCGTGCCGATCCAGTCTCGAGCCCTGTCGGGACTCGACTCGTTGCTGTCGATCGCGCAGATGCCGGGAGGAGTCCCGGTCGGCACGCTTGCCATCGGGGATGCCGGCGCGAAGAACGCCGCGTTGCTGGCCTTGCGAATGCTGGCCACTGAAATGCCGGACCTGCGCACCCGTTTGAGGAATTATGCGAGCGAACAGGAACAGAAAGTGATGGAGGATTCCGAGCTATGAGCCGAACCATTTTGCCAGGTTCGACGATCGGCGTGCTGGGAAGCGGTCAATTGGGCCGTATGTTCACGATTGCGGCCCGGAGACTTGGCTACCGCGTGCACGTATTTTCGCCGGACGACGATACGCCAACAGGGCAGGTTGCGGACGTGGAAATCCAATCGCCGTACGAAGACCTGGAAGCGGTGGCGGCATTCGCCCGAAACGTCGATGTGGTCACCTTCGAATTCGAGAACGTGCCGGTTGATACGATCGATGTTGTCGAGCGTTCCGCTCCCGTGCGTCCAGCGGGTCGTGTCCTGCATACGACGCAACAACGCATCCGCGAGAAGTCCTTTCTTCGCGCCGCCGGCATTCCAGTGACGCCGTTTCGCGCGATCCGTTCGCCGGATGAATTGAATTCAGCGTCCGAGGACGAACTGCCCGCCGTTTTGAAGACGGCTGCCTGGGGATACGATGGCAAGGGGCAGGTCAAGGTTGAGTCGTCCGGTGAATTGAAGGCCGCGTGGGCCTCGTTGAACTGCGCCGAGGCTGTGCTGGAGCGGTTTGTCGACTTTGACTGTGAATTGTCGGTCGTCGCTGCCCGCGGCCACGACGGAGCGGTGGCGACCTACGGGCCGATCGTGAACACCCATCGTGATCATATCCTCGACTTGTCGGTGACGACGTCGGCCCTTCCGAAGGGCGTGGCGGAAGAAGCGGTCGCCATCGCTCGCGCGATCCTCGTTGAACTGGAGGTGATCGGAGTGATGTGTGTGGAGTTTTTCCTGACGACCGATGGCAAGCTGCTCGTCAACGAACTGGCTCCGCGACCGCACAACTCCGGGCATCTGACGATTGACGCCCACGCGACCTGTCAGTTCGAGCAACAGGTTCGAGCCGTTTGTGGCTTGCCTCTCGGCGCGGCGACGCCATTGCGACCCGCCGCGATGGTGAACCTCCTGGGCGATGTCTGGGAGGGCGGCGAACCCGACTGGTCCGAGGCGTTGGCCGTGGAGGGTCTCAAGCTTCACCTTTACGGCAAGCGGGAAGCCCGCGTCGGCAGGAAGATGGGGCATCTCACCGTGTTGGCGGATTCACCGGTTGTTGCCGCCGAGAAAGCGCTCGCCGCGCGCCAAGCGTTGCTGACGCGTCAATTCAACGCGTCCCTGGCCGAAGCGCCCGCATAGCCTCCCAACAAACAACGCAGACTTCTTCATGGGTGAAATGAATTCAACAGAGAATGACCGGGTTCTGGATCGCCTTGTCGATCACCTGGACCTGGTGGTGCGGGAACAGGTCGGGGAATCCCTGGCGGACACGATGCAGAGGATTCGGCGACTTGCCGTCGAACGTCGGGCCGGGTTGCCGAACGCCGAATCACGACTGGTCGATGAACTGACACGACTCGACCCCGTCGAACTGCGGGCCGTCATTCGTTGGCTCAGCCTGTTTTTCGATTTGGCGAATGTCGCCGAGGAACGGCAGCGGATCGACGTGCTTCGGAATCGCGATGATGCAGCCCGAGTCGAGGGCGTCCCGCGAAATGAATCCATTGGGCAAGCCATCGTCGAGCTTCAGCGGCAGGGCGTGTCAGCGTCGGAGATGCAGCGGTGGCTTGATCGCTTGAAGATCGAACCTGTTTTCACGGCTCATCCTTCTGAAGCGAAACGCCGCACCACGCGCCAACTGTTGCGACGCATCCGCCAACTGTTGCCGGGGATTTCGACTGTGGAATCGGGCGCTGCTGAAACGGAGTTGCTGGCCAATCTGACCGTGCTTTGGCAAAGCGATCTGGTCCGGCCGGACCGTCCGCCGGTAATGAGTGAAGTCAGTCGCGGGGTCTATTTCGCCTCGACGTTGTGGGATGTCGTTCCGCAAACCTACCAGGAGTTGCGGAACGCCCTGCAGGCGGTGTATCCGAAACATCACTTTGAGATTCCCCGGTTCCTGTCATTTGGAACGTGGATTGGCGGAGATCGCGACGGGCATCCATTCGTCACAGCCGACATCACGCGGAGGACCTTCGCCCGCCTGCGACGCGCGGCGCTGGAAGGGCATTTGGCTGAGTGTCGCCAGTTGCACAAGCAGGTCGTCATGTCGGACCAACAGGTGGCCTCCGATCCGACGCTGCGGGATCGCATCGATCAAGCATGCGGGCAGTGGCCCGCCTTGAACGGCCAACTTGCCCCCATCTCGCTGAAGGAGACCTATCGACGCTTCCTGCGGATGTTGGCTTTCCGGTTGGAACAGACGCTCGCGTCAATCAACCCGGGTGATCGCGCCGAGGGAGCCTACGAGTCATCCGGCGAGTTTCGAGGCGATCTCGGTCTGCTTCTCAAGAGCCTGCTCGCGAATCGCGGGCGACGGGTCGTCGAGCAGTACCTGCAACCGTGGATCGATCTGGTTGACACCTTTGGATTTCATTTCGCCTCGCTGGATATTCGGCAGAATTCCGAAATCCACCGCCAATGCCTGCTGGAAGTCGCGAGGTTGCAGTCGGATGGCCGGGGCCCTTCGGACATTGCCGGGTTGGCCGGTTTTCTCCGGGAGACGAAAACCCCCGGCCGGATCGATGTGGATCGATTGAGTGAACAAGCACGCGAAGTGTTCGACACGTTCACGCTGTTGGCGGATGAGTATGATGCCTGGGGCCGAGAGCCAATCGGTGGATACATCATCAGCATGACACACTCCGCCGTCGATGTGCTGGCCGTCCTCTGGCTTTGGCGAACGGCATGGGCGCAACGGTTTGGTGATGCGGTTGACGCGCCGCATCTGCCGATCATGCCGTTGTTCGAGACGATCGACGATCTTCGCAACGCCGCGGACATCGTTGACGAGTTGCTCGGCGATTCCGGCTATCAGCAGTATCTCGCGGGGCCGGGACACCGACAGCAGACCGTGATGGTTGGCTATTCCGACAGCACCAAGGATGGCGGCTATCTCACGGCGTGCTGGGAGTTGCATCAGGCGCAGGAAAGGCTGGCGGCCGTTGCCGCGCAACATCATGTTGAGTTGACCGTGTTTCATGGCCGTGGCGGAGCGCTGGGGCGGGGTGGCGGCCCGGCGGCGCGGGCCATCCGCTCCTTGCCACAGCAGGCCGTTGACGGTCGTCTGCGAGTCACCGAGCAAGGCGAAGTCCTGTCGGAACGGTATGATGACCCGGTGATCGCTCACCGGCATCTGGAACAGGTCGTCCACGCCACGCTGCTCGTCAGCGCCATTCCGGGCAGGAAACCGGATTCGGCATGGATTGCCATGATGGAGGATCTGTCCGCCGAGTCCTTCAGCAAATATCGCGAACTGGTTGAGCATTCCGGTTTCCTGCGCTACTTCGATTGCGCAACGCCGATCAGTGAAATAGAGGCCTTGCCCATTGGCTCTCGTCCCGCCCGCCGGGGTCAACGGAAGGCGCTCAGTGACTTGCGCGCCATCCCGTGGACGTTTGCGTGGACCCAATCGCGACATGTTCTTCCGGCCTGGTTCGGACTTGGAACCGCCATCAGCAGGCTCATCGAGAGGCATGATGATGACTGGTCCACGTTGCGGTCGATGTATGAGGAATGGCCGATGTTCCGGGCCTTGATCGACAATGCCGAGGTGGCTCTCGCGAAGGCCGATATGGGGATTGCGCGATTGTACGCCGCGTTGGCCCATGACGAATCCTGCGACGAGGTTTGGAGCCTTATTTCGGGAGAATTCGACCGGAGTCGCGGCGTCATCCTGTTGATCAAGGAAAACCGCGAACTTCTCGCCGAACCCGACTGGCTTCGGTCATCGATCCTGAAGAGAAATCCGTATGTCGATCCCTTGAATCTGGTTCAGATCAATCTTCTCGATCGTTTGCGTTCAGACGGCGACGCGGAAGATCTCGTGGGCTTGGTTCGCCTCTCCATCCAAGGGATCGCGGGAGGTTTGCGCACGACGGGCTAGGGCTAATCGACATTCAGACTTGTACCATGATTGGAAATATGTTCCAAACTT
>JAYPFK010000015.1:0-132764 GCA_038126235.1 Verrucomicrobiales bacterium
CACCGAAGTCGTGAATTATCCATTCGACAGATCGGCTCAGGGTTTGCCCCACCTTTTCGCGGTGGTTCTAAGTTGGGAGTTCGGCGTCCGTCGCCCCTTCCCGCCGCCTCACTTCTCGTCCAGCGAATCCAGAACCTTGTCGAAGTAGGCCTTCCACTTCGGATCCAGTTTCTCAAAGCCCTTGGCGGAACGGGGTTGCCCCATCGCGTGCCGCATGGCGTTGTGCATCATGTAGCGACCGGTGACGACGTTCATGTGGATCGCGTCGCGGTAAATCTCCGACACGTCCTTGAAGGGAGCCCGGCCGGCCGCGGCGTCGCGCGCCACGCGGTCCAGCAGATCCATGGCCCGCGTGCGACGGATTTCGCGCCCGGGATTGTCCTTCTTCAGCCGCGCGACCAGGGCGTCCATGTAGGCGACGCTGTGCTCCGATTTCCCTCCCGGCTGGGTCTTGGCAAATTCCTCGGCCCGCGTCTTCGAGTGCGCCCAGCCTGTGTGCACGATGAACACGGCCCCGGGCTGCAGCTTCATCCACTTCGTGATCGTCGCCGCGTCTTCCTCCAGCGTCGCCCCATAGTGCGATTGCACCGACACGAGATCGTATTGCTTCTCGATCAGAGCCTTGGTCCAGATCGTGGACGCCTTCACGCAGGGCGCTTCCGGGTGGTCGTAGATGTAGGGCAGGCTCTTGCCACAATCGACATGCCACTGGACGTCCCCGTCAAGCTTGGAGGGAACGGTGTCCCAGGTAAGGGAGTTGCCGATGAGATAACGGCTCTTGGCGTCGGCGGCGTGGAGCATGGGAACGCACGCCGCGAGAAGCAGGGCGGAAATGGTTTTCAACATGGGGCGCATCGTAGCTGGCCGGCAGCCACGTGGCGAGGGGATGTGTTGGTGCGTGGTGCGAGCGTCGTAGGACAGTCCTTCCAGGCTGTCCATCCGGGGCATGGGAGGGATTGGGGTATGTCATCATCCATTCCTCCTTCCAGTCCGCGAAACACGGGGACGGAAAGGAGGACGAGTGCGAGGAGGAGGACGAGAACGTGTTGAACCGACCGCCGCTTCGCTTGCCCCGCTTCCTGGCCTGTGAAAGGCTGCGCGCGTGAACAGGTTCAATTCACGCGCAATTCTCAACCTGGCCGCCACGGTCTTGGGGCTTCTGCTTTTCGTCGCCCCTGCCCGCTGGCTGTCGGCGGCGGAGATTCCCTCCGACTGGGTCGATCCCCAGACGGGCCATCGCGTCGTGCGGTTGTCGCGGCAGGCCGGCAGCGCGAGCCTCTACTTTCACCAGAACGCCTATGCGCCCGAGGGAGACAAGCTGCTGATCGTCACGCCGAACGGCTTGGAAACCGTGGTTCTCCGCACGCGCGAACTGAAGCTGATCGTGCCTCGCGGCGGATACAGCATGGGCGGCAGCAGCGGCGTGGAGGTCGGGCGGCGCACGCGGCGCGTCTTTTACAGCGCACGCGACGATGATGGCATCGTTGTGCGGGCGACCCACCTTGACACCAGGGAGACCAAGGACCTGGTCCGCCTTCCGCCCAGAGCCGGGCTCAACGGCGTCAACGCCGACGAATCGCTCGTCTTCGGCAAGATCGACGAAAGCCCCCGCCGCGGGCGAAGCGCCCCCCGATCCATGCGCCTGTTCACGGCTGACACAAGCACGGGTAAAATCACAACCTTTCACCCTTCGTCTGCCTGGCTCAACCACCTGCAGTGCTCGCCGACCGACCCGCAACTCGGCCTGTTCTGCCACGAGGGCTTGTGGCATGAGGTCGACCGCGTCTGGACGATCCGTTTCGGGGCGGATGAAGCGAAGCTGATGCACCGACGGCAGCAGCAGTACGAAATCGCAGGCCATGAGTTCTTCGGCGCGGACGGGCAATGGGTCTGGTACGATCTCCAGACGCCGCGCGCAGTCGAGTTCTGGTTGGCCGGGGTGAACGTCAGGACGGGCGAACGCATCCGCTACCGCCTCGCCCGCAACGAATGGTCCGTGCACTACAACGTCTCGCGCGACGGACGGCTGTTTGCCGGCGACGGCGGCGGCCCGAACAGTGTCGCCAACCAGACACCCCTGCCAGAGAAACGGCGGTTGAATCCTCCCGGCAACGGCCAGTGGATCTACCTGTTCCGCCCGGCCGCAGGATTTGAAGACGCAACCGTCGGCGGCGAACCGGCGCGCTCAGGGAGATTCGTCGCGGAGCGGTTGGTGGACCTGTCCCGGCACGACTACTCACTCGAGCCGAACGTCACCTTCACCCCCGACGGATCCCGTATCGTCTTCCGCTCAAACATGCACGGCGAACGCCATGTCTACGCCGTGGAAGTGAGGCAAACACGGTAGGGGCCCGCTACGCCGCCCTACCGCGTCTTCGCGCTGCGTCGCCCGCCCCCTTCCCTCACTCGATCCGGCATTCAAGGATGCCGCCGGAGAATCCATCCTGCAACTCGACCTCGATGCGGAGGGCATCCACGGTCCGACGCTGGAAGCGGACTTCATTGAAGCGGTCCCTGGCCACGCCGAAATCCAAACCAGCTTCGACCGGTTCCCATTTATCCCCGACCCGGCAGCTCACGCGCCACGACTTCGGTGTCCGGCATTGGCCGCGGCCCGTGTCATCAAACCAGTAGACGGCGACGCGGGAAACCTCCGCCGGCTTCGCGAAGTCGAACTGCGCCCATTCCTTCCCGCCGCGGTGATCCCACCAGGTGAAGCGCGGGATGTCGTGGTCGATGGAATTGCGCGGCAGGATCTGGTCGTTGAGGGCGTCGACCGAGTCGTCCCGCCATACGTGGGAGGCGGTGACGCGACTGGTCGAGGCCAGCGTTGGCGCCGGGCGAACGCGGGCGGCCTCAGGTGCGCGGGCGAGCCAGACAGCCATCTCGCCGATCTTACGGTGCGCCCAGAGGTGATAGGGAATGGCGGTGACCGACGCCGGCTTCAATTCCACACCGCCGTCCGGATTGCGCTCAGCGCGGGAGGCCGTTCCGGTAAGCACGGTCGCGCCGGCGAGAAGATCGTCGCGATGGCCAGCCGTGAGTCCGACTGAGTCCGCCAAAACGAGATCGGAAACGGAGCCTCCGTTGTCGACCGCCTCGACGCAGTAGACGATCGGCCCGCGCTCCAGGGCGATACGACCACGGTCCGCCTCGACCTTGTCATTTGCCAGCACACGTCGAATCGGCATGGGAAAGTCCAGCTCGACAACATCGCCGGAGCGCCATTCGCGGTCGAGGACGGCGTAGCCCTTGTGCAACTTCGAGCGGACCGGCTTGTCGTTGAGCCGGAGGGAGAACCCCGACGCCTTGGCGTCGAGATAGCGGTAGAGGTCGCCGGGCACAGGGAGACCTCGCGCCCAACCGGGGATGCGCAGATGCAGGGCGAACCGGCCCGGCTTGTCCGGCTTCACCTCGATGCGGACGGCCCCGTCCCACGGATAGCGCGTCTGTTGGTTGAGCGTAACGTTCCGCCCGGCGACCCGCGCTTGGCCCGTCCCGCCTACGTAAAGATTGGCGTAGAGGGCGTCGTCGCGAACGGCGTAAACCTGGCCCGGAATGGAAGGAATGAAGCGGACGACATTCACCGGGCAGCAGGAGCAGCCAAACCAGGGCGCGCGGCCGAGTTCTCCCTGGTTGAACTTGCGCCGTCCGTCGCAGGCCAGGGGGTTGGGATAGAAGAAGCGGTCGCCCGACTGCGAGATGCCGGAGAGGAAGCCGTTGTAGAGGGTGCGTTCGAGCACATCGACGTATTTGCCGTCGCCGTGCAGGAGGAACATGCGGTGGTTGAAAAGGGCGTTGGCGATGGCGGCGCAGGTTTCCAGGTAGGCCGATTCATTGGGCAGTTCGTAGTTGCCGCCGAAGGCCTCGCCATGCCGCGTGGCGCCGATGCCGCCGGTCAGGTGCATCTTCCGCGTGACAATGTTCTCCCAGATGCGGCCGATGGCGTCGATGTAGGCTTGATCACCGGTGAGGGCGGCGACATCCGCAACGCCCGCGTAAAGGTAACCGGCGCGCACGGCATGACCCACCGCCTCGGACTGTTCAACCACCGGAACATGATCCTGGCAGTAGGCTCCGTAAACCTCGCGCTTATCCGCCCGGCCGCGCATGTCGATGAAGAACTTCGCCTGGTCGAGATACTTCGCGTCGCCGGTGGCGCGATAGAGCTTCACCAGGCCGATTTCGATTTCCTCGTGGCCGGGGACATCGATGCGCTGTCCCTCCCCGGGACCGAAAACCTTACAGACCAGATCGGCGTTGCGGAGGGCGACGTCAAGGAACGTCCGTTTGCCGGTGGCGCGCCAGTGGGCGACAGCGGCCTCATACATGTGGCCGACATTGTAGAGCTCATGGCCGCTGCGCAGATGGGACCAGCGTCCGCCCTCGCGGCCGGGAAACTGGTAGTCCGGATCGGCAATGGTCCGTGCGGTGTAGAGATAGCCATCGTCCTCCTGCGCCGCGGCAATCTTGGCAATCAGGTCGTCGAGGTAGGCCTCCAGTTCCGGATCGGGGTGAATGGCCAGCGAATACGCGGCGCCCTCAACGACTTTGACCACGTCGGAATCGTTGAAGAAGATGCCTTGAAATCCGCCCTTCTTGAGACCGCCGGCCACCGCGAAGTTGTCGATTCTGCCGGTCTCCTCGCATTTCTCGAAATCGTAGCGGACGGTGACGCGGCGGTTGGTTTCCATCCGCGGCCCCCAGAAGCCGCCCTCGATGTGGACATCGGTGAAGGGGACGGGTTGGATCGGATAGTCGCGCGCCGGCGCGGCGGTCAGGATTGACGGCAGAAGCGCGAGGAAAGCCGGGAGCAACAGGGAGGACTTGAGGCGGGACATGAACGGAATCGTAGGCCCATTCCGCCGGGGGGCAAACGGAAAGGAAGGGGCCGGCAGTCGGCAATCAGAGAACGGCAACCGGTATTCAGCAACCAGCTTTCGGCCGCCAGTAACCCGCGGCGGTCTGAATACCGATCTTGGGAGATTACCGCCCCCCTGCCCCGCCACCTTCGAAGGGCACGGCGGAACCGCCCTCGTTATCCCGCTTTCGAGCCGGCATCACCGCGCAGGCCCCTTTGCAACCGAAGATCCGGCTGAGGAGGTGACGGTTGCGGCTGATCCACATGTAGACCTTTTCCGCGATCCAGATCACGCCGGGAAACCAGAGGATCAACGCCAGCGGAATCAGCAGCGGCATACGCAGGCCCACGAAGCGGATGCAGCGCGCTCCCCGGTGGATATCGCCCGCCGGCGTCACGCAGTGAATGGCCTCCAGCAGATCCTCGCGGGTCAGCGTCGGCGCGATCCGGGCGGCCTTCTCGCTGGAAATCGGCAGCAGGCTGACGACGTTGAACCAGTCCAACCAGGTGAGGATGCGCATCTGGAACGTGCACAGAGGGCACTCACTGTCGTAGAGCACGCAATGGGTGTCCCGGGGCAATTCGGAGGCATCGGGCAAAACTGTCTTTTCGTTGGCCATTCGCCCCGCAGGTTCGCACACGGTTGATGCGAAAACAACTGTCGGAAGCCTGGCGAAACAGGGGGAAGCTCCGGCAAACGAACGGATTACCGGCGGGGCGAGCTGTCCTCAACGAGCCGACGCGAGCATTTCCCTGCGCGGCTAAATGAGGACAATTCGCCCTACCCGTTCGGGCATCCTGCGCACGCACGATTCGAGTAACCGATCCGGCGCTTTCTTTTTGTCGCGCGCGGCGGCGCGCGGTAAGACTTCCGGCTCACATGGTTCACGCGCTCAACTTCCTCGCCAACATCTTCCCCGTCTGGGTGGTGGTTCTCAGCGGCCTCGCGTTGGCGGATCCCACGCTGTTCGCCTGGTTCAAGCCCTACATCGTGCCCGGGCTCGGCGTGATCATGCTGGGGATGGGGATCACGTTGAGCGTGGATGATTTCCGCAAGGTCCTGGAAATGCCGCGGCCGATCGCGGTTGGTTTTGCGGGCCAGTTCCTGATAATGCCGTTCCTGGGATGGGCAATCGCGCACGGACTGGGACTGCCGACCGAGTTTGCAGTGGGTTTGATCCTGGTCTCCTGCTGTCCCGGGGGAACGGCCTCAAACGTGGTGACCTACATTGCCCGTGCGAACCTGCCGCTTTCGCTGCTGATGACCATGTGCTCCACCTTTGGAGCCATCGCGCTGACGCCGCTGCTGACGAAGCTGTTGGCGGGGCAGATCGTGCCGGTGGACGCGTTGGGGTTGTTCAAAAGCACCGTGCAGGTGGTGCTGCTTCCGATCACGGCAGGACTGGCCCTGCATCATTTGACTCCGAAACTGGTCAAGGCCGTGCTGCCGGTGGCGCCGCTTGTCTCGGTGATCGTGATCGCGTTGATCTGCGCCTACATCATCGGAGCCAACGCGGAAGCCATCAAGGAACACGGCGGGACGCTGTTCGTCGCCGTTTCCGCGCTGCACGGCTGCGCGTTTCTGCTGGGGTATTTTTTCGCGAGGCTATTTGGCTACGAGGAATTGATCCGACGCACCGTATCAATCGAGGTCGGGATGCAGAATTCGGGATTGGGGACGGTGTTGGCGCGCAAGCATTTCAGCGACCCGGCCACCGGGGTCTGTCTGGCGGCGGTGCCTTGCGCGATCTCCGCCGTGTTCCATTCCGTCATCGGCAGCATGCTCGCGGCGATCTGGCGGACGCGGTTGCCCAAGGCTGCAGCGGATCCCGCCCCGGAACCGGTTTCTGATTGCTGAATAATTGAATCGGCAATTCGCGTCGGATGTGTCTTCAATCCAATCCGTCACCCTTTCCCAAGATCATGAAAAAGAACCTCTTCCTTGTCGGAGCCCTGCTGCTCACCCTGACCGCCATGGACCTTCAAGCCGCCGACTCCAAGGCGAAGAAGAAACGTCCCGCGCGGAAACCCAATCCCGCAATGGCGCCGATCAAGGATGTCCCCGGCCTGCCGCGCGTCCTGATCATCGGCGACTCGATCTCCATCGGATACACACTGCCGACACGGGCGGCCCTCAAGGGCAAGGCCAACGTGCATCGTCCGCGCACGAATTGCGGCCCGACCACGCGGGGTCTGACCGGGATCGACGAGTGGCTGGGCGACGGCAAATGGGACGTGATCCATTTCAACTGGGGCCTGCACGACCTGAAATACATGGGACCGAAAGGTGAGAACCTCGTTCCGAAGGAAAAGGGCGGCCATCAGCAGGTCCCGCCGGCCGAATACGAGAAGAACCTCGACACGCTGGTGAAGCGGATGAAGCAGACCGGCGCGAAGCTCATCTGGCGCAACACCACGCCCGTCCCGCCCGGATCGCAGGGGCGTTACGTGGGCGACTCGGCCAAGTACAACGAGATCGCCGCCCGCGTCATGAAGAAACACGGCGTCCCCACGCACGACCTGTTCACCGTCAGCAAGGAGCGGATGAAGGAGATCATGCTCCCGGCCAACGTCCACTACACCAAGGAAGGCTACGAGGTTCTGGGCAAGGATGTCGCCAAGCGCATCGAGCAGGCGTTGGCGGAATAGGGGCGAAGGTTGGCGCCTGCCTCACAGGTCTTTCCGACTGGTGGCAGACGAGGCAACGAAGCTCCTTTCAGGAGGATTTGAGCCTCCTCACCTCGGCTGTTACAGGGTCTTGAGCCAGGTCAGGCCGGGGCGCCGCGGTAGCGCCCCTGACTCCTAGACCTCCTCCTTCTGCAACATCACGGGCGCGACCACCTCGGCCTCGGGCTTCAGTCCGCGAAGACTTTCGGCGAGGGCCAGGGAGGGCTCCTCCTCGCCGTGGCAGACGAAGATCTTCCGGATGTCGCCGGTGATATTCTTCGCGTAGCGCAACAACTCGTTCCGATCCGCGTGACCTGAGAAGGAATCAATGCTGGCGATGCGGGCGCGCACCTTGTGCGGTTCGCCGAAGATGTTGACCTCCTCCCGCCCGGAGAGGATTTGCGCGCCAAGGGTA
The DNA here is from genome assembly GCA_038126235.1 of Verrucomicrobiales bacterium. Taxonomy (GTDB): domain Bacteria; phylum Verrucomicrobiota; class Verrucomicrobiia; order Limisphaerales; family JAYPEY01; genus JAYPEY01. The sequence continues at coordinate 7,944 of JAYPFK010000015.1, forward strand.
TGCTCCGCGCAGAAGCCGATGAAGAGGATGAGGTTATCGGGGTTTCCGATGTTGTTCTTCAGGTGGTGTCGGATGCGGCCGCCCTCGCACATGCCGGAGGAGCTGATGATGATGGCCGGCTCCTTGAGGTCGTTCAGTTCCATGGAGCGCTCCACGTGGCGGATGTAGGTGAGGTTCTCCATGCCGAAGGGGTTGGCCTTCTCCCGGAGGAATTCATAGATCTTCTCGTTGAAGCACTCCGGATGCAGGCGGAAGACCTCGGTCGCGTTCACACTGAGGGGGCTGTCCACGAAGATGGGGATCCGCGGAAGTTTTCCGTCGAGCGTGAGCTGGTGCAGGGTGTAGACGATTGCCTGGGTGCGACCGACAGAGAAGGCCGGGATGATCACCTTGCCCGACCGGTCCAGCGTCTCCGTGACCAACTGCAGGGCCTCGTCCATCGCTCCCTGACGGGACTGGTGTTCCCGGTTGCCGTAGGTGCTTTCGATCTGGAGGAAATCCACATCCTCGACGGGCTCGGGATCGCGAAGGATCTCGTGGTTGCCGCGACCCACATCGCCGCTGAACAGGTAACGGAACTTGCGGCCGCCCTCGCGGATGTCGAGGACGACCTGCGCCGAACCGAGGATGTGGCCGGCATCGACGAAGGTGACGGTCACGCCATCGGCGATGGGCAACGGCCGGCGGTAACCGACAGCCACGAACTGGCGCGTCGCCATCTCGGCATCGGTCTCACTGTAAAGCGGTTCCACGGGCGGCAGGCCCTTCTTGGCCCGTTTGCGGGAGACATACTGGGCGTCATATTTCTGAATGTGCGCGGAATCCTGCAGCATGATGCTGGCGAGGTCGCGCGTGGCGAAGGTGCAATAGATGCTGCCCTTGAAACCCTGCCGGACGAGATTCGGGAGATTGCCGGTGTGGTCGATATGGGCGTGACTGACGATGGCCGCATCGATCGTCGAGGGATCAAAGGGAAGGTTGCGGTTGCGCTCGATACTCTCGCCGCGCCGCCCCTGATACATGCCGCACTCCAGCAGGATGCGGCTCCCGTTCACCTCCAGCAAAAACATCGAACCCGTGGTCGTGCGGACGGCCCCGCAGAATTGGATTTGCATGGCGACAGCATGCTGCCGGGGCGCGCCTCAAGACAAGGCCGAAGAGAGGGATGGGAGGAATGTTCAACGTCCAACTTCAAACGTTGAACTTGAAACTGAAATCCGCGCTTCGCGCAGGTAGGCTGTCCTCGACATGAGTCATCCCAACCGTTGCATTCTCCGCGCGCTTCTCCTGTTCGGCCTTTCGCACGGCGTGCTCGTGACGTCGCTTCATCTCCGCGCCGGAGAGGCTCGCCCCGATGTCCTCTTCATCGCGATCGACGATCTGAACGACTGGATCCAACTGCTCGACAAGGACGCTCCGATCAGGACGCCCAATCTGGAGAGGCTTGCGGCGCGAGGCGTCCTGTTCACCCGCGCCTATACGGCTTCACCGGCCTGCAATCCCTCGCGCGTGGCCGTGTTGACCGGGTTGCGGCCGTCCACCAGCGGCGTTTACGGAAACAAAACGGACTGGCGCCGCGCGCTGCCGGAAGCGACGACCTTGCCGCAGCGCTTCATGGCCGCCGGCTATGATGTCGAGGGCGCGGGGAAAGTCTTTCATCACCACTATGGCGGCGCGTTTCACGACAAGCCCTCGTTTCACAAGTTTCAACCCCTGCCCGATCCGCCTGACTCCCCAATGCCGCCGGCGAAGCTGAACCGCCTTGCCTGGTATGGCAGCCCCAACACCGACTGGGGCCCGTGGCCGGAACAGGAAAAGGACCACGTCGATGTGCGGACAGTGGACTACTGCATCGAACGTCTCCGGGCGAAACGCGACCGACCCTTGTTTCTCGCGTGCGGCATCTTCCGGCCGCACATGCCCTTCTTCGCGCCGCGGCGATGGTTTGCGGAATATCCGAAGGAAAGCGTAGTCCTGCCCAAGCTCAAGGAGGATGACACCGCGGACATCCCAGCCGGGGGACGGAAGTTGCTGGAGCAGAAAGCCTGGTTCTGGCGGGGCATGCAGAAGGCGGAAACAGAGACGCCCGGAGCCTGGCGCGACGCGGTCCGCGCCTACCAGGTCTGCGCCACTTTCGCGGACGCCCAGGTCGGCCGGTTGCTGGAGGCCCTTGACGCTTCCGGACGGGCGGACCGGACGGTGATCGCGCTGTGGTCGGACCACGGTTACCACCTCGGCGAGAAAACGCATTGGGAGAAGTTCGCGTTGTGGGAGAAGACAACGCACGTCCCGCTCATCGTGGTCGCGCCTGGCATTGCCAAGCCCGGTTCCAGTTGTGGACGCCCCGTGGACCTCACGGCGATCTACCCTACCCTGCTTGATGTCTGCGGCCTGCCGCCCGCTCCGGATGGGGACGGTGTGAGCCTGGTTCCCCTGTTGCGCGATCCGAATGCGGCATGGGAGCGTCCGGCGGTCATGACCTACCAGCGCGATAATCACGCGGCGCGTTCGGAACGCTGGAGGTACATCCGCTACGCGGACGGCACGGAGGAATTGTACGACCACGCCAACGACCCCAACGAGTGGAGCAACCTTGCAGACGACATCGGCCGCGAGGAGGTCAAGGCGCAGTTGCGCAGGTGGCTCCCCACGAAATCCGCGGCGCCGGCGCCGGATATGAAACGACCTCGCGGATAAGGCGGCGCTTGAACCCGCATCGCATCTGTAATCCCGCTGACTCGTGTTTCGGCTTTATCGGACTTTGAAATGGGACCTTCCGGCGAAAGTTCCCTACCGCCACACAGTAGGAAGGCCTTGCCGCAGGCGTCCCGCTTCCATTCCCAAGGGGACGATGCGAATTGCGGCGGAAAGACGCGATTGCGTTGCAGGACAGACCTTTGTCCACGACGCGCTTTGGGTGTTTTTCCCATCGACGCGCGGGGCAGCCGGGTTCAGTTTTCCTTCCAATGCGTCGAATCGTGAACAACGCGAATTGCGCGCCGCGAACTCCCGCGGCGACCGATCGCCGGACCTTCGTGCGCGGGTTGGGCGTCAGTCTCGCGCTGCCGACGCTTGACCTGTTTCGGCCGGCGAAGGCACGCGCGGCCGCCGAACCGCCCCGGCGGATGCTGATCGTGTCCAACAACCTCGGCGTGCTGCCAACGCTCTTCTTCCCAAGCGGAACCGGCGCTGATTACCAGCCCTCGCCGTATCTCGCTGAGTTGAAGGATTTCCGCGCCGATTTCACTGTCTTCAGCGGTCTCTCTCATCCGGCCTGCGTGGGCGGCCATTCCACCGAAAACTGCTTCCTCACCGGCGCCAAGGATCCGACCGGCAGCGGCTTCCGCAACACTGTTTCGCTGGACCAGTTCGCCGTGGACGCCCTCGGCCAGCAGACCCGTTTCCCCACGCTCAACCTCGGCGTCAACATCGACCGCGCCAACCGCAGCCTCTCCTGGACCCGCGATGGCGTCCTGCTCCCGGCTGAGGACAGTCCGGCCCGCCTGTTCCGGCGGATGTTCGTCCAGGGCGACCGCGCCGCCGTCGCCCGGCGGATCGAGAAGCTCCGTGAGCGCGGCAGCATCCTCGACGCCGTCACCGACGACATGCGCCGCTTCAGCGCCCGGCTCGGCGCGGACGACCGCGGGCGCCTCGACCAGTATTTCACCTCGGTCCGGGAACTGGAGAACCGCCTCCATACCGCCGGGGAATGGGAGAAAAAGCCCAGACCGACCGCGGACTGGGAACCGCCCAAGGACATCCTCGACAAGGCGAAGTTCTTCGAGAAGTTCCAGCTCATGCTCTCGATGGCGCGGCTGGCGATCGAGTCCGACTCCACGCGCATTGTCACGTTGATGGTGGACGCCTTCGCCACGCCTGTCTTCGAGATCGACGCCGACCTGCGTTCGATCAACGGCTACCACAACCTCAGTCACCACGGGCAGGTGAAGGCCAAGTTGGCGCAACTGGAAAAGGTGGACCGGAGGCAGATGCGGCTGCTCAGCAAACTCCTTGCCGGCCTCGCGGAAACGCGCGAAGGCGGCGCCCGCCTCCTCGACCGGACCATGGTCCTCTACGGCAGCAACATGGGCGACGCCAACACCCACGACAACACGAACCTCCCCATCCTCCTCGCCGGCGGCGGCTTCAAACACGGCCAGCGCCTCGCGTTCAACCACGACGACAACGCCCCGCTGTGCAACCTCTACGTGTCCATGCTCCAACGCCTCGGAGTGGAGACGAACGCCTTCTCCAGCGGAACCGGCCCCATCGACGGACTCGAGCCCGAGTGACGAATTCACGTTTCCCGGCGTTCCCGCAGTTGCCTCCGCAAGGTCTTGTGCAAGAACCCCTCCGCTTTGTGGCAGACGAGCTGACGAGACCCATTTTCAAAGACTTACAAAGGAACAAGAGCCTCCTCACGTCGGCTGCTACGCCTCTTCATCCACGCTCTTTGCGGCGTCCGCCGGCTCAGGCCATCAAGCCCTTCACCACATTGCCGTGCACGTTCGTGAGGCGTCGGCGGATACCGTTGTGGAGGAAAGTGAGCCTTGTGTGGTCCATGCCGAGAAGGTGCAGCATCGTGGCGTGGATGTCGTAGAATTCGAGCGGTTTGTCGGCGACATGGAATCCGATGTCGTCGCTGGCGCCGTAGACCTGGCCCGGTTTCACACCGGCCCCGGCCAGCCAGATGGTGAAGGCGTTGGGGTGGTGGTCGCGACCCGTGCTCTTGAGCCCCTGGGTCACCGGCGTGCGGCCGAACTCCGTCGTCCAGAGCACAAGCGTGTCCTGGAGCATGCCGCGCGATTTCAGGTCCTTGATCAGGCCGGCGACAGGCTTGTCCATGACGGAGGCCTGGAGACCGTGGTTGTCCTCGATGCCCTCGTGGGCGTCCCAGTTGATGCGCGGCCGACCGCCGAAAGCCCCGCCATTGAAGAGCTGCACGAAACGCACGCCGCGTTCGCAGAGTCGCCGGGCGCGGAGGCAGTTGCGGGCAAAGTCGCGGGTGACCGGTTCGTCGAGACCGTAGAGTTTCTGCGTCACCTCGGATTCGCCGGAGAGGTCCGTGATCTCCGGGATGCTGAGCTGCATCTGAGCGGCGAGTTCGTAGGCCCGGATGCGGGCGCGCAGGTCGTCGTTGCCGGGGTTGGCGGCAGCGAAGTCGCGGTTCATCGCGCGTAGCAGTCCGGTTTCAGTCTGGCGGGTTGCGGCGCTGACGTGGTCCGGGGTGTAAAGGTCGGGGATGGGTTCGCCGGTGGGATTGAAGGCGACGCCCTGGTGCGCCGCGGGGAGGAAGCCGGGCGTCCAGTTGATGGCGCTGCCGGCGGGCAGACCGCGCGCATCCGGCAGCACGATATAGGCGGGCAGGTCCTGATTCTCCGAGCCGAGACCATAGGAAACCCAGGAACCGAGGCTGGGGAATCCATTCATGGTGAAACCGGTGTTCTCCAGGAAGGTGGAGGGCGTGTGATTGGAGGACCGGCTGTGCATCGAGTTCACGACGGCGAGATCGTCCACGCAGGCCGCAAGGTGTGGCAAAAGGCTGCTGACCCAGGTCCCCGCCTGACCGTGGCGTTGGAATTCCCAGGGCGTTTTCATCAGCCGGCCGGGCTGCCCGAAGAAGGGATCGTAGTTCTTGTCCTTGTATTCCTGGCCGTGGCGTTTGGTCAGTTCGGGCTTGTGGTCCCAGGTGTCCACATGACTGACGCCGCCCAAGGAGCAAATGTGGATCACGCGTTTGGCGACGGCCGGGAAGTGGGTGGGTCTGGGTGCGTAGGGAGAATTGGTTTCTTGGGGCGTGGCGGTATGGGCGGACGGGGGCGGTGGCGCGGCCTGGGCCTCGCGGGAGAGAAGCCAGGCCAGGGCGACGGAGCCGAAGCCGTTGGCCGAGCGCCAGAGGAAATCCCGGCGGGTATCGCGGAAGGGGAAGGAAGGGGCTGGTTTCATTGGGGCGCGATGGCGGTAGCGGCGCCGGTTGTCATGTTGAGCGCACGGCGACCAAGCGTAGGACAGGCATCCTGCCTGTCCCCGGCGTATCCTGTGGCCTTCGATTGCCCGAAGCTCCAGGAGAACGGTCTGGCCTGCGCGGGAGTACCCGGAGCGTCGATTGAGCACGATCGCTTCGGTGGCATGCTGTGGACAGGCAGGATGCCTGTCCTACGGTGGGCGCGGCGGGCGCGCTTGGTTTTACCTGAGGTAGACCAGTTCATTGGAATTGAAGATGGCCCAGCAAAGGGATTTCAGGCCGTGTCCTGCCGCGGCTTCACGGGCGCGTCCGGCTTCGGCTTGGGTGGGTAAGCGCGCGTAGGCGAGTTGGTAAGCGAGTTCGATTTGTCGGGGCTGATCGCCAGGGCTGATCCCAGCGAGGCGATTGGCAAAGAGGGCGGTCTGGCGTTGGACGAAGGCGTTGTTCATCAGGGCCAGAGCCTGGATCGGCGTGGTGGTGCTGGAGCGGGTCGGCGTGCGGGTCGAGAGGTTCGGGCAGTCGAGCGCATCGAGCAGCGGATCGCGCGCGGACTGGACGCCAATGCGGTAGACGGTGCGGCGGTTGAAATCCGGACCGGTCTTGTCCTCCCATGTATAGAAGTGGGTGTTGTCGATGCGCAGGTTCCACGGCATGTAACCGGGGCCGCCCATGCGGAAATCGATTTCACCGCTGAGCGTGAGCAGGGTGTCACGGACAGCCTCAGCCTCCAGGCGGCGCGGCGAGAACCGCCAGAGCAGGCGGTTGTCGGCGTCGAGTTTCGCGGCGACTTCGTTGTGCGCGGACGACTGGCGGTAGGTCCGGGAAAGGAGGATCTGCCGGTGCAGCCATTTAAGGCTCCAACCCGATTTCATGAAATCAACGGCGAGTCGGTCCAGCAGCTCCGGGTGCGTCGGCGCGCCGCCGGCGGCGCCGAAGTCGTTCGGCGTATCGACGAAGCCGGTCCCGAGATGCCACTGCCACACGCGGTTGACGATGACGCGGGCGGTGAGCGGGTTGTCCGGGCTCGCGATCCAGCGGGCGAGCGCCGCGCGGCGTGCGCCTTCCGGGGAATCGGTCTTCAGGCCCAGGCCGCCATCGGGGCCTGCGAGGACGGCAATTGTCCCGGGCGTGACGATCTCACGAGGCAGGGAGGCGTCGCCGCGGGCAAGACGATGCGTGGGTCCGGGTTGCCGGGGCAGCGCGGCATAAACCCGGGGGCGTCGCGTTTCCATGCGCGAACGGGCGTCGCGCGCGGCGGCCAATTCGCGGTCGATCTGCGCTGTGTTCGCGCCTTCCTTCGCCGCCTTCTTACGGTCGCCTTCGAGTCGTCTGATCTTGTCGTCGAGCTGTTTGATCTCGGCGGTGACGGCCTTGAGTTCGTCGGGCGGAAGCAGGTCGCGATCGCCGGCGTGAACGCCGTCGAACACGCCCTTCAGGCGGTAGTAATCCTCCTGCGAAATGGGGTCGTGCTTGTGGCTGTGGCAGCGCCCGCAGTTGACGGTGAGGCCGAGGAATGTCTGACCGACGGTCCCCACGAGATCCTCCAGAGCCTCCTCGCGGGCGCCGGCGCGCATGATCTTGCTCTGTTGATTGAGGCCGACCTCGTCGTAGGCGCCGGCGACCAGGAAAGCCGTGGCCACGATGCCTTCGGCGGTCGCGCCGGGCAGGACGTCGCCGGCAATCTGCTCACGAACGAACCGGTCGTAGGGTTTGTCCTCGTTGAGGCTCTCGATAACGTAGTCGCGGTAACGCCAGGCATGGGGCTTGATCTTGTCGCGTTCGAACCCCTGGCTCTCGCAGAAGCGCGCGACATCCAGCCAATGCCGCGCCCAGCGTTCGCCGTAACGCGGAGAATCGAGCAGTCGGTCAACCAACCGGCGGACAGCCTGTGGCGAGGCGTCGTTGACGAAGGCGGCAACCTCTTCGGGTGTCGGCGGCAGCCCGGTGACGTCATACGTCATGCGGCGGATCAATGTCGCGTGATCCGCGGACGCGGAGGGGGAAAGGCCGGCTCGTTCAAGCTTGGCCAACACGAAGGCGTCGATCGTGTTCTCCCGCCATTCAGGCCGGGAAACCGCCGGAGCTTCATGGCGTTGCGGCGGGATCAGGGACCAGTGGTTAAGCTTCGGAGCGCGGGCCGTTGCCGGGCCTTCTGGCCAGGATGCGCCCCGATCTATCCAGTTGCGGAGGAGCGTGATCTCTTTTTCGGAAAGCCGTTCGCCCCTGGGCGGCATGAGGCGGTCCGGATCGGCTCCGGAAACCAGCTTGATGAGGAGACTGTCGGCGGCGGAGCCCGGGACAATGGCGGGGCCTTCATCGCCGCCGCGCAGGGCAAGCTTGCGGTCGTCGAGCCGAAGCCCGGATTTCTCCTTTTCGACGCCGTGACAGGAAATGCAGGCGCGCTCGAACAGGGGGGCGATGTCGCGATGGAAATCGATCTTGTCGGTTGACGGCGGTTCCGCGGCGGACAAGACGTGGATGACGGCGAAGGCAAGCAAGGTCGCCAACGCGGCGACTGCCCTTCCGTGCGGGAGGGGGTCGAATTCGGACCGTGAAAAGACGCGCGCTTTCATCCGTTCTCGATCCCGGAACTTAGAAAGCGGGCGCCGACGGGTCGAACCCTTTTTGGCGGGCATCTCAAGGAGCGGCGACATTCTTGTCGCCGCGCCTTGGAAGAGGCCGGAAAGGCGCATTGAGCCAGCGAAGCGCTGAGGACAATCGAAAACGCAACCCCCCGCGCGCCTTGGTGCCTGCTGCGCAGGCAGGGCAACAAGAATGTCGCCCCTCCTTGGCCGCGTCATGCCCCCCTTCAGCGCCCCACCCTGCGCCCCAGACTGTGCCCTTCGGTCACGCCATGGGAACAGGTGGGATCCTGATCGACGCGATTGATGGAGTATTGGCCGCTGAGCGGGCATTGCGGTTTGCGCTTGAGGTAGAGCGTCGAGCCAAAGAGATCGGCGTCGGTCGGGATGGCCGTTCCGTTCTTTCGGTTGTCGATCGCCCATTGCTGCTTGGCTCCGTCAATCTGCTTGAGGTTGGCAATGCAGGTGTTCTTCTGGGCTGTCTTGCGGGCCTTCACAAAGTTGGGAATGGCGATGGCGGCCAGCACTCCGACGGGGGCGACGACAGCCGCCGCGGCGACCTGGGTCGCGCCGGAGGTCGTGCTGTTGCCGGTCCAAAGCCAGCCTTCTCCAGTGTTCTGAAACACACCGTACGAGGCGGCGGGCTGGGAAAACTTCTCCATCATTTTGCGGATGAGCGGAACCGGAACTTCTTCTGCGGTCGGGGCCAACTCCATGGTCTGCAGCTGGATGTCGAGGTAGACCTTGCCGAAACTCTCGCTGACGTAGGTGAAGCTGTTGCCCTCGGTCGGAATGCCTGCGGCCAGGCGCGCAAAGGCGGGCGTCGCGGTGAGCCCGGACTTCGCGCCGGCGCGAACATCCAGCGCCTCGCGAACGACAGCGGGACTGCTGCCAAGCAGGAGCAGGCCGTCGGCGGAGGCGAGCGTGAGCTTGTATTCCGCGCCGATGGGCACGGGGACCGGCATCGAGGCGGACTTCACGCCGTCCTTCTCGTCCTCCAGGATCGGCATCTGCTCGGACTTCGCAAAGGAGATGAAACGGTCGTAGATCGTGGTGTCGTTCACCTTCATGAAGATGAGCAGGTCGGGGCGCGAGATCTCGACGGGTTTGGAGCCGGGGATCTGCACGGGCTGAGCCTCGTCGAGCGTGAGGGCGACGCCATACTCGCCGCCGAGCGAGGCGAGGAGCGCGTCAAACTCCACGCCGGTCGCCATGGCGAACATACCCTTGGCCTGAACGAGTTGCTCGGCTGCCTGGGGATAGCCGGAAGCCTTGACCTGTTCCTCCGCGACGGCCCAGAGGCCGGGCAGGTCGAACTGCGAGGAGCTGGCGATTACGGTATTCGCGGGCAGCAGATGCAGGCCCTCCATCTTCCCGGGAGCCTTGCCGAACAACGACCAGACAAACCCCTCCCCATGGTCGGGGTAATGGTGGACGATGAACTTGCTCCGATGCAGGTCCTTCTCGACAGCGAAGCCGCTCAGGCCGACGCCGCTGATCTCTTCCAGGCCGCTTTTGCGGATGAAACCGAGCGCGGCATTGACCCCTTTGTCGATCTGCGCTCGATCCTCGGGCTTGGTCGGGATGTTCTCGAGCAGCGTCGTCTTGAATCCGTCGAGCCGGTCGGCGAGGCCGTCAAACCATTGTTCGGAGCTCAGGTAGCCATAGACCTGTCCGCCCTGGTCCAGGCGGTCCATGACCTCGTAGAAGCTGTTCGGAACGGCGGATTCGGGACGCGCGGGCTTCGGGGCCGCGGGCGCGGTTGGCGGATTGACCTTGGCCTGCGGCGGCGCGGCGGGGGCGGGCTCCTCCTTGGAGCAGCCCAGCGTCCAAAGCAGGGCGGAGACGGCCAGGATGGCCAGTGCGGTCTGGGGGCGAAACGGAGTCTTCATGCGGTCGGTTCCTTTCTCCTGAAGTTTGACTGAGGCCGACACCTTAACGGAAGGCAACCGGAAACGTCGTTACAATTCGCCGGAGGGTTTCCAGTGTCCGATCACTTGTCCTTCGTGTTCGACGGGCGGTATTCGATCGCGGGATTGTCCCGAACGAGCGCGGCGTCGATGCGGTCCAGCGGACGGGCGCCGCAGGCGGATTCGACGGCTTGGGCGAGCCCTTCCACGGAGAGGATGTCCGATGGCATCCGGCCGATTGCTCGCGAAGAATTGCCCTGTTTGTCCGGGGAGAGTTTGTCCGGTCCGCGGTTGCCGGCGGTGTGGACTCGCGGAGCCTTGCCGGAGGCATCGACGATGAAGGCGCGGTCCGGCCGCTTAGGCAGGAGCGGGCTCAGCGGGATCAGGTTGCCGACGACATTGCCCGTCGATCCCGCGCGGACACGCAGGCCGTAGACGGCGAAGTTGCGAATGTGATTGTTGACGACGTTGAAGCCCTTTGCGTCGTGCAACTGAGGATTCCGCCGGCTGTTGTTGGTGAAGAGATTGCGCTCCAGGGTGAGGTTGTCCGCGCCGACGACGAGCATGGCCTTCTCCGTCGCCGCGATGACGCAGTTGCGGATCGTCACGCCATCGGGGCGCGCGTGGGTCTTGTAGTCCTCGGTGATGTCGATGGCGCCGTCGCCGCCGTGGGTGGAAGAGCAGTTCTCGATCAGGATGTTCCGGCAGGCGCCGATGACGCGGAGGTTGTCGTCGGAGCTCATGCGGAAGCGGAGGTTGCGGAGGGTGACGTTGCGCGCGCCGTCGATCGCGAAGGGCCGGCCGCTCACGGTCACGCCGGGGGCGGGCGCGCCCGTTCCGTCGACGACCAGGTCATGGGCGACGACGACCAACATCTTTGCGAGCCTGATCTCCCCGCCGACCGCGAACTCGACGCGTCGACCGCCCTTGCCCACCGCCTCGCGCAGGGAACCCGGGCCGGAATCCGCGAGGGTGGTGACGCGGACGGTATGGGATTGCGCGTGAACCGCCGCGGCCATTGCGGCGAGGAACCCGATCAAGGCATGCGGGCGGGCGCGGAAAGTCGGCGCGTTTTTCAGAGGTGTCTTCATGGCGGCAATGGAACGACGGAATTCATGGAATAGCGCTTTCCCGGTGAAAAGGCATCGAGAACTGGGTCTCCTGTCTCGGCGGGACGCCTGCGCATGAGCTGGCGAGTTTGCATCAAAGGCGGGGCGAGCTGTCCTCAGTGAGCCGCCCGGGGCACGCCAACGTTGCCCCATTGAGGACAGCCCCACCCGCCCTGCGACCTTCGCGTTCGGAAGGCATCGACACAGTTCATGGGTATGCCTTGGATTTCTGTTGGCCAAACGCATGGAATTCCGGATAAACCCACCACCATGAAATTCCTCCGATTCTCCGTCGCCGCCCTCCTTCTGACTTCCGCCGCGGGAGCCGCCCCCGCCGCCGATGACGCCGGGTTCGAGCCGATCTTCGACGGCAAGACGCTGAAGGGCTGGCACAAGAACCCGCAGAAGATCGGTCACGGCACAGGCGGTCACTGGTTCGTCGAGGACGGCGCGATCGTGGGCGAGCAGGACCCGCCCGGCAGCGGCAACGGCGGCATCCTCCTGACCGACGAGAAGTTTGGCGACTTCGAACTGCTGATCGACATGAAGCCCGACTGGGGCGTCTGTAGCGGCCTGTTCCTGCGCTCCACCGAACTCGGGCAGTGCTTCCAGATGATGGTCGACTACCACGACAACGGAAACGTCGGCCATATCTACGGCGAGGGCTCCGGCGCCTTCAACAACCGCCCCTTCGACATCAACGGCATCTACGACGCCGACAAGAAGCTGGTCGGCCTCAAGACCGACGCCCGCGACGATGCGCCGAAACCGCAGGGGCACACCATTTCCGGCGACGCCTGGGTCAAGGCCTGGAAACTGGGCGAATGGAACACCGCGCGGGTGCGCGTCGCGGGCGCCGTCCCGGTGATCACGACCTGGCTGAACGGCGCGAAGGTCTCGGAAATCGACCTGAACACCTTCAAACACGAACGCTACGACAAGAAGAAGGTCAGCGGCTTGTTGGGCATCGACGGCCGCATCGCAGTGCAGGTGCATGGCGGCAAGGGCTGGCCCGAGGGCGGCAAGTGTCGTTGGAAGAACATCAAGGTCAAGCGCCTGCCGACCATCCGTCGCGGCTATGCGAACACGCCGGAGGGCGCGGCCGAGGAGTTGGCCGGCTTCCGAAAGGAGGCCCCGACCCTGGCAGCGTGGGAGGCCCGCAAGGCCCGCGTGAAGGCCGGCATTCTCAAGGGGGCCCGGCTCACCGAACTACCCGAGCGCACGCCGCTGAATCCGATCTACCGCAAGAAGCGCGTCCACGAAGGCTACCAGATCGAGAATGTCGCCATCGAGAGCTCACCGGGACTGTATGTGACGGGCTCGCTTTATCGCCCCACCGGGTTCAAGGGCAAACTCGCCGGCGTCCTTTGCCCGCACGGCCATGGCGGACGATTCAACCTCAATCGTCAGAAGCGCTGCGCCGTCCTCGCCAAGATGGGCTGCCTGGTCTTCCAGTACGACATGATGGGCTACGGCGATTCCAAGGAGGTCGGCTGGAACCACCACGGCGTTCCGGAGATCCTCCGCATGCAGACCTGGAACAGCACACGGGCGCTCGATTTCCTGCTTTCCTTCAAGGAGGTCGACAAGAACCGCATCGGCATGACCGGTTGCTCCGGAGGCGGCACGCAGACCTTCCTGCTCGCCGCCCTCGACGAACGCGTAAAGGTCTCGGTCCCGGTCTGCCAGGTGTCGGCGCACTTCTTCGGCGGTTGCGAATGCGAGAGCGTGATGCCGATACACTGGAGCGCGACGCACAAGAGCAACAACGCCGAGGTCGCCGCCCTTGCCGCGCCGCGCCCGCAACTCGTCATCTCCAACGGCAGCGACTGGACCCAGAACACGCCGAAAACCGAGATGCCCTACATCGCGCATGTCTATTCGCTCTACGGCGCGCTCGATAAGCTGGGAGGCGCGCATTTCCCCGCCGAGAAACACGACTACGGCGAGTCCAAGCGCATGGCCATGTATCCCTTCCTCGCCAAACATCTCAAGCTCGACCTCGGCCGGGTGATGAACGCGGACGGCGTCATTGACGAATCCTTCGTGAAGGAGGAAACCCAGGAGCAGATGATGGTCTTCAACGGCAAGTATCCGAAGAACGCGGTCAAGCCGAACACGCCGTTGCCGTGAACGGGAGTTGAGACGTGGTGTGAGTTGAAGGTTGAGAGAAGACTGTCTTTCGGGCTGAAGGCCCGACCGCGCAAAGCCCAGGCCTTCAGGCCTGGTTTGGGCGGCAACCCAATTGAGGCCTGAAGGGCCGCGCGCGAAATACGATATACAATGTCCCAATCCCGGCAAAACGGCGCGCGCCAGCGCCATGGACTGCGGCGGCTTGACGCCGCTTTGCGGCGCGCGAGCTGTTTCAACGACTTCAAACAAGCCGGAACATTGATCGCGAATCGCGTTGTTCGCCTTGCTGTTTCCACAGCGTCAGCCGCTTCCTCAGCGTTTTGCCATGCCGGCGAAAAGGCGGCGTCGAGCCGCCGCAGTCCATGGCGATGGCGCGCGGCGCTCAGGGCTTCCCTCGGTTTTGCCTGCCTGCTGGCGCCCGATTCTTCATCCGCCGCCTCTCCCTACGACGCCACCGTCCGGCCCTTTCTCGCCGAGTTTTGCATCGACTGTCATGGCGGGAAGAAGGTGAAGGGCAAGGTGGATTTCACGAAGATCCGGACCCAGCAGGATCTCGACGCGCAGTTCGAGACCTGGGAGGCCGCCATCGCCCGTCTGCGCGAGGGAGACATGCCGCCCGACGCCGCGAAGCAACCGCCGGCCGGCGAGTTGATGAAGATCTACGACTGGTATCAGAAGCGTTTCGTCGAGACGGTCGAAGCAAAGCCCAAGGTCTTCAAGCCGCGCCGCCTTTCCGCGCACGAATATCGCAACACACTGCGTTCGTTGTTCGGCTTTGATCTGGAAGTGGCGATCATGGCGGCGGAACAGACCCTGGTCGAAAAATCCCTTGTTTTGAAACTCCTGCCCGAGGACCCGCCCGGCGCCAGCGGCTTCAAGAACGACACGTCAGGCAACCCGCTAACCACCGACATCTGGAGTCAATACTCCTACCTCATCGACACCGCGTTGGAGGAGTTGTTTTCCCCCAAGCGCGCGAAAGAGCTGGAGGCTCTCGCCGGTCCCGTTTCAGACGACGAATTCTCCCGCGGGAGCGCCGAGAGGTTGCTTCGTCTTCTCCTTCCGCGGGCCCATCGGCGAACAGTCCCTGACAAGGAGATTCAAAAGGCAATCGCCGCGCTCCAGCCGGGCGACGACCTCATCCCCTCGCTGAAGCGGGAAATCAAGAAGACGCTCCTGTCGCCCGGTTTCATCTACCGCGGGTTGCTGGCTGACATTCCGGGCGAAGCCGGCGCTGTCATCGCGGTGGACGATTTTGAACTCGCGGAGCGTCTCTCCTACTTCATCTGGGCGGACATGCCGGACAACGAACTGCTGCGCCTCGCCGCGAAGGGCGGACTTTCCGAGCCATCCGTCTTCAGAGCCCAGGTCCGCCGCCTGCTCGATTCTCCCAAGTCCCGCAACCTCGCGGAGGACTTCGCGGTGCAATGGCTCGCGTTGACGGAGATCGACCAGTTCCGCGCCAAACAAATCCCGTTGGCCGATGCGCTCAAGTCGCAGCCGATAGATTTCATGCACCATCTGATAGCGGAGGACCGCCCCCTGATGGAATTCATCGACTCCAAGGTCACCTTCATCAATCCGCACACGGCAAAGTTCTATCCCAAGGACCGCGGCCAACTGCCAAAGTACCGGAAGCAGAAAGGCATCGAGCAGGAGAGCGTGCCGAATCACCGCATTGAGATCCGGGAAACGAAGGGCCGCGGCGGGCTGCTCACCATGCCCGGCGTCGTGGCGATGAACAAAGGCCCGGTCCTGCGGGGGACCTGGATGCTGGAGCGCATCCTCGGCGAGGAGCTTCCCGACCCACCCGCCAATGTCGGGCAGGTTCAGCCCAACAAGCGCGGCGAGAACCTCACCTTTCGCCAGCGTTTCGAACAGCACCGTTCCAACCCGACCTGCGCCTCCTGCCACGACAAGATAGATCCACTCGGGTTCGCCCTGCAGGCCTACGACGCCGAGGGAGCCTATGTTCTGCGAACCGGCTACACGCCCGGCAAAAAACTCAAGAAACGCAACAAAGGCGAAGCGGACGCGGCCTCGGAAATCGACACCAGCGGCCAACTTCCGTCCGGAGAGAAGTTTACCGACTTCGAGGAGCTCAAGCAGATCCTCCTGACCACCGGGAAAGAGCGCATCATCCGCAACATCGTAAAGCGGACCATGTCCTACGCCCTCGCCAGAAAGCTGGAGATCCACGACCAACCGGTCGTGGATGAGATCACGAAGGAGCTGAATCGAAACGATGCCACCTGGCGGGACCTGATCCTGGCGGTTGCGGAGAGTCTGCCGTTTCAGAAGACGGTCGCGGGCGAAGAGTGAGCCCCAAGGAGCGGCGACATTCCCGCCGCAGCGCTCCCGCGGGGCGCAGCAACCCTTGACCACGACCCATGGCCCAGACCTTTCATGAAGCGCCCGGACTTCCATCGCGCCTCTCTGGCGGCTGCGCCGCCACGGCGGCAAGAATGTCGCCGCTCCTTGTCGGGACGCCCACGCCTCAGCCGATGATCTCGTTGAAGGTGGCGCAGGGACGCATGACGGCGGCGGCTTTTTCGTCGTCGGGGAGGTAATAACCGCCCACGTCGGTCGGGGAGCCCTGCACGCCGATCAGTTCGTCCACGATTTCCTGCTCGTTGGCGGCGAGCTGTTCCGCGATGGGGGCGAAGTGGGTCTTCAACTCCACGTCGTCGTCCTGCGCGGCGAGGGCCTCGGCCCAGTAGAGCGCGATGTAGAAGTGGCTGCCGCGATTGTCGTTGCCGCCGAGGCGGCGCGTGGGGGATTTGTTCTCGTTGAGGAGCTTCTCGGTCGCCTTGTCCAGGGCCGCGCCGAGGACCTTGGCCTTGGGATTGCCGAAGGTCTCGCCCAAGTGTTCCAGAGAGACGGCCAGGGCAAGAAATTCGCCAAGCGAATCCCAGCGCAGGTAATTCTCCTCCAGGAGCTGCTGCACGTGCTTGGGCGCAGAGCCGCCGGCGCCGGTCTCGAAGAGGCCCCCGCCATTCATCAGCGGGACGATGGACAACATCTTGGCGCTGGTGCCGACCTCCAGGATCGGGAAAAGGTCCGTCAGGTAGTCGCGGAGGACATTGCCGGTGACGGAGATCGTGTTCTCGCCCTCGGCGATGCGTTCAAGGGAGACCTTGGTCGCCTCCAGCGGCGCGAGAATGCGGAGGTCCAGGCCCTCGGTGTCATGGTCCTTCAGATACTCGTTCACCTTGGCGATGAGCTGCGCGTCGTGGGCGCGGTTCTCGTCCAGCCAGAAGATCGCAGGCCAACCCGTGGCCCGGGCGCGGTTCACGGCCAGCTTCACCCAGTCGCGGATCGGCGCGTCCTTGGTCTGGCAGGCGCGCCAGATATCGCCTTCCTCGACCGAGTGTTCGATCAGCGTGTTTCCGGCGGCGTCGACCACGCGGATCGTCCCGTCGCCCGGCGCCTGAAAGGTCTTGTCGTGGGAGCCATATTCCTCCGCCTTCTGGGCCATGAGGCCGACGTTGGGCACGGTGCCCATGGTGGTCGGATCGAAGGCCCCGTGTTCGCGGCAGAAGTCGATGGTCGCCTGGTAGACCGGGGCGTAGCAACTGTCCGGGATCACGGCCAGCGTGTCCTGCTGTTCGCCCTTGGCGTTCCACATTTGCCCCGAAGTCCGGATCATGGCCGGCATGGAGGCGTCGATGATGATGTCGCTGGGCACGTGGAGATTCGTGATGCCCTTGTCGGAGTTCACCATGGCCAGATCGGGGCCGGCGGCGAAGGCGGCCTCGATGTCCGCCTCGACTTCGGCCTTCTTGTCGGCGGGAAGCTGTCCCAGTCGCGCGACGAGGTCGCCAAAACCGTTGTTGAAGTCCACTCCCAGCTCCTCAAATGTCGCTCCGTGCTTGGCGATGAGGTCCTTGAAGAAGACCTCGACGCAGACGCCGAAGATGATGGGGTCGCTGACCTTCATCATGGTCGCCTTCATGTGCAGGGAGAACAGGACGCCCTCGGCCTTGGCGCGCGCGATCTGTTCCTCCAGGAAGGCGGCCAGAGCCTTGCGGCTCATCTTGGTTCCGTCGAAGACCTCGCCCGCCAGCAGCGGCGTCGAGTCCTTCAGCACGGTGACGGCGCCATCCGCGGCCACGAACTCGATCTTCACATCGGCGGGTTCCCAAACGGTGACAGACTTCTCGTTGGAGCAGAAATCGTTCGAGCCCATGGTGGCGACGTTGGTCTTGGACTCCTTCGACCAGGCGCCCATCGGGTGCGGGTGAGCCTTGGCGTACGCCTTCACGGCCTGAGGCGCGCGACGATCGGAATTGCCCTCGCGCAGGACCGGATTCACGGCGCTGCCCTTGATCTTGTCGTATTTCGCCTTGGCCGCCTTTTCGTCGTCGTTTTTCGGCTCCTCGGGATAGTCCGGCAGGTTGTAGCCCTTGCCCTGAAGCTCCGCGATGGCGGCCTTCATCTGCGGGATGGAGGCGCTGATGTTCGGCAGCTTGATGATGTTCGCCTCGGGCGTCTTGGCCAGTTCGCCCAGTTCGGTCAGGGCATCGCCGATCCGCTGGTCTTCGGCGAGGCATTCGGGGAAGTTCGCAATGATCCTGCCCGCCAGGGAGATGTCGCGGGTTTCGACGTGGACGCCCGAGGGCTTGGCAAAAGCCTGGATGATGGGCAGGAAGGAACAAGTGGCGAGCGCGGGCGCCTCGTCGGTCTTCGTGTAGATGATCGTCGGTTCGGACATGGTCGTCAGGAGTTCAGCGTTACGGAAAACGAAAGGCGGAGTGCTACACCCGATGGGGCGTGAATGCAAGCGGGCTTCCGTCGCGGAAACCGGCAATGCCCGAGACATCGGACGGGGGACTCATTGATCTTGCGGAGCCGGTTGTTTTTGGGAAGCTCCCGGGGCGCTCAAAAGCGCATTTCGCAACCAGGCGGGAGAAAGCACGGAGAAGCCATGAAGGAAGAACGCACGCTCTATTATGCAACCAACCGGGCCCACGAAGGAGCCAATCGATGGCGCCCCGACGGATACGGCTTCAAGTTCAGCGCCGATGGCGAGGAAAACCTGCGCTTTGGCAGGGTGAGCCTCACCGCCGACCCCGCCAAGATCCGGGGGCATCTGGCGAAGTCCGTCGCCGGCGCCGCGGGCGATGGGGAGGACCTGACCGCCTACTTCGGCAAGCAGTTGAAGAAGGCTTCCATCCGGGCTTACGAGGAAAAGGCAGGCGCCACCGTGGAGGAAAGCCAGTATGGATCGCTGGGCATGTTCTCGGACATTCGAGAGACCATGAAGGAGGCGAACGACGTCCTGATCTACATCCACGGCTTCAATGTTTCCTGGAACGACGCCGTCGCCAGCGCCCTGGCGCTGCAGGAGATGTTGAATTCCCGGACCAGGAAAAGTCCCGGGCGGGACACGATGGTCGTGCTGTTCACCTGGCCTTCCAATGGCACGGCGACGCCCTGGCTTTCCTACCGTTCCGATCGCGGCGATGCGACGTCGTCCGGCAAGGCGGTCGGCCGGGGGATTCTCAAGCTCGCCAAGTTCCTACAGGACCCGGCCTGCAACTGTGATCAAGGCCTTCATCTGCTCAGCCATTCGATGGGCAATTTCGTGCTCCAGAACGCGCTGGCCCGGTTGCGCGAGTTCACCCGCGGCGCCCTGCCGCGCATCTTTGAGCACATCTTTCTCTGCGCGCCGGACGTCGATGACGACGTTCTCGAGCCCGGACACCCCATGGGCGACCTGCACCAATTGGCGCGCTGCGTGACGGTCTATCACAACAACGGGGATCTCGCGCTGCACGGCTCGGACTACACCAAGGGCAATCCGGACCGCCTGGGCAGCGCCGGTCCCGCGCGGCCTCGACTCGTCCACAACAAGGCGCACAGCGTGGACTGCTCCCCCATCGTCAGCGGCTTCATGGAACACAGCTACTACCTGGGCGGCCGGCCGAATCTCGACATCCGCGCGAGCATCGCCGGCCTGCCGCTCGACGCGAAGATCCGCGGGCGACGGCGAGCGACCGACATGCCCAATGTCTGGGAGTTACCGAAGAAGAAAAGCGGCTGACGTTCCCGCGCGAGGGCAGAGACCGACGGAATTGACGCGCCGAACGCAGCTTCACACCGACTGTTGGCGCGAGGGTTGATTCTGATTGCCTGGGTGGAATCGGAGGATGCCGACTCCCTCCCTCACCCTCGACCTTCTTCCGGCCTTTTCCCGCATTCCCACCGCCAAGGAAGCGCGTTCACCGGGCTTGGCTCCCGGGTTCCGCGCGCTACACTTTGAAGCATGTCCAAACGCCTCTTCCCTCTCGCGCTTCTCCTCGTTCTCGCCGCTTCGACCTTTGCCGGCAACATCTCCAAGGCCGTCCGCCAAGCCGTGCAGCCATTCATTGACCAGGGCGAAATCTCCGGCGCCGTGACGCTGGTCGCGCGCGACGGCGAAGTCGTCAGCTTCGAGGCGATGGGCGTCTCCAACCTGAAATCGAAGCGTCCGATGCGGAAGGACGACCTGTTCTGGATTGCGTCGATGAGCAAGCCGGTCGCCGGCGTCGCCCTGATGATGCTGGTCGAGGAGGGGAAAGTGAGCCTGACCGACGAGGTGGAGAAGCTCCTGCCCGAATTCAAGAACATGTGGATGGTTGCGGAGAAGTCGAAGGGCTCGCTTACACTCAAACGCCCCGCCCGCAAGATCACGCTACTCGACGTCGCGACCCACACCGCCGGCATCGGCCGGGCCGAGGAACCGCGCAGCCATTCCACCCTTGCCGAACTGGTCGCGTTGATTTCCCAGCAACCGCTGGAGTTCGAGCCCGGCAGCCGCTGGAAATACAGCACCTCCGGGACGCACGTTCTCGGCCGCGTGGTCGAGGTCGTTTCCGGGCAGGCCTACCAGGATTTCGTCCAGGAGCGCATCTTCGATCCGCTGGGCATGGAGGACACCACCTTCTTCCCGCCGAAGGTCAAACAGGATCGGATCGTCACGCCCTACCTGAAGAACGACGAGGTGAAGGAACTGACGGAAACCGAGGTCTCCTTCGTGCGCGGCGATCTCTGGGACATCTGGCGCACGGTGAAGCCGGGCGGCGGCCTGTATTCCACGGCGGAGGACATGCGCCGGCTCTACCAGACAATGCTGAACGGCGGTGTCTGGGAAGGGCGGCGCATCCTGTCCGAGGCGTCCGTTCGCGAGCTCACCCGCACGCAGTCCGGCGACATCGAGACCGGCTTTACCGACGGCATGAGCTGGGGCGTCAAGTTCCAGGTCGTCAAGGACCCGCAGGGCGTGACCGCGATGCTGCACCCCGGGACCTTCGGCCACGGCGGCGCCTACGCCACCCAGAGTTGGGCCGACCCCGTGAACCAGACCATCTACATCCTCATGGTCCAACGCCGCGGCTTCAAGAACGGCGACAACTCCCCCCTCCGCCTGGCGTTCCAGGCCGCCGCCGCCGGCGCGTTGGATTGAAGGACGCTGAGCGCCAAAAAGGCGCCGATGGCATGGACGCGCTATGCGCGTCCATGCGAGTTCGTTTCGACCGAGAAGCTCCAACCCTGGGAGCCATTCGCGTCGCAAATGCCACGCACTTCTCGCCCCTGCGGAGCTCGCGCTGACGCGCGCAGCGCGACCCTGCCACGCCGCAGTCGCGCCCTTTCTCAATCAGCCTTCTTTTTCCCCTTTCCCTTGCCTTTCTTGCCCTTCTTGCGCGCGGGCGTCGGTTTCACCTTCTCGGCGTTGACCAGTTTCAGGTGCTTGATCAGGAGGATCTGAAGTTGGTCGGCCTTGTTCGGGTTTTCCTCCGCGATGTCGCGGCCTTCCTCGGCGGGGTTGGCGTCGACCAGGAAAAGATGGCGGGCCGCGATCTCGTTCTTCGCGTTCCAGTCCAGCATCAGCTTGTGGTCAACGCCTTGGGGATGGTCGTGTGCTCGGCCGGAACCCAGGGACTCCTGAATTCGGCGCCGCTGCGGGCGGCGGTCGTGCCGCACTGGATCGCGCGGCGTGTGGACGTGCACAGCGGCGCGGGCGAATAACCGCTGGTGAAGCGCAGACCCGAGGCCATCAGGCGGTTCATGTTCGGCGTCTCGAGGCAGGCCGAACGCGAGGCGGCGATCCGGGGATCCAGATGGAGTTGGCAAAGGGACGGCTGCCCACCTTCTCGCGAAGGCGGCCACCATCCTATGCAAGCGCGCTCCCCGCCGGTTTATGGGTTGGATTCGAAGACCCTCAGCCGGTAATAATCCCCCTCTTTGAAGATGCCAGACCGTCCGACATCCCGCGCCCATGCCTCGGCCCTCCAGACGCTGACCCTCGCCGTCCTGACGTGGCTGCCGCCCTTCCCCTTCTCCGCGGTCGCCGCCGAAGCCGGGGCCGGGGACACAGATCCTGCGGCGCTGAAGACCGACGCGCAGACCACCTTCAAGAAGGCGGTCGTTCCGTTCATCAAGAACCACTGTGAACGGTGCCATGGGCAACGCCGCCAGCGCGGCGGGATCAACTTCGGCCCCTCGCTCAAAAAGCCCGGGGAATCGGCCTCCCATAAACTGTGGAAGCAGGCCTTGGCCAACGTGAAGGCCCACGACATGCCGCCCGAGGATGTGGACGAGCAACCGACGGATGAGGAGCGGCAGGCGTTCCTGGAAGGGCTCGGCAAGATCAAGTTTCTCAGCGAGAAGGACCCGGGCGTGTTCGTGATCCGCCGCCTGACCAAGGCGGAATACGGAAACACGCTGCACGACCTCTTCGGGGTGAATCCGTCCATTGCCGAAGAACTGCCGGATGAAGTGGTCGGCGCGGGCTATTTGAACACGCTGTCCCCGCTCCAGTCGGAACAATATCTCGCCATCGCCAACGAGGTCCTGAATCGGATCCTGGCGTCTGAAGGCGCGGCTCCCACCGAAACGCAGAAACGTTTGTTCGGCAAGATTCCGGAAGCGAAAGCGGACGAACGGCCGGCGGCAAGAAAGGTCGCCCGATCGTTGGCTCGAGACGCTTTTCGCCGTCCGCCTTCCGAATCCGAGGTGGAGGTTCTTCTGCAGGTGTTCGACCTGGCGCGCGAAAACGGGCTCTCCTACCCCGCCGGCCTGCGCCTGACGCTCAAGGCGATCCTGGTTTCGCCCCAGTTCCTCTATATCACCCCCGCCGAACAGACCGGCACGGGCGAAGGCATCGTCCCCTTGGATGATCACCAACTGGCGTCCCGCCTGTCCTACCTGCTGTGGTCCACCATGCCTGACGCCGAGTTGGCCGGGCTGGCCGATCGCGGGGAACTGCATGAACCCGAGGTCCTGAAAGCCCAGGTCAGACGCCTGCTGAAGAACCCCCGTTCGCGGGCATTGTTCGACGGCTTCGGCGCGCAGTGGTTCGGGCTTGGCGAACTGAAGACCAAGGTGTTCGACTCCGCCAAGTTCCCCCAGATGAACGCCGAAATGCGCGCGGCGATGTACGACGAGGCGCGCCTGTTCTTCGAAAGCCTTGTCCGGGAGAACGGGAGCCTCGTTCGTTTCGTGGACGCCGATTACACCTTCCTCAATGGAACCCTGGCCCCGGTTTACGGTCTGGAGAAAAGCGTGACCGGACCCGAGATGCGTCGAGTGAAACTGGCCGACGCCAATCGCGGGGGAATCCTGGGCATGCCCGCCATCCTTGCAGCCACCTCGTTCCCCAACCGCACCAGCGCCGTCCGCCGAGGGGTATGGGCGCTTGAACAGGTTCTGGGCGAGGAGATCCCACCGCCTCCGCCGAACGTTCCACCCTTGGAAAAGCAGGACCAAAAGAAGGTTGAAAACCTGACCCTGCGGCAACGCACCGAACTGCATCGCGAGACCCCCGTCTGCGCGAACTGCCACAACATCCTCGATCCCATCGGCTTCGGCCTGGAGAACTTCGACGCCATCGGACGCTGGCGTGATCAGGACGACGCCGGCGGGGCAATCGACGCGGCGGGCGAACTGCCGGGTGGCGAACGATTCAGCTCTCCCAAGGAACTGAAGGCCATCATCGCGGAGCGGAAAGACGATCTCTGCCGCAATCTCACGAAGAAACTCCTGGCCTACGCACTGTGTCGTCAGTTGGAAGGCTATGACGAAATCGTGGTGGATCGCCTGGTGGAAGACATCGCCAGGGACGGCTATCGCATGCAGACTGTCATTGTTGAAATCGTGACCAGCTACCCGTTCACCCATCGCCGGATTCAGTGATCCGGTCCCTTGTCCCATGAACAAGAAACACTTCCTCAACCGGCGCGCCTTCCTGAAAGGCGCCGGAGCCGCGCTCGCGCTGCCCGCCCTGGAATCCCTGACCTGGGCTGAAACCGGCGTGGCCAAGCCCAAGAAGCCGCCCGTCCGCCTCGGCTTCATGTACATGCCCCACGGCGTCATCATGGACCAGTTCTGGCCAAAGGACCCGGAGAGCTTCCTGGCCTCGCCTCCGCCCGCCCTGGAATCGCTGCGCCCCGTAATCAATCAGTGTCTGATGGCGAAGGGCATCTCCGGCGTGCCGATCGCTCCGTTCAACGGCGCCCCGCACGCGCTTGAATTGTCGACGTGGCTCACGGCGACGCTGCCGGACGCAAACACGCGCGACCGTGTCAACATCGCCATCTCGGCGGACCAGATCGCCGCCAATTACGTGGGAGCCTTCACCCCCCTGCCCTCCCTCGAGTTGGCGACGATGCCGCAGACGCACAAGGAGAACCAGGAGGGCCTCAACGAGGCCTACTACTCCCACTGCAGCTTCCGCTCGGCGACGCAGGCCGTCCCGGCGGAGATCAATCCCCGCAGCGTGCTCAACCGATTGTTCGGCAAGACCGACAAACCGGGCCATCTTTCCCAGGTCGATCCCCTGGATCGGAAGATGCTCGACCTCGTCATCGGCGGGGCGAAGGACCTGCGCGGGAAGCTGTCCCGCGACGACCGGCACAAACTCGACGAATACCTCGACAGCGTGCGGAGCGTGGAGCGGCGCATCGCCGCCATCGAACATCGCCAGAAGGAAGCGGCCCTCGAGAAGGCCGGCGTCAGCTCAAGCAAGCGCGACGCGCCCGATTCACCGCCCATCGAGATCAGGATCCCCGAGGGCGACAAGCGCAGCGAATACATGAGCGTGATGTGCGACCTGAACGTCCTCGCCTTCCAGACCGACACCACGCGCGTCAGCAGCTACATCGGCTCCACGCCCAACGGGGTCTCCTACCCGGAGCTGGGCTTCAACGACCAGCACCACTCCCAGACCCATCACAACAACGAGGCGGAAAAGGTCCGCAAGGTGGCGGCGATCACGAAGTTCAACATCGACCAGTTCGCCCGCATGGTGACGAAGATGAGCGAACTGAAGGAGGGCGATGGCACGTTGCTCGACAATTGCATCATGATGTGGGGCTCGGGACTGGAGGACGGGAACAAGCACTCTCGTGAGAACCTACCCTTCATCCTCGCCGGCGGCGGCGGCGGGTCGCTCAGGACCGGACGCTACCTTGACCAGACCAAGGGCAACCAGGGCGACCTGCTCACCACGCTGCTCGGCTGCATGGGCGTCCCGATCGAGCGCCCCATCGGGATCGCGAACGGACCGATCAAGGAGATGCGGGCGTAGAGGTGAGGCGGAACCTGTTGAACGGCAGGGCCGCGCTGCGTCGCGGCCCACTTCAATCAATCGGGAAACTCAAAACCCACCTTCTTGCCGCTTTTGGAATCGGCGAGGACGAGGCGGGCCTTGAAGGGCTTGCCGTAACGGGAGACGAACTTCTCCAGCACGTCGGACTTGCCCTTGGTAAGGATCTTGATCATCTGGTCGCGCGCGACCTCCTGCCCGGCGATGGTCTTGCCGGACTTGAACTTGCAGGGACGGGATTCGGCCTGCGATTTCTCGCAGATGTAATACTCCTCGGTGTCGTAGACCTGACCGCCGCAGCGGGGACATTTCCCGATGACGTCCTTCCCGGTGAAATCGATCTTTTCGGCGGGTTCGTCCTTCTTGCCCTTGGCTCCCGGGCGCGGTTTACGCTCCTCGAACTCAAAGCCGACCTTGCCCTTGTTGTCCACCACGAGGAAGGCGTTGAAGGGGCGCCCCCGCTTGGAGATGAACTTCTCAATCAGGTCCGTCTTCTTGTTCGCCAGGAGCTTGCGGACCTGGTCCGGCTCGATCTCCTTCTGGAGGATCGTCATGCCGGTGCGGAAGTCGCAGGTCTTTTCCGGGCCGGTGGACTTCTCGCAGACGTAGGACTTGTTGTGCGGGTAGACGTGGGAGCCGCATTTCGGGCAGGCCCCGAGGGACTCCGAGCCGCTGAAATCGACCGGCTCGTCGGCCTCCTTCTCGTCGTCGCCGAAGTCGAACTCCACCGTCTTCTCGTCGGACATCTTCAACTCGGCGTCGAACAGCCGCCCCATCTTGCTGCGGAATCCCTTGAGCGGGCCGATGCGGCCGTTGGCGATCAGTTCCTCGACCTCCTCCAGATCGAAGAGGCGGCCGCAGAGGCTTTTCCAGATCGAGAAGTCACAGCCCTTGGCCGTGCATTGAAAAGTCTTGTAGGTCTCCTTGACGTGGCCGCCGCACTTGGGACAGGGCGTCTTGAGCTCGCCGAAGTCGCCGGGAACGGTGTCGCTCTCGTATTCCTTGGCCTGCCGGACGATCTTCTCGGTCATCGCGGCGATTTCACGCATGAACTCCTCGCGCGACAACTCGCCGGTCTCCATCTGCTTGAGCTTGAACTCCCAGTCGCCGGTCAGTTCGGGCGCGGTGAGTTCGGCGACGCCGAGGCCGCGCAGCAGCGTGATCAGGGAAAAGGCCTTGGGGGTGGCGACCAGTTCGCGCTCATCACGCAGGAGGTATTTTTCCCGCAGGAGGTTCTCGATGATGGCGGCGCGGGTGGCGGGGGTGCCGAGACCCTTGGCGCTCATCGCGGCGCGAAGCTCCTCGTCGTCCACCAGCTTGCCGGCGCCCTCCATGGCGGAAAGCAGCGTGGCCTCGTTGAAGCGCGCAGGCGGCTTGGTCTGCTGCGCGCGGTTCTCGATCTCGATCGTCCGGACGGTTTCGTTGTCCTCGACGGCGACCAGGTTCGCGCCGTCCTTGTCTCCGTCCTTCTTCTGCTTATCGCGGCCGTAGACGGCCAGCCAGCCGGCCTTGACCATGACCTTGCCCTCGGTCTTGAAGGCCTCGCCCTCGACGCGCGTGAGCCGGGTGGTGACGCGGAATTCGGCCGCCGGATGAAACACAGCCAGGAAGCGCTTCACGACCATGTCGTAGATCTTCTGCTCATCGGCGTGGAGCGCCTTCTTGGTTCCGGTGGGGATGATGGCGAAGTGATCCGAGATCTTGCGGTTGTCAAAGATCCGTTTGTTGGCCGGGTTGACCCAGTTGTTTTCCAGGATGGCCGAGGCGAAGGGCCCGTAGCCGGGATCATTCAGGGATTCCAACGTGGATTTGACCGTCGCGGGATAATCCTCCGGCAGGGCCCGGGAGTCGGTGCGCGGATAGGTCAGGACCTTGTGCCGCTCGTAGAGGGCCTGCGCAAGCTTGAGCGTGCGCTCGGCGGGAAAGCCGAAGGCCTTGTTCGCGTCGCGCTGAAGGCTGGTGAGATCGAAAAGCAGCGGCGGAGCCTGGGTGGTGGGCTTGCTTTCCTCGGTGACGTGGCCGGGCTGGCCCTGGCACTTGGCGAGGATCGCCTCGGCCCTCTCCTTCTCCCAGATCCGGTCGGCGCGGAGACCGGCGTCGGCGATCTCCTCCTTCGTCCGGTCCTTGGGCTTCTTGTAATTCTCGTCGAACCAACGTCCCTCGTAGGTTCCCGCCTCGCACTCAAAGGTCGCGTGCAATTCCCAGAAATCGCGCGGAACGAACTTCCGGATGCGCTCCTCGCGCTGCACGACGATCGCCAGCGTCGGCGTCTGCACCCGGCCGACGGTGGTGAGTTGGAATCCGCCGGACTTGGAATTGAAGGCGGTCATCGCCCGCGTGCCATTGATGCCCACCAGCCAGTCCGCCTCAGAGCGGCAGGTGGCGGCGGCGGCAAGCGGCAGCATCGATTCGTCGTCCCGCAGATGTTTGAAGCCGTCGATGATCGACGCCTTGGTCATCGACTGCAGCCAGAGCCGCTTGAGGGGCTTCTTGTTCTTCAGGTACTGGACGATGTAGCGGAAGATCAACTCCCCCTCGCGCCCGGCGTCGCAGGCGTTGATGATGGTGTCGACCTCCTTGTTCTTGGCGAGCCGCTTCAACAAGCGCAGCCGGTCCTGGGTCTTCTCGATCGGGTGGAGGTCGAAATGGGGCGGGATGACCGGCAGATGGGCAAAGGTCCACTTGCCGCGTTTGACCTCGTAATCGTCCGGCGGCTTGATCTCCACAAGGTGGCCGACCGCGGAAGAGACGATGAAATCATCGCTCTCGAAGTAATCTTTCTGCTTCGAGAACCCTCCCAAAGCGCGGGCAATGTCGCCCGCAACGGACGGTTTCTCTGCGATGACCAAGGCTTTTCCCATAACGAAGTGGCGGCGCTTTTAGCAGGGCGGTCCGGCCGTGGCAACCCCTTGTTGGAGAAAATCGGGAGTGCCTCCATGACCCGACGGGAAGCCTTGGAACCCGCGTTTCCGCCGTCAAAATCCCGGCATGGGCAAGCGCCGCCACCCCTGATATTGTCCGCGCCGCATGAGCGGAAACTACTATGATCCGGGCGAACGGCGGGCGGCGAAGGTCGATGCGCTGTTCAGCTCGATCGCGCGCCGCTACGACCTGATCAACGACGTTCAGAGCTTCCTGATGCACCGCCTCTGGAAGCGCCGCCTGATCCGCCTGGCGGGGCTGAAACCAGGGGATCGCGCTCTGGATCTCTGCTGCGGGACGGGCGATGTGACCTTCGCCATGGCCCGCGCCGGCGCGGAAGCCACGGGACTGGACTTTAACGCGGACATGCTGACCGTGGCGCGCCAACGGCAGGTGGGAGGCGAAGGCGGCGAGAACTGCTCCTTCCTGCAGGGAGACGCCTTGGCGATTCCATTCAAGGACAGCTTCTTCGACGCCGTGTCCATCAGCTACGGGCTGCGCAACCTGGCCGATTTCCGCCGCGGACTGGAGGAGATGCGCCGGGTCGCCAAGCCCGGCGGGCGGTTGCTTATCCTGGATTTCGGCGTGCCCTCCTTCGCGCCCTGGCGCTGGGCCTATTTCGCCTACCTGAAGCTGGCGACCCCGGTCTTCGGGAAGATCTTCACCGGGGACTCCGCCGCCTACGCCTACATCCTGGAGTCCCTGAAGAACTACCCCGCCCAGAGCGGCGTCGCAAAGATGCTGGAGGAAACCGGCTGCCGGGATGTGCGCACCTTCAATCTGCTCGGCGGCGTCATGAGCATCCACTGCGCGGCCAGCGGGAAAGGGTGACAGGCAATCGGTGTTCAGTGGGACTCCGAAGTGTCAAGCAGCGCCGCAAGGCGGCGCAGTCCATGGCGTGCGGCGCGCCCCGCTCGTCAAACGAACCGCTTCCGATTCCGGATTCCGAAATCCAGATTCCCGCTCCAGCTCATTCCACCACGCCAACCGTCATGTCCTCCATGAGGGCGAGGGCGGTCGCTTCGGCGATGTCGCGGATGTCGAAGTTCTGCGCGACGCGACCGGCGTAGCGGTCGTGGCCGATGATGTCGGCGGAGGTGGCCTGCGCGAGGATGCGCGAATCACTCAACCGCAGCGCCGTCGCCTGGATGTCCGGCAGGGTGTAGGTGCGGTTGCCGGAGATGCCGGGCACGATCACGTCGCGTGAGGAGACCAGGATCTCGAGAACCACGTCAGCGACCTTGGCCAGCGCCTGGCGGTCCTTGTAGGCTTGGGAGCCCTCGGTCGGGGTTGAGTAATCCTTCAGCGGCAGGTCGGGGATCAGTTGTGTCGCCAGGCGTTGATCCGCGAGGCGCGCGCCGCCGTGGCGCAGCGGCCGGCCGAAAAGCAGCTCGATGTCGCGAAGCGTCTGCCGGTCGGTCAACGAGAACGCGGCGGGCTTCCTGTTGTTGTAGACGTTGCTGACCTTGCCCTTGCGGGACGAGGAACTCGCGTTGCGATCGCCGGGGAACTCGTTGCCCGCCGAACCGAGCGATCCCCGCACCGTGACATCGCCCTGCGCGCTGATCGAGGTCGGCTGCCCGTTCGCGCGTTCGGCGAACTTCGGGTCGGCCTTGAAGCTGGAGCTCGATCTCTGCGACTCCACATCATAGGTCTCGGTCCTCCCGGCGAGGGTGATGCCGGTCGTGCGATCAACGAGGTCCCGGTTGACGTACATCAGGATGCGCGGGCTGTTGAGCTTGGCGTAGGCCTGCTTGAACTTCTCCATCACGACCTTCGCCTGCTCGGGCGTCACCAGGACCGGGCGACCGGCGACCGGCTTCTGCTCGTAAGAGTAGACCTTGTCCGTGGCGACCGGTTGCAGCGGGGCCTGCACGACCCCGGGCGGCGCGGGCTCCGGCTTCTTCATGGGCGTGTTCTGCTTCGGCGGCGGGGCCGGGGAGGTCGTCGCGAAGGCGACCATGCCGAGGAGCGCGAGGAATTTCTTCATAAGCCTGAAAGGTCTGGCGGGTTTCGAATCACCGCGCCTGGCGGACGCGGATCGTGAAGTTCTTGGCCTTGTCGTTCATCGAGGTGAACTGGACGCCTTCGGTGGCGTTCTCGTCGAGGAACAGCGTCTGCCAGGCGGTCTCGTCGCCGGTGGAGAAGCCCTGGGCGTCCTTGAACACACAGTTGACCTGCACCTGGATGCGGCGGTTCTCGCGGTTGCGGATCGGGGCCATGACGCGCAGGCGGCCGTCGGGCAGCGTGGCGGTCTGGATCGAGGAACCCGAGGTCACGGAGCGCTGGGCGCCGCTGTCGAGCAGCACGAAGTTGGAGGTCTTCTCGTAGTCGTGGGACTGCGCGTTGACCGGGGCGTAGGCGCCTTCGTGGCTCTTGCAGCCGGCGGCGGAGAAAAGAACAGCCGCGCAGAGGGCGGCGGGGATGAGTTTTAGAAACGTCTTCATGAGTCGGGTTGGGTAGCCTGGGTTTGCTCGCTGACAAATAGCACGGTATCGCCGGGTTTGGAAGGGACGGTGAAATTCACCACCTTCAGGAGACTGGGGATCGGACGCCCCCCCTTGTCGAGGAATTCAACCTCCAGCCGGTGTCGTCCGGGCTGCGCGCGCAGGGCGGCGAAGCTGAGAAACTGGGGAAGGTTGTCCCAGGAACGGGTGTCCGCCTTCGGGGACGCCGCCGAGGCGACAATCTTGCTGAGCACGCCGGCCGCCAGGAGCCCGAGGCCAACCTCCTGCGTGTCGCGGTTTCCGGCAAGGATCGCGCCGCTGATGATGCCGACGTCGCCGGCAGTGTCGGTGGTCTTCTTGACCTTGGCCTGGTTCTCGAGGATGTGATCCATGACCCGGCCGCCGCGGGTGATGGCCTGGAAGTAGAGGTCGTCATAAGGACGCGCCCGAACCTCCTCGCCGTTGAGCTTCACGCGGGCGGCGAAGCTCCTCGAATTGTTGTCCCGGAACTGTAGCAGTTCGCCAAATTCGCCGGACGCATACTTGGTCGGGCCGTAGCCGTATTCCAGGAAGAGGAGGACATTCGCGGCGGTGTCGTAGTCGGGCGGCAATTCCAGCTTGCTGCGTTTCCTGGCCCGTTCCAGCGCGTCCTTGCCGTCGCCGCCCAGTCGCGCAGTGATGTAGCCGTCAAGGTATTCCAGGAGAACGTAGTCCGCCGCGTAGCTCTGCTCCTCGGTGTCGGCGTCGATGATCAGACCGCTGCGGAAGCAGGCCCGCGCGTTGTCCGGCTCGCCATCCATCCAGTAGAGGATGCCGCGGTAGAAATAGGCCATCACCCGCTCATAGGGCTCGCCCACAAACTTCTTCTTCGCTTCCTCGCTGAAGAGCCGTCGGGCGCGCTTGGCGTCGGCATCGCCCTGGAGAATCCCCCCGATGTTGACGATGGCGTCATCGAGCAGGCGTCTGGCCTCGTCGAACTGTCCTCGCCGCAGCGCCTCGGTGGCGGTGCGATACTGCCAGAGAACGCGATCCTTGGGCGCCCCTTGCGCGATATGGATCCGGCCGTCCTCGATGGGGTCGCCGGTCAACGGCAGCTTGGGCCCGGCCTGATATGTCTGGCAGCCGGCGAACAACGCGCCCGACAAGGCGAGCGCCAATGCGGCGGTTGGCTTCATGAAACGGCGGCGGCCGGCGGGCGGCCGCGCGGACTCAACGGTAGACCGCGTCGCCCAGCCCCTGTTTCTTCATCTCGGCAAAGTCCTCCCAGACGATCTGCGAGGTGCGCGCGTCGATGAGTTGAAAGGAATAGAGGATGTAGTCGCTGACGCCCTGCCCGGTGGTGGTGGTGAGGCCTTCCAGCGTGCCGGTCAGGAAGAAGTTCGCCCCCTTGAACTCGACCACGTTCGGATCCGCGCTCGCGGTGACCTGGCCGGTTTGTTTCAGGTCGCGCTCGCGCTCCAGGGTCGCCATGCGATCACGGGCCAGGAAGCTGACCTTGCCGCGCGTCTTGGAGTTCAGCAGCACGCGCAACCGCGTGAGGAAGATGTCCTTGTTGAAGGCGAAGCGCGTGTTGTTGTTCACGGGATCCAGCACAATCATGGGGGGGCTGGACGCGTTGGCGATCTGCGGGATCTCCAGGATGCTGCGGGCCATCTTGTCGGTGACCGCCGCGATGTCCTGCGACTCAACGCCGGTGCCGGCGACGAAACCGCGCTCATCGGCGCGCATCTCGGTGACCGGAACGCCGGACGGGTTCTTCACGCCCTGGGTGGAACAACCGACGCCGGCGACCAACGAGAAAACGGCGGCGGGAATGACGGCGACACGGAGGAAACGGGACTTTTTCATGATCTTGTGCTGCTTGCGGAGCCTTGCTTGAAACGGGTTGAAATTCTGACGAGTCAGACCTGCCTGGCGGGGCGGCGCGCGTTCAACGTCCGAACAGACGGTTGGCCGCGCTCATGGAATTGTAACCGGCCGGCGCGACCGGCTGCCGGGCCGGGGTTTCGGCCGCGGCTTCCTGGGCCACCGGCGTGCGGCCCGAGACGACTCCGGGCGAGTAGAGCGAGGCTGAGCGCGAGGAAGCCACCCGGGCGCGCGCAGCGGCCGCGGCAGCCTGTTCGGCCTCACGCTGGCGGGCATTGTGCTCCGCGATGCCGCCGAGCAGCAGTCCGGCCCCCGCTCCAATGGCTGCGCCCTCGGCGGTCTGGCGATCCGAATTGTGCCCGATCACCGCTCCCAGCAGGCCGCCCGCGGCCGCGCCGGTGACAGCAAAGTTGGGCCGGCTCCGAGTGACATAGGTCGTGGTCGTGGGAACCGTGTAGGCCGGAGTGGTATAGGCGGGGGTGGAATAAACAACCGCCGGCGTGTAGGTGGAATAGCTGAATCCCCAGCGCGGGCCGAGGTGACGATGACCGTAATACGGCCGATGCCAATACCCATGCCGATGGCCGAAGCGCCGATAGCCGTAACCGCTGCTGTATCCCACGCTGATGCGTGAACTCCCGCGGGAATACCTCGGGCCGTTGTCGTAATCGCTGAGGGTCCCCAGGAGGTAGCCCACGCCGGCCCCGATGCCGATGCCTTCGGCGGTCTTCCGGTCGTTGTTGTGACCGATCACGCCTCCCAACACGCCTCCCAGCACGGCCCCGCCAAGCTGGTTGTCGGAAAAAAGCTGAGCCTGGGCGCCCCCGGCCAGGGTGAGTGAGAGGAACAGGAAAGCGATTCGTTTCATGGCTGACACATTCAATGGGACGCCGCCAGCGTCGCTGTATTCAAGGCCGGTCAACTTTGCCTCACCTCCCGCTGAAAG
This sequence comes from Verrucomicrobiales bacterium, assembly GCA_038126235.1. GTDB lineage: Bacteria > Verrucomicrobiota > Verrucomicrobiia > Limisphaerales > JAYPEY01 > JAYPEY01. The sequence goes on from JAYPFK010000015.1 coordinate 41,411, forward strand.
CAAGCGGATCACACGGATTTTAACCATTGATCGCGGTCCGGCCTTTTCCCATGATGCGCGCCTTTTCCCGCCGGGAATCCCGGCGAAACTGCGACAAACCATTTGAAATCATGTTGACCCGACGCGTCATTCCGTGCCTCGACGTCCACGATGGCCAAGTCACCCGAGGCCAGCAGTTCGGCGTGGCCGAAAAGGGCGGCCTGCGCAATGTCGGCGACCCGGTCGAACTCGCCCTCCGCTACAATGAGCAGGGCGCCGACGAGATGGTGTTCTTCGACATCACCGCCAGCGCCCACGGCCGCGCCACCATGGTGGATGTGATCGAGCGCGCCGCGGACCAGTGCTTCATGCCCCTGACGGTCGGCGGCGGCATCCGCAAGATCGAGGACATGGGCGTCATGCTCAAGGCCGGCGCCGACAAGGTGAGCATCAATTCCTCCGCCATCGCCACACCGGAACTCATCCGCGAGGGCGCCGAGAAGTTTGGCAGCCAGTGCATCGTCGTGTCCATCGACGCCAAGCGCGTGGAACCGGACAAGTGGTCCGTCTTCGCCAAGGGCGGCCGCGAGCAGACCGGTCTGAACGCCATCGAGTGGGCCGTCAAGGCGGTCGGGCTCGGCGCCGGGGAGATCGTGCTCAACAGCATCGACGCCGACGGCATGAAGACGGGCTACGACATTGAGATCACGCGGCGCATCAGCGAATCGGTCGGCGTGCCGGTCGTGGCCAGCGGCGGCGCCGGCAAGCTGGAGCACATGGTGGACGTCCTGCTGCAGGGCAAGGCCGACGCCGTGCTCGCCGCCAGCATCTTCCACTTCGGCGAATTCACCGTCGGCGAGGTGAAGGAATTCCTGGCGAAGCACGACGTGCCGGTGCGGTTGATTCCGGATATTTGACATGAATGCATTCGAAAAACTGAAATTCAACGCCGACGGCCTGATCCCGGCCATCGTGCAGGAACAATCCACCGGCCGCGTGCTGATGATGGCCTGGATGAACGAAGCCTCGCTCAAGTCCACCATCGAGACCGGCAAGACGCACTTCTGGAGCCGCTCGCGGCAGAAGTTCTGGATGAAGGGCGAGAGCAGCGGCCACACGCAGGAGGTCAAGGACATCGCCTTCGACTGCGACGGCGACACGCTCCTGATCCAGGTCGAGCAGCACGGCGCAGCCTGCCACGAAGGCTACCAGAGCTGCTTCTTCCGTTCGATGGAAGGCGACGACTTCAAGGTCACCGAGGAGATGCTCAAATCGCCCGACGAGATCTACGGGAAGAAGGATTGACCGAGTTCATCCCATTTGGATCCAAGTTCTATTGGATCCTGACCGGCGCCCTGATCCTGGCGCGGGGGGCGGACATTCTGAGCACGCGGATCGCCACGCCGACTCTGGCGATGGAGGCGAATCCCATCTTCCGCAGACTGGGCTGGCGATGGGCCCTCGGGTTGAACTTCGTCCTTTGCTTTGTCCTGTCCCTCTGGCTGATGTTCGCCGTGGTGATGATCACGGTGAGCCTGCTGGTCGCGGCGCGCAATTTCCAGTCCGCCTGGCTGATGCGGGCGCTCGGCGAGGAAGAATACGCGTTCATGATCGCGCGCGCCGGGGATCGGGCCGGCCGCGGGCTCTACGGGTTTTGCATGTTGTCACAGGCGGCGCTGGTGGCGATCGTGGGCGGGGCGGTGATCTGGTTCGCCTGGCCCCGGCTGATGGTCGTGTCGATCGGCATGGGAATTGTCGGCTACGCAACGACAGTTGGGTTTTACTCCCTGCTTTCCGTGTGGCAGATTCGCCGCCCTCCGGTCCGACCGGGGATGGAAAAGAAAGACCTTGAACCGCGGATGGACGCGGATGAAACCGGATGAAGAAGGGTCGCTTTGAAAGGCGTTTTCCCGAAGCCAGGCCCGGGCGCTCCCTCTGATCGCCACTCCGCCTGCGCTTCTCTATCCGTGACATCCGCGTGATCCGCGGTTGAAAGCAGAATCAGCGGCCAGACAGCATGTACACGCCCGACAGAGAAACCTTCGTCAGCCTCGCCAAGCAGGGGAATGTCATCCCCGTGACGCGGCGGTTGCTGGCCGACTTCGAGACGCCGCTTTCGGCCTACCACAAGATCCGCGGCCAGGGGGAGTCCTTCCTTGCCGAATCCGTCGAGGGCGGCGAGCGGTTGGGACGCTATTCCTTCGTGGGCTGCAATCCCCGCGCCGTCATCCGGCAGGACGGCGACAAGGTACAGCACATCGAAGCCGGGAAGGTCCTCGCCGAGTTCACCGTCACGCCCGGCCAGTCGACCGGCAATCCCTCCGAGGTTTGCGACGGCCTGGAGGCCATAGAGCGCATCCTCGCCCAATACAAGGCTGTCACCCTGCCCGACCTCCCGCGCTTCACCGGCGGCGCCATCGGCTTCATCGGCTACGAGTTCATCCACGACGTCGAGCCCGTCGTGCCGCGTCCGCCCAAGGACGAACTGGGCACGCCGACGATGTATTTCGTCATCGCGGACCAGCTTCTGATCTTCGACCGCGTCAACCAGACCATCACCATCCTCGTCAACGCCTTCATCGACGACACGGTCACCGCGCTGGAGGCCTGGGAGAACGCCGTCGAGGAGATCGACCGCCTGCAGACCCTGCTGGAGCAGCCGATCGAACACCACCAGGCCGAATTGCCCGACGAGATCCCGGACGTCGATTTCACCTCGAACACGCCGAAGGAGACCTTCCTGGCGAACGTTGCGAAGTCAAAAGAGTACATCAACGCCGGCGACATCATCCAGGTGGTCGGTTCGCAGCGGTTCACCACGGATTACAACGCCTGCCCCATCGATCTCTACCGCGCCGCGCGCACGATCAATCCCTCGCCCTACATGTTCCTGCTGGAACTCGAGGGTTTCTCCTTGGTCGGGGCCTCGCCTGAGATCCACGTGCGCTGCGAGGACCGCAACGTCGAGATCCGCCCCATCGCCGGCACGCGCCGCCGCGGCCAGACCGAGGAGGAGGACCTGGCCCTGGAAAAGGAACTGCTCGCCGACCCCAAGGAACGCGCCGAACACGTCATGCTGGTGGATCTCGCGCGCAACGACATCGGCCGCGTCTGCGATTTCGGGACGGTCAAGTGCGAGCCCGACCACATGATGTTCATCGAGCGCTACAGCCACGTGATGCACATCGTCTCGCAGGTGGAGGGCCGTCTTTCCGAGGACAAGACGCCCTACGACCTGATGCGCGCCACCTTCCCGGCGGGCACGCTTTCGGGCGCGCCGAAGATCCGCGCCATGCAGATCATCTCCGAATTCGAGCAGACCGCGCGGGGCCCCTACGGCGGCTGCATGGGCTACTTTTCCTTCAACGGCAACCTCGACTGCTGCATCGTCATCCGCACCGCCCTGCTCAAGGACGGCAAGGCCCACGTCCAGGCCGGCGGCGGCTGGGTCTTCGATTCCCAACCAGAACTGGAGTTCCAGGAGACCGTCAACAAGGCCCGCGCCATGTTCAAGGCCGTCTCCCTGGCCAAGCGGTTCAAGCCGGGCGAGCGGGCGTAGGGCGAGGCGATTGCATCCCGCCTTGCCCGCTCGTTTGACGCGCGCCTAGACTCCCGTCCCGATGACATTGTTGCCAATCGTGGAAAGGGAGTTGCGGATCCGGGCGCGCCGGGCTTCCACGTATTGGTTCCGCTTCTCCGCGGCGGCGACGGGACTGCTGCTGGTCCTCCTGATCAATGTCTCCGTTTCGCGTCACACGTCCTCGGCGCAGTTGGGGGAGATGATTTTCCAGACCCTTGCCTGGGCCTCGCTCTTCCTCTGCCTGCTGGCCGGCATCATCAATACCAGCGACTGCGTCAGTGAGGAACGGCGCGAGGGCACGCTGGGTTTGCTGTTCCTGACGGACCTGAAGGGATTCGACATTGTCCTCGGAAAACTGGCCGCGACTTCCTTGAACGCGGTGTTCGCGTTGACGGCGATTTTCCCCTTGCTGGCGATTCCGCTGGTCTTGGGAGGACTGGACGTCCCGCGTCTGGCGCGGACGCTGGCGGCCCTGGGCAACGCCCTGTTCTTTTCGCTGGCGATCGGCATGGCGGTTTCCTCGATCAGTCGCCAGGAACGCCGAGCCCTGAGCGCCACGCTGCTGACCGTGGCGTTCTTTTCGATCGGGCTGCCCATCCTGTATTGGATACTCGACGATATTGCGCAGTTCCGGGGCAGTGACGAGTTGGGGAAATGGGCTTTCATGGCCTCCCCCTGCCTCACGCTGGCGACGGCGACCGCCGACGTGGTCAAGAACGCTTCGGCGAGGCAAGCCTTTCAGATCTCGTTCTGCCTGATCCACGCGCTGGGCTGGATGTTGCTGCTGTTCAGTTGCCTCACGTTGCCGAGGCGTTGGCAGGATCGTCCCGCCGGAGCCTCGGGGATGCGATTGCGCGCGCGCTGGCGTCAATGGTGTTACGGGACGGGCGTCCAGCGCCGGGATTTCCAGACCCGGCTCATGGAGATCAACCGTTATTTCTGGGTCGCGGCTCGGGACCGGATCAAGCCGGCGATTGTCTGGGGCGTCGCTGGAATTCTCGGCGCGCTCTGGCTTTGGGCCTGGGTCGATGACCGTCGAGGCTGGATGCAGCAGGAGTACCAGATGATGACCGCCATGGTCGCTTACGTCGTCCTGAAGATCTGGATCGCGATCGAGGCGTCCCACCGCTTCGGCGAGGACCGGCGCAGCGGAGCGCTGGAATTGCTGCTGGCCACGCCGCTGAACGTGCGCGAGATCCTGGAGGGACAGTTCCTGGCTTTGCGCAGGCAGTTTGCCGGCCCTGCGCTGCTGGCGCTGACGGCCAATTTCATTTTCCTGCTGATCTGGCGCGACGACCGCGAGTGGGTCCTGATGCTGCTGGCCGGAATGATCGTGTTCACGGTCGATGCCCTGGCGCTGGCCTGGCTGGGCATGTGGCTGGGCCTGCGAGCCCGCCATGGCACGCGCGCGACCTGGGGCGCAGTCTGGCGCATCCTGGCGCTGCCTTGGGCAATCTACTTTTTCTCGTTCCTTGCAATTGAGATTCCCAACGATGGCCCGAGCGTCAGCGAGGAGGGCTACATCGCCATCTGGTTCGCGATCAGCCTGGCGTTCAGTTGCTACTTCGGCCTGGAGTCCCGCAATCGTCTGCACTCGGAGTTTCGCGAGATCGCCACGATCCAAGCGGACGCGGTCGGCTCCCGCAAGAGGATGAAAGCGGCGGTGTAGATTCGGCGGCTGTGGAAGGGGGGCAGTATCCAGTAATCAGTATTCAAATTTCAGTGGTTGGTGGTCCGGACCTGACTTCTGAATACTGAATACCGATCACCGAATACTGATTGCTCCACAACAGCCCCCTTGAAGCTTGTTCCCCTCCCGAGCGCGTGCAAGCATCCCCGGCCACTCATGAAATGGTACCGACAGCTCCACTGGCAGATCATCGTCGCGCTGATTCTGGGCATCGTCTTCGGGATTCTCTCTGCGCGGTTCGGCTGGCGCGGCTTTGTCGCGGACTGGGTCGCGCCCTGGGGGGAGATCTTCCTGCGCCTGCTCAAGCTTATCGCCGTGCCGCTGGTCCTGACCTCCCTGGTGATGGGCGTTTCGTCGTTGTCGGACATGAAGAAGCTCAGCCGGATGGGCGGGAAGACCATCGGCATCTACGTCTCGACGACCGCCGTGGCCGTGATCATCGGCCTGGTGGCGGTCAACCTTGTGAAACCGGGCGCGAAGCTCGATCCCCAGACGCGGGCCGACCTCGCGAAGCAGTATGAGAACGACGAGGGCCTGAAGTCCAAGGCCGCCACGGCGGAGGCGGTGAAGCAGCGTCCGGCCCTGCAACCGCTGGTCGACATGATCCCGGACAATTTTTTCCTCTCGGCCGCAAGCAACCGGAACATGCTGCAGATGGTCTTCTTCGCGATTCTCGCGGGAGTCGCCCTGGTGCGCCTGCACAGCGACCGCTCCAAGCCCGTCATTGACGTGGTGAGCGGCTTCAACGAGATCGTCATCGAGATGGTGAAGCTGATCATGAAGATTGCGCCGCTGGGCGTGTTCGCCCTGATCGCGGACGCCATCACGGAGATTGCCAAGGATGATCCCTCGCAGGTCGTGTCGTTGATCAAATCCCTCGGCTTTTACGCCGCCTGCGTGGTCGGCGGGCTGATCGCCCACATGACCCTGGTTTATCTTGCGCTACTCAAGGCCTTCACGCCGTTTTCGATCAAACAATTCCTCCAAGGCATTGGTCCCGCGCAATTGCTGGCGTTTTCGACCAGTTCCAGCGGAGCGACGCTGCCCATCACGATGAAGCGTTGTGAAGAGAATCTCGGCGTCTCCAAGGAGGTCTCGTCGTTTGTCCTGCCGTTGGGCGCGACGATCAACATGGATGGCACGGCGCTCTACCAGGCGGTGGCTGCGGTTTTCATCGCGCAGGCCACCGGCATGGAGCTGACGATGGCCAACCAGGCCACCATCGTACTGACGGCTGTCCTGGCCTCGATCGGGACGGCCGCGGTGCCCGGCGCGGGCATGGTGATGCTGATCGTGATCCTGGAAGCCATCGGGGCGCCCGGGGCCGGCATCGCTCTCATCGCCGGCGTGGACCGCATCCTCGACATGTTGCGCACCGTTACCAACGTGACCGGCGACGCCACCGTCACCGCCATCGTCGCGGCCTCCGAGAAGCAACTCTCGGAGCCGGCGATTGCGGGGTGAACGGCCGCGGAACGCGGTTCAGGGCTCGAGGCGATCTTGTAATCGGACGCGCCCACCCACCCCGATTCCATTCTCCTCATCGCTGCGCGGGAGAACGAAATATCCCCTCCCAAGAGGGGACCGACGCGTTGGCATGCCCAAAGGCAGGTCCCCTCTTGGGAGGGGATATTTCAAGCCGCCGGAGGGCGGCGCGAAATCGGGGTGGGTGGACGCGTCCAAAATTCACCTGAGCGCTTCCAATTCTTGAACCTTGCAGCCGCCTTTGCCCTCATTGTTCCCGGGATTGCCAAGATTTGTCCGGCGGGTAATATGCGAAACCCTGATGTTTAGAAATTGCGCATTCGTATTTGGTCATTCGAGCCTGACCGCCTTTGTCATCGGATTGTCCGTTTCGGCTTCCTCACTGCCAGGCGCCGAGGTCGATTTCACCCGCGATATCCGCCCCATCTTCGCCGAGCATTGCACCCTGTGCCACGGGCCGGATGACGCCAAGGGCGGCCTGCGGTTGACCGATCGGGAAGTTGCAACCAGCGAATTGAAGAGCGGCCATCGCGGGGTGGTTCCCGGAGACGCCGAAGCCAGCGAGGTCCTCCGACGGGTCCTCTCCAACGATCCTGACGCGAAGATGCCGCCGCCGGACAAAGCCGAAGCGCTGACCTCCGACCAGATCGCCAAACTACGGCAGTGGATTTCCGAGGGCGCGGACTGGCCTGAGCATTGGGCCTACCGTCCATTGGAGAAACCATTCGCCCCGCGCGTGGCGAACGAGGACGGCGGCGTCAACGAGATCGACCGCTTTGTGCAAGCCGGGTTGGAGGCGAAGGGCATCGAGCCGTCGCCGGAGGCCGATCGTTACACCCTGATCAAGCGGCTGAGCTACGATTTGATCGGCCTCCCTCCGAACGTGGAGGAGGTTGACGAGTTCGTGAACGACACCTCCGCCAATGCCTACGAGAAAGTGGTGGACCGGCTGCTCGCCTCGCCGCACTTCGGCGAACGCTGGGGGCGGCATTGGCTGGACAAGGCGCGCTACGCGGATTCGGACGGCTACGAGAAGGACCGCAACCGTATGAACGCCTGGCGCTACCGCGATTGGGTGATCAAGGCGATCAACAAAGACCTGCCCTTCGACCAGTTCACCATCCAGCAACTGGCCGGCGATCTTCAGGACCCGGACGACGAGGAGGCCCGCCTGGCGACGGCCTTCAACCGCCAGACCCTTACCAACACCGAGGGCGGCACCGACAAGGAGCAATGGCGTGTCGCCGCCGTCATGGATCGCACGGAAACCCTGGGCTCCGTCTGGCTCGGCCTGACGGTCGGCTGCGCGCGCTGCCACACTCACAAGTACGACACCATCACGCAGAGGGAGTATTACGAGCTCTTCGCCTACTTCAACAACGGCGACGAGACCGACACCGACGTTGCCCGCTCGGAAATCGAGATGGCGGCGTATCGCCGGGCCAAGGCTGCCTTCGACGAGAAGGCGAAAGGGCTGAAACGGGAAATCGAGACGCTGGCGGCGAGGCTGGCTCCGGAGCGTGAGGCATGGGCCCAGGAGTTCGCGAAGTCCGTCGCCGCCAAGCGGGACGCGCTGGAGTTTCACGAACTCTCGGACAGCTCCGTCACCGCCACCGCGGGCGTGAAGTTCGACAAGCTGGACGACGGCTCCTTCCGCGCGAAAGGCCCGCAGCCGGACAAGGCGGCCTTCACCCTCACGGCCAGGGCCTCCACGCGGAACGTCACCGCGATCCGCTTCGAGATGCTCCCGGACAAGGCGCTGCCCAAGACCGGCCCGGGCCGGGCGCCCAACGGCAACTTCGTGCTGACCGGCGTCGAACTCCTTGCGGGCAAGGAGGCGAAACTGGACGCCAAGAAGCATCGCGTCCGATTGATCGACGCGGGCGAGGATTATCAGCAGGGAGGTTTTCCGGCGATCAATGCCTTCGACGGCAGCGGCAAGACCGGCTGGGCCGTGGGCGGCGGGGTAGGCAAACCGCATTCGGCGGTCTTTCGGTTGGAAAAGCCGTTGAACTTCGACGGCGATTACCGGCTTCAAATCAAGTTGGACCAGCAATACGGGACCAAGCACACGCTTGGCCGCTTTCGAGTGACGCTGGCAACCGGCGACGCGGACGGCGTTGCCCCCCTGGCCGTGATGCGGGCCTTGGCCGTCGAACCAGCGAAGCGCACGGCAGAAGAGCGGGCGGCGATTGCCGAGCGTTTCTATCGGGCGAAAAGCCCGGAAATGACCGCTTTGGAGAAACGCATGGCGGCCTTGAGGAAATCCGAGCCCGCGGCGCCCCTGATGCGGGTGCGGGTGATCTCGCAGCGAACGAAGGACCCGCGCCAGACGCATGTGTTCCGGCGCGGCGAGTTCAAGCAGCCGACCGATCCGGTCGGGACGGGCACGTTCTCGACCCTGCCCGAGGTCATTGAACGCGAGGCCTCCCGGGGCGACCGGCTGGACCTGGCGCGGTGGCTGGTCGACGGCCGCAACCCGCTCGTGCCGCGCGTCGCGGTGAACCATATCTGGGCCAACCTCTTCGGGGAGGGGATTGTGCGGACGGTCAACGACTTTGGCGTGCGCGGCGACCGCCCCTCGCACCCCGAACTGCTCGATTGGCTGGCGCGGACCTACATCGACCTGGGTTGGTCGCGCAAGGCCCTGATCAAGACCATCGTAATGTCGGCGACCTACCGTCGCTCCTCGAGTCACCGCCCCGAATTGGCGGACATCGACCCGACCAACGAATCGCTCTACCGACAGAACCGGTTCCGCGTGGAGGCGGAGATTCTGCGCGACATCAGTCTCGCCGCAAGCGGGCTGCTTTCGCGCAAGGTGGGCGGCCCCAGCGTCTTCCCCCCGATGCCGGAGGCCGCCGGCGCGGTGAACTACAACAGCGCGTTCAAGTGGAAGACCAGCCCGGGTGGCGACGCGCATCGCCGCGGCATGTACACCTTCTTCAAGCGCACGGCGCCGCACCCGAACCTGACCACCTTCGACTGCCCGGACTCCAACGTGACCTGCGTCAAGCGCACGCGGTCCAACACGCCGATCGGCGCCTTGGTGACCCTGAACAATGAGGTCTACCTCGAAGCGGCGCAGGCGATGGCTTCGCGAGCTTTGGACCGGAAAACGGAAAGCGACGCGGCCCGCCTGACCCACGCCTTCCGGGCCTGCGTGGCGCGCCCGCCGAGCGCGGACGAACTGAAGCGACTGCAGGCGTTGCTGGCTGCAAGCCGGGAGTGGTACGGAGCCCCGGGACGCGAGGCGGAAGCCAGGAAGGCGGTTGGGGCCTACGCCGCGGAAGGAGTGACGCCGGCCGATAACGCCGCTTGGGTCGCGACCCTGCGGATCGTCTTGAACCTGGATGAGTTCATTACGCGGGAGTGACGCCATGCTTTCCCGATCGACAACAGCGCCTCCGAATTCCGAAGGAAGTGAAGAGCCGGTGGCGCGATTCCTTTGACTGACTTTTCCCTGTTTCGCCATGAACCTGACTGAACAATCCCTTCTCCAGACCCGCCGTGAATTCCTGAACACGACGGCCAGCGGCATCGGCGCGATGGCCTTGGGCGCGGCATTGACCGACGACGGCCTGATCGGCTCGGCCACGGCGGCGCAGGCCGATCCCATGACGCCCCGGCCCACGCACTTCAAGCCGCACGCCAAGGCCTGCATCTCCATCTTCATGGCGGGCGCGCCGTCGCAGCTCGATCTCTTTGATCCCAAGCCGAAGCTGAACGAGATGCACGGCCAGAGCCTGCCGAAGTCGATCCTGGACAAGGCGCGCTTTGCCTTCATCCAGCCGGACACGGCGGTGTTGATGGGCAGCAACAGGAAGTTCAAGAAACACGGTCAGAGCGGCATGGAATTCAGCGACATCCTGCCGCACCTGGGAACGGTCGCCGACGATCTGTTGATGGTGCGCGGGATGCACAGCGAGGAGTTCAACCACCATCCCGGCCAGTTGATGATGCAGTGCGGCGTGTCGCGCTTCGGCATGCCGACAATGGGTTCCTGGATCACCTACGGCCTCGGCAGCGAGTCGCGCAACCTGCCCGGCTACGTCGTGCTGACGGCCGGGCGCGGATCGAGCGGCGGCGCGACGCTCTACCAGAGCGGTTTCCTGCCGACATCCTACGCCGGCGTGCTCTTCCGAAATTCCGGCGAGCCCGTGCTGAACCTCAAGACCCCCGACGGCATCCCGCAGCATCTGCAGCGGGAGGGGTTGAGCGCGCTGCGCGACCTGAATCAGGCGCGTTACCAGGAAGTGCGCGATCCCGAGATCGCCAGCCGCATTTCGAGCTATGAGCTTGCCGCACGCATGCAGTTGGCGGCGCCGGAGCTGATCGACCTTTCGAACGAGAATCCGAAGCTGCTCGAGGAATACGGCGTCGGCCGGGAGGAACCCAAGGGCAACTGGCGCGGTTCGCTGCCGAACCTGAACACGATGGACACCTTCGCGCGCAACTGCGTGCTGGCCCGGCGGCTCGTCGAGCGGGGCGTCCGCTTCGTGAACATCATCCACGCCTCCTGGGACCAGCACAGCGGCCTCGACAAGGAGATCACCTACAACGCGACCGTGGTTGACCGGCCGATCGCGACGTTGATCAAGGACCTGAAACAACGCGGCATGCTGGACGAGACGATGGTATTGTGGGGCAGCGAATTCGGCCGGACGCCCTTGGGCGAGAACCGCCGCGGACGGAACACGAACACCGGCCGGGACCACCATCCCTTCGCCTATACGACCCTGCTGGCCGGCGGCGGGATCAAGGGCGGGCAGGTGCACGGCGAGACCGATGAGATCGGTTGGTATGGCGTGAAGGACAAGACCCACATCAACGACTACCACGCCACCATCCTCGACCGCTTTGGCCTTGACCACCTCCGTCTGACCCACCGCTTTCAGGGCCGCGACTTCCGCCTCACCGACGTCGCCGGCCAGGTGATCGACCGCTGGCGGACTTGAGGGGAAGCCGGTAATCAGTGATCGGTATTCAGTGAGTCAGAGGTCGTAATCCTGATGCTTCGATGTTCTCGGTGGATGAGGCGGGAGCAAGGAAGTCGCGTCAGCGTTTTGGTGCACGGTCTCGCAGACCGCTCTGCAGCGCGCCTCTTTTTCCGGGCAACCGCCTTCACCGAGCCAAACCCTCCGGCCGCTCTGTAAGGCGTTCGGCTTTCTGTCAGGCTTCTTCGCAAACCTCGCCAAGCAAAGCGGCGCGCGGCGCGGCGCTCCAAAACGCTCGCGCGCATGAGGGAAAGCAAGTGACCAATCGCCGATTACTGATCACTGGCTCCCCCTCAAACAAACTTCGTCTTCCCGGGCACGGGGATCGGATCGACGGGGAGCTTCATGTCCCAGCTGAGATTCTTGGGCATGGTGTCGAGCTTGCTGTTCAACGCCTCGTCCCAGGTCAGGGCCTTGCCGGTGTAGGCGGACATGCGGCCGGCAATGCCCATGAGCGTGCTCTTGGCCATGCGATCGCCGTCGTTGGGGAGGTTGCCGGAGCGGATGTCGGCGAAGAGTTCGTCGTGCTCGACCTGGTGGGAGCTGAGCTTGGGCCCGGTATAACGCCACTTTGTCTCCCCTGTGATCTGCGCCTTGCCCCAGCCCAGTTCGCAGACGCCCTTCGTGCCGATGATCAGATCCTTGTGCTCATTGAAGCAGCGATCCTGGTAGCGGGTCTTGAGGATCGCGAGAACGCCGTTGTCGTATTCATAGGTGACGTCGAACTGGTCCCAGATGTTGCCGATCGTCTGCTGGTGCCGCGCGCCGGAGGCGACAATACGGGCGGGCGGAACGTCGTTCATGGTCCACGCGATCTTGTCCACGCTGTGCACGGAGATCTCCATGATGAGATCGCCAGAGAGCCAGTTGAAGTAGTGCCAGTTGCGGAGCTGCCATTCCAGGTCGCCCATGTTCTCCTTGCGGACGCCGTCGAAGCGAGCCAGGCGGCTGCTCATCCGGGTGGAGTAGATCGCCTTGATCTCGCCGATCTGCCCCTCGCGGATGCGTTGCTGGGCCTCCCGGTATTGCGGCTCAAAGCGCATGTTGAAGCCGGCGCGCAGGGCGAGCTTCTTTTCCTTGGCGATGCGGACGGATTCCATGACCGAACGGATGCCGGTGGGATCGACGGCCATGGGCTTCTCGCAGAAGATGTGCTTGCCGGCCTCGACGGCGGCGCGGAGGTGGATCGGCCGGAAGCCGCCGGGCGTGGCGATCAGGACCATGTCGATGCCGCTGTTCAGCAGGTCCTTGTAGGCCTCCAGGCCGACGAACCGGCGTGACTTGGCGACCTCGATCTTCTCCGGCGTCTTCTCCTGCTGAACCTGGAGCGTCTTGAGACTCTTCTCAATCTGCTCGGGAAAGACATCCGCCATGGCCCAGAGTTGGATGTTGCTGTCGGCGGTGAGGGCCTGCTGCGCGGCGCCGGTGTTGCGTCCGCCGCAGCCGATCATGCCGATCTTGATCAGGTCGCTGGTCCCCTGCCCTCGCGAGATGGACGGCGCGCCGATCGCGGCCGCGAGCCCGGCCCCGGCGAGCGTGGCGGAAGACTGTTTGAGGAAGCCTCGGCGGGACTGCGCGGAGGAGGAGGACAGGTTGGATTTGCTTTTCATGGATTGCGGCATTGTCCACACCAACGGGCGGGAGTGAAGAAGGAAATCGAGGGAGAAGCGGACGTTCAGCGCTCAAGTTGGCACTTCAAACGTCCAACGAAATGCCACGGGCAAAGCGCATCGACTTCGCTCTGAAGTCGAGCGTTCAACGTTGGGCGTCGGACCTTCGCCTTCCGCACCCGCCCCATCACCGAGTCACTTTTCCGGCTTGTAGCTTTTCACCACCATCTCGCTCAGGACGCCTTCGGGATCCGCGGCGACCTTTTCATCGACGGTGAAGCTGTTCTCGCCGGTGTTCTGGGAGATGAGCTTGAGGCCGAACTGAAAGTCCTTGAAGCGTTGGGACAGCAGATCGCGGACGGGGATGGCGTCCTCCAAAGCCTGTTTCACCAGCATGTCGGCCGCCTCCTCGGTGAAGGTCAGGTTGAGGTTGTGGCTTTCCTGAAAACGGCGGGCGAATTCGTGCACCATCTGGCGCATGACCTCGCGCTCGTGCTTGCGGTGTTCCTCCAGGAGTCGCGCCAGCGCGGCCCTCGGGTCGTCCACCAGGGCCTGGTCCACAACGAACCGCTTCACCTCGGTCGAGGGCAGCTCGAACTTCAGATCGCGGAAGGCGCGCTCCGCCACGGTCATGAGGCCCCGCGCGCCGGTTTTCTCCTCCACGGCCAACTCCGCAATGCGCTTCAGCCCCTCGTCCTCGAACAGGACCTCGATGCCGTAGGCGGACAAAGTCTGCTCGTACTGCCGGATGATGCTGCCTTCCGAGGTCTTGAGGATCTCGAACAGGTCGTCCTTCGTCAGCGACTGGCAGACGACGCGCACCGGCAGACGCCCGATGAATTCGGGTTCAAAGCCGTAGTCGATGAAGTCCCGCGTCTGCGCCAGCGCGAACAGCTCCTCCGATTCGTTGGGCGCGGGCTCGATGGCGGCGAAGCCAATCTGCGCCTCGCGAACGCGCTTGCCGGTGATCTTGTCCAGCCCGTCGAAGGCTCCGCTGACAACGAAGAGGATGTGCTTGGTGCTGATGGTTTCGGGCTGCTTCTTCTTCCCGCCGCCCTGGCTCATCTCCATCATGGCCTGGATCTGGCCGGAGAGGTCGTTGGGCGCGCGGGCGGGCACCTCCGTCTCCTCCATCAGCTTGAGCAGGTTCGTCTGCACGCCGCGGCCGCTGACGTCGCGTCCGCCGGCATTGTTCGCCGCGGCGATCTTGTCGATTTCATCGATGTAGATGATGCCGTATTCCGCCCGTTTGACATCATTGTCCGCCTGCCGGAGCAGATCGCGCACAATGTCCTCGGCGTCGCCGCCGACATAGCCCGTCTCGGAGAACTTGGTGGCGTCGGCCTTGACGAAGGGCACGCCGATCAACTCGGCGATGCTGCGGATGAGGTAGGTCTTGCCGACCCCGGTGGGGCCGACGAGGAGGATGTTCTGCTTCGCGTAGTTGGCCTGGTCCTTCCCCTCCATCGCCAGACGCACGTGGTGGTAGTGATCGCACAGCGCGACGCTCAGCACCTTCTTCGCCTCGTCCTGCTTGATGACAAAACGGTCGAGGTGCCGCTTCACGTCCTTGGGCTTGTGATCAAATCGAAAATCTTCCGCCGGCTCCGCCTCGTCGTCCTCGCGGGCAACCGTCGCGGCGCCGGGCGGCGACTGGGGCATGCCGGGCAGGTTGAACATGAAGGGCGCGCCGCCTCCCTGGCGGAGCATCTCCTGGAGTTTTTTCTGCGCCTCCTCCGGCGAGGGCTCGCTTTTCTGGGTGTCGTCACTCATGAGCGCGAAACGTAGCACGGGTTCCGAAAATCGCCAACGGAAGCAGGGCGAAAGGCTGGGGAATGAAAGACCAGTTGAAATGGCGGGGCGAACTGTCCTCAGTGAGCCGACGTGAGCATGTTCCTGCGCGGCTCACTGAGGGCAGTTGCCCCGCCTGGCCCACACATCCGCTGCGCCGGTTGCCTTTGCCCGCTCAACGCGCCTTCCGTTTCAGCTTCAGGGTCGGGATGTAGCCGGCCTCGCCTTCCACCCCGGGACGGGGCACGAGGGTGCGGGGATTCTCCGCAATTCCCACGGAACGGACGTGCGGCCCCACGCGTTGGCCGTCGCCCAGTTCGTTGCGGGCTTCCTCCAGCAGGACGTTCAGGCGCTTCACGACCTTGGGATTCCGGGCGGCGACATTCCTCGTTTCGCCGATGTCGTCGTCGAGGTTGTACAAGGTTCCGTTGGCGAAGAGCTTCCACGGCCCGGACCGCACGGCGCGAAGGGTGGACGCGCCGTAGTAGTAGAAGGCCTTGTGCGGGGACTTCGCGTCCGGCCGACCGAGCAGGAGGTTCGCGATGTCGCGACCGTCAATGATGCGGTCGGTCGGAGCGGCGGTTCCGGCGAGCTTCGCGAAGGTGGGCAGAAGGTCCATGGTGGACGCGACCTCATCGCAGACGGAGCCGGCGGGAATCGTTCCCGGCCGCCAGGCAATGGTCGGCTCGCGCATGCCGCCCTCGAACTGGCTGCCCTTGCCACCCTTCAAGGGCTTGTTCACGCAGCCGGAGGCTCCCCCGTTGTCCGAGGTGAAGATGACAAAGGTGTCCTTCTCCAGCTTCAGTTCGCGCAGCATGTCGAGGATCCGCCCGACGCTCCAGTCCACCTCCTCGATCTGCGCCTTGGTGCGCTCGCGCAGCTTGTGGTTGTGCGTCGTCGCCTGCGGGTCCTCGGAAAAGCTCTCGTCCAGACCCGCCTTCGTCAGGAAGGAATCCGACGCGCCTCGCGGATGGTGGACAAAGGCGTGCGGCAGGTAGACGAAGAAGGGCTGATCCTTCTTCCCGCGGATGAATTTCACGGCCTCCTCGGTGAACTGGCGGCAGAGCTGCCCCTGCGCCCGCATGTCCTTCACCAACCCGACGACCTTTTCGTTGCGCATGAGCGGCAGGTCCGGGAACTGCCAGCGCTTCAGCCCGGGCCACATGTCGTTCGAATAGGGGATGCCGAAGTAATAATCGAAGCCCTGGCGGGTCGGAAGGAACTGGGGCTGGTCGCCGAGGTGCCACTTGCCGAAACAGCCAGTCGCATAGCCGGCTTCCTTGAGAACCTCGGCGATCGTGATCTCCTCCGGGTGCAGTCCGTGATGGTCGCCCGGGAAGAGCACGGCGTGCCCGGATCCGCGAGGCAGGCCGACCCGCAGCGGATAGCAACCGGTCATCAGGGAGGAGCGCGAGGGAGTGCAGACGCCGGAAGTCACGTAGAAGGAGGTCAGTTTCATGCCTTCGCGCGCCATGCGGTCAAGGTGCGGCGTGTCGTTGATCGTCGAGCCGAAGGGACCGATGTCGCCATAGCCCATGTCGTCGATGAAAATTACCACGAAGTTGGGTTTGGACGCGGCGGCGGCAATGGCGAGAACGCCCAAGAGACAGAGGGCGGAAAGGGCGACGGCAAACAGGCGGCGCGCAGGACCGACAGTCATTCTGGATTTCATGGAGCCATCAAGAACCAACCAGGAGGCTTCTTCAACGATTCTGTGCGCCGGGGTAGGGCGAATTCTCCGAATGAGCCGGCGTGAGCATGCCCCGGGACGGCTCACTGGGGACAGTTTTGCCCCACCTTGCCCCGGCCTCGGAGGACACGATTCACGATTGACGCGGGGTCCGCCAACGCGGAAAACAACGCCCGTGCCGAAGAACGGACCATTCCCCGCGTCATGATCGCACCGCTGGCTGGATTTCTCGCCGGCGCCGCGCACGCGGCTTCCGGCCCCGACCACCTGGCGGCGGTGGCGCCGCTGACGAGCGCCGACTCCGGCAGGGGCTGGCGCGTGGGGGCGCAATGGGGCATCGGCCACGCCTTGGCCGTGGCGACGGTGGGCTGTCTCGCCTTGGGGACGCGGCATGTCCTGCCATGGGACCTGGTTTCCAACATTTCCGAGCGGCTGGTCGGGGTCATCTTGATCGGCTTGGGGCTTTGGGGAATCCGCCGCGCTTTCCGGCATCGGCTGCATTCCCATGATCATCATCACGGCCACGATCACGATCACTCCGTCCCGCACCGCCACCCTCATCTGCACCTTGACGCGCCCGAAGCCGGGCGGCGGACGAAACACTCTCACGGGCACACGGCATTCGGCATCGGCGCGCTGCACGGCCTGGCCGGCGGGAGCCACATGCTGGCGGCCGTGGCCGCGCTGGCCTTTCCCAGCGTCGCGGAAGCCGGCTTCTATCTGGTCGCCTATGCCGGCGGAACCGTGGCGGCGATGGCCCTGTTTTCCGAGGTTCTATCCCGAATTGTCCGCAGGGGTGAAGGTTCTGAGGCGCGCCGCGCGCCTTTCGCGCTGGGCCTGTGTTCCCTGGCCGCCGTGGTCTGCGGCGGCTTCTGGCTGGTGGGGTGAGCCTCCCGGCCGGGACGACCGGGAGGAGAAGGTTTTCACTTCGTCGGGTTTTCTCGACTCAAATTGTCATGAGCTCCTCAAGCAAAACCACCCGTCGCCGGTTCGTGATCCGGACTTCCGCCGCGGCCGCCGTCTCCCTCGCCGCCCCGGCTTCCATTCTTGCCGACAAGTCGAAGAATTCCGCCGATCGGTGGCCGATCCTCGGCTTCTCCAAGCCCTTTCAGGATCTGAGCTTTGATGACGCCGCAGATGTCGCGGCGGAGGTCGGCTGGGACGGCATCGAATGTCCGGTGCGCCCGAAAGGGCAGATCGAGCCGGAGCGCGCGGCGGATGAGCTTCCCAAACTGGTCGAAGCTCTCAGGAAACGCGGATTGGAGATCGGCGTGATGACCACGCGGATCAAGTCGGTCGACGGGCCGCACACGGAAGCTCTACTTCGGCTGGCCGCGAAGCTGGGCATTCGTCGTTACCGGACGGACTACTGGAAATACGATCGTTCGCGCCCGATTCCGGAGCAGTTGGCCGAAATCCGCGCCCAGCTACGCGATCTCGCCGCGCTGAACCGGGAGATCGGAATCCAGGGCTGCTACCAGAACCACTCCGGACGGGGCTATGTGGGCGCGCCAGTCTGGGATCTGCATGAGCTGATCAAGGACCTCGATCCCCGGCACATGGGGATGTGTTTCGACATCGGACACGCCACCGCCGAGGGCGGCTACGCCTGGGAATCGCACGCGCAGCTCATGCTGCCACGCGCCGGCGCGATGTACGTGAAGGACTTCGTCTGGCAGAAGACGGAGAAGAAGGGTTGGAAGGCCGAATGGGTCCAACTGGGCCGAGGCATGGTGAACAAGGCCTTCTTCCGGATGTTGAAGAAATCGACGTTCGCCGGGCCGATTTCGCAGCATCACGAGTACGACCACGGCGAGGGACGGGAGATGATCCGTCGAATGCGGGAAGACCTGGCCGTGCTGAAGGGCTGGCTGGCCGAAGCCTGAACGGCAGGCGGCCATTCAGTGTTCAGTCACCGGTATTCAGTATCCAGAGAACTGAATGCCGCATATCGATTGCAGACTTCTGAAAACGGGCCGCCCCCCTTTCCGCTGTAGTCCACGCACAGGAATCAGGGAGTCACAGGCCGGCCGCCTTTGCCTCGGCGGATTCCAGGGCGCGCAGTTGTTGAGGCTCCATCCCGTCGGGATCCAATTCCCGGGCCCGCCGGAAATGTTCGACCGACTGGTCGAACGCGACCCCGGGCTCGGTTCCCGCCAACCGATGCTCTTCCGCCAGCGTCCGGACCGCGTCTTCGCGAAGATCGCCGGTCGTCCTCGGGAGCAGGGATTCCAACGCCTCCGCGGCTTCCGCGTGCTTCTCCTGGTTGACCAGGTCGGTCACGATCGCGTTGTAGTCGCGCCGGACCTGGATCACTTTCACATAGAAGACCGCGGCGCTGATCAGGACCAGGATCAGGAGGGGGACGGCGATGAGGGTCTGCTTCTTTCGTTCCATGAGGGGTTTCCCGGTTGCCGAACAGGCTGGCCGGGCGCGCGGCCCTTGGCAAGCCGCGGATGAACGCCCCACCCGGCCGAAATTTGCCGCCAAAATAACTTTACACCCCCCTGCACGAATCATATGCTCGCCGCTTTCCGTCGTAAGAAAAGCAGAACAAAACCGAACCACGAAGGTTATGGCAGACAAGATTGAAAAGATTATCGAAGACGTCCGATTGCATGAGAAGGACACCGGGTCCGCGGACGTGCAGATTGCGAAATTGACGCAGCGCATCAACGAATTGACCGGTCACCTGAAGGAGAACAAGAAGGACCACAGCTCCCGCCGAGGCCTCCTGAAGATGGTCGGACAGCGTCGCCGTCTCCTGGACTACCTCCACGACACGGACACCGACCGCTACCACGCGCTCACCAAGAAGTTGAATCTGCGCCGCTAGGCTTTCTTGGGGTCCGCGCGTCCGATACGCGCGGACCCCCGGGTTCTCCCCCCCGCCACCTCACGGCCTCGAGAGGGCTTTTCCCCATGGTTTTCCGCATCGACCGTTTCGTTGTGTCCGGTCGGATTGCGTCCACAACCCATACACAACACCACCCCAACCCGTCGTCCGCCAGTCGAGGGAAATTTCATTCAACGCCCTGAACAAGCGTGTTTCGGGCGCTGAATGAAGTTCCTCTGGGCCGGCGGGCGCAGCTGAAAGAAGACAATGGAAGCAACAAGAGTCACCGCCAAGCTGGGCGACAAGGAAATCAGCATCGAAACCGGCAAACTTGCCAAACAGGCCTCCGGCGCCGTCACCATCCAGATGGGTGAGACCGTCATCCTGGTCGCCTGCGTCGCCGCCGCCAAGGCCAAGGAAGGACAGGACTTCTTCCCCCTGCAGGTCGATTACCGCGAAAAATCCTCCGCCGCCGGCAAGTTTCCGGGCGGCTTCTTCAAGCGCGAGGGACGCCCCTCCGAGAAGGAAATCCTCACCATGCGCATGACGGATCGCCCGATCCGCCCGCTGTTCCCCAAGGGAATGTACAATGAGACGCAGGTGCAGAGCCTCCTGCTCAGCGCCGACGGCGAAAACGACTCGGACATCCTCAGCATCATGGGCGCCTCCG
Organism: Verrucomicrobiales bacterium; assembly: GCA_038126235.1. Lineage (GTDB taxonomy): Bacteria > Verrucomicrobiota > Verrucomicrobiia > Limisphaerales > JAYPEY01 > JAYPEY01. The sequence continues at coordinate 61,739 of JAYPFK010000015.1, forward strand.
CGGCCCTGATGGTCTCCGACATCCCCTGGGCCGGTCCGCTTGGCGCCGTCCGCGTCGGCCGCGTCAACGGCGAGTTCGTCGCCAACCCGACCCACACCGAGCGCGAGGACAGCGACCTCGACCTGATCTACGTCGGCAATGAGAACGACGTCGTCATGTTCGAAGGCTCCGCCGACGAAATCTCCGACGAGGACTTCATCAAGGCCCTCGCCTTCGGACAGGAAGCCTGCCAGCCCCTGATCGCCGCGCAGAAGGAACTCGCCGAAAAGTGCGGCAAGCCCAAGCGCGAGATCGAGCTCAAGACCGTGCCGGATGAGCTCATGGCCGAATTCCGCGAACTGGTCGGCGATCGCCTCGGCCCGGCCCTGCTCACGCCCGAGAAGCTCAAGCGCCAGGACGCCTGCAAGGCCATCGAGGAGGAGGTCGCCGCCAAGATGATCGAGAAGCACGGCGAGGACAAGGTCACCGGCTTTATCGTCGAGCAGGCCTTCTACCAGTTGCAGAAGGAAACCGTGCGCAGCCTGATCCTCAATGACGGCAAGCGTCAGGACGGCCGCGGATTCGATGACGTCCGCCCCATCGAGACCGAGGCCGGCGTGTTGCCCCGCACCCACGGCTCCGCCATCTTCCAACGCGGCGAGACCCAGGCCATGGCCATCGTCACGCTCGGCACCACCGACGACTCCCAGGAATTTGACGCCTGGACCGGCGGCCCCAGCGAAAAGCAGCTGATGCTGCACTACAACTTCCCGAACTACTCCGTCGGCGAGACCGGCCGCATCATGGGCCCCGGCCGCCGCGAGATCGGCCACGGCGCCCTGGCCGAGCGTTCGCTCGCCTCGCTCGTGGATCACGAGAACTTCCCCTACACCGTCCGCATCACCGCCGAAATCATGGAGTCCAACGGCTCCACCTCGATGGCCTCCGTCTGCGGCGGCAGCCTCGCGATGCTCGACGCGGGCGTGCCGATGAGCAGCCCCTGCGCCGGCATCTCCATCGGCCTCTGCACCGAATCCGACGACAGCGGCATCACCCGTTACAAGCTGCTGACCGACATCATCGGCTGGGAGGACGCCTACTGCGACATGGACTGCAAGATCGCCACCACGGCCAAGGGCATCACCGGCTTCCAGCTCGACCTCAAGCTCAAGGGCCTGCGCCTCGACATCATGGCCGAGGCCATCCAGAAGGCCCGCCAGGCCAACACCCACATCCTCGCCGAGATGGCCAAGACCCTCGCCGCCCCGCGCGAGGAGATGAGCAAGTACGCCCCGCGCATCATCACCCTGCAGATCAACCCCGACAAGATCGGCGCCCTCATCGGGCCCGGCGGCAAGAACATCAAGCGCATCGTCGAGGAGTCCGGCTGCGAGATCAATATCGACGACGACGGCAGCGTCCACATCTACTCCATCGCCGAGGAAGGCATGGCCATCGCGAAGGAGCAGATCGAGGGCATCACCGCCGAGGCCGAAATCGGCAGGGTCTATCGCGGCCGGGTCGTCACCATCAAGGACTTCGGCTGCTTCGTCGAATTCCTCCCCGGCAAGGACGGGCTCTGCCACATCAGCGAACTCGCCAACTTCCGCGTCCGCAAGACCGAGGACATCGTCAAGATGGGCGACGAGATCTGGGTCAAGTGCCTCGGCATCGACGAGAAGGGCCGCGTCAAGCTCTCCCGCAAGGCCGCGATGGAGGAGCGCGACAAGGAAATGGGCGAAGGCGGCGAGGGCGACGCCCCGGCCGAAGCCGAAGCGCCGCCGGCCGAAGAGGCCGCTGAAGAAGCCAAGGACTGAGCCCGCCTCAAATCCGATTCACCACAAGCGCGTCGCCGAAGGGCGGCGCGCTTTTTTTGTGCAAGGCCCGGCAGGGTTGAGTTGCGCCGCAACCCATTTCAGACGACCCGGCCTCCGTGAAAGCCCGGCGATCGAAGGGGAAACACCAACGCCTCCGCCCCCCCTTTCAGCGCCGCGAGACAAACAGCGCGCAACGGATGAGAAGTGGGCTGCGGCGCAACGCAGCCCTACCGGGCGGCTGCGACCGAGGCGCAGGGAGCCAGTCACTCCCGCAGCCCGATCTCAGTTCTTCCGCGAGGCTCCGACCGGCCTCTTCTCCCGTTTCGCAATGCCCCGCATCAGGCGACCCAGGATGTCCGCTCCGGTGATGATCCGCTTCTCGGCAGCCCAGACAAGGATGATATCATCGTCGATGACATCATCGTCCGCCGAGACCGGCTGGATCCTCAGCCGGCTTATCACGTCGCCCAACTCCGTGTCGGGATTGCGGACTACCAGGGGCCGGTGGCAGAAGGCGTAGGGCGAGCGCGGCGTCGTCTTGATCAGCAAGTCGCGGGCGAAGCCGTCGGCGTCGAGCACGAGCTGGGGCTGCCCGTCCGGATCGGTCAGGATCACCCACTTGCGGCCGGACTTGAGCAGGTTGCGGATGAAGGGATCATCCGGGGTGTTCCGGTACTCGGGGAACACGGGTAGATCAACGTTGACCGGCAAGCTGATGACGCTGTCGGGATCGACCGGTTCCCCCTCCTCCGAGGCGGGAAGATCATCGAGCGTCATGAAGTTGAGCGCGCCGCGACCCTCAATGTGTTCCAGGTCGGTCTCCTCAGCCTCGACGTGCTTCTTGATCACCTCCCGAAGATCGCGTTCGCGGTAGTATTCCATGCCCTCCTTGCCGAGCCACCAGTCAAGAACCGTCCCTGTGGGTTTCGTGATGGGATAAAGCAGAAACTGGTAAAAACGCAGCAAGGGGGAAAGCAGGGCCGCCATGCGGAGGGCGTTCCGCGAGAAGTAGGCCTGCGGCACGATCTCGCCCACGCAGGTGATGACGATGGTCGAGAACAGGAACGCGGAGACGCCCGCCAGCACGGAGTCCGACAGCAGCGTCAACAGGCAATTGGCCCCCACGTTGCCCCAGAGGATGGTCGCCAGCAGAAAATTGGAGTCCCTGCGAAGATCCAGCAGTTTCCGGGCCTTGGCGTTGCCGGAGGCGACCTCCACCTCGAGATTGAGGCGGCTGATGCCAAAGAGCGCAAGGTTCAGGCCGGAGAACATCGCGGACTGCGAAACGCAAAGCGCAATGCCGCACCAGGTGGCGTAGGTCTTGATTTCAGGGTCGATCATGGCGCGGAACTCCGCCCGCCGATTCATCTCCCGCGACGTTGATCGAGCGCGGGGCCGCACTCAAGTAGCACATCCGGGAAATCCATGGCAATTCCCGGACGACGAAAGGAACCGATTTTACACGGGAGCCCGATGAAGGTAGGTTCGGGATCTTCCGCCCCATTACCTCATCATCATGACCGCCAAGAACAACCACTCCGACCGCGGGCAGTTCTATCGCTCGGTGTCGCGCTACTTCACCCGGGCGGCCAAGCTCACGGGACTGCCCCAGGGCCTGCTCGACCAGGTGCGCCATTGCAACGCGGTCTACCGCATGCGCTTTCCGGTCAAGCGCGATGACGGGACGATCGAGGTGGTCGAGGCCTTCCGCGCCGAGCACAGCCACCACCGACTCCCGACCAAGGGCGGCATACGCTACAGCTCCCATGTCGGTCAGAACGAGGTGATCGCACTCGCCGCCCTGATGACCTACAAGTGCGCCATCGTCGGCGTTCCCTTCGGCGGAGCCAAGGGCGGCGTGCGCGTCGATCCCTTCAACTGCACGCCGGGCTTCAAGGAGCGGTTGACGCGCCGTTTCACCGCGGAACTGATCAAGAAGAACTTCATCGGCCCGGGCACGGACGTGCCGGCGCCGGACTACGGCACGGGCGCGCAGGAGATGGGCTGGATCGCGGACACCTACAAGGCTCTGCGGCCGGACGACATGAACATGTTCGCCTGCGTCACCGGCAAGCCGCCTTCGATGCATGGCATTCCCGGGCGCACGGAAGCCACCGGCCTCGGAGTCTATCACGGGCTGCGGGAGGCCCTCAACATTGCCGAGGACATGAAGTCGGTCGGCGTTTCGCCCGGTCTCGCGGGCAAGCGGGTGATCGTGCAGGGACTGGGCAATGTCGGGTATCACGCGGCCCGGTTCCTGCAGGAACTGGGCGGCGCGACAATTGTCGGCATCGCCGAGTACGAGGGCGGCATCTGCCATGCGGACGGCCTCGACGTGGAAGCCGTGTTCCAGCATCGACGCGAAACGGGGAGCATCCTGAATTTCCCCTGCGCCGAGAACGTGGCGGACAGCCGGGCCCTGTTGGAGCGCGATTGCGATATCCTGGTGCCCGCGGCCCTCGAAAACCAGATCACCGCGGAGAACGCCCCGCGCATCCGGGCGAAGATCGTCGCCGAAGCGGCCAACGGCCCGGTGGACGCCGACGCGGAGAAGATCCTGCTGGAGCGCGGCTGCCTGATCGTTCCCGATGTCTTCCTCAACGCCGGCGGCGTGACGGTCTCCTATTTCGAATGGTTGAAGAACCTGTCGCACGTCAGCTTCGGCCGCATGAGCAGCCGGTTGCAGGAGGTGACCAACCTGCGTCTCGTCCAGGCGGTCGAGCGATTGGCGGAGCGGACCATGCCCGGCGAGGACCGGGAGGGCATCCTTCAGGGACCGAGGGAGATCGATATCGTCCGCTCCGCTCTGGCGGACACCATGGCAACAGCCTACTGCAATGTCCGCGAGACCTGGAAGGGGCAGGCTCTGCCCGACCTGCGCACCGCGGCGTTTCATCTCGCGATCAAACGCGTCGCCACGACCTACGAATCGCAGGGAATCTTCCCCTGAAGAAGCCGGAGCGCGGAATTGAATCCGGTCACGTTGGCTCTTCGTCGCCGCGCTTGGGGAACAAGGCGTACTTGTTGAGCTTCTCCCGGACCGTGAGACGGGAGACGCCGATCCACTTGGCAATCTTGGTCTGGTTGCCATGGGACAACTCGACGGCCTGACGATACAGTTCGCGCTCCACATCCTCGACGATCGACTCCCAGGCGCCGGGAATCTCGCCGTTCTTCGCCTCCTCAAGCCGCCCGCGAAGATACCCGGCAAGTCCGCCGGAAGCCCCCTCCGGGGCGTCGGGCGCCGCGCCCGCCGCGAATTCGATGGCGGCGCGGATCGTGGCGGCGGAGATCGCCATCCCGCGTGAGTCAATCAACGCCCTCCGGACGATGTTCTCCAGCTGCCGGACATTGCCCGGCCAGTCGTGAGCAACCAACTCGTCGAGGGCGTTCTGATGCAGCGGCGGGGTGTCCATGCCGAAGTCCCGGCTGTAGCGCGCGAGGAAATAACCGGCCAACTGCGGAATGTCGCCACGGCGATCGCGCAACGCCGGCAACCGCACCACGGAGGTGTTCAGCCGGTAGAAGAGATCTTCGCGAAACGTCCCCTCCCGGATCATCGAACCGGGATCGCGGTGGGTCGCGCTGACGACCCGGACGTCGATTGGGACAGCCTCGTTGCCGCCGACGCGGCTGATCGTCTTCTCCTGTAAAACGCGCAGCAGCTTCACCTGCGTCTGCGCCGGCAGGTCGCCAATCTCGTCGAGGAAAAGAGTCCCGCCGTCCGCCTGCTCGAAACGGCCGATGCGGCGGGCCACCGCGTTGGTGAAGGCTCCCTTCTCATGGCCGAACAACTCGCTCTCGATCAGCGTGTCCGGGATGGCCGCGCAGTTGACGGCGACGAAGGGTTTGTCCGCCCGGCCGCTGTGCTGCCAGATGGCGCGCGCGACCAGTTCCTTGCCGGTTCCGGTCTCGCCGAGGATCAGGACGGGAACCGGCTTGTCCGCCACCGCCCCGATCTCCTTGAAGACCGTCTGCATCGCCCGGCAGGAGCCGACGATCGCATCGCCTTCCGACGCTTCCTCCCCGAGAGCCACCGGTTTCGCGGTGAGACGACTGCCGGCGACCGCCTTGGCCACGACCTCCAGCAGGTCGGGCATTTCAAAGGGTTTGATCAGGTAGTCGAAGGCCCCCTTCCTGGTCGCCTCGATCACTCTGTCCGTGGTGCTGAACGCGGTCATCATGACGACCGGAAGCCGGGGACCGACCGCCTTGATCTTCTCCAGCAACTGCATCCCGCCGAGCCCGGGCATGCGGAAATCGGTCAACAGCAGATCGAATTCTCCATCCTTCGCCGCCTTCAGTCCGGCCTCGCCGTCCGCGGCTCGCGCAACCTCGTAACCGCGGCTTTCCAGCACCACCTGGATCGACTCCGCCAGGGAATCATCGTCATCGACCAGGAGAATCTTGCCGGTGTGGGCCATGGGCGGGCACCATGAATCACGGAACATCCGTGATCAAGGTGTTTGACCCGCCCCCCCGCGCCCCGCGCCCCGCGCCCCGCGTCAGCTGTCCACCGGGAGGTCGTCGTGAAAAGTCTCATCGGCGTTCTCCCGGAGGTTCTGATCCATGGCCAGGAAGGACAGTTCGGCGAAGGCGGGATTGCGAGTGACGCCGATGTGGAAAAGCGCGTCGCCCTCGTCGACCACGGCGTGGTGGCTCTGGCCGATGACGATGCCGTCCTCCGGGCAGACGACGTCCGTGTCCTCGGCGCTGAAGGGGTTGCCGATGAAGCCAAGACGTTCGCCGGCCTTGACGGCCCGGCCATTGGGGGTCAGGGAGCGAAGGATGCCTCCGGTCTCCGAACGGATCCAGAAGCTGTCGCGGCACAAAACGCTCCGCCCCTTGTCCCCTGCGGCCCTCCGGAGGGCGGGCAGCATCTCGAGATGCCGCAGGACGGCGACGACGCCGCGCTCACCGAAGCGGATGGCGGAGGCGTCGAGGTAGAGAGCCTCACCCGCCTCGTAAAGCAGGAGCGGAATGCCCTTGGCGGCAAGGAGCGACCGCAGCGATCCGTCGCGCAGCGGGCTGTCGATGATGACGGGCGCGCGGAAGGCGCGGGCCATCTCCAAGGCTCCCGGGGTCTTCGAATCGATGCGGGTCTGCGGCAGGTTGGGCCGGGCGACGGCGCCGGTGTGGAGATCGATTCCGTGCGTGCAGCGGGAAGCCACGTTCTCTTGGAAAGCCCGGGCGAGGCGGGCGCCGAGGGACCCCTTGGCCGAACCGGGGAACAGCCGGTTCAGATCCCGCCGGTCCGGCAGGTAACGCGAGCGCGAGAGGAAACCCGGTATGTTGGTCACCGGGATCAGCAGCAGGGTGCCTCGGATCCGGCGCAGCCGTTTCCGCCGGAGCAGGCGGCGGACGATCTCCACGCCGTTGTGTTCGTCGCCGTGGATGGCGGCGCTGACGAAGACCCGGGGTCCGGGGTTGCGGCCGTGGATTACATGGACGCGCAGGTTGACGGGCTCCCCCGTGAGGAGCGCGCCGACCGGGATGTCCACGTCGCCGTGCGTCCCGGGCGGGAACTTGGTTCCAGCAATCTCGAACGGCTGTTGTCGGGCGGCGGCGGACATGGCCGGCTGGCGTCAACCCTTGCCGCGCGTGCGGTTGGTCGCCTTGGCCTCGATCTGCCGCTCGATGAACTGCACGATCATGCCCGCGACATCCTTGCCGGTCGTCACTTCGATTCCTTCAAGCCCCGGCGAGCTGTTGACCTCCATGATCACGGGGCCGTGGTTCGAGCGGAGGAGATCGACGCCCGCGACATTTAAGCCAAGGGTCTTGGCCGCACGGACGGCGGTGGAGCGCTCTTCGGGGGTGATCTTCACAATCTCCGCGCTGCCGCCGCGATGGAGGTTGCTGCGAAACTCCCCGGGCTTGGCCTGTCGGCGCATGGCGGCCACCACCTTGGTGCCGACGACAAAACAACGCAGGTCGGCTCCGCCGGCCTCCTTGATGAACTCCTGGACGAGGATATTGGCCCGCAAACCGCGGAAGGCCTCGATGACACTCTCGGAAGCCTTCTTGGTCTCAGCCAGCACAACCCCGACACCCTGAGTGCCCTCCAGCAGCTTCACCACCAGGGGAGCCCCTCCGACCATCTCTATGACATGCTGTGAGGCGTCCGTGGCGTGCGCGAAACAGGTGACCGGCAGACCGAGCCCCTGACGCGCCAAGATCTGCAGGGAGCGGAGCTTGTCCCGCGAGCGGGTGATGGCGACCGATTCGTTGAGGGAATACACCTTCATCATCTCGAACTGCCGCAACACGGCGGTGGCGTAGAACGTCACGGATGCGCCGATGCGGGGGATCATCGCGTCGAATCCCTCGAGTGGCTCCCCGTGCAGATAGACCGCGGGTTTGTGAGAGGTGATGTTCATGTAGCACCGCATGGGGTTGATCACCTGAACCTCGTGCCCGCGGGCCTTGCAGGCCTCGACCAAGCTCTTCGTGGAGTAGAGTTTCGGACCTCTCGACAGGATTCCAATCTTCATGATGTCTGTTGCTCAAACAGCCGGCATCGCCGGCATTGGGTTGTGTTTCTTACGCCCGGCTCCGCGTCGTCTGACGGGCAGGCAGGCCAAGAAACCCTCCCAAGCTGGCGCCATGCCAGCTTGTAAGAACTGGAAACCCGGGAATCTGGCCGGAAATTGCGGTGTTTGGGCCGGTTCCGGAGAGAAAGGGAGATAACCGGGTTTCCAAATTGCATGTCAATTGACCAGACTATGCCAGGCGACGCCGGACCGGTCCGCCGGTTCGACCGAGCCGATCCAGATCCACATCCGTTCATGAAAACTGTTTTCCGCCTCCGTCCATTCGTCCCGCGCTTCGCCTTTTTCTCTCTGGCTCTCGCCTTCTTGTCGGCGGGGACGGCAACCCATGCGGCCGAAGCCACCAACTCATTCTCCACGTTCACGGTGGACGCATCCAAGGTTGAGGGCGCGCAGGCCCGCCTCAAGGAAATCGAGGACGCGAAGGACCTGGAAGAGACCCTTAAGACGCGGTTGTTGGAAGGCTACCGGCAAGCCATCTCGCGTTGGGAGGGCGCCCGCGTTTTCAGCGAAAAGGCCGCGACCTTTCACGCCGCGGTCACCAACGCGCCGGTGGAAACCCGACGCCTGCGAGAACGCCTCGCGGCCGGGGAGGATTCGCCGGAACTGGCAGAAGTCAGCGTCGCGCCAGAAGGAGCCGGCTCGGAACGCCTGGGCGCGTTGCTGGCCCAGGCCCGCGCGTTGCTGGCGTCCGCGCGCGGTCGCCTTCAGGGCCTTGAGAAACAACTGGCTGACGAACAGGACCGCCCAGCCGCCCTCGGTTCGGAGATGACGCAGGCCCGCGCCCTGCTCGACCAAATCCAGGCGGAGCTCGCCGCTCCCGCGCCGACCGCCGACGCCCCGGAGATTCAGCGCGTCGCGCGCCTCCTGCTGGAGGCGCGGCGCGACCTGCGCGAAGCCGAGATCCAGGCTCTGGAACAGGAACGGCTCAGCGCGGTCGTCCGGCAGGAACGGCTGGCGGCCGGACGGGACGAGGTGAACCGCGAGATTGCCCGCCTTGAGGAGGCTGTCAGCCGGTTGGAGGCCGCCTCGAGCGAACGACGGCAGCAGGAGTCCCGCGCGGCCAGCGCCGAAGCGCAGCGCCTGCAGCGCGAAGCTCTGGGCAAGCACCAGCTCATCAAGTCCGCCGCCGAGGCCGTCGCAAAGCTCACCTCGGAAATTGCGCCGCTCCTGCCGGACATCGACGCCGCCCGCGCCCGGCGCGTCGCGCGGGAGAAGCAGCTCGCGCAAATCCGCCAGGAACACGCGGAGGCGAAGAAGTCCATCGACCTCGGCGTCGGCGAATCCATCGGCGCCGTGCTTTTCGAACAACGCCGGCAACTGCCTCTTCCGCGCGACATCCGGTCGGCGCTGGACGAACGCAACCGCAAGACCGCCGAACTGCGCCTGCGCCTGTTCCAACTCGACCGGGAACTGCAGGGCATGGCGGATGTGCCCGGCCTCGCCCGCTCCCAGGTCCGGGCCTTTCTGCCGCCGGTGGATGAGGGCACGGCAGACGATCTGGCCGCGGAACTGGAGACCGCCTTGGGCGCCCGGCGCGACAACCTTGAACAACTGGTCCGCGTCATCCGCGAATCGCTTTCCGAATTCGGCTCCGAGGAGACGGTCGAGCGCGAACTGCTGGAGGAGGTCGCCGCTTACGCCGAATTGCTGGACGGGAACCTGCTCTGGATACGCAACGCCGCGCGCCTGGGCTCCGCCACGTTCGCGCGCCTGTCGTCGGACACGGCCCTGTTGCTGGACGGTGAGCGTTGGAGCGCCGCAGTCTCCCTGCTTCGACTGGACATGATCGGGAACCCCTCGCTCTACCTGCTGGACCTGGGTTTTGTCATCCTGCTGACGGCCCTGCGGCGAAGATGGCTGGCCCGTTTCGACGAACTGGCCCAACCGATCGGAAAGGTGGGCCGGGACAACTTCGGCCTGTCGTTGCGCTGTTTCGCGCTGCACATCGGACGCAGCCTTCCCCTCGCGACGTTGGGGGCGTTCGTGGGCTGGCGTTTGATCGTCATCGGCGAGGCGGCCGGCTTCTCGAAGGCCGTCGGCCACGGCCTGGCTGCGGCCGCCGCGCTGGGGTTTGTCGGGCAGATCGTCCGCGGCGTCTATCGCGGCAACGGCCTCGGACCGGCGCATTTCAAATGGAGCGAGACGGCGGGCCGGATCGTCCGCGACAACCTTGGCTGGTTCCTGGGCGCGGCGGTTCCGCTGGCCTTCGTGACGGGCTTCGCCCAGCGGTTTCCCGATCCGCTGGTGCGCCACAGCGTGGGACGGCTGGCGTTCCTGGGACTCATGGCCACGACGGCGTTCCTGGGCTGGCGGCTGTTTCACCCAGCACGCGGCCTCACCGGCGGATGGGGGGCGCTCCCGCCGGGCAGTTGGAGACGACGTTGTCGCCCGGCGCTGCTTCTGGTCGCCATCGGACTGCCCCTGCTGCTCGCCGTTCTGGCGGGCATGGGCTACTTCTACACCTCGCTACAGTTCCTCCACCGCCTCATTCTCACGATCGGCCTCGGTCTGCTGGTCGTCTTCGTGAACGCGTTCCTGACCCGCTGGCTGCTGATCTCCGAACGCCGGCTCGCGCTCAAGGTCGCCTTGGAGAAACGCGCCGCGCGCCAGGAGGGCCACGACGACGAGGACGACGAGCTCAAGGCGGAGACCCTGCTCGACGAGCTGGAGGAGATCGACATCGACGCCCTGACGGACCAGAGCCGCGACCTGTTGCGGATATCCCTGGGGCTGGGGCTCATCCTGGGACTGCTGTTCGTCTGGGCCGGGGTCCTGCCGGCGCTGCAGGGGCTCGGCGCCTTCCCCCTGTGGGACCGCGTCGTGAATGTCGACGGGCAGGAAAAGCTGGTTCCGGTCACGCTGGGACAGTTGGGGATGGCGCTGCTGTTTCTCGGCGCCACCGTCGCCGCCGCGCGCAACCTGCCAGGCTTCCTCGAGATCGCGCTGCTCCAACGCCTGGCGATGGAGCCGGGAACGCGCTACGCTACCCGAGCGCTCACGCTCTACGCCATCGTTGGCGCCGGGATCCTGGCCGCCTTCAAGGCCATCGGTGTCGGCTGGGCTTCCGTGCAATGGCTGGCGGCGGCGCTCACGGTCGGCCTCGGCTTCGGCTTGCAGGAGATTTTTGCCAACTTCGTCTCCGGCCTCATCATCCTGCTGGAGCGTCCCATCCGGGTGGGCGACACCGTGACCGTGGGCAGCGTCAGCGGTGTCGTCAGCCGCATTCGCATGCGGGCCACCACTATCACCGACTGGAGCCGCAAGGAGCTGGTCGTCCCGAACAAGAACTTCATCACCGGCGAGCTGATCAACTGGAGCCTGTCCGACCCCATCCTGCGGCTGGATTTCCCCGTGGGCATTGCCTACGGCTCGAACACCGTGCTCGCGCACAAGACCATGCTCCAAGTCTGCCGCGAGCACCCCATGGTCCTTGAACAGCCCGAGCCGACCGTGTTCTTCACGGGCTTTGGCGACAACTCGCTGAACTTCGACGTGCGGGTGTTCGTCTCCGAAACCTCCAACACCGGGCGCACACGGATCCTGCACGATCTTCACATGGCCATCGACCAGGCCTGCCGGGACAACCGCATCGAGATCGCCTTCCCTCAGCGCGACCTGCACCTCAAGTCCGCTCCCGCCGTCATTCGTGTCGAACAGATCGGCCGGGAGCCGGATCAGCCAGCAAAGGGCGACTGAAATCCGGATCGGCGGGAGTCGTGTCAGAAAGCCCCTCGAGGCAGCTCCGTCACTCGTTCCCCGTTTTGCCCGCTACGCCTCCAGGGAGACGCCGCCGGCGTTGCAGACAAGAATGATGTCCGGAGTCAGGCGGCCAAGCTGGTTCGTCCATCCTAGGAATTCCGCCTCCTTCTCTTCGGTCGGCGGATCGAAGCCAAGGAACAGGAGCGCGGTATTGCCGGTGCGCTTGGCGAGGGTTTGAAACAGGTCCTCCGATTCGAACACATGGAGGCGGGCGTCGAGGCGGGCGAGGCCGAGCACCTCCCGCAGTTCACGGCGATAGTTTTCCGAGTCGCCCTTCGCGGGGAGCGTGGCCAGCAGGCGCATGGGGCGATCGCGCCATTCCGGGTTCTCGCCAAGCATGTGGGCGAGTAGGACGAGCAGGTCGCCGTGTTTGTGCCCCTGCCAGAGGATGTCGATGCTGCCGGGGGGAGGCGTCCAGCGTTCGCCTCCCTCCTTGCTGTAGACCACGGCCAGGCTGCGTCCGAGATCGCGCGCGAAGCGCAGGGTGCGGCAGTATTCCGCCCAACGGGATTCTTCCCGGCTCATGCCGAGCAGGACGGTGTTCGGCCGGATGCCTCCTATGCCATGAGATTGCAGCAGGGACTTGATGGCCTCGTTCAAGCCCGCCTCCACAATGACCGCCGGAAACGCCTCCAACTCCTCCTCCGAAATGTATTTGCGCAGCAGTTTCTCGGCTTGCGCCCGCCGCTCCAGGCGGTCCTCCACATCGCCGGTGATGATCTGCGCCAGCGTCAGCACCCCGTGGCTGGAGGCGAGCCAGTGGGCGTATTCCGCCAGGTGGAACCGGCTCCACGCGCCGCCGCTCAACGCCAGGATGGTCGGCCGCCAGTTCTTAGGGTGATAGCGTTCGCGCTCGAGCCGCAGCAAGGCCTGACGCGCCCGCTCGAAAGCCACGCCACTGGCCACATCGCCCCAACGGCTCTCAATCTCCGCGCGCTCGATGAAGCGGTAGAGTCCCACCATGGCGACCAGCGCAATGCAGGCCCAGAGCGCGTTGATGAGGAACATCACCGCCAGGCATCCGACCGCGCCGAGGAGCGCGGCGCTCCAGTGATTGAACCGGAAGGTAGGCCGGTAGCTCGGGTTGCTCGACCGCGACTCGTAGAAGCACGCCAGGTTCAGCGTCCCGTAGGTGATCATGAAAAACATGGTGATGATCGGGGCGATGGCGTCCAGGTCCCCCAACAGGATGCCGGCCTGTGCGATGGCAAACGTCAGGCAGACCGCGCGCCGCGGCTCGTTCGCCGCTCCCGCCCCCTTCGCGAAAAAGCGCAATGGCCGGAAGATGTCATCGCGCGCGAAGGCCTGCAGGATGCGCGGCGCGCCCATCATGCTGCCCAGCGCGGAGGAGAGTGTGGCGGCGAACACACCCGCCACGATCAGCCCTCCCGACCAAGCGGCCTCCTTGACGACGAAAGCATCGCCGGTCAACGCCTCCTGCGTCCGCCCCGCCGCCAACGCGGCGACCATCGCGAGGTAGACCACGGCGGTGAACGCGATCGACGCCAGGGTCCCGCCAGGAATGGCCCTTCGTGGATCCCGGAGATCCCCGGACATGTTCGCGCCGGCCATGATGCCCGTCACCGCAGGAAAGAAGAGCGCGAACATCGTGAAGAAGTTCTCCCCCGGTTCATAAGCCGGCTGCATGCCCCGCTTCAACGTCGCCAACGACACGTCGGGCAGGATCCCCGCGAAGAAGGAGACAATGGCCAACAACAGCACGGCCAGGATTCCGTACTGCAGCCGGATGGTCCAACCCGCGCCCACGTACACGCACACGAACGTGGCCACATTGGTCACCGTGGCGATCGCCGTCGCGGACCACCCCAGGGAAGGGAAGGCGTTCTGAAAGGCCTCGGTGAAGCCGATCACGTACATCGAAACCGACACCGCCTGGGCGAAGAAGAAAAACGTCCCTATGACCCCGCCGAACTCCACGCCGAGGCTGCGGCTGATCAGGTAGTAGGCGCCGCCCGCCTTGACCCGGGTGTTCGTGGCCACGGCGGAGAGCGAGAAGCCGGTCAACACGGTGATGACCTTGGCCAGCAGGACGATGATGAGGGCGTTGAGGAAGCCCGACTGCCCCACCACCTCGCTGAGGCGCAGGAACATGATGACCCCGAGGATGGTCAACGTGCAGGGCGTGAACACCCCGCCGAACGTTCCGAACTTGTGGTCGGAAGGAGCGGGTTCCCCGTTTCCTGGGCGGTTCATCAGTGGCCTCTATAAAAAGGCGCGAACGGTATCGCGGGGCGTCCGCAAGTCAATGGCGATTCCCGGGCCGACCAGCGACCGATTCCAGCGAATGCCAACGAAACCCGACAGCGTCAAGGCCGGCGGGTGAATTGACTTTGCCCCGGTCGCCCGCCCGACGTTAACGTGCGCGCGTGGCACTTCGAATTCACGACAGCGTGGTGCGCGGGGAGATCGACAATCGCGTCAAAGGGATCGTCCGCGGCAAGATCTGGGTCGAGGGACGCGAGGCCCCGGTCATCCTCGAACTCAAGGGCAACGCCTGGCCCGACTTGGCGGGCTGCCTGCTGACTTTCACCAATCCGCGTCCCCGCGAACAGCACGAGCATCTCGACAACCTCCACCCCGAACAGCGTGGCGAGATCGGCGACCTCACGGCGTCGCGCAAAGTGCGCGTGTTCGACCTGCCGATCGAAGAGGCGCTCGCCATGATCCGCCGCGGGGAGAAGCCATCCGAGCACATGGCCAACAGCCTTTATCTTGAGTGGTTCAGTGAACACAACGGGCGGGTCGTCATCGAGAGCGCGGATTACGAACTGAGCGTCTCCGCGCCGGAATGGAGGATGCCGCCCGAAGAAAACGCAGAACGCGCCCAGCAGGCCGCCGCCGGAATGGACGGGTTCGTGAGGGCTGTCTCGGCGGCGATGGACCCGACCGACGAAGGCGAGGGACTCGAGGACGAGGAAGAGGAAGAGGCGAACGATGACGAGCGTGCATGGAACGAGCACGATTACGAGAAGTTCCTGAAGGAATGCGACGCCCGGACCGAGAAATACGGAAGACTGCTGGAGAAATACGGCGATTCGGACGACGCCGAGGAAAAGATCGCCGAGGAAATGGGCTGGGCGCGCGAACTGACCGAGGAGGAGGCCGAGGAGGACCGACGACGCATCGAGGAGATCAACGCCGCCTGCGAGGCCGCGCTCGAAGCGCCGGAGCCAGAGCCAGAACCCCACCTGGAAGGCATCGACTGGATCCGCGACGAGAAGGGCCGTCTGCGTCACCCCCTCCAGAACCGCTGCCACGAGGGCGCGATGCGGTTCTGGCAAATCGCGAACAACCTGGAGCAAGACCGGCCGGAGGACGATGATCTGGAGCGCTTTCTCTTCGAGTGGCAGGTGACCGCCGCCAAACTTGCCGGCGCCCTGACCGGCGTCGCGGAGGGACGCGGCTTTCAGGATGGCGCCTTCGTCGTGGCTTATCTCAAGCGCGCGCTCAACCACCTCCACGAGTCGCACGCAGGGCTCCAGGCCGTTGCGGAGAAGAAACTCCTGCCCGAAGCGATCGTCGCCGAAGCGCGCCAGGAAATCCTGGAGATCCGCGAAGGCATTCTCGCGCTGATGGACCGGTATCGAGGGCGGGAAAGTTAGGACCCGGAGATACTGGGGTTTGATCGGTCCAACCCCCAAGCGCCCCCTTCGACCAAACGCTCGCGCGCACGCCAAAATCCCGGCCGGGCTGCGACACAACGCACCCTGCCGCACTTTTGGCAAGCTTCCCAGCTCACCCTTCCCCATCCGCCATCAGATCGAGCGTGAAGGTCGTGCCTTCGCCCTCCGCTGTTTCAAAGGCCAGGTCGCCGCCGTGTTTGCGGGCAATGTTGCGGGCGATGGAGAGGCCGAGCCCGGTGCCGCCGTGCTTCTTGCTGAAGAAGGGGACGAACAGGCGGTCGCGGCATTCGGCGGCGATGCCGGCGCCCCGGTCAGCGACGGAGATGCGCGCGCGTCCCTCAACAACCTCCGCCTTCAGGGTGATCCCGCCGCCTTCCTTGCTGGCTTCAGCCGCATTGCGGATCAGGTTCAGGAGCGCCTGCTTGATCTGGTCCGAGTCCATCCGCGCCGCGGCTCCCGGACGCGCCTCGAACGACAACACGAGGTCACGCTGCTCCATCTCAGGCCGGAGAAACTCGACGATCTCGGCAAGAAAGGCGTCCAGGTCGACGGGCTGCAGGTCCGGTTCGGCCGGTCGGGCAAAATCGAGAAAGTCGCGCACCACGCGCTCCATGCGGACGAGTTCCTTGTCGATGATGGCGGCCTGTTTCGCGGCGGCTGAACCGGGTTCGACGAGTTCGGCCAAGGCAAAGGCGCGGGCCTTCATCGCGGTAATGGGATTGCGGATCTCGTGGGCGATGCCGGAGGCGAGGGTTCCGATGTTCGCAAGCTCCTCGCGCTGGCCGGCAAGCGCCCGGGCGGCCTGAAGTTCGGACTGCACGGGGCGGAGAAACCACTTCCACGAAACCCAGCCCAACCCGCCAACGGCGGCCAGGGTCAGGAGCAGGGAGACGGTGATGGAGCGTTGCAGGTCGTGCACCGAATCGCGGTAGTCCTGCAACAGCGCCCGGAAATGCTCCGTTCGGCTGAGGGCGAGCTCATTCGTCAACTCCACGATTTCGTCCGCCATCTCGACAATCCGTTCGATGCGCATGGCGGCCTGGTCCGCCTCCGCGTTCCGCTGCCGGGCCGCCATCAGCTTGCCCGCCTCGGTCAGGTAGAGGCCCGCGCCGTCCTCGATCCGTTGCAGGATCTCGCGCTCAGCGACATCGTCGAGCATCGGGCGGCGCTCATCGAAGAAGCGGGATAATTGTCCCTCCAGGCTCGCGAAGCGCTCCTGCAGGGCCGGGTCGCCCGTGACCTGGTGTCGGAACAAGGTCGAGTTCAACCGCTGGATCCGCGCGCGAAGCTGGGCGGCCACGGGAAAACGTCGAACCTGCAGGTCCTCGAAGGCGGACTGAACCTCCTCGATGCGCTCCAAGGCGCTGGTCAGTTTCCACGCGGACACGACGAGCAACCCCGCCAGGATGAGGGCGAGGGCCAGGAAGATCTTCTTGGCGGCGGCAGGCTTCAAATCAGTTGAACGGGCGGAGCGAACCGACCCCGGGGAACCAGGCTTGAACGGGTGGGTCGAGCTGTCCCCAGTGAGCCGGGCCTCGTCATGCTCAGGGTTTGCCCCACCTTCCCGTTTCACGCCTTCCAGGAAAAGCCAAAAGCCGGCCGCGCGAAGCGCGACCGGCTGTGAAGGCGGGAATCGGTCGGTCGATCAGTCGTCGGCCCGGATGGTCCACTGGCCGGAGATGTTGCCAACGTTCTGGTTGGTCTCGCCAAGTGTGGCCAAAGGCACGAGGAACTCGACGTGCCCGTCGGCGTAGAGGTAGTTGAAACGCTCGTCGTGGAAGGTGTTCGGGCGCACGTTGCTGCCGGAGAGGTGTTCGCCGGCGTTCTGGATGTAGTGCTTGTTGCCATGGATCGAGCCCTGCGAGTTCTGCGGGTGGACGCGCTCGGTGAGGACGATCGTGCCGATCTGGTCGGCGATCATGTTGTCACGGACGGACTGCTGGTGACGCGGGGACACGGTCGTGCTGGGGGCCGGGTCGGCGACGTTCCAGTTGTCGTTGGCGCCGGAGTCCACAACCCAGTGCAGGCCGAGGCCGGTGCGGTTGACGGGGCTGGGGGGCC
Source organism: Verrucomicrobiales bacterium (assembly GCA_038126235.1). GTDB lineage: Bacteria > Verrucomicrobiota > Verrucomicrobiia > Limisphaerales > JAYPEY01 > JAYPEY01. Next base: position 79,553 of record JAYPFK010000015.1, read on the forward strand.
AGTCCTCCGACGTGGGGGTGTGACCGCTGAAGGTCTGCGTTCCCATGTTGTGGCGGGGCATGGCGTAGCTGCGCCGGATGTTGTTCGGCTGGGAGGTGTCGTTGAGCACCTTGTCCGAGGGGCACTGCAGGACCTTGACCTTGCGGCCTTCGCCGCCGCTCGTCCAGGCGCGCAGTTCGGATGGCGACTTCAGGCCACCGAGGTAACCGTCCAGGAGGTCATCCCAGGTCCAGGCGATGCCCGCGCCGGTGCGGATGGCGGCGTAAGGAAGCTTGTCCTTGTTCGCGTCCGTGTACATCCGCATGGCGACGCCCATCTGCTTGAGATTGGCGAGACAGGCGGTGGAACTCGCCTTGGCCTTGGCCTTGGCCAACGCGGGCAGGAGCATGGCCGCAAGCACGGCGATGATCGCGATGACGACCAACAGCTCGATGAGGGTGAAGGCGGAACGTGAATGCCAGCGGCTCCGCGCCAACGGTTGGAGAACTTGTTTCTTCATGGACTGAATCTGATTGTTTGTGGTTTTGCTTTCGGGGTTTGGGGAGGCGCGGTCAGAGCGTTTTCAAGCTCACTTCGAGCGACTCCGAGTTGATGACATACTGTTTGCCTTCGGGGGCCTTGGGCACGGCGTCGAGGAAGCCGAACTTCACGAGTTCCTCCAGGCTGGCCGGAGCCTTCTGCATCTCGCCCTGAAACGACTTCAGGATGCTCGTCAGGCCGGCGACGATTTCCGAGTCGTCCTGGCCGTCAAACAGGGACCGGGTCGCCGGCGCAGGTTTGACCGGGGCCGGATCGCCGGGCACGGGCGGGGGCGGTTCGGCGTTGGCAAGGTCCGCGTCGGAGCGGGCCTGGTTGGCGTAGACGGGCTGGCCGGGCACGCCGAGTTCTGAGGCGTCGGGCGCGGGATTGCCGCCGCATCCGACGAACGCGAGGGAGGCGATCACAATCGCCGCGGTCTCTGTCTTCATCGATTTGGTGAGTCTGGTGTTGTGCTGTCGTCGTGCCGGCGACATGACGCCGGCCGATGCCGGGACTGAGCGGCCGGCGTGCCAACTCCTCCAAAGAACACACGGTCCGGTATTCGGCCCGTTTTCGAGGTTTCCCGCGCCCCCGGGCCTCGCCGGTTAGCCAAAGACCAGCTAAGCGGGTTTCCAATCTGCATACCGGGTGATCACCCGCGCCGGACGGGGACAGATCCCTTTCGCCGCACGGACGCGGGTTTTAGACCGCTTCGCGGGTTTCCCGCCGGTTTCGGCGCTTGGCACGCCATCCGCTTGGGAGGAAACCGCAGCAACCCGCCTCGCCGCGACCGCGAAGGGGGTGCGGCCCAAACATGCAACCGCCACTGCTCATCATCGACGACGACGCCTCCGTGCGGGAGGCGTTGACGCTGGTTCTCGAACTGAGGGGGTATCATGTGGCCTCCGTCCCGGACGCGGAGACAGGGCTGGAATGGCTGACCACAACGCGCCCTGCCCTGGTGATTCTCGACTGTCGGCTTCCCGGGATGGACGGCCTGACCGCCGCAGGCAAGATCCGGGCGGACTGGCCGTCATTGCCGATCCTGGGTGTGAGCGCGCATCTGGAACGCTCCGGGGAGATGCTGCGAAACGGCGCCACCGAGTTCCTCCCCAAGCCCCTCGACATGAAGACATTTCTGCTGCGGGTGGAGGCCCTGCTGGAAACCTCGGCCGACGACGTCGCCGCGCGGGAGGCGTGAAGCGCAACCTTGAAGACGCTTTTGCTCGACATCGCCCCGGAAAGCCGGGCTTGCTTGGCTTCTCTCGGAAGTCCCGAACGCAAGCCGCCCCGATGCCGTCCACGCGCCCAGTCAACCGCCACTCCCCGCCCCCAGCATGAGCGCCCTGGTGGGATACGGATTGATCGCCCTGTTGCTGGCGCTCCTCGCGATGGATCTGGGGGCGTTCGGCGAGCGGGCTCGCGCCCACGATCCGGCGGAAGCCGCGGTCTGGACCTGCATCTGGCTCTCCCTGGGCTTCGGCTTCGATTTCGTCGTCTACTCGCTCTACGAGTACAATTGGCAGGGGGACGAACTTGCCCTGACACGGCACCTGACCGGGAAGGAGGCCGCGATCCGCTACTTTGCCGCGTTCTTCGGGCAGAAGCTGTTCTGCGTCGGCGCGGTCATCATGTTCGCCCTGGTGTTCTCGCATTTCCGTCTGCATCTCTCAGCGCAGCGGCGCGCCCTGTTCTGGGGCGTGTTCGGCTTTCTGGTCCTGCGGGCGCTGTTTGCGACGGCGGGGATCGGCCTGGTCCGCAACCAAGAATGGGTGGTGTATCTGTTTGGCGGCGGCGCGATGTATTCCGCGGCGGCGTTGTTGGCGGCGCGGCACGACAACCGCAGGCCCCAGCGCAATCCCCTGGTGCGGATCGCCCGGCGCGCGTTCCCCACCCTGCCCGACCTTCGGACGCCCGATTTCCTGAAGCGTCGGCGCGGCCGCCTGAACATGACACAGGCCTGCGTCGCGCTGCTGATGACGCAGACGGTGGCCCTGGGATTCTCGATCGGCTCCGTCCCCGCCGTGACGCTTTACACGGAGCAGCCCTTTCTCATCGCCGCCTCGACAGGCAGCGCCTGCCTCGGTCTGCGCAGCCTGTATTTCCTGGTGGCGGGCGGACTGCAGCGACTGCGGTTCCTGAAGCTTTCCCTGGGGCTGGTCGTCGCGTTCGTCGGGGCCAGCTTCCTGGCCCACCCATACCTGCACGTTCCGCGCTGGTTGACGATCCTCGTCATGCTGGCGCTGCCGGCGGCGGGCGGGATCGCCGCCTGGCGCCATCACGACGCAGCCCCGCTGCTCTCCCCCTTCGCCGACGATTTCGAGGAGTTTGGCAAGGTCAGCGTGAAGCAGACGCGGCGTATTGTCATCCTGACCATGGGCGTCAGCCTGGTGGCGCTGGGGCTGGTCTTCCTGCTGACGCCGATGCCCGGCATGCTGACCATCTTCGCCGGGATGGGAGTGTTGAGCGTGGAGTTCGTCTGGGCTCGGCGCTGGCTCAAGCTCCTGCGCGAGCGCGCGGAGCAGGTGCGCAATTCGTTGTTCAACTCCGACAAGCCCCAATAGATTGGTCGTGCGCGTCATGAAGAAAAGTGAATCCAAGTTGATCGCGCCCTGGCTGTCCCGCCCGATGCCCGGAACGGATCCCCGCGAACTTCGGGTTGGCGACCTGACCTTGCGGGACCGCTTCGACGGCCGGGACTACTGGCTGGCTCACGCGCATGGCGAGCCGGGCGAGCAACGGGAAAAAGCGGAACGCTGGATGCGTTGGCCGTTGAACACGGAGTTTGAAGCCGTTTCCCTCTCGCCCCTGTTTCCCGACCGACCGCTCGTGCTCGAGACCGAGACGCCGCTCTGTCTTTCGCCCGGAAGCGAAACAAGGATCTACGCGCGCTGCCCCTTGTGGGCGCGGGTGGAACTCCTGGGCCGCAAGAGCCTGCCGGTCTGCGAACTCCCCTCCGTCGTGCTTTCCAACACCTGGTTCGGCGCCTTCACGGACGGCGTCCTGGGCTACTGGGTCTCCTCGCGGACCCGCACCGAGGTCAGACCCGATCCCGAACGCCCCTGGCTGGCTGTCTGTCCTGTGTGGATTCGCAACCGGTCCGACGAAGAGCTCAAGATTGAACGCCTCTGCCTGCGCGGGGAGCATCTCTCCCTCTTCGCGGCGGCGGGCCAACTCTGGGCGGACGAGACGCAGGTTGTCTTCCGCGGACCGGACAACATCAGCCGGCTCGACTACGCGGGGAAGGCGCCGGCCGAAGCGGGAGCCGCCACCCGGATCGCCCCTCCGCGAGCCCGACCGGAAGAAGGATTCGCGGCGCGCACCTTCGCCACCTGGAAGAACCTGAGACAGCACGCCGCGCTGTAACCCCCGTCCGCCATGTCTTGGAACGACTTTCTCGATCCCGAATTGATCGGCCGCGCCTCGCGCATTCTCGCGCTGATCCTGCTCGCGCTGCCGGCGGTCTTCTGGCTGAGCCGCTGGGCCGACCGGCACGCGTCCGAACGCTTCTCCTCACACCAGGGCATGCTCGCCGGCAAGACCATCCTCTACGCCGGCGTCGTCATGATCGCGCTGACGCTGATCCGCGAACTGGGCTTCTCCATCGGCCATATCCTCGGCGCCGCCGGCGTCGCGGGCGTGGCCATCGGCTTTGCCGCGCAGACGAGCCTGTCCAACTTCATCAGCGGGCTGTTCCTGATGGCCGAGAAGCCCTTCGTCGTGGGCGACGTGATCACCGTCGGTTCCGTGACCGGTTCGGTGCTTTCCATCGACACGCTCTCGGTGAAGCTGCGGACCTTCGACAACAAGATGGTGCGCATCCCGAACGAGACCATCGTCAAGACGGAGACCACCACCGTGACCCGTTTCCCGATCCGGCGCGTCGATCTGGCCGTGGGCATCGCCTACAAGGAGGACATCGCCCGCGTGCGCGGCCTGCTGCTCGACGTCGCGCACCGCAACCCGCTTGTGCTGGAAGACCCGGAACCCCTGGTCAACATGGTGGGCTATGGCAGTTCCTCCATCGACCTGCTCTTCGTTGCCTGGTGCGTGCGGGAGGACTTCCTCAGGGTGAAGAACGAGATGTACGAACAGGTGAAGCAGCGGTTCGACGAGGAGGGCGTGGAGATTCCCTTCCCGCACCTCTCCATCTACAAGGGCGAGGCCACCGCGCCGCTGCCCATCCAGGTCGTGGAATCGGACAGGAAACCCTCCGCAACCTCCAAAGCCCCCCGCAAATGAAGAAGCAGATCCAGAATGCGGCCAGCGCCGCCGCCGACGCGGCCGGAAAGACCTACGGCGTCGCGCGCAACGCCGCGACCACGGCCTTTGACGCACTGGGCAAGGCGGGAAAAACGGTCGGCTCCGGCCTCTTTCCTTCGCTGGTTGAGAAGCCCTCGGGCGCCTCCCATCGCAAGGAGCCCGGTTCCTCGCCCGGCATTGAGAACATCCCCGACCTCGACGTGCCGCCCGCCAGCGGCGCCGTCGCCATCACCTGCATCGATCTCGGACCGGACCGCTTCGAAACCAACTCGCACGCCGATCTGGATTCCCTGTTCGCCCACGAGCGCCCCGAGTGGAGCCGGACGCGCTGGATCAACATCGACGGCCTCCACCACTACATCGTCAAGCGGCTCATGGAGCGCTTCGGCTTCCACACCCTGTCCGCCGAAGACGTGTTGAGCACGCCTCAACGACCCAAGCTGGAGAGCCACGACGACCACCTCTTCGTCGTCGCCCGCATGCTCACCTGCGCGGCGGACGGCGGCCTCGGCAACGAGCAGGTCAGCTTCTTCTTCTTCAAGGATCTGCTGGTGACCTTCCAGGAAAGGCCGGGCGATGTCTGGGAGCCCGTCCGCCGCCGCATGCGGGACCCTGGCAGCCGGTTCCGGAAGTACGGGACCGAGTACCTCCTCTATGCGCTGCTCGACGCCATCGTGGACCATCTGTTCCCCGTGTTGGAGAGCTACGGCGACCTCCTCGAAAACCTGGAGGACGCCGTCGTCGCGAACCCCACGCCGGAATTGCAGCGCCGCATCCACGGCGTCCGGCGCGATCTCATCTCCCTGCGCCGCGTCATCTGGCCCATGCGCGAGGTCCTGAACCAGCTCCAGCGCGACGAAGAAGACCTGATCGACGACGAGGTCGAGGTCTACTTCCGCGATGTGCACGACCACGCCGTGCAGGTGATCGACGTGGTGGAAAGCCTCCGCGAAATGGCCTCGGGCCTGAACGACCTGTTCATGTCCTCGGTGGGCAACCGGATGAACGAGATCATGAAGGTGCTCACCATCATGGCCAGCTTCTTCATCCCCATCACCTTCGTCGCCGGCGTCTACGGCATGAATTTCGAGTTCATCCCCGAGCTGAAATGGAAGTATTCCTACGCCGTCTTCTGGGGCGTCTGTTTGAGCATCTCGCTCAGCCTCGCGGTCTACTTCCACCGCAAGGGCTGGATCGGCGACGGAAAGAACTGACGGAAAGATCGACAGGACACACATGACCAAACCCAAGGAAAAGAAGCGCGTCAAAGTGCGCGAGGCGACGGCGCGGGACATTCCCGCCCTCGTCGAACTGAACAAGGCGGCCTACCCCGTGCTCGCCACTGAGAACATCGTCTGGGGCGAATCCCACCTGCGCAGCCACCTGCGCGTCTTTCCTCAGGGCCAGTTCGTGGCCGTGGCGGACGGCCGGATCGTCGGCGCCGCCTCCTCGCTCATCGTGGACCTCGGCAGCGACCCCTTCCGCAACCACACCTGGGCGGGCATCACTGACAGCGGCTACTTCACCAATCACGACCCTGCGGGCGACACGCTTTACGGCGCCGATGTCTACGTGCATCCCGAATGCCGCGGCCTAGGCGTCGGCGCGGCGCTCTATGCGGCGCGCCGGAGACTCTGCAAGCGGTTGAACCGGCGCCGGATCGTGGCGGGAGGACGGCTCTGGAACTACGAGGAACACGCCGCCAAGATGTCCCCGGAGGAATACGCCTACCGCGTCGCCCGGAGCGAACTGAAGGACCTGGTGCTCAGCTTCCAGATCCGGGAGAAGTTCACCCAGCGCGGCGTCATGCCCAACTACCTGCAGGATCCCCGGAGCCACAACCACGCCTCCTTCATCGAGTGGCTCAACCCCGAGTACCGCGAGGCCGCCCCCGGCCGGCGCAAGGTCCGCGTCGCCTGTGTCCAGTACCAGATGCGCAAGATCCACGGGTTCGCCGATTTCGCGCAGCAGGTGGAGTATTTCATCGACACGGCGGCCGGCTATCACGCGGACTTCGTCCTGATGCCCGAACTGTTCACCGTGGCCCTGCTTTCCGAGACCAAGACCCTGAGCCCCCAGGAAGGCATGCGCCGGCTGTCGAAATACACCGTCCGCTTCGTGAAACTCATGAGCGGACTCGCGAAACGCTACGGCCTGACCATTGTCGCCGGCAGCCATCCCGTCCGGGTCGGGAAGGGGCTGAAGAACATCGCCTTCGTCTGCCTGCCCAACGGCGCCGTCGAGGAGCAACCCAAGCTGCATATCACTCCCAACGAGGCCAAGTGGTGGGGCATCGACGGCGGCGACACGCTCCGCCTCATCGACACGCCCAAGGGTCGGATCGGCGTGCTCATCTGCTACGACATCGAGTTTCCCGAGGCCGCCCGCTATCTCGCAGACCACGGCGCCGACATCATTTTCGTGCCCTTCTGCACGGACAACCGCCAAGGCTACATGCGGGTGCGCTACTGCGCCCAAGCCCGCGCCATCGAGAACCAGGTCTACGTCGCCCTCGCCGGCAACGTCGGCAACCTGCCCGACGTCGAAAACATGGACATCCAGTATGGCCAGGCCGCCGTGCTCACGCCCTCGGACTTCGAGTTCGCCCGGGACGGCATCGCCGCGGAGGCCGACTCCAACGAGGAAACCGTATTGATCTGCGACCTCGACATCGACGACCTCTACGAGGCGCGGACCGAGGGCTCCGTCCGACCGCGAATGGACCGCAGGAGCGACCTGTTCAAGTACGTGAGCAAGCTGCCCACCGACGACGGCGACCGCCTGTTTCCCGGAGAAGGCCCGCTGGGCGATCAGCCGCGAATCGAGCGTGAGGGGGAGGGGTGATCGGGAAAGGGCGAACGTCAAACGTCGGACTTCAGACGTTTGATTTCGAACTGATTTCAACGCGCCATGCGCGTGGTTGTTAATCGGACGCCGGGCGGTTGTCGTCCGCCTTCGTCCCCTACCCCACCTTCGTGCCTTCCAACAGCGCTTCCCCTTTCGCGAATCGGCGAATGTTCTCCGACGTGACCCTGGCGATCTCGTTCAAGGCCTCCTCTGTCAGGAAGGCCTGGTGAGAGGTGATCAGGACATTGGGAAAGGACAACAGGCGCGCCAGTTCGTCGTCCTGAAGCACCTCGCCGGAATGATCCTCGAAGAAGACGCCTTCTTCTTCCTCATAGACGTCCAGCGCGACGCCGCCGATCTGTCCGCTCTTAAGCCCCTCGATCAGCGCGCCGGTATCGATGAGTTTGCCGCGGCTGGTGTTGACGATGGTCACCCCGCGCTTCATCTGCGCGATGGTCTTCGCCTTGACGAGGTGGTAGGTCTCCAGCAGCAGCGGCACGTGCAGGGTGATGATGTCGCTCTTCCCCAGCAGTTCGGGCAACCGGACGTATTCCACCCCGCGCTCCTTCGCCCACACCGCGTCCTCATGCGGATCATACGCCAGCACGTTCATCCCAAAGCCCCGGCAGATCTGCGCCGCGATCCGGCCGATCTTTCCCGTGCCGACGACGCCCACCGTCCTGCCAGCGAGGTCAAAACCGACGAGGCCGTTCAGGGAGAAGTTCTGCTCGCGCACCCGGTTGTAGGCGCGATGGATCTTGCGATTGAGCGTCAACAAGAGCCCGATCGCGTGCTCCGCGACGGCATTCGGAGAATAGGCGGGAACCCGGCAGACGGTGATGCCCTGAGACTTCGCCGCGTCGAGATCCACATTGTTGAAGCCCGCGCTGCGCATGGCGACCAACTTCACGCCGAGATCCGAAAGGCGTTCCAGGCAGGGGGCATCGATCTCGTCGTTCACGAAGGCGCAGACCGCCGCGCAGCCCTCGGCTGTGGAGACGGTGTCGGCGCTCAGCCGGAATTCATGGAACCGCCAGTCGATGTCCGCGTGTTCCGACGTCGCCAGGTGCCGACGATCGTAGGGTTTGGTGTCGTAGACGGCGACGATCATGGAAGAGGGCGGGGTTCAGTCCCGGAAAGACTGCGCCGAAACAGATTGAACGCGTGGTCCGCTCCGCCGCGAAACCAGAGTTCATTTCGTCGAAAAGCGCCGGTGTGACTGCCGTTGCTGTAGATTTCAAAATCGACAAGCTCACCGTTCTTCATTGTCACCTGCAGCTTCAACAGGGTGGAGATCGGCGCTGGCGGCGCGGGATCGCGTTGGGTGTCGTCAAAGAGCTTTCGAAGTTCCCCAAACCGCTCCGCTGCCACCCGCGTTGTTCGATTCGTTCTGTCCCGCCATTCCGCGATTACAGATGCGATTGCGGTTGCCTTGGGAAACGGATTCTCCATCCGGGCGTTGCGGTAGGATTCCCGCGGGGCGCGAACCTCTTCGAGGTAAGACGTGATGAGGCTCAAGGCGGAGCTGATCAACAGGGCGGCCATGACGCCTTCTCGCGCCCTGCTGCGCCGCCGAGCCTGGTCGTTTTCCGCCAAAGTTCAGACCTTGATGCAGATGTGCTTGGTCTCCATGAAAGCGTCCATACCCTCGATGCCGAGTTCGCGGTTCCAGCCGCTCTGCTTGACGCCGCCGAAGGGGCACTGGGTCGTGGTGGGCACGCCGTCGTTGATGGTGATCATGCCGGCCTCGAGCGCCTCGGTCAGGCGAAAGGCGCGGGACATGTCCTCGGTGAAGGCGTAGGCGGCCAGGCCGTAACGGGTGTCGTTGGCGCGGGTCACGGCCTCCTCCTCGGTCTCGAAGGAATTGATGTAGGCGACCGGACCGAAGCTCTCGTCGCACATGCCCATCGCTTCATCCGGCACCTCGGTGAGGACAGCCGGCTCCATGAAGAGACCGGGCAAGCCCTCGACGCGTTTGCCGCCGCAATGCAGCTTCGCTCCCTTGGCCTGGGCGTCGGCGATATGGTTCAGGGTGTTGTTAAGCGCCTTTTCGTCGATCATCGCGCCGATCTCCACGCCCTCCTCGAAACCTTCGCCCACCTTCATGGCCTTCACCTTCTCGATGACCTTCTCCACAAAACGATCGTGAATGCCCTTCTGCACGTAGATACGGTTGGCGGCGATGCAGGACTGGCCGGTGTTGCGAAACTTGGCGATCAGCGTCCCCTCGACCGCCTTGTCGAGATCCGCGTCGTCGAAGACCAGCACGGGCGAGTGGCCTCCAAGTTCGAGGGAAAGCGGCTTGATGTCCTTCGCCGCGCCTTCAATGAGGACCTGCCCGACCTCGGTGGAGCCGGTGAAGGAGATCTTGCGGCAGATGGGGTTTTCGAGGAACTCGGCCGAGATTTCCGAAGCCTTGCCGGCGACCAACTGGAACACGCCCTTGGGCAGGCCGGCCTCGTGGCAGGCCTCGGCGAAGATGACGGCGGACAGCGGCGTCGCGCTGGCGGGCTTGAGAATCACCGGGCAGCCGGCGGCCAGCGCCGGCGCGATCTTGCGCACGGCCAACACCAACGGGAAGTTCCACGGGGCAATGGCGGCGGCGACGCCGATCGGCGTCTTGATGGTCATGTGGCGCTTGCCGTCCTGCTGGTGGGGGATGGTCCGGCCGTAGCCGCGGCGCGCCTCCTCGGCATACCAGCGCAGGTGGTCGATGGTCATGCCCAACTCGCCCTTCGCCTGCGGCAGAGGTTTGCCGTTCTCGCGGACGATGACCTCGGCGCACTCGTCCGCGCGGGCCTTGAGGGCGTCGATGATCTTGTAGATGTAATCGGCGCGGGCCATGCCGGTGAGCTTGCGCCAGCCGTCGAAGGCGGCCTGCGCGTCCTCCAGCGCCTGCTTCACGCCGGCGCGATCCACGGTCGATTGTTTCGCGAAGGCCTCGCAGGTCGCGGGGTTGATGACGTCGATCGAGCTGCCGGTCTCGACAAACTCGCCATTGAGGTAGAGGGGGTGGATCTTCATTTTTCTTTCTCGTCCCGGCGCCGGGCGCGGACGAACAAGAGAGGATTCTTGGAGGATGCGCGGCGAACGCGCAACGACTAACGCGGGGCGACGCGGACTGTTGCGCGCAGAAGGGCGGCCGCCTTCGCAAGAAGGCGGACAGCCGTTCCTTCGTCAGCTCCATCCACGCGCCGGCGAAGAATGAAGGGAAACGCTCGCCGCCCTTTCTCAATCGCACACAGCCCCGTCCTCAGGCGGCCCGCTTGGCGGCGAAGGTCCGCTGGCAGAACTCTTCCAGCGCCCGCATGACGCGCCCGCTCTACTCCTCCCAGGTCAGGACGGGATCGCGGGAGATCTCCACCTGGACCCAGGGCATTTGCCGCCCGTGGGTTCGGGTGATGTGGCCGCCGGCGAAGGGACTGTTGACCGCGACCGGCGTTTCGAACGCGGCTTCGAAAGATGCAACCAGTCCGGCCATCCACAGCGCCGGAAGGGTCCGGCCATGGTCGTCGCCGAGGCAGACCATGGGGCGTTTCTTCCCCGGATCGGGGGCCACCGGCGGCGCGATGTCCGCCATGGTGTGACAGTCCACGCCGAGCTTCAGCCCCCAACTCGCAGCGTCGGTGAGGCGTTCATGATAGGGCAGGTATTCGTTCTCCAACAATTCGGCAACCACCTCGTCCGGAAGAACTCCGCGGTAGACCGGCTCGTCCCAGCAGGTGTGCGTCTTGATCACGCCGTCCTTGCTCCGGTCGTCGATCCGCCGGTTCAGATCCACGATCGCGCGCGCCACGGCGGTGGCGGTGAAGACCTCGACGCGCTCCTTCAACGGCCCATAGATCGCGGCCGCGCCGGCATCCCCGTCCGCCGCGATCTGTTCGGGAGTAAGGATGCAGAGATCGCACGCGCGAGGAGGAACATAAAGCCCTGCATGCGGCAGGGAGACCAGCAGGGGCAGCTTGTTCATCGTGGGGGTTCCCAGGCGCGCGGGCCGGTGGCGGAACCGTCGCGCCGGGGGTCGGCAACGCCGGTGAAAAGGCCGCGTTCGCGCAGGACCATCTGCACGCAGCCGAGGTAGAAGGAATAAGGGTCGCGCTCGTTGACGGTGAACCCGTGCCGGATCAACGCGGCGGGTATGTCGTCCCGCATGCGCGCCGCTTCCAGGGAAACCTCGCCCGTCAGCGAACAGTGCAACCGCGGCGCGTCCACGGCGTCGAAGGGCGGTTGCCCCGCATGCAGCCGCAGCAGGACTTGGGCGATGGACGGCGTGATCCGGTCGCTGCCCGGGGAGCCGATGGTGAGCCAGGGACGCCGCCCGCGAAAAACGATGGTCGGCGCCACGCTGGCCCAGGGTTCCGCGGTCGGGTGCAGGTAATAAGGGTGCGTCATGTCGTCCGTCTCGAAGCACGACATGTAGTTGTTGTAGAGGAAGCCCAGTTCCGGCGACGCGGTGAAGGAGCCGTAGACGCGTTCAATGGACTGGGTCAGCGCGACGGCGTTGCCCTCCTTGTCCATGACGGACAGGTGTGTGGTCTCGCCGCCGCCAGGCCGCTGCGGCTTGCGCATTCGCCCGCGGATCTTCTCCGACAGCTCCCGGCCGTAGGCCGGACTGAGCATCCGTTGATGCTCGGCCTGCTGGTAGTAATGCGGATCGAAGGGGCGGTCCCGCCGGTCCAGAAAGGCCTGGCGGATGCACTCGGCCAGGAGAACGGCGCCCTTGGGCGTCTCGGCGCTCCAGAGCTTCTCGGGAAAATGCTCCAGGATGTGCAGCATCTCGACCAGCGTCCTCCCCGCCGCCGGCGGCGGGAAGGTCAGGACGCGATGCCCGCGGAACTTGCAGGAGACCGGTTTGCGTTCGATGGGCCAGGGAATCTGGGCGAGGTCATCGAGGTGCAGCAGGCCATCGTTCGCCCGCATGTCCCGGTGGATCTTCTTTGCGATGGAGCCACGGTAGAAGGTCTCAATGCCGTGGCGCGCGATCCGGCTGAGGGTGGCCGCCAGGACCGGCTGTTTGAACACCTCGCCGACGCGGTAAGGCGTCCGGCCGTTCTTGAGAAAGAACGGGGCGGCCGTTCCGGCGCGAAGGTGTTTCAACTCGCGTTTCGTCAACGCCGCCTGCAGGGCGCTGACCGGATAGCCGCCCTCGGCCAGACGGATCGCCGGGGCCATGACCCTGGCGAGCGGAAGCGTCCCAAACCTCTCAAGCGCATGACCCAGCGCAGCCGGAGAGCTGGGAACGGTCGTCGCCCGGTGCCCCCGGAGACGCGCCGCCTTGGTTTCGACCGCATCGAGCGTCGCACGATGCGGCGCCTTGGAAGAGCCGTCCAGGGCGATGGTCCTGCCCTCCCCGGCGAGGTGGATCAGCATCATCGTCTGACCGCCCAGTCCGGAGGCCGCGGGCTCGCAGACGCCCAGCGCAAACGCGGCGGCCACGGCGGCGTCGATCGCATTGCCGCCAGCCTCCAGCATCTCCCCCCCCGCCCATGTGGCCAGGTAATGCTGGGCCGCGACCATGCCCCGCGCCGACACCGCGACGCGCTGCGGACGATGGACGCGACCGCCCAACTCCAAGCCTTCCGTGTCCAGGTTGGCGGCGCGGGCGTTCATGCGCTGACGGCGTCGCGGTTGAGCAACTGCGCAAGCAGCAGCGTCCGCTGAACGAGGCTTGTGCGGCTGACCGCTTCGTCGGGTGTGTAGATGTCACGGGCGACGGGACCGAGGCCGCAGACGACACTGGTCGAGGTCGGGGCCAGACCGGCCACCGAGGGCCAGACCGAGGATTCGCGCGCCAGCGGGATCTCCCATTCGGCGGCGATGGATTCCAGGGAACGGATCAGGCGGGCGTTGGCGCGCCGCTCCTTCATGGCCGGCCGGTCGGAGATCAACTCCAGCTCCCACTCGACCTTCCGGTCTTTCAGGATCGCCCGCATCTCCTGCTCGATGCGGTTCGCCGTCCGCTCGTCGGGAGAGGTGACCAGCAGCATCGAGGTCGCGCGATGAGGCAGCAGCATCGGCAGATGCGCCGCGGAGATTTCCAACGGCGAGACCGCGATGCGGTTCTTGCGGGACGAAAGGCGCGAGCAGGCCTCCAGCTTCCCAAACAGCCAGCGCAGCACCTCCACCCGGTGCGTGGCCTTGCCCAGCCGGACCGGCTTCCCTTCGACCACCAACTGGTAACGACGCTGGCCCCGACGGGCGGCGACGAACTGGTCGCCGACGTTTCCGGGGCGCAGGACGATGACATTCCTCGCCCGGGCGCAAGCCCGTTCGACCAGCTCCTGCGAGTAACGGCCGTCGCGTCCCTCGTCGGCGTAGCAGAGGACGCCGATCTTGGCGCGGCGGAGGCGCCGGGCGTGCTTGAGGGCGCGCAGGGCAAACTGCGCAGTGGCGAGCGGCGCGCGGGAGGAGCCGATGCCCTCGCCGTGCAGCCATTCAGGCTCGCGCCGAAAGGCCTGGATCTCGTTCGACGCCGAGACCGGGACGTCGAGGTGGTGGATCAGCAGGGTCCCCCCCTCGAATCCTCCGGAAGTCTCCCAGGTCCAGGCGACGCGCTTGTCAGTGAGGTCCTCAACGGGTTTGAGGCCAATCTCGCGGTATTGAACGTCGAGTTCCTTGGCGGCCGCGCGCAGGCCGACAGGGTCGGAGGTGTGGCTGCGGCGGCGGGCCCAACGCTGCACGTGCTCCTCGAGGTCGTCGCGACGCTGCGTGACGTAGCTGAAGATCTTCTCCTCCGGAGTGCGGCGCTGCGCGGTCAGGTCGGGCGGATTCGGCGTGCCAAAATAGCGGGCGGCGGCGACCTCCACCAGCCGGTTCACCAGGCCGGGGAAATCGAGTCCGGCCTTCGAGGCCCCTTCCACGTAGGAGCCGTGTTCGCCCATGCTGGGAAGACTGTTGACTTCGAGGACGTGGAGTTCGCCGTCCGCATCCATTCGCATGTCGACGCGGGCGCAGTCGAAGCAGCCGAGGACAGAGAAGGCGCGCAGGGCGAGATGCCGGGCCTTGGCCGCCTGCTCCTCGGTGAGCGGCGCCGGGCAGACGATGCCGATCTCGCGCCCGGACTTCCGGGTCTTGTCCTGATAGGTGTAGATGTTCGGCCCGCCCTGGCCGAAGGTCAGCTCCGCCGGCGGCAGCGCCTCGGGCGGATTGTTGCCCAGCAGACCGACATTGATCTCGCGGCCCTCGATGTAGCGCTCGACCAGCACGGGCTGCGCGAACTTCCTGAAGATGGCGTCCGCGCCGGCGCGCAGTTCCGCCTCGTTGTTGACAATCTGGATGCCGAAGGAGACGGCCTCGTTCTTGGGCTTCACGATCAGGGGATACTCGAGATCGGGAACCTCGAAGCCGGGCTCCTCCAGCACCGCAAAATCAGGGGTGGAGATGCCGTGCTGCCGGAAGATCATCTTGGAGACGACCTTGTCCAACGCCAGGGAGTGCGCGAGCGGGCCGGAGCCGACATAGGGCAACCCGATCATCTCCAGCATGCCGGGAACATGGGTGTAACGCGCCTGTCCCTGGATGCCATAGGACAAGTTGAAGACCATGCCCGGCCGCTCCCCCTTCACCACGCGCGGCATGAACTCCTCCAGGTTGTCGATGAGGTCCTTGTCGCCCTCGAAGGCCTTGACCTGATGACCGCCAGCTTCAAGCGCGTCGCTGATGCGCTTGATGGACTTCAGACCGTAGCGTTCCTGGTTGGGGACGCCGAAGAGGTTGATGACGCGTTTGCTGTCGCGGTTGTAGACGATGGCGATCTTCATGGTTGGGCGGTCAGGGCTGAGGCGATGAGTTGCTGGGTTTCGAGTTCAGGGAATTCCGGGGAAAAGCCGCGGTTCACGGACGCGGGACGCGCTTCAACCTCCTCCGAGGCGCCGTAGAACACGCGAAGGAAGCGGCGTAGGATGCGCTGCTCGACGGCCCGTTGCCGGCGCGCCGGGGCGGGCACGCGGAGGAGGAGCGTGACCTCATTGGGGTCGCGGAGCTTGAGCGTCACACGCGGGTCGACCGACGGGACCTCGATCCAGTTCTTCGACTCCAGGTGAGCGAAGGTCCGACGCGCGTCCTCCAGGTAGCCGGCGCATTCCTGGTTGGCGATCTTCAGGAGCAGCAATTCCGCCCGGCTCCAGTCCTCGCCCTTGGCCAGGGGAATGGCGGCGATCTGCACGATGTAACGCCCGGTGAAAGCGTCCGAGACGACGGGATTCTCGAGGAACAGGCTGTTGGGCAGCATGATCGTGCGGCCCGTGTACTGGTGCGAAGAGGAGCCGGGACCAACCTCAAGAACGTTCGTATGGAAGAGATTGTGGTCGATGACGTCGCCGCGCATGCCCTTGACCTCGATACGGCGCCCCACGGCAAACGCCGAGCTGCCCGCCCGCATGAAGCTACCGGTCACGCACTGCCAGATTTCCTTGGTGGCGATGACGAAGGCCACCGCCGCGGCCAGCAACGTGATCGCAAAAGGCCGCAGCTCCCGCGCCCAGATCGCCACAAGCCCGACGAAGAGGGCCAGCAACATGCCATTGCGCAGGGCGACCACCAGCCGCCGCCGCTGCTCCACCGGCCGCTTCCCGCGCACGATCAGGCGCTGCAGCAGCCAGCGGGTCAGCGCCGTGACCACGACCAGCAGCGCCGTCGCAAGCGCGTTCGTCGCAAGCGCGCCTTCCGGGATGGGCAGCCAGTCGACGGTCGAGACGTCGTTGGAAATTGTGGAGCCAAAGGGATTGAAATTCATCCGACGGCCAACCTTTAGCGAGCGGCGTGCCAAGCTCCGACATTGTGGCAAATTCCTTCAATAACGCCGAAAAACGTGTTCAAGAACCGCTTCCTACCGGCGCCGGGGAGAGCTTCGCCGCCACCGGCGCTAAATCGTTTGCCAACTTGCCAACCGAGTGAACAGCAGGATGGGGGCAGCGATCTGCTTGGGCGCCCCGCGAAGCCGCGAACGATTCCGATTTCGGACTGAAGGCCCACGCTGTGCGCGATGGGGCTTTCAGCCCCACACAGCAACGCCCCTCCAGATCCTCGACCTTCCCGCCCCGATCTGGCCCGCCAGCTGCTTTCCCCCACGGCGGCGGGCTGCTATGGTCCGCTCCGGCCGGGGCACATCCCCGCCGGGACCGTCCACCCTGCGACCCCATGACCGAAACCGAAGAACCGATCACCGAGGAACAGCTCGAGCAGCCCTGGATCACCCTGGCCGAGTCCATCGAGCGCGACGATTCCGAGGCCGCCGCGGCATTGTTGGAATCGCTGGATACCGCCGACGCCGCGCGCGCCATCGACCGCCTCGACGAGGAACAGCGCGAGAAGCTGATGGTCATCGTCGATCCCGAACAGGCGGCAGACCTGCTTGAGCAGATCCCCTACGCGCAGGTGGTCGATATCGTCGACGGCCTGGAGCCGGACAAGGCGGCCCACATCATCGAGGGACTGCCCAGTGACACCCTGGCCGACGTGCTGGGCGACCTTGAACCCCAGGAGGCCGAGGACATCCTGGCTGAAATGGAGCCGGAGCAGGCGGCCGAAGCCCGCCAACTGCTCGCCTACGACGAGGATTCCGCCGGCGGCCTGATGCGCACGGAGTTCCTCGCCTATCCGGCGACCGCCACCGTCCGGGACGTCGTCGAGGACATGCGGACCAACGCCGAGGAATACTCGGACTTCGACGTGCAATACGCCTACGTCACCAACGAAGACGCCCGCCTTGCCGGCGTTCTCCGGCTGCGCGACCTGCTGCTCAACCCCTCCCGTCGCAGCGTCGCCGAGATCATGCTGAGCAAGCCCCTCTTTGTGCACCACGACATGACCCGGGAGGAGCTGGCGCGCTTCTTCGACGACCACCATTTCGTCGGCGCGCCGGTGGTGGACGCGGAGGAGCGGCTCGTCGGCGTGGTCCTGGCCGAGGACGTGGCCGAGGCGGAGGTCGAGGCCGCGGCCGAGGACTTCCTGAAGGTCAGCGGTCTGAGCGGCAAGGAGGAGCTGCGATCCATGCCTTTGACGGTGCGCTCCGGCCGGCGCCTTTCCTGGCTGAGCGTCAACATCGGGCTGAACGTCATGGCCGCGAGCGTTATCGCGATGTTTCAGGACACGCTTTCGGCGGTCATTGCGCTGGCGGTCTTCCTGCCGATCATCAGCGACATGAGCGGCTGCTCCGGCAGCCAGGCCGTGGCGGTCAGCATCCGCGAGCTGACCCTGGGCTTGGTCCGCCCGCTGGACCTGATGCGCGTCCTGCTCAAGGAGCTTCAGGTCGGGCTGATAAACGGACTGGCCCTGGGCCTCCTGCTCGCCCTGGTGGCGCTGCTCTGGAAGGGGAACCCGTGGTTGGGGGGCGTCGTGGGCGGCGCCCTGATGATCAACACCATGGTCGCCGTCTGCCTCGGTGGCCTGATCCCGCTCATCCTGAAGCGGTTCAACCTCGATCCGGCCCTCGCCTCCGGCCCCATCCTCACCACTGTCACCGATATGTGCGGCTTCATGCTGGTCCTCGGTTTCGCCACCCTCGCCCTGCCGCATCTGACCTGAAGCGGAGCGAAATCTCGGGCTCATGTCTGGAAGCGGGAGAGCTGGAACGGTTTAGCCCCACCTCTGCCGAATCGACGTTCTCCTGCGAGCCTTCCCACCTCAAGAGCGTGTCTTGTCGATCAGGCCTTCGGCGGCGGACGGCTCGCGGGGCGCTGCCAGGGCTTCCGGCCATTCCTTACGCAGCCGTTCCTTCAATTGCTTAAGAGCGTCGACGTATTCCGGATCGGCGGCGCGGTTGATGTTCTCCAGCGGATCGGATTCGTGGTCGTAGAGTTCATGGAGTGTCTCGCCTTTTCGCACGTTGAACCACTCGGTGAAGCGGAAGCGTTTCGTCCGCAGGGAGCGACCGCGCCAACCCGCGCGGTTGAACTGGGTGAAGGCGACGGAATCGAAACGCTCGAACGCGGCCGGATCGCGCATGGCGGGAGCGAGGCTGCGGCCCTGCGTATGAGGCGGCGCGGGCAGACCGGCGAGGTCCGCCAGCGTGGGATAAAGGTCAACCAGCTCCACCGGAGCCTGGATGCGGACGCCGCCCGCCTTCCGGGGATCGAGGAGGATGAAGGGGATCCGCGCGGAGGTCTCGAAATTCGAGTGTTTGCACCACATGTCATGGTGGCCGAGTTGGTAGCCGTGGTCCGACCAGAGCGCGATCACGGTGTTCTCCGCCAAGCCGAATTCGTCCAGTGTCGCGAACACCCCGCCGACCAAGGCGTCGATGTAGCTGACGCAGGCGAGGTAGGCGTGGGTGACCTCGCGGGCGAGCTCACCTCGGAATTTTCCATCGTCCGGCATGTCCTTGAAGCTGCCGAGGTAGACGCTGTTCTTCGAGGCGAAGGGCGGCGAACCGCGCGGCGGAAACATGTTCGGCGCCAGCGGGACCGTCGCGCGCTCATACAGGTCCCAATACCGCTTCGGCGCGTTGAAAGGACTGTGCGGCTTGTGGAATCCGACAAAGAGCACGAACGGCCGCTTGTCGCCGGCAAACGCGCGCAGCGATTCCCGCGCCTCCCGCGCGCTCAACCCGTCGCGATAGGCCTCGTCGGGAACATCCGGCGCCTCGAATAGCGGGTTGGCCTTGTTCTCCGGATGGAGGCCGTCGATGAGCGCGCGGCGGCCGAGGTTTTCCTTCGCGGCGTATTGGGGATCGACCGGATAGACGAAGGGCTCCGTCCAGGATGCGGGGTCGGTGTGGGTGTTGTGCAGGACCTTGCCGATTCCCTTGGTGCGGTAGCCGTTCTGCTTGAAATGCTGGGGCAGCGAAACCAGGTTCGGCCAATGCGCGCGGAAGTGCGTCTTGTTGCCGAAGGCGCGCAGGGAATCGGGCCGCAGGCCGCTGAAGGCGCTGCTGCGAGACGGCCCGCAAAGCGCCATCTGGCAATAGGCCCGCTCGAACAAGGTCCCCCGCGCCGCCAACGCGTCGATGTGCGGGCTCTTCACGAAATCAGCCCCGTAGCAGCCGAGGTAGTCTCGCAGGTCGTCGATCGCGATGATCAAGACGTTCGGCCGCTCCGCCGCGCGAACCGTTGCAGGCATGACGGCGGGAAGGATGGCGGCAAGAAGCGCGGCGAAAGAGGGCGCGAACCGTTGCATGTCGACGGTATGCCGCAGGGAGGAGGGAAGTTCAACTCCTCCGCAGGGAGCTCCGGATCGGGCGTGAACATCGGAACGCCTCAAAAGGTGGGGCGAACTGTCCCCAGTGAGCCGACGTGAGCCTGCCCTCAAGCGGCTCATCGAGAACAACTCGCCCCACCATTATTTCAAACCCCGGTCTCAGATCCCGTTGTTGATCAGGTCGAGGATCGGCAGGAACAGCGCGATCGCGATGCAGCCGACCACCCCCAACAGGTGATCCCGGATCGTTTGGCTGATCTGTAGCACGGCGACCGTGAACGCCGGCATGGGCCGGCCGTTCCTCAGGTCCGCAAAGATGTCCTGAAATTTCGGGACGACGTAGATCATCAACAGGGACAGGATGGCCGCCGCCACCACCAGCACAGCGACCGGATAGAACATGCCGCTGATCACCTTGCCCTTGATCCGCTGCGCCTTCTCAAGGAACTCCGACAACCGGACCAACACCACCTCCAACACCCCGCCCAGTTCCCCCGCCTTGACCATGTTCACGTATAGCTTGTTGAACACGCGCGGATGCCGGGCCATCGATTCGCTCAGAGAGCCGCCGCCCTCGATCGAATCCATGATGTCCTCCGTGACCGCGCGCAATCGCGGGTTCGTCTCCTCCTCGGCCAGGATCTTCAAGCCGCGCAACAGCGGCATCCCCGCGTCAACCAGCGTGGCCAGTTGGCGGGTGAATGCGGTCAGGATCTTGGGCTTCACGCCGCCTTGAAAGAGCGGCAGAGAAACCGTGAACCGCCGCCCCGCCCCGCCCCCCGAGACGGCGGATGCCGGCTTCGACGCCGGTTTGGAGCGCTCGGCCACGCGAACGGAACCGACCCTCGTGGTAAACTGGCCCAACTCCTTGATCCGGCGGATGGCCTCGGACTGGCTTCCCACATTCAATGAACCCCGCGTTTCCTTCCCGCGGGAATCAAGGGCGACATAAATGAACTGCGACATACGACCCGGCAGATTCTCGTCCGCGGCGCGCCGGCGGGCAAAGGTTGACGTTGCTTGCAAGGAATCAGACAGGCGCGACCGCGATGCCTCACGGCGGACTCGCGCGTTTGTCGTTCCCCGTTTTTACAAACGGCCCGAATCATGCTTCGATCATTTGCTGTGATCCGCCTTATTCTCGTCGCCATGGCATTGTCGCCGCTTCTCGCAGCAAAAAGTTCCGCCCAACCTGTCACCTGGGACGGCGGGGGCGACGGCTCCTCATGGTCCGATCCGCTCAACTGGGCCGGGGACGCGTTGCCCGGCGCCGACGCAGACGTGATCATCGACGATCCGGCGGGCGAAATCACGGTCGTGCACGCGGCGGGAGCCACAAGCATCGGCAGCCTGACCTGCGCCGAGTCTTTCGCCCTTTCCGGAGGCAGCCTGACGCTGACGAGCGGAGCCTCAACGATCGCCGGCTCGCTGACCGTGAGTTCGGGCGTCGGCCTGACGACCGATGGAGCAACCGCCGCGCTGACGGCGGCCGGCGCCGCAACGATCGACGGCGCGCGATTGACCGCTCTGGCAGGCGGCTCCCTGTCCTTCCCCATGGCGTCGTCCTTTGCAAGCGGCTGGTTGACGGTTGATGGAAGCGGCTCCGCCATCCTGCTGCCGGCGGTGACCAGCCTCGATTACACGCGCTTTTTCATCCGCGGCGGCGGAGTCTTTGCCGCGCCCGCCGGGACGACGACCTACAACCATTCCGGAGGCGTCGGCGTGAACGAAAAACGCACGATCATCTCGGTGATCGGCGCCGGATCTGTCCTCGATCTCTCCAGCCTCATCTCCTTCACCGCCAACTTCAGCGGGTTGGGCGGACTGCGCATCCTGGCGGAGGCGACCGACAACGGCGTGTTGAATCTGTCCGGCCTGACCTCCCTGGCGGGCGGCGGCACGGGCGCCAACGGCGGCGGCCCCCTCGAACTGCGCGTCCAGACCGGCGGGAACATCCTGCTGGACTCCCTGCAGAACGCGACCGGCAACGGCAAGGGCATCGCCTTCTCGACCGATGCGGCCCTCCTCAGCCTCCCGCAACTGGCAGATGCGGGCCGCGTCAATGTCAGTCTGCCGGAAGGCTCCGTCTTCGACGCGCCCCAACTCAACGAATTGCGCGACAGCTCCCTCGTCATTCCGCCCGGCGCGTCGGCCGCCTGCCCTTCCCTGGTCAATCTGCTGAACACCTCTGTCTCACTCTCGGGGTCCGGCCTATTCACCGCCGCCAATCTGGCGAACATCGATCATTCCCGTTTTCTTCTGACCGCCGGCGCCGCCTACGCGCTGCCGGCGGCGGTCACTGCCTATGACTCCTCCGGCGGCGTCGGCACGAACGAGAAACGCACGTTGTTCTCGGCGGACGGTCCGGACACGACCTTGGACCTCTCCCCGCTGAAATCGATCACCGCCAACTACAGCGGCCTCGGCGGCATCCTGCTCCTGGTGGAAGCGAAAAACGGGGGCGCGATCGATCTTTCGGGTATGACGTCGATCGCCGGCGGAGGCAGCGGAGCCAATGGAGGCGGCCCGCTGGAATTCCGGACCTCGACGGGCGGACTGATCGACCTTTCCAACGTGGCCGGCGTCCTCGGAAACGCCGCGGGCGTCCTGTTCAACTTCGATGACGCCGACCTCACATTCGCCGCGCTGACCAGCGCCGACCGGCTTCACCTCCGGCCGCCGGCCAATGCCGTCCGGCGGATCGCCAACCTCGGGACATTCCAGAACGGCAGCGT
The DNA here is from genome assembly GCA_038126235.1 of Verrucomicrobiales bacterium. Lineage (GTDB taxonomy): Bacteria > Verrucomicrobiota > Verrucomicrobiia > Limisphaerales > JAYPEY01 > JAYPEY01. The sequence goes on from JAYPFK010000015.1 coordinate 102,052, forward strand.
CACCTTGCCGGACGGGGCGACCATTGAAGGCGGCGCGGTCTACACGCTGTCACCGGGCGTCACGACCTATGATTCCTCGGGAGGCAACAGCACGAACGAGAAGCGCGTACTCTTCTCCGTGGACGGCGAGGGTTCGCGACTCGACCTGTCTTCGATCCAGAGTCTGACCGCGGTCTTCAGCGGGTTGGGAGCGATCCGGCAGACCCTCTCCGCCTCAAACCTGGGGGAGATCGACCTCTCCGGCCTGACCTCGGCGGAAGGCGGCGGCAGCGGCGTCAATGGAGGCGGCCCCCTCGTCTTTCAGACAAGCTCGGGCGGCGTGATCCGCATGTCCTCCCTGGCGACTCTTGCCGGCGTCCGCGCCGGAATCCTCGTGGACTGCGCGGGAACCGTGCGCCTTGGCGACAGCGCGCTTCAGGGCGTCACTCTGGACATCGACGGCGGCCGCGTTCATGGCGGATCCCTGCAGTGCGACGCCGGATCGATCATCCGGGGCGCCGGCGACATCTTCGCGTCAGTCGTCAACAGCGGGCAGGTTCAACCGGGAACGCCACTGGGAATACTCCGGATCGAGGGCGACTACACCCAGTCGGCAACCGGGAAACTGGAGATCGAAATCGGCGGCGCGGCTCCCATCGTCGGTCACGACCAACTCGCCATCACCGGGGCCGCCTCCCTGGACGGAGGCTTGGACGTCCGGTTCATCAACGCCTTCGAACCCTCGCCCACCGACTTCTTCGCCGCGCTTTCCCACGCCTCGCGAACCGGGAGCTTCGCCTCGATCACGGGCCTTGACGCCGGCAATGGCGTCATCCTCGAACCCGCTTACGGAGCCCGGGCCTTCGCCCTGGTCAACGACCGCGTCCACGTCCTCTTCCAAACCTCCCCCGGTGACGAAACCTTCAGCTTTCAATTCCTGACGCTCGACGGTTTCAACTACGAGATTCAATACACGGATTCCCTGCGGCCGCCCTCATGGCTGCCGTTGCTGCAACTGACCGGGGATGGCTCGCCTCAGACCGTCACCGATCCCGCGCCTCCGGCCGATCACCGCTACTACCGGGCGGTCATCGAGAACGCTCCGTAACCAAGATCCACCCTACTCCAGGATGGCTTGCAGCAATATCCCACCAAGGTGGGGCCAGCCCGCCGATTGGCCCATTCTTCGGCCAGAGCGAGCGGAGAAACGCGCAGCCGCCAGGGCGGTGACGCTCAAAACTGGAGTCCGCCCATGCCAAATTCCCGGCGTGTCTGGTTCTTGAAACACACGCGCGCCGCGTCCATGGTCCCTCCATGAACCGACAACAGTTCCTTCACCGCGGCCTCCCATCGGACGAACGCCCATGCTGGAGCGTGTGGAACCAACCGCCTCCCGCCATCGCCGAAACCTGATCGTGAACCGACCCGGTTTTTATTCCCTGCTCCAGGCTCTGACCTTTGCGTTCGTTTCCATTTCATCGGCCGACGACGCGCAGCGGGCGGCGTTGACATTCTTCGAGAACGAGGTGCGGCCCATCCTGGTGAAGCGCTGCCACGAATGCCACAGCGGAACGAAGCAGAAAGGCGGACTGCGGGCGGATCACATCGGCTACCTGAAAACCGGCGGCGACACCGGGCCGGCATTGATTCCGGGAAAGCCGGAAGCGTCCCCGCTCATCGAAGCTGTGCGGCATGAAAATCCCGATTTCCAGATGCCGCCGAAGAAAAAACTGCCGGATGCCGAGATCGCTGTTCTGGAGAAATGGATCAGGATCGGCGCGCCCTGGCCGGAAGACGCCTCCGGTCAGATGGTCGTCACGGCCGGCGGCTTCACCCGGAAGCAACGCGGCTACTGGTTCTTCCAACCCGTGACAAACGTAAAGCCGCCCATGGCCGGGGGAAAATGGGCGCGCAACGACATCGACCGTTTCATCGCCCGGAAACACGCCGAATTGAAGCTCACCCCGGCTCCCGAGGCGGACCGGCGGGAACTGATCCGGCGCGCGTATTTCGACCTGCACGGCCTGCCGCCGAGCGCGGCGCAGATCAACGCCTTCGCGAAAGACACCAATCCGAAGGCCTACGAAAAGCTCGTGGACGCTCTGCTCGCCAGCCCGCGCTACGGCGAACGCTGGGCCCAACACTGGCTGGACCTGGTGCGCTACGCGGAGAGCGACGGCTACAACCAGGACGCCTACCGCCCGACAGTCTGGCGCTACCGCGACTACGTCATCCAGTCGTTCAACGACGACAAACCCTACGACCAGTTCGTGCGCGAACAGCTCGCGGGCGACGAGATCGCGCCCGACGATCCGGACGTGCTCATCGCGACCGCCTACCTGCGTCACCCGGTCTACGAATACAACCTGCGCGACATCCGCGGCCAATGGGAAGTGATCCTTGCGGACATGACCGACACCACGGGCGAGGTCTTCCTGGGCCTCAGCATGGGCTGTGCGCGCTGCCACAACCACAAGTTCGACCCCATCTTGCAACGCGATTACTACCGCTTGCGCGCCTTCTTCACGCCCGTGCACTGGCGCGTGGACATGAAGCTGGCCACGCCAAAGGAAAAGCGGATCCACGACGAACAACTGGCCAAATGGGAAACAGCCACCGCGGAGATCCGCGCGAAGATCGACGCGCTCACCCGGGAGGCGATCAGCAGGAAGGTCGAAACCTGGCGCAAGAGTTTCCCCGAGGACCTGCAGGCGCTGACGCTCAAACCCGAGAACGAACGCGCGCCGTTGGAAAGGCAACTCGCCGGCTTCTGCGAACGCCAACTGGAGTTCGCGCGCGGCCAATTCAACGCGACCAAGGACCTCAAGTCCGACCCGGCGAAGAAGGCATACCAGGAGCTTCAGGCGGAATTAAAGAAATTCGACCACCTGAAACCGAAGCCCTTGATGGAGGCCTTCGTCGCCACTGACGCCGCTGCGGAAGCGCCGCCCAACACGCTCGACACTCGCAAGGGCGAAATGGAGATCCCTCCGGGCTTCCCATCGGTCGTTGCGCCGGACCTGCCAACGATCACACCGTCCAAAACCTCGACCGGACGCCGCACAGCGCTCGCCGACTGGATCACGCGACCGGACAACCAGCTCGCCACCCGCGTCATCGTGAACCGCGTCTGGCAGTATCATTTCGGGCGCGGCATCGTCGCCTCGGCGAACGAATTTGGCATGCTGGGCGACCGGCCCACCCACCCCGGATTACTCGACCATCTCACGGCGAAATTCGTGGCCGGCGGCTGGCGTCTCAAGCCCTTGCACCGCGAGATCATGCTCTCCGCTACCTATCGCCAGACCACGCGGCGCGAACCGGACACAACGATCGCCAGGGTCGATCCCTCGAACAACCTCCTCTGGCGTTTTCGGCCGCGCCGACTCGACGCCGAGCAGGCCCGCGACGCCATGCTGGCAGTCAGCGGCGAACTGGACCTCAAGACCGGCGGCCCCTCCGCCGACGGCACGGGGACGCGACGCTCGATCTACACGCGCAAGAAGCGCAATCGCCCGGACGACTTGTTAGCCGCCCTCGACATGCCTGCCGGTTTCGCCAGCGCCTCGAAACGACAGAGCACCACCACGCCGACACAGGCCCTGCAACTGCTCAACGGCGAATGGGTCCTCGCCCGCGCCAGCAAACTCGCCTCCCGCGCAAAGAGCGCCGATGACGCGTGGCTGGCAATCCTGGGACGCCTTCCCCGCGACGAGGAACGAAGGACCGCGGAAGCGTTCCTCAAGCAGCGCGTCCGGGCGACCGGACGCGAACGCGCCCGAGCCGCGAAGTCCGGGACGGAAGCCTCGCGCGGCCTGTTCAAGATTGGCAGCAAACGCGAGCGCCTTGTGACCCGGGTGAACGCCAGGGAAGGCGACGACTTCACGGTCGAGGCCATCGTAAACCTCGAAGACATCGACCAGAACGCCGAAACGCGCACGCTCGCCACCCGTTGGAACGGCGACAAGAAGAGCTTGGGCTGGAGCATCGATGTCACCGGCGTGAAATCCCGTTTCCAGCCGCGCAACATCCTCGTGCAACTGGTCGGCGAGGACAAGAACGGCAACCCCGGCTATCAGATCGTCGCATCCAACCTCCGCCTCCCGGTGAAAAGACGGCAACATCTGGTCGTGCAGGTCGCCGGATCGCGCCGCGAGGTCGTCTTCACCCTGCGCGATCTCGAGGAACCGGGAGCAACCGCGGAAACAGCCATCGTGCCCATGAACGACCTCTCCAAGCTGGGGCAAGGCGATTATCCGATCGTCCTGGGCGGCCAGAGCGTCCGTCGCATCACGCGCCAATGGAACGGCGAAATCGAGGCGCTTCGCGTTGCGCCCGGCCGTATTCCCGAGGATCGCCTCAGCGACAACCCCGCGAAATGGGAGGACGGCCTGGTCCTCTGGCGCGCCGCGGATGCGCCGGGCCCGCAGTTTGCCTGGGACGGGGTTGAAGGCGACGCCCTGGCGAGCGATCCCCTCCGGCAGGCCATGACCGATCTCTGTCAGGCATTGCTGAACTCCAACGAGTTCTTTTACCTTCACTGAAGCCGAGACATGCCCTGTAACAACATGGACCTCCCCGCTTCCCGCCGTGAATTTCTGCAAACGGCAGGTTGTGGATTCGGCGCGCTCGCCCTCGCCTCACTCGAGGGAGCCTCGGCGCAGGTCTCGCCCCTGCCCCATCACATCACCAAGGCAAAAAGCGTCATCTTCCTGTTCATGGAGGGCGGCCCCAGCCACCTGGACACCTTCGACCGCAAGCCGTTGCTGAACCAGCTCGCCGGCCAGACGCTGCCCGACAGTTTCAAGGCGCCGCTCACCGCCGCGGGCGAAGGCAAGTCGCCCCTGCTCGTCAGCCCGCGCACGTGGAAGCAACACGGTCAGGGCGGCCTGTGGGTTTCCGACTGGTTTCCCCAGGTGGCCCAGCACGCCGACGACCTCGCGGTGATCCACTCCTGCGCCTCCAGCGGCATCAACCACGCGGGCGGCGTCTGTTCCATGAACACCGGCTCCATCTTCGGAGGCCGACCGTCGCTCGGAGCCTGGGCTTCCTACGGACTCGGCACGGAAAATGAGAACCTGCCCGCGTTTGTGGTCATCAAGGACAGCGGCTCGACCGTGGTGAACGGCGTGCGCAACTGGGGCAGCGGCTTCATGCCCGCCGTGTACCAGGGCATCGAATTCAAGTCCGACGGCGCGCCCGTCAAATACCTCGACAACCCGAAGGGCGTCGATCGCCGTCGGCAACGCGACAAGCTCGACCTGCTGGCCGCGCTCAACCGCAGCTACAACGCCGGCCGCGACAGCAACACCGAACTGGAGGCCCGCATCCGGAGCTACGAACTCGCCTACCAGATGCAGGCGGAGACCCCCGGCGTCGTCAATCTGAGCCGGGAAAGCGAGGCAACCCGCAAACTCTACGGGATGGACGACAAGACCACGGCCACCTTCGGCCGCAATTGCCTCCTCGCCCGGCGGCTCGTCGAAAGCGGCGTGCGCTTCATCCAACTCTACAGCGGCGCCGGCAGCAAGTGGGACAGCCACACCGACATCGAAAAGAAGCACCCGGCGCTCTGCCGCGCGGTGGACCAACCCATCGCCGGACTGCTTGCCGATCTCAAGTCTCGCGGTCTGCTGGATGAGACCCTCGTCATCTGGGGCGGCGAGTTCGGCCGGACGCCCATGAGCGAAAAAGGCGACGGCCGCGATCACAACCCCACCGGCTTCACCATGTGGATGGCCGGCGGCGGCGTCCAGGGCGGCCGGACCTACGGCGCCACCGACGACCTCGGCCTCTACGCCATCCAGGACCGGCTCCACGTCCACGATCTCCACGCCACCATCCTTCACCTCCTCGGCATCGACCACACCCGCCTTGTCTATCAGCACAAGGGCCGCCCCGAACGCGTCGATCAGAACGAGGGGTCGCCCTACCGCAAGCTGCTCGGGGTTTGAGCGCCCCGGCCGAATGGGAATACGGAATCAGGCGAACACCCGCGCCGTTTTCGAGGCTGACCCGCGGCGTCTTTCCAGCGACTCTTCCGGAATGCGCAGGCTGTTTCTCCTTTTCGGCTTTCTGACCCTGGCGACGCCCGCGGCGCTCTTCGCCGGAGGCGCGCGCCACCTCTTTCTCGATCCGGCGTTTGTCACGCAAGCGGAAGGCGTCGAACTGCGGGTGAATCCCCCGCGCAGGGAGGAGACGGTTCTCCGGCCTGACCGGCCCTGGGAGCGGTTGATGATCACGTTGTATTCCACCGTTCGCGACGAAGGCGGCCGGTTGCGGATGTGGTACATCTGTCGCGACGCACAGAACCGCAAGAACGTCGCCTACGCCGAGTCCGAGGACGGCGTGCACTGGACCAAACCCGACCTCGGCATCGTGGAACACGAGGGAACCCGCGCCAATAACCTTGTCGGCCTGACAACTCTGGAGGGCGCCCCGTTCGTCGATCCCCGCGCGACCGGCGAGGACGAGCGTTTCATCTATCTCAGCCACGTCTGGGGCGAGGGCATGGTCCGCTTTCATTCGCCGGACGGACTTCACTGGAAACGCGACCCGGCTCCCCTGCTCCGCCTCGGCGCGGACAGCCAGGCCATCACGTTCTGGGACGCGCGAACGGATTCCTACGCCCTCTACCTCCGCGCCTGGGAACGCCGCGGCGACCGCCGCCTCTATCGCACCGTCGTCCGCGCCGATGTCCCCGATCTCACAACGCCGATGAAGACCGGCCCTTCGGAAAAGAGCCTATACCTCTGGGGCCGCGAGAAGGCCCCGGTGATTGGCGACGAGTTCCCGACGGTCCTGGAAACCGACGGACAGGACCCGCCCAACTCCGACGTCTACACCAACTCCATCGAGCCTTATCCGCTGGACCCGCGCTGGTATGTCGGCTTCCCCTCCTTCTTTCAACGCGAGGGGCGAACCAGCGAGGGCCGCTTGGAAGTCCAGTTCATCGGCAGTCGCGACGGGTTCCAATGGCATCGCTACGACCGCGCCCCCTACGTCTCCCTCGGCCCGCCCGGATCGGAGACCGCGAACATGGCCTATCTAGGCCCCGGCCTGATCGTGCGCGACGACGAACTCTGGCAATACGGAACCGCCTATCGCACGAAGCACGGCGACGTCGAGGCCCGCAAGCGGCGGACCGACGGCGTCATCTGCCGCTACATCCAACGCGTCGACGGTTTCGTCTCCGCGGACTTTGACTGGCGGGGCGGTTCGCTGACAACGGCGGAGGTCGCGGTCGATGGAGCCGACCTGCTCCTGAACCTCGACACAGGCGCCCTCGGACACATCCGCGTTGGGCTCCGGGATGACCGGGGCCTCCCCCTCCCCGGCTTCGAGACCGACGCCTGCAAGGTCCTCCAGATCAACTCCACCGGCGCTCGCGTTTCCTGGGAGGAATACGGGAACGTGAAGGACCTGGAGGGCCGCCGCGTCCGGGTCGTCCTTGAAGGCGCGCGGGCCAAGGTCTACGGGTTCCGGTTTGAGACGCGGCCTTGAGATCCGGGGTCCGCTTCGGGATTCAATCCAGGATGCGGCCCCGATGGAAACCGGAAGCCTCGAGCATCGCCGTGTCGTCCTCGAAGATCACCGTTCCCGTCGTGTTGCCCCCACAGCAAACACTTTGAGTTTGCCGGGGCGCCGGGTTATAGGTGCGGCGTCATGATCACGCGCAAGCTTGGCAAGATTCTTCGGGGAACGGCGACGCCGTTCCAGCTCTATTCCGCCTGCATCCTGATGTCGGTTGCCGCCTTCATGCCCGGGTTGCAGCAGGCGCCCGGCGCGCTGATCGCCATCCTGCTGGCGCTGCTCATCCTCAACGCGAACCTCGTCCTCGGAGCCTTCGCCGCCATTGCCGCCAAGCTGCTCTCACTGGCGCTCATGCCGCTGACTTTCGCGGTCGGCCGCTTCCTGCTGGACGGGCCCACCCAACCCTTGTTCAAGGGGTTGATCAACGCCCCGGTTTTTGCGCTGTTCGGCCTCGAGTATTACGTGACCGCCGGCGGATTGGTCATGGGGACGGCGTTCGGCGCGGCCTTCGGTTTCGCGACCGTGAGGTCGATCGACGCCTTCCGGAAGAAGATGACCGAGCTGGACGAGGCCTCGGAGAAGTTCAAGGAATTCAACACGAAAGCCTGGGTCAAGGCCTGCAAGTTCATCTTCATCGGCGGCAAGATCAAGAAGTCCTACCAGGAGATCCTCGACAAGCAGAACTGGGTGGGCAATCCGGTCCGTCCGCTGGGAGTCGTCGCCGCAATCCTGACCCTCGTCGTCGTCTTCTGCGCGCAGGCGTTCTTCGGCGAGCAGATCATGACTGCGGCGCTGCGCCGCGGACTGGAGCGCGCGAACGGCGCCACCGTCGATGTCGGCAGCGCGGAACTGGACCTCAAGGAGAACAAACTGCATGTCGCCGACCTCGCCTTGGCGGACCCGAACGCCCTCGACACCGACCTCCTCCGCGCCGCAAGCCTGGAGGCCGACGTCAGCGGCGCCAATCTCCTGCGCAAGCGCATCCAACTCGACCGCGTGGTGATCACCGACGCCTCCACCGGCGACAAGCGAAAAGTCCCCGGCCGCCTAGTCGGGAAGACGCCCGAAGCTGCGGCGCCCGCCCCCTCCACCGACGGGGCCAAGGGCATCGACGACTACCTCGAGAACGCTCAAAAGTGGCGCGACCGCCTGCGCCAGATCCGGGATTGGATGGAGAAGATGTCCGGCCCGGAACAGGAGGGCGGCGCTCCGACGGACGAGTCGTTGCAGGAGCGGCTCGAGCGCGAGATCGCGGAACTGGGCTACCGCCGCGTCAAGGCCTCGCACCTGATCGACGGCAGCCCGACCCTCGTCGTGGGGGAGGTCATCGTCAACGGCATGCGCGTCCCGCAACTGGCCGGCGAGACGCTCGACATCAAGGCCGTCAACCTCTCCACCCAACCTTGGCTCCTGGCCGGCGCGCCGACGCTCGTCGTCAATTCCAGCTCCAATTCCCTGGCCCTGAATCTCGTCATGGGCGAATCCGCCGCCACGAAGTCCGCCAATGTCTTTGACCTGAAGTTCAACGGCCTCGAGACCGACAAGGTGGCCGGGGCGCTCAAACTCGGCGGGGAGCAGACCCTCAGCGGCGGCTTCCTGGACCTCGTCGCGAAAGGCTCCTGGAAGACGGCCGGCGGAGTCGAGGTGAGCCTCCCCCTCGATGTCACGCTGCACGACGCGAAGCTCAACATCCCACAGTTCAAGAACGCGCGCGTCGAGTCCCTGACCATTCCCATCGGCATCGAGGGGCCGCTGGACAGCCCGCGCATCCGGACCGACAGCAAACAGTTCGCCGACGCCCTGGCGAAGGCCGGCCTGAGCGCCGCCAAGACCGAGGTCAAGGACCGCGCGCTCAAGGAACTGAACAAGCAGCTCGACGGCAAGCTGCCGGCGGGGCTCGGTGAGGATGCCGGCAAGTCCGCCAAGGACCTGATCGACGGTTTGTTCGGCGGGAAGAAGAAGTAGCGGCGCCACGCCTTTTCCGGCCCGCCGACCACCCGGTTTCATTTGCGCCCGCAGAAATGGACGGGCATTCTCCCGAACATGGCAAAGATTTCCGTCGGAGTGATCACCCATGAGGTCGGCGCGCATCTGGGCGCGTATTTCGAGGCATTGGCCGAATGCGCGGAGGTGGAGAACGTCGTGGTATCCGATCCTTCGGGAAAGTGTTTTCCCCAGGCCAAGCGAACGCTCGGGGAGAAGCTGGCCGCCACCTACGAGAACCGCGCCGCCATGCTGCGCCAAGGCGCGCCGGACCTGGTCCTGGTCAGCTACGAGGCGGTGAAGGCGCCGCCGGAGATCGAGGCCGCGCTGGAGGCTGGCTGCCACGTCTACGCCGAGAAACCCGCCTGCGTCCGGGCGGCGGATTTCGAGCGCCTTGTGCGCAAGGCGGAAGCGAAGGGACTCCACCTCATGCTGGCGCTGGCCAATCGAGTGACGCCGGCCGTCCAGGAGGCGAAACGGCTCATCGAGAAAGGACGGCTCGGCCAGATCTACGGCATCGAGGCCCACATCATCGCCGACCAGTCGAGGCTCAAGAGCAAGGCCTACCACGCGAATTGGTTCGCCCAGAAGGCCCGGGCCGGCGGCGGCCACCTGATCTGGCTGGGCATCCACTGGCTGGACCTGACCATGTATCTCACCGGCAGCGACATCGTCGAGGTTGCCGGCTTCGCGGGCAACGTCGGCGGCCAACCGATCGACGTGGAGGACTCCGCCGCCCTCTCATTGAAATACGCCAACGGCAGCTTCGGCGTCCTGACCTCGGGCTACTACCTCGACCGCCGCTACCACAGCCACATCCGCATCTGGGGCTCCGGCGGCTGGCTGGAATATACCGAGTGGCTCGGCGAACGCGTGGACGCGCCCCTGAAATGGTATTCCACGGTGGCGCCGAAGACGGACGGCATCGTGGAATTCGACGGCCCGTTCGATCCGCGCGGCTACACGCCCTTCATCTGTGAATGTGTCCGCGCCTGCGCCGGCCTGCAGCCCCCGCCGATCACCGGCCGCGAGGGACTGCGCGTGTTGAAGACGATCTTCCGCTTTTACGACGCCGCGGAACAGGGGCGGACGTTGAAGGTGTAGACGCCTATTCCTTGCTCGGATGCGTGATGACGCCGTTGAGGAGGCCGCCATGGTCGCCTCCCGACCAGGTTCCCGCGTAGGTGTCGTCGTAGACCATGACACGGGCGGAATAAGTGCCCGCGCCTGGAATCCAAAGCTTGTCCAGGGTGATGACCGGCGTGTCGCCCGCCCAGAGCAGAGCGACGGGAATCGGCACGTTGATGTCCTTCTGCCCCCACTGCATGCGGGCGCTGATCACCCATTGGTTCGCGCTGATCTTCTTCGCGCTGTTGATGGTGTATTTCTCGGGTTTGGAATCGCCCATCTTCCCGTCCTTGGTCAGACACCAGCGGCCGACGAAGACGGCGTTCTTCAACGAGGCCTCGAACTTCTTCTCCAAGTCGTTCAATTCGATTTTCGCCGGGGCGACGGGCTTCGGCGCGTCCTGCGCAATCATGAAGGAGGAACCAAGGATGAGGGCGACGAGGGTGATCGGGAAAAGGGCGATTGGCTTTTTCATGGTTGGTTTGGACGTCATCAGGTCCGGTTGTGTTTCGAATTTGTTTGAACCGCCGAGGGTCGCGGATGAACACGGCCTCATTCCACGGTCACGAAATGCGGGCTGGACCAGGCGAGGCTGCCCTGGGCGACAGAGATGTTGCCGGTGTATTGGCGGGAACTGCCTTCCTGGCGGATCTCCCAATAATACCAATGGTCGCCCTTGGCGAGGTCCCGCTCCGCGTGATGGACGCGCAGTTCCCTCGATCCGTTCCCCTTCCAGGTCTTCACAGTCCGGCCGCCATTGGTCCTGAGGGTTGCCGCGAGAACGGGCGTCGTGCCGATCACGTGGAGGTCGAAGTTCAACGATTCTCCCGAAACGGTCGCGCGCTTGTCGCTCAAGCGGCCCTGGACGCGCGAATCGACGACGATCTTGGAGCCGTTGGAGGCGAAGCAGCGATGGCTGCGCAACGCATCGAGGATGGCCGTATCGGTCAGTTCCTCCGCCCAGATGCCGGTGAGGCCGCCGCAGAGGCCGGGGTTGCGACGGTGCGAATCGCTGGTCCCGACAAAACCCAGTCTCCTGCCCGCATCCAGTTCCCCATGAAATTTCTTCGGGACGTCGTGGATGTAGACGCCCCAGCAGGAGGTCACCTCCATGTTGGCCTCAGCGGGGCTGTCCGCGATGTCGAAGGTCCGATGCTGGCTGTTGAGGAGGCCGCCGCGATTCTCGACGGCTTTGGTGAGTTTCGCGAAGTCGCCGCCGACCTCCGGGTAACGCACGATCGGGCCGCCGCTGGAGGGATAGATGACGGTGCGGTGGTTCGGGTAGGAATTGCGGCCGGGTTGAAGGTAAACCGATTTCCACGGATCGAATGGCTTGCCGGGATACCCCTTGCGCTGCGTCCACTCATAGCCGGGAAGGGCAAGAAATCTGCCCGGCTCGGTGAATCGCTGGGAGTGCAGCATGCCCAGGTAGTACTCGCCCTCTGTGAGCAGGCATCCGTGAACGTCGTCGTTGTCCTGCAGCACCATGACATCGAGCTTCGCGCGGTCGCGGGCGTAGAGGACGATCTCATCGGGCTCGCCCTCGGCGTCGCCGGTCAGGCCGCTGTGGCAATGCAGGTCCGCCCACCAGAGTTTGTAGTTCCTGCCATCGAGCTCAATCTCACGGCGTGGCGGATGTTTCGAGGCAAGCAGATCCACCGGCTCGAACTGGTCGCGCCAGTCTTCCGGCTGGAAGGGTTTTCCGGCCTTCAGATCGATGGCGACCGAGTGATACGGCCGCAACCAAGCGCGGGGAATCTGCGAGCCGGTGACGCGAAAGATCCCATCCTCCGCGCGCGCGGGTTGGCTAATGTGGTAATCGATCAACCCGTGAAAAAGCTGGACCGCGTCCCCCCACCTTCCCCCGACGAAAGGCCGGCCGATCAACTGCCCTGCCGTGTGGGTTCCGCCGCCGCCGTGTTCGGTCTTGCGTTCCCAGATCAGCCAAACGGCGGCGTCGGCATCGACGAGCATGGGGTGACGTCGGCGGCCCAGGTAGCCGCTGGGGTATTTCCTGCCGGGACGGAGGTCCGGCAGGAGGCCGTTGAGCATGGCCGCGCCCTCGTCGCCGCCGGCCTCATCGCGCACGGCAACCCAAGCGTCGCCGCGCCGCACCGCGACGTGCGCCGTGTGGATCATGTCGATCACACCCTCGCCGCCGATCACATCCGTCAGCTTCAACCAGGCGACACACAGGCCGTGCTTCTTCGACCAGAGCGGCGCCGCCGACAGACAGCGCTCACCTCGTGATCCGGCCGACGAAACCGCTTCTACGGGACCGCGAAAGGGAAGCAGGCGACGCGCCCTGATCACGGATCCGCCATCCCGGTATTCATCCCAGAACAACCACGCCTCCCCGCCTGCGGCCGCGAGCGTCGGGCGGAAGGAATCATGACGCGGATCGCTGGAGGTTTCGGCTGCAAGCCATCGTCCGTCGCGCAGGAGGCGTGTCCGAACGCGCGCCGGGCCGCCACTCCCGAACTCATGCCAGGCAACAAGGACATCGCCGTTGGCGAGCGCGACCGCTCGAGGCTTGATCGCATCCTTTTCCGGGTCGGAATGGACGCGCAACAGACCCCAGCGTCCGCCCTCAAAAGACCGCCCCTCGATCCGCCACCTTCCTTCCCTCCGAGCGGACCAGAACGCCCAGACTGTCGAGCCATCCGCCGCCAAGGCCAGCGCAGGCGAGTCCATCACGCCCGCTTCCCGCGAAAGATGGACGGGAGTTCCGGGCGTCCCGGCTCCCCCGGCCGGAAACTGCCGGGCGAGGATCATCTCCCGGGCCTTGTGGTAGGTCTTCCAGATCGCCCAGGAACCTCCGTCGGGCAGGCGCACGGAGGTCATCTGGGTGTCGAAGGTGAGCCTTCCGGGATTCAACGGCTCGCCGAACCGGTCGCTGAAATGTCCTGCGGCGGTTGCCGCCAAAGTCGCAGTCGGGCCCGGAACGATCACGGCGACCGCCGCCAGCATCGCGAAACAGCCGCGTCCAGTTCCCCACCCAAGATGCCGTTCGCCGGATTTCATCCGGACAGTCGAAAGACCCCGACCGCTCCGGGCAAGGAAATAAGGAAACCTCCGCGAAAGGCGGTCAGATCCCGCGTCGGCGGAAGGCCTGGATGACCGGCGCGGGAAGGTCCCGCCGCGCGTGCGGCGCGATCGAGTCCTCCAGCGTTTCCAGCTTCCAGGGACCGGCGGCAAAAAGACCCGGTTTGGAGAACACCAATGGCCCGGCTACGTGAACCACCACATGGACCGGTTGCGCATCCACGGACACCAGCAGGATGTCGCCGAACCGACGCTCCCCCTCAACTTCCCGATACCCCCGCTCAAGGCGCTCGCACAATTCTTCGAAACCGCAGTAGGCGGGGATCGGATGCGGCTCAAAGAAACTCAGGCTGCTCCAGGCGCAGTTCTGTTCCGAATCCCGGCCCGGAAAACTGTGCAACAGCAGGCGCGGGGTCGGCGGCAGCAGTTCCGCGATCGGAACGCTCCGGCCCCGGTTCCGCTCCAACAGCCCGCGGAGCGCCTCCGAATTGCCGCCTGCGCCCCAATACTCGACGACCGTTTTCAGGTCGCCTTTCCGCGGCACGTCCAGGGTCGCGGTCAAAGAACACTGCCAGCTCAGAAACCGGGCCGCGATGAGCCTGTCCCGCCGGACGCCCATGTTGGCGATGGTCAGGGCCGGAGGCAACGACACTGTGTTTCCGCGCCGTTCAGACACAGAGCGGATGAACTCCGCCGAAGACGCGGACAGGCCGTTGGTCGCCATCCAGCAGTCCATCGCGGCTGCGGCGACGTTAAACCCGGCCATCAGCCTGCCCTGAGGCGCCGGATGCGCCAGATACACGGGAGCCGTCCGCAACCGGCCCCACCCGCCTTCGAAGACCGCGTTGCCCGCTCGCCCGGAGGCCGGGATCACGAGGGCCAACCGCCCCGAGGCCGCACGACGGGCCATGGCGGCGTGCGCGCAAAACCACAGGACGGTCAGCGCGCCGATCCCAACGACGACCATACGCCGGCGGCGCAGCCAACCTTTGCAGCGGACCATTGGATTGTGGAATGTCGTCCTGCTCATGAGAGGTTCATCTCAGAGACAGAACGCCTTCCGGCCAACCGGCGTCACCAACCGGTTTCCAATCGGGGAAAACGGATTTCAAATGACCGGCGGCGGGATTTGAGAAACAGAAGCGGCGCGCAATCGCTCAAACCGTCCAAGTCAGACCCCGCCCGCCTTTCCGCGGTGTTGACGCCCATTTCCCGGTCCTCTAGCTTCTCCGCTCCCCCGATCCCAACCCCTTCGGGGTTTGCGCCATGTCATTCCAGGAAGTCGTCATTTTGGGCCACACCGGCAACGTCGGTCGAGAACTCGTAAGCCAGATCGTCGAACTCGACGGCGTCGGCCGCGGGCACGAAGACCCGACGCGCATCGTCGGCGTCGCAAACACCGCCGGTTACGCGGTCTGCCACTGCGGGTTCGAGACCCTGGTGGGGGAAGGCAAGCCG
Source organism: Verrucomicrobiales bacterium (assembly GCA_038126235.1). GTDB lineage: Bacteria > Verrucomicrobiota > Verrucomicrobiia > Limisphaerales > JAYPEY01 > JAYPEY01. The sequence continues at coordinate 117,178 of JAYPFK010000015.1, forward strand.
CTGGAAAGCGTGGCGGACATTTCTGATCGGAAGACCTTCGAAAGCCTTCCCGGTTTCACCTCCTACAAGGCCGGACCGGATCAGGTGAAGGAACGTTACGACGAGGTCATCGAGGCGATCCGTGAAACCGGCCTCGCGGGCGAGGTGGTCTACGTGGACGCCACCTCCGCCGGCTCCGACGAGCACACCGCCGCCTGGCGCGAGATGCACCAGGCCGTGCTGGATTCCGGGGACAAGCTCGTCACGGTGAACAAGAACCCGTTGTCCCTTTCCAAGCTGGCCGACTTCCACCGACTGGTGAATGACCGCCGTCGCTACGGCTTCAACGGCACTGTCATGGCCGGCGGCGACGCCGTGCGCTTCCTGATCGAGTGCAAGGACCTGAGCGAAGCCGTCTACGGCGCGCAGGGCTGTTTCTCCGGAACGCTGGGTTACATCACCTCCGAACTGCACGCCGGCCGGCCATTTTCCGAAATTGTCCGGCAGGCCAAGGCCGAGGGCATCACCGAGCCGCGTCCTCAGGACGACCTGAACGGCCTCGATGTGAAGCGCAAGCTCATCATTCTCGCCCGTTCGGCCGGCTGCGAGGCGGACGGCAAGGACGTGCAAATGGAGCCTTTCATTCCGGACGAATACACCGCCATCGCGGATGTGAAGGAATTTCTCGACAAGATCGCGGAGCTCGACGAGCCGATGCGCGCGAAGATCGAGGCCGCCAAGGCCAACGGGAAGGTCCTGCGCTACGTGGCCGGCTTCGCCAGCGAGTCCGGCATCACCCTGGACAACAAGCGCCCCGACCGAATCGCCGTGGGCTTCCAGGAGGTCGAACCCTCATCCCCGCTCGGCGGGCTTGATGGCACGGCCAACATGATCGAGATCTACTCGAACCTCCGCGCGCCCAAGGGCGGCGACGGCGACTGCCCCCACGTGATCCAGTCCAAGGGGGCCGGCGTCCCGCGCACCGCGGCCGCCATCCGCGCCAATCTCCTCCAGTTTCTCGAACGCAACACGAACACCCCCTGAACGATGTCCGATCAGCAGCCGCAACCGCAGCAGAAGAACAAGCAGCAGCAGCCCGCGCCCGAAGCGGTCGACCTCTCGTCGTTCCGCGGCGACGCCCTCGCGAACGTCGAGGCCATGCGCGCGGCGGGCATCGACCCCTACCCGCACAAGTTCGACAAGACGCACGCGATCGCCGCAATCCGCGCGGACTACGACGCGCTGGAAAACGAGCAGACCTCCGAGGATGAGATCGTCACGGCCGGCCGCGTCATCACCAAGCGCAACAACGGGATGTTCATCGTCATCGAGGACCCCGACGCGGAGATCCAGCTCTACACGCCCAAAATCAAGGAACTCGAGGGCGACCAACTGCTCATCATGAAGAGCCTCAAGGCCGGCGACATCGTCGGCGTCCGGGGCAACCCCGCCCGCACGCGCCGCGGCGAGCTTTCCATCAAGACGATCGAACTGTTCCCCCTTTCCACTTCCCTGCGCCCGAAGCTCAAGCACCACGGCGTGGAGGATCCCGAGGAGCAGATCCGGAACCGCGTGCTGCACCTGGTGACCAGCCGCGAGGCCCGCGAGAAGCTGCGCATCCGCTTCCAGATGATCCAGCGCGTGCGCCAGTTCCTGAATGAAAACGGCTGGTTGGAAGTGGAGACCCCGGTGCTGCAGGCGGTGGCCGGCGGCGCCGAGGCCAAGCCCTTCATCACGCACCACAACAAGCTCCATCAGGACATGTACATGCGCATCGCGACCGAGTTGCACCTCAAGGAGCTGATCGTCTGCGGCGTGCATGAGAAGGTCTACGAGCTGGGCCGCGTCTTCCGCAACGAGGGCATCTCGCCCAAACACAACCCCGAGTTCACCACCATCGAACTCTACCAGGCCTACGCCGACTACCACGACATGATGGCGCTCACGGAGTCCATCTTCCGCGATGTCGCCCGGAACGTCGTCGGCAAGGAGACGCTCGCCTTCCGCGACCACGAGATCGCGATCGACCAGGACTGGGCGCGCGTCCCGATGCTGGAGTTGATCCAGCAGAAGACCGGCGTCGATTTCAGCGAAATGGACGCTGACCAGGCCGCCGCCGCGGCGAACGGCCTCGGACTGGAACTCGAAGGCGGCGAAAGCTGGGGTCTGATCGTGCTCGAGGTGTTCGAGGAGAAGTGCGAGGCCGGCCTGATCCAGCCGACCTTCGTCATCGACTACCCCGCCGAGGTCTGCCCCCTGACCAAGAAGCACCGCTCCAAGCCGCGCCTGGCCGAACGCTTTGAGCTGTTCATCGCCGGCATGGAGATGGCCAACGCCTTTTCCGAGCTTTCCGATCCCGTCTACCAGCGCGAGCAGTTCACCAAGCAGGTGGCGCTGCGCGACGCCGGCGACGAGGAGGCCCACATGCTGGACGAGGATTTCCTCCGCGCGATCGAGCACGGCTTCCCCCCCACCGGCGGTCTTGGCATCGGCATCGACCGCATGGCCATGCTCATGACCGACGCCTTCAGCATCCGCGAAGTCATCGCCTTCCCGACAGTGAAGAACAAGGACTGAGGAGCCCCGGGCTCCCCGGATGGAGAGCGAACCATGAAGCGACAGCTCCAGCTCATCGCCCCTGTCGCCCTGATCGCCGCGTGTCTCCTTGCCGCGTTGCCCGGTCTGCGAGCCGCGCAACCCAACATCCTTTTCATCTACGCCGACGATCAGGCGACCTGGACCCTGGGGGCCTACGGCAACCCTCAGGCCGCCACCCCGAATCTTGACCGGCTGGCGAAACAGGGAGCCCTGTTCTCCAACGCCTTCGCGCTGACGCCCGTCTGCAGTCCGTCGCGGGTCGAGTTGATGACCAGCCGCTACGGGGTGGAGATGGGGATCCGGGACTTCCTCGTCATGCCCGGACACAAGCGCCTGAAGCACGATCCCAGCCTCGGGCTGCGCGCCGATGTTCCCACCTTCCCCGAGGTCCTTTCCGCCGCCGGCTATCAGACCGCGCTGGTCGGCAAATGGCGCCTCGGACAGGCTCCCCGGTTTCATCCGCTCAAGCACGGGTATCAGTACTTTGCCGGATTTCTGGAAGGCGGCACAGTGGTGAAGGACCCGACGCTCGAGATCGACGGAAAGCAGAAACGGTTCAAGGGGCTGACCGTCGATGTGCTGACGGCCGAGGCCGAGCGGTTCATCGACCAGCGGGACGCCACACGACCGTTCCTGTTGTCGCTGCACTACCGTTCGCCGCACGGGCCGTGGAAACCGGTCGCGCCGGAGGACGCGAAGCCCTTTCAAGAGGCGGACCTCAAGCTCCCGCATCCCGACTACTCGGATCTGGACACCGCCAAGGTCAAGCGGATGATGGGGGAGCACCTCGCCAGCGCGCGCGGCGTCGATCGCAACGTCGGTCGGTTGATGACGTTTCTCGAAGACCGACAGCTCCACCGGGACACGATCGTGATCTTCACCGCCGATCACGGCTACAACATGGGCCACAACGGCATCCACCACAAAGGCAACGGCATCTGGGCGACCAAACCACTGCCCAAGGCTCTGCCTGACATTGAGGCCCGCATGCGGCCCAACCTGTACGACCAGTCCATGCGTGTGCCCCTGCTGGTTCGTTGGCCCGGCGTCACGCGTCCGGGACAGCGCGTCGAGGGGATCGTCTCCAATCTCGACTGGTTCCCCACGCTCGTCCGCATGGCCGGGGCCACGATGCCGTCCGACGCCCTCATCCGAGGCCGCGATTTCACGTCCCTGCTCAAGGACGACCAACCCGATTGGGACCCCATACTCTATGGCGAGTACAGCATGGAGCATTACGGCATCGCCGACATGCGGTGTATGCGCACTCCGGAGTGGAAGCTGGTGGTGGATTTTCACAACCGCGACCGCGACGAGCTCTACGACATCCGCCACGATCCGGAGGAACGCTTCAACCTGATCCGCCGGTCCGACCCTCGTGTTGTCGCCGCCAAGAAGCGGCTCTTCGCCGAACTGCTGAAACGCAAGTCCCGAATCGACGCGGGACGTTGAAAACGGGTGTTGCGGCTGGTCGCGCCGAAGCCATGCGCAGGCGTCCCGGCCGCAAACCTGGTCGTAATTGAGCCCCCCTCCTCCCTTCGCCAATTGAATGGACACCGGCCCATTGAAATCCAACACTCCGAAATGACTTCACGCTTCCGCCTTCTGCTTTTCCTCGCGTTCACGGGACTCGCCGCTCTCGCAATCCCCGCTCATGCGGCCGACTTCCCTGGCAAGACGTCGGACTTCCATTCGTTTGTCCGCCACGATTTCCAGCATGAGGGCCGGAACTGCATCGTCGTCGCACCCAAGACGGCCGCGGAGGGCCGGCCCTGGATCTGGCGCGCGCGTTTCTTCGGCCACGAACCGCAGGCCGATGTCGAACTGCTGAAACGCGGCTGGCACGTCGCCTACGCGGATGTCGCCGGCCTGTTCGGCGCGCCGAAGGCGGTGGCGTTCTGGGATTCCTTTTACGCGCGCGCCACAACGGAATTCGACCTGCACAAGCGCCCCGCGCTGGAAGGCATGAGCCGCGGCGGGTTGATCATCTACAACTGGGCCAAGCAGAATCCGGACAAGCTCAGCTGCATCTACGCCGACGCCCCGGTCTGCGACATCAAGAGCTGGCCCGGCGGCAAAGGCGTCGGCAAGGGCTCCGCGGGCGCCTGGAAGCAATGCCTCTCCGCCTGGGAATACACCGAGGCGCAGGCGCAGGAGGCCAAGACCAACCCCTTTGACGGACTGGAACCGCTGGCCGCGGCGCGCATCCCCCTGCTCCACATCGTCGGCGACACGGACGATGTGGTGCCCGTCCCCGAGAACACGGCCATTCTGGAGGCGCGCTTCAAGAAGCTCAAAGGCTCGATCCACGTCATCCACAAACCCGGAGTCGGCCATCACCCCCACAGTCTCGTCGACCCGACGCCGATCGTGGACTTCGTCCTCACGAACCGTCGCGACCTGACGATTGTCCTGGCTGGCGATTCGACCGTGACCGACAAGGCGGGTTGGGGCGCCGCCTTCGCCAAACGTTGCCCGGCCGGGGTGAAAACGATCAACCTCGCGCGCGGCGGAGCCAGTTCGAAGAGCTTCCGGGACGCGGGCTTGTGGAAACCCGTCGCCGCCATCCGGCCGGATTATGTGTTCATCCAGTTCGGCCACAACGACATGCCCGGCAAGGGGCCTGCGCGTGAGACCGATCCCGCGACCACCTTCCGTGAGAACCTCGCCCGCTATGTCGCCGAGGCCCGCGCGGCCGGGGCGACCCCCATCCTCGTCTCGTCGCCCACGCGTCGGCTTTACGAGAACGGCCGGATCGCGTCGCTGCTCAACGGTTACGCCGAAGGCGCCCGCGCCGTGGCGAAGCAGACAAGCTCCCCGCTGGTCGACCTGCATCCCCGCACCGTTGCCCTGCACAACGAACTCGGCCCGGAGAAGAGCGCGGCATTCGGTCCCGAAGGCGACCGCACCCACTACAACGCGCAGGGCGCCGAACGAATTGTGGACCTGATCTTCGCCGAACTTACCCAGACCGCGCCGGAACTGGCGAAGACGCTGCAGGCCGCCCGGTGAGAAAGCGGGGCGAATTGTCTCCAACGAGCCGACATGAACATCGCCCGCCGCGGCTCAACGAGGACAGGCCGCCCCGCCGGAGACGCCCTCCGCCTTTGCTTTGACGCCGGCCGCGCGCAACCCGATACTCCCGCCATGTTCAAAGTCCTCCCGACCTTCGCCGCCCTCCTCGTCTCCGCGCTCGCCCTTCAGGCCGCGCCCGCCGAAGTCCTCTTCGACGGCAAGAGCCTTTCCAAATTCGAGTTCCGCACCGGTTCCTGGGTGATCGACGGGGACGCCATGACCTGCCAGATGGAGATCAAGACCGATAAGAAGGGGAAAATGAGGCTGGTTGGGATGGGCTACATTTGGACCAGGAAGGACTATGCCGACTTCGAGCTGACCCTTTCCTACAAACTCAGCGAGGCGGCCAACAGCGGCGTCTTCTACCGCACCGATCCCGCGAACCCCGTGCAGGGCGGTTTCGAAATCCAACTGATGGACGACGAAGGCTATCAGAAACACAAGGGCGCCAAGCTCGATGCGCGCAAGCTCAACGGCTCCTTCTACGAGGGCAAGGCCCCAACCTCCAACCCTTCGAAGCCCGTCGGCGAGTGGAACCAGATGAAACTCCGTTGCCTGGGACCGCGCATCCAGGTGGAGTTGAACGGCGTCGAGATCATCGACGTCAACGTGGACGATTGGGACAAGGCGGGCTTGAACCCCGACGGCACCAAGAACAAGTTCAAGACCGCGCTCAAGGACCTCCCCCGCACCGGCCGCATCGGCTTCCAGAACCACGGGCAACAGGTGTGGTTCAAGGACGTGAAGATCCGCAACCTGGCCGAAAAGAAGTGACGCCCGCCCGCAGGCTCAGGAATCCCTCTTTCCCTCGATCGCCCGACTGCGGAAGGCGCGCAGGCGGAATCCCGGTCTGTCGCCGCCGTAGCCTGCCACGAGGTCGCAGGCGCGCTGGAAGCTCCAGGGCACGTCCGAACCGATCCCGTTCTTGGTGAAGACGATGTCCCCGGCAATGTGGTTCACCACATGCACGGGCAGGTCGTCGTCCTCGCAGAACACCACCAGATCGCCCAGGCGGGTCGGCCGGGGAATCTCGATGTAGTCGCGTTGCACCAACTCCAGCAACCCGTCAAAATCCAGATGATCCCCGGCAGGCTGGGGATTGAAGAACCCCGCCGCCGTCCAACAGCAGTTCTTCATGGACCCGGCGGGGGGATAGGTGTTGATCAACGCCCGGACCGTCGAAGGGAGAAGCTGAACGATGTCCAACAACGCGGATTCGCCGCTTTGCGCATGGGCCTCCAACAGCGCCTCCGCCTGCGCCCGACGTCCCCCGACACCCCAGTAGCTGGCGAGCGACTCGATGTCGCTGTTCGGCGAAAGCCTGAGCTGGATCTGAAGTGAACGCTGCCGCCCCAGATATCGGGCCACGATCCGCCGTTCGCGGTCATCGGGCAGCGCGGCGAAGAGTTCCGCGGTGTCGGACACGCGGAAGGTCTCATCGATCTCATAGGCGGCGGACCGGACGATTTCCTTGCCCGCCGCGGAAAGGGCGTTCGTCCGCAGCCATTCGTCAAAATCCGGACGCGGATTGATGAAGGGCCGGAAGTAGCCCCGGTTCCGCCAGTCCCCGCCCAGAACCCGGCCGATTCGCGCGTGCGCTTGGGAAGGCAGGGAGAGCGTCCAATCCGGCGTCGGCGAAAACCAGCCCCCCTCCGGTTCCGAGGTCAGGGCGAAGTCCCGCCCGACCACGTCCAGAGACGCCCCGTTGACGCCCGCTTCCCGCAACAGTTCAAGAATCTCCTCCCGGGATTTATCCCTGAAGAACCACCGGCGCGGCAGCTGCGTGAACTCGGGGTCTCCGAGAATCGCGTCGGCATTGGACAACAACAGCGGGGTGACCGTCAGTTCGCCCCACGGCGCTGTCCGGACCGGCTGCGGCCCCGAAGGGACGGGCGGATGCGCCTGGGAAGGATTGAGGACGCCCAGCTCCTCCTTCGGGGTTGCGACGGGAACGGAGCGGGAGGCCCTGCCCACGCCGACGGCGAACGCCACGCCCAAGGCAACCAGCGCCGCCATGCCAAGTTGCAGCCCGCGAGACGCGCCACCCACGACGCGGGATTCCGATTCCAAAGACTTGGGCGGCATGTTCATCTGTCGGCGTTCCGTCAATTTCGACGACGCAGGCGGGCGGATCGCTCAGGGTGTGTGACCGGGGGGCGCTCTTTCGGGGCGAGTTCCTCATCTCCAATGACGGGGGGTGCGGGTGGAACGAATCGCCCCACCACCCTGCCCCGATCGGCGACTCAATGGCGGGGCGAACTGTCCTCAGGGAGCCGAGCGGGGCATGCTCGCGTTGGGAGGGTGTCAATACAGGTCAAGCAAAGCCCGGTCGAAAACACGCGACCGCTTGCCAAAGCCCGGAGGAGAATCGATATTCCGCGCCGTTGCCCATGAAACGTGATTTCAGTCGTTCCTTCGTCGCGCCCGGCATCCGAGCGTTGTTCCTCCTGGCCGCGTGCGCGCTGACCGCCACGCAGGGAGCGTCCGCCGCCGAGGCGAAAACGGACGCCCCCCGCCCGCCAAACATCATTCTCATCCTGGCCGACGATCTGGGGGTGGGTGACGTGGGGTTCTACGGTTCGGCGTTGGATTCCCGCGGCAACGGCGTCTTCGGCGCCGATTCGGCCAAGATCAGCACGCCGCATCTGAACCGGGTGTTCATTGAGGGACGACGCTACTTCAATGCGCACTCGACATCGGCGGTCTGTTCGCCCACCCGGTTCTCGGTGATCACCGGCGCCTACCCCTGGCGGGAGCGCCGCGTCCCCCGTCACCTGACCGCAGGCGAGACACTCGTCATCCGAGACGGCGAGGCCACGGTCGCCAGCCTGCTCAAGAAGGCCGGCTACGCCACCGCCTGCATTGGCAAGTGGCACCTCGGAGCCCAACGCGGCGAAGCGATCAATTGGAACAAGCCCCTCGCGCCCGGCCCCAACTCCGTCGGCTTCGACACCTTCTTCGGCGTGCTCAACAGCCACAACCAGGCGCCCTACGTCTGGGTGGAAAACGACAGGGTCATGGGTCGCCTGCCCGGCGAGGAGATCGAGATCGAGGGCAACCAGAAGGAAGTGAAGGGGATCGGCTACAAGCGCCGGACCAACCAGATCGCCGCCACGCTCGCCCAGCGCGCCGCGAAATTCATCGATGAGAACAAGGACAAGCCCTTCTTCCTCTACTATGCGGCCTGCACGGTCCACACGCCCTTCGAACCCGCGTCCTTCATGAAGGGCAAATCCAACGTGGGCGACTACGGCGACTCGGTGGCGGAGTTCGACTGGCAGGTCGGCCGCATCCTCTCCAAGTTGAGCGAGCATCAACTGCACAAGGACACCCTGCTCATCGTCTCCAGCGACAATGGCGCCGCAACCAGCCACGGCGCGAAGTTCAATCACCTGTCCAACGCCGCGCTGCGCGGACAGAAGACCTCCATCTACGAGGGCGGCCATCGCGTGCCCTTTGTCGCGCGCTGGCCCGAGAAGATCCCGCCGGCCACGGACAGTCGAGAGATCGTCTCCCTGGCGGATTTTCCGGCGACCGCCTGCGCCGCGGCGGGCGTGGAACTACCCGCCGACGCCGCGCCGGACAGCCACAACCTGCTGCCGGAGATGACGGAGCAAAACCTCGGCCGCAAACGCGAGCCCATCCGCGAGGCGACGGTCTGCGCATCCAAGTTCGACAATCACCTCGCCATCCTCCAGGGGGCGTGGAAGCTGATCGTCACGCGCGAACCCGCCGGCGACAGTCCGCTCGCGAAATACAAGGCCGGAGCCTTCGGGCCCGACAAGAACGAGCTCTATCACCTCGCCAGCGATCCCGGCGAAACCCGCAACCTGTTCGAGAAACGGCCGGATGTCGTCGAGAAACTCACCGCATTGCTCAAGAAATACGAGGAGCAGGGCTTCAGTCGCCCCGGGTTCCAGAAACCGGAAGACAACGGCAATCGCTCCTCGGGGCGCGGGCTTTAGTCCGCTTCTCCGTTGGTGAATCGGAGCACCAGGCGCTGGAAAGCGGGAGGCGAGCGGTTTTCGCAACTCCCGTAACTGCGCTCGCCAGAACGTGGATGGCGCAGGCGAAGCAGCCGAGGTCCACCTTATCGCGAAGGCAGCCACCACCCTCTCGCAATCGCACACAGGGGCTCCGTAGAAAGGCTGAGGATGGAGCCCCCCTCGCCAGGAACCAGACCGCGCGGCTTGCGGCCAGCCCCGGGCGGGCTTACGATTCCCGCAATGAAGAAGACCTTGTTTGGCATCCTGGCCGCCTGCCTCGTCGTGGCGCCGTGTCCGCGTGCGGCGACCGACTCCGACGCCCCCCCGGAGCCCGCCGCCCAAAAGGCGGTTGCCACGGAAGAGGCGGCCGACAAGGACGCCGCACCGGCCTCAACCGCGCGCCGGATCTTCGTCCTCCCCGTCCAGGAGGACATCATGCCGCCGCTGACCTACCTCGTCCGACGCGGCGTCAAGGAGGCCATGGACGCCGAGGCTGACGTCCTGATCGTCCATATGGACACCTTCGGCGGACGCGTGGATGTCACCGAGGAGATCATGAACATCCTCGGCCGGTTCCCGGGTGAGACGATCACCTTCATCGATTCCAAGGCTATGTCCGCGGGTTCGTTCATCTCGGCCGCCACCCAGAGGATCTACATGTCCCCCGATGCCCTGATCGGCGCCGCTGCGCCGGTCACGGCCGGCGGTTCGGACCTGAACGAGACCATGAACGACAAGATCCTGTCCATGATCCAGGCGATGATCCGCACGCAGGCGCAGAAGAACGGGCACAACCCGGAGGTCCTGGAGGCCATGATCAACAAGAACAAGGAACTCATCCTCGACGGCGAGACGCTGTGCGAGAAGGGCGAACTGCTGAGTCTGACAGCGCTGGAGGCGGCGAAGGAATACGGCGACCCGCCGAAACCGCTGCTCTCCCTCGGCACCTTCGAGGACCTGGACGCCCTGATCGAGGGACTCGGCTACGGATCCGCAGAGCGCACCGATATCGAACCCCTCGGCCTTGAGAGCCTGGCCACCTGGCTCACCGCGCTGGGGCCGCTGTTCCTCATCATCGGGGCGGCCGGGGTGTTCATCGAGATGAAGACCCCGGGTTTCGGTCTGCCCGGGATCGTGGGCATCATCGGCTTCGCCATCTTCTTCTTCGGGAGCTACGTCGCCGGACTCGCCGGCATGGGTTGGCTGCTCGTCTTCCTGGTCGGAATCGCGTTCATCTTTGTCGAGATCTTCATCTTCCCGGGCACAATGATCAACGGGCTGATCGGGGTGACGCTGGTGATGTTCACCCTGATCATGGCCCTGGCGGACTACTACCCGGGAACGCCCGTCGATTTCTCCTTCGCGACGGACGCGGTGTTGCGGGCCATTCCCACGTTGCTGGCGGCGTTTATCGGCTCGCTGGCGGTCCTGTACTACATCTCAATCCGGTTCCCCCAGATGAAAGCCTACCAGGTCCTGGCCTCAGAGACCGCCAGCGGCGTGGCGGCCGACCAGGAGATTCACGCGGAGCAGCAGTCCCGCCTTGGCCTCGTCGGCGAGACGATTTCCCCGCTCCGCCCCGGCGGCAAGGCGCGCTTCGGCGACCGGATCCTCAGCGCGGTTTCCGAGGGCGACATGCTCGACGCGGGCGTCAGGGTGAGGATCATCGGCAACAGCGGCCTCGACGCCGTGGTCGAGCTCGTGGAGGAAGAGGACGACGAAAGCGTCTGATGCTGCACAGCGGCGTGGAGTGTGCTTGTTGACGTAATGCCTCGGAGCCTTGATCCGCGCGCAACCTCCTTGGAATTCGCCGCGGCGCTCCAAAACGCTCGCGCGACAACGGAAGCGCCCCGGCCACCTCAGGGAACTTCGGTGGAGCTTCCGCCCGCCCGTTCCATCTCAACTCCGTCTTACGCCAGGATCGATTCCACAATCCTCCCGTGGATGTCGGTGAGGCGGTAGTCCCGGCCTTGGAAGCGGTGGGTGAGGCGTTCGTGGTCAAAGCCGAGGAGGTGGAGGACGGTGGCGTTGAGGTCGTGGATGTGCATCGGGTCCCTGACGATGTTGTAGGAGAAATCGTCGGTCTCACCGTGGGTCAGTCCGCCGCGGACGCCGCCGCCGGCCAGCCAGATGGAATAGCAGCGGGGATGGTGGTCGCGGCCGTAGTCGTCCTCTTTCAGCGCGCCCTGCGAGTAGACGGTGCGGCCGAATTCGCCGCCCCAGATGACCAGCGTCTCGTCGAGCAGACCGCGTTCCTCCAGTTCGCCGAGCAGCGCGGCGGAGGGCTGGTCGGTATCGTAGCACTGCGTGCGCAGTCCGGCGGGGCACCGGTTGTGCTGATCCCAGCCGCGGTGGTAGAGCTGGATGAAGCGGACGCCGCGTTCGGCGAGGCGGCGGGCGAGGAGGCAGTTGGCGGCGAAGGTCCCGGGCTTCTTTGATTCGGGGCCGTAGCGTTCGAAGACCTTGGGCGATTCCTTGGAGAGGTCGGCCAATTCCGGGACGGCGGCCTGCATGCGGAAGGCCATTTCGTATTGCTCGATGCGCGCCCGGGTCTGCGGATCGTGATGCTCCTCGAACTTCAGTCGATTCAACGCCGCGACGTCGTCCAGCATGGCGCGTCGGCGTTCGCGCGTGATGCCGGGAGGATCGGTGAGAAAGAGCACGGGGTCTTTGCCGGGGCTGAAGCGGACACCCTGGTGCCGCGTGGGCAGGAAGCCCGAGCCCCACATACGCTCGTGCAGGGGCTGGGCGTTGGTCGGGCCGCTGGGCCGGGAGATCATGACGACGAAGGTCGGCAGGTTGGCGTTCTCCGAGCCGAGGCCGTAGGAGACCCAGGCTCCGAAGGAGGGGCGGCCGGAAATCTGGTGCCCGGTCTGCAGCAGGGTCATGGCCGGGTCGTGGTTGATCGCCTCGGTGTGCAACGTGCGAACGAGGCAGAGTTTGTCGGCAAATCGCGCGGTGTGAGGCAGGAGTTCGCTGAGCTCCATGCCCGAATTGCCGTGGCGGCGGAAATCGAAGACCGAGGGCGCGATGGGCTTGGTCTTCTGACCGGCGGTCATGCCGGTCAACCGCTGTCCGCCGCGCACGGAGTCGGGCAACTCTTCGCCAAAACGCTTTCTCAGGCCGGGCTTGGGATCAAAGAGGTCGATCTGCGAAGGCGCGCCCGCCTGGGTCAGCCAGATGATGCGCCGGACACGCGGGAGGTGATGTGGACCGGACGCCGCCGCGCGGGCGGATCCGGGATTCAGCAGCGTCGCCAAGGCCGCCGCGCCGATGCCGGTGGAGGCGTTCGAGAGGAACTGCCGGCGGGCGAGGAGGCGGTGAATGTCGGGGGGCGGAGTCATTTTCTGCTTCTCTATTCCCGCGTCACCGTTTCATCCAGGTTCAGGATCACGCCGGCGGTCAGGGCGTGCGCGGCGAACTCGATGCTGTCCGGCGCGGCGGGCATGAGAGCCTTGCCATTCTGCAACAGTTGCGCGGCTTCCGCCGGATTCGCCTTGAAGTCGGCGAGGGCGCGTTCGTAGCAGGCTTGCAGCCGCTTCATCTCTTCGGCCCTCGGCGGTCTCGCGACAACAAGTTGAAACCCGAAGCTGATGCGCGCCGCGGCGTCACCGCCGCCTTCACGGATCATGCGTCGGGCCAGGAACTCGGCGGCCTCGACGTAGGTGGGGTCGTTCATCAGGTTCAGCGCCTGGGTGGGAATGTTGGTGCGGCTGCGGCGGACGACGCAGGTTTCACGTAACGGCGCGTCGAAGGCCAGCATGGCGGGGTTGGGAACGGAACGCTTCCAGTAGCTGTACATCGTGCGGCGAAAAAGCTTCTCGCCCTTGTCCTCCACGTAGGTTCGGGCGCCCCTGCCGGCGACGACCTGTTCGTAAAGGCCGGGAGGGTGATAGGGCCGGACCGAGGGGCCGCCAATCTTGTCGCTCAACAGGCCCGCGGCCGCGAGCGCCTGATCGCGCAGGAACTCAGCCTGGAGCCGAAAGCGCGCGCCCCGGGCGTGCAGGAGGTTCTCCGGATCGCGCTCCAGCAGTTCCGGCGTGAACCGCGAGCTTTGGCGGTAGGTCGCGCTCGTGACCATGAGGCGCATCATCGCCTTCACGTTCCAGCCCGATTCGACGAACTCGACGGCAAGCCAGTCGAGCAGTTCGGGGTGAGTGGGAAACCGGCCTTGGACGCCGAAGTCCTCGGGTGTGCGCACGAGCCCCTCGCCAAACACGGATTGCCAGAGACGGTTGACCGTGACGCGCGCGGGCAGCGGATTGGCGGGATCGACCAGCCATTGCGCAAGGCCGAGGCGGTTGCGCGGGAGCCCGTCGCGCATGGGGGGAAGCGAGGCGGGCGTGGCGGCGGTCACCGGCTCGCCGGGCTTGTCGTAGGCGCCTCGGATGAGGATGCGGGTCGGGCGCGGCTTGGGCAGTTCCTTCATCACCAGCGCGGTGGGAATCGCGAGGTCGGCGGCATCCGCCTTCTTCTTGAGGGCGGCGACGCGCTTGGTCAACTTCTCGCGCTCGGGCGTCTCTTTCTTCGCCGTCTTGAGTTCGGCCTGGGCGGCCTTCAATTCCCCGCGCAGCCGATCGCGTTTCTCTTCCAGTTCCGGCGCGGGCAACTGGATCATGGGCGGGTTGTTGCGGCGGATGCTGACCCCGTAATTCCCGCGTCCCTGCTCGGCGACGTTGTGGAAGAACGCGTAGAGGGAGTAGTAGTCGCGCTGGGTGAAGGGATCGTACTTGTGGTCGTGGCAGCGCGCGCAGGTGAAGGTCTGGCCCAGCCAGATGGTCGCGGTGGTCTCGACGCGGTCGGCGCAGTATTCGTTGAGGAACTCCTCGGGCAGGACTCCGCCCTCCTCGTTCATCATGTGGTTGCGGTGGAATCCGGTGGCGACGCGCTGGGCGTGCGTGGGATTGGGCAGGAGGTCGCCCGCGATCTGCTCAATGGTGAACCGGTCGAAGGGCAGGTTGTCGTTGAAGGCCTGGATCACCCAGTCGCGCCAAGCGTACATCTCGCGGTCGCGGTCCACCTGGTAGCCGTTGGAATCCGCGTAGCGCGCGGCATCGAGCCAGTCGACGGCCATGCGCTCGCCGTAGTGCGGCGACTTGAGCAAGCGGTCGACGACCTTGTCATAGGCGTTCGGCGAATCGTCGACCAGGAAGGCGGCAACCTCGTCCGGCGTGGGCGGCAGGCCGGTGAGATCGAGCGTGAGCCGGCGGATCAAGGTCCGACGATCAGCCTCGGGCGAGGGGGACAATCCTTCATTCTGAAGCCGGCGCAGGATGAAACGGTCGATGGCGTTGCGCGGCCAGTCGGTGAGTTCGGCGGCTTCCGGAAGCGCGGGCCGGACGGGGCGTTTCCAGGCCCAGCGCTCGTCGTACTTCGCGCCGGCCGCAATCCAACGACGCAGGGCCTCCTTCTGCGCGGCGGAAAGGGTCCGTTTCGTTTCGGGCGGAGGCATGACCTCGTGGGGATCGGCGGCGAGGACACGGCGAATCAGTTCGCTGGCGTCGGGCGAGCCCGCCCGGATCGCCTGACGGCCGCCGAGATCCGCGCGCGAACCGTCCTGAGTGTCCAACCGGAGGTCCGCCTTGCGTTGGCGCGAATCCGGGCCGTGGCACTGGAAGCAGTTGTCCGAAAGGATGGGCCGGATGTCGCGGTTGAAATCGACCGAAGGCGATGGCGCTGCAATCGCGTCAGCAGGGGCCACCACGACAGTCAAAGTCGCGAAGGTCAGGATTGCGGTGAATCTGTTATGCCGCATGAGAGCCAAGGAATAGCCGGAGCGTGACGGGTTTGCACGATCGGTCTTGAATCTGGTTCACTGCGAGTTGTCGTAGCGTTCCCAATGGATCACTTTGGCGGAAAGAGGATCCACGTTGATCCAGTATTCATCGGCTCCGCACTGATTGGGCCCCCGTGAACTGGCCCATTGCGAATGAGATGGTTTTCCGGGAA
>JAYPFK010000016.1:0-128826 GCA_038126235.1 Verrucomicrobiales bacterium
CCGAGGGCTCGAACCCAACCAGTGAACAACTCCGGGTAAGCTATACGAACTGTCCCCAGTGAGCCGTTACTGGGGATGCTCACGCCGACTCACTGGGGACAGTTCGCCCAGCCATTTCTGACATCCGCGTCTCCATGCGCTTCCGGTGAAAATCGTTGCCGCCCGCGCCGGGGAAGCCGATAACGCGGCATGATCTATTTGATTGCGGCGGCGATCGGGCTGGTGAGCGGCGTCTTCAGCGGCATCTTCGGCGTGGGCGGGGGCGTCGTGATGATTCCCGGGATGGTCTACCTGATGAAGCTCCCCATCAAGACGGCCATCGGCACCTCCCTCGCCCTCATCGTGCCCACGGCCATCGCCGGAGCCGCCAAGCACACGCACGCCGGCAACGTCGATTTCAAGGTCGTCCTGATGATCGCCCCCCTGGCCATCGCCGGAGGCATCGGCGGCGCAATGCTCGCCCAGAAGCTCCCCGCCGATACGCTCAAACGCGTCTTCGGCTGCTTCATCATCTTCGTCGGCGTCCATTTGACATTCTTCAAGTGACCCCGCCATGCCCTACGAACTCGTCCATCGCTGGTTGAACGACTCCTCACGCAAGCACGCGCTTCTGAGCGCGCTCACCGCTTTCGGCGCATTTCTCCTGGCCTTGTTTCTCCTCGCGCTCACCTGGTATCTGGTTTTCGCGGTCGCCATCTTCCTGAACCCTCGACTGGCTGCGGGCAACTGGCTCGGCGTGGCGATTCCCGCCGCCGTGATCGGTCTGCTCTTCTGGACCGAGGCCCGGACGCCGCAGGAATATTTCAGCGACATTTCGGTGACTCCCGTTGGATCCGACCACGTGATCGCCATTCCCGGCGTCGGCTCCAATGTAAACCCGCTCGCGGGCGATTCCATCAACGCGACCGCCAAGATGGTGTCCGACAGCCTCTGCGTCGGACCTCGCGTGTTCTTTGGAGCCGTCAAGTTCGCCCGGCAGGCGGCGCGACTGAAACGGTTGGACGTCGATCAATGCGCGGCCGTCCTTACCGTCCTGGCCCGGGCCGGCGGGAAACAGAGCTACCAGCAGATCACCGACGGCGTGGAGGGCGTGGACCTGGCATCAACCGTTCCGGCCCTACGCGACATCGAAGGCGTCGTCTTCCTTCGCTCTGAACCCGCCGGGATGTCGCTGCCCCAGGACTTGCGGGATGCACTGCGGAACTTCGCGAGGGAGAACGTTGGTTGAGCGGGAGGATTGAAATGCGGCGGTCACAGGCCGCCGAAACAATCGGGGAGATTTAGCGGCGCATCTGTGACCGCCGCATTTTGAACGCCCCCGAACCAATCGACCTACCGGACCGAAACCTCGCTCTCGCTCCTGTCCACTGGCAGCACCCGGCCTATGCGACAGGCCGCCCTCACCCCGGCTTCCCGCAAATCTCTCACGCAAGCCTCCGCCTCTGTCTCTGGCACGGCCGCCAGCAGCCCCCCGGAGGTCTGCGGATCGAACAGGATCGGATGCAGTTCCCGACGCGACGTTTCCTCCCGGTTGGAAATCGCCCGACCCAAGCGCAGGTTGTCCGGATGCAATGAACTCAGGATGCCCGCGCGAATCGTATCCGCCGCGCCGTCGATCAACGGCAGCGCGTTGAGTTCGATCTCCGCAGAAACGCCCCCCGCCTTCAACATCTCGACCAGGTGTCCCAACAGGCCGAAACCGGTGACGTCCGTGCAGGCCGTCGCCCCATGCGCGCGTAGGATCCCGGCCGCTTTGCTGTTTGACTGAAGCATGGATTCAACCGCTGCCTCGACCCAGACGCCCCTGGCCTTCCGGCGCATGTCCGCCGCAAGCAGCGTCCCCGTGCCCAACCGCTTGGTGAGGATCAGGCAGTCGCCGGGCTTCGCGCCGCCTTTCCGCAGCAGTCGTTCCCTTTCCCCCAGTCCCTGCACGGACAAGCCGAAGGAGAGTTCCGCTCCCTCCGAACTGTGCCCGCCAGCCAGCGCGCACCCGCACTCGTTCAGGATCTCCGCCGCGCCGGACAAAACCTGGAACAGTTGCTCCTCCACCGCCGCCTCATTCCCATAGGGAACCACCGCCACGGCCAACGCAGCCTGAGGCACCGCGCCCATCGCGAAGATGTCGCTGAGCGCGTGGTTCGCCGCGATCTTCCCGAAGGTATGGGGATCGTTGAGAAACGAGCGAAACGAATCGATCGTCTGGACCGCGACCTTGCCGGTTGGGACCTCGATGACCGCCGCGTCGTCCGGCGCGTCCAAACCAATCAGCACGTCGCCTCGTTCGACCGGGTTCAAACGGGCCAACACGCGCGACAGGATCGTCGAGCCGACTTTGGAACCGCAACCGCTGCACGGCATGAAGGGCTCTCTCAAGTCCCCGGTTGCGCCCGCCTCCTCCCGGCCGAAGGCCGCCGCCCTGGGGCGCATTTCCGGCAGTTCCTGGTATTTCTTCATCCAGCGGACATCAATCCAGTTCTTCCACCTCCAGACCCAGCCCCCTTCCACCGCAAACGGCCCCTTTGAAGCCACCGCGTATTGATCCCCTGTGCTGATCAGACTCAGGAAACTCCTTTGAGGCTTGAACGGAATCGGCGGTTTCCCCGCGCAGACCAGCCTGAGGTTGCGCGCCAGCGGCATTCCCTGGCGCACGGCAAACACGCCCGCCTTCGGCCGCGGATGATTCGTCATCGCGGCCACATCCCCCGCCGCGAACACAAAGGGATGTGATTGCGACTGCAGGCAGTCGTTGACCGCGATAAAGCCCCGCTCATCCGTCGCCAGGCCCGCGGCCTTCGGCCACTTCGGCGCCGCCGCGCTGGTCGTCCAGAAGAGAACATCGTAGGGGACAACCATTCCATCCCGCAACGACACCTCCCCTTCCCTGACTTCAACGACGCGTTGCCCGAGATGGACACGGACTCCGCGGTTCTGCAACACGCGTGCGTAACGACGTTGCACGGATCCATTGTGCGTCGGCAGGATCGAATCCGCATCCGACACAAGCGTGAACTCCGAATCCACCCCCCGCTCCCGCAAAGCGAACTGCGTCGCCAAGGAAAGTTCCACGCCGCCCGCCCCGCCTCCGACCGTGACTATCCGCAGCGGGGCGCGATCTGACTCACCCATCTCGCTCCACCGCTCCAGAAACCGGTCCACCGGCTTGACCGGTATCGCGTATTCCCGCGCGCCGGGAACGCCGGCCATCTCCGGCGTCGAGCCGGTGTTGATCGAAAGCACATCGAAGCGCACGGCTGGCCGGCCTTCGCAGTGGATGAGTTTGTTCTCAAGATCAATCCCGGTCACCGAGGCGTGATAGAACTGCGCGCCCGCAAAACCCGCCAGTTTGCGCACGTCCAGATGCGCTTCCTCAAAGGTGTAATGACCGGCGATCAACCCGGGAAGCATCCCGGAATAAGGCGCGTTGACATCGCGTGAGATCACCGTGATGCGCACGCCCGGCAAGGGCCGCATGCCGAAGTCCATCAACACCCCCACATGCGCATGCCCGCCGCCAATCAGGACCAGTTCCTTTTCGATACGTCGGGGCGCGCGATTCACACGGCGATCTTTCAAATCCGAACCGCCGATATCAACCGCCAAATGCAAGACCGGTGGCGGGCTCCATCAAGGAGGGGCGACATTCCTGTCGCCCTGCCTGCGCAGCAGGCACAGAAACTCCCGCCATATCACCAAGTCCTGGAACATCACCGCCCCCCCGCCACCGCGCGCCTCTCTGGCCCCTTTCGGGGCCACGGCGGCAGGAATGCCGCCGCTCCTCGAGACGCCTACTTCACCGCGTTGTTCGTGCCGAGCAACTCATTCAAGGCCCGGTTGGCCACGCGGACGACATACTTGTTCTGCTTGTCCTTCAGGGCCGCCTTCAATTCCGGGATTGCGGGCCGGGCGGCCTCGTCGATCTCGTCCAACACGATGGCTGCGTTCAGGCGCACCCATTCCTCCGGCGAGGCCAACTCCCGCTTCAAGGTCGGCAGCGCAGCCTCGACAAGGCCCATGCGGCACAAGGCCCGCGCGGAAGCGATCCGCACGCTCGCCGAACCGTCCTTCATCCCCGCCTCCATCAGGCCCTTCGATGCGACTGCGCGCCGACCGACATTTCCGATGCCGACCGCGCCCCAGTAACGCACCGTGGCGTCCTTGTGCTTCATGGCCTGCGTCAACTCCGGCAGTCCCTTCTCGCCTTTCAACGCCGCGGACGCCGTGTTGCGAATCGCCTGGATCAGCCCCCTCTGTCCCGGTTGCCTCAGAATCTCATACCGCGACCCCGCCAGTTTCTCCCGGGCGACAATCTCCGGCTCCGGCATCAAACCGAGGTCGCGCGACTGCGTCACAAAACCAAGATGCGCTGTCCGCATCCGCTCCAGGACCGACCGATACAGCGGCAGGTCCGCGATGTTGTTCATTTCGTGCGGATCCTTCTCGAGGTCGTAAAGTTCCTCGATCGCCTTGGTCGGCCGCAGGAACAACGCCACCCCCGGCGCCGCCGTCCCCTCCGCCTGGACCTTGCGAATCTCCTTCATCAGCCGTCCCTTTTCGGGCGTGTTCATGTATTGGTAGTAGGTCTTGAAGGGCTCGTAGTTGCGGATGTACTTGAACCGCTTGTCCCGGACCGCGCGAATGATGTCGTAACGCTCGTCCATCCGGTCGCGCGCGCCATAGACATAGCGGCGCGGCGGCCTGAGGTTCGCCCCGAGGAAGGCGCGCCCCTGCATGTGCTTCGGGACCTCCACCCCGGCCAGGTTCAAGACGGTGGGCCCCAAGTCCATGAGGCTGACCAGCTCATCCGAGGCCGTGCCGGGAGCCCCCTGGCCCTTCACCCGATACTTCTCCGGGATCCGGACAATCAGCGGGACCTTCATCCCGGAATCGTAAAGCCAGCGCTTGGCGCGCGGCAGACCGACGCCGTGGTCCGACCAGTAAATCACGATGGTGTCGTCGGCCAGGCCGTCCTCCTCCAACTCCGCCAGGATCCTGCCCGCCTTGAGATCCGTCGCGGTGACGACATCATAATACCGTCCCCAATCCGCCCGCGCCTCCGGCGTGTCCGGATAGTAGGGAGGAAAGGTCGTCAGCCTGGCGGGATCGTGTTTCTCGATGCCGGCCGTGACCTTCTCGTATTTCGCGTCGCTGGCGATCCCGCTTTCGTGACACTCCGTAAAATTGAAGACCGCGAAGAACGGGGCGTTCTTGTCCGGGCGATTGCGCCAGTGCGCCTTCCTGCTGGACTCGTCCCACGTCTCCTTCGGCTCCTTGAACTGGTAGTCCTTTTTCGAATTGTTGGAGCAGTAATACCCCGCCTCACGCAGGTGAACCGTGAACGGCTTGATGCTCTCCGGCAACGTCGCATTGCAGCGCATGTGGTGCGTGCCGATCGTGGTCTGCATCATTCCCGTGATGATCGTTGAGCGACACGGGGCGCAGACGCCGGCGCAGACAAAGGCATTGTCGTAGCGCACGCCCTGCGCCGCCAGGCGGTCGAGATTGGGCGTCCGGGCGTGCGGATCGCCGTAGCAACCGAGATGCGCGCTGATGTCCTCGAAACTGATCCAGAGGATGTTGGGGAGGGAAGGCGCCGCGACCGCCGGCAATGCCGCCATCGTCGCCGCCGCCAGGGACAGGAGCTTGGGGATTGTTCTCATGATATCGCGCAAACTTCTCATCGCAGAAAAAACGGGCGCAAAGGATTGTCCCGGTGGGGCGAAGCTCCCGCTGAGCCGGACGTTTTGACTTTCCAACCAACGCCCCAAAAGGTCGCAGGCCCGGCTCAGCGGGACCTTCGCCCCACCGACTTCGCTTCAGGAAGGCTCCAACTTGTCCACGCGGCGCGCATGACGCCCGCCTTCAAAATCCGTTGCCAGGAAGACATCGACAATCTCCAGCACACGGTCTTCCGGAATCATCCTCTCCCCCAGGGAGAGCACGTTGGCGTCATTGTGCTGCCGGGTCTTCAAGGCTGATTCGACGTTCCAGGCGAGCCCGCAACGCACGCCCCGGACCTTGTTCGCGCACATGGCCTCGCCGTTCCCCGAACCGCCCAACACGATGCCCCGCTCGCACTCGCCATTCGCGACCGCCTCGGCGGCCGGACGGACAAAGTCAGGATAATCGCACGACTCCGCGCTGTCCGCGCCAAAGTCCGTGACCTCATGCCCCGCCGCAAGCAGGTGCGTCTTGATCTTCTCTTTGTACGCGAAACCCGCGTGATCCGTGCCGAGAGATATCTTCACAATTCCGTGTGCTTCCTGCTTTCCGTCGTTGAATCAGATCCGTCCCTCTTCGAGATCGTAGACGTCGAACCAGACGTAGACCGGCCGGCCGGCCGGGACGAATTTCGGAATGTAGTCCTCCAAGAACTCCTGCCTCGCGTCCTCCAGATCGCAGACGCGCAGGGAGCGCATGTGGTTGTTCCAATGGATCACCTCGATCCGGGGCCGCTCCTTCGCGTTCCTCCCGATCCAATCCGCCACCTCCTCGTCCGTCGCGCCTGTGGCGATGAATTCCCTGAACGACTCCGCTGAAATCTCGGCGAAGCCGAAGAACTCGTTGTCGAGCGGGCAATCGTAGTTGTAATCGCCCCGCGTGCCGTTCAGGACCGCGCGGCATTTGTCCAGGACACGGCCGGCGACCACGTAGCCTCCCAACGTCTCGCGCGGACTACGCGGCGGCGTCACGTTCAGATCGAGGGCGAGTTCTTTGATCTTTTCGGCGTTCATGCTGGAAAAACTGGAAGGCCGGAACATTGCGGAAAGCGGCGGGTCAGGCAACAAATTCCGGTCCCGGGAGGGGCGACATTCTTGTCGCCCTGCCTGCAACGCGGGCACCAAGGCGTCCGGCATTCCTCCGCCACAGGAAAGAACCTCCACGCCCTGGATCGACGCGCGCTTCTCTGGCCCCTGCGGGGCCACGGCGACACGAATGTCGCCGCTCCTTGACTGCCGCCCGGCTTGCCTTGGTCTTCGCCCGCCTGCTACAACCCTGGCATGGCATCACGATTGGCAGGCAAGTGGGTTTTGATCACCGGAGCATCCAGCGGATTCGGCGCGGCGGCGGCCACCGCCTTCGCGGCGGAAGGCTGCAACGTCCTCCTCGGCGCGCGACGCGTGGACCGGTTGGAAAAAGTGGCCGCGGAAGCCCGCGCTGCCGGCGCCCCGCAGGCTGAGTCTCGGTCGCTCGACGTGGCAAGCACGGAAAGCGTCAACGCTTACGCCGACTGGGTCGGCGCCCATACCGACCGCGTGGACGTGCTGATCAACAACGCCGGCGGTGCCCACGGACTCGACACCGTCGAGGAGGGCAAGGACGAGGACTGGGAGGCCATGGTGCAGTCGAACTTCCTCGGCGTCATGCGCGTCACCCGGGCCATCCTGCCCCTGATGAAACCCTTCCCCGGCAGCACGATCCTGAACATCGGGTCGATCGCCGGACGCGTCGCCTACGAGGGCGGCTCTGTCTACTGCGGCGTGAAAGCGGCGGAACTCCAGATCACGCGCGCCCTGCGTCTCGAACTCTGCGGCACCGGCCTGCGCGTGGGCACCATCGATCCCGGCCTGGCCGAGACCGAATTCTCCATGGTCCGCTTCAAGGGAGATCAGGAGAAGTCCGACAAGGTCTACGCCGGACTGGAACCGCTGACCGCCGAGGACATCGCCGAATGCATGGTCTTCGCCGCCAGTCGCCCGCCCCACGTCTGCATCGACGAGATCCTGGTGAAATGCACGGCCCAGGCGGCGGTGCACAAGACCCACCGGGGAGGCTGAACTCTTGGGGCTTGGGAGCTTGGAGCTTGGGATTTCGGGGCTCTGCCCGGTCTACTCCGCCACCGTCGTGATCTCCAAGGTGTCCCCCTTGTCGTGGACCTCGTCCTCGGAATCCATGACGTCCCCACTCTTGGCCGGCGGCACGAGGGGCCGGTCGCGCGGTCCCTCCTCCTCCGACTTGTGGAACTTCACGCTGACGATCTTGCTGACGCCGCGCTCCTGCATGGTCACCCCGTAAAGCACGTCGGCGATGCCGATGGTCCGCTTGTTGTGGGTGATGATGATGAACTGCGAGTCGTCCAGAAAGCGCTTCAGGATCGCGATGAAGCGGTTGATGTTCGACTCGTCGAGCGGGGCGTCCAACTCGTCCAGGACGCAGAAGGGGCTGGGCTTCACCTGGTAGATCGCGAACAGCAGCGAGACCGCCGTCATGGTCTGCTCGCCGCCGGACAACAGGGTGATGCCCTGCAGTTTCTTCCCCGGAGGCCGCGCGACAATGTCGATGCCGCTTTCAAGGACGTTCTCCTTGTCCACCAGGATCAGGTCCGCCTTCCCGCCATTGAAGATCTCCGTGAACATCCCCTGGAAGTTCTCGCGGATCTTCTCAAAGGTCTCCGTGAACATCTGCTTGGTCTGCGTGTTGATGCGGGAGATGACCTCCATCAGTTCGTTCTTGGCGTTCGCGAGGTCGTCATACTGGTTGGTGAGGAACTCAAACCGCTGCTCGGTCTCCTCATATTCCTCGATGGCCACCAGATTCACCGGTCCCATGGAGTCCATCTTCTCCTGCAGCAGCTTCACCTGCTTCTCCACATCCTCCCAGTTCGTCGTCAGCCCCTGCGACTCCAGCTCATCCGGTGAGACGGTCTCGACAGTCGCCTGTCCCGCGTCGGCCCAGGTGATGGTGATGCATTCCCCGCGCACATCTTCCAGGTTGATCTGATATTTCTGCTGCACGCGCTCGACCATGTTCTGCACGGTCATGTTCTTCTCGGCGAGCTCAACATCGAGGGCGCCTCGGCGTTCCTGGTTCGTCTCCAGCTTGCGGCGGGACTCCTTCAGACCTTCCTCGCGCAGTTCCAGGTCGCCTTCCTGCGCGGTGCGTTGGGCGGCGAGATGATTCAGGCTCTCGGCCACCTGTTCCCGCTCGTGGCGCAATGACTCGATCTTCTGACGCGCCTCCGCAATCCCCGTCTCGGCCTTGGTGGCCCGCTCTGAGAAGGAGGAAATCTCCGCACGCCGACGCTCGACAAGCTGCTTCAACTCCCCGATCCGCACCTGCAGGGGCTGCTGCTGGCTGCGCAGGGAGGCCACCTTCTCCTCCTTGGTGGCCAGTTCGACCTTGGCCTCGGTAAGGACCGTGTTGACCTCGTCACGCTGCTGGCGCAGGCCGTCGAGTTCGCCGTTCAGAGTCTCCACCGTCCGCTGGAGTTCCTCGTCCTTCTTCTCCAGTTCATCGACGCGGGCCGCGAGCGATTCCCGCTTCTCCTTCCCTTCCCGGTCCTGCTCGCCAAGGCTCTGGATCTCGTAGACCACGGTGTCGATCTTCTGGTGCAGGACGCGCAGGGAATTCTGCAGGATGTTGTGCTCGCCCTCGCGGGTTGCGATCTCCACCTCCTGTCGCCGCAGACGACTCTGGGCCTCATGCAGGCTGGCCTGCAGTTCAGTCTGCTCACTTTGGAGCCCGCCCTTCTTCCGGCTCGCGTCATCCACCTGGGACTGCAATTCCGCCAGCTGTCCCTGCAATTCCTCGATCTGGTTCTTCCGCGCCAGGACCGAGGACATTCCGGCTCCGTTGCCGTTCTTTGTCCCGCCGGTGAAGACGCCGTGCCGGTCGAGCAGTTCGCCGCTCGTCGTCACGAAATCGCATTCCCCGGGACGTTGATTCCAGAAGGCGGTGGCCGCCGCCAGATCGCTTACGATGTAGGATCCGCCGAGCAGGCTGCGCAACAACGGCAGGCTCGTCTCCTCGCCCTCCACCACGCTCAGCGCCGGGATCGGCAGTTCAACGCCCTCGCCTGCGCTCTCAAACTCCGCGGCGTCCGGGATTTCCGCCTGCGCGGAACGCAGGGCCAGCGAGGCGATGCTCGCCCGACCGGACTTGTTCGCGGTCAGCCCGGCAACGATGGCCTGGGCAGATTCCGGGCTTTCCGTGAGGATGAGTTGGAGGTTCCGCCCCAAGGCGGACTCGATGGCCGCAACGTGGCGGTCGGGAACCCTGATCTTGTCCGTCAGGGTTCCGAGCACCGCATCGTCGCGCTTGAGCGCGGCAAGGGCCCCCTCGTCGAATCCTTCGTGCGATTCCTGCAGTTGTTCGAGAACGTTCAGGCGGGACTTCATCTCCGCCTGCCGGGTCGTCAGGGCGTCCAGCTCCTTCGTGGCGCGCGTCAACTCCTCCTGCAGTTCCTTCAGGCGGTTCTGTCGTTCCTCCACCGTGCCGCGGCTGTCGGCGGCGCTCTTCTTCTCCTCCTCCACACTCGCCGAGAACTCCTGCAACCGCTGCTCCAGGCGCGTCCGTTCCTCCTCCAGCTGAACCTTCTCGGACGAGAGCTTTTCATGACGCACCACGTTGCCGCGCATCTGCAGGTCAAGGGCGTTGGCCTCATTGCGGACGCGGGTCAGCTCCTGAGCGGCCGCGAAACTGCGCGACTGCGCCCCCCGCAATTCCTCCTGTTTGGCGGCGATATCGACCTCCACCTTGCGCACGGACTCGCGTTTGCCTTCCAAGGCGTTGCGGTGCTGTTCCAGTTCCGCGCCGGCCGCCTCAAGACGTTCATTCACGGAGACCAGCTCCTCCTCCGCCGCAAGACGCCGTTCCTCGGAGCGAGTGATTTCCTCAAGGGCCTGCTTGTTCTGCTCTTCCAGCTCCTGCATGCGTTCCTGGTTGTGCCGGATCGCCGCTTCGTTCTGCTCGGCGGCGGACTTCAATTCCAGGCCCCGCTGCTGGGTCCGGTTGATCTGCTGCTCGAGCTCCATGAGCCGCGAACGCAACTGAGCGATCTCATTTTCCGCCTTCAAGGCGCCTTCCGATGCGGACTCGATATCCCCGCGCAACTGCTCCAGCTCGGACTTCTTCTGGTAGATCTCGCCCTGCAGGACGTCGAAGCGATGACGCGCAAGCTGCGTGTCGAGATGCTTCAGCTCCATTTCAAATTTCTGATAACGGCGCGCCTTGCCGGCCTGCCTCTGCAGCGAACCGATCTGCCGCTTGACCTCGCGGATCAGATCCGAGACGCGTTCCAGATTCCGCTCGGTGTGTTCCAGTTTGCGCAGGGCTTCCTTCTTCTGGGCCTTGTACTTCGTGATGCCGGCGGCTTCCTCAAAGATCAGGCGGCGGTCCTCTGGCTTGCTGGAGAGGATCTGGGTGATGTTCCCCTGGGCCATGATGCTGTAGCTCGTGCGCCCGACGCCCGTGCCCATGAAGAGCTGCTGGATGTCTCGCAGCCGACACGGGGTCTTGTTGATGAAATACTCGCTGCCCCCGTCCCGGAAGACACGCCGGGTCACGGTGACCTCGCTATAGGTCATCTCAACGCCGGCCGCCTTGAGATGCTCGGAATCCACGTCGCCCAAGGTCAATGACACCTCGGCCATGCCCAGCTGCTTCCGCTTGTCCGTGCCGCTGAAGATCACGTCCTGCATGCCGCTTCCGCGCAGCGCCTTGGCCGATTGCTCGCCCAGCACCCACCGGATCGCGTCCGCCACATTGGACTTGCCGCAGCCGTTCGGCCCCACGATGGAGGTGATTCCCCGTTTGAAGTCCATCGTGATCTTGTCCGCGAAAGACTTGAAACCCAAAGCTGTCAGATTCTTCAAATACATGACTGGGCCAGAGAAAACGAGATCCACGCCGCTGAGTAAAGAGCAAAACCACAAGATGTAGCGGTAAGTTATTCACAACCACTACAAATGGACACTTGTCCGCCTCTTTTTAACCCATTTCAGCCAGATACCAACGCACAAATGCATGAGTTTGACGGAATCGGGGCGAAACACCTCCCTTCAGTCTTTCTTTCGAGAAGAATCCTCCTTCACCGAACAACGATAACCTTAAAGAACGAAGCACATCATCCCAAAGCAAGGAAAAATCCCGTTCTTCACTCCAACAACACCAGCGCCGGCACAAAGCGAAATCCCGCCTCGCTCAAACGGTTCCTCCCCTCAATTCCCACCCGGGCCCGCATCCAGGACGTTCCGCACAGCGCGGCCAAGCGAGTCCGTGCCCACCGGCTTGAGGATAAATTCGCGGATTCCGATTCTTCGGCTCTCCTCGGGGCTGATCCTGTCTCCGAACCCGGTTATCATGATGATCGGAATGTCGCGTCGGGCGTGCAGCATCTGCTCCGCGAGTTTGTCCCCCGTCAGGTTCGGCATCATCTGGTCGGTGATGACAAGGTCGAAATCTTCCGGCTGCTCGGAAAACACCCTTCGCGCCTCCAGGCTGTCTGTGGTCATGGTGATGCGATAGCCCAGCCGTTCAAGCGTGATCTTGCCAAACTGCGCGACGTCCTCGTCGTCATCGACCAAGAGGATGTGCTCGGAACCCCGCGGCGCCGAACGCTCCGCGTCAGGCGACTCGGCCGGGAGTTCCATCGTCGCGGGAAACCAGATCCGGAACACCGTCCCCCGCCCCGGCTCGCTCTCCAACGTCACGACGCCATCGTGACTCATCACGATCCCATGCACCACCGACAACCCCAGCCCCGTCCCCTGCCCGCCGCGCTTGGTGGTGAAGAACGGTTCGAACACCCGCTCCCGTGTGGCGGCGTCCATTCCCGCGCCAGTGTCGCTGACGGTCAGCCGGGCGTAAGTCCCGGGCCGGAGGCCCGGAACCGCCGCAGCCTCCGCTTCATCGACCTTCTCAGCCTCAAGCTCCACCCGGATCTTCCCGCGATTGTCGCGGACGGCGTGATAGGCGTTGGCGCCCAGGTTCATGACCACCTGATGGATCTGAGTGGCATCCGCCATCACGGGCGGACAATTCCGGGAAATGGAAGCCTCCAGGGAGATGTTTGAAGGAAGGGAGGCGCGAAGGAGTTTCAAAGCCTCCCCGACCAGGGCGTCCATCGAAAGCGGCATGCGTTCGTGCTCCGCCTGACGGCTGAAGGTGAGCATCTGCTTCACCAACTCGGTCGCGCGACCGGCCGCGCGGGCAACATACTCCAGATCTTCCCGGGCCTCGTGCCGCTCCTCGAGGGAATCCAACGCCAGATGCGTGAACCCCATGATGGGCTGCAGCAGGTTGTTGAATCCATGGGCCACCCCGCCCGCCAGGGTTCCCAAGGTTTCCATCTTCTGGGACTGTCTCAACTGCGACTCCAAAGCGAGCCGACGCTCCTGTTCCGCCTTAAGTTCATCAATGTCCGCCAGCGTGACAAGGCAGCCGGTCACCCGCTGACGCCGGTCCCGCAATGTCACCGCTTGTCCCAGGACCCATCGCACTCCGTCCCCGCGCCGCAGCCTGAACTCAATCGAATACCCCCTCTCATCACCCAGGCAGCGGGCCCAGGCCGTCCGCACCTTCTCGCTGTCCTCCGGAATCACCCGCCCCAGCCATCCGCCAGGCTCCTTGTCGAGTTCCCGACCGACATATTCCCGCCAGCGATCGTTCACAAACATCGGGCGACCGTCGGCGTCAGTTTCCATGATTGCCACCGGCGCCGCTTTGGCCAGGGCCCGAAAACGAGCCTCACTGGCGCTCAGGGCCGTGGATTTCACCCTTAGGGCCGACGTCAACTCCAAGGCTTCCGACTCTTTTCCCTCCACGACCTTCCGCAATTCATCCCGAGCGTCACGGGACTCCTCCAGGACCAACACGATCATGCTGACGGCCAAGAACAGCTGAACGATTCCAAACAGGAAATAGATTGAACTGACCTGGTAGGGGTCGGAACGCAACACGGCAAAGGCGATCAGGCAGCCCCCCCACACGGCGAACCCGGACGCCAGGAGACTCGCCCCCAGATGCGAACGGGTTCGGCGAAGCCGGAAATATCCCCAGGCCGTCCAGAAACTCGCCCCGGCCAGCACCCCGAAGGCCGGAAGATCGACCTGCAGTCCCCCGCCGAGGTGGAAAGCCCCCAGTTACCCCCACGCGGCGAGAAACGCCAGGAACAGACCATACAGCCTTTGCGGTTCGCGCTGCTCCAGAAAAAGCGCGCTTCCCCATAGCAGGAATACCGCTGCCGCTCCGATGCACCATTGCTGCAACATCTCCCCCATGGGACCGGGGCTCCCCGGCAGAAACCGGATCCCGAGTGTCAGCCACAGCGCGTAGAACAACCAAGCCGCCGTCCAGACAGTGAAGTAGGATCTCCGGGTATAGCGGTTGAGAAATGCGTAGACCCCGATCAACGCCCAGACGCTTGCGAGCGCCAGCGCCAGAGCCGCCTTCATTTGCTCAGGCGGGAAATAAAGATCAATCTGGCTCAATATTGAGATCATCCGAACCGACTGACCGACTCAGTGTTCCGTTACTCGACGACTTGGGGCCGCCAATCCATCCAATGGGTACGGGCGACACATCAGGGAAATTCACCCAACACGGGCGCAGAATTACCCATTTACCGCCAAAAGCGCCCGTCGGCAAGATTCAAGAACGTCTTCGAAGAATCCGAAACCCCGCGCCCAAGACCGCCCAACCGCACCCGAGACATGGTAGCCAGCGCCGTGTCAACCTCAATTCTGCGTGGAAGTCCCCGGTAAGCTGAGGCCCGTGGTTCCAGCGCAACACGCTGCCCAAGTCGATCAAACATCCTCAAGACCGGTGAACGCCAAGGCGTCCTCCATCCAGGTGTCGGTGGCGAGCACGCCTTTGCGCTGCTTGAAGGCAAAACGTTCAGCCGCAGACTGCGCTCGCTTCAACGCCGAGATCGCCGCTCCCCGAGCCATCGGAACCCTCGCCCGGAACAGGGAGACCGCCCCGCCGCGAACGGCCTTGTTCAGGTGGCGACGAAGCAGCTCATCTTCCATACAGGAAAACATCCGGGCGCTCCCGGCGTCGCCCTGCCGACCGCTGCGGCCGAACAACTGTCGATCCACCCGGCCGGACTCGTGCCGTTCCGTGCCGATCACATGCAGCCCGCCCAGGTCCGCGACCCCCTTGCCCAGTTTGATGTCCGTGCCCCGCCCCGCCATGTTGGTGGCAATGGTGATGCGGTCCCGCTGTCCGGCATCCGCGATGATCTGCGCCTCCTCCAGGTGATGCACGGCGTTCAGGAGCTGGAAGTTCATCCGTTCGACCTTGAGCAGCTCGGCCAGCTTCTGGCTGGCATTGACACTTCGCGTTCCGACGAGGATGGGCCTGCCGGTGGCATGCACCCGCTTGATCTCCTCCACAATGGCGGCCCACTTCTCATCGCCCTCCAGAAACACCCGCTCGGGCAACTGCTCCCGGATACAGGGGCGGTTGGTCGGAATCCGAACCACCGGCAGACGATAGATCCGCCAGAATTCGTCCGCAGCCTCGTTGCCCGTGCCCGTCATGCCCGACAGTCGCTCGAAGAACCTGAAGAACCGCTGAAAACTCAGCCTCGCCGTCGTCTCAGTCGGGTGGCTGATGGCGACGCCCTCCTTGGCCTCGATGGCCTGATGCATGCCCTGCCTCCAGCTCCGCTGGGGCATCTGCCGTCCCGTGAACTCATCGACAATGACGATCTTGTCATCCACCACGACATACTGCTTGTCCTTGAGGAAGAACTCCCGGGCCACCAAGGCCTGCTTGATGAGTTCGTCCCTCCGGTGATGCCCCCGCCAGATACCCGGCAGTTTCTTGCACCCCTCCTCGATCGCCTCCCGCCCGGCGGCGGTCAGTTCTATCTCCCGATACCGCAGATCGACGCGGTAGTGCTCGCCCTTCACCAACGGCTCCACGATCCGCGCCCCCAACGAAACCACATCCTCCAGGGCCTTGTTCTCCCGCGGCATGGAGATGATCAACGGCGTCACCGCCTCGTCGATCAAGACGCTGTCCGCCTCATCGACAATCGCCGCATGCAGTCCCCGAAGGACAATCCCCTCCCGTTCCTCCCGGTCCACCGGCCGGACAAGATTTCTGACGAGGCGTTGTTCCGGATATCGCAGCCCGCCCAAACGCAGACGGTCGCGCAGGAAATCGGCGAGCAGTTCCTTGCTGGTGGTGTAGGTCACGTCGGCGGCATGCCCGGCCCGCCGCTCCTCTGGCGCCTGCCCAGCAGTCACGGTTCCGACAGAGACCCCGCAGAAACGGTAGAACGGCCCGAGCCACTCCGCATCGCGCTTCACCAGGTAGTCGTTCACGGTGATGACGTGGGTCGGATGGGGATTCCAGCCCGACAACGCGGCCGCAAGGCCGGCGGTCAGGGTCTTCCCCTCGCCGGTGGCCATCTCCACCAGTTTTCCCCGATGCAACGCCAACGCGCCGGCAAGTTGGACAGGAAACGCCCGCAGCCCCAGTTTTCGATGCGCCGCCTCCCGCAACCCGGCCAAAGCGGAAAGCAGATCGCGCTCGGCATCGCGCCCCCCGCGGCGAAACTCCTCGCGGAAGCCATGCAACCGCCGCCGCAGCTCATGATCGCCCAACTCCTTCCATGCCGGCTCCATGGCATCCACCTCGGCGGCTTCGGCCAGCAGTTCCCGGACAATCGCCGAACGTCGCTGAAACCGCCCCCCGAGTGAATGGACCGCCGCGTCCGCCCCCGCCAGCAGGGCGTCCGGCTTGCGATAGCCGGTGCGGCGATACATCTGGGAGGGCGTCATCACAACTGATAGCGTTTCTGGATCATCTGCCTGAACCTCCGGTAGAAACGCGGCAGCAGCGGTTCGTGGCCGGTGTAGAATCGGATCTTGCCCGTCCGTCCATGGAGCATCGCCATTCCCTCCGACGCCGGGGCCTTGCCCATCACGATGAAGAAGGGCTCGACCGTGCGACTGCCCTCCGGATCACGGACGTCCGTCTGCATCTCCCCACCTCCGGCCCAGCCCAACGCGGGCGTCGGCAGAACATGCTGATCCGCTGGAATCACCCGCGCCTCCGTCACGGTCAACGTGAGATTCGCCTGGCCGGTGAGCCGGACCTCAGCGCCCTTGAACGGTCCGTCGAAGAGCTTGTTCACATCGGTCTGTGAGACCGTCGCCGCAAATTCGAATGACTCCGGATCGATCAGCAGGCCGATCGACGTGCCTCGCACCAGCCAGCGTCCCACATAAGCCCGCACTCCCGGCGCCACCCAGATGCCGTCCTGTCTTGCCTTGACCGTCAGGGCGTCCAGTTCGGCCCGGATCCGCTCCAGCTCCTTCTCCGCCGATTCCCGACTGCTGAGGAGCGGCTTCACGCTCGCGATGTCCCGCCGGCGGGACAACCGGATGCGGGCGTCAATCTCGCGCAACCTCGCCCCCGCCTCCTCCTCGGCGAGTTTCAATTCCCGGTTCTCCAGCCGGAAAAGGGCTTGGCCTTCCGTGATTGCCCCGCCCGGCTTTGCCAGGATCTCGACCAGGCGTCCCGGGGCATTGTTGACCACCGCCGCATACCGCCGGGCCTCCAGCGCCCCCGGCGCGCGAAAGTGGCTGCGGAAGGGCACGAACTGCAGAAACAGGATCACCAGGCTGAAGAAGGCGAGGCAGACCAGGATCGCCCGCGGCCGGCAACGCTCCAGTTTCGGGCTGGAGGCCAGGTAGTTCACCAGCTTCACCACAGGCGCGATCACCCAGGACACCACGCACAAGGCCGCCATGATCAGGCCGGCCAGCAACCAGCGGTCCGCCACAAACAGCAGGATCCCCGTGAAAACAACCACCTTGTAAATATTGCTCAGGATGCCGAACACCGTCAGCCAGAAGGCCTCCCGCCGCGAGCGCGCCGGACTCTCAGACCGCTTCACCCCGAACGCGAAATGCTCGATCAAGTGCTTGAGGTGCCGCGCCGTCCGCTGATGCAGGTTCGGAATCTCCAGCAGATCCGAGAGGATGTAGTAACCGTCAAAGCGCAACAGCGGGTTGATGTTGAAGAGCAGCGTCGAGACCGAGGCCACGAACATCATGTTGTAGGCCAGGTTGTGCAGCGTCCCCGGCCCCGTCCGCGCCCAGACAAACGTCGCGATCGCCGCCACAAACACTTCCACGATCATTCCCGC
The DNA here is from genome assembly GCA_038126235.1 of Verrucomicrobiales bacterium. Lineage (GTDB taxonomy): Bacteria > Verrucomicrobiota > Verrucomicrobiia > Limisphaerales > JAYPEY01 > JAYPEY01. The sequence continues at coordinate 17,885 of JAYPFK010000016.1, forward strand.
CGACGAAACCAGAATACGCTGCCAGCGGTTGCGGAACCCCCAGCTGGAAGTCGCATCCACGAACGGGATGGGCGTGAACACCAGCAGCATGACGCCCATTCGATGCACCTCGCCGCCATACTTCCGACAGAAATAGGCGTGCCCAAACTCATGCAGGGTCTTTCCGATCACCATTCCCAGGTAGAGCAGGAAGAGATTGTCCGGCGAGAGGATCGATTGCGACTGCTCCTGCAGCTCGGTGAAATTGTCCACCGCGATCTTCAGCGCCATTCCCACGACGCCCAGCCAGAGCGCCGCGCCGAACCAGCCGATGAACCGGCCGACGAACGGCAGGGTCCGCACGAGGAAACGGTCCGGGTCCAGCAGCGGAATCCGCATGAACATGATCGAAAGCAGCTTCGCCCGGGTCTCGCGCTGCCGGCGCTTCTGAAAGCGGTCAAACAGCTGGGCGCTGTCCGCGGCGATATTGTACTGCAGCAGGTTCGCGTGGTAGAGCTGTGCCAGAAGCTGGATGACGGCCTGTTGTCCGGGCGCCGTGTCAGGATGCCGGTCGAGACATTCGCGCCAGGCCTCATCGACCGTGCGATCCGGCCGCAACCGGGCGATGAAGTCGTAGGCCTCCGGCCGCATGCGGAAGAACTGGTTCGAAAACGGGTCCTCCAGCACCATCCAACGCTCACCGCGATAATTCTGCCGGCTGACGTTCACGCCGGTCCGCAGGCAGATCTGCTGGTTCGCGATCCGATACCAGGATTCACTGAAGGTTTGCTCTGACATACGGACAACGGACAGCGGACCAACTCACCACCACAACCACAACCGGAAGAAATCGACCGTTCGGTGGGTGAAGATCCAGATCAGACGCCGGGGGCCGATGTCGATCTTGCACAGACCGCTCATGCCCGGGCGCCACCATTCCTCGACGCCGCCATCGATATCGCAACGAACGAGGAAGACATTGCCGCCCTCTTTCGGAACCGCGGCGGACTCGATCAGACTGATCTTCACGGGAAACTTCTTGTCCGGCTGGCTGACGAAGGCGATCTCCCCGCCGACCTTGTCGAGGGCCTCGTGGATATCCCGCTCCTCGATCTCCGCCTCCACGTAAAGCGTGTCCGTGCGGGCAATCCGGTAGAGCGTATCCCCCGCGCTGACGGCCGCGCCGATCCGTTGCCGCTGGTCGCCTTCAACCACGACCCCGGCGAAGGGGGCCTTGAGGTCCGACTGCTCCAGGCGATGCCGCACCAGCTTCAGGCGGGCCTCCGACTGGTCGGCCTGGGCCTGCGCAACGCGCATGTCCGCCAGCTTGGCCTCCGCCCGGGCCTTTTCCATCTCGCGGTTGTAGCGGTTCAACTCCGCGATAGCAGCCGCCTCCTGCAGGTAGAGGTCGTCCTTGTCGAGCTCCAGCAGGACCTGTCCCGGTTCCACCCTATCGCCCGGCTTCACCCGGGCGGCGCTGACGTGCCCGGAAAACGGCGCGGTCAAATACGCGGTCTCATCGCTCCTCAGGATGAATTCGGCCTCCACCCGGTAGGAAACCTTGACAAAAATCATCGCCAACACAGCCGCCGTCAGGATGAGCGCCAGGACCTTGGCCCAGGTGTGCTCCGGGCCCACAAACCACGAAAGGCGCTCCTTCAATGCCGACGCCCAGCGCGCGCCGAACCAGCGATCGTCACGGTGCAGGTCGCACAGGACGCGCGACGAAAAATCGCAGGCGAGCCGCAGCTGCCGGACCTCCACCTCGGAAAACGGCGTCCCGTTACGCTCGCAGAGGACCACCCCCACGGGCTCGCCCTCGTCCCGGACCGGCACGGCGCAGAGATGCTCCGCCTTCCGGGCCTCGGCGTAGACCGCGTGATCCCGCGTCACAAGATTGGAATCCGCAGGAGCCGGCCAGACAACCTCGTCGTCCTGGTCGAAACACTCCTCCATGGCCGACTCCAGCTGCTGGACGGCCTCCATCTGCTTCTCAAACTTCTCGGTCCGGCTGATCGCCTTGACCCGCACAAAGCCGCGTTCCAACCATCCCAGACTGACCCGCTCGCACTCAAAGCGCGTGGCCAGAGCGTTGCAGAACGTCATTCCGCCTCCGACAAAACGCCGGGCGGTGTTCACCTCGACCGCCACGTCCATCACGGTCGCAAACTTCTGGGCGTCCTCCCGCGCCTGCTGCACGGAACGCGCCACCTGGTAGGACTGCGGCACATCCGCCGCCATCCTCACACGGGTCAGAGCCTCCTCCGCGCCCCGACGATCGACGCCCTGAAGCGCGTAGGCAGCGACGCACAACGCCGTCGAGCCTTCCAGCTTCATGCGCATCGCCAGAAGAAAACCCCGCTCCCCTTCCGCATCCGCCTTGTAAATCGGCTCCACCAGGGCTTCCTTCGCGGCGCACTCCTCGGTCAACCGCGACCAATGCCGCATGAATTCCTGGATCACCGGATCGCTGGAACCCTCCTTGGGCCATTCGCCGATCTTCTTGAGTTGGGCGCGCTCCTCATCCCCCGAATCCTTCAGGATCAACACGCCCTTGGCGGCCCCGATCAGCCTTGTCGAGACAGACACAAACACGGCCCAGAACTCAGCCGGCGCGCCCTGAAACTGGCGTAGTTCCGTCAGCTCCGAAAGTTCTTCCGGAAACGCCTGCTCTTCTCTGCTTTCTTCTGAGGACATGGTTCAGGAATACGTCGAAACGTTGAAAAAGGCCGTCAACTCGCCGGCTCCGCCAGCGGAAGTCCCAGAACGATGGCTCACCGCGCCTCCGGGATGAACATCCTGCCCCCGACACCGGGACGGACGCGTTTCTGCGGATTGTCGAACAGCGCCTTGATCTCCAGCAGACCGCTCGACGGATCCACCACCGGAGAAATGAAGGCGATCTTCGCGGTAAGGGAGACGCTGGCCTCCCCTGCCTCCACCTCAACCTTCACCTGCTGGTCCATCTTGAAGCGCGGACCATAACGCGCATCGACGTTGCAGATGAGGAAACACCGACTCGTGTCCACGATCCGGAACAACGGGTCCTGCGCGCTGCAGGGCTCGCCCTCCTCACGAACCAACTGCGCGATTTCCCCGTCCAACGGCGAGGTGATCAGCCGCTGTTTCAAGGCGTCCTCCGCGACCTCGAACTCGATCTTCTCGCGGTCTTCGTTGATCGCCAGTCGCAGCCGCTCAGCGACGGCCTGGTTGTATTCCAGCTCCTTCTTGGCCAGGTCGTCCTTGCTCACCGAACCCGTGCCCTCGAAAAGTTTCCTGGTCGCTTCGTAATCCTTCTTGAGGGTCTCCTCGGCCAGGCGGGCGGCGTCAAGTTCCGCGGTGCTCTCCCAGAGCAACTTCCGTCGTTTGACTTCCAACTCCTGCAAGGTCTTCTCCTGCTCCAGCAGCAACTGCCCCTTCTTCACGGCGTCGCCCTCCTTGACCAGCACCTTGGCAATGTTTCCAGCCACGGAGGCGCCGACGACGATATCCATCACCGGCTCGGTGACGCCCTCGACGCTCATGGCATTCTGCGCTTCCGCGCGGGGGATGACCGACACCGCAACCGCGGCGACCAAAGCAAACGGCAGGGCCTTGAGATTCGTCATGATTTTGAGTTTCTGCATTGCGCGGGAAAACTGTTACTTCGCCTCGACCGGCTCCCCCGCCTTCGTCCCGTCTTCGTCCCGACCATGGTATTGGGCCGTCACGTCCTCGACGAACCGGTGAAAAGCTTCCTCATCGATCTTCCCCTTCTTGATAATGACACTGGTGCGGAAGGCCAGGTCATCTTTCCCCACCTCCAAGCCCCGCTTCTCCAGCCCCAGGCCCGTGATCACGTGCAGTTGAAGAATGGAACGCTCGAAGGCGACCAAACCGCGGAGGAGGTTGATCCTCGCCTCGAACAGGTCGCGCTCGGTCTCGAACACCACGCGGCTGGTCGTCTTGCCCACTTCAAGCCGGGCGAGCTGGGTCTCGAGCAACTTCTTGTTGAATTCCACGACCTTCCGGTAATGGGCGATGGAATCCCGCGCCGCGCCCACATTGTGGACGGCGGTCTCAATCACGTTCCCGATCTCAACCACGGCCCCCTGTAGCGCCTTCTCGCTGGATTCCAGCTGGAGCCGGGCCGCCTCGGCATGACGCCGGGCCCGCTTCGCGCCAGCCAAGGGCATGCGGAACTGAAGTCCTACGGTCCAGACGGGAAAATCGTTTTGCTGCGTCTGTCGGTGCGAGGCCCCCGGGCTCTTTCCCACACCATTGACGGAATAGCCCCCGGTCAGATCCAGCTGGGGAAGCTTCTGGTTCGTCGCCACCTTGAAACGGATCTGGTTCTGGTCGCGCTCGTGCATCAACCGGAGATAATCCGGGTTCATCTCCAGGGACCGACGCTGATACTCGCTCATGTCGTCCAATACGACCTTGCCGCCCTTCGGCGTGTCGCTGGCCGCCAGCCGACGCTCGGCGCCGATCGCGGGATCCAGCATCAGATCCATGGCCGTGTTGGCGGCGGAGCGCAACCGCTGGCGGGCCTCGTTCACCAGGGCCTCACGCTCGGCCTGCCCCGCCTCGGCCTGCAGCACGTCCAATTCCGAAGCCTTGCCCACCTTCACCCATTCCCGGGCGTCCTTCAGGATCGTGTTGGCGAGTTTCACCGACTCCTCGGCGATCCGCAGCTGTTCCTGCGCCAGGTAAAGGTCCCAGTAGACCGCCTCGGCCCCGGACATGATCTCCAGCATGCCGCGCCGATACTGCTGGTAGGCGACATCCGAACCCAGAGCCGCCAACCGAATGCCAGCCATGTTCACGCCGAGCCAGGCATTCTTCAGCAACGGCTGGGTCAACTGCACCCCGACGCTCGAGAGCCACTCACCGTTGCCGAAGGTGGCGGAGTTGAGGTTGTTGTGCAACTCGGAGAGGGAATAACTCAGCTGCAGTCTCGTCCCCGTCGGCGCCAGCATCTCCACGCCGGAGGCCATGGTCCGGTTACGTTGGTTGAAAACAGTGGAGCCCAACCCAAACCCGGACGACAGTGACGCCCGTTGCTCAACCGTGTTCGCCCGCTGGCTGTCAAGGGCCTCCAAGGTGCTGAAAAACTCGGGCTCGAAGATCCACTTCTCCCCTTGATAACGCTTGTGTTCAAGGGCCGCCTCGAGAAGCCGCATCTGAATCGACTCGTTGCGCTCAAACACCGACTTCAGGTAGTCGTCCAGCGACATCGACAGCGCTCCCGAATCGGCCTTCGAACCGGGTTTGTCCAATTCGGCTCCGATGGCGCTGCCCCCTGTCACTACACAGGCGAAGCACACGGCGGCAAGCGATCCCAAAAATCGTATTCTCATAAACTACAAAAGGTTTCCGCAACAAATCGCCGGTCGGGACTTCAGCCTCAACCGGAGAGGGTTCATTAGCTGTCCGGCTCTGGCGGTGTCAACCCTCGATTGCTCCCACGGCAGCAGAATATGCAAACCCACGCGACGACCGAACTCAAAACCGGTTGTCAGGCTTTGCCTGCCCCCTTTCGCGCCGCTTTGGAAGCGACGGCCAGGCATTTTTCAATGTCCGCGATCGGGTTGTCCTTGTTCTCCTCGTATTCCAGGGAAAGCGCGCCATCGGCGGGAAACTTCACCTTGCGCAGGGCGTCAAAAACCCCCGCGACATCCAGATGGCCCTCCCCGATGATCACACCGTGCGTCTTTTTCTTCTTTTCGGCGAAATCCTTCAGGTGCACGCCGTAGAGGCGCCCCCCCAGCAGTTCGACAACCTTCACGGGATCCTCGCCGGAACGGATATAATGGCCGAGGTCCGCACAGAATCCGATGCGCTTGTCCCATTTGCCCACCGCATCGAGCGTCTGCTGCGCCTTGTCATAGAGCGCGTCCGGCCCGTGGTTGTGGATGGCGATGCGGATGTCAAACTCCTGCACCAGATCGTGCAACTGGGCGAACGACTCGGCGGTGGGATTGGCGCTGATGTTCCTGATGCCCGCCCATTTCGCGAAGAGGAACATGTTGCGGTTGGCCTTCTGGTCCTTGCCGAAGGACTGCACGCCGTGCGCGCTGATGCTCAGGTCGTGCCGGCCCAGCATCGCCTTCATCGCGGCGATTCTCTTCTTGTCCGGCGTGACGGGATAATGCCCCCGGAAGAACTCCACCCAGTGAAGCTCCAGATCCTGGATCTTCTGCAGGGCCCCTTCCACCCCGAACGCTCTCAATGAATAACTCTGCAAGCCCATCTGGAAGCCGCCATATTTCTTCCTCGACTGTTCCCGGGTGTCCGCCTGAAGGCCTCCCACGCCGCCGGCCAGGACGCCGACCGACGCCCCCGCCATCGCCGCCCGGCGAAGAAAGCTCCTGCGGGTTTGCTTGCTGTCAAAATGGGTGGAGTTCATAGGGAGTCTCTCTTTCTGACTGGCTTTGTACTGTGCTTCGATCGAAAGGCGTTGTTAAGCTGCGTTCGCCAATCCCGCCATCAGCGGGCATTGCAGAGACATACAAGCGGCATGTCCGAAAAACAAAGCAATTCGTCGCGCCCCTCCCTCGCCCTTTGCATGATCGTCCGCAACGAGGGCGGGCTTCTCCGCCGCTGTCTTGAGAGCGTGGGAAACCACGTCGATGCCATCCGCATCATCGACACCGGCTCCGACGACGACACCCCCGGAATCGCCGCGCGCTTCACCGATGACGTGCGCGTCTTCCCCTGGCGCGACGATTTCAGCGCGGCGCGCAACGCCTCCATCGCCGAGGTCCCGGAAGACTGGATCCTGATCCTCGACGCGGACGACCATTTCCCTCCCGGCGAAGCCGAAAAAATGCGTGATGCGATCCCCCTCGCCACCCAACCGGCCTTGGCGCTGCAATACGAAATCATGCCCGGCCACACTCCAGAACCCGGCCTGAAACTGTTCCGGAACGGACTGGGCATCCAGTTCGAGGGCCTGATCCATGAATCCATCCGCAACAGTCTCGCGCGCATCCCTGACGCCAGGGTCGAACACATCGACGTGAGGCTGCTCCACTCCGGATACGATCACGCAGCCCTGCCGGGCAAGGTCGCCAGAAACCTGCCCCTGTTGCGCCGCGAGTTCGCGCGGGCCGAAGCCGTCGGCGACCGCATGCAGCAACTTTCCGTCGGCGTCGATCTCGCCAACTGCCAGATCGCCGAAGGAGAGGCGACCGAGGGCGAGCAACGGCTCCGGTCGCTCATCGACGACCTGGTCGACCACGGCCTGCCGGGCGACGGTCGCTGGGAACTTTCCGCCCTGGTCTACCTGCTCTGGCATCTGTTCGGACAGGCCCGCCACGAGGAGGCCCTCGCCGTCTGCGACAAATGCGCCCCCTTGTTCCATGCTCACTCCGTCTTCCCCCTCTATCGCGGCATGGCGCGCATGCGGACCGGAGCCTTCGCCCTGGCGTTGGAAGACTTCCGCAGATTCGAAACCTCGCTTCAGGATGGCCCGCCGCCCCTGTCCGTTCCCGCCGGACTTGTCGGACCGGAACTCTGGAACATGACCGGCCAATGTTGTCTGAGCCTCGGCGAGAACAAGGCCGCCCTGGGAAGTTTTCAGCGCGCTCACGACGCGGAGCCGGACAACCAGGAATACGCCGTCAAACTCCAACTCGCCCGCCTCCGCGCCGGAAGCGCTTGAGATCCCTCAAACGAACCTGGCGAACGCGCGCGCTTGCTCCCTCCTTCAGGAGAGGCTGTCTGCAGCAGGTTTGTCTCCCTCCTTCGCCCCGCAGAGCCGCGGCAGGCGTCCGCGGGCACAGTTCAAAGGCGGAATGTGGATGGCTTCGTGACAGACCGCCTCCCCAACTCCCGGTTGCTTTCGGTCTGCGAGCCAGCTTAAAGTCCGCCCCAGATGTCCGACGCCTCCTCCAACGGAAAGACCGTCGTCCTCGGCGTGACCGGCTCCATCGCCGCACACAAGGCCGTCGACCTCGCCAGCGCGCTCGCCAAACGGGAACTGGATGTGAACGTGGTCATGACGACTGACGCGCAGCGGTTCGTGACGCCCCTGCCTTTCAAGACCCTCACCCGGAATCCCGTCGTCACCGACCTGTACGACGAGGAGGAAGGCTGGCAGCCGACGCATATCCGCCTCGCCGACGAGGCCGCCCTGCTGGTGATCGCGCCCGCCACGGCAAACACCATCGCCAAACTCGCGCTGGGACTGGCCGACGACGCGCTGGGCTGCATTGCGCTCGCGCTGAATCCGGATGCCAGACTCCTCATCGCGCCGGCCATGAATGGGAAGATGTGGCTTCACCCGGCGACCCAGGGTCACGTCAAGACGCTGGAATCGCGCGGCGCGGAATTCATCGGCCCGGCCGAGGGCCTGCTGTCCTGCGGTTACGAGGGCAAGGGACGCCTCATGCCCGTCGATGCGATCGAGGAACGCTGCGCCGCCCTGCTCGCCTGACCCGCCCCTCCAGACACGCCTCCACGCCCGCTTCGGTGAACATCCTCAAGAAACTCGGTCTGGTTAAGCTCTTCCGGCTCTTCGCCGCCCCGGCGAAAGACCCGCGCGCGCAGGAGGCCCGGATCGACTTCATGGAGGAGAATGTGTTCCTGCCGGTCAAGGTCTTCGTCATCTTCCTCCTCTTCAGCTTCATCTACGCCTCGGGGACATTCGAACAACCCCGCCATGACGAGCGCACGCCGCCCCAGGACCTTGAGATCAAAAGCGGCGAGATCGACCTCGAAGAAACCGTCCAGTTGCAGACCGAGGAGGAACGGAAACTGTCCACCGTCAAGCGGGTCAAAACCTATTTCTGGGGCTACGTGACAGTGTCGGCCATCGGGGCCTTCTTCCTCATCTTCATGCGCCGCTTCAACCTCAATTTCATCCAGTGGATCGTGGTGGTGGTGAACCTGATCGACGCCATCTTCCTGACGGCCTGGACCTTCGAGACCGGCGCGCTGACGGACAGCCTCTACTGGATCCTCCTCGGACTGATCATCCGCAACGCGGTCAGCGTCCCCGTCACCGCGATGCAGATCAGCCTCAATCTCTGCACGATCGGCTGCTTTGCGTTCGCCGGCCTGGTGGACTGGACCTACGTCGCCGAGGGCATCAAGGATTCCGCCAGCGAAACCGTCCCCGTCCAGGCCCTGACCGTGAGGCTCGTGCTCATGGTCCTGCTCACGGCCTGCTGTCTGGGCGTGCAGGTCCTGTTCGACCACCAACGCCAGGCCCGCGAGGACAAGGAGGAGTTCGCCGCCCGCCAACAGCAGCTCAAGACCGCCGGACGCCTCGCCGCGGAGATCGCCCATCAGATCAAGAACCCCCTGGCGATCATCACCAACTCCCTCTTCACCCTCGAACGCCGACAGGCCCGGGAAAACCCCGAAGCCAAACCCGACCGTCAACTCGAGATCATTCACGAGGAGGTCGAACGCGCGGACCGCATCATCACCGAACTGATGGGCTACGCCCAACTCGCCGAAGGCCGCGTCGAAAACCTCCATCTGGCCGACGAGATCGAGCGCGCGCTCACGCAGGTCTTCCCCCCCGGCTCCAATTTCAACACGGTCATCGAAACCGACATCGCGCCCGGCCTGCCGCCCCTGAAGATGCAGCGCGGCCACCTCAACGAGATCCTTGTCAACATCCTCAAGAACTCCCGCGACATCCAGAACGGCGACGCCCGCATCGAGATTCGCGCCCGGCAGGCCGACGAGGACCATGTCATCGTGACGATCGACGACAACGGCCCCGGCATCCCGGACGACACGGTGGAACGGGTGTTCGAGCCCTATTACACGACCAAGGACGCGGGCAGCGGACTGGGCCTCTCCATCGTCAAGCACAACACCGAGATCTACGGCGGCCATGTCCGCGTCGTTCCCGGAGTCCTCAAGGGAGCCCGCTTCGAGATCGAACTGCCCGTCCGCACGCTGTTGCGTTTCCGGAGCTGAGACGTCCGCCCCCCGCGGCCCGGGATTTCCGCATTCAGTCGCTGGGCGCTGAATGCCGATCACCGACCGGCTCGTCCGGCATCGGCAATCCAAGCTTGGAATCGCGCGCCGCCTCGGCCTACTATCCGCGCCCGTGATCCTGCGAATCCAAACCCCATGAGCGCCGGTCTGCCCCCGATTCTCGTTGTCGATGACGAGAAGAATATGCGCCTGTCCCTCACCTCGATCCTGGAGGATGAAGGCTACGCCGTGCATGCCGTGGAGGCCGCGGAGGAAGGGCTCAACCAACTCGCGGCCAACGAATATTTCATGGTGATCACCGACGCCCGGCTCGGCGGGATGAGCGGTTACGAGTTCCTGGCCCGGGCGAAGGAAAGCTGGCCGGACACCCCCGTCCTCATGATCACCGCCTACGCCACCGCCAAACTCGCCGTCGAGGCCATCAAGTCGGGCGCGATCAACTACCTGGCCAAACCCTTCGCCCCGGAGGAACTGATCCACACGGTCGGCCAGTGCGCTGAACGGCACACCCTGCTCACCGAGAACCGGAACCTCCGGGCCCGCGCCGGCGAGGAGTACCGGCTCGACCACATCATTGGCGACACCCCGGCCATGTTGGAGCTGAAGAAGCTCATCGAAACCGTCGCCCCCACCGACGCCACCGTCCTCATCCTCGGCGAGAGCGGCACCGGCAAGGAACTGATCGCCGGCGCCCTCCACAGCCTGGGAAAACGCAGCGGCAGGAATTACATCCGCATCAACTGCGCGGCCATCCCCGACTCCCTGCTCGAAAGCGAACTCTTCGGACACGAAAAGGGCGCCTTCACCGGAGCCCTCAAGCAGAAGCGCGGCCTCGTCGAGGACGCCGACGAGGGCACGATCTTCCTGGATGAGATTGGCGACATGAGCCGCTCCCTGCAGGCCAAGCTCCTGCGCTTCCTCGAGGACGGCTCCTTCACCCGCGTCGGCGGCAACGAGGAACGACGCGTGGACGTCCGCCTGATCGCCGCCACCAACCGCGACGTCATCCAGGCCATCAAGGAGGACCGCTTCCGCGAGGACCTCTACTACCGCCTCAACGTCGTACAGTTCCGCCCGCCTCCGTTGCGCGACCGCGCGGACGACATCCTCCCCCTGGCCCGGCATTTCCTGCGCGAATTCAGTTCCAAGATGGGCAAGGCGCTCCGGGGCATCACTCCGGGAGCCGAGAGCAAACTGCTTTCCCACCACTGGCCGGGCAACGTTCGTGAACTCCGGAACGCCATCGAACGCGCCGTCATCATCGAGACCGCCGACTCCATCCAGCCCCACAACATCGCGGACTTCAAACTGGAGACGGGGCTTCGAAAGGCGCCAAGCAATGATCTGCCCGCGCCCGCCGCGACGGAATCCGGCCCTCTGGCGGATCTGGTCGCCGAGTATGAACGACGGATCATCGAAACCGCCCTCGAGCGCAACCGCTACAATCTCAGCCGCACGGCGGAGGAACTCTCCCTGACGCGTCACGCCCTCCGCTACCGGATGCAACGGTTGAACATCAACACCGACGAATCCCACGGCGACTCCCACGGAAACCTCAAAGACGCCGGCGACTGAACCGCGCCGGGCTCGATTCCCATGGCGCAATCCTCCATCCCTGACCGACTTTCCCGGCGCGGCATCGGCCGTTCCCGCGGGGTCTTCGGGACAAGCCTGGGCGTCCTGCTCGCCTTGGTGGGCGCGCTGATCACCGTCCTTTTCCTGGCCGTCCGACTGCTCTATTCCCGAAAGCGCCGGCGGCCCCGTCATCGCCGCGCCGGCGCGAAACGGACGCAGGCCGCGGACAAGCTCAGGGCCGCCGCCTCACCGAAACCCAAATCCTCCGGCCGCAGGCGACGCGGGCGTTTTCCCACCCTCTCGGAAACGAAAGGCTTGCCCCCGGCGCGCGACGAAGGGCAGGCTCCCCCTTCACCACAGTCATGAGCGAGAGTCAGGACATCACGCGCAAGAGCGCCTCAAACCTCGCGCTCGCGTTCATCCTCCTTCCGCGCGACAAGCGGGTCGCCATGTCCGCCCTCTACGCCTTCTGTCGGGAGGTGGATGACGTCGCCGACGACGAATCCGTCCCCGAGGAGACGAGGCGGGAGCAACTGAAGGAATGGCGGGAGGATATCCGGCTCGCCTGCGAGGGAGGCGATCCACGGTTCCCTGTCAACCGCGAGGTCAAACCCGTCGCCGCCCGCTTCGGACTGCGCCTCGAGTTGTTCGAAGAGCTCATCCGCGGCTGCGAGATGGACCTCGACCAGAAGCGCTACCAGACCATGGAGGAGCTTGAACTCTACTGCCATCGCGTCGCCTCGGTCGTCGGCCTCCTCAGCATCGAGATCTTCGGCTACACCAACTCCGCCTGCCGGGACTACGCCGTCTTTCTGGGAAAGGCCCTCCAACTCACCAACATCCTTCGGGATGTCCGCACCGACGCCGAACTCGGCCGCATCTACCTCCCGCAGGAGGAGCTGGAGCGTTTCGAGGTCCGCCCCGAGGAAATCCTGCGCTTCGAATACTCCGACCGCTACCGTCGACTCGCCGAGAGCGTTGCCGGAAGGGCCCGTGAATTCTACCGCCTGGCCAACGAAACCCTTCCCCGCGAGGACCGCCAATCCATGGGCAGCGCCGAACTCATGGGGTCGGTCTACTGGCGGCTGCTCAAGAAACTCGAATCCCGGAACTTTGACGTTTTCGGCCCCACGGTCACCCGCCTCAACAAAATGCAGAAGATCGGCCTCATCCTGCGCACGAAATTCCGCCTGGCCCTCGGCGACAAGCGACCCAATTATGGCGTCGCCTGAAACGCCCCTTCCGTCCTAGTCGCGCCCGACCGGGTCCAACTGCACCTTGAGCGCTGCCGCCAACTTTTCGGCGGCGGCGCCGATCTGTTTCCGAAACCGGATCAATTCCGCGACCTTCCCTGGCGAACGAAGCAGGCAACCCGCGAGCTTAAGGAAGTCCATGCTCATGTCCGCCTTCATCAGACGGTTGAAATCCAGCGGCAGGCTCTCGTCCGCGGCGTCGGAAATCACCCGCACCGTCGCCGATGGAATGCCCCGCTCACCACAGATCCGCCGGATGACTCCCGACTCCATCTCCACGGCATCGGCTCCCGTGCTTTCGAACAAGGCCGCCTTTTCCCCCGGCGTGACGGCCACCCGGTCGGCGCAATGAAACCGACCCGGTTGCGCTCCGCCCGCCTCCCAACCTGTCGGTGGTTCAAAGCCTTCGTCCGCTTCGAAAAGAACGTCTCCCGGCTGAAATGCGGGATTCAATCCACCGGCAAATCCCGCGGTGATCACTCGGGCCGGATCCAGGTCCGCCAACGCCTCCAGAATCCCGGCCTGGGCGTTCCGGGCTCCCATTCCCACAACCCGAACAACCACATCCTCGCAGCGCCGGATCATCTTTCGAAAAGGCGTCGCCTCCTCGGGAACCGCAAAGCACACCAGTAGGGGTATCGTTCGCCTGGACACGCGACAGAGGTTGAAACGGGAGTCCGCCGCCCGCCAGAAAAATCCCCGCTTTCGCATCCTTCTCCCGCCTCGTTTTCGTCACCCGAAGGTTTTCTATTGTCGGGGATTTCAACTTCCGCTCCCCTGCGGCATGATCTCCCCATGATCCGATCCTTCCATCGGCCAGCCTTGTTCGCGCTGACGCTGCTGACGGCCATCCTCCCCCGCCCCACGGCCCAGGCCGCCGCGCCTCGCCCCAACATCGTCCTTGTGATGGCCGACGATCAGGGTTGGGCGCAGGCGGGCTGTTATGGCCACCCCGTCCTGAAAACGCCCAACCTCGACGCAATGGCCGCGGCCGGCATTCGCTTCAACCGATTCTATGCCGCGGGTCCGGTCTGCTCGCCCACCCGCGCGTCCGTGATGACCGGCAGAACCCACATCCGGACCGGCGTCCCCTCACACGGTCACAACCTCTGCCTCCAGGAGAAAACCCTGCCGCGGACCCTCAAGCAGGCCGGCTACGCGACCGGTCACTTCGGCAAGTGGCATCTCAATGGCGTCCGCGGCGCGGGGGTTCCCATTCTCGGAGACGACGCCAACCACCCGGGGCTTTACGGGTTCGACGAGTGGCTCTCCGCCTCCAACTTCTTCGACCGCGATCCGCTGCTGAGCCGCAATGGAGAGTTTGAGGAGTTCAAGGGCGACTCTTCCGTCATCGTGGTCGATGAGGCTCTGAAGTTCATGAAACGGAAGCAGGCCGCCGACCGCCCGTTCCTCACGGTCATCTGGTATGGCTCCCCCCATAATCCGCAGCGGGCGGTCGAGCAGGACCTGAACCGGTTCCCCGGAATCGGGAACCAGACCCTCGCCAATCATCTCGGAGAAATTGCCGGCATCGATCGCAGCGTAGGCAGGTTGCGGCAGGGGCTGCGCAACATGGGCATCGAACGGGACACCCTGGTCTGGTATTGCAGCGACAACGGCGGCCTCGCGATCGACCCTGATGCGGTCGGCAATCTACGAGGCCACAAGGGCAGCATGTTCGAAGGCGGCATCCGCGTTCCTGGCATCATCGAATGGCCCGGCCGCATCCGGCCCGCCGTGACGGATTTTCCCGCGTCCACCATGGACATCATGCCCACGATCGTGGACCTGCTCGGGCTGCCCGAAAACTCCCTGCTGGACGTCCACGACGGCGAAAGCATCGCGCCGATCTTCGCGGGCAGGACCCCGAAGCGGACACACGCCATCCCCTTCCGATTCCAGAAGGCCGCCGCCCTCATCGACGGCGACTACAAACTGCTCGCCACGAATGTCGGCCGGGAGGGTGACTGGAAATTGCACAACCTCAAGAGCGACCCCGGCGAGACCCGGGACCTGTCCGGCCAACAACCCGGACGCTTTGCCAAGATGCTCGCGGAAGCCAAATCCATGCTCGCCTCCGTGGAAGCCAGCTCCGCCGGCAAGGACTACCCGGAAGGCCGCGTCGTCCAGCCTCCGCGCAGCGACTTCTGGCACACGATGAAGGAATACCAACCCCACCTCGAACGTTTCTTCAAGCGACCGGAATACTCAGGCTATCAAAAGAAGACGAAAGCCCCTTCGAAAAAGAAGAAAAGGAAGAAATGAAACACACGATCCGCCGCCTCCTTGTCATCCTCTGCATCCTCACCCTGCAGGCCGCCCTCGCCGCCGAACGCCCGCAACCGCGGCCCAAACTCCAGATCCTCAACGGCAGCCGGCAGGCCGTCGAAATCTTCTGGCTCAAGTCCGCCACCGAGCGCGTCCCCAACGGCGTTGTCGCCCCCGGCAAGGACACTGTCATCTCCACCACTCTGGGGCATCGCTTCGCGATCGTCGGCCGCAGGGACAAGACCGAGTTCACTGTGACCAACCGGGCGTTCGTGCAGGCCTATCGCTTCGACCCGCCGGACAAGGACGGCATCCCCGCCTTCTACACACAGCGCGCCAGCGCCAATGGCTTTCCGATCGTGGCGTCCGAAAAGGTCAGCCCCTACGCGCTCAAGGAGGCCGTGTATCTGGCGAACATGATGTTGGCCGAACGGCCCGATGTGCGCGACGCGATGATCCGCAGCGGCGCGCGCCTGAGCATCCTGGCCTGGAACGAGTTCACCACCGACCAGCCCGAATGGAAGTGGCTGGCGAGGAATCCCATTCCAGGCTTCCCCGGCATTTCCCCCGCGGACTTCCGCGACGCCCGCGCCCGCGGCATGGGCGGCAGCTTGACCGACCCGTTTTGCTCCTGCGCCGAGGAAAACCTCCTCGCCTATCGCGGCGACCCCTACTCGGCCGAGTGCATCTTCATCCATGAGTTCGCCCACAACATCCACCTGCGCGGCATGTCCAATGTCGATCCCGGCTTCGACGGGCGCGTGAAGGCCGCCTACGACGCGGCGATGAAGGAGGGCCTGTGGAAGGGCAAATACGCCTCGGTCAACCACCACGAATATTTCGCCGAGGGCGTGCAGAGCTGGTTCGACGACAACCGCGAGAACGACCACGACCACAACCATGTCAACACCCGCGCCGAACTGATCGAATACGATCCCCGCCTGGCTGCCCTCTGCCGCGAGGTCTTTGGTTCAACCGTCCTCAAATACACCAAGCCCGCCACCCGCCTGCACGGCCACCTGAAGGGCTACGATCCGGCCAAGGCGCCCGAATTCGTCTGGCCTCCGCGATTGAATGAGGCGCGCAAGAAGATCCGCGCCGCCGCCCAGGCCCGCTCGAAGGCATCGGGTGCACGGAAGTGAGCAATCGCGCCTTCGCCCCTTTTTGCTTTGAAGCGGGACCTCTCGGCGAAAGGCCCCCACCCCGCGTAGGTAAGGACGCCTCGCCGAAGGCGTTCCACTTCAAGTCCCGGCGGCACGAGGCTAGCGACCGCGAAGCGTTCATGGACGCAAGCCGCCGGTTTTGACCGTCGGTCTTCCCGCCCGCACGGCATGCGTTCCAACCGGGACTCGGCCAGACCGACGCCCCACTACCTCACCGGCTCCCGCAAAAACCGTGGACGGCGTTGACCTGGTAGGTCTCGGCTGAGTCGTCGAAGATGAACGAGATCCGGTTTCTTGCTGAAATCCGCCCCCGGATGACCGATTCTCAGGCCCATGAAACGAATCTTCCGTCTCTTTCGCCGCGTCCTTCCAACCTCGCTTTTCAGCTTCGTCGCGACAGGTGCGGCTTCGCTGCATTGCCTCGCCATGCTGGGCTGCTTCCTCGCGGCTCAAACCGCGCAGGCCGCTTCCGAAAAACCGAACGTCGTCCTGATCTACATCGATGACCTGGGCTACGGCGATCTCGGCTGCTACGGCTGCAAGGACATCCCGACGCCGAACATCGACCGACTGGCGAAGGAGGGCGTGCGCTTCACCTCGTCCTACATCACCAACCCGCCGTGTTGCCCGAGCCGCTGCAGCCTGATGATGGGGCAATACGGGCAGCGCTTCGGCAAGTATGGCATGTCGCGCGGGCTGCCCATCCCGAAGGACCGCCCCACCCTCGCCCGGCTCCTGACCGACGCCGGCTATGCGACCGGCCAGATCGGCAAGTGGGACATCGGGACGAAGTTGCAGGGACCGCTGCAGGTCGGTTTCATGGAAGTCCGCAAAAACCCGCCGAAGAAGAAATACACCAAACCCGAACTCGCCCGGCTGGGCAGAGCGTTTTCCAAGAAGGGCGCGGGGTCCAAATACTTCTGCATCAACGAAGACGGCGAGACCCAGTGGCTGACGGACTATGACGGCGACTCGATGGTCGATTTCATCCGTCGCCACAAGGACGAGCCTTTCTTCCTCTACTGGTCGCCGGAGGCCGTCCATTCACCCAGCAGTGAGGCCCCCGAGCGGTTGATGCAGCGCACCACGGCCACCGGCAAGCGACGCAAACTGGCGGGCTGCATCGTTTCCGTGGACGACCAGGTGGGCAGACTGTCGAAGGCGCTCAAGCGGCATGGTCTGCGCGAGAACACCCTGGTGATCTTCACCAGCGACAACGGGGCCAACGGCGGCGAGGGAGGTTCGTCGGAGCCTTACACCGGCGGCAAGGGGGACGGCACGCAGAGGGAGGGCTGGGTGCGCGTGCCCACGATCTTCTCCATGCCCGGAACCCTCCCCCAAGGGATGGAACATCACGGCCTGATCGCCAACTTCGACTTCTATTCCACAATCGCGGCCCTGGCCGGTCAATCCATCCCCGCGCATTGCGACGGCGTGGATCTCATCCCCCTGCTGACGGGCGAAAAGACCGTCGACGCGCACGAGCATCTCTTCTGGCTCAACAACGAACCGGGCGACGCCGTCCGCCGGCATCTGATCGCCGTCCGTTGGAAGAACTGGCGGCTTTACCGGAAATACGAAAAAGACCCGTGGCAGTTGTTCGACCTGAAGGCCGATCCCCGGGAGGAAACCGATCTCGCGGCAAAGCGCCCCGACCTCGTCCGGCAACTGGCCGCGAAGCACACGGCCTGGGCCGGAACATTGGCTCCCTTGGGCAAGATCCCTGAAATCCCGAATGGCAGGCCGACCATCCCTTCAGGTCACGGCTGGGCGCGCGCCGCCGCATCAGGGAAGAACTGAGACGACACGGAGCGAATCGATCCGTTGCAAGCGAACCGCCTTTGAAGTTTTCCGGCAAATGAGCCGTCGTGCCGGAGAGTTCACTCTGAATGGAATCGCTGAACCGTGACCACCACGACCAGTTCCTGCGCCTCTTCGTCGAGAACGAGGAGGCGTTACGGGGCTTCGTGCGTTCGCTGGTGCCCACGTTGGAGGACTCACGGGAGGTGATGCAGGAGACCGCGGCGGTGCTTTGGCGGAAGTTCGATCAACTGGATTCCACGGCGGACTTCCGTCGCTGGGCGTTTGGCGTGGCACGATTTGAGGCATTGGCGTTTCGCCGAGATCGGGCGCGGGACCGGCATGTGTTCGGCGAGGATTTGATCTCGCTGCTGGAGGCAGAAGCGGTTGAGGCGAGCGAACAAAGCGATCGGGAACAACGCGCCTTGGAAGGCTGCCTGAAGAAACTGCCGCCCGCCCAACGCGAACTGGTCGAAATGGCCTACGCGCCGGGGGCGCGAATCGATGAACTGGCCCGGGATTCCGGACGCACACCGATGGCTCTGTACAAGACTCTGCATCGGATTCGGATGGCCTTGGCGGACTGCATTCGCCGTTCGCCCGACGGCGAGGAGGGGCTGGCGTGAACTCCAACGAGGAGAGCATGCGTCTGGCTGGACGTTATCTGGACGGACAGGCCACCCACGAGGAAACCGCGCGCCTGGAGAGGCTGATGCTCGAAGATCCGCAATTTCGGGCCGACTTCCTGACCTGCGCGCGCGTGGACGCGGCGTTGCCGGGCGCGGTCGGGGATAGAGGTGGTTTGGCGGAGTTTGCGCCGGCTCGTTCCGCCCGATCCGGATGGAAGCATTGGCTGCCCACCGAGATCGCCGCCGCGTTGCTCATCCTGGCAGGCATCCTGTGGTGGGGCGCGAGCCAGTCGCCCCCCCCTCGCCGCGTGGCAACCTTCAAGGAATTGGAAGAGTGTCGCTGGGTGAATCCCAACACCTCGGTCCGCCCCGGAGACGCCATCGCAATCGGAGAACGGATCGAACTGTCATCGGGATCGGCGAACATCGTGTTCCACACCGGCGCCAGGCTGAAGCTCACGGGACCGGCGATCGTCGAGGCGCGAACCGACAATAGCGTGTTTCTGACCATGGGAGAGGCGCACCTGGTGGCCGAAACCCCAGCGGCGAAGGGCTTCATCATCGAGACTCCGAATTCGCGGTTTGTCGATATCAGCACCGCGTTCACCGCCACCGTCTCGCCCGACGGTCTCAGCAGGCTGGAGGTCACCGACGGGGAGGTCGATGTTCTGCTGGCGGGCGTGGCGAAACCCCGCCGACTGCAAGCCGGGGTGGCGCTTTACGTCGAGCCCGGCCGGCTCAAGGTCGTGACGCTCATCGAGGCCGGCGATGGTACGGCAGCGTTTCGATTCCCATCCATTCCGCCCCCCAGCCGCGCAGATTACGCGGATCAGGCATCGGGAAACGCCACGGTTCGCGTGGCGCTCGGCGAACTTCAGGGCGAACCCAAGCAGGGCGGGCCGGTGGCGGCGTTGATCGACGGAGTCGGACAATCGCAACAGGACTCACCGCGGGAGTCCGTCTTCTTCAGGACAAGGTCGGGCGGCGCCGTGCTGATGGATCTGGGCCGGACGGTCTCCATCTCCCGCATCAACACCTATTCCTGGCACCAGCACGAGGCAATCGAAGAACATCGCGAACGGGCGCGCCAACGCTTCGTGCTCTACGGTTTCTCCGGTGATGAACCGCCTGATATTCAACTGCCGCCGGAGGACTCCGGTTGGACGCGCATCGCCCGGGTGAACAGCGACCGCTTCTTCCGCGTGAACGAAAGACTGGACCGCCCGGCGCAACAGGCCTGCTCGATCTCCGCCGCGCACGGCGACATCGGCCGCTTCCGCTACCTTCTGTGGGAGCTGATGCCGAACACGTTTTACGGGGAGTTCGATGTCTATGCCTCGCCTGTCGCACCCCTAAAATGAACTTGCCGATGCCCCTCCAAGCCCAAGCCCTCGCCGCACTGCTGCTCTGCGGCGCGACCGCGTCAGCCGCACCGACTGCCGCTCCCCGACCGGTCAAACCCAACATCGTCCTCGTCCTCGCCGACGACCTCGGCTGGCAGGATGTGAAGTGCTACGACATCGACGCGCCGTGTCCGATGGAAACGCCGCACATCGACGCGCTGGCAACGAGGGGAGTGAAGTTCTGGCAGGCGTATTCCCCCGCGCCGACCTGCGCGCCGACCCGCTGCGCCATCCTGAGCGGCATCCATCCCGCCCGGGCGCAGAAGACCCACGTCGTGGGCGGCGCACCGCCCGCGCCGCAACACCTGCGCGCCTGGTCAATGATGTCGCCGTGGTTCAGCGGTCGCATGCCGGAGGACACCTTCACCCTCGCCCGCGCGGTCAAGGCGGCCGGTTACGTCACCGGCCACGCCGGCAAGTGGCACATCGCGATCAGTCACAATGCTTTCCCCCAACCGAAGGACGTCGGGTTCGACTGGACGCGCAGCGCCCGGGGCGCGACCGAGCCCATGCGGCCGCACCGCCTGACCGGTTTCGCCACTCGTCGGAAGAACGATCCCTTTCGTCTCGACGAAGAGGGATTTCCCTATCACCAGAACAGCGAAGACGCCCTGACCTTCCTCCGCGAGCACAAGGACCAGCCGTTCTTTCTCTACTACGCTACCTGGCTGGTGCACACACCCATCCACACCCGCAGCCAGGCCCTGCTCGACAAGTATGTGAAGAAGCTCGGCGTGAAGCTGCCCGCCGATCCGAAGGCCAATTGGATGGGCGAAGGCCAGACCAACCCCTTCTACTGCGCCATGGTCGAGCAGCTCGACCACTACGTCGGCCGGCTCTTCAATTATCTGGAGAACACCGACGACCCGCGCTGGCCGGGCCACAAACTGGCCGAGAACACCTACATCATCTTCACCTCCGACAACGGGGGAATGGAGGGCAGCCGCACGCAGATCATCACGGACAACTACCCGCTCGACCGCGGCAAGATCTCCCTGATGGAAGGCGGCACGCGCGTCCCGCTCATCGTAACGGGTCCCGACATTCCCAGAGGCGTCGAATCCGACGTCATGGTCAACGGCCTCGACTTCTACCCGACCATCCTCTCCCTCACTGGCGCGAAACGTCCCGCCGACAAACATCTCGACGGTTGTGACCTTGCGCCGTTGCTGAAACAGGACCCGGCCAATCCCAAGCTCGTCCGCGAAGCCAACGGCATGGTCCGCGACACGATGGTCTGGCATTTCCCGAACAGCGCCGCGTTGGAAAGCTCCATCCGCATCGGCGACTACAAGCTCGTCCGCAACTACGACCATGTGAACAACACGAACAACCTCCCGCTGGAACTCTACCGCCTCTACCAGACCGAGAACGGTCGTCCGAAGCGCGTCGACATTGAGGAGCAGAAGAACCTCGTTGTATCCATGCCCGAAAAGGCCCGCCAGATGAACGCCCGCCTCACGGAGATCCTGACCGAAATGAAGGCCAGCTATCCCTATTACAACCCACACGGCAGCCGCGCTCCGGAGACCAAGAAGAAGGTCTGCACCGTCCTGTCCCACGAGCAGATCGGCGACACCGTCGAGGCGACCTACCGCGAAAACGGCGCCAGGGTCGTCCGCGCCCAACTCATCTACACCCTGAACGGCGGCCAACGCCACGAGGAGTGGTTCCGCGCCCCCGCCGAATTGTCGAGTGGCAACAAAGTCCTCGCGCGCCTGCCCCAAGGCACCACACACTACTTCCTCAACCTCATCGACGAGAACAATTTCCTGCGCAGTTACCCGGAAATTCTCGACGCGAAACACATCAACAAGGCGCGTTTGAAGAATCACGCCGAGCGCGCGCTGCAAGTCGAGCAGAACCGTTGAACCATCTGATTCCACCGCAAGATTACCGCCACATGATCCGCACATCTCTCCTCTGCGTTCTCCCGACTTCGCTGCTCTGCTTGGTCGCGACAAGTTCCGCCTTCGCGGCTCAAACCCTCCACGCCGAGGACCACGCGCGGGCCCGAGAACTCTACTCCCAGATCTGCATCAACTGCCACGGCCCGCAACTGGACGGCGGCAAGGGACCGGCCCTCGTCGACGCCTATTGGCGGCACGGCTCGGAGCCGGAGGCGATTCTCAGGTCCATCAACAAGGGCTATCCCGGCACGGAGATGGTCGCGTTTGAAGAGTCCCTCCCAGAGAGCGACCGCCTCGCCCTGCGTGACTTTCTGGTCGCGCAACAGGAGGGACTGCGCGAGGTCGTTCGCCATGTCTATCCGCGCGCGCCATTCCAGGGGAAACGTCTCACTCCCGCGCTATTCGATTCCGTCGAGGCTGAGTCGCAAAAGCGGCTGCCGGAGAATGTCTACTACTTCGACCGCAATCAGGACGGCATCCTTCGCGGCAGGTCCAAGCTGATCGTCCGGGAGGCCGGCAAATACCGTTTCAACATCCGGCCGCGCGGGCGCACGGCGATTCTTGTCGACGGCCGCGAGGCGCACTACTCGGACGACAAGGACAAGAAGGCGACGGTGAACGAAACCTTCACACTGACACCGGGCGTCCATCGGCTGGAAATACTCCACGAGGAGAGACCCGCGCCGACCCTTCGGTTCGGCGGAACCCTGCAACACGAGAACGGGAAGAAGTGGGAACTGACCGGACGCAGCCTGCAGGGCAATCCTCCCAAGATCATCGCGGCAGAACCCGAGGCCAAGGTGATCCGCAAATGGTTCAACGGCCTTCCGCCGCGAACGCTGCTCTGCCTGCTGCCGAACCAGACCCTGGTCGCCTACAACCCCCAGACGGCGGAGATACTCAAGGCCTGGCATTCCGCCTCCATCGACCAGACGCCGTCGCTGCCGGACCGCAGCACAAAGCCCTCGGAGATCCGCGGCGAACCCATCGCAGACGCCGCCTCCCTGACGCTGCGCGCGAACCGCCTGCGCTTCCTTCACTACCAGGTGGACATCGACGCCGTGCGGCTTGTCTCTCTCGTCGACGGCGGGGAAAAGACCGTGATCATCGCGCCGGACGGCGAACGCTCCTTCAAGGTCTCCGTCCAATAATCTCCCTTTCGCTACATGAACAAGCTCCCCTTCCTCGTCGCCCTCTCCCTTGCCGCCACAGCCGGCGCCCAGGTTCCCGCCGGTTATCGGATTGTTGATGTTCCGCTTCCGGGCGGCTCGGTCACCGTGCTGGGCCTCTGCCACAAACCGGACGGGACGCTCGCAATCTGCACCTGGGAGGGCGAGGTCTGGGAATACCGCGCCAAGGAATGGACCCGCTTCGCCGACAACCTGATGGAGCCCAACGGCATCCATTGGGACGGCAAGGAGAAGGCCTACTACGTGGCGCAGAAGCCCGAACTGACCCGCCTCGTCGACGACAACGACGACGGCAAGTGCGACCGCTACGAATGCGTCACCGACGTGTTCGGCGTCTCGGGCCAATACCACGAATATCACTTCGGTCCCGTGGTGGATTCCTTGGGCCGCAAATACGCCTCGCTGAATCTGGCCTCCCGCGACGGCTTCACCGTTCCCGATGGCAAGCCGCAGGGCGTCGGCGGCGGCAACATGGCCTACACCGGTCCTTGGCGCGGCTGGGTCTACCGCTCCGATCGGTCCGGCCACTTCCAGCCGCTCGCGTCGGGTTTCCGTTCCCCCTGCGGCATCGGCATGAGCCCGGACGACGAACTGTTCATCACCGACAACCAGGGCGACTGGGTGGCGGACTGCTGCCTCTATCACATCCGCGAGGGAAACTTCTACGGCCACCCCGCCTCCCTTCCCGGCCGGCCGGATTTCACCGAGGAGAAGGTCGCGTCCATGAGCGCCGCCGACTTCGCCAAGTTCCGCACGCCGCCCGCGGTCTGGTATCCGCGCGAGATCATCGCCAACACACCCGGCAGTCCGGTCTGGGACACGACCGGCGGCAGGTTCGGTCCGTTCAAGGGGCAGATCTTCGTCGGCGACCAGCGACAGTCAAACCACTTCCGCAACGGCGTGGAGATGGTCGATGGCGACTATCAGGGCTGGTGCGTCGATTTCCTGCGCGGCACGAAATCCGGCCCGGTGAAGATGTCCTTCGATCCCCAAGGCCGCCTCTGGTCCGCGCAGGTCGGACGCGGCTGGTTCAGCAAGGGCGGCGAACGCACCGCGCTGCAATACGTCGAATGGGATGGCAAGACCGTCCCCTTTGCCATCCACTCCGCGTCGCTGACGAAGACCGGCTTCGAGGTCGCCTTCACCCAACCGCTCGCCGGACAGGTCGCGCCGGTCGCCACCAACTGGCATTACCACTACTACAGCGCTTACGGTTCGCCGCGCGTGGATGAGAAGGCCCTGCCAGTCTCCAATGTCAGGTTGTCGGACGATCGCAAGACCGTTTCCTTCGACGTCCCGCTCACCCCCGGCAAGATCTACGCGCTGGCGTTTCCAAATCAAACCGACGCCAAGGGGAGCAAGCTCGATTTCGACACCCTCTTCTACACGCTGAACAAGCTCCGCCCCGAACGCGAGCCGCGCCCCGGCCGCAATCCCGGCTGGACGATCGTCGGCTCCGGTTGGAACCGGAACGACAAACGCCGCCCAGTCCCGCCCGTCGTCGCGCCCTTGCCCGCAAGACAATGCAACCTGCCGGCCCCGAAGAATGCCGTTGTCCTCGATGCAGCCCAGTGGACCAACCCCAACTGGAAGTTCGACGCCGAGGGCGTCATGACCCGCGGCAAGGGCAACACCGACACGAAGGAAGCCTACGGCGACGCGCGCATCCACCTCGAATTCCGCTTCGATCCTTCCAACGACCCGCAATGGACCGGTCAGCTCTACGGCAACTCCGGCGTTTTCCTCATGTCCGGCTACGAACTCCAGGTCGTGAACAGCCACAACAACCCCACCTACGCCGACGGCATGTGCGGCGCGATCTACGGTCAACATCCGCCGCGCGTGAACGCCAGCCGCCGGCCCGGCGAATGGCAGTCCTACGACATCCTCATGAAGGCCCCGCGCTTCGCCGGGGACGGTTCGGTGACCGAGCCGCTCCGCGCCACCATCTTCCACAACGGCGTCCTCATCCAAGACGACGTCTGGGTCTATGGCGAGGTCACCAAGCCCTACAAACAACACGGCAAACGCCCCCTCCGCCTGCAGGACCACAAGGGCACCGGCGTCGCCTTCCGCAATCTCTGGATCGTCCCCGACATCGACTACGACAAATCGCTCCCTGCCTTCCGCGACCGCTTCGCCGCCGCCCCGGCCGTCCTCGCCAAGGCCAGGAACGAACCCGCCCCGCCACATTCCGGCCGCGCCCCCATAACCATCCTTCCCGAAGGCATGGTGCGCGACATGGACACGGACCAAGACAGGATCATTACGCCCGAGGAATTCGTCGCGTACCGCGCCAGGCAATTCGACCCAGCCGACAAGGACAAGAACGGCTTCCTCGACGCGAAGGAGTTCCCCCATCCCGGAGCCTTCCGTGGCGGCGACAAGAACAAGGACGGCAGGCTCTCCCGCGAAGAACACCTCAACATCTTCCGCCGCCAGTTCCCCAACGTGGACGTCAACCGCGACGGCCGGATAACAGCCGAGGACAGACGGGAAAAGAACCCGGCGGGAAGAAGGAAGGACGGAGCAAAGCCTCAGGCGGCGCGATAGCGTTGCTCTACTCACGCTGTATCCACAAGAAAGCACAAAAAGAAGACTGCCTTGGTGTTTCTTCCGCTTTTTTGCGGCCACGACTTTTCTTGAACCGCTCCAACGCCTGGGTCAACCGCGCAGCAAGCCGAGGAGGCAGCGCACTTCCCCGTCCACCTGGGAGTCGTCGGCGAACTCCCGCGCGGAGGCGGCAACCGTGGAGATTCAGATGACGCCCGGGATCGTCGTCGGAATCACTCCCGCAGTTCCCCGGCCAGTTTGCGCGCGGCGTCTTTCCAGGCGTCGAGTTCGCTGGCGCCAAAAGCCGTCACCATTCGCCACGTCCCAGCGAATCCCTTCGGCACGGTCTGGTTCTGAAGGGTTTTCAAATAGTACTTTCGGTAGGTTCCCGGAACATTCCAGATTTTCGAGACATGCGCGACCGACTTCGGCGATTCCAACAACCGCGACACGGCAAACTGCCCGCTCTTCGGCTCATACACGGCCACCCAGTCAATCGCCCGCTGGATGTAGAACTTTCGCGCGACCGCTTTTGTGTCCAACAACTTTCCTGACACATCTTCCTGCGGCGCCCCGTCCGAACCGCCGAGATACTCGGAAACCGAAGGCGTCCAAGCGTGCATGAAATGGTACACGAGTTTCAGCGCAACGTCCTCGCGCGCCGTGACGCTGGCCGTTTCGTAAAGTCGGTTGTCCTTCAAGCTGATTTCAGACTTCAGCGAGAAATCCCGAATGCGCGATTCGCGAATGAAGCGGAAGGAACCGCCTTTCAGTGTTTCGGTCAGTTTCCCGACCGGGGCGCCATCGAGAAAAAAGGCGAGGCACTTCAGATCCTCGGGCTCATTCTCCAGGTGCGCCGTGCCGATGAATCCGACATCGGGGAACAAGAACACCGAGCCATAGGCGCTCCGCTCGGTCGTCATCGGCGCGCCTCGGAAATCGATGCGGCCGGGCGTCCATTGGGACTGTCGCCGTAGCAGCAGGGTCAGATCTCCGCAGCTCACGGTGATCCGCTCAAGCGAAGGGCCCAGGTTGGGACGAAGTCCCTGGGCCGCCGAGGAAACCAGCCCGCATCCGAGCAGAACCAGGCCAAGCATTCGATTCCAGATTTGCATGACTCCTGTGGAAACTACATCAGTCCCGACGCCTTCAGCGTGACTGCACTCGTCCTTCTTCTGCGAATTTCAGAGGCATCCAGGCGTCTCAATTCACAAAACGCAGCGAATACAGATCGGCGTTTTCCATCCGGATCCGCAGACGAATCTCCCGCCCGGCAAGCCCGGCCAGGGAGCCGCCGCGCCAAACGACGTTGTGTTGGAGTTCGTTGCCGAACAAGGCCTCCGATTCGTAAAGCGTAAAGCCGGGGATCGGAGCGCCGTCCGGTTGGCAGAGTTCGAAGCGGATCCAGCCGGTCGCATCGGTCGCGTAATTCACTTCGAGCGCGCTCCCAGCAAACTTCAGCGGTCGCGTCAACGCTTCGCCGACCTGGCCGGCGGACTGGAGCGAGACAAAGCCATCCTTCCGGATGACGCCTCGCCGGAGACGCATGCCGGGGTGCCGGTAATGTTCGGTCCAATAGATCGAAAGCTCCTCCGGACCGGTCTCGACGATCCCCCAGGCGGGATAGTTGTTTCGATCCGTCCAGACTTCCGCTTCGGTCGAAGGACGAATGAACGCGTTCGACCATCGGTGAAAGTTCAACCCGTCGCGGCTGCTCATGAGAATGGCGTCGCTGACACCGGGCGGCTTGCGGCCTTCGATCTTGGTTCGATTGGGGACGAAGCGGGCGGGCAGGCCGAGGTAGATGTGCGGCGCGCGGCCGTAGGGTTCAATTCCGTTGGTATAGAGGTGTTCGGAACGCCCGTCGTCGTATTCGAGAAACACCGGGTCGGTCCAGGTCCGGAAATCCTTGCTCGTGCAGGTCATGATGTCGCGCACGCCCTTGCGGCCTTTGCGATGAAAGTCGACGTAGCATTCGCGAAGCGGATCCCAGAAAGCCAGATTCTGCGAGTCAAACGCGCCGTCGGTGATGGCCGGACGATCGAGCAACTCACGCCACCTGATTCCGTCGGGCGAGGCGAAAACGCCGAGCCCGCGCCCGTGATGCGAATAGCCGAGCGCCTTGAATCGTTCGTCAGCTGCGGCCACCGGATTGCTGTCGAGAAACGGTGTGAAGTTGTGCGCGCCGACGCCGCGCCAGATGATGTTGTTGTCCTTCGAACCATCGACCTCGAACAGCCCCGCGTTGACGCGTTCGAAGCGGATTCCGTCGCGGCTTTCGGCGACACAACAGACCTGGCCCGGGCTGCCGGGCGCGACCTGGCCGCGGTAATACATGAGGACGCGCCCGCCGTCGCGGACCATCGCAAAGTAAGCCGAAGTCTCGCCCTCCCACGGCTTGTCGAGCTTCAACACGACCTCACGCGGATCGGGATGATGGAGCCGACGCTGAATGCCGACGCTCGTTCCATCGAGCAGAAAGTCATCGACGAACAGTTCGCGGCGACGCCCGATTTCGTAGACCTCCTTGTCGCCGGGCTCGACCAGGGTCAACCCGGGCGCGCCCGGTTCATCGCCGCCCTGCACGGTCAACTCAGCGTCATCGGCATCGAACACGCCGACATCGCCAACGTAGGCATAAATCGCGACGGTCACTTCCCAGGCGGCCGCCGGCGCGGTTTCTTCGACCACGACGTGTTGCCAGTCTTTGGCCGATCCTTTGGCGCGCTCGAATTTGTGTTCGATGCGGCGGCCATTCAGGTCGTAGAAATTGAGGTAGACTCCGGGACGACAGGCGTCGGCCGTCCGCAGCCACGCCGACGCCGTGTAAACGCCGCCGGGTCGAGCGGGAACCCGACGGCATTCGAGCATCTGGCCCTGCTTCGCGCTGTCGTCGCTGAAGCGCGCAAAGGCCTTCCCGGTCCGCCCGCCATTCTCGACGCGCGCAACCGGGATGCCCTCCCGGTTCTTCCAATCGTCCGCGACGAAGCCTTTCGCGTCCGCCTGTTCGAACGACGGATTCGCAATGAGGTTGTCCGAAGCCGCCGCCTGGATCGCGGGGAAGAGCAGAGCCGCAAGGAGAAAACAAACTCGATTCACGGCCCCGGTTCTACGTCGTCTTGAATGCGCCCGCAAGGCGGCAGAAACCGAAGCCTGGTTTCACCGGCCGAATTCCCCCCGAAGGCACGCGCACGGAAACGGCCGGCGGAATCTAGGGCGTGATCCAGCATCACCCACTGCTTTCCGCCGGCAGCGCGAGACTCGCCCTCGTGGGATCCGACCTGAGGCGCGGGTTCACGTTATCCGGACGGTTGAGCCCGGAGTGTCTTTACTCCGGGCAACATTTGGTTGCCCGAGAAGCCCCCCTGAACTTTGATCAAACCCATGTTCAGGTTCACGCGCCTCTGCATCGCCCTGCTGCTCTTTTCGCCCGGTCTTTGCGGTCGGGGTCTTGCGGCGACGGCTGAGGAACGCCCCCCCGGCGCCGCAGACCTTGCGACCTTGCCGCCGCGCCGGGCGCCACAAGGGATTCCGCAGGACGATCCTTATCTGCCGACGACGGCTTATCTGCCACCGGGGACGCTGCCGGATCCGATCCACCATCTCGACACGGTCCGGGCCACGTGGTGGGGCGACCTGCCGCCGAAGCTCGTCGAGCGAATTCAAGGCGACTCCCCCGCGCAACGAGTGATCTTCCGGGACACGCTCACGGGCGCCGAGGTGTGGTTGATCTGTCGTTTTCCCGGCGACGAATACGAGGGCTTTTACAGCAGCCTGCGCAACTTCAACGCGAATGGTTCAATGCTGGAGATCGACCGCCACCTGATGGACGTGACCGGCGCTCGCCCGCGGCCGTTGAGCGGGATGATCTCACGCGAATTCGATCCTTCTTCGATCCGGCAGTTTCAGTGGGATCCGAACGATCCGGCGAGCGGCCTGTGCCAACGGTTCAGCGGCGCGATTCACCGTTTCAACGTCCGGACGGGAGAAGAGACGCCTGTTTTTGATCCGGGAGACCGGTTTCCGCGCGATTGTTCGATCCTGCTGACGCACGACGGCCGCCACATGCTCGTGGCCCGCCAGAAGAACAGCGCGGATCCGTTTCTCTATCTGGCGGACGGGCGCGGCAAGATCATCCGCCGGATCGAACTCAAGACTCGCTCCAAAGATCCGGCCAAGGATCACATGGGCGGGCTTCATCTTTTCCAAGATCAGGACGGGGACTATTTCTTCATCTATTCGCTCAACAAGGCCGCGGCCCGGACCACGAATCCCCATCAGAGCTGGTTCGCCGCGCTCGACGGCTCCCTGCATGTCCCGACCGAGGATCTCGAAGGCAGTCTGGCGGAGGGGTATGTGATCGACGGCAAGCGCCGGCTGTTGAAGCCCGCGGGTTACGATCCGTTGAGTTCGGCGATCGGACACGCCGGGATGTCGCCCGCGGAGGATTGGCGCGTTCAAAGCGACGGCGTTTTCATGACCCTGACCGACCTCCGGACGCACGCGCAGAAGCGCCTGGCCTACGTGCCCAGCGCCGATCATTTCGATTGGTCGGCGCGGGTCGATTGGTTCCTGCACCGCACGCGCCGGCAGCCCGGACTGCCGATTTACCGGGTGGAAGTCCCTTCCGGTGTGGCGCATCGCATCGTGGCGACGAACACCGACGATCATCTCGCCTGTTTCTCCTACTCCCATCCCAGTCCGGACGGCACCAAGTGTCTCTATCGTTCCTCCATGCTCGGAAACAACGACATGTATCTGGCGGTGATCCGGCATCCGGACCCGCCTCGCGAACTGACCCTGCAATCCCATGACGAAGGCGTGCGCCTGAATTGGGTCCGGCCGGAATGCGCGCGTGAATTGCATGGGTATCGGATCTACCGAAGTCGTCGCAGCGGCGGTCCTTACGAACTTCTGAACAGCCGCCTCGTGACTGCTGAATCTTATCTCGACCGGGGAGCTCCCAACGATGCCTGCTACGTGGTCACCAGTGTCGAGCACAGCGGTCTGGAAAGTCGCCGGTTCAGCGCCGAAGCGGCTCTCGATCCAAAGGGACTTTCCAACCTTTACCTGGAAGCCGAGACCGCCGCGCTGACCTTTCCGATGCGGGAAGTGTTTGTTCCGTCAACAGCCTCGGCCGGCCATGCCATCACCCGGGCCGTTCGCGATCCCCTCTGGGAGAAGGCGCAGGGAAACGCCGTGGCACGCTGGCAGGTGAAGCTGCCGCGGGAGGGGGACTACCGCCTCTGGGCCCGCGTCCGTTCAGCATCGGACCAGGAAGCCACCGTGAGCTTCGCGGTGGATGGCGACGAAATCGGAAGCTGCGGATCGAATCAACGGACATGGCGCTGGGCGCCCTTGCCGAAGCCCCGTCGATTCGCGCGCGGCCAACACCAGTTGACCGCCGTCATGGACCGCCCGGGTTGTGAACTCGACAAACTGCTCCTCACCAGCGACGCCTCCTTGGAGCCCGAAGCCAAAGGCAATCTGCCGACCCGGCGGCCCGCCACTCCCGAAGCGCTGCGCGCTCAAGCGGACGAGACCGGCCGCCACCTGGTGTTGCAATGGCGACATGCAACCGGACCGCTCCATCATCACTTCAACGTCTACAAAGGCGCTTCACCCGACTTCCAGCCATCGCAAGGCGCCTTGCTCGGTTCGCCCACCCGGACCGCCTTCATTGATCCGCACTCGTCCGAATCGGGATCGAGGTATTACCGAGTGGTTGCCGTCGATACCTGGGGAAACCAATCGATCGCTTCGCAGGTGACAAGGGCAACAAGCCCCGCTCTGGCGACGACGAACCGCATCCGGATCGACCTCGACCAGGCGCATCTGCGCGGCGGTCTGGCTCTCACTGCTGATGCGGAAACGGTGACGGGCCAATTCGTTGCGCTGGATCGGGCGGGCAAGAATGACTTCATCGAGGTTCCGCTTTCCATTCCGCCGGGACGCTATCTCCTCTGGGTCCGCGCCCGGTCCAAAGGCCGTTATCAGACCGCCCGTCTCGAGATCAAAGGCGGCGGGCGCGCCCAGAAAGCCATCGTCATCGGCGCGGAATCCAAGCTGTTCGGAGATCCGATATGGTCCTGGCGGCGGATGCAGACGCTCGACAGCTCCACCGTTCCCCGCAGAAGCCCCACTTGGATCACCGTCGCCGGAGAGCAGGCCACGCTTACGATTCGTCTTGTCAGCGGATACGTGGAACTCGATCAATTGTATCTGACCAGCTCCGTCAATGACCTTCCGGTTGCCAACGCCAACCGGTATTCACCCACCAACGCCTACCGTTTCCCATGGGGCAACGCGGCAAGGTGAAGAAGGCGGGGCCATCTCCATGTCCGCGCCGCGATGCTCGCCGACGAGACCGGACCGGTTCTTTCCGATGCGTCCACGGGTCGCGAATGGAGGGGGCCAAGGCCAGGCCGTCTGGCCGCGTAGCACACGGCCTGGGCCGGGACGCTCGCCCCGTTGGACAAGATCCCTGAACTCCCGAATGGAAGGTCCACCATCCCTTCAGGCCACGGCTGGGCGCATGCCGTGGCAGCAGAGAATACGAACTGAGCGTCGCGGATCACCGCCGAGGACCAGCGCGTCAAGAGTCCGAACCCGCGCAAAGCATATCCCAAAAAGTGACTGGCCCATCATTTTCAAGGGCCGGGAACTGTCGAAGGCACGTCGGAAGCTCCAACTCACGGCAGGTTGGCCAAGACTGGAAAAACTCCCGCCGCCAATGCATCTTCGACAGCCCACCAGGAATGAAACTGAAACCGCCCCGCCCCGCGAATGAATGCCCACAAACAACCTTTCATATGGCTGCCACTCCTGGGCCTCATCATCGCCTCGTCTGCCGTTTGCGGCGCGGCCGCGCCGGAAGACAAAGCGTCAGCGCCTGCGACGACGAAGCTCGATGTCGCCTACAAGTCGGTCGCCGGGAAGCCGCTCCGACTCGACCTGCATTATCCCGCCGCGCCGAAAACCGGAGCGAAATACCCGCTCGTTCTTTTCACCCACGGCGGCGGTTGGGCGGCGGGCAGCAAGACCATCGGCAATCGCGGCGTGCGGTTCCTCGGCGTGAGCGCGCTCAACGCGCGGGGTTTCTGCGTGGCCTCGGTGGACTACCGGCTCTGCACGAAGGACGGGAACATCAGGATGCGGGACTGCGTGATCGACGCGAAAGACGCCTTGCGTTTCCTGGCGAAGAACGCGGCGTCGTTCGCGATTGATCCGGAACGCGTCTTCACCTGGGGCGATTCCGCGGGCGGCCACCTTGCGCAGATGCTCCTGCTGTCGCCGCCGGAGTCCTTCCCCGGCGATCCCGCGTTGGCGGACGCGAAGTATCGCCTCATCGCGGGCGTGTCTTGGTATGGGCCGTCTGACTTCGAGAAAACAGAACTGTTCAACGGCCCCGGCCAGACCGGCGTGCGCGATCGATTCGGCGCACGCATCGTCGGCCCGACCGCCAAGCCGGAGACCAGGCTCGCCGCCTACCGCGAGGTGAGCCCCGTGAACTACCTTCGCCCCGACAGCCCGCCGCTGCTCATGATGCAGGGGGACCTGGACACCACCATTCCCGTGCATCACGCGCACTACATGAAGGAACGCGCGGCCGCCGTAAAAGCCCCCGTGGAGGTTTTCATCGTCAAGAACTCCGGCCACAACTGGCGGAAGTCCGGCGGCGAGTTGGAACCCTCCCTGAACGAGATTATGGCAAAGACCGCCGGCTTCCTGCGGAAGCAACTGGATCTTGATTCGGGCGGGGGCTCGGGTAAGAAGCAATCACTGGACGGCGCTGACGCCCGCAAACGGCTGGGAGTCCTCCTCACACCCAAGGGGCGCCTGCCGCAGTTCACCTGGGATCGCGTTCCACTCTACATGCACATCCGGAAAGCCACGTCCTACACCGAGGAGGAAATCAAGTTCCTCGCCCGGTTTCCGCTGATCACGTTTGAAAAGTCCAACGGCTACAGGGACAGCGGCTCCGTTGAGGCGGGGACCTTGAAGGCGGCCCGGGAGGTGAAGGCGGTCAATCCGAACGCGACGATCCTCTACTACCGCAACGTCATCGTTCATTACGGAGGCTATGCGGTCGACCGGGAACTTGAGCAGATCCCGGGGGCGCTGCTCCACGATCGGAAGGGCGACACCAGGCTCGTTCGCAAACGCGTGCCGGCTTACGACCTGTCCAACCCGGACTTGCGCGCGTGGTGGGTGAACTCCTGCCGGACGATGACCGCCGATCCGGCCATTGACGGCCTTTTCCTCGACGGAAACGTCAAGGCTCTGGAGCCGGGATACCTCGCGCGGGAAATCGGCGCCGCGAAGAAGCGCCAGACCGTGGCCGGCTACCATCGGTTGATGAAGGAAACACGCCAAGCCATCGGCCCGGACAAACTGATGCTCGCCAACATCCTCCGCGCGCGCTTCGACAACGCCGGGCTGGAGTATCTGGACTACTTCGACGGCTCCTACCTGGAGGGGTTCTTCCACAACGTGGGGAGCGCCGGTTACGAGGCGTATGTGGCCAAGGGCATCGACGCGATCCAGAAAGCCGCGCGCCAGGGCAAGATCATCGCCTTCACCACCGCATTCTCATCCAAGGTGAGCGCGGACGGGATGGGCCTCGACGAGGCGGCTGCGACGGTCGAGTCCGACACGGAAGCGCGCGCGGCCCTTATCTATCCACTGGCGCTCTTCCTGGTCTGCGCCGAGGAGCACAGCTACTTCCGCATCCACGAGGGGTATTCCGCCGATGACAACAACCGTTGGATGCGTTGGTTGCCTGAGTATGACCGGCCTCTGGGTCCTCCGAACGGCCCGGCAAGGAAAGAAGGGTTTCGTTATACCCGCACCTTTGCGCACGCCACCGTGGATCTCGACATCCAGAAACGAACCGCGAGCATCGAATGGCGCTAAGCGGCAAACGGAAAACAGCCGTGAATTCGCCGTCCGATACTGACACCCTCCGCGCATGAACCGACTCATCCTGCTCATCAGTCTCATCGGGCTGCATCTTCATGCGGAGGAGACCTTCACGCCCTACCGCAACGCCGGCGAAGTCCCGCGGAACGTCGTGGGCCTGTGGAAGGACTACGACGCCCGGAAGGAGTCGCTCGACATCAAGATCCTCAAGGAATGGAAGGCGGACGGCGTGGTCACGCGCTACGTCACCTTCAAGGTCGGGACGTTCAAGGGAACCGACGCGAGGATCGCCGCCTACTACTCCTTTCCCGACAACGGCCGGAAGAACGCGGCCTTTGTCTGGAGCCACGGCGGCGGCCAACGGGCGGAACGAAATCGCGGCGTCTATTTCGCGAAACAGGGATTTGCCACCATCGACATCAACTGGCTCGGCCGGCCAATGGAGGACGACATCGGGATCAACACCGACTGGGGGAAGGTTGATCCGACGCAAGGGCCAAGGTTCTACGCCAAGGCCCTGCGCAAGGGCTGGAAACGCAACCTGCAGCCGGATGAATTCTCCATCGATTCCGTGGCCAGCCCGCGCAACGCCAACTGGTTCCTGCTCACGGTCGCGGCCCGCCGGGCGATCACCTTTCTGGAACAACAACCGGAAGTGGACGCGGACCGCATCGGGTTTTCCGGGTTTTCAATGGGCGGCATGATCACCGCGTTGACCGCGATCGATCCGCGGCTCAAGGCGGTCGCGCCCTTTGTCGGCGGCACAGGATTCAAGTATGTGGACTTTCCCGGCATCGAGGGCAGCAGCATCCGCGCGCATTTCCAGGATCTGGAGCTCTACAAGGCGACGATCGACGCCAGCGCATATTGGCCCCAAGTGAAATGTCCCGTTGTGTTCATCAGCTCCTCGAACGACTTCCACTCCACCTTCGAGCGGATCTACCGATCCATGGCGCTGCTGAAGCACAAGGACTGGCGAGTGACGTCCAACATCCATCAGAACCACGGACCGGGACCTGAGCAATGGGCGGTCCTGAACCTTTGGTTCGACCAGCATCTCAAGGGACACGATCAGGACATCCCCGTCACGCCGCCATCAACCTTGGATGCCCGGGGCAAGACGGCCCGCTTCACCGTCACCCCGGCCAATCCAGACCGCCTGGTCGCGACGGAAATCTACTACAGCCACGACCCTAATTCGCGCACCCGCTTCTGGATTCGCGCCGAGGCGACGCGATCCGGCGGAAGCTGGTCGGCGGACCTGGCCAGCCATCACGAACTGCCGCTCTACGCCTTCGCGATCTGCCGCTATCGGCTTCCGCAAGCGATGCCTCTGGAGCGAGGCGAAACCGCGGCCTTCACATTGAACTCCTTGGAACACTCAATTGTGCCGGAGAAGATCGACCTCAAGTCCCTCGCGAAACTGGCAAAACCCGGGGCTGTCTTTGAGGACTTCGAAAATGGGACGCGAGACTGGTCCAGCCGCGACGGTCGGACCATCAGCGCCTACAAGTTCCAGAACCCGTTCCTGGATCGCTCCAACGACAAACAACTCGCCCTGACCATCGACCCGCAAGGCCGCCGCCTGGCCCTTCGGCTCAACGCCGACAGCAAGTTCCTCAGCCGGGAGAACAACCTCGGAAGCTTCACCGTCGCCCGACGCATCCAAGGCGACGCCCCGCAGGTTCTGCGGATCAGTCGCGAGGATTTCAAAGGCCCCGAAGGCAAAACGCTGGAATGGTCCAAGATCGCGACCTTCGACGTCACGCTCATCGACGAGACGACAAGGACAAAACTGGAACTTACCTCCCCCGAGGGCCTCAAGTTCCTGAAACGCATCGAGTTGACCGACAAGCCCTGAATCCACCCCATGAACCTCAACACCCCCGACCAAGCGGCTCTCGTGAAAAACTTCCGCGAGCAGGGCTACGTCTTTCTGCCCGGATTCCTCGGCGGGGAGCGACTCGAAGTCCTGCAGACCAACCTCGACCGGTTCATCCGCCACCGCCTGCCCTCATTGCCTCCGGAACACGTCTTCCACGAAGTCAAGGGACGCCCGGAGACGCTCAAGCAGATCCAGCGGTTGTTCGCACACGACGCGTGGTTCAAGGAACTGATGTTTGAAGGCGCATTCCAGGAATTGAGCGACCTGCTCCTCGGCCCCGGCAGCATCGGGAAGAACCTCCAGTACTTCAACAAGCCCCCCGGCATCGGTCAACCCACGCCGCCGCATCAGGATGGCTACTACTTCATGCTCGAACCCTGCGAGGCCATCACCATGTGGCTCGCGCTCGACGAGGTGGATGAAGAAAACGGCTGCGTCCGCTACATCCCCCGCTCGCACCAGCACGGAATGCGCCCCCACCAGCGCACCAACACCCTCGGCTTCTCGCAGGGCATCGCCGATTACAACGATCA
This sequence comes from Verrucomicrobiales bacterium, assembly GCA_038126235.1. Taxonomy (GTDB): domain Bacteria; phylum Verrucomicrobiota; class Verrucomicrobiia; order Limisphaerales; family JAYPEY01; genus JAYPEY01. The sequence goes on from JAYPFK010000016.1 coordinate 54,890, forward strand.
CGATCGCGAGCGGGAGCTGTTCTTCCGCTGCACGCCCGGCGACCTCCTCGTCCACCACGCGCTGACCATTCACCGCGCTGATGGCAACCCCAGCGCCAACCGTCATCGCCGCGCCCTCGGCTTCATCTACTACAGCTCCGCCGCCAAAACGGACGAGGCGCGCCACGCGGCCTATCAAGAGCGCCTCACTGCGGAGATGACCGAGGCGGGGAAGATCTGAGGGTTGGGTTCTGCCGCGCAAAGGCGTCAGAAGATGCGGTGCGCCTTGCCTTCCCACTCTCGCTGCAGGGCGGGCTCTTCGGCGGCCCGCAGGAGGTCATAGTAGCTGTAGGGGTATTTGAAGACATGGCCGATGCCCAGGGTCTTGTCGCCGCGTTGCCGCCAGTAATCCGCGCCGTCCGGGCGGAGCTTGCTGGGCGGGTGTTCCTGATGGCGTTTGTCGTCCGGCTTGGGACCGAGACGCGTGACCGTCACATATTTGCGGAAAGCCGTCCGGCAGCTTTCCGCCCATTCCACGTCGCCCATGGCGGCCAGTTCGATGAGGGATTGCCCGAAGGTGAGCATGTGGCCGGCGAAGCCCTGGCCGTAGCCGATGAAGCGGTCGACCGCATCGCTCGCCTCGCGCAGCACGAAGCGGGAGGCCGCCTTGGCGTCGCTGAAGGGCGGCGGTTTCACCTCGGGATCGGGGTCCACATCGCGCCAGGGTTTCATGCTGCGAATCAGTCTGCAGACGCCGTCGATCCGTTCCGGCGTGGCGGCTTCCGGCAACATACGAAACCCCTTGATCGCCAGCATCGCGAATATCGCGTCGTGCCCGACCTGGCGCAGGACCGCCCCCCCTTCCGCCAGGGCCTCGCCGATCCGCCGGATTTGGTCTGGAGCCGGACCGGCCGCCGGAAACGGCTGGCAGAGCCTTGTCTTTCCCCAGTTGAGATCGAACAGCTGCTCGATCCGGGAGCGGGCCGGCTCGGAGAGATCGTTCTCCCGACAAAGCAGGTGCGCTGAGACCAGGGCGGCGCCGCGATGTCCGTCAGCGAAATAGTTCATCTCGTGAGCCCGGGCGAGGGCGTTGAGTCCCAACAGGACCAGGCGCTTCTCGGCCGGATCCCGTTCCTGGCCGATCGCCCGGCCATCGACGAGCAAGGGAGTCGTCGCGAGTCCGCCAATCACCGAAGCGGCGCGGCGGTTGAATGTTCTGCGATCCATGGCGGAAGACATGAAGAACATCATGGCATCCGAGCCGACGCGACGCCAGCGGACATTGCCAGCTATCTGGAAGAACAGCGCAGGGCCGCCGATTCGACGCGTCTTCCCTCCGCGTTGTTCTTGTCCTCACGCCTTTCACCGATAGACTCCCGGTTCAATGAAGAACCCGCCGACTGCCAATCGCCGTCAGTTTCTCAAGGCAACCGGAGTGACCTTGGCGTTGCCCGCATTGGAGAGCTTCGCCGCGCCGGGCGCCAAGACTGATTCCCCCAAGGCGAGAAACCTCGTCTGCATCGGAACCTACCTGGGCTTTTACCAGTCGGCGTTCTTTCCGAAGCAGGCGGGTTTCGACTACGAACTGCCCACCCTGCTGAACCCCGTTGCCGGACATCGCGGCGATTTCACGGTCTTCTCCGGGCTCGACCACCGCGCGCCCAATGGCCACGGCGCGTGGAACAACTTCCTCTGTGGGCAGACTCCCGACGCCTGGTCCCTCGACCAGAGGGTCGCCGACGCGATCGGGCAGGATTCGCGTTTTCCGTCCATCCAACTCAGCGCGGGCAAGGCCAGCCGGTCGATGAGCCACACCCGCCAGGGCATCGCGCTGCCGATGATCCAGCGACCGTCCGTCCTCTACGGGAAGCTCTTCGCCTCGCCGGCGGACCGGGCGCGCAACGAATACCTGCTCCGCTCCGGACGCAGTTCCCTCGACCTCGTGCTGGAGGATGCCAGGCGACTGCAATCCTCGGTCTCCGCCGCGGACAAGGCCAAGCTGGGCGAGTATTTTGATTCCCTGCGCGACGTGGAAAAGCGCATCACGCGCCAGATCAAGGCGGTCGACGAGCCCGTGCCCGAGACGGACTACCGCCTGCCGGACTACGATCCCGTCGCGCCGACACTCCAGCTTGAGGCCGAAACCCTGATGTACGACCTGATGGCGCTGGCGTTGGAGACCGAATCCACGCGGGTGATCACCTTGTTCATCGGCGGCTTGGGCCAGGTGTTCACCATCGACGGGCGCACCCTGCAGGCGGGCTACCACGCCCTTTCGCACCATGGCAACGATCCCGACGCCATTGCGGACCTGATCCGCGTCGAAACCGAGCACATGAAGCGGTTCAACGCCTTCCTGGACCAGCTGAAGGCCAAGACCGACGCGCAGGGCCGACCGCTGCTCGACAGCACGATCGTCCTGCTCGGCACGGGCATGGGGGACTCCAGTCGCCACGCCAACTCCAACCTCCCCACCCTCGTCGCCGGCGGCGGCTTCCAGCATGGCCGGCACATCGCGACCGATCCTACGGCCAAGGACGCCCCGCTGCTGGGCGATCTCTACCTCACCCTCATGCAGCAACTGGGGCTGGAGGCCGACACGTTCTCAAACGCCGGCCGCAATCTGAATCACGTGTTCGGGTGAAAATTTGGCAAAGGAATTAGGGGCGAAGATATCGCGGAAACAGCCCCCTCTGGACCATTCATTGATGAACCTTCGCTGCCTCAAATTCCTCTGCCTCACATTCCTTTGCCCTTTCCTGAGCGAAGCCGTCTCCCCGCTCCCCGAAGCACAGCGCGCCTTCCTCGAAAACCATTGCCTCGACTGCCACGACGCAGAAACACATAAGGGCGAGATCAGCCTCGAGTTGACGGAAATCGATTGGAGTGACGAAGCCAACCACCTGCTCTGGGCGCGGGCGCTGGACTCGGTGGAATCCGGCGAGATGCCGCCGAAAAAGCGGAAACGCCGCCCAACTGGCGACGAACGCGAGGCGATGGCGGCCTGGATCGACAGTGAGCTGACGAAGCACGTCCCCATCGGCGGCACGCCCGCCCGCCGCCTGAATCGGACCGAATACCGCGCCACCGTCAAACAGCTCTTCGGCCTGCGCGAATTCGAACTGCCGCCGGGCTTCCCTATCGATCGCGAACTTCACGGCTTCGACAATCTCGGCGAGGGGCTCGTGCTTTCGCCGCCGCTGTTGCTGAGCTACTCGGAAACCGCCCGCCTCGTCGCCGATCGGATCTTCCCGCCCGCGCGCAAGGCCCCGGAGCCGGGGTCGCATCGGGCAACCGCCAACGACCTCGCGATCAGCTATTCCTCGGGCAAGGTCGTGAATGGCGCGCTGCGTCTCGGGATGAAGTGCGATCCCATTCAACGAAGCTGCACCTGGCCCACGCGCTTCGAGGCCGAGGCTTCGGGCGTCTACACCCTCACCGTCACCCTCTCGGCCTTCCGGCCAAAGGCGGGTGAAGCGCCCATGATCGCAAGGATCTTCGCGCGGGATGTCTCCAGCCCCGACGGCGTCAAACACACGGAACTTCGACTGCTCAAGGAGATCGAGGTAACCGCCGAGGAACCGCGAACGTTTCGTTTCGAGGCCGAACTGTTTGAAGGGCAGACCCCGGTCGTCCACTGGGCCAACGCCGCGCTCGATAGCGACCGCGAGGACAAGAACGAGCTGCGGGCGTTCTACGAGGCGCGCGATCGGGAGACGCCCGGCTACCTGGCTGCCTGGCGCGCCATGACCGCCAATCAGAGCCAAGGATTTCGCGGCGGCGTGGGCTGGGACCGTGTCAAGTCCCTGCTGGCGAAGGGAGACCTCCCGGAACTCACCCAAGCGCAGCGCGAGGCCTTCCTGAAGAAAGCGATCGGCAATCCGGTCCTCTACGCCGAGACCGTGGTGTTCGATGTCTTCGAGAACGGCCCCGCGCTGCAGGTTCACGAAGTAACCATGAAGGGCCCGTCACGTCTGATCGAGGGGCCGCGAGAAAAGGAAAGCCAACGACTTCGCAAGGTCTTCACCGGCGGCGAAACGAAACCGGCAACGATCATCCGCAATTTCCTGACGCGCGCCTTCCGGCGCCCCGTCGATGACGCCACGGTGGATTCCTTCGTTGAACTGCACGACCGCCACCGGGCCGCCGGCCGCACGGCGGACGAAGCCATGCACCTGGTCGTGCGCAGCGCGCTGATCTCCCCGCGCTTCCTCTACCGCTGCCTCAACGACGGCCCGCTCGACGACTTCGACCTCGCAACCCGCCTCGCCTATTTCCTCACCGGCGCGCCCCCGGACAACAAACTCCTCGCCGTCGCGCGCTCAGGCCGCCTTTCCGATCCGAAGGTCCTCCGCACGAAAGCCGAGCGCCTCCTGCCCCGCAAGGCGACCGCGCCCTTCATTGAGAACTTCACCGGTCAATGGCTCGACACCCGCCTCCTGTCCGAAATTATGCCGGACCGGCAATTCAAGTTCTCCGCCGCCGACGAGCAGAGCGCCAAATCCGAGGTGGAGCATCTTTTCTTCGAAATGTTGAAGGAGAACCGGCCGATGACCGACTTCATCGATCCCGACTTCACCTGGACCTCCGCGCGACTCGCAAAGAATGTCTATGGACTCAAGAGCGGCTTCGACAAGAAGAAGGCGAACACAATCCATCGGGTGGCCCTTCAACGCGGCGGCCGTCACGGGGGAGTATTGGGCAATGCCGCCGTGATGATGGCCACGGCCAACGGCGTGGACACCCAACCCGTCCTTCGCGGCGTCTGGGTTCTTGAGAACATCCTCGGGACGCCGCCGCCGCCGCCGCCCAAGGCCGTCCCTCCCATTACGCCCGACACCCAGGGAGCCCGGACGCCGCGAGACCTGCTCGCCGCGCACACGGGCGAACCCTCGTGCGCCGGTTGCCATCGCAAGATCGACCCCGTCGGCTTGATCCTGGAGAACTTCAACCCCGTCGGCCGATGGCGCGACCAATGGCCCGGCATCGATCGCCCCATCGACGCCTCCGCCACCCTGCCCGACGGCGCGAAGGTTCACGACATCGTCGGGTTCAAGGCCTGGCTCGTGGCGAACATCGACCCGTTCTCCGAGTGTCTCGCCGGCAAGCTGTTGACCTACGCCACCGGTCGCGCGCCCAATCACTCCGAGCGAAAGGAAATCGCCGGGATCGTCAGCAAGAACCGCCAAGCCGGCAATGGCTTCCGCGACCTGCTGCTCGCGCTGGTCGACAGCAAGACGTTCCGGACCAAGTGAACACCCGCTGCCCTCCCAACATCTCCCATCCCTGTTTCAATTCCCAACCATGCGAGTGATCCCCCTTTGCCTCGCTCTCGTGATCCCGCTGTCGATCGCGCAAGCCGCGCCCCGGCCGAACATTCTCTTTATTCACATGGAGGACATGGGCGTGGAGATCCCCGCGTACGGCGACAACACCGTGGCCACACCCAACCTCGACCGACTCGCTTCTGAAGGCGTCGTCTTTGAGCGCGCCCACGTGACCGCAGCCACCTGCGCCGCTTCGCGGGGCTCTTTGTTCAGCGGCCTCTATCCGCACCAGAACGGGATCATGGGTTTCGTAAAGCAACACGGATTCCATTACCGCAGAGGCGTCCCCAACTTTGTCCGCGACCTGAAGAACGCCGGCTATGTCACAGGGCTCACCTACAAGGACGGGGTCGAAAGCGTCCACCATGGGAAACAACACCCCGTTCCCTTCGACTTTCATCCGAAATACACCGACAACTTCCTCACCGGCCACACCGGCAAACAAGCCCCCAAGTCAAAGGACAATCCGCCGCTGGTCAGCTTCGCCGTCGACAACTTCCGCTGGTTCCTGAAAAACCTCGAGAAAGGCAAGCCGTTCTATTTCCAGGCTCAGACGCCCGACACCCATCACACCTGGGACCGCCCGCATTTCATCCGCAAAGGCGATCCCGGCTGGCCGTATCCGAAAGTCGAACACAAGCGTATCAGGACCACTCCCGGTTGGGGTGACGCCTTGGTCCCGGAAGGCGGGTTGCGCAAGGCCGTCTCGCAATACTATGAGGCCATCCAGCGCGTCGACTGGTTCGTTGGCCGCATCCTCGCCTTGCTTCAGGAATTCGGCCACGCCGACAACACCCTCGTAGTCTTCTCCGCCGACCACGGTCCCTCGCATCTCCTGCGCGGCAAGACGACGCCGGGCGAATCCGGTCTGCGTGTGCCCTTCATCGTCCGCTGGCCCGGACAATTGCAGGCGGTCGGTTCCCGCTCGGACGCGCTGGTGTCCTTCATCGATCTCTACCCCACCTTCGTCGATGCCGCCGGACTGGAGGTTCCCGGGCATCTGCCCGGCCATTCGCTCGTTCCGGTTCTGCGCGGGCAGCCCTCGAGGCGCAGACACCTGTATTCCGCCTACGTCGCCCACACCACCGGCATGCACCTCTACTGGCCGACTCGCACCGTCACCGACGGCCGCTGGAAGCTCGTACACCACCTGTTCGGCGACGGCCGGCGCAAGCGATACCAGGGCCGCAACCACGCCCTGGCCAGCCTCAACAAGCAGGTGGAGGCGACGCCCCCAGGCTCACTCGCGAGGAAGCTGCGCCATCGTTGCCAAGTTCCGCCAAGGTTCGAACTCTACGATCTCCAAAACGACCCGTTCGAATACCACAATCTCTCCGATGCGCCCGAACACGCCAAGGTTCAGGCAGAGTTCGGGTCGCGCCTGAAAAGCTGGCAGGCGCAAACCTCCGATCCCTTCGCGGACGCGGAGTACGTCAAACGCTTCTCCGCCGCCTACGAGAAGAACTTCAAGCTCTGGGAATCCCAGGGCGGCTTCAAGATGAAGGACAACTCCGCCGTCGATTTCAGCGAATTCATCCCGCCCTTTGAGCCCGCTCCCTATCAAGGCAAAAAGGACCACTGAACGACCTAGGCAAGAAGATGAAGTACAGGAACCGGCGCAGCCGGATATGTTTCTACCAAAGAGTATTCCATCTTCTTTTTGCCTTCGCGCTGACGTTTCGCGTCTCCGCCGCCGATCACAAGAACGTCCTCCTCATCTGCGTTGACGACCTACGGCCGGTGATGGGCTGTTATGGCGGCGCTGCCAAGACTCCGCATCTCGACCAGCTTGCGCAGTCGGCAACGGTCTTCACCCGTCACTACGTGCAGTGGCCCGTCTGCGGTCCCTCGCGCGCGTCAATGCTCGGAGGGCTGCGCCCCGACACCACCGGCATTTATGAGATCGGCGATTCCTGGAAGATCTCCCAACGCCCGGAGATCCACCCCACCCTGCCCTTGTATTTCAAGAATCACGGCTACCGGACACTGAGCTTCGGCAAGGTCTACCACGGCAAGGGGCGCGGCAAGGGCTATGGCTGGAGCGAGGAACCTTGGAAGCTCGACTGGCACTGCTATGTCGATTTCAAATACACCGGCGAGGGCCGGAAGCAATGGCGCCCCGCCCTCGAGATCTACGACGGCTCCGATTCCCGGCACAACGACTTCCAAACCGCCGATAAGGTCATCGCCGCGTTGTGGGCCAACAAGGACCGAAGATTCTTCATCGCCGGCGGCTTCTACAAACCCCACCTCCCCTTCGTCGCTCCGAAGAAATACTGGGACCTCTACTCTGACGAGGAGATCGAACGGCTTCCCCCGGTCGGCCGGGCGGTGGGCGCGGCCGACTTCATGTACAACTGGTCCGAGATCAGTTCCTATGGCGGCGACAACCGGAACCTGTTCGCCGACGACAAAGCCGTCGGCCGCAAAGAGGCCCGCCGGCTGATCCACGCCTACTACGCCTGTGTCAGCTTCATCGACGCGCAGATCGGCCGCATCTTGAAAGCCCTCGACGAGGCCGACCTCGCGGAGAACACGGCCGTCGTCATCTGGGGCGACCATGGTTTCCACCTCGGCGACCACGGCCGCTGGGCCAAGCACACCCAGTTCGAGCAGGCCATGCGCAGCCCCCTGATCGCGCGCCTGCCCGGACGCCAGAAGCTGTCGGGAACGACCGACGCCATCGTCGAGTCCGTGGACATCTACCCCTCCCTCTGCGAGTTCGCAGGATTGGAGACGCCTTCGTTTCTGGAGGGCCGGAGCTTCGCCCCGGTGATCGAAGGCCGGTCAAACGGAAAGCCGGCCGCTTTCAGTCAGATCCGCCCCGTAAACAGGAAGGATCGCAACGTCATGGCCACGTCAGTCCGCACAGCGGATTTTCGCTACATCGAATGGCGGGAACCAGAGAACGGAAACGCCATCGTTTGGCGCGAACTTTACGATCATCGGAACGACCCCAGGGAAAGCCGCAACGTGATCGACCGACTGGAACTTGCGGACATCGCGAAAGCGCATGCCGCCCTCGCACGGGACAAACGGCACGCCCGGTAGCAGGCGTCGCGCGCCCTTCGGTTTCCGCGTATGGCCAGAGCCCCCCGGCATAACAGGTTTGACGTGAGGCCTATCTGCTTCGTCCCAGAAAGCTCAACTCGGCCAATTGAATGCCGTCGCTGGCGCGCCCACTCTGATTGCTCTGGATATCCAACCGATAATGCCGATAGAACGACGCATTGTTGATCTTGAACTGCCGGGTTTCTTTTCGGCCGAAAAAGGTCTCGCCCTGTCGCGTGTCCAGTGTCGTCCAATTGGAGCCATCATTGGAGCCGAGCAACCGCCAAGCCTTGGGGTCGCGGCCGGCCACGTCGTCGGCGCTGGTGATATCGTAACGCATGACGATTGCCGCCTTGCCGGCGCCGAGGTCGGCCTGCAACCAGGCTGACGCGTGGCCGAGGCCGGTGTACCACTTGTTGTCCGGATTGCCGTCAAAGGCCTTCAACGCCACTTCACGATATCGTGAGGAGTTCTCATGACTGGCGGATGCCACCGCGACCGGGCCGACATGGCTGAGCGTCAAGACCGCCGTCTGCGCGGAATTCGCGCTTTCCCCGTCTCGAGTGATGGCGCTGACCACGTAGTAGTGGACTCCGCCGCCCAGGCCGGTGTCGCGGAAACGGGGTTCCGTCGTGTTCTCGACTACGACCCACGGGCCGCCGCTCTTGGCGGCGCGTTTGACGTTGTAGCTGTCGGCGGCGGGACGCGGATTCCAGGCAAGCGCCACCTCGCCCACATCCGCCGTCGTGGTCAAACCTACCGGCGCGGCGGCCCGGGCCTTCGGACCCCGCCGTTCGCCGTAAAACTGGATCTCCGCCACGTTGCACCAGCGGTCCCCCTCGGTCGGGATGTAGCGCAGGTAACGGAACGCGCCGTTCGGTTTGACGGTCCCCGTCGTGAAGACGCCTTCCGCCGGTTCAGCGCCGATAACGAACAGGTCCTCCACGCCCCTGCTGAAATCGTGCGTGTTGGAGCCTTGGAACCTGCCGCCGATCATCCGCTTCGCCGCATTTCTACACGGGGCGAATTTCGCCTCGCTGACGACCGCGCTTCTGCCGGGCCCAAGATCGATTCCCGCCCAAGCGCCGCTGGTCGGCGGATCGAAGAAGGTCTCCAGCGAACCGTCGAAGACGTGACGCTTGTCCGCGCCTGAACCCTGGTAGGAACCGTCCGTCCCGATGACATCCCCGTAGAGCTGTCTGTCCGCCGTGGCGGCGGCCTCGTCGCTGTCGAGACTCCCGCCGCTCGGCGTGTTGGCTGAGACGATGTAGTGGTGGGTCTCGCCCGGCGTGCGTCCGGAATCCAAGTACGAAAGACACTTCGGTCCGACCGTGGCAATCGTGGTGAAGGGACCGCCGCTGATTGTGGCGCGCTTGACCTCGTAGCTGAGAGCATGGGCCGACCCCGTCCAGGAAAGCGTGATCGTCGTTCCCCGGACAACGGGACGCGGCGCGCCGGGCCGCGCGCCGGAGGCGATGGGATCGAGATTGTGCGTCAAGGTGGTGAAGCCGAGACTGTCGAATCCGCCGCTGTTCCGGCCGTAGTTGAATCCGCCGCCTTCGGGCCGGGAACGTTCCGCATAGGCCCGGGTGTAGGGCGCGGCCATTCCCCGACGATTGACGTAGTGATTGTAGATCAGGTCCCACCCCGGACGCTCTATTCCTCGCCCGCCGCCATGGATCGCGGTTTGAATCCATTGCTTCTCCTTTCCGGGATGCCCGTGATAGTAGACAAAAGTGACGTAAGGGACATCGTGACCGAGGTTGTATTTGGAGATGTACTCCACGCCGGCGAGGAAGCGGTTGTCGAGATGACTGTAGAGATCGACGCCCTGGTTCCAGGCAATCTCGCAAATCATCCCCAGCAACTGCGGCACCATCAGGGTGTGCGCCTGGTCGCGTCCGCTTTCCTGCCATTGTCCGAGGCCGTTCGGGTGAACATGGCAAACCGCGTTCGCAATCGCCTCGGATCCGGCCCCCTCGCGGACGTATTTCAAGGCCTCGTCGAAGATCATTCGGTCGTCGCACAGGACGCCGATTGCCATCATCGAAGCCACATTTGCCAGTCCCCAGTTGGCCCAGTAATGAGGGTCCACGGTTCCGTGGCGGTGTTCGAGGAAGTAGTGATTGCCGCCATAGAACTGTTCGCGCATGTAGTCTTGGAAGGCCTTGAATTCTTCGCGTCGCCAGCCCTCGTAGTCTCGCAACAGTTCCGCCGCGCAGGCGAATTGACTGCCGTAAAGCCCCTTTCGCAGACTGACGTTCGAGTTGCCCATCCAGTTCGTGTTCCTGGCTGCCCACGCGTTCAGGATCTCGACCGCCTTGTCCGCGTAGGCGGCCTCGTTGGAAATGCGATAACGCAACGCCAGTTGGTAGGCGTGCGCGGCGTCGAAGGCCACCCGAATGTAGTTGTCACGCCCCTCCCTCGCATCGACATAAACAATCTCCACTGCGCCCGGCGCCGCCTTCAGCGAGGAATCCGTGTTCTGCTTGAGGATTTGCCAACTGTCGATCCAGGGGGATTCGCCGACGGCAACCTTGTCCGCCATCCGATCCAGATCCGTCTGAGTGGAAAGGCCGCCGGGATGACGGAAGGAACCGTCGCTTGGAGGAGGGGGTGGGTTCACCAATGCTGAGGTCCAGGCCGCAGTCGATTTCGCAACGGTGGCGGCCTTGGCATCCGCGGGTCCGTCGGTCTTGTTCGATTCGGAACAGCCCAAAGCGCCAACTGCGATCAGGGCGCCCAACAGGGCAGTCCACGCGAAGCGCTGAGGCACACGTGGTCGATCCCGCAATGCGGTGGGGCGAAGCTCCTGCAGAGCCGGACTCACCCCGCCCACCAAAACCTGCTTGCAAAGTCGGACGCCCGGCTCCCCCTTCGCAGAGCTTCGGCGCGACTGGTCGGCGGGAGCCTCGCCCCACCGGCAATGAAAACGAACACGCCCCAACATGCTTTGAACGACACGGTTCATCGTTCCACTGTCAGGACAACGCGCTGGTAACGCGTCAGCGGCGGCTCTCCCGCGTCCGAGACCTCGCAGATCACGTGGATGGTTTAGCGCGCATTCGCCCGGAAACACGCTAAAGCGTGAACTCCAACGAGGCGCGAATCCAACTCGTGCGAAGGATGTCTGGCAGGCTTTCATACGTCGGCGGAATTCAAGCGAGTGCGGTCAAGGTCGTTCAAAAATCCGTCTTGATGACGTAGATGGTTTCGCCTTCGGCATCGACCATCTTCCGGCCCCCGTTCTCCAGAATCGCATTCTCCGCGACATTGCAAATGCGATCGACGATTTCATCCATGCTTGTCCGCTCTGGCAACCCCTCCCGGGTGTGGTTCACGTAGGTGTCGTGGAAGACGCTCGCGTCATCCGTATGGATCGTGACGTAGTCTTTCGGCAACCGCGTGAAACCGCCCATCACCCCGATCAATCCGCCGGCGGTCGCCGGCTGGTTGTCGCTGTCGAGACCGGCGGTCGTGGAAATGGACAAGGTCCTCTTGAAGTCGGCGTCAGCATACAAGAGGGCCATGATGCCCATGAGCCCGTTGGGCAGGGCATCGACGATCGACGAGAGATCCTTGGGTTTCGTCTTCCGGTAGTATTTGTCGTAGATCAGCTTTCGCGTATCACGCCAGTCCGGGTTTTTGCGACTCCATTCCTGAACCTCAAGGATTCCCCGATACAGGGCGCCGTCTTCAGGAATCTGTTTGAGGCCAATCTCGATCAACTTCCCATGGTCGGTTTCAAAAAACGCGGCGCTGTACATCGCCGCGTAGAACCGGGCGAGATGGATCGCATAATCGTCGCTGGAAATGCGACCAAACCATTCCGCCTTCTCGGCAGCCTTGTCGGTCATCCCCGGATAGAAGCAGCCCCAGATCTCCGTCGAGATCGACGCCATCAGGTCGTGCCAATATGGGTTGTTCTCCCTGGCGCCGGTCGATGGGGGCAGCGCTCCCTTACGGATCGCTTTGATGGCATGCTCGGTGGACACCCAGACCATCCGTTTCACGTGCCTGTCCAACATGGGGGCGATCTCCGCGTAGGTGATATCGAGTCCATGCTTCTCGACCGCGTGCAAGGTAAGGAACTCCAGATCGTGATCGTCATCGGACGGCGCGCCATGGCGATCCCGAACCTGATGATCCATGTTGCCACGCCAGTCCGTATTGATCTTCAGATCGCCGTTGTTTCTTTGGGTGTAAAACCGGTCAACATCGACGGGCACGGGATCCTCGATGTAGAGCAACTCAAACGGAAACCCGAAATAGTTCCCGCAGATCTGCCCGATCCAGTATCCCCGGACCTTGTCTTCGAGCTGGGTTCTGGTGATCTCCCGAGCTTCCGGGGGTGTTGGCGCGCTGGCGGCCCCCAACGCAGTCGCGCTTACGGTCCACGCAATGGTCGCAGTCGCAAACCGGAGAGCCTGGATCGACCAAGATCTTGCTGAGTTCATTCTGCAATTAATATGTGCAATCGTCCGTAATTCCCCCTTAATTTCAGCCAGATCTCACGATATTCTAAGGCCCGTGAAACGTTTCGATAGTTCCCGCCCCGAGTTCAGCCCCTACGGCTTTACCTGCGAAACGTGGCTGCCTTCGCGTATGCGCGTCCCGACAAGCACAATGAAGTGGAGTTGAACTACCTGCCTTCGGGGACGCTCACCTACCTGTTGGGCGGCCAACGTATCACGGTGAAATCGGGGCGGCTCGCCGTTTTTTGGGCGGCGATTCCGCATCAGATCGTCGACTTCGAGGGCAAGGAACCCTACTTCGTGCTTACCCTGCCCTTGGGCGACTTTCTTGCCGCCGGCCTGCCCGCCGCCTTCGTCAATCGTGTCCTGAAGGGAGACCTCGTAATGGACGCCGCCTCCGACTCCTGCGACCCGGTCAGACTGCCTCAATGGGAAACGGAACTGCGCCGCCGGGATCCGGTTCTGGAACGAGCCGTGCGGCTGGAGGCCTTGGGCCGGTTGGTGCGGATGGCTCGCGGAGTGTCTGATTTACAAACCGCCGGGACACCCGATCCCGCCCTCTCGCGCGCCGATCGGTTGGCTTGTCATATCGCGCGCCACTACCATGAACGGCTCACCGCTGAATCCATCGCCAAGGCCAACGATCTCCATCCGAACTACGCGATGAATCTCTTCCGGAAGGCGTTTGGCGTCACGATGACGCACTTCCTAACGCAACACCGGATCACCCACGCTCAACGACTCCTGGTCACGACCGACGACTCCGTTCTGGAGGTGGCGCTGGCATCCGGATTCCTGAGTCTCAGCCGCTTCAACGAAGTGTTCAAGAAGGCCTGCGGCTGCCCCCCGCGCGATTACCGAAAGAGCCACCGCGAAACGACGGAGGCGTAAAGAATCGGCGAATTGGCATTCCTGGAGGTCTGTGAATCGGACACGCCCCGGCATCGCCTCTTCCCCAACGCCACGCTTGAACTGGACGTTCGGCGTCCACAAACTCCTATCTCTCAACCAAAACACCATCACAACATGAACCTCTCCAAATCTCTTCTCCCTCTCACGCTCCTCGCCTTCGCCGTGTCCGCATCCGCCGCGGATTCCGCCGGCAAACTCCCCGCCGAACCGAAGGGCATGCGCGCCATCTTCAACGGCAAGGACCTGTCCGGCTGGGACGGCGACACCAAACTCTGGTCCGTCAAGGACGGAGCCATTCGCGGCGAAACCACCCCGGAGAACAAGGCCAACGGGAACACCTTCCTGATCTGGAAGGGCGGCCGGACCAAGGACTTCGACCTGCGCCTTTCCTTCCGCGTCTCCACCGCCAACAACTCCGGCATCCAATACCGCTCCAAGCACATCACCGAGGGCAAGCTCCGGAACAAGTGGATCGTGCGCGGCTACCAGCACGAGATCCGCAACTCCGGCAAACTGCCGAGCGTCGCGGGATTCATCTACGAGGAGGGCGGCAAGCGCGGCCGCATGTGCCTCGTCGGCGAGAAGGCGGTCTGGGGCGCCGACGGCGAGAAGAAGCTGAAGGGCTCCCTCATTGACGCGGCGGGATTCGAGAAGCTGTTCAAGGTCGATGGTTGGAACGAGGTGGCGATCATCGCCAAGGGAGCCCACATCCGGCACTACCTGAACGGCAGGCTCATCCTGGACTGCACGGACAACCACCCCGAACGCGCCCTGCGCGACGGCATCCTCGCCCTGCAACTCCACGCCGGCGCGCCGATGTGGGTCGAGTTCAAGGATGTCCGCATCAAGGATCTGAAGTGATCGGGTGACGCGTCGCCCTCCCCGATTGCATGCGCCGCCGCGCCCCGTTCCCCCACGCGTCGGCGGGACGCTTGCATTCCGGAGATGCCGGCTCCACGGCGAAGACTCAGACCTTCTTCGACGGCCACGGTCGCAGGCCCAGCAGCATTTCCGCCCTCTCGGTCAAGGGCTGGCGGGCAAATTCTTCGTCGGTGAATTCCGCGAGGGCGCTCTTGAGAGTTGAGTAGACGGTCTGACGTTCCTGACTGCTGTCGATTTCCACACACTTGCCCAAGCTCTTGAAGAGATCGACCATGGGCCGGGTCTTCGCCTTGAAGTGGTCAAACCTCTGTTTGAGGCTTTCCACGTTGTCATCGCTGCGGCCGGTGAACTTCGCGCGCCCGAGAATGCGCTTCTCGAGAACCTCATAGGGACACTCGAAGAAGACCATGGTCGGCAGTTCCGATTCCTGGCCGAAGACTTCACGCCATGCGTCAATGTTGCCCTCGCAGCGCGGAAACCCGTCCAGCAGGAAGTTCCTCCGCCCGGTAGAGCGAATGGTCTTTTCCATCGCATCCTTCAGGAGCCGCACGGTGACGTCATCCGGCGCGAGATTCCCGGCTCCGATCAGTTCTTCGATGGTCCCGCCAAGGGCGCTGCCCGAAGCGACTTCAGCGCGAAGCAGTTCCCCCGTGGAGAGATGCGTCCAGCCAAGTTGCGACTCCGCGAGTTCGCACATCGTCCCCTTGCCGGCTCCCGGGCCGCCCAGAACAAAGACGACGTTGGGCTCAGGGCAGCGCTCCCTGGGGTCGCAGTGATGAATGACCACCCTGGGAGCCGGGGCGACGCCTTTCTTGTAGACATGCCATTCGCCTTCAGTCGGAGGCAGATCGTCCTCGCAGGTGAAATCGTAGGCGAGATGGCCGTCGAGCCGGCAGATGCGCCAGGACTTGTAGCTGTTCGAATACGAGATTGCCGGGCTCCGGGCGCTTTTGCCATCCGCGCGATCCCACGCCATCTTCCCGTTCCAATAGCCGGGACTGGAAAGCGTGCCTGACTCGGACTCCGCCGGCGGCGCGGTGGAAGGAACGAAGAGACCATCGACTTCCGGCAGTCCGGATCCGGAGACTTCGATGAAGAGGGTGTTCTGCTTGGGCTCGTTGGTTTCAGACATGATTGATTGGTTGAGTGGACTGGCGTTGCCGAGGATGTTCTGAATGGACGCGGCAAAGGCCGAGACTTCAGCGGTTTAGAGCTCGGGAGTCAATCAAGGACGGTCAAAGAACTTCGCACATCCGCCTGGTGCCATGTCCGCAAACTCAAGCTTCGTGAATTCCACGTTCCTCATTCCTCCCGTCCTCGCCACATATTGCAACAAAGCCGTCATCCAGGATTGATTCGAACTCTCCGGCCGGAGTTCCGAACGCAGCGCTTGAACCGGCTGTCCAGCAGCCACACAATCCGGTCGCTCAACCCAAACCCATGTTGACAAGAAACACTCCGGATCGCCCTGCGGGCCCGCTGCCTCCCCTGCCCCATCCGGCGCCATCTCTTCAAGCAGGGAGCCCGTCATGACTCGCACGCGAATCCTCTCCGCCAGCCTCGCCTTCCTTGGCCTGATTGCCACATGGAGCCTGCCGGCCGGCGAGGCGACTTCTCCGGGCATCGAGGCACGCGCGAAGGGCGACAGGGCGGCCCCATCGGGAAGCGCAACCCGCGGGAAAATGATCGCCGATGGCGCGGTCACCGCAGAATCCGGCCATCTGCCGATCATCATCACCGCGCCGCATGGCGGACGCGACGGAATTGCGGGCGTCGCGCCGAGGGAAGGAAAAGGCGTCCGGCAGTTCAACCGCAAGACCGACACCAACACAGCCCGGGTCGCCGAGGAACTGGCCGACGCCCTGGAGCGGAAACTTGGTCGGCGCCCTTACGTCGTGATCGCGCGGTTCCAACGCAAATACATCGACGCGAACCGCCCCGCCAAGGACGCCTACGAATCGCCCGACGCGAAGGCTGTCTACGACGCCTACCATGCGGCAATCGCGTCGGCCCGCGGGGACGTCGCGGCGCGTTGGGGGCGCGGTGCACTGCTGGATGTTCACGGCCAAGCCATGATTCCAGATGCCGTGATTCGCGGCACCCAGAACGGCAGGACCATCTCCGCGCTGATCGAGAGGAGTGGTCGGGCGGCCTTGACCGGCGAACGCGGTCTGTTCGGACAATTGGCCCGGCATGGCCTCAAGGTCGTTCCTCCCGTCGGTTCGGAAGATCTGGAGCCGGCCGGCTACAATGGCGGCTTCACCGTACGGACCTACGGCAGCGCCGACGAGCACAGCGTCGACGCATTTCAACTGGAGCTGGGACGCGGGTTGCGGGAAACCAAGGTCATCAGCGATACGGCGGAAAAGCTCGCGGGCGCGATCGCGGACTTCGCAAGGGAGAGCCTTCCAATGGTCGAATTGAAGGAGCAGGACAGGACGTCAGACAAGGAATGAGAACGCCAATCCAAAACCTCTTCGCTTCATTGGCGCTCATCTTGCAGATCTGCGGGCAAGCGGACGCTGCTCAAGGCCCGCTGCCCAAGTTCACCCTTCAGGGAAAAGCGCTGGAAGCCAAGGATCTCCAGTTTGCCCCCACCGGCGAACTGGAGCGCGCCGCCCTCATCAAGATGGAAGGGCGCGTCCCGAATCCGCTTGGCCGCTACTACCTCTACTATTCGCCCCACAAGCACGCCGGGATCGGCCTGGTCTATTCCGACAGCATCACGGGGCCGTGGAAGGAATACGAAGGCAATCCCGTCATCGAATCCACAGCGATTCCGGACATCCGGTGGTTCGAAACGACCGGCAGATTCCACATGTGGGGTCACCGCAAGAATTCCCAGACCGAGATGTGGACCAGCGTCGATGGCCTGAAGTTTCAGTATCACAGCGTCAGCGTGGCGGCGAAGCGCATCGGGACGCGCAACGCCACCTACACCCGCGCCTACGAGTATCCGCTGGAGCGCCACGACAACCGTTACATCATGCTGTATTCCGGTTTCATCGAGGACCGCGGCATCCGCTGTGTCTGGCTGGCCCACTCGAAGGACGGTGAAACGTGGCGACAGGAAACGACCCCGCTGGTGGAGCCGATCGAGGGCGAGAACAACGACCTCTACGGCCCGGCCCTGTTTCGGTGGGAGGAAAAAAACTACATCGTCTACCAGGACCACACCGGCAACCGCGGCGGCCTCATCAAGTATGTGGAACTCGACCAGCAGTTGAGCCCCGTCGGCGCGGGCGGCGAACGTTTCACGCTCATCGCGCCGGATCCGGATTCCCCGGTCGGCAACCGTTATCGCGGCTGCGAGTTCTACCGGGAGGGCGACACAATCCACATGTACGCCGGCGGCGGCAACTCACCGCGTATCCTCATCCACGCGACGGCGCGCGTCGGGGACGACAAGCCGGCCGCCCGGGCGCCGGCAGTCCCCGCAGAGTCCCGGCCGAAGCCCTCCTCCCCGACTTCGAAGAAGAAAAAGGGCAAACCCGCCAAATCCTCGAAAGACAAGGCTTCCGCACCGTCGCTGAAAGAAAAGAGGAAGGAAAGCGCTCCGCCCGCACCGGCCGTTTCCCTGGACGCGATTCTCAAGGGTGTTGAGTTGGAGACAATCTACGAAACCGCCTTCGACGAGCCGCTACGGATGATCCGCGAAGAGGAGTTGCTGGAAGGCATGACCTTTGCTCGCGAACCGGGGAGGAACGTCGATTGGGTCCTCGAAGGCCCCGCCGAAACCGAGGTAAAGTCGGGGCGCCTGCATATCCGAAACGACCCTTCGGGAAACTGCGTCTTGTGGAACACGCGCGAATTCCCCGAGAGCTTCGTCGCCGAATGGGATTTCCAACATCACCACCCGCAGGGCCTGGCGATTGTCTTCTTCGCGGCGCGCGGGATTGACGGCGGGAGCATCTTCGCGCCGGGACTGCCCAAACGCGGCGGCGCCTTCGGCAACTACACGCGCGGGAAGATCCAGTGTTATCACACCTCCTACACCGCCACGGACGAGGACGGCGTCCCGCGCGGGACCACCCACCTGAAGAAGGACGCCGGCGACCGTCTGAAAGGCGGCAAAGCCGCCGCCGGCCCCGGCTTCATCGACGGCAAGACGGACCGCCCCTACCGTCTCCGCCTCGCCAAACTGAAGAACCGCATCCTGCTGGAGGTGGACGGCAAGGTGTCCTTCGACTGGACCGACACCGGCGAAAAGGGCGGCCCGCCCTTCCAAGGCGGCCGGATCGGCTTCCGCCAGATGCGCCACGCCATCGAGGCCAGCTACGGGGAATTGAAGGTTCAACGGATAGTCGAAATCCGACAATGAACGCTCGCGTGGGTCCATCCCTGACGGTCGGCTTTCTGATTTTGTTGGCGACGTTGATTCAAGCCGCAGACCGCTATCCGTCGGTGGACGAGCTTCCTGCCAATGAAAAGCTGGCCGATCCGTTCCAGTTCTTCAGTCAGGATCGTCGGGTCAAAACGAAGGCGGATTGGGACGAACGCCGGGCGGAGATCCGGCGTTTGATCCAGCATTACTCATGCGGTCCAGCCTTTCCGCAGACGCACAATGCGGCGGTGGCAAGCCGGGAATCCACCGAGGTCTACGGAGGAAAGGCGACGCTTCACGAGGTGCGCCTCAAGGTCGGTCCGGACCACGCGATCTCCTGCGGATTCGGGTATGTCCTTCCCAAGACAGAGGGACCGGCGCCGCTGATCGTCTACATCTGCCCGAGGAAGGAATTCGCCGAGGAGACCCTCCCGTGGCGGGAGAAGATCGTCGATCGGGGCTACGCCTTCGCCTGGGTCGTCCCGGGACAGTTCAACGGCTACGGGAAGCACGGGCCGGTGAAGGACGCGTTCCGGGACGTCAAGGGCAACACCATGATGGCCTGGGCCTGGGGCATCAACGAGGTCATCCACCATCTGGAGACGACTCACGACATCGGCAGGGTCATCGTCACGGGGACTTCCCGTTTTGGAAAGACCGCGACGGCGGTCGGAGTTTTCAACGAACGCGTCGATCTGACCGTCCCGGTGACGGGCGGCTTTGCCGTGGAGCTCTTCAACCTCACGAACAACAAGATGTCCGCCAAAAAGCTGGCGACGAAGTGCTACGCGAACGACGTGATGACCACCTTTGCCGGGCAATTGGAGAAGCTGCCGGTGGACCAGCATTTCTGGGGCGCCTTGATCGCGCCACGCGCCTTCCTGGGAATCATGGGGGCGGAGAACCAAAAGAAGAACCGCTCAAACATCGAGACCTACGAGGCGCTGGTCCCGGTCTTCAATTGGCTGGGAGCGGGAGACAAGCTCGGTCTGTTCGATCATTCGCCCCACGGCCACGGCATCTGCGAGGACGACATGCACACGATCATGGATTTCGCCGAGAAGATCTTCCAAGACAGCGAGCCGAAAAGCGGGAAACAGTTCGATCAGATCAGCAACCCAGGTCTGGTGGGGTTCGATTGGAAGGCCCCTGAGTGAATCTGCGAGGGCGGTTCCCGTTAGGGGGGGGGGGCGGGATTGGAGCGTCCGTTGCGGTTCAGCAAAACGTCGCTTCCAGGTTCACTTCAGCCCCACGCGATAGGTTTCCTCCCGAGGGGCGACCTCAAAACGGACAACGGTCCTTCCGTCTACTTTTGCCGTCCGGAGGGGGAGCGGTGCGCCTCTGTCGCCACGAACGACAAACCGGTCGGCCGGCCAGAATTCGGTCGGCGTCAATTCCACGGTCAGCGGTTGGTCGTAGAGTTTTGGATCGGTCGCGCACTTCAAACGGAAGGCGAAGTCCGCGCCGGCCGCTTCCACACGGTCGAGTGATGCCGCGGCGCGTTCCGTCGTATATTTATGGATGTCGGCCATGCCGGCGATCCAAAGCTTGTCGGCACGGGCCTTCACCTCGTCCATTGCGTCCCTGAAATTCACCTCACTGCTGCTCAACCTCTCCCCAATGTAGTGGTAGTGAATCCGGCACCACAGGCCGCGCTGGATGTGCTGGTCCAGCTTCAGTCGGAGTTGCTCCACCCGATTGCCGTAAACGTCGTCCATACCCAGTGAACCGCTAGACGCATCGAACAGGTGATACTTGTCGAGATAGTATCGAAGGGTGCGCGATGTGCGCCATCTTGTGCCTCCGCCGAGATTCAACGCCAACAACCGGCTTCGATCTGGAAACAACTGCCAGATGGCCCGGGCGGCATCGCCGATCTCGGCTTCCATGTCCGCGTCCCCGTCCGCTCCGCGATGGTGGGCGGAATGATTGGCGAATTCATGCCTCCCCCCGCGTGCGAGAGCCTCCCATTCCGACCGATGCTCCTCGAAGCTGGAGCGTCGACGCGACCCAGGTTCGTGTCCGCCCGGATTGACCATGAAGGTCCCGCGAAAGCCGTATTCGTTCAGGATGGGAACGGCCTTGGAAAGGTGGGTCGGGTGGGAATCGTCGAACCGGATGCTGAGGGCGGCCGCACGGCCGTCGAACCACCGGGGCAGGTAAACTCGAAGTCCGGACTTTTCTTCCACAAGTTCCCTCCGGCTCTCGGGAATCCGCGGAGCCCGTCCGCCCGGAGGTTCCACGGCCTGCACGAAGAAGGCTGATGTTTCGCCCGGCAGTTGAAACCGCAAGACATGCCATTCGATGCCGCCACGCGACACGACGAGAGCCGTCCCGTGTTCGTCACGAACCTCCACATCCGCCGCGGGCCAGGCGTTCTTTCCGGTGACGGGGAGTTGGACGCGGGCGGTCATGGGTCTCCGCTCGCCGTTCGGCTTCACCCGCAACTCAAGTCTGAACGGGGCCAAGGTCCGCGCAGAGACATTTGCCGGGGTGGCCTTGGTTTCGAGTTCGATCCGGACGCCATCCGCCTCCAATGCCGCGACCATGCGAACGCCCGGACCTCCTGGCGCGGCCAACATCCACACCCCGAACAACAGTCGTGTAAAACAGCTCCAGGCAATTCTCATGGTCCGCGCCATCCTAACCTTGTCGCCCAGACTGGCAACTGGCGAAGGAGGGCCATGAGCGAATCGGACGCGTGGTCGGAGGAACGGACGCTCCCCTCCCCGCCAAATCAATCACTCACCTTCGAACTCTCGGCCAGATACTTCCGCCAGGCGGCAATGGATCGTCCCAGATTCTCCCTCACGTCGCCACGAATGGCATAACATTGCAGGCCGATGTCTCCCGCGAACCCGATCTCGCGCAGCAACTTCAGCAGGGCCACCTGATCGAAGGAGCCACGGTCCAGGGTCTGGATGAGTTCGCCCCAGTTCTTCCCGTTCGTGTCGGCGCCGCAGATGCTGACGCGCCACAGCAGGTCGCCGGCGTCCAACAGGGTCGCGCGCAGGTCTGACTTCGGTTCGACCTTGAGGAAGTGGCAGAGGTTGAACATGACCCCGACATTGTCCCGGCCGGACAGCCTGGCGATGCGGACTGCGTCGCCGAGCGCGTCGATGTAGAAGCCCGCGTGGGGATAGAGCACGACCCGCAATCCGGATTCCTTCGCCAGGTCGGCGACCTCGCGCACGAACGCAACCGCCTCCTCGTCCGTATTGTTCGCGCCGCCCTGCGCGAACAGTTCGATGATCGCGTCGTGGCCCTGGAGGGCGCGGATGGATTCGGGGATGGCCGGGTTGATGGCCTTGACGTCCTTGCCGCCGCCGATCCTGCCGCCAATGTAGAGCGATGAGATTCTCAGTCCCGACTCCTGGTGCAGCTTGATGCGGACGGCGAGGTCCTGCGGCTTGGCGGACCCCAGGCTGTCGAAGCCCAGTTCCTTGAGAGCCTTGATCTGCTCTTCCGTCGAACCAAAGTGGGCCCCGTTTTCAAAAACAAAGAACTCCGGGGAGAACTTCCGCGACGCATCGGCGCCGAAGCACGCAACGGCGGAGAGCAGGACTGCAAGGCACAGGGGGCGCATGGATCAAAGATGGTTTTTCGACGTTTTCAGTGAAGCGCAACGGCGGGCAGGGAAGGAACTGTATCCGCAACCTTCCGGTGTCGTGTCGCGCGCGCCAGCGTTTTGGACTGCGGCGCCGCGCGCCGCTTTGCCTGGCCTGGGTGACGAAAAGGCCTGAACTACGGCGGAACACCTTGCGGAGAGCCAGAAGGTCCGGGGTTGGAAGGGCGGCTGCCTGGAGCAAGGGACACGCTGCAAAGCGGTCTGCGAGACCGCACTCCAAAACGCTGCCGCGGATTCGTAAACGCCATCCATTCCACTGAAGAGGTTGAAGAACCTCAAAGCTTCGGTTTCTTCCAATCGGGAATTCCCCCGGCGGATTTCTGTTTTTCGTAGAGCTCGACGAAAGGCTTGCCGGTATCCAGGGGAGCGTCTTCGTTCACCATCAGGGGGCGGACCTCCTTCCACCAGGCGTCGTAGGCCTTCAGCAACTTCACAGCGACTTCGGGGTGTTGATCGATGACGTTGGTCTGCTCGCCGGGGTCGGCATCGAGGTCGTAGAGGGCGTTGCCAACCAGACGCCAGCGTTCATTACGCACGGCGAAGCCCCTGTGTTGGTAATCGTCGGGATTGGAGTTGCCCTTGCTCCAGCGCCCCGGCGCGCCGGCTTTGGCCCAACGTCCCTGGTGAAAGAAGGTGTGGCGGTCGGCCCACCTGGCCTTGGGGTTCTCAATCAGGGGGATCAGGCTGCGGCCGTCGAGGTCGACGTTCTCCGGCAACTCAGCTCCAGCAAAGGCGGCCAGGGTCGGGAACATGTCGACATGGCGAGTGAGGCGGTCGACATCAACGCCTGCCTTGATCCGGCCGGGCAGGCGCATGAACAACGGCACGCGCGCGCCGCCCTGGTTGACCGACCCTTTGCCTCCCTTCATCCCGGCGTTGTAGATCCGGGACCCCTTCGCGGAACCGTTGTCCGTCATGAAGATCAGCAGCGTGTCGTCGGCCATCCCCCATTCATCGAGCTTGGCCATGAGGCGCCCCATGTTCTCGTCGATATTGACGATCATGCCGAAGAACGACTGGGTGTTCTTGTCCTTCACCTGGCCCTCGAAGGGCTTCCTGTATTCATCGGCGACGATGAAGGGGCCGTGCGGCGCGTTGGTGGGAAGGTAGGCGAAGAAGGGCTGTTTCCGATCGTGACATCCTTTGACCCACGCCATGGCCTGATCGAAGAAGACATCCGTGCAGTAGCCGTGGGTCTTCACGATGCGGCCGTTGTGCTTGATGAAGGGATCGAAATAACCGGTGCCGGGGACGCCCCCCTGCGTGCCCGGGAAGTTCTGTCCGATGCCGCCGGCGCCATGGATGAAGGTCTCGTCGAACCCGCGGTTCTCGGGTTGGTAGGGATCCGCGTCGCCGAGATGCCACTTGCCGAAGATCCCCGAGCTGTAGCCCGCCTTCTTCAAGACCTGAGCGATGGTGACGGCCTTGAGCGTCATGCGCTCGCGCTCCAGGATGGTATGCGTCACGCCATTCTTGAAGGGCGCGCGACCGGACATCAGCGCGGAACGCGTCGGCGCACAGGTCGGGCTGACATGGAAGTCGGTGAAGCGCGTGGACTGCGAGTAAAGCTTGTCCAGATTGGGCGTCTTGAGAAACGGGTGTCCGTGGCAGCCCAGGTCTCCGTAGCCCTGGTCGTCGGTCATCACGAGGATGATGTTCGGACGAATACCGTCGAGCGAGGCGCAGGTCGCGGATGAGAAGGAAAGGAATGCCAGGAGGCAAAGGACGAGACGCTTGATCATGCAGGTTTGGTAGGGAATGCGGGCGTAATAATCAAACCCCAATCGAGCCAACAGAAAGACGCGAACAGGAAAGTGTTTCTGTCCCGCCTTCCTGCCCTTACATTCGCGCCCGGAAACAAACGATGAAAAGACACCTGATGGAATTGCTGGCGGGACCGCTCATCGCTCCGCAAGTCCCATGAATCCAGCCCCTCACTTTCCCGGCATTCTCGCCGTCTTGATTGCGTTGACCGCTCGCGCCGAGGCCCCGCCCGATCCCGCCGAGAGGCCAGCCGACATGACCAAGCCGGTGCGGGTCTACATCCTCCTGGGACAGTCGAACATGCTGGGCTTCGGCCGGATCGCCCCCGGAAAGAAGGGTCCCGACGGTTCGTTGACGCACGCGGTGAAGGAGAAAGGCCTTTATCCCTACCTGGTCGACGACGAAGGCAATTGGACGACGCGCCGGGATGTCCGGAATGTCAGGGTCATGGGCAGCGGGCTCGGCGGCATGCGGGTGTTCAACAACGAGTGGCTGACCATCAAGGGGCGCGCCATCGGGCCCGAGATCGGCATCGGCCATCAACTGGGAAACGCGAGTGACGCGCCGACGCTGATTCTCAAGAGCTGCATCGGCAACCGCGCCCTGGGCTGGGACCTTTTGCCGCCTGGAGGCGAGGGATTTGAATTCACGGACTCCAAGGGCGTTGAGTGGGTTCATCCGGGATACAAGGGCTCGCCGGAGAAATGGAGGAAGGGCGAGGAGCCAAAGAGAATCAAGTGGTATGCCGGCATGCAGTACGATGGCGACATCCTCCGCGCGAAGAAGGTCCTGGCCGAACTCGACAAATATTATCCCGGCGCGAAGGGATACGAAATCGCGGGCTTCTTCTGGTGGCAGGGCGATCGCGACAGCCGCAGCGAAGCCCTTTCCAGCCGCTACGAGAAGAACCTCGTGAACCTGATCAAACAGTTGCGCAAGGACTTCGACGCCCCGGACGCGAAGTTCGTCTGTGCCAGCCTCGGGCAGACAGAGAAGGGCGACGCCGGCAATGGTGGCAAGATCCTGGACGCCATGCTCGCCGTCGATGGCCGGTCCGGCAAATACCCGGAATTCAAGGGCTCCGTCGCCTCCGTCTATACCCATCCCTTGTCCAAGGGAGGCAGTTCAGGAGGGCACTACGACGCCAACGCCGAGACCTACATGAATGTCGGCGAGGCCATGGGCCGAGCCATGGTCGATCTGTTGAAAGGCGCCGATTGAGACGGTGTCCCTTGCGCGGTCAGCGATTCCCTTTCCCATGACAGACCGAAGACAATTCCTGCAACATACCCTGATTGCCGGCGCGGGTCTCGCATTGGCTCGTCCTCCGTCGCGAACCGTCGCCGCGACGGCAGTCAAGACCACCCAGATCGAGCCCGAAGGCTTCTTCACGCTCGGCCGCCGAAAGGGCCATTGGTGGCTGATCGCCCCGGACGGGAAGCCGTTCTTCACCATCGGGCTGAATCATATCGATCCGGCAAGTCTGCGTTATCCGGAGAACCTCCACATCTGGCGTGAGAAATACGGCGGCAGCACGTTGCGTTGGATCAGGGAGTCGGTGGTTCCGAATCTCAAGGACTGGGGTTTCAACACCGTGGGCTGGGTGCAGGAGGTGACCGTCCGCCGTTGGCGGCATTCCCGCCCCTTCACCAATGACGAATACCAGGCGCTCGGCATGCCTTACTGCCATCTGCTGCCGTTCATCGAATCCCATCAATGGGAGAAGCATACCGTCCACTTCGATTTCCGGAGTGAAGACTGGAAGGAATGGTGCGATTACGTCGCGCGCTCCCATTGCGCCGAACTCAGCGACGATCCGAAGCTGATCGGCTGGTTCTACAGCGACTGCCCCTGCTGGATTCACGAGCGGCCGGACAATGCCTGGCGGGGCCCGATGTTCGATCCCGACCGCCTTAAGTCCGAGTCCGGGCGCAAGGAACTCACGGAACTCGCCACGCTTTACTACCAGACCACGCACGACGCGATCCGGCGTCATGACAAACACCACCTCATCCTCGGCGACCGCTACGAGGCCAACGCGCCGATTGCCATGGAGGTGATTGACGCCGCCAAGCCCCACGTCGATGTCTTGTCGTTTCAGGACTTCCGCGAGCCGGTGAAACACCTGGCCGAATGGCACAGGAGGACAGGCATGCCGGTCCTGCTGGCGGACGCCGCAAAGGTGGATGGGCGAAGCCGTGAGTTTTACCGGCAGAACGACGGCGCGTGGTATGCCGAGACGATGGCCGCGCTGCACGAGAACCCGGGCTGCATCGGCTTCCATCTTTGCGGAGCCTACCAGCGCAACAAGGCGCGCCGCCGGGGACTGCTCGATGAATTTGAAAAGCCGGATTCGAAGAACGTCAGTCTGATGAAGGCCGCCAACGAGAAGATTGGCCGACGGATGAAGGAGGCGTTTTGAGCGCCTGCCTTTCAACCGCAATCAAGACCTTGTGGCGGAGCGCGAATTTCATACCGCTTCAACCGCCGAGCCCCGAAGGCTTCCGGCAACGCCAACACTCCGAAGCGTTCCACGCTGAAGCGGTATGAACTCGCGCTCCGTTCGAAGTTGAAAAATGGAATATCGGAAAGCAGCATCCGCCTGCACATTTCCCCATTTCAAATGAACCCGCCCCAACACCGATCCGTCATTGCCGCCGGAGCCCTCCTGCTTGCCCTTTCCAACCTCCCCGCCGAAGACTGGCCCTCGTGGCGCGGCCCGTCGCACAATGGGAGCCGGACGGGAAAGAACTACCCCGTCAAGTGGAGCCCCGACAGCGTCGCATGGAAGGTCAAACTGCCGGGCAAGGGGGCCTCCTGCCCCATCGTGTGGAAGGATCGCATCTTCGTGACCTCCCCTGACAACGGGGCCGATGTCGCGCTGGCCTTCGATCGCGAAGGGCGCCGGATCTGGAAGACCGGACTTGGCGAGGCGACCCCGCCCAAGCACCGCAAGCTCGGCACCAGCTCCAACGCGTCCCCGGTCACGGATGGAACCGGCGTGTTCGTGTATTTCAAGAGCGGGAACTTCGCGGCTCTGGAGATGGACGGAAAGGTCCGCTGGAAGCGGAACCTGACCGAAGAGTTCGGTCCGCAGAAGCTCTTTTGGGACCAGGGAAGCTCGCCCGTGATCGTGGGCGACCTGGTCATTCTTTCACGCCTGCACGCGGGAGATTCGTGGGTCGCCGGATTCGACAAGGCGACGGGCAAGATCCGCTGGCAGAAGGAGCGCAACTACGAGGTTCCGACGGAGAACAACAATGGCTACGCGACTCCCGTGCCCGTGCGCCATCGCGGCCGGGACGCCGTGCTGATCTGGTGCGCGGATCGCGTCACCACCTACGCGGCGGACAATGGCGCGCTGCTCTGGCATTGCGGCGGCTTCAACCCCGGCGGAATGAAACTCTGGCCGCCGATCGCCACCCCGGTGGTCTCGGGCGATGTCGCGGTAATCCCCGTGGGGCGCGATGACCGCAACCAGGCGGAGGTCCACGCGGTCCGGCTCGGGGGCAAGGGCGATGTCACGGGCACACATCGACTTTGGCAGCAAGATGACTTCGGCGTTTTCGCCTCCAGCCTGGTCGCCTACGAAGGAAGGGCCTACCTGCTCCGCAACAAGGGCGGAATTGTCTGTCTCGATCCGGCCACGGGCAGGCCGTTCTGGGAAGCCTCGCTCCCCAAAGCCGCGGCCGCGTATTACGCGTCCCCCGTCATCGCCGGCGGAATCCTCTATGCCGCCCGCGAGGACGGAACGGTCTTCGCGGCCCGGGTCGGCGAGAAGTTCGAACTCTTGGGTGAGAATCCGATGGGCGAACAGATCCTGGCGTCCCCGGTTCCGTTTGACGGCCGCCTGCTCATCCGCGGCTCGAAACACCTCTTCTGCGTGAATTGAACCGCCCCGAAACAGGGCGGGAGGCATTCCAGGACAAGACGTCGGCGCCGGCTGTGACGGAAGGCATCGGACGAGAAGCCCCGGACACCCCTCCGATTGCCTGGCAATCCGCGCGGCCTGGCACGGCAGAGCATTGGGCTTCACCCGGTAGCCGACGAAAGAAAAAGGAGCCCCCTTGTAATAAAACGCCTTCGCGCTGCGACCAATCACTCAAAGGCCCCGAACATTGAAGTCGCCGGACGAAAACCAGTTTCTGGAACTGATCGCCGAGAATCGCGCCAGGATTCTCAAGGTCTGCCGGGTATACGCGTGGAATGCCGCGGACCGGGACGACCTGTACCAGGAGATCGTTTTCCAGATTTGGCGAGGCTTGCCCGGACTGAAAACCAGCGCCCATTCGGGCACGTGGCTTTATCGGGTGGCCATCAACACCTCGATCAGTTTCGTCCGCAAGCGCACGGCGCGAGGCGGGCAGTCTGTAGCCCTCGATCACGAACAGCTCGCCGAACACATTGCGTCGGGGCAGACGCAGGACAACGGCGAGGACGAACAACTCGCCCGCCTGTATGAGGCCATCGCCCGGCTCAACGAAATCGAGAAAGCCCTGATTACGCTCTTTCTCGAGGATTTCTCCTACCAGGAAATGGCCGAGGCGCTCGGCCTCAGCGCGAGCAACGTGGGCGTGATGTTGCACCGCGCGAAAAAGAAGCTCTCAACCATGATGACGGAGGCTCCATGAACGACGACGCCTTGAAACAATTGTGGCAGGGGCAACCCCTTGGGCCGTTGCCCGAACTGCCCGATGCGGCGCAGATCGCCGCGATGAGGGCGCGGATGACCGGCTTCGACAAGACCATCAGCGGGCGCGACCTCGGCGAGATTCTCGCGTGTGTCTTGATTGCCCTTTTCTTCGGCTTTAACCTGCTCTTCCGGGACAATTCCCGACTGACCGACGCGGGTTGCGTCGTCCTCGTAGCCAGCGCCGCCTTCATCGCCTGGCGACTGACCGCGAGCAAGCGTCGTCTGCCAAAGCCGGCTCCCGACGCGCCCTTGTTTGATCTGGTGAGAGTGGAACTGCGAAAGGTGGAAAACCAGATCGCCCTGCTGCAATCCGTGGCGTGGTGGTATCTGCTGCCGCTCTTCATCGGGGTGATGATGTTCCACTGGGGCGGATCGAAAAGCGTGGTTCTCAGTGTGATCTACACCGCCGCCGTGGCCGCGCTGTTCGTCTTCATCCACCGCCTGAACCGACGTTCGGTGAGAACGGAACTGCTGCCGTTGAAGCGGGAACTCTCGGCCTTGCTCCACGCGGCGGAGACCGGCGAACCGATCGATCCGGCGGATCTTGCCGGACTGCAGAGGGCTGCGCTCACCATGTCCTCGGGCATTCCGATCGATGCGGCGAGATTCAAGGTTTCGTTCTCGCAGCTCGCCTTCTACGGCGAAATCGGATTCGTCGGAATCTGGTTCTTTCTGATGCTCGGCGCGTCAAAAGGAAACCTCCTCGAGATATTCTCGCCGGAGCGTCTGGTGTGGGTCGTCCCGGCTTTCCTCGGCGGCCTGGTGTACTCGTGGCTGTTGCAGAGAATGACGGTCGACGCCGTGGCGATCGGCCCCAAGGGAGTGTATCTGAACAAAGGGCAACAGCTCTTTCTCTGGAGCGATATCAAGGAGATCCGACCGTTCAAGCTCCTGAACATCCGCTCGCTCTGGCTGATTCCAAAAACCGGGGATAAGACCATCCTGCCGTGGACCGGCCTCGAACGACATGCCGACCTGAAGGCGGCGGTTGAGCGCTGCGCCCCCCCGGATCATCCCATCCGTGAATTTGTGCCCTTGCTCCGAACCAACCCCGCCAGGAAGACCCTCATGAAGAAGATCATCCTCCTTGGAACCGTCCTGATCGCCCTGGGCGCGATTGTGTTCAGTCGCCCGGCAGGCTCAGCGCCTCCCATAGTCGAATACTCCGATCCCGTCTCCAAAATGCTGGAAGAAATCCGCTTGAAGCACGGGTTTCCCGCGCTGGCCGCCGCCGTGGTCGTGGAGGGTGAAATCGTGTCGGACAACGCGGTCGGTTTCCGCAAGGCAAGCGGGGCCGAACAGGTCACAGGGAACGACAGGTTCCACCTCGGCTCCGTCACCAAGTCCATGACGGCCACCGTCGCCGCGATGCTCGTCGAGCAAGGGAAAGCCTCGTGGTCGGCTACCGTCGGCGAGGCCTTTCCCGAACTGAAGAACGACATCCATCCCGACTACCTCGACGCAACGCTGGAACAACTGCTGTCCCACCGGGGCGGCGCGCCGGCCGACGCCCCGCGCGATCTCTGGCTCCAGGCCTGGGCGGCGACCGGAACGCCGGCGGAGCAGCGCATGGCCTTTGTCAAAGGGCTGTTGGCGCGCAAGCCCGAATCCAAACCCGGGACGCAGTTCGCCTATTCCAATCAGGGCTACGCGATCGCCGGGGTGA
This sequence comes from Verrucomicrobiales bacterium, assembly GCA_038126235.1. Taxonomy (GTDB): domain Bacteria; phylum Verrucomicrobiota; class Verrucomicrobiia; order Limisphaerales; family JAYPEY01; genus JAYPEY01. The sequence continues at coordinate 85,591 of JAYPFK010000016.1, forward strand.
TGCTGGAAAAGGTCTCGGGCCGGACCTGGGAAGACCTGCTCCGGTCGATGTTGTTCGAACCCCTCGGCATGACCAGGGCCGGATTCGGCGCGCCGGCGTCGCCCGGCAAGGTCGATCAACCCTGGGGCCACGCCAGCGGGCTGGTCTCCGGCCCCAAGCCCGTGCCTCCGGGGCCGCGCGCGGACAATCCCCTCGCCATCAGTCCGGCCGGCGCGGTGCATTGCTCGATGGGCGACCTCGCAAAATACGCGGCGTTCCACATGGCCGGCGAACGGGGGGAAAGCAGACTCCTAGGGGCGGAGTCCTTCAAGAAGCTGCACACCGTCGCGGCCGGCAACGACGACTACGCCCTCGGTTGGCTGGTCCTGCAACGCCCGTGGGCCAAGGGCCGCGCGCTGATGCACAATGGTTCCAACACCATGTTCTACGTCGTCGTCTGGCTGGCTCCGGAGAAGAACTGCGCCGTCGTCGTCGCCACCAACGTCGGTTCGTCCAAGGGCTTCAAAGGCTGCGACGAGGCGGCGGGAAAACTGATCCGGCAGCATTTCGGGGACTGATTCAAGGCGGCGCATGGCGGTGGGCGACACCTTCAGAACTTGAACTGTTTTGAACGGGTAGGGCGAATTGTCCTCAATGAGCCGGCGTGAGCATATCCTTCGGCGGCTCTCTGAGGACCGTTCTCCCCACCGTTGATGCACACTGGGCTCCTTCCCGCGCGCTTGACTTCGCCATGGGCGATTTCCATGTTCCGCGCCATGCGCTGGATGATTCTCTGCGCTCTCGTCTTGACGGGAGTCCAAACGCGGGCCGCGGACGTGTCGGCTTCATTGGTGACGAAGGGCCTGATCGGGCACTGGAAGTTCGACGGCAACGCACGCGATTCCAGTCCCAAGGCCGCTCACGGCGAGATCATCGGGGAACCTGGATTTCCCGACACCTCGCTCGGCGGAAAGAACCTGCGCTTGAACGGGCGCGACGTCGCCATTCGCGTTCCGGCCGACCGCGCGCCAAGAATCGACCAAGGCAGTTTTTCCGTGGCCCTGTTCGTGCGTCCCCGGGTCGACGCCGAACAGGTGATCGTCTCCCAAGTGGACGAGACGGGCGCGGGATGGCGCCTGCTCCAGACGAAAGGCTGGGCGGTTCGCCTGGAAACGACGGGCAATGCCGCGGCGCCGGATTCCAACATCGAGAGCCCCGCCAACGTCCTCGCGCCCGGCAGATGGGGCCACATCGTGATTGCCGTGAACCGGGAGATCGACGCAGGTTTCGCCCGGCTCTACATCAACGCCCGCCACCTCGGCGACGGGAAGATCCGCGCCTTCCAGATGCAACCGGCGGACCTGATGATCGGCGCCGGCGGCGGGAAGTTCTATTCCGGCGACTTGGATGAATTTTACCTGTTCAACCGGCAGATCAACGAGATGGCGACCTTGTTCTCTCCGGGAAGCCGCTTCGACTACGAACCGCTGGCGAAGAACAAGTTCGAGCAGCCCCGGACACTGCCGGGACGCTTCAGCGGCTCCGCCAATCCTGCGAATCCGCCGGAGCCGTTCAAGGACGGCAGGTTTGCCCTGAAGCCCGGCGACGTGCTGGCCTTCATCGGCGCGGGCAACCTGGAGGCGGCCCAGAAGAACCCCGATCTGGAGACCATCCTCACCGCGAAGTTCCCCGGCCACGGCCTGCGTTTCCGCAACCTCGCGTGGGAGGGCGACACCGTCTACGAACAGTGGCGCGACGTGAACTTCGGCGACTGGAGCGAACAGCTCGCCTGGCTCAAGGCGAGCGCGTTGTTCGTGCAGTTCGGCCAGATGGAGGCCTTGGACGGCACGGACAAGCTCCCTGAGTTCATCGCAGCCTACGAGAAGCTGCTCGATCAGTTTGAGAAGCAGACGAAGCGGATCGTGCTGATCTCACCGATGCACTTCGAGCAGCCTCCGGCCCCGCTCGCCCCCGACCTGCGCAATCGCAACTCGGATGTCCGCGCCTACGCCGAGGCCATCGAGGCGTTGGCCAAAAAACGAGGCTATCTCCACATCGATCTCCTTTCTCTCGAAAGTGATCGCCCCCTGACCCGCGACGGCATCCACCTCGTGCCGGACGCGCACAAGGATATCGCCGCGCATGCCGTCAAGGAACTCGGCCTGGGCGCCGTTCCCTCCCCCGCCCTTTCCCCTTTGCGGAAGCTGATCGATGAAAAGAACCGGCTCTGGTTCAACTACTGGCGGCCGATGAACTACGCCTTCGCCTTCGGCGACCGCACCCACGTCGCTTTCGGTCACGGCGATCCGACGCTCCGCGAGGAGCTGGAGGTCATGCGGCCCTTCCTCGACGCCGCCGAGGCGCGGATCGACGCCCGCGCAACCGGCAAGCCGGAACCGCCGTCCCCGCCGCCCGCGCCCGTGCGCGAACATTCCAAGATCGCCTCCCTGACTCCCGCTGAGGAACTTGCGTCCTTCACCCTGCGCAAGGGCATGCAGGCCAACCTGTTTGCCTCCGAAAAAGACGGCATCGTGAACCCGGTGCAGATGCGTTGGGACGAACGCGGCCGACTCTGGGTGATCTGCCTGCCGACCTATCCCCAGGTGAATCCCGGAGCCAGCCCCGACGACTACATTCTCGTCTGCGAGGACACCGACCACGACGGGCGCGCCGACAAGTTTCATCGTTTCGTCGAAGGGCTCTACCTGCCGATGGGCTTGGAACTCGGCGACGGCGGCCTTTACGTCGGGCACGGAACGGAACTGGTTCACTTCCGCGACACCGACGGCGACGGAAAGGCCGACCACAAGCGCGTCGTCTTGTCCGGCTTCGGCACCGGGGATTCCCATCAATTGATCAATTCCCTCACCTGGGCGCCCAACGGCCGACTCTGGTTCACGCAGGGGCACCACATCTATTCGCGGGTGGAGACGCCGTGGGGCATCGAACGTCACCTGAAGGCCGGCGTGTGGCGCTTTCATCCCCAGCGTCTAAAGGCCGACAACTTCTTCGAGGGCTCCACCGCCGGAGCCAACTGCTGGGGCGTCGCCTTCGACGAATGGGGCCAGGTCCTGCACAACACCGGCGACGCCTACGCGGGCTTCTACACCGTTCCCGGGATGATCCGCACTGACCACCCGCGGCGCACGATCTCGCTCTTCACCGACAGCAAGAACATGTGCATCGAGATCGTCGGCACGAGCCATCTGCCCGATGACCTGCAGGGCGCGGTCGCCTTCGCCGGCTACTACAACAACTCCGTGCCGGTCTATCGCGCGGAAGCCGACGGTTCCGGCTTCAAGACGCCGCGACTGCCCGAACTGATCACGTCCACGCGCCGGGAGTTCCGCCCGGTCGATATTCGGGTCGGGCCGGACGGCGGCGTGTATCTCTGCGACTGGTACAACGAGATCGTCGGCCACTACCAGGCCTCCTATCGCGACCCGAGGCGCGACCGACGCCACGGCCGCATCTGGCGCATCACCTCCAAGACGCGTCCCCTCGTGAAGCAACCCGACCTCGCCTCCATGAACGCCGGAGAACTCGTGGAACAGCTTCGTTCCGGCGAACGCTGGACCCGCTACCAAGCCAAGCGGTTGCTGTTCGCCCTCCCGACGGACGAGGTGGTCAAAGCGTGCGACGCCTTCAAGCCAGCCAATCTCCAGGAGGCGTATCGCGTCACCGGCGTCTACGAGGCCCACGGTGTCTTTCGGCGCAACCTGATGGAGCAACTGCTGAACGCGGGCGAATTCGAGGCTCGTTGCTACGGCGTCCGCATGATCGGGAACTGGGCGCACGAGATCCCCGATTCGCTGGAACTGCTGGAACGATTCATCCGCGACGACCATCCACGCGTTCGTCTCGAAACCGTCGTCGCGGCAACCTACGTGAATTCGCCACGCGCCATGGAGATCGCCGTCCGCGCCCTCGACGCGCCGATGGATCCCTTTCTCGATTACGCCTTGCGGCAGGCTGTGCATGGCCTGGAGCCGCTCTGGAAACCCGCCTTCACCTCCGGCGAACTGACCTTCGGCGGTCGCGGCGACCACGCGGCCTTCGTCCTGCAGGAGGACGGAGGCAAGGACGTCGGGGGCCAACTGAGGACCTTGGCGGGCAGTGACTCGCTCGATCGCGCCGCCCGCGTCGGCCTGCTGAAACTGCTCGTCAATGTGGGGCAGCCGGACGATCTGCGCCACGCGCTGAACCTGGGCGGGGATTACCCGGAGGCGCTGGACGAACTGGCCGAGGTCGCCCGGATTCGCGGGGCGCGGCCCGCCGGCGAACTGGAACCCGTGCTGAAGGGATACATCGACCAGGGCCTCGGCGGCGCGATCCGCTTGGCCGGGGCGCTGAAACTCGCCTCGCTCGCGCCACGGATCGGCGGATTGAGTCTGGCGGCGAAGACCCCGATGGGGGTCCGCGTCGCCGCCATCGAAGCCCATGGCGAACTGGTGGGAGCCAAGGCGACCGCCCACCTCCGCCAACTCTCCGCCGAATCGCAACCGATGCAGATCCGCCTGGCCGCGCTGCGGGCTCTCTCCCGCATCGATTCCGCGCAGGCAGCCAAGCTGGGCGCGCCGATGCTCCGGGCCGCCGGCGATGAGGAGCGCGTGTCGGAGATCCTGCGACCGTTTCTCGATCGCAGGACCGGATTGGCCGAACTGGCCTCGGCCTTGGGATCAAAGAAACTCCCGGAGGATGTCGCCAAGCTTAGCCTGCGCGCGCTCGCCGCCTCCGGTCGAGACGCGCCCGAATTCCGCCAGACGTTGGCCGCCTCTCTGGCGACAGCGTCCCTGACGCCCGCCTACGATCCCGAGTTGGTTCGTTCATTGAGCGAAGCGGCAAAGGCCGGCGTTCCCGACCGGGGCGTAAAAGTCTTCACCTCGCCGACCGCCAACTGCGTCGCCTGCCACAAGATCGGCGGCCAGGGCGGCGAACTGGGCCCCGACCTCTCCGCCGTCGGCGCGGGCATGACCACGGAATTGATTGTCGAGGCGGTCCTCTGGCCCAAACGTCAGGTGAAGGAGGGTTATCTGGCCACGACGATCACGACCAAGGACGACGACTTCCACCAGGGCTACAAGACCAAGGAAACGCCGACTGAATTAACCCTCCGCTCCGCCGCCGACGGCCGCGAAATCCGCATTGCCCGGAAGGACATCGCCGAGATCCAGGAAGCCGGCACACTGATGCCCGAAGGCCTCACCGGCGCCATGACCCGCGCGGAACTCATCGACCTGATCGCCTACCTCGCGTCCTTGGGACGAAGGTGAACGCCCTCATGACGCATCTGGTTTACATCACGACGACGAAGTTCGATTCCAGAAAGGAAGAGCCAAACCCTTACAATCCTACCGCGGGCAAAACGCTGCTTCTGTGGCTTGGTGAGGAATTGACGAAGGGCGACTGGCATACGACAGAGCCAGACGCCGAAGACTGGGGATGGTTCATCACTGCAGACAAGGACGGCTCGTCATACATGGTCGGGGCGAGTGGCGAGATTGACGACGATGCTCCAACGACGGATTGAATTGTCCAGATTCACAAGAACCGAACGTTCCTGGAGAAGCTGACCGGCAGGAACAAATTGTCAGACAAGGACGCGCTGACTCGCGAGATCGAGAACATCTCTCGCCGTGACACCGATATCACAAGGGTCGAAGTCGACAAGGACGCCTGACGCAAGGGCGGACCGGTTGCCAGATCTTCGGGCTGAAGGCCCGATTGACGATCACCGGGCAATTCGCCACCTTTCCGTTCGCGCCCATGCATCGATTGTTTCCGCTTCTGGTCAGCGCGTTCGCCGTGGTGAACGCTTCCGCCGGGCCGTCGCTTTCCGAGACGGTTCAAACGGCGCGGCAATGGCTCGAAGCCGAACCAACAAAGCGGCCCGCGCTGGAGGCCGCGCTTTCCGGTTTCCATGGCGACATTTCCGAGGTGACCGAAGCGCTGCGCCCGAAGGGCAGCCCGGAGCACGCGGCGATCAAGGGCCGAGAGATCAAGGGCGACACGTTCACCGTTCCGAGGCTGCTCGCCCGCAACGAGGACCATCCGTTCAACTTCTACGCGCCGTCGAGCTACGATCCCGCGAAGCCGATGGGCCTCATTCTCTGGCTGCACGGCGGCGGGACCTACAAGCCGGGCGCGAATGCGAAGCGGCGGTCGGTGGGGAACAAGCTCAGGGAACTGGAAGCCGGTGATTACATCCTCGTCGCCGCGGAAACCTGTCACGGCGTCAACTTTCCGCCCGGCGCCGTGCCGGAGAAGCTTGTCAACCGCTGGGCCGTCCCGGCTTCGGAGCGTTACCTCGGCGACCTCGTCAACGAGTTCATGCACCGCTACCACATCGACCCGAACCGAATCGTGTTGTGGGGTTACTCGATGGGCGGCATCGGCGCGTGGAATCACGCGATGCGGACGGACCGTTTCGCCGCGATCGGGGTCGGCGGCGCGTCCTGGACCTCGGGCACGTTCGACACGATGCGCAACACGCCGGACTACATCTGGCACGGCCGGAACGACTCCTACTGGAACAGCCCCAAGGACTGCCGCAACCGCATGACGGACGTCGTCCACTCGCGCTTCGCCCGCGACATCCTCACCGAACTGGGCTTCGAGCACGACTACCTCGAAACCGACGGCGGGCACAACGACGTCAACCGGCGGGACGGAAAATGGTTCGACGCCACCGCTCCGTTCTTCAGCGGCCGGGAGGGCTTCATGGTGGGCCGGGTCCGCGATCCTTTCGCGCGTCGCGTTACGGCGATGACGCCGCGAGGACTGGGGCCTGATCTATCCCATCCGCATCACGATCGAGGTGAAAGAGTGATCTCATGCATAACATGATTGGGAACCGTTTGTTAAGGCAGGCTGTCGTATTCCTTTCCTTGGCCGGTCTGGTCGGCCTCACGGCCTTCTCGTCCCTGGCGGCCCAGCGTCCCAACATCCTCCTGATCCTGACCGATGATCAGGGCTGGTCGACGCTCGGTTGCTACGGCGGGAAGATCGTCCCGACGCCCAATCTCGACCGCCTGGCAGCCGAGGGCGCGCGCTTCACCGACGCTTACGTCACCTCTCAATGCACGCCGACCCGCGCGACGATCCTCTCGGGCCAATACACCGCACGAAACCACATGTGGCACGTGATCGGTTGGTATGGTCTGCCCTGGGCGCCGATGGAGGAGCGTCCGTTCGTCGAGAATCTCCCGCGCGACGCGTTCACCATCGCAAAGGGCCTGAAGCGGGCAGGCTACGCCACCGGCATCATGGGCAAGTGGCACCTGACCAACAACGCCGACGGCCACTACATGGGCCTGAAACCCGAAGCCGCCCATCACTACGGTTTCGGCCATGCGCCGCCCATCCTCCCCCGTTCCGAGTTCAAGAAAGGCAACGATCGCGGCGTCGACGAACTCACCGACCAGGCCATCGAGTTCATCGCCAATAATCGCGACCGCCCATGGTTTTGCTACCTCTCACACCACATGATCCACGGCGTCGTGGTCGCGCCCGAGCCCCTCACCCGGAAATACCGTGACCTGGGCTTCGGCGACGACGGTTACAACAAGGCGGTCTACCTCGCCGGGCTGGAGCACATCGACCGCTCCATCGGGCGTCTCATGGCGAAGCTCAACGACCTCGGCGAGGCGCGCGACACCCTGGTCGTGTTTCTGAGCGACAACGGCGGCATCGACGAACGATTGGAACACCGGTCCATGTCCCTGCCCCATCCCGACGAGCCCGAATTGACGCCGGACCTCCGGGAATACGACAACGCCCCGCTGCGGGCCGGCAAGGGAAGCGTTTACGAGGGGGGAGTCCGCGTTCCGCTGATCGTCCGCTGGCCCGGCCGAGTCAGGCCAGGCACAATCATTGAGACGCCCGTTCACGGGATCGACCTGACGCCGACTTTTCTCGAAGTTGCGGGCGCCAGGGCTCCGGAAGGCCAGGCGCTGGACGGGATCGGCCTGGCCGGGTTGCTCCAAGGAGAGCCAGAACCCTCCCTTTCGGAACGGCCCATCTTCCAATACATGCCTTTCTACGATCTCAACTGGGGACTCACCCCCTGCGCCAGCGTCCGCCTGGGCGATTTCAAGTTGATCGAGTTCTTCGGCGACCGATTCGACGCGAAGAACCGGTATGTCCCGGGGCATCACCTTGAACTCTTCAACCTCCGCAGGGACCTCGGCGAAACGAGGAATCTCGCGGAAAGCGACGCAGGCCGGGCCGGGGAACTTCAGCGCAGACTCCGCCAATGGATGCGCAATCTCGGCGTCGAGCCCTCGTCCCCGAACCCGCATCACGATTCTTCCCGCGCCTTTCTCACCACCAACAAGAAACCGGCCTGGATCCAATAAAGAACCATGAACCCTCGACTGCTCGCCGCCTTCTCACTCGCGCTTTCCCTGCAGCTTTCGCTCACCGCCGAACCCATTGTCCTCGATCTCTGGCCCGGCAAGCCGCCCGGAGAAACCAAACCGCTCCCCCCGGAGGCCGACACCACCAAACCCGACGGCAGGCTCGTCGCGGGCCGACGCGTCATCCGGCTCGGCAATGTCTCCATGCCCCAGATTGCGGTCTACCCCGCGCCGAAAGAGAAGTCGGACGGGACGGCCGTCATCGTCGCGCCCGGCGGCGGCCATTACGTCCTCGCCTACGACCTGGAGGGAACCGAGGTCGCGGAATGGCTGAATTCCATCGGCGTCACCGCGGTTGTGCTCAAGTACCGGGTTCCCGCCCGTGAAAAGGAGAAGCGTTGGCGCGCCGCCGTGCAGGACGCCCAACGCGCCGTCAGCCTCGTTCGCGCGAACGCAAAGAAATGGAACCTCGCTCCGGATCGCATCGGCATCCTGGGCTTTTCCGCCGGCGGCGAGACGGCGGGGTTGACCGCGCTGTTCGAGAACCGGACCTATCCCGCCACCGACACGGCGGACACATCCTCCCACCGCCCCGATTTCGCCGCCCTCATCTACCCGGGAGGCCTCGTGCCACGCGGAGACTCGGCGTTGGCCGAATGGGTGAAGGTTCCCAAGGGCGCGCCCCCCTTCTTTTTCGCCCAGGCCCACGACGACAGGGTGACCTCGCTCAACAGCGCCCTGCTCTACCTGGAATTAAAGCGCGCCGGGGTCCCCGCCGAACTGCACATCTATGAAACAGGAGGCCACGGCTACGGGCTGCGCCGGACGGATCAACCCGTCACAACCTGGCCGGCCCGCATGGAGGCATGGCTGCGCTCCGGCGGATTCCTGAAGTGACCGGCCCACCGCCCAGCCAGAACAAATTCCCGCTCGCCGCGTTTGAACGCCGCTGTTACTCTGTACTCCAATTCTGGGCGCGCCTTCGCCGCCGGCAAACGCCGTGCAGCCGGTTCGAGGTAAAGAGCTCAGGATGGCGGTTGTGACACCAGTTCACACAACCGGCAAACCTGTCGATAGAAATGCTTTGTAACATCTGCAAAGAAAAAGAAGCCACCGTGCACCTGACGAAAGTCGAAGGCGACAAGATGCACAAGGTCGATCTCTGCGAAGCCTGTTCGAAAGAGAACAACGTGAACGCCCCCGTGGGCGGGTCCCTATCGTCGTTGTTCCACGGACTGGGCGGAGCCGAGTCGACGGACCGTCCCTTGGGCACGGAAAAGTGCCCCGCCTGCGGCTTTTCGCACGCCGACTTCAAGAAGACCGGCCGCTTCGGCTGCCCCGAGTGTTACGACGCCTTCGCCCCGAATCTGGACGGTCTCCTCCGCACCATGCACCGCGACGTCCAGCATGTCGGCAAGACCCCGGGCTCCCAGAAAGGCGTGGCAGCCCGGGAAAAGCTGAAGAATCTCGAGAAACGCCTGCAGGACGCCATCGACAAGGAGGATTTTGAAAAGGCGGCGGAACTGCGCGACGAAATCGGGGCGCTGAAGGCCCAGTTGAAGAAGCCCGCCGACGAAAAGTCATGAACGTCGCCGATTTTCTCCTCCCGGTGTCCAAGGCCGTCTCCCGCAAGGGGCCTCACGATCGGATTGTGCTCTCCAGTCGCGTCCGGCTCGCCCGCAACCTGCGCGGCCATCTTTTCCCCGGTCGCGCCAAGAAGGAGCAGCGGATCGAGTGCATGAACGTGATCCAACCCGCGGTGGACTCCCTCGCCTCTTTCAAGCGGGCGCTCAGCGAGCCCATGGATAACCTCAAGCCGCTGGACAAGAAGCTCCTCATGGAGCGGCACCTGATCAGCCGAGAGCACTCGAACAAGGGAGGCGGCAGCGCCGTCGTCCTCCGCCAGGACGAGTCCCTCTGCGTCATGGTGAACGAGGAGGATCACCTCCGCATGCAGTCGCTGCAGCCCGGCCTCCAAGTCAAGGAATGCTGGAAGGCGATCGACAAGTTGGACTCCCAGCTTGAGAAGAAGCTGGATTACGCCTATTCCCCGAAATTCGGCTACCTGACCGCCTGCCCCACCAACCTGGGGACGGCAATCCGGGTCAGCGCCATGCTTCACCTCCCCGGTCTGCAACTCGCCGACCAGATCGGCCAGACGGTCAACTCGGTGACCAAGCTCAACCTCGCGGTCCGCGGCATCTATGGCGAGGGCTCCGATGCCTTGGGCCACATCTACCAGGTCTCCAACCAGATGACCCTCGGCGAACGCGAACCCGAGATCGTCGAAAGACTCACCAAGGTCGTGCTCCAACTGATCGAAAACGAGGAGAACGCCCGGGAAAAGCTGCTCGAGGACCAGCCCAAGATCATCTACAACCAGATCGGACGCGCCTACGGCATCCTTTCCAATGCCCACATCATCCACTCCAAGGAGGCCATGAACCTCCTTTCCTTCGTCCGCCTCGGCGTGGAAATGGGCGTCATTCCCGATGTGGACTGCTCCGTCGTCGATGAACTCTTCATCACGACCCAGCCCCACCACCTCCAATATCTCGCCGAACGCGAGCTCACCCCCGACGAACGCGATCTGATGCGCGCCGACATGCTGCGCGACAAATTGAAGAAAATACCCGCTCCGAAGTCCAATTGACCGGTCTCAAAAGGGATTCACTGGACAAACGAGCCTCCCGAAATCAAATTCATCCCATGAGCGACGAAGCCATGAGCAATTTCACACCCAGAGCCCAGCAGGTGCTCGCCCTGGCCCGCAAGGAGGCGGACCGGTTCAACCACAATTTCGTGGGCACCGAGCACCTCCTGCTCGGCCTGATCAAGCTTGGACAGGGCGTCGCGGTGAACGTCCTGCAGAAACTCGGCCTCGAACTGGAGAACGTCCGGCTGGAGGTCGAAAAACAGGTCGGCACCGGCCCGGACCAGAAGCTGATCGGGAACATCCCCTATACGCCTCGCGTCAAGAAGGTCCTCTCCCTCGCGGCAAAGGAGGCCAAGAACCTCAACCACACCTACGTCGGCACCGAGCACATCCTCCTCGGTCTGCTCCGCGAAGGCGACGGCGTCGCCGCCAAGGTCCTCAAGAACCTCGACGTCGATATCGAGCAGACACGCCAGGAGATCCTCCGGGAACTCGACCCCAACTTCAGCGGCTCCGAAGAGCCCGCCGGAGAAGCCGAAAAGGGCGACCACAAGAGCGAGACGAAGACCCCCGCCCTCAAGGCCTTCGGCCGTGACCTCACGGAAATCGCCTCCAAGGGCGAGATGGATCCCGTCATCGGCCGCAAGGAGGAGATCGAGCGCGTCATCCAGATCCTCTGCCGGCGCACCAAGAACAACCCCGTGCTGCTCGGCGAAGCCGGCGTCGGCAAGACCGCCATCGTCGAGGGCCTGGCCCAGGAGGTCGCTCGCGGCAACGTCCCGGAACTCCTGCGCGAGAAGCGCGTCATCACGCTCGACCTCGCTCTCATGGTCGCCGGCACCAAGTATCGCGGCCAGTTCGAGGAGCGCATCAAGGCCGTGATGGACGAGATCCGCCGCGCCAAGAACATCATCCTGTTCATTGACGAGCTGCACACCATCGTGGGCGCCGGCTCGGCCGAGGGGACCATGGACGCCTCCAACATCATCAAGCCGGCCCTCAGCCGCGGCGAGATGCAGTGCATCGGCGCCACCACCCTCGCCGAACATCGCAAATATATCGAAAAGGACGCCGCCCTCGACCGCCGCTTCCAGACCGTCAAGGTCGAGGCCCCGTCGATTCCCGAGGCCATCCTCATCCTCAAGGGCCTCCGCCCCAAGTACGAGGAGCATCACAAGGCCGAATTCACCGACGACGCGATCGAGGCCTCGGTCAAACTCTCGGACCGCTACATTTCCGGCCGTTACCTCCCCGACAAGGCCATCGACCTCATGGACGAGGCCGGAGCCCGCGGCCGCATCAAATCCATGACCCGCCCGCCGGACGTCAAGGACCTCGAAGCCGAGATCGAGGAGATCAAGGTCCAGAAAGAACGCGCCATCAAGGATCAGGACTTCGAGGGAGCCGCGTCCATGCGCGACAAGGAAAAGCAGGCCAAGGCCCGCCTGGAGGAGATCCTCGAGACCTGGAAAGCCGAGGGCGAGGAGAAGCGCGTCAGGATCGATGAGGACGACATCCTGCAGGTCGTCGCCAAGTGGACGGGCATTCCCCTCAAGCGCATGGAACAGGACGAGGCCCGCAAGCTGCTGGAGATGGAGAAGGAACTCTCCGAGGTCGTCATCGGCCAACACGAGGCCGTCAACGAACTCTGCAAGGCCCTGCGCCGCTCCCGCGCGGATCTCAAGGATCCCAAGCGCCCCATCGGCGCGTTCGCCCTGCTCGGCCCCACCGGCGTCGGCAAGACCCTGCTGGCCAAGTCGCTGGCGATCAGCATGTTCGGGGACGAGAAATCGCTCATCCAGATCGACATGAGCGAATACATGGAGAAGTTCACCACCTCCCGCCTGGTCGGCTCGCCTCCCGGTTATGTCGGCTACGAGGAGGGCGGCCAGCTCAGCGAGCAGGTCCGCCAGCGTCCCTACTCCGTCGTGTTGTTTGACGAACTGGAGAAGGCCCACCCCGATGTGATGAACATGCTTCTCCAGATCTTGGAGGAGGGCAAACTCACGGACAACATGGGCCGCGTCGTGGACTTCCGGAACACCATCATTCTGATGACCTCCAACGTCGGAGCCGAGACCCTCAAGAAGGGCGCCAAGATCGGCTTCAGCAACCCCAGCGAGGCCTCGAATTACGCGGACATGAAGGAGGGCATCCTGGAAGAAGCCAAGAAGGTCTTCCGCCCCGAGTTCCTCAATCGCCTCCACGAGATCATCGTCTTCCGCACCCTCAACCGCGACGACCTCGTCAAGATCCTCGACCTCGAGGTGCGCAAGGTGGTCGAACTCCTCGCGCATCGCGAGATCCAGATCGAACTCGACGCCGCCGCGCGCGATTTCCTGGTGGAGAAGGGCTACAACCTCGACTACGGCGCCCGGCCAATGCGCCGCGCGGTCGAAAAGCACCTCGAAGACCCCCTCGCCGAGGAGCTTCTCAAGGGAACGGTCCAGGACAACGGCACGGTCAAGGTCACCGTCAAGGACGACAAGCTGGCCTTCTCCCAGAAGACGCCCCGCAAGAAAACCGCGAGCAAACCCTCTTGAGGAATCCTGTTTTCATCAGAACGCCATCCGTTCACGCGGATGGCGTTTTTTCCGTCTGGAACGAGAGATTGCTCGAAGCCCGGCTCGATGACACACTTCGACCAGATCCCTTACGACCGTCAACATGACCAAATCACTCTGGGTAATCAGGATACTGCTTCTGGCAATGTGTTCCCTCACGGGATACGCCTTCAGCCAGGCTTCTGACATCGACCTGACCATCATCTCGGCGGAACATCCGGTCAGCGCCATCGTGGTCGGCTTCGGCTTCGGCACCATTCTCATCGCCATCGACGAGATGCTCAAGGGCTTCTCCCTGCGCGCCTTCTCCGCCATGACCTTCGGGCTTCTCCTGGGCACGGCGATCGCGTGGCTCGTCGACGGATCCGGACTCTTTGAGTTTGTTGAAGACGAGAAAGTACGCTGGATGGTGCGGCTCTGTCTTTTTGTCGGCTTCAGTTACATCGGCATGGTGCTCGCCATGCGAAGCAACAAGGAGGACATCTCCCTGATCATCCCCTACGTCCGTTTCTCCGCCCGGCACCGGAGGGACGACCTCCTCCTCCTCGACACCAGCGCCATCATCGACGGCCGGGTCGCGGACCTGATCGAGACCCACTTCCTCGACGGCACCATCGTCGTCCCCCGGTTTGTCCTTCGCGAGCTTCACGCCATCGCCGATTCCGATGACGCCACACGACGCGATCGCGGCCGCCGGGGACTTGAGGCGCTGAGCCGAGTCCAGAAGCAGGACGGGCACGAATTCCGCATTCACGAAGGCGATGTGGAGAATGAATCCGAGGTCGACGCCAAGCTCCTGCACCTCACCCGCACCATGGGCGCCAAGCTGTTCACCACGGATTACAACCTGGGAAAACTCGCGGAGCTGCAAAACCTGCCCTGCGTCAACATCAACGAACTCGCCAATGCGTTGAAGCCGGTCGTCCTCCCCGGCGAAATCCTCTCGCTCAAGATTGTCCGCGAAGGCAAGGACAAGGGCCAGGGCGTCGGCTTCATGAATGACGGGACGATGGTGGTCGTGAACGAGGCCGCCGAACATATCGGCGGGAAGGTGGACGCCAGAATCACCAACCGGGTCCAGACCAACGCCGGCGTCATCTTCTTCGCCGACATCGCCGGAACTCCGAAGAATGGCGGCTGACTTTCCTCGTCAACGCCCTGCATTCAAAAACAAGGAACCCCATGGAATTCACGACCGTTCAAACCCTTTTCAGCGACATCGAAGCCAACCTGCTGAAGACGCGCCTCGAAATCGCGGGGTTCCATCCCCGCCTCAAGGACGAGAACGCCACCCTTTTTACCGCGGCTCCCACAACCACGGGCGGCATCAAGCTCCAGGTTCCATCCACCGAGGCAGCCGATGCCCTGGCGTTCATCGAGAGCGAAGCGGAGGCCGCCGAAGACTCCTCCGCAGCCCCTCCCGACGCATGACAGCCGCACACGCCAAGAACCTCGCCCGGCTCCGGAAACTCCTGCCCGCCGGCGAGCTTCGCCTTGACGAAAAGACCCGGCGCGCCCACGCGGGCGACAAGTGGTTCGCCGCCAACCTGCCCGACGCAGTCGCCCTGCCCCGCTCGGAGAAATCCGTCGTCAAGATCGCCCGCTTCGCCTTCGAGAATCGCATCCCCCTTACGGCCCGCGGAGCCGGCCAGGGCTACGTCGGCAGTTGTGTCCCGCTGAAGGGAGGCATCTCGCTTTCCCTGGCCCGGATGAACCGCATCCGGGAGATTCACCGTCGCGACTTTGTCGGGGTGGTCCAGCCCGGCGTCATCACGAAGGACTTTCAGGACGCAGTCGAGGCGCAGGGACTCTACTACCCGCCCGACCCCGCCAGCCGCGCGGACTGCAGCCTCGGCGGAAACATCGCCACCAACGCCGGCGGTCCCCGCTGCCTGAAATACGGTGTGACCCGCGACTACGTCCTCGGCCTCAACGTCGTCCTCGCCGACGGAACCCTGGTCAAGCTCGGCGGCCGCACCCACAAGAACAAGAGCGGCTTCGACCTGCACCGACTGTTCGTCGGATCCGAAGGCATGCTCGGCATCGTCACCGAGGCCACGCTCAAGCTCCTTCCCCTGCCCCCGTTCCGCGCCGGACTCTCAGTCGGGTTTCCCGCCATGAAGAACGCGATTGGCGCGCTGAACGACATCCTCTCCCGTGGCTTCCTGCCCTGCGCTTTGGAACTGGCCGACGCCTTCACCCTCGCCGCCGCCGAAAAGCGCACCGGCAGCAAACTCCTCTCCGGCAGCCGCGCCCATCTCATTGTCGAACTCGACGGCCAGGAACGCGCTGTCCGCTCGGATCTGAGGGAACTGAAGAAGATCGTCGCGGGCCGCGATCCCAAATTCGTCCGCGCCGCCCTCGGCCAGTCGGCCGTGGAGCAGATCTGGGCTCTGCGCCGCGAGTTTTCCTACTCCCTCCGGGACACCGGCCTCACCAAGCTCAACCAGGACATCACCGTCCCCCGCAGCCGGCTCAATGACGTCTTCCGACTCGGCGCCCGGCTCAAGAAGAAGCACGGCCTGCAGGTCGCCTGCTTCGGACACGCCGGCGACGGCAACATCCACGTCAACATCATGGTCGATCAGAACGACCCCACCGCGGTGAAGAACCAGGATGCCGCTGTGGACGAACTGTTCAGGGAGGTCCTGAAGATGAAGGGCGTGATCACCGGCGAACATGGCGTCGGCATCGCCCGCCTCCCCTGGTGGCCGCTGGCGGCTTCCCCCGAAAGTCGCAACCTCCATACCGCGATCAAACACGCCGTGGACCCCAAGGACATCCTGAATCCCGGGAAATTCGCCTAACGCCGCCTCTGGCTCACTTCCAGATTCTCGGTTTGTCCTTCAAATCGTGCTTACCGAGGCGGAACGGGAATTCCTGGTATTCCAAATCAAAACGGTCCTTCTCCGCGGAATGACGTTCCATCTCCAGGCTGCCGCGAAACACGTCGAAACCGACCACCGTCGTCACGCCATCCTTCTTGTTCAGATACGTCAACAAGTGAACATCTCTCAGTTGCCCCTCGATCCGCACAATGGCGCGTCCGCGGGTCACGGGAGAATTCGAACTCCAACTGGTCCGGGCGCCCGAACATTCCATGGCCTCGATCGGCCCGATTTCCGCCAGGAGAGCTTCGCCAAGGGAGAGGAATTCACCCTGCGTAAACGCTGCTTTCAAAGCTCCGCTCGTGCGCTGATAAGCCCGGGCCCGCTCCTTCTCGGTTTCTCCCAGGGCCTCCTCCCAGAACGTCCGGGTGAATCGTCGCGACGGGTCCAATTTCGCAATCGCCCGCGACGCCGCCTGGCCGCCAAGATAAATGCAGCTGGCCACGCCGATGAACGCCAGAGCCGCGATCAACCAGGTTGCCGCATCAAGCCTGGCCTGCTTGACGGGGGGCAATCTCGGGGGGAGCGCCGGTTTCGAAAACTCCTCCGGCTTCGGATTCGTGGTGTTCGCGTCCTCCATTTCGATCGCGGAGTCTATCCGGCCAGCCCCCCCGGACAAGCCCTCATCCCGAATCGACAACTTCCGCCCCCCTCAACTCTTCACATCCAGGTATTTCCAGGCTCCCTTGTGCCGTTTGAAGCGGGAGCGTTCGTGAAGTTGCTCGGGCTTGCCGTCCACAAAGTAG
The DNA here is from genome assembly GCA_038126235.1 of Verrucomicrobiales bacterium. Classification (GTDB taxonomy): domain Bacteria; phylum Verrucomicrobiota; class Verrucomicrobiia; order Limisphaerales; family JAYPEY01; genus JAYPEY01. Next base: position 102,781 of record JAYPFK010000016.1, read on the forward strand.
TCGGCGATGAACTCCACCTTCCCGGTCGAATCTTCGGGGCCGCCCTTCACCACGTCCACGATTGTAAGGAAACTCCAGTTCACCTGGTGAATCATCGACTGCAACTCGCGCTTCAAGTCCGGTTCCCGGGTGTCGGGATGGGTCGTCTCAACGAGGTAGTCCACCAGGCGGAAGAAGTAGGCGCTGTAGCGGGAGCGCATCAACTGCTCAGCCGTCGCGGGCCTGGCCTTGCCCTGATGAAATGGCCGACAGCAATCTGCATACTTCATCCGGCTCTTGCAGGGACACAGGGCTTCATCCCTTTCCCGCGGCCGACGAGGTGGTTTGGCGCTCATCCCGCGACATTCGTGAAAGCCGCGCCGCAAGGCGAATCAAAATCGTCCGCCTTTCACGGGAGCCGAATCCCCCATCCGTGATATCCGCGTCATCCGAGGTGAAATTCCTCTCCGCGGTCAATGTCTTGGATCCGGCGCGCCCATGCGCACCCACTCCCGGAAATGCCCGACAATCTCCGCAGGCAGTGGTTTCTTCGGCGGCATGAGCGACAGGTGTTCGTCCTCCACGAGTGAACGCAACAGCAGACTCCGCTCAGGATAGAGACGGTCGAGGATCGGGCCGTTTTCCCCTCCACGGAGCACACCGGCCGCAGTGTCCAGCAGGAGGTCCGCCTTCAGCTTCTCAGCGTCCTTTGAGTGGCACTGGTAGCACTGCTCCTTCAGCACCGGCTCAATCTTCTCCCGGAAGAAAGCGATCTCATCCACCGTGGCCCTCTTTTCCTCCGCCGCCCGGTCGCGCGTCAGTTCCGGATGCTTGGAAACGAATGTCGTTCCGCCGCGCGCGGCAGATGAATCTCGTAGGACAGCGCTTCCCTTGGCGCGCCGACTTGTCTCGCCGAAGCCATACGAAGGCGGAAGCGCAGCGGAGTCGGCAGCCTGTCCCTCCCCCGCGGAATCCAACAGCGAGGACAACAACGCCGTGACCGCCCATGACGTGCCCGAGATGGAAATGAATTGGTCGCGTTCAAAGGGAAACCCGCTGCCAAAGAACGGCTGCACGGGCGCGGTCCGGTTCCGCACATGCCACGCGCCCGTGCGATCCTGGGTGGTCAGCAGGTAACGCAGCCCCGCCTGATAGGCCGGATGCGAAACCGGAACAGCTCCCGTGTCCCGCAATGTCGCCAACACGGTCCCCGTCGCGTAGGCGTCGCGCCGCCGATCCTCCACCTGAGGCCAACCTCCGTCGTCCTCATACTGTGCGTCGAGCAGCATCTTGACCTGCGCCTTGAACGTCTCGCCGCCCGGTTCCAGCAGAGCCAAAGAACGCAGCCGGTAGACCATGTCCTCCGTGTCGAACGGCTCCACGGTCTTCAACCACTTCAAGGCCCGCGCGTTCCGTTCCTTGACAATCTCGCGTTTGTCCGGCGGGACATAGCGGTTGACCCCGCGCAAGGCCACATACGTGCTGGTGAAATAACTCCCCACCGTGGGCGGACGTTGCAACGCGGGCTCCCAGTATCCCTCCTCATCCTGCTGGTCAAGCAGGATGTCCGCCGTGCCCTGCGTGATGTCGTCCGCCGGATAGCCGGCCAGATCCAGGATCCAAAGTCCATGCCCCACGGCGTCCGTCTCGCCGTTGATGTCGCCCTGTTGTTCGGGGTCCTTGCGGTAGCGATCGACGTTCGCTTGCAGCCGATCCAGGGTCCGCTCCAACTGCTTCTCCAGGTTCTCCTCGTTGATCGTCACCCCGTGCCGCCAGGCCTCGTGGATCGCCGTCACGGGAAAGGAGCCGTGATGGCAGGTGAAACAGGCACGCTGTTTCAGAGCCGCCGCAGAACTCCGCTCCAATGGGACGAGCGCGCGCTTCGCCGAATCCAGCAACTCCGCATCCGTCACCTTTCCGCCATTCTCACCCGCGACGACAACCGTCGATGCCAGGATCACCGCGCAGACCGAGGCAAGCCGCTTCGTTCGAGTCATGTTCAATTTCACGATTTGCACCAGATCGACTGATTCAGGATTGGCGGATATTGACGCGAACCCCCGCCCGGGCAATTCGCAATTCTTGCGGTATGCGCAACAGCTTTGTCGGACGCCACGATCACCGCCCGAAACGCAGCGCGTACAGATCCGCGTCCTTCATGACAAAACGCAGACGGATCGACCGGCCGGCGAGTTCCTTCAATTCCCGCCGTCCCTTCCAACTCAGGGCGCGGTCCAGGGAGTCGCCGTAGAGTTCGTCGGATTCCGCCAGGGTGAAGCCGGGAATTGGGGCGCCTTCCGCGTTCTGGATCTCGCAACAAACGCTTCCGGCCGCCGAGGTCGCGAAGTTCAACAGCAGCTCCACCTCCCCTGGTCGCGAGGTCTCCGGAGCCGCAACATCCTGCGCGCCATCGCCGGTCAGCGAATCCGCAAACGGCGCGTTCGGATCGTCGAAGGTCAGCAGGGTTCCCTTCTCACTCGCTCCCATCGTCGATGCCCCTCCCTTCCCCGCCAACTCTTGGATCTCCTTTTCCGAAAGGACCCGCCGCAGGACCAGCAGGTCGTCCGTTCCTCCGAGGAAGGGCTCATTGGCCAGCGAAGTCGGCGGGTAGTCCTCGCCGAAGCGCAGGTCGCCCTGATCGAACACCAGATCGCCCGCGCCCGCCTCGCCGCCCTCCGCCACCTTGCGCCCGTCGAACCAGATCGCCACGCGCCCGTCGTCCCAGGTCGCCGCCAGATGGTGGACTGTCTTGGGATCGGTCGACAGACTCCAGTCGCCGACATCCGCGAACTTCGCGCCGACCAGGACGCCGTTGTAGTTGAAGCGGATTGAATACCCGTCCTTTTGCGAAATCGGCCCGGCCGCGTTGAAATCGAAGTACAGCTCGCGCGGATCGGTGGAACCGCCGTTGTAGGTGGAGAACAGCCTGCGATGCCCCCCCGGCACACCGCGGGCTTTCGCCGCCAGCGTCGCGCGCTTTCCGAGGTTCTTTGTTCCTTCGAAGGTCAGGATGGCGGCCCCGTCGAACTTCGCCGACCCCGCGCCGCGGATCGCGTTCTTGGAGACCATGCGCATCGCCCGGGGCGTTTCGTCGCGCGCCGTCCTCGGAGCTTCCTTCGGCGGGAGCGCGAACACCAGCGGCTTCGTCAGCAGTTCACCGCCCGCCAACGGCGCATTGATCGACACGAACCCCTCCGGCCGCAGCGTGTAACGTCGCATCCGGCAGTCGTCGCCGGTGTAGTAGCCCTCCATGGAGTAGAACGACAACTCGTCCGCAACGCCCGCGAGTCCACCGGCCGTCTCGACGATGCCCCAGGCGACGAAGTTGTTCCGGTTCACCCAGCGTTCGCGCTGTAGGCCCGGCCGGATAAACGCCTCGCCCCAACGATCGAAGGTCAACCCGTCGCGACTGCTCATGAACACGATGTCCGAAACCCCGCTGTTGCGGTGCAGCGTGGGATTGCGGCTCGGGAGGAACCGCTTGGGAAAGGCCATGAAAATGTGCGGCGCGCGCGGATAGGGCGTCGTCTGGTTCGTGTAAAGATGCTCGTTCCGCTCATCCGTAAACCCGATCCACTCAGGCTCCGTCCAGTTCAGGAAATCGTCCGACACGCAGGTCATGATCGCGCGCACGCCCTTGTTGAAGCCCCGGTGGAAGTCCACGTAACGCCCGCGGACCGCGTCGTAGAACGCGAGGTTCTGCGAATCGAACGCCCCCTTCGTGATCACCGGCTTTTCGGATATCAGCTCCCAGTGGATGGCGTCAGCCGAGCGGAACGCGTAAAGCCCGCCCTTGCCCGAGCCGATCGCCTTGTAGCGCGCCTCGGGAGCGCAAGCGGGATTCGCATCCTTGAACGGAGCGAAGTTGTGCGACCCGATCCCGGTCCAGACGATGTTGTTCGCCTTGGAGCCGCCGAACTCATGCAGTCCCAGCTCCGGCTTCGTCCAGATGATCCCGTCGCGGCTTTCGGCGTAGCAGACCAGTTGATGTCCCGTCGCCTCGGGGAAGCTCTCCCGCGCGCCCGACTGCCCGCCCCGGTAGTACATGCGATACAGATCTCCGTCGCGGAAGACCGTGTGGTAATAGCTGATGTTCCCCTCCCAGGGCGCGTCGTGCACGATCGCCACCTCCCGAGGCGTCGGCCGATGCAGCCGCCGCTCCGCGCCCTGCAGCTTCCCGATCAGGAATTCATCAACGAACAGCTCACGCCGGTTGCCGATATCGACTGCGGCGAACGAGGATTGAAGGCAGGCAAGCAGCAGGAAGAAGAGGGCGAAGGGGAAGCCAATCCGTTTCATGGCTGGCATTCATGCCATCGCACCCGGAGTTGAACAACCCGGAATGCGCCCCCCGTCACTTCAAATAAGCCTCCAGCCTCGTCTTCTCGGCGGGCGTCTGGGGCTTGAAGTCGATCTTCACCTTGGGCATGCGCTTGCCAAGGGCGGCGATGTCGGCCTCGGCGAGGTTCGTGTTGTAGATCATCAGGGTCTTCAACTTCGGAAGTTTACCCAACTGCTCCAGCGCCTTGGGCGTGAAATGGGTCTCGCCGATCTCCAGACGCTGCAGCGTCTTGATCCCGGCGAGCGTGGGCAACGAATCGTCGCTGAGGCTCCAGGGGACGCCCATGCCTCGCGGGAGGCGCTGGCCCAGGCGCAGCAGGGTCAGATTGGGGAGCTTGGCGATCTCCTTGTTGCTTTTCTCCGTTCGGTAGGTGTGCCAGGTGCGCAACTCCTTCAGGCCCTTGATCTGGGCGATGGCCTTGAACCCCTCATCGCCCATGGTCATGCCGGCGACGGTGAGCCGCTCCAGTTTCGGCATGTCCTTCCAGGCAGCAAAACCCTTGCCGGTGAAACCTTTCATGCGAAAGGACAGGTGAAAGAACGCCGCCGAGCGAAGGGTCTTCAGCTTCGCCAACTGGGCGATGCCCTTGTCGCTGAGGTGCGCGCCGTCGGCCGAGAGGGATTCCAGTTTCGGCATTGCCGCGACATACCGGACAGTGGCGTCGTTCAAGCCCCGGGCGCCGCCATAGACCGTAAGCTTGCGGCAGTCTTTCATGTCTCCGATCGTCTGCCAGACCGGTCCTCGCAGCTTCGCGCTCTTGCGGAAATCGATCTCGACGACCTTGCCGTCCTCCCGCTTGAGCTTCCCGCCCAACGCCTCCAACTGTTCTTCCGGGGACTTCGCCGGCGCCGCCGGTTTCTCGGCCTTCGCGGGAGTCTTCTTGGCTGGTTCCTTCTTCGCATCGGCCGCCCCGAGCGAGCCGGAAACTAACAACCCCAGCCCCAGAAGCGCGCAAAACACCTTTATCTTCATGGCGAAGGACAATGCCACAAAAACATGGGATTAAAAACCAATTCTGGCTCAGCCAGCGCGTTTGAGCGCAGATCGTTGCATTAGGCGGGGCGAATTCTCCGAATGAGCCGCGCTTGGACAGGTTCACGTCGGCTCATTCGGAGAATTCGCCCCGCCTACCTCGGTCCATTCGCGTTCTCGCCCCCGTCATATCCCGGCCAAGATCCGATTTGGCTTTGCAAGGCCTCCGCTCCAAGCTGCCGGGATGCGAGTCCATTCCAAGTCCCTTCTCTTTCCCTTCCTTCTGTTCGCATTTGAGCTGTCCGCAGCCGAACCAACGCCTTTTCAACCTGACGAGCACACCGCCCTGCTGGCCCATTTCGACGGGTCGGCCAACGCCAACCACGCGACCGGATCAGGCTTGGCCAACGGCGTCGCCAGCCTGGCGGAAGATGGCCGCTTTGGCGGAGGCCTCCGTCTCGGACAAGGGCAATACCTGAGCTTCCCCGGCGGGAAGAACTTCCCCCGCGAGCAAGGGACGCTGGAGTTCTGGATTCACCCCGACTGGCCCGGAAATGACCCGCAGGTCCGGTCTGTCTTCGGCGCGGCGTTTGGCGAACACAATTACCTCAACATCAACAAGCTGCCCGACGGCCGCTTCGGAGCCGGGATCTCCGGACAACGCGGGGACGAGCCCTTCGTCTATCGCCGGGCGGACAAGCGCATCCACGACTGGCGCACTGGCGAATGGCATCACGTGGCGGTCTGCTGGGGCGAGGGCGAACTCAGCCTCTGGCTCGACGGGGAATTGGCAAACCGCAAGACCGAGACGCTCGCCCCCATCGGAACCGCCAGGGAGCTAAGCTTCACCGGCTCCGATCACATCCTGGACGAGGTCTGTCTCAGCGCCATCATCCGGTACCGCGGCGAAGGGCGCATAACCGGACGCCCGATCGAACCACAACCGCGCCTGCGCGAAGCATGGAAGTTCAACGAGCCGGATGAGGTCTATCGCCTGCCGAAGAATCAGTCCGCCTTCGCCGAAGCTGGCATCTCCATCACGCCCGTCGATTACCTCGATGAAGTCGATCCGGCTTCGCTGCCAGCCCCCGTGAAAGAACCGGTCATCCGACTCTTCGCCTCTCCGGGCGAGCGGGAACCGGCGGCCTTCGTGCTGTCCGCCGCCAAACCACTCAAGCAGGTCACGATCTCCCTGTCCGATCTGACGAGCGTCGGCGCCAAGATCAGCGCCGACTCCGTTGCCATCCGCCGCGTCGTCCGCACCCCGATGCGCTGGCTCTACACCTCCGCCGCGGACCAGACCGGGATCGTGAACCGCTTCCTCCCGCGCTGGCGGAATACCGACATCCCGGACGGCGAATTCCGCGAGATCTGGCTGGGGTTCGATATCCCCGACAACCAAGCCCCAAGGCTCTATCGCGGCAAGGTCACGATCCGCCACAGGGAAGGACAACGCGAGGTCCCGGTGGAACTTGAGGTCCTGCCCGTCCGGCTCGTCGAACATCCGAAGAAGGCCCTGGCCTCGTATTACCGGATGGCGCGCAAGCTCCTCGATCCCGATCGCGCGCTCCGGGAACTGCGCGACCTCTACGACCATGGCGTCCGCCATCTCATCACCGATCTCTCGATCCGCTACATTCGGGGCGAAGACGGCGTGGAGCCCGATCTTTCAGACCTGCAACGCGGTCTGGAACTCATCCGCCGCGCCGGGTTCAGCGAGTCCGCCATCGTCGCCGGCACGGGCCTTTCGACGCTCGCGATCATGCAGGGACACAAGGACGCGCGACCGCCCGGAACCGGCGCATCGCTGGCCAAAGACGCCGATTTCCAACGCGTGGCAAAACAGGCCATGACCGCGTTTGTCGGACTCGAAAACCGTTTCCCTGGCCTGCGGCTGATTGCCACTCACATGGACGAGGTTTTCAACAGTGACCGCCTCCCCCTCTACCTGAAACTCAGCCGCGCCGTCCGGCAGGTCCCCGAGGCCCGCCTCTACATCACCTTCCACACCGCCCGCGAGGACGACGACGCCAAGCGCCGGGAGATCGATCCCTTCGCGGACATCCGGGGCCATCACGGCTACACCTTCGAATGGTGGCTTTCCCGCGGACACACCATCGACGAATACGAGCGTGAACTGCGCCAGAGCGGCGACGAGGCCTGGTTCTACCACAACGCGCGCGGCGTGCATTTCACGGCCGAATGGTCGCGCATTATCAACGGTCTCTATCTCTGGGCCTCTCCCTTCTCCGCCCATGCCCCGTGGACCTACCAGGCCTACCAACAGAATCCCTTCGACGACACCGACGGCCCCTTCAAACGCGGTCACGACTTCGGCATGTCCTTTCCCGGCGCCGAGGATCCCGCCGACCTCGTCCCGACACGGCTCTGGGAAGCCATGCGCGAAGGAGGAGACGACCTGCGCTACCTGGCGACCCTGGAAGCCGCCATCCGCGACGCCCGCGGCAAGCCCGCCGAGGTCCGCGACGCGAGGGAGTTTCTGGCAAGGCTGCGTTCGCTCGTGCGTGGAGCCAGAATCGCCGAACAACCGGACCTCCCCGACGACTCACCGGCCGGAGGCGAGATCGACCTCGACACCGGCATCGCCATGGGGACGGCCACCGTCGGCTCCAGCGCGGAGGCTCCGTTGATCGACGCGCTCGCCCGCCGCTTCACCGGCGCCCAATGGCGCGAAATCCGCCGCGAGATCGCCGACAGGATCGTGCGGTTGCAGTGAGCTGTCTGTTCCGGCAACGAAAGCGAGTCCCCCGCCCCAACGAGGCGCGACAACAAAGCCCGGGCTTGGTTGTCCCGGCCTTTCAGGCCTCGAGAACGGAGGCCGATTCGCATTCGAATGCTCTCTCCTCCCCACTCCCCTCAAAGCGACAGCACGTATTCCACAAGGTCCTCGATTTCCTTCGCCGTCAATCCGCTTGTCTTGCCGTGGGCGTCGCCTTCGTTGTGCTTGAGCAACATGTCCTTGATCGTCGCGGCGCTGCCGTCGTGCAGGTAGGGCGCGGTGCGCCAGCATTCGGTGAGTGACGGCGTGACGAAGGGCGTCTCCTTTTCGCGCCCCTTTCCTGTCCCGACGCGATGGGTCAGCTGGTCCGTGTGGTAGGGCGCGCGATGGCAGCGGGCGCATTCCGCCTTGCGGTAGACCTCTTTCCCCCGCTCCGCCGCGGCGCTGAGCCGGCCGTTCGCCAACCGCGGACTCGCGACCGGACCCAGTGTCCGAAGATAGTCATCAATGGCCGCCGCATCCTCCTCCGGACGCACGACGAACTCGATGAAACGTATCCCGGCCCGCACTGAGGCCTCGGCATTGGGCCTCGCTCCCGTGAAGGTGGTCGGCGGCGTCTGGTGCGAATGCAGGAGACTCTTGGTGTTCTTCGGGTTGCCGACCCCGTCCAGCAGCAGATCCCAGTTCAACGCGTCGACCCGGCCGTCGGTCGGATGACAGGTCGCGCAGCTCAGCCATTGCTGGAAGCAATGCTCGGCGTCGTGGAACAACATCTCGCCTCGCCGCGCCTGGGACATGGCCTTTTGATCGCCCAACGAAACGGATTTTGCCTTCGCCCGCTCCACAGCCAGATCCAGAACAGCCAAGGTTCCGGAGAAATACTCCACCGCGCAGGCCATGCCACCGGCCACGACGAGTCCGCGAGGACCGTTGCCTTCGAGCTTCACGCGCTTCCGCATGCCCACGAGAAAGGCCAGGTCGTTGACCGGAGCGACGATCGCTCCCGATGACTTCTCCGCTCCGGCCTTCTTCGCGGCGTCGAGCTTCTCATGGACCTTCGCGCGATTGATCACGCTCACCTCATGTGTCCCGGCGTGGGTGACGCACAGCCACTTGCCGTCCGCGCTGCAATCGATGCCCCAGGGATTCGCCGCGCCGCGCATTACGTTGTCGAGGAGGAATGTGTCGATATAGCGCGCGCCAGCGACATCGATCACGCTCACCGCGCTCGTCGCCACCCAGCCACGATCGAGCTGCGTGGTCGGCAGCCCGTAGCGCGCCAGAACGTGCGTCACATAGGCAAACTTCCCGTCCGGCGAGAATGCGATCCCGCGGGCGCCAGTGGAACCGTTGGGCAGTTTGACGTTCTTCACGACCTTCCGCGCCTTGACGTCGAGGATGGAGACCGCGGACGCCACAGGCGGCGCGGTCGCGGCCCCGGAGGGAAGCTGGTTGACGACCAGCAGACGCGCGCCATCGCGGGAAAGGCCGGCGGCGACAGGTTCGCGCACTACCGGCAGACGCCCGGTCTCCTTCCCGGAAGCCAGATCCACGATCGACACGTCGTCATCGAATCGGTTGCAGACGAACAGTGTCTTGCCTCCGCTCCCCACGGACACGGCCGTCGGCGTGTGGCCGACCGCGAAATGCCTCAGGAGCCGACCGCTCTTCAGGTCGATCTCATGCGCTCTTCCCTCGACCGCAGCCTCGGACACATAGAGCCGCGCGCCGTCGGGCGAGAGGGCCAGCCCGCCCGGAGAGCCGGGGAGCCCAATCTCCCGCGTCACGCGGCCCGCCTGCAGGTCGAAGACCTGTATCCGCGCTCCGGTCACGTCGGCGATGTAGAGCCGCTTCCCATCCGGGGCGGCCACGAGCGATTCGGGAGAAAGGTACTTCGCGGATTCAGCCGCTGACACGCGGGCCACGGTCAGGCCCACGGCCAACAGGACTCCGGTTCGAAGGAGGGAGAATAATGGCGTTTTCATAAATAGCGTTCAGCGGGAGCCCGAAGCGAGCGTCGCCACATGGGGTTGAAGTTTGCGTTCAATCAGCAGATCGGCCCATTTCAAGCGCAGGGCCGCCACACGCTTTTCCTGTTCCTCGTCAAAGCAACCCGCCCGTTGGGCATAGAGATCCATCCACACGATGAACCGTTCGCGAGCGTCCTTCGTGAACCGGACTCCATGATGCTCCGGATGCTTCTCCAGCCAGGCCCAAAGACTGCCGCCCCGGGCCGGCGTGTCGCCGGCAATCGAGAAGCCGCGCCGGTACCCTTCCAACACGCGCTTCCGCAAACTCTCCTCCCCGAAGTCCACCAGCGTCTCGTAGGATTTTTCCGGACTCAGATCAAAGGCTGCGGCGAGCGCATCATCGGACTGCGGGTTGTGGCAGCGGACACATTGACTGTCGAGGACCGGCTGCACGAGACGGTCGTAGCGGAAGGGCCAGGAACCCTCGGGGCCGACCGCGATCTTTGAAGGCTCGCGGGCCATCGCAAGCAGTTCCGCGGGCGGCGTCTGGGTGCGCTCCTCGTGGCATCCGACGCAGGCCAGGGTCTGCCCCGGCTGGAGGTGGGTCGCGCTGCGCATCGTCTGCACGGCAAGGCCATCTTCATCCAATGCCTGGAAAAACAAAGACACCCCGGACGGCGCGCGGAACCAGGCCGACCCATCCGCCTCGACCGGAACCGTGCCTAACGCCACCTTGCCGGGGTCGTCCCGGGTCAGGCCGATGGAAGGCTTGTTCATCCAAGGCTGGGTCTTGGCTGGAACCGCGACCACCCGCAGGGCCTTGACCGCCCCCTTCGGAACGCCCTTCATCCCTCGGTAGACATCGGCCACCAGGAAGCAGCCTTCCTGCGGTCCTTCCCAGTCCACCGTATCGGGAACGACCGGCGGCTTGGTCCGCGCGCGCAGCGGAATCGGGTACATCGAGGAGATCTCCGCGTCGCGGTAGATCGGCTCCAATCCGCCGTCCGCGTCGAAGAGGCAAAGGCCCATGCCATTGGGCGCGCGCAGGCCGCCTTGCTTGACCGACTCCTCAACGCCCCAGGAAACCAGGTGCAACCGTTCCGAGAGCGGCCAGGGATTGGCAAACTGCGCGGCGGCCCACCCTTCAATTTCCGGGAAGGGCACGGTCGGCGTCAGGCGCTCAACCGGTTCGTCGCCCTCCACTCCCTTGGCCGGGTCCAGCAGGACGAGCGAGCCCATGGTCTGCGCGTGATGCCCGGAGGCGGTGAAAACGATCTTCGACGAACCCGGCACGCTTCGCGGCTCAAACACGCAGTGCGGCGCCTTGGTGTGATTGCCATAGACGAGGCGGGCGTTCGTCCCGTCCGGGTTCATCGACCAAAGACTCATGTAGGGCATGTTGTCGCGGTCCACGTAATCCCACCGGGCGTAGATAACGGTTCCGTCGTTCGCGATCGACGGCTCCCATTCAAACATCTCAAAGGGTGAGATTGGCGTAAGATCACCGCCGTCTGCGTTCATCGTGTGCAACGTGTAGACCGCCACCGGGCGACGCTCGTCTCCCCCGCAACGGACATACACATCCGGCAGATCGGGGCATTCCAGACTCCGGGCGGCGGTCTCCCGCGTCACCTGCAACGCCTGCCCCCGCCGCGTGGAGAGGAATACAATCCGACCGTCCGAGAGGTAGCGGGCGTCGAAGTTGTCGTACTTGCCCTTGGTCAGACGGCGCGGATTCGAGCCGTCGACGTTCATTTCGTAGACGTGGTAAAAGGCGTCCTCCGGCACGTTGGCCTTGTTCAACTTGTCCTTTTCCGCCGACAACTTGGGATAATGCCGGCACCAGGCGAACAGGACCTTCTTTCCGTCGTGTGAGAGGTCGGGCCGCAGAAAGCTGCCCGGCTCAGGAAAGGCTCCCGACAAACATTCCAACGCGGGCGAATCGCCCTTGAAATCCCGAAGGGCATAGATCCCGCCGCCCGGCCGCGACCACCAGCCGTAGTATTGGTCCGACATGTGATTGAAGCTGCCGGGCACGCGCTTGGTCAGCAGGATGGCATCGAAATCCAACAGCGGATCGGCCAGGGCCAGATCACGGACCAAACCGCGCAACTCCAGGTAAAGAGCCTTGCGCAGGGTCTCCGGCGCATCCTCCTTCAATACCCCAATCCGCTTCACGAAGTCCGCCAACGTTCGCTGTTGGGCCGGCGATATCCGTCCCTCCGCGCGCCGGGCCGTCGCCAGACCTTGAGCCCGTTGGAAAAGCGAATCCAAGGACAGGCGGAAGTCCGTCGCCGAGACCGCCTTCCGGGTCGACCACTTGCTGACGCTGCTCTGGTCAGAGGGACGGTTGAGGGCCAGGTTCCCCGCGCCGCGGGCGGCGCCGATCACCTGCACCTCGTCCAGATGCAGGAACTGTTCCCCTGGCAACTGCACCCGCACATAACGCGCGCTCTGGTTCTTCAACCTGATCGTCAACGGTCTCCGGTCGGGCATGTGGTAGCCGTAGAAGACCTCTCCCGGATGACGGTAAACCTCGCGCCACTCGTCGCCGTCATCGGACAGCAGCAGGCGAAACCCGGAAGCCCGTCGCGCGCAACTCTCCGAATCCGAGCGGTTCCAGATCCCCACGCGCGCCAACGGATGGACCGCGCCCAGATCGACCTGCCACCACGGCTCCTTTTCGCGGTCGGTATGAAAACCCCACCTGCCATTGATGATGCCGTCGCAGCCCCCGGCCGCGTCACTGGCGGGAGTCAGTTCGCCCGATTGCGCGTCTTCTGCCTCATAACGGGCAATCTTCAGCCACTCGTCCTCCAGCCAGGCGTTCCATTCCGCCGAGGGGATGCGCTGCACAGAACCGCCAAAAAGGCCCTGCGTCCAGAACGCCAGCCCCGCGGCCAGCGCCATGATGATCGATTGCTTGTTCTTCATGTTGTCAGTCGGGTTGAAGGGCGGCGACCACGCGATCCTCGCAGACCACGCGGAAACCCACATCGTGAGGCCGTTGCCAGCCGGGATAGGCGAGTCGGGAGGCGGAACGACAACGCTGCGGCCGATCTCGGAAGGAGCCTCCGCGAACGACCTTGAGACCGTCCGCATTGCCGCCATCCCTCTCGCCGGAATTTGACGGATGCGGCCAATAATCGGACCGGGTCCACTCCGACGCATTGCCGTGCATGTCGTGGAGTCCCCAGTCATTCGGCCGGAAACTTCCGGCCTTTGCCGTCGCAATGGAGCCATCGTCGTGCCGCGAATCGCAGGGGATGTCGCTGCCATGGATTGCGGACTGGAAGATGCCTTTGCCGAAGTGCGCGGTGATGTTTGACTCCAAGCCGCCGGTCGGCTTCGGCGAAACGCTCAACGAACGGTCCGCCATGTTCGCCCACGGCGAGAAATCCTCCTCCACCTCGCCGAAGGAAAAATCACCGCCGCTTCCCGCGCGGCAGGCATGTTCCCACTGCGCCTCGGTGGGCAGGTCAAACCGAAGGCCCGTCTTCTCCGACGCCCAACGACACCAGGCGCGCGCCTGCTTCCATGAGACCCGCACGACCGGCTGCTTCGGACCGTCCAGCGAAAGCCCCGGCCCGTCGCCCCCCTGATACCGCTTCGCGAAATAACCGGAGCGATGTTCAGAATCGAAACGACGAAACTGCTCGTTCGAAATCTCGCAAACGCTCATCCAATAACCGGCGTCGATCCTTGCCCGGACCTCCGGCCGTTCATCAGGCGCGCCGTCGGGGTCGCCCATGACATACTCCCCCGCGGGAATGCGAACCAACCTGAGCGTCACCCCGCCGCCGAGATCAATCCGTTTCTCCTCCGGACGCGCCGACGGAGCGCGGCTGAGTTCCGTATGCGGGACCGGCAGCAGCAGCTTCGCAGTCGTTGCCCCCTCCCCCTCGCCGAGACCTCGACCTGCAGCAAGATCGCTGCGCCTAGCCTCCGACATAGCCGCGCTCCGACCAGTTTGGTCGGACTCGCGAACAACCTCCTCCGGGTCCAGCTTTGGACCGCCATGCCCTCGAGCCAGTTCCACCCTGCGCCGCCCTGCCCCTTCCGGAATCTCGCAAACCTCGCCCCAGGTTCCGTGGCACGGCGCATTGAGATCGATCCAGGTGAACAGCCGCTCCCATTCGCCGGCGTCGAGGCGCGCACCGTGGTGCCCCTTGCGCAGCATCTGGACCAGTTCGCTCGTGCTCGCGTGATACTCCGCAGCGACCAGTTCTTCCACCGTGTCCTCAATCCCCACCCGGCGCACATAAGGAAGCAGCGCCTCATACGCCGGCGTGTAGCGGACAGACTCCCCGCCCAGTTGTTTCCGGACATCCGGATGCAATCGCGACGCCGCCAGCTTCGTCAGGGGCCGACCACGATAACCGACCACTTCGGTTTCCCCTCGCAGATCCGCAAGCTGCCCCCCATCCGGCCCGGTCTGTTTCCCGTCGTGACACCCCGCACAACGACGATTCAAGACAGGCTGCACCTCACGCTCAAAGTCAAAACCCCTCGCCGGACCGTTCCACGCCTCAATTTCATCCGGCTCCGCCGAGCCCGACGCGAAGTAGGCGGACGGAGCCTCCCGCGCCCGATCGTGACACCCGACACACGACACCATCTCGCCGGGCATTGCGGTGAACCAGCTGCGCATCACCTGAAGAGCCGCTCCATCCGCATCCAATGGCTGCACCGTCAACGGTGTGTTCGCCGGAGCCCGAAACAGGACCGACCCGTCCGCCCGCACCGGAACCGTGCCCAGAATGCGCATAGCCTCCCATGGACCACCGATGCCGATCTTGTCCGGCCCCGCCAGACCGGGATAACCGAAGTTGTAGGCCACGACCCGCATCCGTCTGACCGTTCCCCTCGGAACGCCCGCAAGCCCCGGTCCAGAATTCACGTCCCGCACGTAGACCACCGCGTCGTCGCAGGCGAGATCCACGCGGTCGGGCAAGCTTGGCGGTCGTTCCCGCGCGCCAATCGGAATCGGTTCGAAATAATCAAAGTCGGGATCCGACAAGACGGGCAGGAGATTGTCGAAGGCGTCCACCAGGTAAATTCCCCAGCCGGAACGGGGATTCGCCTTCATCGACACCAGCAGACGCTTCTCGCCCAGAGGCCAGGGATGCAGAAACTTTGGCCAGGACTTCTGCACCAGGTTGTCGCGGATCACGGGCTCGGGCCGGCGTTCCCGACCGGGGATGAGCCGCACCACCCCCTCCGCCTCACGCCAACCGCGGTTGGTGTCCAGGATCGCCAGTTCGCCCATGCGCGGCACACCGTGATACCCGGCCACGATAGCGGCAATCTTCCCCGGCGCGCCCGGAACCTCGCGCGCAAAATACAGGGCGTTCGGCCACCAGGAACTGCCGCCGTAGATCGCGCGCTGCGCCGTTCCATCCGGGTTCATCGTCATCAACGGCCGCAGATACATGTGCATCGGCCCGCTGTAGTCCCAGCGGCTGTAAAGAACCTGCCCGTTCGACAGGACCGACGGGTAAAGGTCGAGATCCTGGTCAAAACACAGTTGCCGAACATTCGAGCCGTCGCCATCCATCACGAAAAGTCCACAGGCGCGCTCCTGTCCGTGCCAGCAGGGCACCGCCGTATAACCCGCCGTGGAACCGAAGACGATCCCGCCATCCGGCAGGTAGCAGGCGTCGAAACTGTCCACGTCCGGAAGCGTCTTCCGGGTGATCCGACGAAGCCCCTTGCCATCAACGCCGACCTCCCAGATCCTCCAGCCGGTCTCGTCGGTCATGGTGAAGAGAAAACGATCGCCGGAATAATCCAGATCCATCTCCCCGACAAACTCCGTGCCGGCCGGCCGGATGACGGTCCGCATGGACTGCCGGGGCTTCTTCAAAGCGACGCGGATGATCTCATTGTCGTAGCCCTTGCGTTCGATTCCGGTGTTGCACTTGTGGTTCACCGGCAGGCCGAGCTGCCCGCGCCGCCGTTTGAGGACAAGCAGTTCCTCGAAATCCAGCAAGGGGTCGGCCAACAGCGCCTCACGGCGAAGCCCGGCAATGGCATCGCGCAGTTTCGGGCCGCCCTCCCCTGACTTCGCCCGTTTCTCGAGTTCATCAATCCGAGCGAGGTGTTTGCCGGCTCCGGCGTAGGCGTCGGGGAATTCCTGTTCCAAGTCCTCGATGGCGAGACGCAGGTTGGCGAGTTCGACCAGCGGTTTGAAGACTACGGGAGCGGCGCTCGCCGCCGCTAAAATCACGGATACGGAAAACGCCAACAGTAGACTGCCCAGCGAGCAACCAAGGAGGGGCGACATTCCTGTCGCCCTGCCCGCGTGGCGGGCACAAGGGCGCGTGGCATGCCTCCGGGACCACAGTGAACTTCCTGACCTTCCCACTGAATCCGGACGCCGCTCTGGCCCCTTCGGGGCCACGGCGACAAGAATGTCGCCGCTCCCTGATTCCCTTCCACCGGGCGCTCCCATATGCCCCAAAGGCTTCATCATCTCCGTCCTTCCCGGCTCACAACCCCGGCCGCGGTCCTTCGCCGCCGCCCGCCGTCAACGGCGCCGGCCGGTGCCACAGGGATTCCCAATACCTGCTCTCCACCGCATAGACATCCGCGACATCATCCCGCGCGGTGTCGTCGGGCAAGATTCCATAGCGCCGCATTTCCCGCACCCAGGCCTCGCGCGGACGGAAACCCGGCATGTCGAAGCGCTTGTTCTCGTCCAGATACCTTTTCCCCGCCTCCACCATCGCCAGCAGAGTCCGGTAATCAGGATCATTCTTGCCGGCGAAGACCGGTTGCTTCGTCCCGGACTCAAGACACATCCCCCACCCGCCCGCCAATTCCGCCAAGGGGGCGAGCAGCATCATGGACTTCTCCGGCCGGGAAAGATTGAAAACGATGTGGCGACTGGTGTTGAGCCGGGGATCGTCGAGGCTGGGCTTCCAGAAAGAGACGCCCCGCTCGTCTGCCAGGCTCATCGGCAGCCGGCGGGCCGGGATCTTATGACAGCGTTGGCAGCGTTTCTGGACGACCGCTCCGCCCGCCTTGGTTTCCGGCCATCCATGCCCCGTATTCACCTGGTGATTCTCGATGTAGTTCCCGATCATGCCGCAGCCCAACGCCGCATAGGTCCCAGGATACACGGACGCCGACTCGATCCACAGCCGCAGCAACTTCTTTTGCCGGGACGTCGCCTTCACGCCGTAATGTGAGCCGTCCAGCATCTTCAGGATGCGGCTGTTGGAGGAACCGAGCTTGCGCGGCGCGTAATTGCTGCGCGGCTGGTTGCGACCGTCTGAGAAGAGCCGCGCGATGGTCATCATGTAATAACTGTGGGAGTAGATCGGCCCCCGATCGCCGGTCAGCAACAGGCGTCCCGCGCGCGGACCGCCCTTGTCGGTCCTGTCATACCCGTGGCAGTCGACGCAGAGCGCGTTCAGGATTGGCTGGATGTCGCGGGGATAATCGAACACCTCGGGAACATCCCTGATCGGCTCGATCGGAACCGCCCCCTTCCGCAGCGCCATCAGGTCGCCAAAAGCCGCCGGCGGCGCGGAGGTTCGATGTTCATGACACCCGACACAACCGGCCGTTTCCCCGGGCAGGATCGAAGCAAAGCTCTGCATCCGCTTCACGGCCATGTCGTTCTCGTCCAAGGCCACGAAGAACACGCTGCGTAGGGCGGGAGTCTCGAAGTAGGCGGAACCGTCCGGCTCCACCGGCACGGTCCCCAGGATGCGCTCCAAGGTGAAGCTGCCTCCGTAGCTGATCGGCTCCATGCCGCCGGTGTAATGGATCGGCATCGGCAGCGTCTCGAGGACAAGGAGTTTCTTGATCTCTCCCGGACTGACACCGTCCATGTTTCGTCCATGGTTCACGTCCGCCAGCAACAGGCGTCCCGTGGCCTCCTTCCTGTCCACGCGGCGGGGCACGGCCGGCTCCCGACCGCGCGTGGTCAAAGGCCGCGGCTCATGACACTGGAAGCCCGCGTTCCGATCCGCCTCGGAAAGCCGCAGAATCTCCTGGGTGACGCCCGTTCCGTTCATCACGACCAGCGAACTTCCGCTTGCTGCCATGAAACAATCCTCCGAAAAGCCCCAGGGATCACGGTAGATCGGTTTCTTGCTGACGCTCCGGGCGCCCGCCGCACGATCGGGGCCGCCGTTGATGTCGATCACCGTCACCACGCCGTCGTGTTCGCGTCGTCCATGCCCCGGCGAGAACGAGGCGACCACCTTGTCCGATCCCTCGATCGGCTTGGCGTCGATCATGGTGATGCCCGGGTGCAGGTTTCCAAACCAGTTGATCTGCCCGCTGCCATCGGGGTTCGCCGCCCAAAGATGATGGAAATGCACCTGGCTGCGATCCACATATTCCCAACGCGTGTAGAGCAGGCGCCCGTCCTGCAATGGCCAAGGCGTGTTGTCGTGCTCGTTGTTGCTGGAGATCGCGTGGATGTTCCCGCCGTCCGCGTCGCAGACGTGCAACACGGCCACCTGCGTCAGCCAGCAATTCACCCAACGCTTGCAGCGGCTCGACACAAACACGATCTGCCCGGAAGGCAGGTAGGCCGGCTCAATGTCGTCATAAGGACCGTCCGTCAGCTGCCGCAACCCCGCCCCATCGACTCCGATCTCATAGAGGTGAAAATGCTCCGAACCGCCTGCCCGGTAGCTGAACACAATTCTCCGTCCATCATAATGGACCTGCGGGTCCCTTACACCGCCGGCCGGATCGTCCAGCAGGACCTGCACATCGCCCGTTCTTGGATTCAAACGGCAGAGGCGCCCGCCCTCCTTGTAGGCCTTGCGCCCGGCATCCGGGCCGTAGTAACCGAAGTTCGCGTACCAGTGTCCGTCGTCCCCCGGTTTGCGCATCGCAAAAACAATGCCTTCCACATCCTTCATCGGGCCGGCCAGAAATTGTGGCAGTAGGTCCGGTTGACTGGCTCGCTTGTCCGGCGGGTCGCCCGCCGCGCGATCCATGAAGGCGAATGCCAAGGCGCACATGAGGCTGAGAACGATGCGGGATTCCCAAAACGTGGAGCCGCCCGCGAAGGCTCCGTTAAGCGGCATGGCTTTCATGACGGTCTGAAACGCGAAAACGTCCGCGCCGATAAATTACAGCCCAACTGCACACCGTGTCCGTTGAAACGGTTGCTTCAGCATCCCAGTTCGACGCTTCCAGCCGCGACCCTCATCGAATGCAAAACCACACCTCATTTGCGCAGCAATCGGACAAAGACAGAGCGAAAAAGACCCGCAATGTTGTCGCGAAAGCGAACACGAACCCGATTGCGGGTCTTGTGGGCTTGGCTCAACTGCGGCCCTCGACCCAGAACAACGGTGACCCCGGACGGGGTTCACCGTCAGCGTCACAAAAAACCATGCCCTCGAACCCGCTTGAATCCCGCCGCGCAAAT
This sequence comes from Verrucomicrobiales bacterium, assembly GCA_038126235.1. Taxonomy (GTDB): domain Bacteria; phylum Verrucomicrobiota; class Verrucomicrobiia; order Limisphaerales; family JAYPEY01; genus JAYPEY01. The sequence goes on from JAYPFK010000016.1 coordinate 122,187, forward strand.
TGGCACACATCAACCATGCGCCATCGCCTTTCCCTTCCCTTCCTCACCGCAACTCTTGGTTCAGCCTTGCACTTCACCGCCTCGCCCTGCCTCGCGGCCGACTTCGAGTGGGCGTTTCGCGCCGGCGGCGAAGGCAACGACAAGATCCGCGGCGCCGCCGCCGGCGACAACGGTTCCGTCTACGTGACCGGCGAGGTCTCGGGCAATGCCGACTTCGGGGGCAAGGCGCTGAAATCCGCGGGCAATCTGGATTTCGTCGTCGCCAAGATCAACGCGCGCGGCAAGGTCCTCTGGGCCTCCCGCGCCGGCGGCCCGCAGATCGATCGTGGCTACGGAGTCTCCCCGACGCCCGACGGCGGGAATTCCTCATCGAGGATCCAGGACATTTTCGTCGCTAAGTTCGACCGGTCAGGAAAACTGCTCTGGCGACGCGACGGGGGTGGCGCGGCCGACGGCCTCGCCACCTCGGTCGCCATCGATCCCCGGACCGGCGCGGTCTGCATCGCCGGCATGTTCAAAGCGACCGCAAAATTTGGTTCCAGGGAGTTCGCCACCCGAGGGGCGCACGATTTCTACATGGCGACCTTCGACAAGGACGGGGCCTTCCTCGCCGCCCACCACGGAGGCGGCTCCGAAACCGACTACGCCCTCGGCGCAGCGCCGCTTCCGAACGGAGGCTTCGCGATCACCGGCGAACTTTCGACAGCCGGCGAGTTCAACGGCCGAACACACACCTGCGTCGGAACCCGCGACGCAACCCGCGCCACGCTCGACAGCTCCGGCGCCGTGACCTCCTTCTCTTTGGCCGGCGGAACCGACCACGACCTCAGTTACGCCATCGCCGGCACGACGGACAACGCCATCGTCATCTCCGGGGCCTTCCGCAAGCAAACCCGCTTCGGCGCCCACGAACTCACCGCCAAATCGGGCAACGACATTTTTGTGGCCAAGGCGCGCGTTCGTTCCGGAAGAAACAAGTAGTCCGGAGCGATGCGACCTTGCCTCCATCCGCCCAACCGTTCACCCAAGCGACCCTGCCATGTGGTTTGAACGCCTGACCGGATTCAAGGAGACGTCACCCGGGAAAGTCCGGGCCTGCCTGGAGCTTTCAGACAAGACGCTGAAATCCCGCGTCAACGGCCAAAGCTGGACATGGGGCAGTCTTGAAGTGACCTCACTGGGCGACCTCCGGGACCGGGCGGGTCAGGCCGGCGAGGGAGCTTCGCTCCGGGCCATCGAGGAAGTGGCTGATGTTCAGCAACTTCACGCAAACCCCGCGAATTCCGGGGCCCTTTTCCAGGTCGCCTCCCAGTTCAACCTGCTGGAAATGGTCTCTCCAAGCGTCACGCCGGAACGGGGCGTGGGAATCTACGAGAACGATTTCACGCAGGGTCCGGCCTGCGCCATCGCCGCCGGAGCCGGCACGATCTACCGAAATTACTTCGTTCCGTTCGCCGACGGGATCGGCCAGACCGAGGCGCGTCAGATCGATTGTCTCGCGGAACTCGGAGCCGCGCTGGGCAACACCGATGAACAGCTATGGAAGATGCGAAACGGCTACGCGCTGGCCCGCGAGGACGGGCTGGACCGGATCTCTCAGGCGATTCGCAAATGCTCCGCCCAAGAAATCGACCAACTTCGAGCAAAGCTCAAGGTGGGGATCCAATGGGACACCCAGGTGACGCTGCCCGGATGTTCCCACCTGGTCAGCCAGGTCTATTGCTCAGCGGTTCCCGTCGCCTACTCCTTCCACCCACGCGCCTTGTGGAAAGATTTCGCCTCGCTGGTTCTGGAGGCCGCCTACGAGGCAGCGCTGCACGCTGGCGTCCTCAACGCCAGGAGAACGGGGAACAAGACCGTGTTTCTCACCCTGCTCGGCGGCGGGGCCTTCGGCAATGAGGAAGGCTGGATCATCGCCGCGCTCAAGCGCGCCTTGCAGCTCCACCGGAATTCCGACCTCGACGTGAGAATCGTGAGCTTCAGGATTTCGAATCCAGCCCTGCTTCAGTTTCAACGGCCCGTCTGAGAAGCCGGGGCGCTTCTCCTGCGACAACCGGCCCAAAAATCGGGTTTCATCTTGCCTTCCCGCCTTCCCGCCGACTTATCTCTCCGCCGTGACTCCCGCGAACAGAACGCCTGCCGCACGATCCGACGACCGCCCTGATCGTGGCGTCCTGATCGGCCTCTGCGTCTTCGCCTCGCTCGTCTTCCTGCCGGTTCTCGCCAACGACTTCGTCGTGTTCGACGACCCCACCTACGTCTACAAGAACGACATTGTGAAGGAGGGACTCACGTTCGAGGGCGTCGTCTGGGCCTTCACGGGGAGCTTCGAAAAAGGCAACTGGGATCCGCTGAACTGGCTGACTCACATGCTCGCCTGCGAGTTGTTCGGCCTCTTTCCCGCGGGACACCACTTCATCAACCTGGCCCTGCACGTTGCCATAGTGGGACTGCTGTTCACCGCGCTGCGGAGGATGAGGGCCCCGTTGTGGCGCGCCGCCATCGTGGTCGCGCTGTTTGCCGTCCATCCGCTGCACGTGGAACCCGTCGCCTGGGTCTCGGAACGCAAGGGCATGCTCAGCAGCCTGTTCTGGATGCTGACGCTGCTGGCCTACGTCCGGCATGTCGAGCTGCCGGGACGCGGGAGCTACGCGTGGGTCGTCGCCTGGTTTGTCCTCGGTCTGATGTCCAAACCCATGCTGGTGACCCTCCCCTTCGCCCTCCTGCTTCTCGATTTCTGGCCCCTGCGTCGATGGTCCTTCGATGACGCTGCCAAACAACAACCCGTCGCCGGCCTGCTGAGTACCCTGCCGCCCCTGATCCGGGAGAAACGCCTGCTGTTCATCATCGCCTTCGCCTGGATTCCCATCGCCGTGCTTTCGCAACGCGCGTTCGGCGCGGTGCTGACCCTGGAGAAGTTCCCCATCGGCGACCGCATCCAGAACGCGCTGATTTCCTACTGCATCTACCTGCGTCGCCTGGTCTGGCCCGAGGATCTCGCGGTCCACTATCCCTTTCCCGATTCCTTTCCCCTCTGGGAGGTTGCGGGCGCCATCGCGTTTCTCGGCGCGGGTTGCGTGGTCGCGGTCCGTTCGCTGCGCACACGCCCTTATCTGTTTGTCGGCTGGTTCTGGTATTTGGGCACGCTGGTTCCGGTGATCCAGATCATGCAGATCTGGACGCACGCACAGGCCGACCGCTACGTCTACATCCCCATGCTCGGGGCTCTGATCGCGATTGTCTGGGGCTGCGCCGACTTCTTTGAGAAACACCGTGTCCCACGACAGGCCCGGGCGGGAATCGCCGTAATTGCGTTGCTGCTCTGTTCCGTCGCCACTGTCCGGCAGACCTCCCACTGGAAAGACACCGAATCGCTCTTCGCCCAGGCCGTCAAGGTCACCCGGAACAACGTCATGGCGCATGCAGCCCTGGGGGAGGAACTGTTCCTCCAGGAACGAATTCCCGAGGCTGTCGCCCAATTTGAGGCGACCCTGAAGCTCAAACCCGACAGCTCGGTCGCCCATCACTACATGGCGACCATCGTCATGCGGGAAAGCCGCGAACTGCTCGAGAAACGCCGCTTGGAGGAGACGGCGAAGAGCCTCCGGCAGGTCGTCGCCCACGACCCGGAATACGTCACCGGGCATTACTATCTCGCGCTGGCGCTCATGGAACTCGGTGATTTCGACGCGGCCGCCGCGAGTTTCGCGCACGCGCTGCAGTTGGATTCCGGCAGCGAGCGCACGCCGTTGATCTACTTTTCCAACGGACGCATGCTCGCCCGGATGGACCGCTGGGCGGAAGCGGCGGCCTATCTGCGCGTCGCACTCAAGCTCAAGCCGGACTTCCCGGAAGCGCGCTACGAACTCGCCGAGGCCCTGCTGAAGCTCGATCAACCCGAAGACGCCATCGGACACTTCAAGATCGCCCTCGACGGCCTCTCGAGGGGCCTGCCCGGAGGTTATGCGCCCTTGACGGGAGCCCAAGCGCGCACGTTGGACATCCCCCTCTACACCCGCCCGACAGCGGGCATCATTGCGGCGCGGCTTCGCGAAATACAACAATCCGCCGACGCGCCCAAGCCCGACAACCCGGGCGCGAAGTAGCCGCGATCAGAGCGCCGGTTTCCAAACCCGCGCCCTGGCCAGTCCGCGCCGACATGGCCGCCAACCTCCAACCGCAAAAAGCCGGTTGCCGGACGCCCCGATTCCATGGCTATCATCCACACTGCCCATGAAAACCGATCCCCTCCCCCGCTTCCCCCTCGCGCTCCTCGCGCTCCTCGCGCTCACCCCCAGCCTCCACGCGGCCCCGGCCCTGGAGATCAAGGTCGAGAAGGACGTCGCCGTGCCAATGCGCGACGGAACGATCCTCCGCGCCGATGTCTACCGTCCGACAACCGGCGGACCGTATCCCGTGCTTGTCTCGCGCAGTCCCTACGGGAAACCCGGCGGCATGGCGCACGCCAAGGCTGGCTACATCGTCGTCTGCCAGGTCACGCGCGGACGCTACCAATCCGACGGCGTCTACGAGTCCTTCGTCCGCGCCGACACCAACGAGGCGCGCGACGGCTACGACACTGTTGAGTGGGCGGCGAAGCTCCCCGGCTCCACCGGCAAGGTCGGGACCTTCGGCGCGTCCTACAATTCCTTCGTCCAGTGGAAGCTCGCCTCCCTGCGCCCCCCCTCGCTCGTCGTCATGTCCGCCCATTCCATCCCCGCAACCATGCACGAACTGGAAGGCCCCGGCGGCATCCGGCCCGGTCGCCGTCTCAACTGGTGGTATCGCACCATGTCGCCGGACATGCGACGGCGCGAAGGCGACGAGGAACCCCACGATCGCGCGGGAGCCTCGAAACTCTGGACCGCCGGCAAGCACAAGGAACTCATGTGGACATTGCCCTGGACCGAGCTGCCCGACGCCATGTTCGGCCACGAGGCCAAAGTCGTGAAGGACTGGCTGCGCACCCCCCTCGACGATCCTTGGCGGCTGCCCGACTGCTGCCCCGAGATCGCCGTGCCCAACTTCGACGTGGTCGGTTGGTTCGACCACTGCAACGGCTCCATCGGCCTGCACCGCAAGATGATCACCGACGGAAAAACCGAGGTTGCGCGCACGCGCCAACGCCTGGTCATCGGCCCTTGGAGCCACACCGGCCGGGGCGGACGCAGGGTCGGAGAACTCGATTTCGGCCCCGCGGCCGCCTTCAATGTCCGGGCCCAGGAAATTCGCTGGTTCGACCACTGGCTGAAGGGCAAGGACAACGGAGTCGATAAAGAGCCGCCCGTGCGCATCTTCGTCATGGGCGCCAACAAATGGCGGAGCGAACAAGAGTGGCCCCTCGCCCGCGGGGTTCGGCGGGCGTTCTTCCTCGACAGCAAAGGCTCCGCGAACACCCCCTCCGGCGACGGCGGACTCGTTTCCAAAGCGCCGGCCGACAACGCCAATGACAGCTACGACTACGATCCCCGCAATCCCGTCCCCACGCTCTGGGACGCGCGACAGTTCACCGTGCCCGCCGACCAGGCTCCGCTGGCGAATCGCCGCGACATCTTGGTCTACCAGACCTCTCCGTTGAAGAAGGCCATCGAGGCCACCGGTTATCCCGAGGTCACGCTTTTCGCCGCCTCCTCCGCGCCTGACACCGACTTCTTCGCGCGACTGATCGACGTCGCGCCCGACGGCGTCGCCCGCGACATCTCCGTGGGAGTGGTCCGCGCGAGCAAACGCCACGGACTGGATCGACGAGACCTGCTGAAACCCGGCGAAGTCACCGAATTCAAGATCCGGCTGAATCCCACCTCGAACCTCTTCCAGGCCGGCCATCGCATCCGGCTGGACATCACCAGCTCCGACTTCCCCAATTTCGACCGTCACCACAACACCGCCGCCAACCAGAACACCGACGGCAGGCTCGTAACCGCGCGGCAGACCATCCACCACGGGCCGCGCTTCCGCTCCCGGTTGGACCTCCCGGTCATTCCCTGAAGCGGGAACCCCGAATCGGGGACGCCGCCCGGTGAAAAAATGCCCGCAATAATTCTCGCCATTCGCGCGAAAACCGCTATCAATCCGGGCTCTGTTGGATGACCGGTATCCTCCGAGGCATGGTGGATCTTCAGGTGAACTCGGTTCAGTGACGATTTTAGACCCGACGAACGGGAACAGTCTTGCGGATGGTGAGTGGTTGGTCAGACAGGAAATAGATAGAACATGAACAACAAACTGTACGTGGGCAACCTGCCCTTCAAAGTCACCGAGAACGAACTCACCGACGCCTTCTCCGAATTCGGCGTCGTGGTTGAAACCGCCCTCATCACCGATCGCGACACCGGCCGCCCGCGCGGCTTCGGCTTCGTGACCATGGGCAGCCCCGAAGAAGCCGAACGCGCCGTCGAAGGCATGAACGGCAAGGACCTCGGCGGACGCACCCTCACCGTCAACGTTGCGCGCCCCCGCGAGGAGCGTCCGGGCGGCGGCGGCGGCGGCCGCGGCGGTTACGGCGGCGGTCGCGACCGCTACTGATCCGCAACAGATTCACACACATCGAGGCCCGGTTCCCGGGCCTCGATTTTTTTTGCCCCGTCGGTTCTCGGTTCTCGGTTCTCGGTTCTCGGTTCTCGGTTCTCGGTTCTCGGTT
>JAYPFK010000017.1:0-128188 GCA_038126235.1 Verrucomicrobiales bacterium
CACATCGTGCCATCGAAACCGCACAAGCCGGCCAATGCGCACATGCGGCAAGAGGCCACGCTGCAAGTAGGACCGTACGGTCGTCTCACTGACCACCAAACGGCGCGCCAGCTCGATCGTGTCAATCCACGGCTCGGGCATGTTCCTGCCAACTTCAGGTTTTTCTCCGTCCATACTCATAACTACTGCTGTAGAACCCAAGAATCATAGAACACCTAAACTCCGAGTGATGTGAGCGGTTTTGTAGACGAAACCAGCCTTCCTGGGTCACCCAAGATCACGGCCTACCGTTTTCGGACTGATGCCGAACCACGCGTCCGCGTCCTTCTTGGTGACAACCTTTAGGTAGTTCCGCTGAACGATTTGGGGGCTATTCCCGGACTCCAATGAGACCCTGGCGACATCACCCTTAAGGGCCACGGAGTAGGACACGTAGGAGTGCCTCAGCGCATTGTGTTTCCATGGCACACCGGAGTCCCTCGACAAAATCTGCATCTGTTTGTCCGACTTCTTGTAGGTTGCTACATTGCCCTCCCGACCTCCATACGGCCGCAACCACGCCGCGAGGTTGTCCGAGATGGGAACCAGTCGGCGGCGCTTGGTCTTCGCGACAGCATGGCGGACGACGATATGACCCTCCGCGAGGTCCACATCACTCCACAGCAACCGCTGCACTTCGGCATCTCGCAGCCCCGCGAAGGCGCGAATCGCGAAGTAGGGAATCACCTCCGGACGTGCCGCCCCGAGCAACTTCTTCATCTCCTCGACTGTGAACACCTCGATCTCCTTGACGGACTCCGTCGCCCGATCCACGCCACTCACCCCCGGATGATCGTGATCCACATACCCGCGCCGCTTTCCGAAAATGAACAACATCTGGATCAGTCGCCGGTAGTTGTTCTGCGTCCTGGCTTCCAACTTCAGGGAACGCACAAACCGCTCGATCATCGGTCCATCCACGCCATCCAGAGGCGTTTGGAAACAGTCAGCAAACCTCCGAAGTCGGCCGAGGTCCTTGATGTGACGGTCCGATTTGCCTCCGGCCGTCTTGGATGCAATCAGTTCATCCAGGATTTCCCCCGGCCACTTTCGGTTGAGTTTCGGCCTTCGCTGGAAAGCATCGACGGCGACAGCCAACGGAGTCTCCCCGAGCGCCCGCTTTGCCTCCACGAACTGCTCCACTGCGAACAGCAGCGGGGTGTCACTCTTCTTGAGCAGCGCTCTTGCTCGGAGATACTCGGCTTTTTCGCCGCCCTTCAAAACCACAACGTCGAACCCGCCCCGATCCAGTTTCTCCGCTACCTCGGTGGCATACTTCAACGCGACTTCTTCCGCCTTGAAATTCTTGCGGCGTCGTGGACGTCCCCAAGCGACACAGAACTGTTCATTCGCCTTGCCCTGCGCGAGGCGGTAGATGCGCACCAGCGCGCTCCCGCGAATGATTCTCATCGGGTATACACTTTTCCGTCTGTCGGTCATGCCGAGTAGAACAGAAAAAATTTGAACCCGACCAAAAAGTGGACCGGCTTGTCAGAAAAACGTCTGCTGGTCCGCAGGACAAAAGGCCCCACCTGTGCAACCAGTTGAAAATAAGGAAGATAGGATGGCGGAGAGGGCGGGATTCGAACCCGCGACACCGGTTAGGGTGCGCACGCTTTCCAGGCGTGTGCCTTAAACCACTCAGCCACCTCTCCATATCAGGAAGACCAAGGGCCGGACAATGTGGAGGACAGCCCACCCGGGCGCAACGTTTTTCGCGAGATTGTGGGGGGCGACTTTTCAATGCTCTTCAAGGCGCGTCGCGCCACAAGAACGTTCCTCCGCCTTCCGAAGATGGCTGCTACAACACAAACACCCGTTGAACGGTCCACCACAGACCCGCCAATCCGATCAACGCGGATCCGGGAATCGTTACAAGGCGTCGAAAACGGTCCGGGTCCCGCAATCCGAAAGTCGCCCCGAAGGCCAGAGCGATGACCGCGAGTTGCCCGAATTCCACCCCCACGTTGAACGCCACCAACCCGATCACCAGCGTCGCTGGGGCCAGGTGGTAGTCCGACAGGACCCCGGCGAATCCCAATCCATGCGCCAAACCAAAACCGAACACCAGGGCCAGCCGCCAATGGTTGTACTCCCCCCGCCAGATATTCTCGACGGCCACGTAGGCAATGCTGGCCGCAATGACGGGCTCCACAATCGAAGGCGGCAGAGAAATCCAACCGAAGGTTGAAAGAAACAGCGTCAGGGTATGGGCCGCCGTGAAGGCCGAAACCTGATACAACAACGGCCGCCATTTCCGACTCAGCAGAAACAAACCTGTCACGAAAAGGATGTGGTCCAGCCCATCCGGCAGCACATGAACAAACCCGAGTCTCAGGAATTCACCAAAGGTCGCCATACGCCCCGCCGCCGCTCCCTCCCCGGCATCGGCGGTTGCTCCGCTCTCTCCGGCATTCTCCGCATCCACGCCGGTTGCATACCCCCTCAGGTCGAGCACGAAGCTCTTCTCCCCCGGGAACAGAACCGCCACGCGCTCCACCGGCTTCCCGCCCAGGTGGTTGATGAACGGCACGGCGAACTCCATGCTCTCGACCGCCTCGATCCGCCAACCGGTCGTTCCTTCAGGGAGTGTCGTTCGCCATTCGCCCGTCAGCACAACCGGATCGCCGTCCTTCTCCAACGGCTTCGCATCGTGGGAGGTGAAACGAAATTGGAATTCCGGAATCACGCGTCCCTGAGGCGCCAACTCAAACATGATCGAATCCCGGACCAATTTCCGCGCCTGATCCAGCAATGCCCCCCCTTCTTCGTCGCTGAACTCGTCCACCACCCATTTCAAGAGGTAGGGTTCCTTTTCCGGGTCCTCGGCGAAACAACGCGGGTCCACCTCCACGCGGATCGTAGCGCCCCCTCCCTCCTCAAAATATCCGCGCACGGGAATGTCAGGGACCGGATGCCCCGAGGCCGTTCCTGCCAAAAGCAGCAGCAGCCCTGCGAAAACAGCCCATTCGTGGAAACGCCTCAACATCACGGAAAACCTGCCCCGCGCGCCCGGGAATGACACGCCTTTATTCAACTCTCCTTTTCGGGGCTTCAAAACCCTTGTTTTGAAATTGACCGGCCAAAGGCGACATCTACCATGCCCGCTCACATGATTCTCAAACGCGCCGTCCTCATTCTGGCCGCGTCCGTTCTTGCGACGCACTCCCCCATTCCGGCACAGGCTGCCGAACAAGGCGTCAAGATCACCCAGCTCAAGGACCGGCTGCGGATTGAAATCGACGGCAGGCTCTTCACCGAATACCGCTTCGCCGACGTTCCCCGCCCCTTCTTCTATCCGGTCAACTGGCTCGACGGCGAAACCGGCCTCACGCGCAACCATCCCATGGTCAAGGGCGTCGAAGGCGAGGAAACCGACCACATCCACCACCGCGGAGTGTGGTTCGCCCACCGGCACATCAACGGACAGGACTTCTGGGGCGAGACGCCCAAGTCCGGGAAGATCGTCCACGACAAGTTCCTCGACATCCAATCCGGCAAAGACGTGGGCGTCATCCGCCACGCGACGAAATACATCTCCGTCGACGGCCGCCAGATCTGTTCGGACACGCGACTGATCCGCATCCACCGCCGCCCGGACGGCCGCATGTTGGATTTCCAGGTCACCATCCGCGCCACCGATGGCGAGATCGTCCTCGAGGACGACAAGGACGCCGGCATGGGCATCCGCGTTCCCCACACCATGAAGGTGAGCTACCGCAGCAGGAAGGCGGCAGGCGGACACATGGTCAACAGCGAGGGCGACCGCGATGTCGACTGTTGGGGCAAGGCGGCAAAATGGATCGACGCCCACGGCACGGCCGGCGGCAAGAATCTGGGCGTCGCGATCTTTGATCATCCCGACAACCCGCGCTATCCCACCTGGTGGCACGCGCGCACCTACGGCCTCATCGCCGCCAACGCCTTCGGCAAACGCCATTTCGAGGGGCTCAAGGATCCGCACGCCGGCGATCTGAAGATCCCTTCCGGCAAGGACCGCTCCTGGAAATACCGCTTCTACTGGCACGAAGGCGACGAAAAGAAAGGCCGCGTCGAACAGCGCTGGCGCGAATTCGCCGACGGCAAATGATCACTCCGCCATCCTGATTCACTTCCATCACGCCCATCAGCAGCAACCCAACGACATCGCGAACATGAACACCAAGCAGAATAGACGCTCCTTTCTGAAATCCACCCTCGCCGCGACTGCCACCGTGAGCTGGACCGCCAAGTCCTGGTCCCAGGTCAAGGGCGCCAACAGCCAGATCCGTTGCGCCACCGTCGGCCTCAACGGCCGCGGCAAGTCCCACATGAGCTACGTCGACGGCCTCAACCCCGAAGGCGTTAAGATGGTCGCGCTCTGCGATGTGGACTCCAAGGTCCTCGCCCGCAGCGTCGAACGCTACGCCAAGAAAAAGGAGAGCGTCGATGGTGTCGGCGACCTGCGCCGCCTCTACGACCGCAAGGACATCGATGTCATCACCATCGCCACGCCGAACCACTGGCACTCGCTGGCGGCCATCTGGGCGATCCAGGCCGGCAAGGATGTCTACGTTGAGAAGCCCGTCTCCCACAACGTCTGGGAAGGCCGCCAACTCGTCCGGGCCGCCCGCAAATACGGCAAGATCTGCCAGACCGGGACCCAGGCGCGCTCCAGCCACTGCATCCGGGACGCGGTCCAGTACGTGCAGGAAGGCAACCTCGGCAAGATCAAGGTCGCCCGCGGCCTCTGCTACAAACTGCGCCCCAGCATCGGCAACTCGAACGCCCCCCAGAAAGTCCCGGATTACATCGACTACAACCTCTGGAGCGGCCCTGCCCCGCTCGTCCCGCCCACCCGCAACACCAAGAACGGCCCGATCCACTACGACTGGCACTGGATCTGGAACTACGGCAATGGCGACGTCGGCAACCAGGGCATCCACCAGATGGACATCGCCCGCTGGTTCCTCGGCGAGGACGGCCTTTCCCCCCGTGTCTGGAGCGTTGGCGGCCGCCTCGGCTACGTCGATGACGGCGAGACGCCCAATACCCAGGTTGTCTATCACGACTACGAGAAGGCGCCGCTGATCTTCGAGGTGCGGGGACTCACCGAAAACCCGAAATCAAAGGACCGGCCCACCTACCGCGGCGGCAGCGTCGCCGTGTTCATCGAATGCGAGAACGGCTGGGTCGCCATCCGCAACTACGGCTCCGTGCAGGCCTACGACAACAAGGACAAGCAGATCAAGGAATGGAAGGGCTCGGTGAACCACTTCGAGAACTTCATCAACGCCGTCCACTCCCGCAAACACACGGACCTCAACGCCGACATCTGGGAGGGCCACCTTTCCAGCGCCCTCTGCCACACCGGCAACATCTCGCACCGCCTCGGAGCCGCGGCCACCGTCGAGAAGATCGAGGACGTCATCAAACCGGACTACGACGCCACGAGCTCCGTCGATCGCATGATCGAACACCTCGGCAAGCACAGCGTCGACCTGAAGAAGACTCCGCTCACCCTCGGCCCCGTCCTCACCATGGACCCCAAGGTCGAGAAGTTCATCGGCAACACCGACGCCGACGCCCTGCTCCGCCGCGAATACCGCGAGCCCTTCGTCGTGCCGGATCGGGTGTGAGCCCGGCGCGTCTCAGCTGAAATCGTCGTCAAGACAGGCCGGGCATCGCCCGGCCTGTTCTTGCAACCGCGTATCTAAGCCCTCCGCGACCGATATCGACTGATTCCCGCGATGCGACAACGCGCGAATCCGCCATCAACTTGCCCGCGTCACCTTCCCGTCATGCCTCGCCAGTTCCTTTAACTCCTTCAGTCCGTCGCAGACGCGGATGGTCAGTTCATAGGTCCGTGATCCGCCGGGACGCAATCGCGGGAAAGCCGCTCGATGCGAGTCCATGGCCGGCCCCAGCAGCGATCCGTGGAACGGCTCCAACGCGGTGACATAACTTCCGCGCGGCCCGTAATGCTGCCAGTTGGCCATGCGCGGCATCGCCTTGCTGGAATACGTGAACTCCACGCCCAGCTTGAGCCGCGGATTGACCAAGGCAACGCGGCACATGCCCTTTCGGTCGGGCTCCACCTCGACGATCATCCCTCGCTCGCCCGTGCCCGCGTGTTCGGGCAGCGGAGCCCCGACCTTTTTCAGGCGGTTCATGCCGGCGGTGGAAAGAGGCTGCAGGATCGAGCCCCCGTCCGGCGGCGGGACCTGCCAGTATTCAGCGCGGCCGCGATAGATGAAGCGCGCCCCCTCATCGAGCAGCGGCCAGCCAAGGTTGCAGTGATACAGCCAGTGATGCGGGACCTCGGTGTCGCCGCGGTTCGTCACCTCGTCGAGGATGCGAATCACTGGCTCACCGAGCGCGCAACGGATCTCGCGCCGGATCTCGTAGACCGGCCCAAACATGCGACTGTCCCGCAGGACCAGCTTGATCGCCATGTCATTCCGACCGCGCGTGGGATCGGGTTGGATCACGGATTCGATCGTCGCCGGAGTGTTGGAGAAGCGCCCATGAAGCGAGGTCTGGACTCCTTCCTGTTCCCGCGGTCCGCCGATCGATTCGGGCCCGCAGGTCGTGACCAGTCCGCCCGGCCAGGAGCGCAGCCATTCCATCCCGTTGTGATACGCGGGACTCGGCGGGACGATCTCGTTCGGGGTGAGATAGGCCAAGGAATGCCGGTTGTAGCGCGCCTCAACAATGTCCCCGCCCCGATCCACCGCGACGGTGAAACGCAACCCGGAACCGGTCTCGACGAACGCGACGCGCACACCGTTCTCCAAGGTTGCAAGCCGCAGGCCGCCATGCTGCAGGGGATTCTCGATCTTGGCGTCGGCGAAACCGCCGTCTGCCGTTCGTATTCTCATGCTTGTGCTTCCTTTCTCCGATTCACCACGGCGGCAGCCCCAGCGTCCCGCCATCGAGGACGATCGAGGTCCCGTTGATATAACCCGCCTCCTCGCTCATGAGAAATGCCGCGGCGTGGGCAATGTCGATGGGCTGGCCCAATCGTCGCACCGGGATCTTCTTCGCGACCTCGGCGTAAAGCTCGTCGACGGGCTTGTCCCACCCCTCGCAGGTCGCAGCCAACATGGGGGTGTCGATGGTGCCCGGGCAGATCCCGACCACGCGGACGCTGCCGGCATGGTCCGCGGCCAGGCAGCGGATGGTGGCCTCCAGCGCCGCCTTCGATGCGCAGTAAAGTGCATGCGCAGGGAATCCGATGTGGGCGGCGACGGAGGTCGTGATCAGGAGGACGCCGTTGCCCCGCTTCTCCATCTCCGGAATGCAATGCTTGGCGGTCCAGAAGACGCCCTTGACGTTGACCGCCATCACCGAGTTCCAGTCCGCTTCGGTGAAGTCCGTTGCCCTGCCCTTCCGCCAGACTCCGGCGTTGCAATGGACGACGTCGATCCCGCCGAAGGCCTCCACCGCCCGCGCGACCATGGCCGCGACCGAATCCTCGTCGGAAACATCCGTGCGGACGTACAAAGCGCTGCGACCGGCCGCGCGCAGTTCCGCTTCGAGTGTGGCTCCCGCCTCATCCTGGATGGAGGCCATGACCACATGAGCGCCCAGTTCCGCGAAATGCCGACTGCAGGCCTCCCCGATGCCGGAGGTGCCGCCAGTGACGACGATGACCTTGTCCTGGAGTTTCATGGCCGCCTCACCAGGGAAGGTCTTCCTCCCGTTCGAACTGCATGTATTCGATCACCGCCCCATCCTTCATGACGAAGGCCACGGTAAAATTCGGCGACGGCTGGAACGGCTCCAGGATCACCTCCTCGCCCTCGATCGCGGCGTTCACGTCCGCGACCCGGTAGGCGACGTGCGGCATGTCGCGCACGGGCCCGGTGACGGGGCTGTCCGCCTCGAAGCGCAGGAACTCGACCTTGTAGGGGTGCTTGCGCGGATCGGTCACCCAGACCTTGGTGTCCTCGACGAAAAACTCGCCCGGCTGACTTTCGTCCGTGGGCAGTCCGATGTGATGGAACTCTCGTTTCATAAATGTCTGTCAATCGTTGGAGCCAGCCGCTTCCAGCGCCCGGTCGATCATGCGGAAGATGTCGTTCTCCGGCGCGTAGCCCAGCGTCGCCCGCGCGCGGTCGATATCGATTTCGAAGGAATGGTAGTCCGGGCATCGCAGCTCGACGGTGGAGATGCCGGTCTTTTCCGACAGGTATTCCGCGGCCTCGCGGTAATCGAATACCGCCGGAGCAGCGATGTTGAAGGAGGCTCCGAAAGCCTTCGGTTCGCCCAGCATCAGACCGAAGGCCTGCATGACGTCGTCGAGGTGGACGATATGCCGCTTGAAGGGCCGCCCCTCCGCGTCAATCAGGATGGGGATGCGCTCCTCACCCCGTCGGATCAGGTCCCGGATCTCATCGGTGACTTCGCCGAATCCGTGACCCTTCTCATCGGGATTCACGTTCTTCAGCAGGGAAAAATGGTTGAGCAAGTCCGCGCCCTCGAAAACCCAGGACGAGCGCAGGATGGTGTGCGGCAGGCCATACTGGATGTGATACTGCTCCGTCATCACCTCCTCGATCACCTTGGAGAATGCGTAATGTCCCGGATAGGCCGTCAGCGGATGAGTCTCGTCGATCGGCTTCGGCTGTGGGTAAAACCAGATCCCCATCGCCGCGTCGCCGCCCAACAGCAGGAACTGTTTCACCCCCGCTTCGCGGCAGGCCTCCAGGATGTTGAAGGTCCCGCGGATGCTCACATCGAAGAACGTCGCCGCGTCCTCCTTTGTCGTGGCCATCTGGATGACAATATCCGCTCCTTCAACCGTCTTCCTGACCGCGTCGATGTCCGCGACGCTTCCGGTGATCTGCTCCACGTCCTCCCCGCCGACGGAAGTCCGATGGCACAAGGCGCGAACACGAAAGCCCTTCGCCTTAAGAACGCCCAGGGCCGCCCTGCCCAGTTTGCCGCCGCCGCCAAATATTGCCGCCACCATGCTGTGTTCCCTCAAAGCTGATTAAATCTCTTCCCGGACGTTCGCGAGCCTAGAGCCCCGACGATGCGGCGCCAACGGAAAAGGACGCGAGGCGGAGCCCGGCGCCACCACGCCAGGCTTATGCAGGATCAGACGCGTCTGCATCAATGGTGGAGCAAACTGTCCTCAGCAAGCCGTCGGTGGGGCGAAGCTCCCGAGCCGGACGTGGGGACTTGCAGACCGACGCCCAGCGGGGCAAATCCGACTCCGGTCTGGCGTTCAGGTTTTCAACGCGCGTCCACATCGAAGGTTCGGCTCAGCGGGGGCTTCGCCCCACCCTTGCGATTTGGGGCTTGGGATTTGGCTCGTTTTCACGACAATCCGCTTTCATGAAACAGACCGCCAAGCTGCTCCTCTTTGCGCTCCTCGTCTTGTGTGTTCCGGCCAGCCACGCCGCCAAGGCCCGGTCCCTTGCCGGTTCCCGTCCCAACATCATCCTGGTCATGACGGACGACCAGGGAATGGGCGACGTGACCTCGCTCGGCAACAAGGTCCTGCGCACACCGCACATCGACGCCTTCCGCGACAAGTCCACGCGCTTCACCGACTTCCACGTCAGCCCCACCTGCGCGCCGACCCGCTCGGCGATCATGAGCGGCCGGCATGAATTCCGGAACGGCGTCACCCACACCATCAAGGAACGCGAGCGCATGGCCCTCAGCACGACAACCTTCGTCGAACTGCTCGCGCAATCCGGCTACGCAACCGGCATCTTCGGCAAGTGGCACCTCGGCGACGAGGACGCCTACCAGCCCTACAACCGCGGCTTCACCGAGACCTTCATCCACGGCGCCGGCGGAATCGGTCAGGCCTACGAAGGCAGTTGCGCCGACTTCCCGCCCAACCGCGAGCAGGAGGGCAAGTATTTCGACAACGTCATCCTCCACAACGATACCATCGTGCAGACCCGAGGCTTCTGCACCGACGTCTTCTTCCAGGCTGCGCTCGGCTTCATCAACAAGAACCGCGAGGCCGGCAAGCCCTACTTCTGCTACCTCCCCACCAACGCCCCCCACGGCCCGATGCTCGCCCCGGAGAAATACCGGAAACGGTTCCTCGACCTCGGCTATGACGAAAACACCGCCGGCCGCTACGGCATGATCGAGAACATCGACGACAACCTCGGCCTCATGATGAGGAAGCTCGACGAGTGGAAGGCCTGGGACAACACCCTGGTCATCTTCATGACCGACAACGGCCAGGCCGGCCGACGCGCCAAACTCAACGGCAAGCCCGTCCAGGTCTGGACCGCCGGCTTCAAAACCGGCAAGGGTTCCCCTTACGAAGGCGGCACCCACGTCCCGGCGTTCTGGCGATGGAAGGGCGTCCTCGGAGAAGGCGTCGACATCCCCGCCCTGACCGCCCACATCGATCTCTACAAGACCTTCACCTCGCTGGCCGGCGTCAAGATCCCGGACGGCATCCAGAAGATCGACGGCCGCAATCTCCTGCCCCTGTTGCAGAATCCCAAAGCCCAATGGAACGATCGGGAACTCTTCGTCCACCAGGGCCGCTGGCAGAAAGGCGACGATCCCAACAAGAGCAAGTTCAGGAACTGCGCGGTCCGAACAACCCGTTGGCGTTTCGTGAACAACCGCGAACTTTACGACATCTCCAATGATCCCTACGAGAAGGTGAACGTCATTGACCAACACCCCGACGTCGTCGCCCGCCTGCGCAAGGCCTACGACAAGTGGTGGGAGGAAACCCTCCCCCTGATGGTCAATGAGAACGCTTCCTACGCGCCGGAGCAACCCCAGAAAGTCCGCTACGAGAAACAACTCGCCGAACGCGGCATCCCCGACTGGAAAGTCCCGAAACTCTGATAGGCCGAAGCGACCTATGATTGGTTCGTTGGACTGTTTGTTGAAGAGCGCGAGGAATAATCCAGCATTTGAGAAATCACCTCCCCAGATCGCATACTGAAACCGCCATGAAGACCAATTCCGCCCTCGCCATGCTTCTGACCGCCGCAGCGCTGACCCTGCCGTCCAGTTCGGCCGCGCAGAATCACCCCCTCGCCCCCGCCCATCCGCTCAAGACGGGATCAAAGGCCCCCTCCTTCACCCTCAAGGATCAGAACGGCCGGGACCAGTCCCTGGACGCCATGCTCAAGAACGGCAAGGTCGCGGTGATCTTCCACCGCTCCGCCGACTGGTGACCGTTCTGCAAGAAGCAGCTCGTGGAGCTGCAATCGAACCTTGCGGCGTTCAAGAAGGCCGGCATCCAGCCCGTCGCGGTCAGCTACGATTCCGTCGCCGTCCTGACGCGTTTCGCGAAGGAACGCGTCATCACCTATCCGCTGCTTTCCGATTCGGGGAGCCGGACAATCGACGCGTACCAAATCCGGAACACCGATGCCCGCGGCCGCATGAGCGGCGTCCCCCACCCCGGGACATTCATCATCGGTCAGGACGGGAAGATCGTCGCGAAACTCGCCCATGAGGGCTACCGCGAGCGCCATACCAGCGCGGAGATCATTGCAGCGGCTCGTAAATGAACGCCGACTTCGGGTTGCACGCCCGATTCTCCCCGCAAAGCGGTTTCCCTTTTCCTTTCTAAATCCATATAACCTCCCGCATGTCCGAATCCGCCTGTCTCACCCTGGCCCGCGACCTGGTGCGCATTCCCAGCGTCAACCCGGACTACGATCCCGCCAGCCCCGCCGAAATGAACGTCGCCCGGCGAATCTCCGAATGGGCCGCGGAAAACAATGTCCCCTGCGAGGCGCAAGCGGTCGTCGGCGAACGCTCCAACCTGATCCTGCGCGTCCGCAACGGCGCCGACCGCCCGCACGTCCATTTCAACGGCCACATGGACACCGTCGCCGTCGATGGCATGACGATCGATCCCTTCGGCGGCGAGATCCGGGAGGGTCGGCTCTGGGGCCGAGGCTCCGCCGACATGAAAGGGCCGCTCGCCGGCATGTTGTCAGCGGCATTGAACCTGCGGGACTCCCCCGAAAGCTGGCGCGGAACCCTCAGCGTTGGTTGCATGGTCGACGAGGAGACACGCTTCCGCGGCGTCAAGCGCATGGTCGAGGATTTCGATCCGCCGGACTTCGCGATTGTCGGCGAACCCACCTCCCTTCGCATCGTTCGCGGTTGCAAGGGCTGCCTCCGATACGTCGTCGTTACGCGGGGGCGAGCCGCGCACAGCAGTCGTCCCGACGAGGGGCGCAACGCCATTGTCGCCATGTCGCGGGTGATTCCCGCCTTGGATGCCTTTTTCCGCGACGAGCTTTCCCTGACCAACCATCCTGAATTCGGTCCCAGCACCGGCTCCATCGGCCTGATCAACGGCGGCGCCGGCGTCAACATCGTGCCGGAGGAATGCCGCATCCAGATCGACGTCCGCCTGCTTCCGGGTCAGGACTGGCGCGCCGTCATGGCGGAGATCCGCGCGCGGTCCGAGGCTGCGGTCTCAGACCTCGATGGCATCCAATGCGTCGTCGAAGAACCCCACCTCGTCGACACTGGCTTCGAACTCGCCGCGGATCACACACTGGTCGAAGCGGGCCTGCAGACAACGGCATCCGAAGCGAGCGAGGTGGTCTACTACTCCTGCGACGGCAGCAAGATTGCGGCGAAGGGCGTCCCGACGATCATCCTCGGCCCCGGCGACATCGCCCAAGCCCACACCGCAGACGAGTTCATCGAGATCGAGCAACTCGACCGCGCAGTCGAGGTTTACGCCGACTTGGCAAGATCCCTGATGCCCAAGGAATGACCCATTCAGAAAAACATGCCGTCGCAACCTCCACGTTGCGCCTCGAGTCCGCCAGGACGAGAACTGATTGCTTGCGGCCGCCGAATTCTCGCGCTTAAGCGCTCAAACCGCGGCCTGAAGGCTGCGACCACGAGAACTCGAGATTTTAGAATCCAACGTTAACCGTTCCCCATGCTCACCCCCGAATCCCGCCTCCGCGATTTCCCCTCCTTGGGGAATATGAACTACTTCAACACCGCCGCCGAAGGCATCCCCGCTCCGACGGTCCACGACGCGCTGGAGGAATACTGGCGCGACAAGACCCGGGGCATGCGCGGCCGCGACCAGCATTTCGCCAAACTCGAAGCCTGCCGAGAAGCCGCCGCCCGGGCCATTGGTTTCACCACATCAGAGGTCTCCTTCTGTTCCTGCAGCTCGGAGGCCTACAATCTCCTGGCGCAGGCTGTGAACCTTGGCGAAGGGGACGAAGTTGTCATCACCGACCTCGATTTCCCCGCCGGCGCCACGCCCTGGCTCACCGACCGAGCCCGGCCGACCGTAGCGCTCTGGAAAGCCCGCGACGGCGCGCTCGAGACTGAAGACCTGGAACCGCTGCTGAACGAGCGCACCCGCCTCGTCCAGGTTTCGCTGGTCAGCTTTTACAACGGCTACCGTATTCGCTGGCGGCCCTTCGTCGAAACCGTCCGCCGACTCGCCCCCGAGGCATTGATCTCCGTCGATATCACCCAGGCGTTCGGCCGGATTGAACTCGACCTCGAGGGCGCCGATTGCGTCATCTCCAGCACTCACAAGTGGATTCTGAGCAGCCACGGCGGCTGCATCGTCGGCGTGGGCGAAGCCGCGGCTTCCCGCTTGACCACCCATGCCGGCGGCTGGTTCCACCTGTCCAACGCGTTCGAGGCCAACCGTTTTGAAAAGGCCGTCTCCCGAAGCGGCGCCGTCAGCTTCTCCGTGGGCATGCCAAATTTCGCGGCAATCTACGCCCTCGACGCCGCGCTCCGCTACATCGAGGAGATCAGAACGCCGAATATCGCCGCCCATGCGGACCCCTTGGCGGAACGGCTTTTCTCCGGCCTGGGTGAACTCGGTTTCGCCCTGATGGCGCCCCGCCGCGAACCCGGGGAATGCTCCGGAATCAACGCCTTCCTTCATCCAAGAACCCACGAAATCCACAACGAACTGGAAGCCCGCGAGATCCACGTCATGCACCACGCCGGCCGGATCCGCCTGGCCGTTCACGGCTATAACACCACCGAGGATATCGAGTCCTGCCTCACCGCAATGCGCGAAATCCGGGACAAGATCGGTTGAGAAACCGGTCAGTTTTTTGATGGCGGGGCGGATGGACGGCTTCTAGGCTGGGAATTTCAACCAGACAGCCCCGCCAACGAGGAACCCTCCGATGCACCACAGCACTCCTGATCTTTATCTGCATGAGCAGGTCCTGCTCCTGGCGTTGCGGGACACCGATGGCACGATCGCCCCCCAGGCAGGCCAGTATCCCCACGCCCTCGGCGGCGCCATCCTTGCCGAACTGATCCTCCACGGAAATCTCCTGGTCTCTGAAGACGAGGCCCAGGTCGTCAGCGTCAGCGACCCTGCCAGCACGGGCGAACCCATCCTTGACGAGGCTCTGGAGCGGGTGAAGGCCTGTGAGAAGCCCCGTTCCACCGCGGATTGGGTCGAGGATTTCACCCACATCGACAACCTGAAGCACAAGGTCGCCCGGGAACTCTGCGAACGCGGCATTCTGGAGGATTCCCTGGAAAAGGTGCTGCTGATCTTTTCCCGCAAGGTCTACCTGGAAGTCGACCACGCCCCGGAACAACAGCTGATAGACACGCTCCGCGCCGCGATCTTCAGCGAGAAAAGCGAGGTCGACGCGAGGGTCGCCATCCTGGTCTCGCTCGCCAACGCGTCCGGAATTCTGAATGTGCACTTCGACCGCAGCGATCTGGAGCGCCGGGCTGAACGCATCACAGAAATTGTCAACGGCTCCGTGCTGCGCGGCGCCGCAAAACGGGCCATTCAGTCCGCCGTCATGGCGCAACAGGCCGCTGTGGTCAACGCGACCACCACCGCTGTCGTCAACGCCACCTCGTCCTGATCCAACCGCCGCTCGAAGCGCCGTGGAGGGCGGCTCTTACGCCGCAGAATCCCAGTTCTATCGATGTCGCCAGGCAGAACAACGCCTTCAACGCAGCGCGGGACCAATCGCACAGGAAGAATCAGGCGAGAAACAGCGTCCCCATCTCTTGTCGAGGAACCGGAACACTCCGTTTGAATCAACCAATGACTTTGGCGCGCTTCATCATCACGGTCTTTTGCCTGGCGGCCGCGGGCGTGTTGCAGGCGATTGACTTTCGAAACGACATTCGACCGCTGCTGTCGGACAAGTGCTTCGCCTGCCACGGGCCGGGAGGCAAACCGAAGGCAGGATTGCGACTGGACAGTTTTTCTTCCGCGACCGATGGGTCGCGGCGGGGCGGTCCCGCCATTGTTCCCGGAGATCCCGACAAGAGTCCCTTCATCCAGCGCATCACTGCCGCTGATGAAGGCGACCGGATGCCTCCTCCGGAGTCGCACAAGAAACTGAACAACCGCGAGAAGGCGCTGTTGAGGGCCTGGATTGCTTCCGGCGCGGAGTATCAGACGCATTGGTCGCTGTTGCCGATCACCGACCCGACGGCGCCGCAGGCGGACCACAAGGAATGGAACAATCACCCCATCGACCGCTTCGTATGGCGAGCGCTTTCGCGTCAAACCAAGGTCCCCTCCCAAGAGGCGGACAGGAGGACCTTGATACGCCGGTTGGCGTTTGATCTCACCGGACTGCCCCCGTCGCTTGCCGAAATCCGGCGTTTCCTCGCCGACAAACGTCCTGACGCCTACGAGCGCCTGGTGGATGACCTGTTGTCGTCGCAACACTTCGGCGAGCATATGGCCCGCTATTGGCTGGACTTGGTGCGCTACGGAGACACCCACGGGTTGCACGCCGACGACTACCGGGAAATGTACGCGTATCGCGACTGGGTGATCCGCGCGTTCAATCGCAATCAGCCCTTTGACGAATTCACGGTGGAACAAATCGCCGGCGACCTTCTGCCAACGCCCACCACCCAGCAACTGGTCGCCAGCGGCTTCAATCGGCTGCATCTTTCGAACAGCGCCGGTTCAGCGCTCGCGGAAGAGCTCTACGTGAACAACGTGGTGGACCGGGTGAATGCCATTGGAACGGTCTACCTCGGCCTCACGGTGGGCTGCGCTCAATGTCATGATCACAAATATGATCCGATCAGCCAACGCGAGTACTACCAGCTGTTCGCCTTCTTCAACAACCTGGATGGACTGTCCCACACGGAACGCAAGAAAAGCCCGCCGCCTTTCCTTGGTTTCCCCAGCGAAGAGCAATCGGAGCGCGTCGCCGATCTGAAGCGGAAGATCAACGCCGCCGGCAAGGACAAGCTGAAGCGCGAGTCATTGAGTAAGAAACTGGCCGCGTTGGAACTCGCGATCCCGACCACCTTGATCATGCGCGAACGCGAACAGATGCGTCCCGCGTTCATCTACCGGCGCGGCCTCTACGACCAGCCCGGAGAGCAGGTGGAACGCAGGACTCCGGCGGCTCTGCCACCGATGGACCAGGGGCTGCCAACCAATCGACTCGGTTTTGCGAAATGGCTGGTGGACCCGGGCCATCCGCTCACGGCCCGCGTGGCGGTCAATCGGTTCTGGCAGCAGTTCTTCGGCGTCGGCCTGGTGAAAACCTCGGAAGATTTCGGATCCCAGGGCGAAGTCCCCTCGCATCCCGAACTGCTCGATCATCTCGCCCATCGCTTTGTCGCAAATGGTTGGGACGTCAAGGAGTTGATCAAATACATCGTCACCAGTCGCGCCTACCGGCAGACCAGCTTCGCGAGCGTGGCCGCCCATCAAGCCGATCCGGAGAACCGCTGGCTGTCACGCGGCCCTCGTTTCCGGCTGGATGCGGAGATGCTGCGCGACCAGGCATTGGCATTGTCCGGCTTGCTCGACAGATCCATGTATGGCCGGAGCGTGAAGCCTCCTCAACCGGCCGGCTTGTGGCAGTCCGTGGCGCTCAAGGTATCCAACACCCGGGTCTATGTGCCGGACAAGGGAGCGGCTACCCGCCGGCGCAGTGTCTATACATTCTGGAAACGCTCGATCCCGCATCCGGCCATGACCATCTTTGACGCTCCAACGCGGGAGGTTTGCATCGCTCGCCGGGAGCGGACCAACACCCCGCTTCAGGCCCTTGTGTTGATGAACGAGCCTCAGTTCTTCCAAGCCGCCAGGGAACTTGCCCGGCAGGCGCTGGATCGCCAGGCGCCCGACAACGATGGCCTTCGCCACGCTTGGGAAAAAGTGACCGGGCGCCCCCCCGATTCCTCAGAACTGGAATTGCTCGAGAGCGGCCTGGACGAATTCCGCCAACAGTTTACCGCCACGGCTTCCGTCAATTTGGGCGGCGAGAAGCTCACGGCCGAGCATGCCGCCTGGACCATGTTGATGAATTCCCTCCTGAACCTCGACATGGTGAAGGCCAAGCAATGAAAGCCACCCGCCGACACTTCCTGAAGACTATCGCCGCCGCAACAATGGGCGCGGGCGCTCTGCTGGCAGCGAAGCCGGGTCCGGTGAAGGTCACGCACTTCCGTCCGAAAGCCAAACGCCTGATCTATCTTTTCATGGCGGGCGGCCCGAGCCAGATGGAGACCTTCGACTACAAGCCGGGCATGCGTGATCGGTTCGACCAAGACTTGCCGGATTCCATCCGCATGGGGCAGCGGATCACGAACATGACGGCCAGGCAGAGCCGTCTGCCGATTGCGCCGCCCTTCGCCGAGTTCCGGCAATACGGACAGAGCGGAGCCTGGGTAAGCGATCTCCTGCCCCACACGGCGCAAATGATCGACGAACTCGCGGTCGTCAAGACCATGCGCACCGACGCGATCAACCACGACCCGGCCAAGACCCTGATGTGCACAGGCAGCCAACTTCCGGGACAGGCGAGCCTGGGCGCCTGGCTCAGCTATGCCTTGGACAGCGGCAATCCAAACCTGCCGGACTTCGTCGTGCTCAACACGTCAAAGTGGACCGCCAACGTGTCCACCCAGGCTTTGTTTGCGCGCCTCTGGGGCTCCGGATTCCTGCCGACCCGCTACCAGGGCGTGACCTTCCAGTCCAACGGCGACCCCGTCCTTTATCTCTCGAATCCCTCGGGCGTTTCGCGGCAGACCCGTCGCGCCATGCTGAACCTGACGGGCGCGCTGAACCGCCGGCACTTTGAAGAGATCGGCGATCCAGAGATTCAGACCACGATCTCCCAGCAAGAGATGGCCTATCGGATGCAGGCTTCCGTCCCCGAACTCGCCGACATGGCGAACGAACCCGCTTCGGTAAAGCGACTCTACGGTTCAGATGTCGAGATCCCCGGCACGTTTGCCTTCAATTGTCTCCTCGCGCGTCGCATGGCGGAACGCAACGTGCGCTGCGTCCAACTCTTTCATCGCGGATGGGATCAACACTCAAATCTCCCCGTGCGCATGCGCGGACAATGCCGCGATGTTGATCAGGCTTGTCACGCATTGATCACCGACCTCAAACAACGCGGCCTTCTCGACGACACCGTGGTGGTATGGGGCGGTGAGTTCGGGCGCACCATCTACAGCCAGGGCAAACTCACGCGAACCAACTTTGGCCGGGACCACCATCCCCGTTGCTTCTCCATGTGGCTGGCCGGCGGCGGAGTCAAACCCGGCATCGTCCACGGCGAGACCGATGACTTCAGCTACAACACCGTCCACGACCCCGTCCATGTCCGCGACCTCAACGCAACGATTCTACACCTGCTCGGATTCGACCACGAACGCCTCACCTTTCCTTACAAAGGTCTGGACGCCCGCCTCACCGGCGTCGAACACGCGCACGTGGTCCGGGACATCCTTGTCTAGGCGGAAGCCTCGTTCTGATCGAAGACACCGACTGCGGAAAGACCGACATCCTCCATGCCAGCAGCCGGGACGCCCCACTCCGTCCACCAAGTATTTTCAACCACCTCCCCCAAGGTCGAAATCGGCGTTGCGCAATCCGTGGTTTGCCCCAATCCTCCGCGCGAATTCCATCCTCAGGAAAAGACCATGTCACGACCCTCTCCGCGCCTCCGGCTTCCGTTCCTTCTCCTCGCAGGTTCCCTCCTTCTCCCCTGCCCGCCATCGGACGTCGCGGCGGCCACGCGCGCGCCCTGGACCGTCTCCCGAATTCACGGTTCCCCCGAGCCTCCCCCTCCCTACACGGTGGAACGCCGTTTCCCCGCGGTCGAATTCAAGAACCCCGTTGAGATGGTCGCCGAACCCGGCTCGGACCGCTGGTGGATAGTGGAGGTCGACGGCAAGGTCTGGACCTTCAGCAACGACAACGAAACCGGCTCTCGCGAACTGGCCCTCGATCTGAAGCAGATCACCCCCAAAGCCCGCGCCTACGGCCTCGCCTTTCATCCCGACTACGAGACAAACCGCCAGATCTACGTCTGTTACATCCTCGACCAGGGGCTCGACAACGGGACGCTCGTCTCCGAGTTCCGCGTCGACAAGGCTCCCGTGCCGGTCGTCGATCCCAAGAGCGAGCGCGTCCTCATCCGCTGGCGTTCCGGCGGCCACAACGGCGGCAGCCTACAGTTTGGCCCGGACGGCTTCCTCTACATCTCCACGGGAGATTCCGAAGTTCCCAGCCCGCCGGACCCGTTGAACACCGGCCAGGACCTCAGCGACCTGCTCGCCTCGATCCTCCGCATCGACGTGGACCGGGCGGACGGCGGACTGAACTATGCGATCCCCGCAGACAACCCCTTCATCGACCTGAAGAATGCGCGCCCCGAGATCTGGGCCTACGGCCTTCGCAACCCCTGGCGCATGAGTTTCGACCGTGAGACCGGCGAACTCTGGGTCGGCGATGTGGGCTGGGAATTGTGGGAGATGGTCTACCGCATCCAACGCGGCGGCAACTACGGCTGGAGCGTCATGGAGGGAAGCCAGCAAACCGTGAAACCCGACAATCCTCGGGGCCCGACGCCGATCATTCCGCCCATCGCCGAGCACCCTCACACCGAGGCCATGTCGGTGACCGGCGGCTTCGTCTACCGGGGCTCCCGGCTGCCCGGACTGCGTGGCGCCTATCTCTACGGGGATTGGGTCACAGGGAAGATGTGGGCCTTGCGCGCCAACCGGGGCGTCCGGCAAAACCTGCGCGAGATCGCCGCCACGTCGCTGCAAATCATCTGCTACGGCCAGGGACTCGACGGCGAGGTTCTCGTCGTGGACTACGCCGGAGGCATCTACCGACTGACTCCGAACGCGTCCGACGACGCCAGCGCCAGTTTCCCAAGGAAGCTGAGCGAAACGGGGCTTTTCGCTTCCGTAGCCGGACTTCGCCCGGCCAAAGGTGTGATCCCCTACGACATCAACGTCGAACCTTGGGCCGACCACGCGACCGGCCAACGGCTGCTCGCGGTTCCGAACCTCGGCAAACTAGGGGTCCACAGGAAGAACAACCCCGCCCTCGGCGTCCTGCGGGGCGAATGGTCATTCCCCTCCAACTCCGTTCTCGCGAAGACCCTGTCCCTGGAAATGGAGGAAGGCAATCCCGCGTCCCGCCGCAGGCTGGAGACCCAGATCCTCCACTTCAACGGCCTGGCATGGATGCCCTACAACTACATCTGGAACGAGGAACAGACCGACGCCGTCCTCGCCGGTCCGGAAGCCTCCGAACGCATTCTGACGATCAAGGATCCGGCCGCTCCCGGTGGCGTCCGGAGCCAGACCTGGCATTTCGCCAGCCGGGCTGAATGCATGCTCTGCCACACGCCCCGCGGCGGCGTGATCTACGGCTTCAAACCGGAACAACTCGACCGGCAGCAAAGCGCCGGCGGCAACCAACTGGACCACCTCCAGAACGCCGGACTCTTCGAAGAACCGGTCAACCGCCGGAAATACAAACGTATGGAGCCGCCCCACGATGACTCCGTCGACCTCGACTCCCGCGCTCGCGCCTACCTTCACGTGAACTGCTCCCACTGCCACATGCAGGGCGGCGGCGGCACGGCCGTCTTCGATGTGCGCCACAACATCCCCACCGACCGAACCAAGCTCATCGACACTCCCGTCAGCCAGGGAGCCTTCGGCATCACGGATGCGCGGATCGTCGCGCCCGGCCGTCCGTTTCATTCCCTGCTCCCCTATCGGATGGCCAAGCTCGGCGCCGGTCGCATGCCGCACTTCGGCTCCAGTGTCGTCGATGAGGAGGGCCTTCGATTGATGCTGGATTGGATCGCAGGAATGCAGGGACCGGCGTCCCGACCGTCCTGGACCTTGCCGAGTTTTTCCGGAGACGACGCCGTGAACGAATACCTCGCTGACACCTCGAACGCCCTGCGCGCCATCCGCGCCATGCGGGAACCCGGATTCGACGGCAGCCTCAAGCAGAAGCTCATCGACCGCGGCGCGGCCCAGCCCAATCCCGAGGTGCGGGACCTGTTCGAACGTTTTCTCCCCGACGAACGACGCGCCAGACGCCTCGGGACCTCGTTTGCGTCGGCCACGGTTCTTTCGCGCAAGGGCGACATCGGCCGCGGCCGCGCAGTCTTCTTCCATGAAAGCCTGCAGTGCGTCAATTGCCACCGCGTCCAAGGGCGCGGGCGCGAACTCGGCCCCGATCTCGGGAGGATCGGCGCAAAATACACCGCCTCCCAACTCTTGGAACACATCACCCAACCCTCGAAATTCATCGACCCGCAGTTCGTCGCCTACGAGGCGGAAACCAGGGACGACGCCTCCGTCACGGGTTTCCTGGTGAAGCGCACAGCCACAATGGTCGTCCTCAAGAACGTCAACGCCGAACTGATCGAGTTGCCGCGAAGCGAGGTGGTCACCCTGCGCCCCTCGGCGATCTCCACCATGCCCGTCGGCATCCTGCAGGCGCTGACCGCCGACGAAGCCGCCGATCTCCTGGCCTTCCTTGGTTCGCTGAAGTGATGGTCCGCATCCCGCGCGCTGCGAGGGCAACCAGCTTCATAACGCCCCCGGGCGTAAGATCGGAAAGGCTCCACAGTTGCTTGCCCAAACTGTCCGGCAACGCGCAATTCAACCTCCCACAGGCCGAGCCCCGAATCGGGAACGGCGAAAAATCCGGTTGCTACTCGTTGCACGCGAAGATTTAATGGCTTTTTGCGATGCGAACCGAGCTCCCTCCGAGCCGTGCAATGACCGCCAACAATCCATACGACCACGAAGACCATCCGGAAGACCCCCATTTCCGGCGGGGTCGACAGTCCCCCGACGACGGCGGCCCCGGCCTGACGCCGCCCACCGAGGACACCGAGACGACCTTCCTGCGCCGCCCCAAACTCAGCGACGGCACGCACAAGAAGAAGGACATTCCCAAGGGCCTCTGGCAAAAGTGCGACCAGTGCGAAAGCCTCCTGTACGATCGCGATCTGGAGCAAAACCTCCAGGTCTGCGACCACTGCG
This sequence comes from Verrucomicrobiales bacterium, assembly GCA_038126235.1. Taxonomy (GTDB): domain Bacteria; phylum Verrucomicrobiota; class Verrucomicrobiia; order Limisphaerales; family JAYPEY01; genus JAYPEY01. The sequence goes on from JAYPFK010000017.1 coordinate 22,309, forward strand.
GCCGCCACTTTCACATCACCGGCTGGAAACGCATCGAATCCCTCGTCGAACCGGGCTCGTTCAGGGAGATGGACGCCGACATGCTCGCGGTCGACATCCTTGAGTTCACCGGCGTCGCCTCCTACAAGGCCAAGCTCGATGTCGCTCGCGACAAGACCGGCCACAAGGACGCCGTCACGACCGGCATCGGCCGGATGGGCTCTCACGAAGTCGCGCTCGCCGTGATGAACTTTCGCTTCATCGGCGGCTCCATGGGCGCCGTTGTCGGCGAGAAGATCACCCGGGTCATCGAGGCCGGAACGAAGCGGGGAATCCCCGTGGTCATCATTTCGGCCAGCGGCGGCGCGCGGATGTACGAGGGCATGTTCAGCCTCATGCAGATGGCCAAGACCTGCGGAGCCCTCGCCTACCACGCCGAGAAGAAACTCCCTTTCATCAGCGTCCTGACGAACCCCACCTACGCCGGAGTCATGGCCAGCTACGCCTCCGTCGGCGACCTCATCATCGCCGAACCTGGCTCCTCCATCGGCTTCGCCGGCGCCCGCGTCATCAAGGACACCACCCAGGCAGAGCTGCCTGACGGCTTCCAGACCTCCGAATTTCTCATGGAACGCGGCCTCATCGACGCCATCGTCCCCCGCGGCGAGATGAAGGCGAAGATCGAGAGCTACCTGGACTTCATGATGAGCGGCCCAACGGGAAAGAAGCCCGCTCCGAGACGGAAGCCCGCCCCCAAGGCCAAGGCATCGCCAAAGGCAAAGGCGAAAGCAAACGCCAAGACCGCCGCCAAGCCGAAGACGAAAGCCAAGGCAAAGAAATCGCCCGTCACGAAGAAGAAACGCGGCGCGTGACAGAGGCGATCTTCCGGGAGGCTGCCAAATTGCCTCCCACCCTGCGCTTTCCCTACCCGATACGGAAACCGCACGCCCGGTCCGCTTTCCCCGATCCACTCACCGGCTGGGCCGGCTAGTTCCTGACACCCATCGCCAGGATCGTCTCAAAGTGCGGCGGCTCCTCCTCCCGGGCGACGATGGCGATCTCGATCTCGCCGAACCCCGCCTGTTCCAGCCATTTGTGGAGATCGCTCTTGGCGAATCCAAGCCAACGGTCGCCATAAAGCTCGCGGGCCTTGTCGAACCCATGTTCATGCAGGTCCAGGATCATGATCTGGCCGCCCTTGCGCAGGATGCCGGCGGCGGATGCGATCGCCCGCGCCGGATCCGCCGCGTGGTGCAGGGCCTGGCTCAGGATTGCGAGATCCATGCTCCCGGGATCAATGGGCGGTTTTTCCAGATCGCCGAGGCGGAATTCCAGGTTCTTGAGGCCGTTCTTCTTTGCCTTCCTGGCGCCGTAGGCCACCATCTTGTCAGAGTTGTCCACCGCAATGACGCGCTTGCAACGTCGCGCCAACAGTTCGCTCAACAGCCCCTCGCCCGAGCCGAGGTCCGCCACTTCGAGCGGCGGCAGCAACCGCAGGAGCAGATGCCCGAAGGCCTGCCACGAACGCCCCGGGCCATAACTGCGGTCGAAACGCCCGGCCACCTGGTTGAAATAGGCCTGCTCCTTTTGCTCACGTTCATCGAGCACGCGCCGTAGGTTGACCTTGTCCGACTCCCTCTCGGGCAGTTCCCCGGCTCCGCCAACGGCGAATTCGATGACGCCTCGGGCCGCCTTGTCGATATCGCCGCGCCGTCGGTAGAAGCTCCGCTTCCCCTTGCGTTCGGAGGTCAGCAGGCCGGTCTCGACCAGGACGCCCAAGTGCGTGGAAATCCGCGACTGGCCCATGCCGGTGATCTCCTGGATCTCGTTGACGGAAAGGTCGGCGTCCTCCAGCAGCGCGACGATGCGCAACCGGGTCGGATCAGCCAGGGCGCGAAGGTGTTTCAGGGTCTGGGACATGGCTGTTGATTCTCGAGCAACGAGGCGGGGCTCACCCGCCCCGGTGAGCCGGGCTTGAATTGCCCACGCCGGCTCATTGAGGACAATTCGCCCCACCTTTCCCGCGCCGGCCGTCTGACCGACATCGGGACACCGGATACTGGACGCTCCGAGTTCACACTGTCTTCTTGGTCTTGGACATGAGTCTCACGTTGGTGATCCGCATCTTCTTGTCCACCGCCTTGCACATGTCGTAGATCGTCAGGGCGGCGACATTCACGGCGGTCAGGGCCTCCATTTCGATGCCGGTCTGCGCGGCGATCCTGGCGGATGCGGTGATGACAATCCGGTCGCCCGACTCCGGGATCTCAAAATTCACCTCGGCGTGGGTCAGCGGCAACGGATGACACAAGGGGATCAACTCCCCGGTTTTCTTGGCCGCCATGATTCCGGCCAGGCGCGCCGTCGCCAGGACATTGCCCTTGGCGATCTTGTCGGAACCGATCAGCTTCACGGTCTCGGGTTGCAACCGGATCTCACCGCGCGCGACCGCCTCGCGGAGTTGGACCGGTTTGGCCGAAACGTCCACCATGCTGGCTTCGCCGTTCGCGTCGATGTGGGTGAGTTTTCGGGAGGCCATCTTCTTGGTCAGGTTCGCTTCAAAGCCCTTCCATGGCGGTCTTCCATTCCCGGATGACCGCGTCCGTCGCGTCTCCCACGTTGGTCGAGGCGGCGGGCACGTGGCGGGGAATGTAGTCGCCCGCGGTCCGCAGCAGGTCGTTGGTCACCAGGATCTGCGCATCGCAGTCCGGCCCGGCTCCAATGCCGATCGTGGGAATCGAAACGCTTCCGGCAATCTCCTTCGCAACCTCGGGTTTGATCAACTCCAGCACAACCGCAAACGCGCCGCATTCCTCCAACAACCGGGCCTCCGCAAGCAGGGCTTCGCGCTCGTCGTCCGACTTCCCCTTGACCCGGTAGCCGCCCTCCTCACGCACGCTCTGGGGCAACATTCCCAGGTGTCCAATGAACGGGACTCCCGCCTCGACGATCGCCCGGATCTGCGTCTCGATGCGCCGACCGCCCTCGGCCTTCACCGCGTCGGCTCCGGCCGCTACCAGTCGGCGCGCATTCGACACAGCCTGGGCCGCCGTCACGTAGCTGCCGCAGGGCATGTCCGCCGCAAGCAGGGCCGAAGGTCTGGCGCGGGCACAGGCCCGAAGGTGATGCTCCATGTCCTCCATCGTCACCTGGGTGGTGTCCTCGTAGCCAAGCACGACCATGCCCAGTGAATCCCCAACCAGGATCAACGGCACCCCCAGCCTGTCCAACCGGCGCGTCATCGGAAAATCATAGGCCGTCAGCGACACAAAGCGTTCCCCGCGCGACTTGAAGCCCGCGATGTCGGCCGGCGTGATCTTGGTGGAGGCCATCGCCGCAACCATCCCCCGCCGCTTTCGCGACCGGCAAGGCAAAATTCCGCGTCCGGGTTGCGCGTCGCGTCGAGGGGAACTGGTTCGTCGTCCTCGCCCCGCAACACCTTCGCGGCAATCCGGTTACAATTTCCCGCGCGCGTTGACACTCATCTGTCCCTTTTGCTACGTTCCGCGCCATTGTTTTCGGAAAGGCCCCGAAAAATGACCGGATGCCTCAACAAACAGGTGCTGGTGCTCAATCGCCTCTGGCAGGCGGTGCACGTCACAACTGTCCGCCGCGCGCTCGCCCTCCTCTTTCAAGGCCATGCCCAGGTGGTATTGGGCGACGACGACGGCGTCTTCCAGACCTTCAGCTTCGACGAGTGGCGCTATTTCTCCGAGGAGGAACCGCACGACGAGTCCATCGGGGGCATCTCATTCCGCGTTCGCGTGCCCCGGGTGATCGTGCTGGCGGTCTTCGACAAACTGCCGCGCAAGGAGGTCAAGTTCACGCGACACAACATCTTCGAACGGGACAAGAACACCTGCCAATATTGCGGGAAGATCTTTGAACGCAAGGACCTGAATCTCGACCACGTCATCCCCCGCGATCGCGGCGGCCCGACGACGTGGGAGAACATCGTGTGCTCCTGCATTCCCTGCAACACGCGCAAGGCCAACCGCACCCCGCATGAGGCCCACATGCATCTCATCCGGCAGCCGCGAAAACCCCGCTGGCGACCCTTTGTCGAGTTCAACCTCGGCCGCGAGAAACACGAAAGCTGGAAACGCTTCCTCGACATCGCCTACTGGAATGTCGAGCTGGGCGACTGACGGGACGAGAGTATTCAGTAATCAGGTTTCAGTATTCGGATCTTGATCGCAAGTCAGGCAGCTGAAAACGGAGGCTGAATACCGATCACTGATTACTGATCACATTCTCGCCAGAGGCGCCCTTCTCCGGCGGCGTCAACCTCTCCAACCCCGCCCCAGATTGCGGTTGAGTGTTCTCCAATCCCGAAGGGAGCGAATCGTCCCGCGAAGCCGGCCGATCATTTCGCGGTTCCTCGCACCTCACGCCCATGCATCCCGTGAGAGAAAGAGGCAACATGGCGATCATCGCCGTCCAGCCCAGTTTCCCCAGCGAGGGAAACCTCCGCCTCAACCTTGCGAAGAAGGACAAGTCCGCCACGCCCCCGTCCGAGCGACGCGCGTAATAGACACACTCCCGGCGATTGGCCGGATCCGCGAACGCCTCGCGCTCATCGCGGTCCATCGCGGAAACGTTGAAGACAAATCTCTGACACGTGTCGCAGAAACGCTTCCGGTCATCGCCGGACATTTTTTCCCAATCTTCAGAACACCGCCGCCTGATCGTCCACGTGGAATCTTCCGTTTTCATGGTCGTGCGCTTTGACCTTCACCCCGATCCCCGTCCATTCCCGCGACTCACTTCGCCCGCTTCTCCATCATCGCCTTCACATCCTCGACGGAGACGCCCTTCACGGGCAACGGGTAGTCGAGCAAATCACCGTTGGGCTTGAAGCCGCCGCCGTCCACGTCCACGAAGATCGGGTTGTTGTAGGCGCACGGTTTGATCGACGCCTGCGCGCTCGTGCCGTAACCGGTCTTCAGGTCAAAGTTCTCCCCGTAGGCGACCACGATCACGTGCGAGTCCTCGCTGAGGGACACGTCGATGGTCTCATCAAACTTCACCACGCCGTCCTTGAACTTCTTCGGATGCGCCGCGCGGGTGTAGTTGAGGTCCGGGCGCTGGCGGCCGTTGACCAAAACCTGCACGCGGTCGATGTCGATCCAGTCCGTGCACTGCACGCGAACCTTGAGCCGCACGCCGGCGTTGCCGCGCGTGTGACCACCCGCGATCTGGCCGTCGGCGGTCTCCACTTCGAGGAACGGCCCGGTGGAGAGGATCATTTGACCAGCCTTGCTGTTCCGACTCAGCTCCTTCCAGTCCAGCTTGGCCGGTTCATCGGTGGAGGAACGGACGTAGGTGCGCCAGCCACCCACGCCGTTGCCGTGGACCTTGTGCGCGTCGCACACCGCGATGCCCCAGTAGCGGTGACCGCGATTCAGGTTCTGCAGCCACTGGAATTCCCGGGACACGGCCGCATATTCCTTGGTCCCCCTCCGATAGGTGTACCAGGGAAATGGATCAAGGATGCGCGACGCCGCATAATTCTGCGTCTCGATGGCCTCGATCATGTCGGTCAATCCATGGAAGCCGCCATCGACGCGACCGTCCCCGTCGCGGTCGTTGAAGTTCTGGATCATGTCCGGATGGTTGATGTGGATCCAGCGGGACGGCTCCTCGCCCTGGAAGCGGCGCAGGACGAGCGCATTCAACCGGGGATCCAGCTGATACGCCGGCAGACCGCCATCCTGGACGAAGGGAACCGGCTTCACCGGGAACATGTTCATGTGCGCCATCGTGCCCGTGAATTCTGTTCCCGGAACGGTGTTGATCTCCCGGCCCAACCCCAGCTTCGCGATGTGCGGCGTCCAGTCGTAAAGGCGGTTGTGCTCAGTGGTGGGGGCGAACTCGATCTGCTCGGCGGCAAGGTTGATGACGCGGTCATCCGTCCCGCAGGTGTTGTCGCCGCTGGGCGTGGAGTGATTGTGGTAGTCCGTGCTCACCCAGCCCTTGGAATCGACCAACCGCTTGAGAATGCCTGCGATCTTAACGGTCTTGCCGGCCTCCAGTTTGATTTCCTTCGCCAGGTGACTGAACTCCACGCCGTGCGTCACGACGATGCGATACTCCCCCGGATCGAGCTGCACCTGGAAGGAGCCGTCCTCCGAATGAAATTGGTCCTTGCAGCCGTGCGCGCGGTTGTCCGGGCCAAGGTCCGGCGATTTCGTCCCGTTGATCCCGAGGAACTGCGCCTTGCAGGGAATGCTCGTTCCCCGTTCGTCCTTGATCTCAAAGGCGACCGCAGAGGCCGCGCTCATCGTCAATTCAACCGTTGCCGGAAAGTCCTTCGCCGCGACCTCGCCTCTTTGGGTCTTCCGCCCATGGTCACGAACTTCCCATGCGTAGTTTCCGCGGGGGAGAAAAAGCGGCATCCGTCCCAGCGATTTGGGATAGGCGACGACCTCGCTCTTGCCATTGCGAATCGTCAACCGCGCCGTGTCGATGGCTTCACCCTGATCGTCCTTGACGCTGAAAAAGAACGGCTCCACCTCCCCCTTCATGTCGGCGACATGGCCGACCGCTTCCGCCGGAGACGAACCGACGGCCAGGAACCGGGCGAAGGAGATCTCCGCTCCCGGTTTCAGGGAAACCTCCGCGCCAGGCCGCTTCATTCCCTCCGACTCGATCCAATCGAACGCGTAGCCCGCCTTGTCGGCGGGATCCACCGCGTCCGCCCAGTTGATCCCCAGGAAATTCCCCCGCTTGGAGAAATTGGTCCACCGGTCGCCCACCTTGCCTTTGATCACGGTTTTTCCCTCGTTCCGCATCGTCGTGACGATCTTCACGCCCGGCCAGCCGTCCTTGAGAATGTACTCGTGCCGCTTGTAGAGGCCCTTGTTCAACGCCGCCGTGACCACCGTCTCGACGACGGCCTCGCCATCCGCTCCGGACTTGAGGACCCGCACGTAGGAAACCTCCCCCTGCTGCCCCGAGGGTGTGAAAACGGTGATCTGGTCGTTGTTCGAGCCGCGCGGGGCGAGGTCGTAGAGACACCCCGGCGTGATTCCGTTGGCGCCGTAGAACGTGCTCATGTTGGCCCGGCGGAGGTGGGCGTTCTGAGAAATCACCGCCTCCACCTTGTCGTTGCGCAGCACGAAATCGCCGATGATGCCGTCCGCCTCCTTGCCTCGCGGAAGTTGCCCGGTATCCCCGGGGCCGACTTCAAAGGCCTCAGGCGCAGCCGTCAGGTTGAGGACGATACAGCCGGTCAGAAAGACCGCGAATTGGAACTTGGAAGGCGTTTTCTTCATAAAAGGCGGCAAAAGAGGTTCAAACAACTCCCCGTCCCGGCCGGGGATTCGCGGGAGCTTAGCAGGGAAAGAGCCGGAGACAAGCAGGGGAAATGAAGCGCTTCTTTTTTGTGAACAACTCGTTGACAACCGGCCTGCGTTCGCTACTGTGACCCGCTTTCAAAATTAGAATTTACCTATGGCTAATACAAAATCGGCACAAAAGCGTATGCGGAGCACCGCCAAGAAGGAGGCCCGCAACCGTTCGGAGAAGACGCGCGTCCGCACCGCGATGAAATCCGTCAAATCCCTGGCCCAAGACGGCAAGAAGGATGAAGCGGCCACAGCCCTCAAGACGGCGGCTTCCGTCCTCGACAAGGCGGCCAAACACGGCGTGATCCACAAGAACACTGCCTCCCGTCAAAAGTCCCATCTGACCCGCTTGGTCAACGGGGCGACGGCAGCCTGATCACCGACCTCGACTCTCAAGGCGTCCCGCCCGATGCGGGACGCCTTTTTTGTGCCCGCGCCCAACTCTGAAATCCGGCGACCGTATTCCCCATCCCGGTTTCCGCACTCCGCATTCCGATGCCCGATCTGGAACTCACCGAGAAACTGCTGACCAAGATCGGCGGTTGGGAGGCCATGCAGCGCGCGCGGAGCTACTGGCGCGACGGCAAGGTCCTCAGCTCGGACTGGAAGCCGCCCCTGCTCAAGGGCGTCGTCCAGGCGGGCGGGGCATCCTACCAGTCCGGCCTCGTCATCAAGAGCGCCATCGACGCCGAGAACCTCTGCCGCTGCAAGGAGTCCCGCGACTGGGGAACCATCTGCGCGCACTCCCTCGCCGTCGGCATTCAGGCCATCAAGGGGGACTTCAAACTGGAGACCAGGAAGCCGAAACGCTCCTCCCCCGCCCGTCCCGAAGATTTGGAACCGGCCGCCCCGACACGCAATCCCAACAAATGTCTCACCCGCGCCGAGGCTTCCGACAGTAATGCCGAGCCTCTCGAGATCTGCGTCGTCCTCCCGCCCAACTTTGAGCGTTCGGTCGCCGCCGACAAGGTGATGCTGTATCTCGAGGGCCGTTGGGCCCGGGGCCGCCAACCGCTGAACACCCTGCGCATGGATCACCCCTTCGCCCTCGACGAAGGGGATCTCAGACTGCTCGATGCCATTGAGGAACTGGCGGAAGGCGAAACGCCCGGCATGCTGATGCTCCGAGTCTGCCAGTTCTCGGACCTTCTGCCCAATCTCCGGGATCATCGCCGCATCACCCTCGGCAAAGACCGCGAACTTAGGGTGATCGATGAGCCCTTCAGGACCCCGGTGCGGGCAGCGCTCGAGCCGAACGGGGAAATCACCCTCCGCGCAAAGCAGGACAACGCCAACTCCCTTCCCCTGCCGGGCGACCGTATGTGGGTGTTTGCGGAGGACGAGTTCCGCCCGTTGACCATCCCCAAGGTCTGCGCGGAAGCCATGACGCGCCCCGTCACCATTCCCCGCGCCGACGTGCCGCGTTTCCTCAGTCTCGACTGGCCCGAGCTCGTCGCCCGGTGCGAACTGCAGGCGGACTTCGCTCTGGAGGATTTTGTCATCGCCACGCTTCCTCCGAGATTTCTCCTCAGCCTGCGCGGCACCCTCCACAAGCTGGAGGCGCAGCTCCAATGCCGCTACGACCGCCGCGTCTTCACTATGGGCGCCAACGAGCCTCTGACCGAGCTCTGGCTGCCCGATCCCGAGAACCCAAAACGCTACACCACCCGCGACCCAGGCGCCGAAGCCGCCGCGCTCCATCGTCTGCAGGCCGCCGGCTTTCACGGCCCCAACCGCAAGGGCCGCCTCGAAATCAATGGCGAACCCGCCATCCTCGCCTTCTTCGCCCGCGTCTACCAGAGGCTGGAAAGGGAATGGGAATGCGAACTTGAAGGCACGTTGGAGCCCGCTGTCGAACGCATCGACCGGATCGAACCGGAGTTCCGCGTCATCCCCTCCGGCGAAAACTGGTTCGACCTCAAAATTGAATTCAAGTCCGGCTCCGGCGAGAGCTTCTCGCCAGCCGACATCCAGCGCCTGCTGCTATCAGGTTCTGGCCACACGAAACTGAAGACGGGCCGCAATGCCGTCCTCGACACCGGGGCCGTCGATGAACTCAACCAGGTCCTGCTCGACTGCGAACCCGACCAGGCAGACGGCGGCTACCGCATCGACGCCCGCCAGGCCGGCTACCTTTCCGAAACGCTTTCCCGCATGGGCTTCGAGAATGTCGTCGCCCCGCAGGAATGGCGGACCAAGGCTCTCGACCAAAGCGGCGAAGCCAATCTCGATCCGCCGCCGCTCGGCGATCTGAATGAAGTCCTGCGCCCCTACCAGAAGCACGGTGTCGGCTGGCTGAATTTCCTTCGGAACAATCGCTTCGGCGGTATTCTTGCCGACGAAATGGGCCTCGGCAAAACCCTGCAGACCCTCGCCCTGCTCCGCGCCGCCGCAGCGGAAGCGCCGGAAGCCGATCGCCGCCCCACGCTCATTGTCTGCCCAACCAGTCTGGTCGCCAACTGGATCTCCGAAGCCGCAAAATTCACGCCGGAACTGAGGCCCCTGAAACTCCACGGGCCCAACCGCCACGCCGACTTCGCGCGCATTCCCGAATCCGACCTCGTCGTCACCAGCTACGCGCTCGCCCGCCGCGACCTGGATCATTACCGGAAGCACGAGTTCGACACCGTCGTGCTCGACGAGGCCCAGCACATCAAGAACCGGCAAACGCAGAACGCCCAGGCCGTGAAGGCCGTCCGCGCCCGAAACCGCCTCGTCCTCACCGGCACGCCGATGGAGAACTCCGTGCTGGATCTCTGGTCGATCTTCGACTTCCTCATGCCCGGCTACCTTGGCTCGGCCAAGGACTTCCGCGACCGTTACGAGGTCCCGATCACCCGCGACAAGGACGCCGCCATCCAGGACCGCCTCGCCCGCCGTCTTCGCCCCTTCGTCCTGCGCCGTTTGAAAAAGGACGTCGCCAAGGATCTGCCCGACAAGATCGAGCAGGTCTCCCACTGTGACCTGACGCCCCAACAGGCCGCCGTCTACGAGCAAATCCTCAGCTCCAGCCGGCAGGAAATTCTCAAAGCTGACGAAAAACAAGGCTCCGCCAAGGGCCGGATGGTCGCGTTGCAGGCCCTGCTGCGGCTCCGGCAGATCTGCTGCGATCTCCGTCTGCTCGACCTGCCCGAGATCAAGGAAGAGGAAGCCTCTGCCAAGCTGGACCTCTTCGGAGAACTGTTGGAGGAGGCCATCGACGGAGGCCACCGCATCCTCGTCTTCAGCCAGTTCGTCAGCATGCTCAACCTCCTGCGCGAACGCCTCGACGCCGAGGAGATCGGTTACTGTCAACTCGACGGATCCACCCGCAACCGCCAGGAAGTTGTGGAGAAGTTCCAGAAGGACGCCAACATCCCCGTCTTCCTGATCAGTCTCAAGGCCGGCGGCACGGGCCTCAACCTCACTGGCGCCGACACCGTGGTCCACTTCGATCCCTGGTGGAACCCTGCGGTTGAGGACCAGGCCACCGACCGAGCCCACCGCATCGGCCAGAAGAACGTCGTCACCAGCTACAAGCTCATCGCCCGCGGCACCGTCGAGGAGAAGATCCTGAACCTCCAGCAACGCAAACGCGACATCGCCAAGGGCATGCTCGGCGACGAAACCGCCTTCGCCGAAAGCCTGAGCTGGGAGGAAATCAAGGGATTGTTCGATTGAGAAGGAAGGCCGAGAATCGCCAGGCATGAACGCGCTCACGATCCTCCGTTTTCAGTCTGAAGAAGCGCCTCCGCCTCCAGCCGACGCTGGCGTAGATCCCAGATCGTCACGGTTTTCATGACCTCGCGAACAACGGGTTCCACACTCGCGTCAATCCGTCGGCAAACACGAGGCGTCCGGAAGGACGGATCGTCTGGAACTCACCCCGCCAAACGCCCCTTCACAAACACCCGCCGGGCGTAAGGATCGCTCTCGACCAGTTCCCCAACGAATGCGGATTCGCCACCGATTCTCTCCCGCGCGACCGACAGCTCTTCGACCGGCAGACGGACCACCGCTTCCACCGGCAACTTCCCGTAACCGGTGGCCAGTTCCGCGATCTCCAGCAGAGCCTTTGCCCCCGGCTCGCTCCCGAAGACCGAGTCATAGCTGAACTCCTCCGCCTGCTTGAGCCGCCCCCGCCATGACACACTCCGGCCTTTGAACTCCTCGCGGAAGACAGCGCTCGATTCGTAGCCGGAGATATTCTCGTCGAACACCCGCCCACAAACCCGGGCCACGGTCAGCGGCGACTCTCCGGGGCCCTCTGACGTCTCGGCGGGCTCGACCTGATCCGATTCCGGTTCCGGCGCTGGAACATCTTCCGCATCTTGTTCCCATTCTTCCTCGGGTTCCGGCGCAACGGCGGTTTCGGGCGCCTTCGCCGTGGATTGCCTCTTCCCCGTTCCGTCTTCGTCCGTTTCTTGCCCTTCATCGGACTTCGGAAGCGGCGGCGGAACGATGGGCGGTGTTTCCTTCGGCGTTTCCCCATCCTCTTTCCCGGAACCATCTCCCCGCCCCGGAGCCGGATCGCGTTTGGCGCCGACATTCTCGTCGTCGGGCTTTTCCTCCGACAAGGGCGGCGACGCGGCGGCTTCGGCCTCCCTTGCCCGCGTCTGAATGAGGGTGAAGGTCTCGACCAATTCACGCAGTGTGACGTCCCAGCCTTTCCCTTGGAGTAGCGCGCGTGTCTCGCCCAGTTGCCGGCCCAATCCGCCCCAGAATCCGGGCTTCTTCCGGGCCGCCGCTCCACCCGAAGCGCCGTGTCCGAAGAACCACCGCGCAATCCCCTTATGGAACAGGCCAGCCGTCAGGATCAGCAGCAACCCCAGGAATTCGACCCCGCCCCGGATCGCTCCGCCAAACGCCCAGGCGGCAACCGCCCCGCAGAGAACTACAGCCACGCCGATCGGCCCGCGCGCGCCGACGGGCTTGTAGTCAAAGGCATGCCGCAGCGCGTGGACGTAGGAGACGGCGCACCAGATCCACGCCACGGCGACGATTTTGGGACCGAATATCAACCCGGCCGCCCCGGCGATTCCCGGCGCGGTGGAGAAGCCCAACGCCCGCACCGCGCGCTTCAACCCGCCCCATTGCCACGCGTCGGGATCATACTTATACGCCGCAACCAGCGCCGCCACAGTCGCCGCGAAGAACACCGTGAACACGAACACAATGTCCGCGAACCACCCGACCGGATCCACCTTCCGGCTCCCGAGACTGCAGGCCCATCCCGCCAGCGCAACCACCTTCAACGCCGCCCCCGTGGCCTTCTCATCCCGGACGATGTCGGTGTAGGCCTCGCGGTCGAAGCAGGCGACGGAAGCGATGCGGTTCACGAAGTCCATTCCAAGACCGGAGCGTATCCAAGCCGCGGGTGGAATAACATTACAGAATAGCCCGCCCGTTCGAACTGGGACGGCCGGGGAAAATCAGGAAAGCCCAGCCACTCTCGATCCAATCCTCACTCCTTCCCAAACATAAACGCCTCCGGCAGCAGTTCCCTTACGGTGAAGGACCGCGTGGCTTCCGGCCACTCGGAATCGGAGACGAAGACCGTGGCGTTGGGGGCGTATTCAGCGAACAGTTGGCGGCAGGCGCCGCAGGGCATCGGTCCTCCGCTATGCCGGGCCACGACCCCCACGGCCTGAATCTTGCGCTCGCCCTCGGTCAGAGCCTTGAACAGGGCCACGCGCTCCGCGCAGCAGGTCAGCCCGTAGCTGGCGCTTTCCACGTTTGCCCCGGTGTAGATTTCCCCGGACTCGGTCATCACTGCGGCGCCCACGGCAAACCTCGAATAGGGCGCCACCGCGTTTTCGCGCGCCTTCATCGCCGCCGCCATCAGCTCATGCCTGTCGCCCGTGGTCATAAAGCTTTACAAACGTTTCCAGGAACGCCGACGACGACTTTGCAGCCTTTCCACCGACTTCAAGAACCTCCTCATGGCTGACCTTCTGCGCGGCCGAAGCGCACGCGGCGTTGGTGATGCAGGACACGGCGGCCACACGCAGGCCGCAATGCCGGGCCACAATCGCCTCGGGAACCGTGCTCATGCCGATGGCATCCGCCCCCAACCGCTCGAAGGCACGGATCTCCGCCGGCGTCTCGTAGGTCGGCCCCGACACCGCGAGATAGACGCCCTTCCGCAGTTCCACCCCTGTCTTGCGGGCAGCGTTGGCGAGGAGAAAGTTCAACTCGGGATCGTAGACCTGACTCAGGTCGAGGAAGGGCGGCCCGTCCTTGTCGCGCAAACCGCGCAGCGGATTGCGGCCCATGAAATTGATGTGATCGGTCAACTGCATGAAGTCGCCGGGCTTGACGGATGGGTTGATCCCGCCGGCCGCGTTGGTCAGCAGCACGGTGTCGATCCCGAAGGCCGCCAACGCCCGCACCGGGAAGGTGATCTCCCGCATGGCCGCGCCTTCGTAGTAATGTTTCCGGCCGCAAAGGACAGCCACGGGGGTCTTCCCGATCTCCCCGAAGATCAGGCTGCCCGCGTGCCCCGGCACATCGGTCTCGGGAAAGCCCGGAATCCTGTCGTAGGGGATCTCTCGCTCGACCTTGACGGACTTGGCGAAACGCTTGAAACCGCTGCCCAGTTGAATGGCCAGCCGGGGCCGGAGCCCCGTGAGTTTGCGCAATTTTTTGGCGACGACTTTGGGTTTGGATGGGAAGGACATTGGTTGTTTGCAGAACCCCGTGCGCCGTGTATGTTCCGCGTCTTTCGACACCCGCTACTGAACTGGGAACCATGCAATTAGACAACGACGAAATCAAACGCTACTCGCGTCACCTGATCCTTCCCGAGGTCGGGATGGAGGGGCAGAAAAAGCTCAAGGCGGCCAAGGTCCTGTGCATCGGCGCGGGCGGCCTCGGCTCCCCCATCGCGATGTACCTGGCCGCCGCCGGCGTCGGCAAACTCGGCATCGTGGAGTTTGACGAGGTCGATTTCTCCAACCTCCAGCGCCAGATCCTCCACGGCACGAAGGACTGCGGCCGCCCCAAGGGCGAATCCGCCCTGGAAACACTCAAGGACATTAACCCCAATGTCGAGGTCGAGCTGCACAAGACCATGCTCACCAGCGACGTCGCCCTCGATATCATCCGCCCCTACGACATCGTCGTGGACGGCACCGACAACTTCCCCACGCGCTACCTGACCAACGACGCCTGCGTGATCCTCAAGAAGCCGAACGTCTACGGCTCCATCTTTCGCTTCGAGGGCCAGGCCAGCGTGTTCGCCCCAGAACAGGGCGGCCCCTGCTACCGCTGCCTTTACCCGGAACCGCCGCCCCCCGGCATGGTCCCGAGCTGCGCCGAAGGCGGCGTGCTGGGCGTGTTGCCCGGCATCGTCGGCTGCATTCAGGCCAACGAGATCATCAAGCTCATCCTCGGCAAGGGGACCCCGCTCATCGGCCGCCTGCTTCTGTTCAACGCGCTGGACATGAAATTCCGCGAACTCAAGCTGCGCAAGGATCCCAAGTGCCCGGTCTGTGGCGAGAACCCGACCGTCACCGAGCTCATCGACTACCAGCAGTTCTGCGGCATTCCTCAACAACCCGAGCAACAGGAGGATTACAGCGCCGACGAGGTCTCCGTTCACGAGATGAAGAAGGCTCTGGACGATCCCGGCCTGGGAATCATGGTCATCGATGTGCGCGAACCCGACGAGTTCGCGATCGCCCGCGTCGAGGGCGTCCCGCTGATCCCGCTCAGCCAACTGCCCCAACGCTTCACGGAACTGGATCCGAACCAGCGCATCTACATCCACTGCAAGGCGGGCGGGCGCTCGCTCAAGGCCCACAACTTCCTGAAGGAGCAGGGCTTCAAGTACACCAAGAGCGTGGCCGGCGGCATCACCGCCTGGTCCAAAGAGATCGATCCCGACGTGCCGACCTACTGAGGACGCGGAATCCCCCCACCGGGCTCCGCCCGAGGTTGCCAACCTGTTTGCGCCTCCCCTGGGAGGGGGTCGGAAATGTTCTTTGTTGAATTGAGTTTATGGGAACAAGACGTGAATCCCGGGAACGCGCCGTGCAGTTCCTGTTCCAGAGGGACCTCAATCCCGAGGGCGACCTCGCGGACGCGCTCGACCGCTTCTGGGAATCCCAGTCCAAGGCCGCGCAACAGATCGAGAAGGGCGACGCTCTCTGGAACGAGAAAGTCGTGCTCCCTCCCCCCACCATGGGAGAGATCACCGTCCGCGCCTTCGCCGACCCGCTCATCTCCGGAACCCTCGAGAACCGCCCCCGCATCGACGAGGAAATCGTCCGCCACGCCGCCAACTGGACCATCGACCGGATCGCCGTCGTCGATCGCAACATCCTTCGGCTGGCCATCTACGAGATGCTCTTCCGTGACGACATCCCGCCAGTGGTCAGCATCAACGAGGCGGTCGACATCGCCAAACGCTTCAGCACCGACGACAGCGGCAAATTCGTCAACGGCATCCTCGACAAGGTCAAGGCGGGGCTGAACCGCCCCGCAAGAAGCCCCAACTGACGCAAAACACCAATCTCGAAATCCGAAACAAATTCGAATGACCCAAATCCGAAACTCCAAACCGCCCGCCGCCGGTCGCCCTTTTGAATTTCGGATTTCGGATTTGTTTCGGATTTCGGGTTTCAGCTTTCGGATTTGTTTCGAATTTCGAATTCCGGAATTCGGGTTTCAGACCGCGGCTTTCGAGTTCTCACCATGATGCAGGAGAAACAGGCCGACCTTCACCTCCACACCTGCTTCTCGGACGGCACCTACACGCCCGAGGAACTGGCGGAACATGGGAGGCGGCTTGGCTTCGCGGCGCTTGCCCTGACGGACCACGACACCATCGACGGCTGCGAACGCATGCGGGCGGCCTGCGACGAGCGCGGTCTCGAGTTCATCCCCGCCTGCGAGATCACCGTCGACATCGACGGTCATGAGATGCACCTGCTCAGCTACTGCATCGACACCTCCCACGAAGACCTGCTCGCCGAACTGCGGCAATCCCAGGAGAACCGGAAAAACCGCGTCCACGAGATGGTCGCCCGGCTCAACGAACTCGGGGTGCCCCTGAAATCCGACGCCGTGTTTGAGATCGCGCAGTGCGACGCGCCGGGCCGTCCACACATCGGCCGCGCCCTGGTTGAACTGGGCCACTGTTCCTCGGTGGATGACGCCTTCAAGCGCTACCTGAAAGCCAAGCGTCCCGCCTGGGTCCCCAAGCCCAAGATGTCCGCCGCCCGGGCCATTGAACTGGTGCATCGCGCCGGCGGCGTCGCCGTGATGGCGCACCCCGGCCTGAACCGCATCGACCAGTGCATCCCAACGCTGGTCAAGGCCGGACTTGACGGCATCGAGTGCTTCCATTCACGCCACTCGACCAACATGTCCGAACGCTATCTTCAGATCGCGGATCAGCACGGCCTCCTCGTCACCGGCGGCTCCGACTGCCACGGCATGAACAAGGGCAAACCTCTGATCGGCCTGGTCAAGCTCCCCTACCTGCACGTGGAACAGTTGAAGGAGCGCGCGAGAAGGAATCGCGAGGCGGCCTGAGACCGTGTGTCGGACTGGATCCGGGCGATCGGTCGGATCAATCACATCCGTCAGATCCGCCCCATCAGCCCGCCAAGACTTATCCTTGCGCGCGGTCGCCTGCCCCCCGAATCTCCCCGTCTCATGAAACGCCTGACTTCCATCGCCCTGCTGCTCCTCGCCGCCCTTCCGCTCCAAGCCGCACCCGGACTTCCGAAAGGCGTCGAGAACACCCAGAACCCCGCCGATCACCCCCTTTCCCCCGCCGAGTCGCTCAAGCGCATCACCGTGCCGCAGGGGTTCCATGTCACCCAGTTCGCCGCGGAACCCGACGTCAACCAGCCCATCGCCTTCACCTTTGACGACCGCGGCCGCCTTTGGGTGGTCGAGTGCTACAGCTACCCCAAGCGCGAATTCGACGGGAAGGACCGCGTCCTGATCTTCGAGGACACCGACAACGACGGCCGCTTCGACAAGCGCAAGGTCTTCTGGGACCAGGGCTCCTGGGTGTTCGGCATTGAGGTCGGCTTCGGCGGCGTCTGGCTCACCGCCGCCCCCTACCTGCTCTTCATCCCCGACCGCGACGGGGACGACGTCCCCGACGGCAAGCCCGAGGTTGTCCTCGACGGCTACTCGCTTCAAGCGAAACACAACTCGGTCAACGGCCTCAAGTGGGGCCCCGACGGCTGGCTCTACGGCCGCCACGGAATCACCGACACCTCCCACGTCGGCAAGCCCGGAACGCCGGACGACCAGCGCATCGAACAGAACTGCAGCATCTGGCGTTACCACCCCATCAAGGGAACCTACGAAGTGATCACCCACGGCACGACCAACCCTTGGGGTCACGACTGGGACGAGCACGGCCAGCTCTTCTTCTCGAACAACGTCATCGGCCACCTCTGGCACGTCGTGCCCGGCGCTCGCTACGCCCGAATGTTCGGCGAACATTTCAATCCGCACACCTACGAGGTCATGCAGAGTTGCTCCGACCACCTGCACTGGACCGGCGGCAAATGGCAGGATTCCCGCTCCGGCGCGGAACACCTCGCCCTCGGCGGCGGCCACTCCCACTGCGGCGGCACGATCTACGCCGGCGACAACTGGCCGGACCAATATCGCGGCGGCTTCTTCATGAGCAACACCCACGGCCGTCGCGTCATCTTCGACCGCCTCGAACGCAAGGGCTCCGGCTACGTCGGCAAGCACGTCAAGGAGCCCTTCATGCTGGCCAACGACCAGTGGTTCCGTGGGGTCACCGTGGAATACGGTCCCGACGGCGGGGTTTTTGTCTCCGACTGGAATGACCTCGGCGAATGCCACGACCACGACGGGACCTACCGCTCCAGCGGCCGCATCTACAAGATCGTCCACGGCAAGGGCAACAAACCCGGGACCTTCGACCTCAAGAAGAAGTCCGACGCCGAACTCGTCGCCCTCCTGAGCCATAAGAACGAGTGGTTCCGCCGCCACGCGCAACGCCTTCTCCAGGAACGCGCCGTCGGGGGCAAACTCGACGCCGCCACGCCGAAGAAGATCCAGAGCCTCTGGAAGAAGGAGAAGAACATCCCCCAAGGGCTCCGCTACCTCTGGGCCGGTCACACCATCGCCGACGCCCAGGGCAAGGACACCTCGAAGCAGCTCCTCAAGCTCACGAGGCATGAGAACGAACACATCCGCTGGTGGGCCGTTCAACTGCTCATGGACCGCGGCGCGCCCGGAGACTCCGTCGCCCGCTTCACCGAGATCGCCCGGACCGACGCCTCCGCCCTCGCCCGCCTCGCCGTCGCCTCCACCCTGCACCGCCTGCCTTTGGACGACCGCTGGGAGATCGCCGAGGCTCTGCTCTCCAAGGCCGAGGACGCCGACGGCCAGAACCTCCCGCTGATCACCTGGTATGGCATTGAACCCGCCATCGCCAAGGACCGCGCCAAGGCCGTGAAGCTCCTGGCCAAATGCAAGGCTGCGAACGTCCGCCAGTTCATCACCCGCCGCATGACCGCGCCGTGAGGAGGCGCGATTCTCTTCTTGGGACGGCGGGCTCAAGCGGTTGGAGTGAATGTCGACAGAACTGGTCCGTGTTTCCTTGTCCGGGACGTTGAATGAGGACGGCTCGGCGAGGCTCTCCACCAAAAAGCCAACAGGGATGACATCCTTTCGCCTAAGGAACTGCTCAAAACACTCCGAACTCCCAAGCGCGCCCCCATCATGAAAACCCGCTCCTCTACCCGGTCCATCTCCGCTCTTGTCGCGGTCGCGGCGTTCGCTCAGTTCGCAACCGCAACCGAACCTCCCACCACCCGATGGGAGGCCTCCCCCGCCCTGTTCGCACCCTTCTGGCAAGGCGACACGATGACCGGCGAATCCGCGCTCTTCCTAAAGGACGCCGAAGGCGGCAAGGCCCGCGCATCGACCCTGTTCCCGATCGAGAGGCTGCTCGAGATCCGCAACGCCGACGGTGACACCGTCTACGCGGAGGGGCGCGACTACACTTGGCGGAGGGATTCGCGGGAGATCGTCCTGCCGACCGGCTCCCGGATTGTCTCCTCCGCCCCGGAGGATTTGCGAGCGCCGCACGATTCGCAGAAATACAAGCTCACGCACCGGGACGGGAAGAGCGAGATCCTGTTCGGCGCGAAGCTGGAATACCACGCGCTCCAGGCATCCATCACCTACACGCACAAGCCCGGACTATGGCCGCTTCCCGCGCCTCATTTCGACGAGAAAGCCCTGCCTCTCACCATCGCGAAACTCCGCCAACGCCTGCCTGCCCGCATCGTCGTGTTGGGCGACAGCATCTCGACCGGCCGCAACGCGTCCGGTTGGGCGCAAGGCGCTCCGTTCCAACCCGCCTACCCCGAATTGCTCGAACTCAGCCTCCAATCCGCTTACAAGTCCCCGGTCGAGCTCGCCAACCTCTCCGTCAACGGGAAGAACGCCCGCTGGGGCGCGAACATGATCGACAAGATCATCGCGGAAAAACCGGACCTCGTGGTGGTCGCCTTCGGCATGAACGACGCGGCCGGCCGCTCGAAAGAGGACTTCCGGAAAGACCTGGAGTCCATCATCGGCGGCGTCCGCAAGGGTCTGCCGGAATCGGAGTTCATCCTCGTCGCCGGGATGCTGGGGAACGCGGACTGGCCGCGGCTGAACCAGGCCAGCTTTGGGGAATTCCGAGACGCCATGACCGCCCTTTGCAAACCCGGGGTCGCTCTCGCGAATTTGACCTCGGTCTGGGGCGAGTTCCTCAAGTGGAAGAAGTTCTCGGACCTGACCGGCAACGGCGTCAACCACCCCAACGACTTCGGCCACCGCGTCTACGCGCAGGTCATCGGCGCCCTGTTGATCCCGGAAGACTGAACGCGGACGGGAATCAAGGAGAGGCGACATTCCTGTCGCCCTGCCTGCGCAGCAGGCACAAGGGCGCGAGGAATGTCCGAACGCCTCGCCCATATCCGCGCTGGCTGCTGCAACCGGCGTCTTTCTGCCCCCTTCAGGGCCACGGCGACAGGAATGTCGCCGCTCCTTGACGGGCGTCGCCCCCCCAACGCCGCGCCTTCATCTGAAGCCGGCGAAACCTTTCATCTCACGCTCCAGCCGCTCGTTGGACGCCGGCCCGGAAAGGAGCAGCACACGGTAGCGAAGCGTGAGCGTTTCATGCGGCTTGAGGGTCATGGCTTCATTGAAGAGCAACGCCGGACTGAAATAGGGCATGCGCGTGACGATGAACCAGGGCGAGGGATGACGAGGATTGGCGGGATGGTCAAAGATCGCAACGCCGACCTCCCGCCCATTCCCGGACTTCCCGCTCATCAGAACCCATTCCGCGGGCTGCCCATGGATCGCGTCGTTGATCCGTCCTTGACTGTCGCGCATCTCCCAGCCGACTGTCTCCTTCGCCGTGCGGATCGAGAAGCCGGCGTAGCCGCCGTGGGGCTTGCCGTCATTCTCGCCGGGCCGCGGAGTGCGGTCGAGAACGACCGGCGCGTCGGCCGCGATAAACACGGCCTTCCAATCGATGGGATAACTGCCATCCGCCGCCGGGGCCCCCACCTTGATCTCGCGCTTTTCCGACAGCAGTTCCTTCTCCCCCGGCAGGTGATAGCTAAGCCGCTGCGTGATCACGCAGGAATGATCGGCCAAGGGCAACGCCTTCGTTTCGAGGATTTCGGTAACGCCGTCCGATCGGCCGGTTTCCCTCGATTCCTCCCAATAGTTCACGCCGTTGATGAATTTCCAGGCGAACCACAGCGCGCGATGCCAGGGATGATCCGCCGGGCTGAGTTCTGTCAGAACGGTTCCATCGAGCGCGGCGACGGGATGAAAGCAGGGCTTGGTGTCGTCCTTGCGGTAGTTGTACTGCCAGACGATGCGATCGCCCTTCAGCAAAGCCAGGCTCCCCTGGCCCCGTTTCCAACGCAAATCGTTCGTATTCGCCGAAGCGCCGGCCTCCCCCGCCGCCGCCCACTTGACGCCCCGGAGAAGGAGACGCCGGAAACCCGGGTTCCGCATGTGCTCCGGACCGTGACCAAGCAGCAGCGTGAAACAACGGCCCCTGCCGAACTGCCCCGCCAAGGCGCTGGGCTCCCAGTCGCCGGTCAATTCCGACCAGGCCTCAGCGAGCACGGTCATCCCCGGCTGCACGCCGGGCCTCGTCCAGAGTTCGTCCCGGGTCTTGAAAGGCTCAAGCCCCTCGACGATGGGATGAGAGACCTTCGTGGGACGGACCTTGAACTCATGCTGGGGACCATGCCGGGTCTGCCCCAATTTCCAAGTAGCCCCGGTGATCTGCTGATAGTCCCCCCAGTCGAAGAACGAGGAGGAACCGGCATGCACGACCACATGCCCGCCCCCGTTCCCCACGAAGTCCACGTAGGCTTTTCGTAACTCAGGAGACCAGGGGACAGGCGCTGGCGCGTTCTTTTTTCCGCCGACCCAATTGTTCCAGTTGCTGAGCAGGACATCGCATTCGTCCAGCGTTCCGCCAAGGAGCCGTTCAGGCTGCTCGACGACCTCGACTGTGGATCCACCGCCTTCCTCCAGGATTCCCTTCAATTCGCGCGTGGTTTCCTGCCAATCGTGGTTGTTGCTGCCGGTGAGGATCACGACCCACGCCTTTTCCGCCGGGGCGCCAAAGGCTGCCGTCGTCGGGAGAGAAACTGCCAGCGCGCCGACCAATGTCTTCAGTTTGTTCATGTCGTTGTTCCTTTCCTTCCGATCAATCGATCTCCGCGAACCGCGCCAACGGAGCGCGGCTGTGTTTCGCCTTCGGAACCAGCCGCAGCAGCCTCCGAATCGCAAGAACCCGCGACAGCTGCCCGGCTTAGGTTGCCTCCGACGTTGCTGCGGCGGGTCTCCGACTCAGCCGCGCTCCGGCACAATCCCGCTGCTACAGACGCCAAGGCTTCCGCATGGGCCGGCGCATACGTTTCCCGGCTTCGGCATCGCCGACAATGGCCTCCCGCTTCGGGTCCCATTGAATGGCGCGCCCCGTGCGGATGCTGATGTCGGAGAGTTGGCAGATGAGGTCCGATTGCACAGCGGACGTAAGATTCGCCACGGGCTGCCGGCGCGACAACACGGCGTCGATGAAGTTCCTCTGATGCTGACCGCTGACCGGAAGCTGCTTGGGACCGGCGTCTTCGGCCTTTTGCTTGAGGGGCTCAGGAAACACCTCCCAGCCATTTCGGGAGACAGCCACCCAACCCTGCTCGCCGATGAACATGGTGCAGTTGCCGAACCTTCCCACCTTCTCAAGGTTGGGAACGCCGCCTTCCTTGCGCGCGGTTTCATCGTCCAGGAAGCGCATCTTCAAGCCGTTGGCGTAGACACATTCGACGTCCCAGTGGGTAAGGGTGTCGAACAGTTCTTCGGTCGGGATGGTTCCCCTGCCCAGGTAGCTCACGGGAATCTCCATACCCGCGGCGTCGGCCCACCACTGGAGTTGATCGACGGGATGCGCGCCCCAACCGGCGATGAATCCGAGCGCATAGTCGTAGATGTGAAAGATACCGTTGCGAGCGCCCTGAACCAGGCAACGATCCTCGCAGAAGGGGGCCTCTGGCGCCGGACCAAGCCAGAGGTCAAAGTCGTAGCCGTCCGGCACGGGCAACACCGGCGTGGCGGAACCGCCGGAAGCGCCGTGCGGAGCCCAGACATGGATCTCCTTCAATGCGCCAATGTGCCCGTTGAGTACGAGTTCGATCCCCTTGCGCATATGCTCCATGGACCGCTGCTGCGTGCCGTATTGGAAGATCCGCTTGTGCTTTTCGACAATGGCCCTCGCCGCGAGATCCTGCTCGATGCTGATGCCGAGCGGTTTCTCGGTGTACATGTCCTTCCCCGCCCGGGCCGCCGCCAGGGAGATCGGCACGTGCCAGTGATCGGCCGTGACCACGTGAACCGCATCAATGTCGTCCCGCGCCAGCAAGTCCCGGAAATCGTTGAACTGCACGCAATCCCCGGCCTCCGCCGCCCACTTCTCCCGGCGTTCACGGATCGGATCGCAGACCCCCACTAGCTGGGACTTCTCGTAGTTCAGATATTCCTTCGCCACCCGCGAACGGCCGCCGCAACCGATAAGTCCGACGCTCACTCGCCCGCTGGGGGCGACCGCGCCGCCCCGGCCCAAAGCGGATGCAGGTATAACCGTGGGGAAGCCGATGGCCGCGCCGGCGGCGACCGCGGTCTTCAGGAAATGTCGTCGGGATGTGTTGGTTCTCATGATCAGACTCCCATGCCGCAGGCCTTGAGATACTCCACGCTGCGTTGGTAAATATCCTCCTCGCCGATGATCTCCAGGGTCGAACTGTCGATATCGCAGTCCTTCAACACACCGCAAACGCCCTTGATGTCGATGACGCCGTCGCCGAGCGCGATAGTGGAGAAGCCGCAGCCATATTGCGTCCCGCGTCGAGCCTCCCATTCCGCCGCAAGGTCCTTCCAGTGGATGTGGTGAATCTTGTCGCGAAAGGTCTTCGCCATCTCGACCGGGTCCGTGCCGCCGAGCCAGCAATTGCCGGTGTCCAGGTTCACGCCGAGGGCGTCGGGATTGCCGAGACGGTCGAACACTTGCAGCAGCCCGTCGATGGTGTCCGTGACCGGACCGTGCGGTTCCAGCAGGATGCGCACGCCGTAATCCGCGGCCATTCGGACCGGCGTGTGGAGTTTCTCGGCCATGACGAAGACCTGTTCGTCCGGAGTCAGGGAACACGCCCACTCCGAACGCGGTTCGGTGTCTGTGGTCACCACGTCCTTGATGCCGATGGCGGCGGCGAATTGGACCGCCTTCATGATCTCGGCCGTGCCGTATGTCCCCGGATTGCTGGGCTCCAGCAAGCCGGCATGCGCGCAGACCGTGGTGGGGGTCATTCCGTATTTCTCAAACAGCCGACGCACCTCGAACGGGTTGTCGTCAAGGCTGACCGTCGGCGAAAAGCCGGCCGTGCCGAGCATGCTGCCGCCGGCGTTGGTGTCGGTGATGTCCGCGTGGGTGAACCCCATCGCCTGCGCCCGCCGCAGCTGCGTCTCCACGCTCGCGAACGGTTCGATCAACAAGAACACGCCTATCTTCATATCCTTGTCTCCCTTCCCAGAGGCCGCTCCATTCCGAAAGCCTAGGGTTGGCAGATCCTCAACGTCATGAGTCCCGGTGTAATTGGCCTTGCGGGCCGACATCAAACAGCCCCCCGGGGCGGTTCCGGTCTACACATCCTGCAGTTTCCCCGAGAGGTGGCTCTCGTAGGCATTCAAATCGAGCAGGCCGTGCCCGGAGAGATTGAAGAGGATGACGCGTTTCACGCCGGCTTCCCGCGCCTCGACAGCCTCCTTCACCACGGCCGAAACCGCGTGTGCGGACTCCGGGGCCGGAACCACACCCTCATTGCGAGCAAAAAGGGTGGCCGCCTTGAAGATCTCCGTTTGGTGATAGGCCTGGGCCTCGATCAACCCCAGCTTGAGCGCGTGGCTCACCATCGGAGCCATGCCATGATAGCGCAGACCGCCCGCGTGGATCGACGGCGGCATGAACTGATGGCCCAAGGTGTACATCTGGAGCAGCGGCGTCGTTTCCGCCGTGTCGCCGAAGTCGTAACGCAATTCCCCCTTGGTCAGGGTCGGACACGCGGTGGGTTCGACGGCCACGATGCGGTAGTCCTTCTTCTCCCGTATCTTGCGCTCGATGAAGGGAAAGGCGATACCGGCGAAGTTGCTGCCGCCGCCCGCGCAGCCATAGATCGAGTCCGGCTCCTCACCCGCTTGCTCCATCTGCTTGATCGCCTCCAATCCGATCACGCTCTGATGCAGGCAGACATGATTGAGGACGCTCCCCAGCGAATACTTCGTGCCCGGCGTCTTCATCGTGTCCTCAATGGCCTCACTGATCGCGATGCCGAGACTCCCCGGACAATCCGGATCCTCCGCCAGCAACTTGCGGCCGAATTCGGTCTTGTCGCTGGGGCTCGAGTGAACGCTTCCGCCCCAGGTGTTCATCAGCAGCCGGCGATAAGGCTTCTGCTGATAACTCAGCTTGACCATGTAAACATTGCATTCCAACCCGAAGAAACTGCACGCGAAAGCCAGGGACGAGCCCCACTGGCCGGCCCCGGTCTCGGAGGCGAGGCGTTTCGTGCCGGCGACCTTGTTGTAGTAGGCCTGGGCCACCGAGGTGTTCGGCTTGTGACTGCCGGCAGGGCTGGCTCCCTCGTATTTGTAATAGATGTGCGCCGGGGTCTGCAGCGCCTTCTCCAACCGGACGGCTCGCAGCAGCGGCGTCGGCCGCCACAAGGCATAGATGTCGCGCACCTCCTCCGGCACTTCCACCCAACGGTCGGGGCACATCTCCTGCTGCACCAGGTTTTCCGGAAAAATGGCCTGCAACGCGTCGGGCGGCATCGGCTCCCGGGTCGTCGGATGAAGCGGCGGCGGAAGCGGCTCCGGAAAATCGGCCAGCAGGTTGTACCACTGCCGGGGAATGTCAGACTGCGACAAGGTGAAGCGTATCGACTGACTCATGCGTGCCTTTCCGTTGACTTGAGGTTGCGGGATTCCAGCGACAGCCGGGGAACGAACAAGCCGTTGCCGCGCCATTTCCTACGCCAACCGACGCCTTGGAAAATTGACCCCGGTCAACCTGATTGTCGAAAACCGCCAGGATGAGAGTTTCTTGCCACCTGGCGCGTGATCGCGCGGATTCCCGTGGTTGCATCGTCCATGGTTCCCCGGGGCCCTCCCCAACCTCTTGACATCCCCGCAGCCACGCAGAATCGTTTCCGCCTCGATTCCCCATGAGACATCACCTCGCATTCCTCGCCTCCATTCTCGCCTCCGGCGCCCTCGTCGCTGCGCCGAAAACCGCCCCGAACTACGGTCCGCAGCCCGTTCCGATCTACCCTGGCGGCGCGCCCGGCGCCAAAGGCGAGGGCGAAGCCCACCAACCCACGCTACGCGCCTACCTCCCGGACGCCGACACGGCCAACGGAGCCGCCGTCGTCATCTGTCCAGGCGGCGGCTATCGCGGCCTGGCCATCGACCACGAAGGGCAACAGGTCGCTCAGTTCCTCAACGGATTCGGCGTCGCCGCCTTCGTGCTGCGTTATCGACTGGCCCCCGACTACCAACACCCTGTTCCCTTGAAAGACTCCCAGCGCGCACTCCAATTCGTCCGCGCCCACGCGACAGAATACGGCGTCGACCAGGCGCGCATCGGCGTCATGGGCTTCTCCGCCGGCGGTCATCTCGCCTCCTCGCTCGCCACCCACTGGCATCGCGGCAAGGCCGACTCCGACGATCCGATCGAAAACAAAAGCTGTCGGCCGGATTTCGCCGTCCTCGGCTACCCCGTGGTCACCTTCACCGAAAAGCAATACATGCACGGCGGCTCCATGAAGAATCTCCTCGGCTCCAACCCCGATCCCAAGCTTGTCGAACTCATGTCCAACGAGAAGCAGGTCAACGCCGAGACGCCTCCCTCGTTCCTCTTCCACACCGGCGGCGACACCGGCGTCCCGGCCGAAAACAATGTCCTGTTCTACCTGGCTCTTCGAAAACAAAAGGTCCCCGCCGAGTTGCACATCTATCAGAAGGGCCAGCACGGCCTCGGTTTGGGAACTGGATCGCCCGTCCTGAATTCCTGGGGCGCCCGCCTCAAAGACTGGCTGCGAACCAACGGCTTCCTGACCGGCAAGAAGCGCATGCCGCTCAAAGGCTCCATCACCATCGACGGAGATCCCATCACCCGCGGCTGGATCACCTTCACTCCGATCCACGACTCCGGCGCGCCCGTCATCCCCGGCTACCTCAAGAACAGCCGCTATTCACTCGCCGCCGAAGATGGCCCCGTTCCCGGGAACTATCTGGTGGACATCCAAGTCATGTCCCAGGAGCGCGCGCTCGCGCCCACCATCGAAGCCGCGCGCGCCATCACCCATCAAGCCGACGGCTCGCGCCTCACAGCAAGGATTGAACCGACGACCGAATCGCTGGACTTCGCCATCCGCTCATCAGACGCGTTCCCCATCAAGAAGGACTGGGGGGCCATCGAACTCGGGCTGGGGCAATTGAAACTCAAGGCCAAGCAGGTCCCCGAAAGCCACGCGCTCGAGATTCCCCGCCTGAACAACCGCATCGGCGCGGTCTATCTTGAGGGAGACAAGGAACGGAAGCCGCTGCGCTTCAAACCGGAAATCGATCACTGGCTTGTCACCCTGCCCAAGGACGCGAAGGCTCCGGTCACCGCAATCGTGGAAATCAAGGACGCGCCCTACCTGCCGACAAAACCGCGCGTTGTCGAACCCGACGTATATGGAGCCTTCCAACTCCACGCCTATGACGCCATCACGCACGGTCGCCTGCTGCGATTCGAGCCACAGCCCCACAAGAACACCGTGGGCTACTGGGCCGACGTAAACGACTGGTGCGAGTGGCATTTCGACGTCCCCGCCGCCGGCGACTACGTCGTCCACATCTTCCAAGGCTGCGGCGCCGGACAAGGCGGCAGCGAAGTCGAAGTTTCCGCCGGCGGCTCGAAATTCAGTTTCACCGTCGAGGACACCGGGCACTTCCAGAACTTCAAGCAACGCGAGGTCGGCGTCCTCTCCTTCGACAAGACGGGCCGGCAGAACCTGCGCATCAAGCCCCTCAGGAAGGCCAGGAACGCGGTGATGGACGTGCGACGCGTGAAGCTCGTCCCCGTGCGTCCCTGAGTCCGGGGAGCGTGGCGCCGATCAGGCGACACGGTGGGGCGAAGCTCCCGCTGAGCCGGACCTCCGAACAAGCCGGAAGCGGATCTGAGAGACCGCTCCCCCTGCTCGACGGGAGCCTCTCTCACCGACGCACGAAACTGGGCAGGTCGTCGCGGTTGATCCCCTTGTAAAGCGCGTTCGCCAACCGTCGATTGCACGCGCGCAGATCCCGGGCCAACTGCTTGGCGATCGTCAGTCCGACCGCAGCCGCCAAGACCGCGTCGGACTGCTTGAGCTCGTCGTATTTCTTCCGGGTGAGAACCGCCAATCTGACGTCTCCCACGGCTCGCGAATCGGCCGTGGGCGCGCCGCCCCGGGCAAACGAGACAAGCCCCGCGAGCTCGCCCGCCTTCATCATCCGCGCGACCGGGACCTGTGTCTTCGTGTCCACCTCGGTGCTGATCCGCACCGTCCCTGAAAGCACGATCATCAATGCCTGCCCCCCATCCGCCAACGGAACGCCGACGCTATGGATGATCTCACCGTCCGCATGCTCCACCAGCGACACCGCCTCCTTGAACCGCGCGAAAGTCGCGTCGTCAAAATGCTGGAACATCTCACGCCCCCGCAGGGCATCGAGTTCATCCAAACCGGTCATGACGCCTCCTCCCGGCCTTCGGGGGCAGGCCCCATCGCGCGGCGAACCCAGTCGTCCTGCTCCGCATCGGGCGCCGTCAGCTTCAGCTTCCACTGGTCCTTCCGGATCACCGCGTCGGAGGTGCGCTGCAGGTCGCCGGCGATCTTCCGCGACAGGTTCTCAAGCAAGACCACCGCGCCGGACGGGTGGTCACGGACAAAATCCAGCAGGGCCTTGTGGGTGAATTCGTAGACCTTCGCCTTGACGAACACCCGCACTGTCGCAGACGCAGGCCCGGGATCCAGCATGGTGACATCGCCCACCCAACCGCCGGGCTCCACCTTGGCCACCTCCACCTGTTTGTCTTCCCGCCCCACCAACACGCTCAATGACCCCGAAGCCATGATGAACATGGACTCGGTGTGCTTCCCCTCGGTGATGATCTCCTCGTTGTGCTTCAGGTCGTAGACGCAGAGCAGGAACATCAGGTCCCGGACCTCCCGCTCGCTCAACCCGCCGATCAAACCGGCCAGCGCCTGTTCGCCTTCATCCATGGCCTATGCCTTCCGCCCGCGATCCCATGTCTTGCACAACACACAACCTACGGAACGAAATCGCGATCGGCAATGAGGATGTGACGGCCAGGAAAACCAACGAGATGAATGCGGACCGCAAACGTGGAACTCCGGTCAGCGCGCTTCGGCGAACTTTTCGTTGTGGGTTTGAAGTTCGCATCCCGCCCCGCCCTCCCGCGCGAAAGGCGCAGGGCGGGTGAGGCGAAGTATCCTCAATGAGCCCCCGCGCGGCTCACTGGAGACGATTCGCCCCACCATTCATGCGAATTCGGGACTCATGCGAAGCCCCCCCCGCAACACACCCACTTGCCGCCTCCCCCCTCTCCATGTATCAATTCTTCCATCCCATGGGCAACGAAAGCATCTCCTGGTGGCCGTTCGGCATCCTGGCCCTGAGTGTCGGGCTCATCGTCCTGCTGATCGTCAAACTGCGAGTCCACGCGTTCTTCGCGCTGATCATCGCCGCCATTTTCGCGGGGTTGCTCAGCGAATCCCTGCCTGTCATCCAGGGCAGGGAAAGTCTCGGCCACATCCTGCAAGCTTTCGAATGGCCGATGATCGAACTGGGCGCGACAGCCGGAAAGATCGCCTACGTCATCGCCGTGGCCTCGGTCATCGGCGTGTGTCTGATGGAAAGCGGCGCGGCGGACCGGATTGTCGGCCGCCTGCTGGAGATCCTCGGAGAAGGCCGCGCCGCCCTGGCCCTCCTGGCAGCCGGGTTCTTCCTCTCGATCCCGGTCTTCTTCGACACCGTGTTCTTTCTGCTGATCCCCCTGGCTCGGGCCCTCGCCCTGCGCACCGGAAAACACTACCTGCTCTACGTCATGGCCATCTGCGGCGGCGGCGTGCTGACACATTCACTGGTGGCTCCCACCCCCGGTCCGCTGATCATGGCAGAGAACCTGAAGCTCGACCTCGGTTGGACCATCATCGCCGGCGTCCTCTCGGGAATCCTGCCCTGTTGGATCGTGTTGCGACTCGGCCGCCGCATTAACGCCAGGGTGAACCTCATCCGCCCCCTGCGGGACACGGCCTCGGATGAACTTCCGGAAGCCGCCAACTCCGCCCTTCCCTCGTTCTTTCTTTCCGCCCTTCCCGTCGTCCTCCCGGTCGCCCTGATCTCTCTGGCTTCGTTCTTCGGCCTCGCGGCCAGAAGCATGCCCTGGTTCGTCAGCCTCTTCGGCGGCGAGGCCGGCTTTGCCAAAGCAACGGCCCTGGTGGAGGTGGCCGGCAACAAGAATCTCGCCATGACGCTCGGCGCCGTTATCGCCCTCTGGGTCCTGGCCCGGCAAAAAAAGCTGTCCCTCGACAAACTCGGAGAGGTCATGGGCGGGCCGCTTTCCACTGCCGGCGTCATCATTCTGATCACCAGCGCGGGCGGGGCCTTCGGAGCCATGATCAAACACTCCGGCGTAGGAAAGTCCGTCGAGGCTTTGGCGTCGGTTCTCAACCTCAACTACATCCTGCTCGCCTGGCTGCTCTCCTCGATCATGAAGATCGCACAGGGCTCCGGAACCGTGGCCATGATCACCACGTCCCTCATGATGGCCGAGATCGTCGGCGACGGTTCCGCCCTCGCCTACCACCCGATGTATATCTTCCTCGCCATCGGCTTCGGCTCCTTCACGCTTTCCTGGATGAACGACAGCGCCTTCTGGGTGGTCGGCCGCCTCAGCGGCTTTACCGAACGTGAAACACTCCAGACTTGGACCAAGCTCCTCGCCGCCATGTCCCTGGCGGGCATCGTCCAACTCCTGATCGCGGCGCAAATTTTCCCCTGCGCCCTCGGCGGCAACTGACGGCCGGAGAGTAATGAATTCTTCGACGACCTCATCGAAATGGACGGTGTTTCGGATGACGCGTCAGCGTTTTGGATTGCGGCGCCGCGCGCCGCTTTACAGCGTGTCCCTCGCTCCAAACGCCCGCCGTTTCAGAACAGTCCTTCAGCCCTTTCGGACCATTCCCTGTCGTCCGATCATTTCCCCGATTCAGACCAGGCAAAGCGGCGCGCGGCGCCGCAATCCATGACACTGACGCGCGAAACACGCCTCCAACATGAAACACGCCCTTCTCCCCTCCTGCATCTTCGCCCTCCTGCTCGCAACCCTCCACGCCGACGCCGCCACGCTCACCGGCACGGTTATCGATGCCAAGACCAGCGCGACCATCCCCTCCCGCGTCTACATCCAGGGCGAGTCCGGCGAATGGCTGTTTCCCCGTTCCGCTTCGCCTGACGGTTCCGCCGTCTATTACCAAAAGAGCCGGCTCAAGGAATCGGTCGAGATGCACACCACGCTTTCCGCCCACCCGTTCCGAATCGATCTGCCCGCGGGCAACTACACCATCACCGCCGAGCGCGGAAAGGAATACAGGCCGCTCAAAGAAACCGTGACCGTCACTGACAAGCCCCTCACCGTCCGCCTGCCCCTCGAACGATGGATCAACATGGCGAAACGCGGCTGGTTTTCGGCAGACACACACGTCCACCGCCCAATCGAAGATCTGCCCAACATCATGCTCGCCGAGGACCTCAACGTGGCCTTCCCCCTCACTTACTGGGTCACCCGCGCCTTCGAGGCCCCGTCCCAGGGCGACAAGAACACCCGGGACAAGCACGGAACCGATCTCATCGAAATCGATAACACCCGCGTGATTCATCCGCGCAACACCGAGTATGAGATCTTCACGGTCAACGGCCAACGGCACATGCTGGGCGCGGTGTTCGTGCTGGGCCACAAGCGCGTGCTCGATTTCGGCGCGCCGACGGTCCAGCCCATCGCCGCGGCGCGGGACGCGGAGGGGACGCCCCTACTCGATCTGGACAAGCACAACTGGCCCTGGTCCATGGCCATCATGCCGCTGCTGAACGTCGACCTCTTCGAATTGTCGAACAACCACCTCTGGCGAACGAAATTCGCCTTCACCAACTGGGCCGAGCCGGCTCCCGCCTACATGAAGCTCGATTTTCACGGAAGCGGCCCCGGAGTCGAAATGGCCTGGGCCCGCTTCGGTTTCGAGAACTACTACGCGCTGCTCAACTGCGGCTTCCGCATCAATCCCAGCGGCGGCACGGCGAGCGGCGTGCATCCTGTGCCACTCGGCTTCGGCCGGGTCTACGTTCACCTCAAAAACGGCTTCAGCTACGAGGCGTTCCGCGACGGGCTCAAGCGCGGCTCCAGCTTCGTCACGACCGGACCGATGCTTGATGTACAACTCAACGGCGAACGCCCAGGCCGCGAATGGAAGCGCAACGCCGGCTCAAAACCGTTCAAAGCCCGATTCACTGGAACCGCCATCAACGCTCGTCCCCTGACCAGCATCGAGGTTCTGTTCAATGGCCGAGTGGTGAAGACGATGGTTCCCGGGAACTCAACGAATTCGGACGGCGCCTTCGAGTCTCAGGTCGAGTTTGAAACCGAGGCGACCCAATCCGGCTGGTTCGTCGCGCGTTGCTGGCAGATAGACGACGACGGCCGCTTCCGCTTCGCCCACACCGCGCCATGGCGGATCGAGATTCCCGGCAAGCCCCTGCGCCCACGCCGGGAGCAGATCGATTACCTCATCCAACGGGTGAAAGACCAGATCGAACGCAGTCGCGAGACGCTCCCGAAAGCGGCCATCGACGAATACCGGGAGGCGTTGCGTTTTTACGAGAAACTCGCGGAGTAGAACGACCCGTCTTGAAGCGCGGCGGTCGCAGACGCGCCGCTACAGGCGGGGCGATGCAGCGGCGTCTCTGCGACCGCCGCATTCCCCCCCCTACTTCTTCCGCCGCTTCACTCCGGCCTTCCCCTTCGGCTTGCCGGGCCTGGTGTTCGCCCCGACAAACTGCTTGAAGAACGGCTCCTTCGTCGGGTCGCCCTGCTTCAAGGTCTTGGGGCGCTTTTCTCCCGGCTTGCGGAATCTCGGCTTGGGCGGCCGGGACGCAAACCCGTCCGCGTGATCCACGCGCAATTTGCGACCGCGCAACTTGGCGTCGCGCATGCCGCGGATCGCCTGGTCGGCCAGGTCCTCCGGCAACTCGAAGTAACTGCTGCGCTCGAAGATCTCGATGCCGCCGACCGCGCCTTCCGGCAGCTTGGCTGCATTGTAGAGCGCGCCGGCAATCTGTCCCGGGCCGATATTGTCCACGGAGCCGACATTGATGAACATCCGCACGGTCGGCCCCGTGTCGGCGCCGCGCGCGGGACCATGGCCTTTCCCCCGGCCGCCGCGAGGCTCGGGTCTCGGCCTCGGCCGATCGTCCCGCCGTTCTTCGGCCGCATCCCCCTCCCGCCATTCGTCGCGCCTGCCCCACTTCCGCGGCTCGTGACCGCGATCCTCGGCGATCTCCTCGCCCTCGCGCTCCGATTCCTGCAGCAACATGTGCAGCAGCGCGCTCGAGATGTCCGTGCTGGTGAAGCCGGCGTCGAGCAACCGCTCGATGGTGGCGTCGTGCCCCTTGAAGTCGCCGGATTCCAGCAGGGCCTTCACCTTTTCAAACTGCTGGTCCACCCGCATGTTCACGACCTCCTCCTGCGAAGGCACCTTGGCCCGCTGGATCTTGGTCTTGATGTAGCGCTGAATGCGCTGCAGCAGGAAGATCTCCTTGCCGGCGACCAGGTTGACCGCCTTGCCCGACCGCCCCGCCCGGCCCGTCCGCCCGATCCGGTGGACATAGTCCTCCTCGTCATAAGGCAGGTCAAAATTGAAGATGATGTCGACGTCGTCCACATCCAGACCTCGCGCGGCGACATCCGTGGCGACAAGCACATCGATCGCGCCGGAACGGAAGTTCTTCATCACACGGTCGCGCATCATCTGGGTGAGGTCCCCGTGCAGGCGGTCCGCCGTGTAGCCCCGGGCGACCAGGCCGTCCGTGATCTCGTCGGCCGCCTTCTTGGTGTTGGTGAAGACGATCGCCTTCTGCGCATCCTCGATGTCCAGGATGCGGCAAAGCGCCTCCATTTTCGAACGGCCGCGAACCTCGTAGAACCGCTGCTCGATCGTCGGCACCGTCAGCGCCTTGTGCTCGATGGTGATGGTGGCGGGTTCGTTCGTGTAGGTGTCGATGAGATTGCGGATCTGCCTGGAGAAGGTCGCCGAAAAGCAGATCGTCTGGCGTTCCGCAGGAGCCGATGCCATCACCTTGTCGATGTCCTCCCGGAAGCCCATGTCGAGCATCTTGTCCGCCTCGTCGAAGACCAGCAGCTTCAGGGCCTCGAGCCGGAGATCCTTGCGGCTGATCAGGTCCAGAACGCGACCGGGCGTGCCCACCACCATCTGGGCGCCCTGCTTGAGGGCGCGGATCTGGCGTCCGTAGGAGGAGCCGCCGTAGACTGGAACGGCATGGATGCCGGGTTTGTACGGGGTCAGCTTGTGCACCTCCGCGCAGACCTGCATCGCCAGTTCGCGGGTCGGACAGAGAATCAGCGCCTGCACGGCGGCTTGGGCCGGGTCGATCTTCTGCATCGCCGGCACGGCGAAAGCCATGGTCTTGCCCGAACCGGTCTGCGATTGACCGACCACATCGCGCCCCTCCAGGGCGGGCGGGATGGCCTCGGACTGGATGGGCGAGGGCAGCTCAAAACCAAGCGATTCGATCGCTTTCAACAGCTCGGGCGCAATGCCCAGCTCACTAAAGGGACGTTTTTCCATAAGATGATCCGATTGTCGCAGGACAAAACGGGCGCGCAACATCTCACAGGGGGACCGGAATACAATGTTTATTCGAGGAAACTTCGCTGTCCCCCGCCGCAACTTTGCCTTAACTTCCACCGTTGTTGTTCTGAAGACCATGAGCGCCCCCTTCAACACGCCCCGTCCCAAGGCGACCTCGCGACGACGCCTCGTCGCCCTCGGGGCCCTTTGCGCGCTCCTGCTGACGAGCCTCGGCATCGCGCAACCCTGGAACGGCGGCGGCTGGGGCGGTTGGGGGCGCGGCCGCGAACGGCGCAAGTCACGCAGCGACTTCCCCACCTGGCAGATCCGCGAGGGCTTCTCCCGTGACACCTTCCAGTTCACCCGGATCCGCTACGCGTCCGACCGAGGCGCCGGCCTCAACACCCGCTGGGACAACGATTACCCCGACAGCGACCTCAACTTTTCTTATCGCCTCCAGGAACTGACGGCGCTCGAGGTCGAGCCCGATCCCGAGGCCATCGACCTCACCGACGAAAACCTCTTCGACAGTCCCTTCGCCTACATGGTGGCTCCGGGCCTGATTGTCCTCAGCGACGCGGAGGTCCGCAGCCTGCGCCGCTACCTCAGGAACGGCGGTTTCCTGATGATGGACGACTTCTGGGGCCCCTACCACAAGGCGAACATCATGGCTGAGATGCGCCGGGTGCTTCCCGATGTCCAACCCGTCGAACTGGAACTGCAGCACCCCCTCTTCCAGATTGTCATGCCGCTGGCGGACAAGCCGCAGGTGCCGGACATCCTAGCCTGGCGGCAGGGTTTCGATTACGAGAACCGGCATCCCGGCATCGAGGAGGATCACGCTCCGCATTTCCTCGGCTACTTCGACCAGAAGGGGCATCTCATGGCCCTCCTCTGCCACAACAACGACCTGGGCGATGGTTGGGAACGCGAAGGGCACGAAATCGAATATTTCCACCGTTTCTCCGAGAAATGGTCCTACCCCTTCGGCATCAACGCCGTCACCTACGCCCTGACACATTAAGGGGGAGCGCAGTCCGCAGACTCAACCTTCAGTTTGGACTCCGCGCGCTTCCGGCAACATTGGACCACGATTCCAGCGCTCACCCAGCCTTCCTTCACACTCCGCGCAACAACGCTCCCACCCGAGTGAAGGTCTCCTCGGGAAACCCCATCGCGCGCTTAAGCAGATAATCGCGCTCCAGCACGTTCGGTTTCCGTTCCGCCTCGCGAAACTCCCGCCAGTCCACCTGCCCCCTCAGCCAAGCCCAGTGCCCCAACACCGGAACCGGGTAATCGCTCCCATGCACGCAGCGGTCGACGACGCCGGGCTTCAGGCACTCCTTCAGGACCTTCGAACGGAAAGGCGTGTTGAAGGCGCTGTTGTCGAAATAGAGATTGGGAAACGTCTCCATCAGGCGGACCAGCTTGAAAAAATACTGTCGATCAAAAACCCCGCTCTTCGTCGCGGCGTGGGCCGCGATCAGGTTCACCCCGCATTCCAGCGGCAGCGTCATGGTCTCCGGATTCGCCAGTTTCGGCCTCACGACCTGCACCGTGTGTTCCCCGCCGGTGTGCGCCAGCAGCGGCAACCCGGCCTCAGCCATCTTCTCCCAGAACTTCGTATATCGCCGGTCGTTGCAGTCGATGTTCTGGCAGTTCGGCAGGCACTTCATCATCACCGCGCCCCGATCCAGGCACCGTTGAAGCTCATCCAGCGCGTCCTTTCGGGCCGGATGGATGGAACAGGCCGGCAGGAACTCCGCTCGTTTCTCCGCCAACTCAAAGACGAAATCGTTCGGCACGTGGGTCGTGCCCTTGTCCATCCACTTCTCCCCGTTGTCCTTGTAGACCTCCTCGTGCGCCAGGATCACCGCCGCGTCCAGCGACGACTCTTTCACGCACTCCAGGACCCGTTCCGCGAACAATCGGTCCAAATTCCCCTTCAACGCGCTCACCGGCAGGCCGATGTGCCGGCACATGAAGTTCTGCAACGGCGCGCGCCAGAAGGACGGACGCATCCAGCAACCTGTCCCGCCAAAGCCGTTGCCGACGACATGGACGTGCATGTCGATGATGGGAGGCGTTCTCGTGGGCTCAATCGCGTTCATGAAAACGTGATCTCGCCTACAACTCCGGCCGCCTGTCCCACACCCCCAACACCTTCTCCAACGCGCCGCCGACGCGGCACAGCTTCCCCTCCTCAAACAAACCGCCCCACAACGTGATCCCGTCGGGCGTTCCGTCCTCGCGAAAACCGGAGCGCAGCGTCAGCGACGGATGCCCGGTGAAGTTCGTCGTGGTCAGCAGGTTCTCCCCAAAGCTCGGGCTGACCAGCAGGTCGACCTTCCCGAACACCCCGGCCATTTTCTTCATCACCCGCCGCCGCAGACGATCCGCCTGGATCAGTTCCACGGCCGACACAAACCAGGCCGCGCGGAAACTGTTCGGCCACGCGCCGTCGTTTTGACGGACCAGCAGGTCGTCGCGATTCGAAAGCGTCAATTCCTCGAAGGCCGCCGCCGACTCCGTGCGCAGAATCGTCCGCAACGCGTGAACCGGCTCCTGCGGCAGTTCGACCTCCACGAGCTTCACGCCCAATCCGCGCAGGGCATCCATGACAGCGCGATCCGAATCCGAGCCCCCGGCTTCGAACCACTCCGGCGACCAGCCGACGCGAATCGAGTTCAACGCCTCGGAACTGTCGTAGCTGAATGGGACATCCACCGAGGAGGGGTCGCCCGGATCAGAACCGTTGATCGCCGCCAGAACCAGGGACGTATCCTCCACGGTGCGGCAAATCGGCCCGATCTTGTCCATGGACCAACACAGGGCCATCGCGCCTGTTCGCGCCACACGCCCAAAGGTGGGCCGCAGCCCGGTTGTCCCGCAACGCATGCAGGGCGAGACGATTGACCCCAAGGTCTCTGTCCCAAGCGCAAACCCGACCAATCCCGCCGCCGTCGCCGAGGCCGATCCCGCGCTCGAACCGCTGGAGC
The DNA here is from genome assembly GCA_038126235.1 of Verrucomicrobiales bacterium. Lineage (GTDB taxonomy): Bacteria > Verrucomicrobiota > Verrucomicrobiia > Limisphaerales > JAYPEY01 > JAYPEY01. The sequence continues at coordinate 60,166 of JAYPFK010000017.1, forward strand.
CTTGTTCCAGGTTGAATGGATTCCTCGTGACGTCATCGAACCAGACATCGCCCATCGCGAGCGCGCCCAGCGTCAACTTGGCGACCAGCACAGCCCCGGCCTCCTCCAACTTCCTTACGACAAACGCATCGCCGGCGCCGACGCGATCCCGGTAAGGCATCGCCCCCCAGGTCGTCCGGATCCCATCCGTTTCAAGGAGATCTTTCGCGCCCCAGGGAATGCCATGCAATGGACCGCGATACCGCCCTGCCGCAATTTCCTTGTCCACACGCCGCGCCTGATTCAGAGCCAGTTCCTCGGTCAGCGTCACGACGCAGTGAAGCCTCGCGTCAAACCGTTTCAGACGATCCAGGTAGATCTGTGTGAGGCGTTCGCTCGTCAATTTCCCGGCGCGCAGCCAGGCGGACAAATCCGTGACCGGAGCGAAGGCGATGTCTTCCTCCGAATCAGGCAATGGCCGGACCGCGCGCTTGGCGAGCCTCACCCCGCCCTTCCCGCTGGACGGCGTCATGCCGGGAGGCAAAGGGTTGAAGATCGTCGCCGGAGACAGCCCGTTGGGCAGGAACCCGACGGAACGCCGTTGTTCATACAAGCGACGTTGCCCCGCCGCCGACCTCGCGATCTGAACGCGCTCGGAATCGGAAAAGCGCACCCCGACCAGTGACTCCGCCGCCGCCACGGTTTCCGGAGTAATCAAGCCGCCGGTCGCGTAGGCCGTGCCGGCAGGTTCGTCCGCCTTTGAATCGTTCTGAACATCGCGCTTCGGAGCTTCCGCCGCAGGGGATCCCTCGACGAACCCTCCCGCCGCCAACAGCCCCGCGCTCAGCAGGAATTGCCGTCGGCTCTCAAGAACTGTGGTCGGATCGGACACGCGCGGAGACTAGCGCCTCACAGCGAAACTGGAACGCAATAAGGTTCCGGTAGGGCTGCGTTGCATCGCAGCCCACACTGAAGTCCTGCAGGGACACCAGAATCCGCCGACAACGCAGCGCGTGGGACGAATGTATCAGACGCCGCCTTCGGGGCTTTGAAATGGGCTGCGACGCAACGCAGCCCTACCGTCCTTCCGCATGGCACGCACGCCCGTCATCACACCCGCTTCGCCAATGCCAGCCAGTCCCAGGGATACGGATCGCCCATCCAACTCGGCGGCTTTGCGAACTCGGTCGACCAGTCGTATTCGACCTTCTCGAATGCCAGCGGCTTGAACGACGCCTCCTTCAAGGTCAGCTCCAACTCCTCCCGCAGGTAATGCTTGGTTGGCACACCATCGATCGTCGCCAGGCCATGCTCGATGGACGCGCCTTTCTCCAACTCAAAGTTCGGATCCTCCTTCGCCGCCTTCCGATAACCGACGCCATCCTTGAGATTCCACTGGATGCGACGATGACTGGCGAGCAGGGCGGATTCCAACGAAGGCGCGACCAGCAACAACCGTCCGCCCTTGGCGATGTGCCGCCTCATGAACTTCAGAATTCCGCTCCGCCTTCGATGCGAGCGGCTCAACAGCACGTTCACGCAGAGTCCAAATTTTGCCTTCGAACCCAGTCGGCCGCCTCCCGCGAGATCAACGCGCCTGAAGTTCACGTTCTTGCGCGCATCGGAGGCACTCTCCGCCTCCCTCAGGCAGGTCTTGGAAATGTCCAGAGCCTCCACCTTGCCGAAGCGTCTCGCCAGCAGGCCGGTGAACTTTCCCGTCCCGCAGCCAAAGTCGTAGGCGAGCGCCGCCGGCTTGGCGCAATCGGCGATCCGCCGCTCCACCACGCCGTGCCGATCGTTTGCCCGGACGTCGAAGATCTCGTCGTCATAGGCCCGCCCCACACGGTTCCAATATTTCTCGTTCACAAGGCGACCGTAACGGACAGCCCGCCGAGATCAAAAAAGAAACGTCCCCTGCGTCACTCCCCGCCTCATCGACACGTCCAGCCTCCGTCCATCACGACTTCCTGGCCGGTGATGTTGCGGGCGGCGGCGCTCATCAGGAACAAAGCCGCGCCAACGAGTTCATCGAAGCCGATGAACGCGCCCTTGGGCATCGGCTTGAGCATGATCTCAGCGATCACCTCGTCCTCTGAGATGCCATGTTCCTTCGCCTGGGCCGCGATCTGCTTCTCCACAAGCGGCGTGCGCACGTAGGAAGGGCAAATGGTGTTGATCGTGATGTCGATGTCGGCGGTCTCCAGCGCGATCGTCCTCGAAAACCCGAGCAGGCCATGCTTGGCCGCCACGTAAGCGCTCTTGAACGGCGAGGCCACCAGCGAGTGGATCGAACCGATGTTGATCACCCGCCCCCTCCCCCTTTCCCGCATGCCGGGCAGCGCGGCCCGGGTCATCCGACACGCGCCCTGCAACATCACGTCGATCAGACGGCCCCACTCCTCATCAGGAAAAAACTCCAACCGCGCGACAAACTGCAGCCCCGCATTGTTGACCAGGACATCCGGCGGTTGCGGAAACCTCCCGAAAGCGGCGGCCACGGATCCGGCATCGGTCACATCCAATGCAAACGCTTCCGCGTCCCCTCCCGCCTGTCGGATCGCCGCGGCCGCTTCACAGGCGGCGACTTCATTGAGATCCGCCGCATAAACCCGGCAGCCTTCCCTCGCCAACCCCTCGGCCAAACCGCGCCCGATGCCGCTTCCCGCTCCGGTGATCAGGACCGTTTCACTTCGCTTCGACATGCCGGCAGTCTGCGGAAACCACCCCGCAATGTCGCGCACGTTCTCCCGGCAATTCAGCCCAAAGCCCCGGTAGGGCAGCGTTGCATCGCAGCCCATTTCAAAGCCCCGGAGGCGGCGCCGGAAGACCTCCTTCAGCGCGGCGCGTTGTTGGCGGGGGCGAGCGTCCCTTCAGGACTTCAGCATGGGCTGCGATGCAACGCTGCCCTGCCGAATCCTTGGAACTCCTTCGCAATCTGAAACCTGGCGCGCCTCCCCTACTTTTCTGCCCCGCCCAACCGCACAAACCCGTCCTTCCCCATCTCGCACACCACGTCGTGCAGATCGAAACTCCCGCAATGCTCCACGTCTTGGGCAAGCTCCCCCAACCCAAGCAAGCGGCGTCCGTTGGCGCCGTGGGCAATGCGTTCCTCCCTCCCGCCAACCGGCGCTTCATCCCGATAGTACGCCCGCGCCACAATCGCCGCGTCACTCAGTCGGACAGAGGGTTCCCGCGACGCCAGAGCATCGACCACGGCCCCGGCGCAGAGGACGTCTTCGCTGGCGCAGGCAGTTCCCGTCCCGGCGCAGACCAACAGGATGTCGCGAGCTCTCGCCGCGGACAGAGCCGACTGCAACGCCAGCAGATTCACGAAAGCCCCGGTCAAAATGCGGGCCGCCCCGGCGCAGGCCTGCAACGCCCGCGTGCCGTTCGTCGTGGTCATGACAAGGGTCCGCCCGGCGACCGTCTCCCGCGTGAACTCGCGCGGAGAATTGCCCAGGTCGAAATCTGGACCGCCGCTCAGGGCCGCCGAGATCCGCACGCCATTCCGCTCGCCGGCCAGCAGCCAATCCGGATGCGCCTCACGCAAGGCAACCGCCTCGGCAATCTCGCACACCGGCGCAATGGCCTCCGCGCCGTTCGCGAGAGCCTCCGCCATCGTGCTCGTCGCGCGCAGCACGTCGAAAACCACACAGGTCGTGTCGCGCAGATCGCGCTCCCTCAGACCGGCTTGTTCCGCCGGCGTCAACAAGACTTCAATGTTCATGCCCTTCCCGCCTTCTTTCTCATGTGGTGAAACAGATATTGCTGGGCGTAACCGCCATGCGGCCCGAAATGCGTCGCCGCGAACGCCCGCAACCGCTTCGGCGTCACCTTTCGCCTCCGCGCAAAATACATTTCCCTCAACGCCTTCATGATCCAGACATCGATGGGAAACGCCTCCTGATATCCGCCGGCAAACAGCAACGCACAGTCGGCGATCTTGCGGCCGACGCCCGGCAGCTTGAGCAGTTCCTCCCGCGCCGCCCCGTATCCGATCTCCCGTATCCTCCCCAGGTCAACCGTCCCGTCCGCGACCATCCTTGCCGAGCCCCTCAGATACGGCGCCCGATAACCCAGGCGACATTCCCGCAGTTGTGTCTCGGACAAACCGGCGATCCGCTCCGCCGAAGGGAACGCAAACGCCGTCCCATCTCCGAGGCGCGGAACCGGCTCGCCAAACCGCTCACAGATCAGCGCAACCATCTGTCGGATCTGGAGGATTTGCTTGTTTGACGACAGAATGAACGAGGCTAGGCACTCCCAGACATCCTGCCGCAGGAGCCGCAGGCCTCGGCAATCCGCCACCGCCGCCCGCATCGGCTCATCATCCGGAAAACTGGCGACCACCTCGTCGATGGCGACATCGGTCTGCAGATACTCAGCCAGCCAGGTCCAATCCTCGACCGGCTTCGCGACCCGCGCCTCGACCCCCTTCTCTGCCGCGCGCAGCCCCACCCAACGGCCGTCCACAACCGCTTCCCAACTGTCGCCCGATCTCTCCCAACGGAACGCCTGCCCCGAGTTCAGGGTCGCCGCCAGGTCGTAGTCGCGAACTGCGAAGGTCTTACTCTTCGTCCTGCGGCTCATGCGGTATCAGCCCCCGGCATTCGAACATCTGAATCGTCCGAAACTCCCTTCCCCGGTAGAGAACATTCGTCAATCCCAGGCTCGTCACGCTTTCGAACTCGGACAGCAACCGCACCGGCGCTGCTTCGTCCACGGAGATCTTCCGCGCGTAGATCGCGTTCATACCGCGCATCGTTTCGTTCGTGCGGTAGGTGGGCCAGAAGAAGAACTGGTTCTTGGGGATTTCCGCGCTCTGATAGTAGACCAGCGGCTCGTTCTTCGGGTCGCGCCGAGCTTCCTCCAGATAGAACGACATGATGCCCGAGATGCCGTAGTGGCCGCCGATGATGAAGGTCGGCTTCGCGCTCTCCGCCTCCAGCCGACTGCGCTGTCCCTCGACGATCCGCGCCGTCGCGCGCCAGGCCCGGACACGCCGCAGCGGATCCGCCTTCGCGGGGAGGTAATGCCCGCTCGCCTTCTGAACGAGATTGGTGTCGTGCAACAGGATCACCGGAACCGCCCCGAGGATCCAGCCGGCAACGAGCCATCTTCCCACCTTGTCCAGTCCCGCCCTTTGCCGCCGTTCCCAATAGATCGCGCCGAGACAGAACATCGGCACGACCGAGGGCGCAATCCAGTTCGGCTGGACCCGCGACTTGATCGTGTAGCAGAAGAAAAACAGGAACAGCGGGACGCTCATGGAGAACAGGAACATCAGCAACTTGTCATCCCGATGCCGCCGCCAGACCATGACGCAGGCCCAGAGTGAGGCGAGAAAGAAGACCGGGTTCAACAGTCCGATCTCCGCCAACGCAAAGTCCCAGATGTAGTTCGGCTTGAACCGCCAGGCCCGGTCCAGCCCTCCGCGTTCCCCCAGATGGGTTACGGTGATCCAGTCGTGCTGCTGGTTCCAGATCAGGACCGGCAGCGTCATGACGAGCGCCACCCCCAACGCCGCCCAGGGTCCGCGCCGACGCAGATGCTCCCGCGCCGGTTTCCAGAGGATGAAGAACACCGCCCAGCACAGCAGGTTGAACGGGAGTTGATACTTGCTCAGGAATCCGCACCCCATCCACACGCCCGTCCAGACCCAATGCTTCAGCGAGTCCTCCTTCATCGCGCGCCACCCCGCCATCATCGAGAGCATCCAGAACAGCACGTTGAGAGGATCGATCGTCATCAGGATCGTCCCCACGCCCAGCAACGGCGCGGCCAAGGGGATCAACAACATCCACACGCCCACCCGCAGATTGACCTCCCGGACCAGGAAGCGGAAAACCGCGAGCGAGAGAATCGCGCCGATCAACGGCGACAGGAACCGCACCCCGAACTCGGTGTCGCCCCAGAGCGAAGTCCCAATCCATTGCGCGTAGGCGATGAACGGCGGCTTGCTGTAGTACGAAAGCGCCGGATGCTTCGCCCAGAGCCATTGGTAGGCCTCGTCCTCGCTCAACTCGATTTTATCCGCCGCCAGGTAGCCCCACCGCGCAAACAGCACAACCGCGATAAGCAGGTACGCCAAGCGCATCCACTGCTGCTCCATCACAACCCGCGTCTTCTCCCTCTTTGCGTCCGCCTCCGGGCTCTCTTCCTCATCCTCGACTCGCATCCCCCCTCCCAGGTTCCCCTCCCCATCCGGCACAATCCGCGGCAACGCCGCCTGCCAGATCGGAAACCATCGCCCGCCTGCGCCCTGCCACAGCCGGTTCAAGCCCAGACAGATCCCTACCGCGTAGAGAACCCCCAGCGCCGCCCCGACCAGCACATCGCCCGGATAATGCACGCCCAGGTAAATCCGCGAGAATCCGATCAGACAGGCCAACGGCGCCATGAAACGGATCGAACTTCGGTAAAAGAAGAAGGCGACCGTCATCGCCGAGAACCAGTTGGCCGTGTGCGAAGAGGGCATGCTGCCGCTGCCTCCTTTCCCCACCAGCACGATGGCATCCGGAATATCATTGAACGGGCGCAACCTTCCGAACCCATCCTTAAGGGAGTTGCAGATGAAGCCGTCCCCGATCGCGACCACGACCAGCATGAGCCCGACAAACGAACGCCCCCGTGTCCCGCCCTTCCAGACGAGCCACACGGCCAGCAGGATCACGCCGGGAATGAAGAGCTTGTTCCAGCTCAGGAACGGCATGAACCCGTCGAAGAGCGGATTGCTCAACGTCTGGTTGAAGAACCGGAAACCCGCGACATCCAATGACTGGAGCCAGTCCATGAAGAACCCGGCCTAGTAGCGGATCAGCGAGGTCACGTTCGTCCCGGCCAGACGCTCGCGCCCGCCCAGACCGTCCAGTTCGATCATGAAGCTGGCCTCCACCACCTCCGCGCCAAGCTTCTTCAGCAGTGTGATCGAGGCCGCCGCCGTGCCGCCGGTCGCCAACAGGTCATCCACCAGCAACACGCGCGCGCCGTGCCGGGCGGCGTCCGTGTGGATCGCCACGGTGTTTGAACCATACTCCAGGTCGTAGCTCTCCTCATGCGTGTCATAAGGGAGTTTCCCCTTCTTGCGCACCGGCACGAAGCCAACGCCCAACTTCAAGGCGACACCGGCGGCAAAGATGAACCCCCGCGCATCGATGCCCACCACCGCGTCGATCTCCCCGCCGGCATGCTTCCCGGCCAGCAGATCAATCGCGCCGGAGAAAAGCCGCCCATCAGCCAGGACCGGGGTGATGTCCTTGAACTGGATCCCCGGCTTGGGAAAATCGGGAACGTTGCGGACGGCGTTGCGGATGTCTTCGGCGGTGACTGGGTTCTCGCTCATGCCCGCGAATGGAAGCGAATGCCGCCCAAACGTGTCCAGCGAATTCCGGGCATCTACTTCTCCAACTTCTCGATCATGCGCCGCAGCTTGTGCAGCGCGATGTTCTGGATCTGCCGCACGCGCTCGCGGGTGACGCCAAACTTCTCCCCGACCTCCTCCAGGGTTTTCTCGTCCTCGCCGTCGAGTCCGAAGCGATAGCGGAGAATCGTCGCCTCGCGCTCGTTCAGCGTCTTGAGCATTTCCTCCAGCATCTTCTTGACCGTCTTGTCTTCAAGTTGGGCGTAGGGGGACTCCGCCTTCTCGTCCTCGACGATCTCGGAGTAATTGCTGGAATCGCCGTCATCCCCCAGTGGCGCGTCCAACGAGGCGGGCCGGATCGCGGCGGTGCGCATGGCGGCGACCTTGCCGGGAGGCAGGTCCATCTCCTCGGCGAGTTCCTCGTCGGTCGGCTCGCGGCCCAGGTCCTCATGCAGCTTCATGGCCAAACGACGCATCTTGGAGATCTTGTCCACCATGTGCACGGGCAGGCGGATGGTCTTGGACTGGTTTGCCAGAGCGCGCTTGATGCTCTGCTTGATCCACCAGGAGCCGTAAGTCGAGAGCTTGCCGCCCTTGGAAGGATCGAACCGCTCGACCGCCTTCATCAATCCGATGTTTCCCTCGCTGATCAGGTCGAGCAGCGGCAGCCCCAGGCCGTCGTAATCGTGGGCGATCTTCACCACCAGCCGCAGATTCGCCTTGATCATGTGCTCCCGGGCATCCTTGTCACCCTGCTTGATCCGCGCCGCCAGCTCGTTCTCCTCCTCCACCGTCAACAACGGCACCTTGCCGATCTCCCGCAGGTAGAGCTTGATCGCGCTGGTCGATTCGCGTGGGCGAGGCTCATCGTCGGGGGCGTCGTGTTCCTTTGGTTTCTTTTTGGCAGCCATGGCGTCGCGACGGATTAGACCAGCCCGGCGGAATGGAAGTCAATTCTTTGGACGCGGCGAGGCGAACATGGTAGGGCAAACTGTCCTCCGTGAGCCGACGTCAGCATGCCCAAACGCGGCTCATGGAGGACAGTTCGCCCCACCTCTTCCATTCAATTCGGAATTCACGATCGTCCCGGCTATCCTGAATTCACCCCGCTTTCCGGTTGGAAAACCCGGATTGTGCGGTCATGATTACCCCGTTGAGTTCAATTCAAGCTGTAATGTCATGAAATCCCCCGACGCCCCAGATCCGCAAAACGATCCCAAGACCGGATCGCCCGCCCCTGACGCCTCCAGCTCCGAGCCCAAATCGGATACGCCATCCGAAAACAAGTCCGACGGCCCGTCCAATCCGGTCTCGCAGGAAGCCGCTCCGAAACCGCAAACCAAACCCGCCAAGTCCGGCCTGAAAAAGAAGCTGGGCATCGGCGCGGGCGTCCTGTGCGGACTGCTGTTCGTCGGCTACTTCGTCGCCACCAGCGCAATGTTCGTCAAATCGGCCGTGCTGCCGCAGGTAAGCAACATGATCGCCGCGCAGATCAAGCTCAACGACGCCTCGATCAGCCCGTTTTCCGAGGTCAGTTTCGACGGCATCGAAGTCACCCCCAACGGCGAGGAGATGCTGGCCAGCGTCGGCTCCGTCAAGGCGCGCTACAGCCTGATGGATATCGTCGGCGGCAATATCAATGTCGACGAGGTCACCGTCGATTCCCCCGTCATCCAACTCGTCGTCAAGGAGGATGGCACGACCAATCTCGATCCCATCCTCAAGGCGCTCGCCACGGATGAGGCCCCACCCCCCGGCCCAACGCCGCAGCTCGACGTCAAGAACGTCTCCATCAAGAACGCCACCATCCGGTTGATCCAAAAACTCGGCGGAGGCCAACAGCAGACCGTGGAAATCAAGGACGTCAACTTCGCCGTGGACAAGCTCGGCAACGGCCAGTCCGGTAAACTCAATCTCGCCGCCGTGCTCGGGTTGGCCACCCCCACGGACAAGCTCTCCAGCAAGATCGAGGGCGGTTACGACCTGGAAATCGGCGCGGATCTCATGCCGACCAAGGTGTCCGGCAAGACCACCGTCACCATCGCCGACGCCGACGGCATGCTCGCCACGGCCAAGGGCCTTTCCACGGAGCTCAAGGTCGATCTCACCCCCACAGAGCTGAAGGAAACCTCCGTCCGTTTCGCCCAGGACGGGAAACAACTCGGACAGATCACGGTCAGCGGCCCCTTCGATTCCTCAAAGCTGTCCGCCGACCTCAAGGTCGCCCTCGAAAATATCGACAAGAACGTGCTGAACATTGTCGGCGCATTGCTCGGGCTCGATTTCGGAACCACCACGATCAGCTCCCAGAACCAGATCGGCCTGGCCCCCAACGCCGAGATGTTGACGGTCAAGGGCAGCCTCGCCATCGACAAGCTCACGCTCACGCAGATTGGTCCTGGCGGCCGAGGTCCCGCCACCCCGACCATGGACCTCGGCGTCGGCTATGATGTCGCCGTCAATCTCGTCGGCCAATCCGCCACCCTGAACAGCCTCGCCCTCAGCGGCTCGACCGCGAAAGGGAAGTTCCTCTCCGGCGATCTCAAGGCCCCGTTGACCGCCAGCTTTGCCGGGCCCGTCAAGGTGACCGGAAACGCCGGCTACAAACTGGCCGTCACCGATTTCGACCTCGCCCCCTGGAGCGCCTTCACAGGCCCTGGCGCGCCGGAAGGCTCCGTTGGCGTCACCCTCGACGTCTCCGCCGATAAAGCGGGCGAGAACGTCAAGGCCAGCTACGGTTTCCAACTGAAACAGGGGCAGACCGTTCCGCTCGCCGTCAATGGCGCCGTCGGCTTCTCGCTCCCGACGATGGCCGTCGACCTGACCTCGCTGGTCGATCTCAAGCTCAGCGAACTCCGCATTCCCGGAGCGCCGGTCATTCCCGGCGAACCGGTGGCCCTGAAGATCGACACCGCCTTGAAAGCCGACCTCAACAACGCCTCCGCCAACATCGCCCGCGCCAATGTCGCCGCCTCCGCCGGCGCAGCCAAGATCATCGACGGAGCCTTGAACAAGCCGCTGGCGGTCAGCTGGAAGGACGGAGTGAAAGCCTCCGGAGGCGCCAGCTACCGCCTGAACGTGGTGGACTTCGACCTCCGTCACGCCAAGGCGTTCGCGGGCGACGCCGTTCCGGCCGGCGTCCTCAATTTCAAGCTCAACCTCGCCGCGGACGAGTCCGGGGCGAACCTGGCAGTCGACTACGACGGCAACCTCGCCCAGAACGGGGCCAGGGTCGCCGGCGTCTCCGGCAAGGTCGCGGTCGAACTCGCCGCCATGGCAATCGATCTCAAGGCCGCCCTGGACGCCGAACTCTCCCAACTCCAGCTCGCCGACGCCCCCCTGCTCCCCGCCGAACAGGACGCTTCCGTCAAGGTGGCCGTGGACACGCAGTTCGACGGCAAGACGCTGAAGATCGCGAAACTCGATTCCACCTTTCTCGAACACGACAACAAGGTCACCGCGCTCGGCCTGACCGGAACCGTGGAAACCGGCGACGCCATCACGATCAAGAACACCGCCGTCCAGCTTGACCCGACCCAGCGCGCCCGGAACAAGCTGCTCATCAGCGGCCAGATCAAGCCGGGCGACCTCCTCGCAGGGAACATCGACGTCAAGTCCGACGGTCTTGACGTCACGCCGTTCCTGGACCTCTTCATGCCCGAGCAGACCGCCGACGCCCCCGCCAAGCCGGCGGAGACCAAACCCGCTCCGGAACAGCCCGCTCCCGGGCAACCGGCGCCCGACGCCAACAAGGAACCCGACGCCATCCAGCTCCCGATCGACAAGTTCAACGTCGATGTCGCCATCGCCAAGCTCTTTGCCCGCGAGGTCGCCATCAGCAACTACGTTACCAAGGTCGCCGTCGTCGGCTCGAAGGTGAACGTGAACCCCGTCAGCCTCACCTTCAACGGAGCCCCGCTGAACGCGAACGCCAACGTGAACCTGGGCGTCCCCGGCTACGAATATGACCTCGGCCTGAAGATTCACCATCTGCCGATTGCGCCGCTGGTCGACACTTTCGTCCCCGAATACAAGGGCAAGATCCAAGCCGAGTTGCTCACTGATGTCGCCATCAAGGGCAAAGGCGTCACCGGCGTGAACCTGAAGAAACACCTCAACGGCCACGCGGGAACCACCATGACCAACGCCGTGATGAACGTTCTGGAAAAGGGCATCGTCATGAAATACGTCGCCGCCATTCTGGGGGCTCCGGAGATTCTGGAGCCGCCCCTCGACTACCTCAATGCCTCGGCAAAAATCGGGCAGGGCTCCGTCGCCATCGAGAACTTCATCGCGCAAAGTCAGGCCTTTCAGGCCACGGCGGCCGGCTCCATCACGTTGGACGACGTCCTGACCAATTCCGCGTTGAACATCCCCGTCAACATCAAGCTCTCCAAGAACCTCGCCAAGAACGTCAAGCTCATCGACAAAGCCCCATCCGAGAAATACACCGAGCTTCCGCAGTTCGTGACGATTGGGGGGACCGTGGGAGCCCACGAGGTCCAACTCGACCGCGGCAAACTTCTGGCCGTAGGAATCCAGGCCGCCCCCGCCGCCGCGCTCAACATCGGGAAAAATGCTGTCGGAACGGCCGTCAACATCACCGAGAAGACCGCCGACAAGCTGAACAAGATCACCGAAGGCACTGTCGGCGGACTGCTCAACGCGCTGGGCGATTCCAGCGCGAAATCCACCAAGGACGGCGAGAAGAAGAGCGGCGGAGTCCTCGGCGGACTGTTGGGCGGCCTCGGAGGAACCAAGGCGACCTCGACCAACAGCCCGCCCAAGGACGCGACCACTTCGACCAACAAGGAACCCGGCCTGAAGCTCCCCTTCAACCCGTTCAAGAAATAGTGACTTCCATGGCGGGGCGAATTCTCCCGAACGAACCGACCGGCGCTTCCACCGCCGGGACAGTCCCCCGCCCGCGGGAGACTCCCCCACGGAGCGCGGCTGTGTCCCGTCTTGGGGACCAGCCGCAGCAATCTCCGATCTCAGATGGCTTTGTCACCTTCAAGGCATGCGCATCCTCCAAGGTTGCTGCGGCTGGTCTTCGACACAGCCGCGCCCCGAGAACGCCCCTCAGAGTCGCCGTCGCGCTGAGCCTCGCAGCCCTCACCCTCTCCGCCGCCCCTGCCCCAGACATCTCTACCATTCCGCCCGACCTCACCGTCCCGCCCGTCGCCAACGGCGCTCCGACTCCCGGCAAGCGCGTCCGCCAAGTCCACCCCGATTACGCCAAGACCGACGTCCATCACCTCGTCTACCTTCCCACCGACTGGAAGCCCGACGGCCGTTACCCGGTCATCGTCGAATACGCCGGCAACGGCCCCTACAGCAACAAGTTCGGCGACATCAGCACGGGCGAGGTGGAGGGCAGCAAGCTGGGCTACGGCATCTCCGCAGGAAAGGGTTTCATCTGGGTCTGCCTCCCTTATCTCAACGAAGCAGGAACCGCCAACGTCACCCGGTGGTGGGGCGACCATCCCACCTACAACCCGCAGCCCACCATCGACTACTGCCTGAAGACCGTCCCGTGGATCTGCAGGAAATACGGCGGCGATTCCAAGCGCGTCGTCCTCGCTGGTTTTTCCCGCGGAGCCATCGCCTGCAACTTCATCGGCCTGCACGACGACAGCATCTCCGCCCTCTGGCGCGCCTTCATCCCTTACTCCCACTACGACGGAGCCAAGACCCATTGGCCCTACCCCGGCGACGATCGAAAATCGGCCGCCATCCGACTGCGCCGCCTGAAAGGCCGCCCCCAGTTCATCTGCCACGAAGGCGAACGTCCCATGAGTTCACAAAACCTGGAACACGCCAAGGGCTTCATCAAATCCACAGGCATCGAAGGCGACTTCACCTACCTGCCCACCGGCTTCCGCAACCACAACGACGCCTGGACCCTCCGCCCCAGTCCGGCGAGGGACGCGTTGCGGAGGTGGTTGAAGGAAAAGTTGTAGGCGGAGAGAACCCCGCCCCCGTCCCGGTGGCGGAATTTCAGATTTCGAGTCACAGATTTCGGATTTCGGATTCTCGAAAAGCTCCGATTCAACACGCGACGATCGGAAGCGGGACGGGCATGAGCGTTTGGAGTTCCGCGTTTACGCGGTTGGACGTCCAGCCTGCCGCAAAGCCCCGGAACCGCCTGAAGGCGGAACTCCAAACGGGATTGCGCCGAGGAAGATTCCCTCGGGTGATCGCGCTCACGCCGGCCAAGCTGTTCGCGAAGTCTCTGACGTTTCCAGCCTCACAGTCCGCCCGTCTATTCCCCCCGCTGACGGAACCAGTGGGTCACCTTCTTGCGCAGGCTCGCGAGCGTCAGCCAATACCAGCGACTGTAGGCGCGCAAAGCGTCGCCCCGTTGCCCTGGGTCGTCCTTGGGCAGATTGTCTGAAGCCTCCTCCCCCGAATTCGCCGTCGGTTTCTTGAACACCCCGTTGAGCCGGGTGCGGGGAAGATCGCCGTCGAGTTCCGCGATGATTGTGACTTCGAAGCCGGTCTTGCGCGCCAGACGTTCGAAGGTCGCGGGTGAGAAATTGTAGTGATGCGCCGGGTGGAAGAAGTGCGAAAGCCGTGAGCCCGGAGCCGCCACATTCGGCACCTCAGCGATGTAGGTCCCGCCCGGTTTCAGCAGGCCTTTGATCGCCTCCAACGTCGCGGTCGGGCTGGTCGTGTGTTCGAGGACATGGTTCATCACCACCAGATCGAAGGTGCCCGGCTCCAGGTCCGGCAGAATGTCCTCCAGCAGGCCGTTGCGGACATCCAGGCCTTTCTCCTCTCGCGCAAACTTCGCGTGCCCCGCGTGCGGCTCGATCCCGATCACCGTCCCAGACTTCCCCACCTCGGCGTGAATCCGGGACAACAATGCTCCCACACCGCAGCCGATCTCCAGGACCTTCGCGTTCGGAGTCAGGCATTCCTTCACCTGCCGAAAGATGTCACGGATCTTCGGCAGGCGCCGGCGGAAGAACTTCTCATCGGGCGCCTGCTGGCTCTTGTAGTCGCCCCAATAGGCCGTCTTGTACCAGCGGGCGTTCTCCTCGTCGGTCATCCGCGGGTTCGTGTAGACCAGCCCGCAGCCGTCACAGATGACGGTCTGGATCGGAACCCCGCCCCGCCCCTCACGCGCAAACACCCGGTACGTCTCGCAACCGCACAAATCGCAGGTCTGTGCATCGGCTGAACGGTCCGTTGTCGTCTCAGGGGCGGCCATGGGAGGCGCGAATGTCCTTAGCCCGCCCCCAAATGTCAAAACGGGAATCCAGCCCCATAGGAAGTGCGGAGCGCGGCGTTCACTCCGCTGGGCCAATGATCGGGCATTAGCTTCGTTTGACTCCTCGGCTCGTCCGGCATCCGGCGTTTCAGCGGCCTGAAGGCCGCGCCCCGCATTCTCAATCGCGCAACGGGAATCTCCGCTGAATTTCGGTTTCCCATTTCCTCCTGAAATGCGTTCAATGCGCAAGTTCTTCGAAAAGGAAACCCCAGCGACCTCCAGACATGATCATCCCCCACAACTGGATCATCCCCGACTCCATCAAGGCCCGCGTCGGAACCCACACCTACGGACGCCAGCGCGCGATCGTAGAGGACGGCCACCTCCTTCTCATTCTGCATCGCAAACCCGATCCGGATCAGGACGAACGCGAGGGCGCGCTGTTCTGGCGCACTCCCGAGGGCGATTGGAAGAGCAGCCTCGGCGGCAAGAACATCCGCGGGCTCAAGGACTTCCTGGGCGAATACGACGCCGCGCACGATCAACTCGAAAAGGATCTGGAAGCCGCCCAATCCGCGCGCGACCATTTCAACGTCCTGGAGGCCGTCACCCCGGTAAAACGCGCCGCGACCCACGCCTTTGAGGCCATCCAGTCCGCGCGCTCCCAACTCAAGGACTATACCGACATCATCGAGGTAAGGGACCTCGCCTACGACGTGGAACGCCGCTTCGACATCCTCTTCCAGGACGCCAAGAACGCGGTCGACTACAAGATCGCGCTCGAATCCGAAGAACAGGCGGATCTCAGCAAGGAGGCTCTCCGCGCCAGCCACCGCCTGAATCTTCTCGCCGCCCTCTTCTTTCCGCTGACCGCGCTCACCAGCGTCTTCGGCATGAACATGAGCAGCGGACTTGACGACGGCGGGCCCATACTGTTCTGGCTGATCTTCGCCGTCGGCGTCGCCACCGGGTTCATCATGAAGAACTGGGTCACGAAACCGATGGAGTAGCGGTCGTGCTGGTTGGTTGGTGGTTCATGATTCGTGTTGCGTGATCTGGAACTGCGATCTGCCATTTGCATTGATCCTTCCCCCAGTTTCGTTTTGCCAACCCGCCCCCGCCAAACTTGAATGCGCGGATGCGATTCCTCCGTTTCGTCCTGCCACTGATCCTCGGCCTCGCCTCCGCCCCGGCCGCCCCGGTCTTCCTCGACGACCGCTTCGAACTGCCCCCCGGATTCCGCATCTACCGCGCCGCCACCGCCGAACTCAGCGGCGGCAGCTATGACGTCGCCTTCGACGGCCAGGGCCGCCTGCTTGTCGGCGACGGAACCGCCGTCCGCCGTCTGACCGACGCCGACAGCGACGGCGTCTACGACCGCTTCGAGATCATCGCCGAGGGCCTCGGCCCGCGCGGTCCGCAGGGCCTGCTGGTCTACGACGACAAGCTCTACGCGACCGGCGGCGACGGCGTGCAACTCTACACCGGCGTCCTGACCGGAGGTCCCCTGCTGCATCGCGGCCGCATCGGGGAGAAATTCAGCACCGGCGGCGACCACACCGCCCACACCCTGCTGCGTGGCATCGACGGCCACGTCTATTTCAACACCGGCGACGGCGCGGGCATTCGGGACCGCGCACATATCACCGAGGCGAGTTCCCCCGTCCTGTTCGAGCGCAAGGCCAGCGTCTACCGCATCGATCCCAACGGCCGGGAATGGGAGTGCGTCTCCGCCGGCGGCCGCAACCCGCCCAGCCTCGGCATGAACTACCTCGGCGAGCTGTTCAGCTGGGACAGCGACATGGAATGGCACGTCGATCTGCCCTTCTACCGGCCCGTCCGCCTCAACCACTGGATCGTCGGCGCGGACCAGGGCTGGCAAAGTGTTGGCGCCTATCCGCCCTACTACATCGACAACGTCCCGCCCGTCACCGAGATCGGCCGCGGCTCGCCGACCTGGGGCGTCTTCTACGAACACTTCCAGTTCCCGGAAAAATACGCGGACTCCTTCATCGTCTGCGACTATCGCTGGAAATCCGCCACCTCGGGCGGCTACGACAGCGCGGGCCGGCTGGTCTCCTTTCACCTCAAGCGAAACGGCGCAACCTGGGACGCCAAAATCGAAACGCTCGCCCGCCCCAAGCCCGGCGCCCGCGACGAAAACGACACCCCGATCAACTTCGCGCTCGTCGATGTCGAGGTCGCCCCGGATGGCAGCCTCTTCGTGACCGACCACAACCAGGGCATCTGGCGCATCCTCTACGATCCGGCAAAACAAGCCGCCGGCCCGCCGGTCTTCGACTTTCGCCAACTCGCCCGCTTCGTGCCGGACCTTCAGCGCATGCAGGCTTTGGAGGCCGTCATGCTCTGGCCCCAACCCGGAGCCGAGTGGAGCCGCACCACCATCGAGAACATCCATTCCCAATCCGCCGGGGCCTTGGCGAAGGCGCTGCAGGACGTCGCCTTGAATGAAAGCGCGATCACCCGCAAACGCATGCGCGCCATCCGCCTCCTCGCCTCCGAATACCGCGATCTGCCCTCCGGCTTCCTGGCCCGACTCAGCCTTTCCGAGGATCCGGACGCCCGCGCGCAGTCCGCCTTCCTTCTTGGACTCCGCGACCGCGACGACGAAATCGTCCAACTCCAGAAGCTCCTCCGCGACACCGATCCCTTCGTGCGTCGCCGCGCCGCCGAAGCCTTCACCCGTATTTCTACCGACGCCGCGAACGACGGCCTCATCGAACGGCTCAGCGATTCCGACCGCACAGTCCGTTACGTGGCCATGTCCGCCCTCGCGCATCGTCCGCCGGAGAAATGGATCGCCCTCGCCATGAAGGCGAAGGACCCACAGACGCTGATGCGCGCCTTGATCGCCTATTCTATCCGCCGCGAACCCCCGCCCGCCGAGATCCTGGAGGACGCCATCAGCCGCCTGCTCGACCACCCCGGCATGACCAGCGAGGACCGTCTCGACTTCCTCCGAATCCTCGGCATCCATCGCGATCAACTCGCAGATCACTCCAGATTCCGCGCGCAGATCGTCGCCCGCCTTGTCGAGCGGTTTCCCGACGGCGACAAGAACATCCGCTGGGAGCAGGCCCGGTTGATCGGCGACTACCAGAATGCGCAGGCCGCCCCGACCCTGTTGTCCGCGCTCGAAAAGGAAACCGACGGAGTCACACAGTTCCACTTCGCCCAGTCCGTCGCGCGCCTCGCCAGCGCGCTGAACCCGGCCGACGGCAAACGCGCCGCCGACTGGTTCCTCAAGAACCAGCGCGGCTGGTTTTCCGAGTTCGACGGCAAGGGGCGGCAGTTCCCGGATTTCTGGGCGACCACGTTGGCGCGCTTCGTCGAAGGCCAGGGAGCCATCCTCGCCGAGCGGCTCGGGGAAATTGATCTCGGCGGCCAGCTCGGAGGCCTCGTCCTGGAGTGGATCGGCGACCGGCCCGACGGCGGCCAGCGCCTCGTCGCCCTGCACGATCAGCAATCCGACCCCGACCTCCGCCAACACGTCATTCGCGCCCTGCGAAAAGTCCGTCAACCCGCTATCGCCGATTTCCTCCGTTCCCAACTCAGGAGCGAGACCCGCGCCCCCCTGCGCGGCGCCCTGCTCCAGTCGCTCGCCAATCAGGCGGTGACGCCGGCCGACGCCCCGGCGCTCATTGCCGGACTTGCGCACGAAGATCCCGATGTCGCCGGAGACTGCGCGATGGGACTTGCCCGCGCGAAACCGGAACTGGACCAATCCCTCGCCGGTTCCCTGCTCAACCTCTTTCGCAGACACGCCAGCCTCGCCGCCCCGGCCGACCAGGCCCTGCGCGCGCTTGCCAAGGCGGAAAGCCCCTGGGCGAAGAACCGTCCTCGCCGTCCGAATGACGAACAACGACGCCAGATCATCGCCTTCTGGGACGCCTGGCATATCGACCGCTTCGGCCGCCCGTTCACCCCGACCGCGACCGGCCTGAACCTCCGTTCCAACGAGGAACTCTTCGCCTTCCTCAACAGCGACGCCTCTCAAGGCGGCGACGCCAAACGCGGGAAAGATATCTTCGCGAAGGCCCAATGCGCCGAATGCCATGGCGGCGGCGGGAAGCCGGGCGTCCTTTTCGGCCCCGACCTCGCCGGAGTCACCCAGCGCCTCAAGCGCGCGGAACTCGCCGAGGCCATCGCCTGGCCCTCCCGGGTCGTCGTGGAGCGCTACAAGGCCATGGAGGTCGAATTGAAGAACGGCGAATCCCTCACCGGCTTCGTCACGGAACAGGACGACCGGACCGTCACTTTGGCGACCAAGGAGAAGATCCACCGCCTCGCCCGCAGGGACGTGTCTCGCATCCACCCCCAGGAACTCTCCCTCATGCCCGAAGGCCTCACCGCCCCCCTCTCCGACCAGGACCTCCGCGACCTGCTCCGCTACCTCGAGACATTGCGCGCCGCAGACTGAAGAGCCCCTCCATGGACCAGATTCGCCGGAACAGCCTTGCCGAATGAAGCGACATGCGCGCCGTCAACAGACCGCGCGGCTACGACTGCCCAAAGAGGATCTGCAGAATGACAAACAGGCGCGGATCGTCAGCCACGTTCCTCACGCTTTCGAGGGTCACGGTCTCGGTGCCGTCCTCGTTGTCCTTGATCGAGAAAACATCGATCAGACCGGCGGACTCGATCAAGGTCGGCAAATCGACCGACGCCTTCAGTCCAAACGCAACATCGGTCAGATTCCGGGCCCGGGTGTAGGTTACGATCAACTTGCCATCGACGATGCTGCTCGCGGGCAGTCCGCTTCGATCGGAGACCTTGGGATCGAGGCCGAGGGCATATTCGACCACGTTGATCACTCCGTCGCCGTCCGGATCCGCCCCGTTCCCGCTGATCTGTTCATTCGCAAGTTCCTCTGAGGTGAAGTGTTGTTGCTTCCAAGCCTCCAGCGTGAGCCCAAGCCCGACGGTCAGCATGTCCGACACGACCGGAAAGGGATTCCCGGGCGCCGCCTTGAGCACGCCCGGGAACGCATAATCGGCGTCAACGCTCTGGGCATCGGTCAACTTCACGGAGAAGGCCGTCCCTTGGGGCACGGTCGGCAGCGTATCATAGGCCAGAATCCACTGCTGGGTGGTGTTCGCGTGAACTCTCGCAGTTTCAAAGGCGAAGGAAACCGAACCGTTGTCCTGATCAAAGGTCTGGGGACCGGCCAGCAAGGTGTCGCCCGAGCCAACCCGCCCGTCCTCGTCGGCGTCGAGGTAAACCCGCGCAGCCGTGACCTGTGTCCCTTCGTCCAGATCGCCCTCGGCATCGAAGGTCATTCCCAGCACATCGGCGTCCGCATTCACCGCCCCAACTTCCAGGAGCAGGACCGGGAGATCTCCCTGACCGACAACCACGAAGCGAGCCCCTGGCGCAGTGTTGTTTGCCCGGGTCGTCTTGAAACCCAGATCAAAATCCACATCTATTCCAAACGGAGACGTGGCCCCGGTCGCTGCATGGGTGGCGGTCATGGAAAGCGTGGGAAAGACGGGTATTCCAATGTGGGGGATGAACCACTGCCCACCGGTGAGCACCGTCGCCTCGCCCAGGAGAAGATCACCCTCGGGATTGTTGGGATCCCCATCACAGAACAGCTGAACCAGGCTTCCCACGGGTATCTCCATGAGACTCGGTACCGTTCCAGTGAAGGAATCCCCGTCATAAAGCGCCTGCAAGGGCGGCGGAATGTCCCCGTTGCCCCCGCCGGTCAACGCGATCCCGGCCAGGGTGTTGGCGGTGATGCTGTTGTCGAGGATGCTGTTCCCCGCGCTCCCGGAACCGTTGACCTCAACCCCGTTGAGCGTGTTGTGGGAGATCTGGTTGCCCATCGGCCGACGAATGAGCCGTCGCCCTGACCTCATGACGTATCGTCCGCCGATCTGGTTGTCGGAGGCTCCCGCGTCGAGGAGAATGCCGTTGCCTCCGTTCCCCAGGTTGGCTCCGCCACGCCCCTGTCCGACCAGGTTGTTGCGGACAATGTTTCCGGAACTGGCGGCTCCACTGATCCGGATGCCATGCAACGAGCTTGAGCCAATGACATTGCCCATCAGCAGGCGATCGCCGCCGATGAGATTGTCGGGGCTGTTCTTGATGAGAATCCCGACGCCGTTGTTCCCCCCCTGCGCATCGCCGCCGCCGCGGGTTCCGATGTAGTTAAGCTGCGCCAGGTTCGCGCCTCCCTCCGCAATCAATACGCCCCCCTCTTCCGGATCGCCGCCGCCATTGCCGGTGATCACGTTTCTCCCCTCAGCGACATCCCCGCCCAAACGGTTGCGCATCCCGCTCCGGATGATCACGCCCGCAATCCCGCTCTCGCGAATCTCCAGACTCTGCACGAGGTTGTCATTGGCGGCGTCGATATAGACCCCGACCCGGTTGCCCTCAAGGTCGTTGCGCATCGAAAAGGCCTCACCAACCCGGTTGTTGGCGGTCGTTCCCTGGATCAGGATCCCAACACCGTAGGATACGCCGGTCAACGGATCGACCACGGTCTGGCTGCCCGCTCCCGCTCCCGACGCGTGGATTTCGTTGTTGAGGATCGGGTTGCTCAACGCGATGTCGTCCAGCGGATTGTCGATCAGGGCGATGCCGGCGTCATCGTTGAGATTGATCCGGTTGCCCTGCTCGCGGATGGGACCGCCGATGCGGTTGTTGGCCGCCCCGCCGGTCAACTCGATGCCGAGCCGGTTGCCGGCGTTCTGTCCAGATTCGTCCACCCCGATGTAGTTGTTCTGGATGATGTTGTCGCTGCATCCTTCCAGGAGGATGCCCGCCCGCGTCGCATTCCCGATCACGTTGAAGGGGCGATAATAATCTCCGTAGTTGGGCGGTTCGGAGATTTCAATGTAGCCCCCCATGTATCCTACGGTGTTGAAACGGGCGCCATCCCGGATATGGATGCCGATATTCAAAAGCCCCTCGGAAGGATATGAATTGTTGCCGTGGTCGGACCCGATCTGGTTGCCGAGGATGCGATTGTTGTCCGTGCCGCTCCCTTCCAGCAGAATGCCGGCGCCAGCAGGCTGGCCGCTGATGTGAAGATCCAGCCAGCTGTGCCGGTCACCCAGGGTGTTGTCATGCGTCCCGTTCCGAAGATGGATGCCATGCGTGCCGTTGGGATGCCATCCGCAGAGGAAGCTGCTCTCGATATCGCCGATGTTCATCCGACAGATCGTGTTGTGGGAACTTCCCTCGCCGTCGATCAGGATGCCCGCTCCCTGGTTGTTGGCGATCGAGCTTCGTTCCCCGAAACCGCCCGGCGTCCGACTGCCGAGCAGGTTGTGATGAGCTCCGTTCAGCAGGTGTATCCCATTGCCGCCGTTGGCGAGCTCGATGGCGCTGTAAGGCGTGTCAAAGTAGTCAATGCCGGTAAAGACGCTGTCGCACTGGTTGTAAGCGCAGTCCGGCCCCTCCAGGCGAATCCCGTCGCCCGTATTTCCGGCGGGATTGATCCAGCGCACCACCGTATGCTCGACGCCCGCCGTGAGATACACCCCGTGACCTTGGTTGTTGTAGACATCGCCAAGCCTGGGGCGGACATCGGAGTTGCGCCCGATGACGTTGTGGTCCGTCGTTGCGCCGGTGACAAGGATTCCATGTCCGCCATTGTTCCGCACGGTGCCGGGATGCACGGCATTGAACGCGGCGCCGGCTTCCAACAGGACGCCGTGACTGGAGCAGTTCTCGGCCAGGCCGAGGATGTTGTCCGTCGAGACCGCATCCAGACTCAGGTCATTGTAACGGACCATGTTTCCGGAAAGATGGATGCCAACGCCGCCGGCTCCCGAAACCTTGAAGCCCAACACGCTGTTCTGGGTCGCCTGGGAATCCAGAAAAAGTCCGTCCCCGCCACAGTTCTCGATTCGGATGTAGTCCAGCAGGTTGCCACGGGCGCCGTTCAGGAGATGCACGCCGTGACCTCCAAAGTTACGCAAGGTGACCCGTTCCACATAGCTCTCGACCACACCGTCAAGAACCAGTCCCGCAGCCCCGCCACCGGCCCCGGAACCGTCCAGAATGACATATCCCAGGTTGATGTTGTCGCCGGAACTGATCGGCGGCACGGGCGAGGTGCATGCCACGACCTGGCCCTTGAGGCTCTGGGACGTGGTGATGACATCCTTCTGAGTCGGCCCGCCTACGAGCCCGCTGTTGTCTCCCGCCACCCAATCCGTCTCGCGTGTCCGGTCATCGTCGGGGGGATGCTGTTCGATGGGCCGACCCAGCGTTCCGTTGGCGAGCAACAGGGCTTCCAGGACGCTGATCTCCCCATCAGGCGTGTTGCTCCAGTCCGCCTTGGTGATGGTGATCCGCAGTCCGCCGCTGTATCCGTTCGCCTCGCTCACCGGATCCTCGACCGTGAAGCCGACCGCCTCGCTCAATTGGTCCCGCCATCGCACTTGGACGGTATGCTGTCCAGCCTGGATCCCGAGGGGAAGCCGCGCCGTGATGTGCGTGTCCGAGGCGTTCACCACGGTGAGGCTGGTGGAGCCGTCCAACAAAACCTCGTTGATCAGGCGTCCGGCGCCATCGAAGTTCTCCCCGATCAAGGTGATCAACCCCTCGGCATAGGTGGGGTTGGGCGTTACTTCCAACAGCTTGGGGGACGGAATGTGGGTGAAGAAACGATAGGGATCATCCAAGACGGTGGTGCGGGTGTGGTCGCCGGCGAGATTCTCAATGCAGATGTAGGCATCGGACGTGTTGAAGGTCTGTTCCCAGCCTTCCGGGACACGAATCAGGATGCTCGTCTCGGCGCTCTCCAGCACCTCTGCCGGCAAGGTCGCGGTCAGGGGAACCGTCTCCAACTCGTCTTCATCAGTGATGGACCGCGTGAACGTGCAGAAACTGACGGTCACCTCGTTCTTCGGGGGAAAATTGTAGCCGGAGATGTGGACCAGCGTCCCGGCGCGTCCGGTCCGCGGCGCGAAACTGCGTATTCGGGGTTCAAAGGGACTCCCAACCACAACCACCGCCCGCTCGATCGCCAGCACGCGCGGGGTGGCAAAGCCCGCGGTCCGCTCGAGCACCTGGCCCAAAGCGCTCACCTTGCCAAGAATGTCCACCGTGCTGGCCACGAGCTTCAACGTGGCCTTCCCCGCCTTCTTGATGAAAGCGACGATGCCGTCCTCCGCGAAATTGTTGATCGCCGCCTTGATCACCGCCGCCGCGGCGTTCTTCGCGATATCGATCACCGCCGCGGCGGTCAAGCCGTCCGGATCATGGTTGTAGATCGCCAACGCCTTGCTCACATCCACAAACAGGGTGGCGAGAAGAGTCTGGATGAAATCCTCGTCGCCGATCACCTCCGAGAGATCAAGCAGCAGGGAAGCGAGATCCACGGACGCAATGACGACGTTGGCCGCCAAAGCGCGCGACCAACCGCCGTTCTTGTCGACGGCTTCGAGCAGGGCAGCCTGGTTCTCCCCCTCAGGCAGCAGGCTGGTCCCATACCAGATGTTGCCGCTGTAGGACTGAGCCACGTAAACCGCAGGCTCATCCCGTTCCAAAAGGAACTGGTGTGAAGCGAACTCAGGCCCCAGTCCGGTCAGGGACATGACGCCATCCACCAGGGCGTTGGCCGCAACCTCCACAAGATCAAGTTTCGCCGTCAGCAGATTCGCCCGGAGAAAACCGCTGGCGCCGGCCGTGCCGTCAACGAATTCCGGCATGGCCGTGTGATCAAGCATGTTGATCTGGCTCCGCCCCCCCGGGAAGGCGGAGGCGGGCGCCTGGTAGATTTCCATCACCCAGTCCACAGGATTGAACCTGTTGCGGTTCGTGATGCTGAGCACGAAGTGGTCTGGATGATTGTCTTTCGGTTTGGTCAACAAATGATCCAACTGAAGCTTGCTCGTCTCGGCCGCTGGATTGATCTCCTTGACCAGGGTAGAGAGATTGGCGCCGCCGAGATAGGCCTTGGCGGCCTGCGGTTGTGACAAGGCCGCAGTCACCGCGTCCTTCAGCGCGGAGCGAAAACGGGAGTCATTCAGGTAATCACCCCCGTCCCGGCTGATCGAATCGATCAATCCGGCCACGACGGCCGTTTCATCCCGGGCGGCAATCACGCCAAGGGTTGCTTGGGCGCGCTCGTCGTCGCGAGAACCCAGGAACGGCACGAGAAAAACCTGTGCGCACGCCGTGCTGAAACGGTCGATCTCCATCGTCTGCAACCCGGAGTGCGCGACCCCGAGAAAGACCGGATCCTCCGGTTCGCGGAACGCCATGACAATCGAGGCGCGATCAAGAAGCACGGGAGCGGTGAATCCTCCCTGTGCGTCCGGTTCCACCACAAGTCCGCCGGCCATGATCAGGTATCCGGTCGGATTGACCTTGCGCGGCAGTTGCAGACTGCCCGCAAGGTTGCGTCGCATGGCAAACGAGTGACCTGTCTCGATGGTCTCCGAACCTGCCACCAACCGGACAGCTCCCGTCCCCGTCCCCGGCGCGACCGTGAACCGGATCAAATTTGCGGAGACCTCCCCGACAGCGGCCGGGGTCCCGTCGATGGTGACGCCGTAACCCGCCATCGGGTCAAAGTCGGAGCCGGTGAGTGTGACCACCGTTCCGGGAGCGCCGGCAACCGGAGACATTCCCGTAAAAACAGGCTCCGCGCACATGGCGGAAAGCAGGAATTGGCACGCCCCCCAAGAAACCAGGACATGCAGGAGGGGTTTCGACCGCGCGAATCGTCTCATGACAGGGCGCCTTTCACTTTGCAGATTTCAGTCACACGCTGGGGCGGGAGAATACCTACAATCATCGCCAACGGCCGCTCCCAGCACAGCCAGAATTGCCGGATGCCTTACCATTTGTTCCCGGCGTCACAGGAAAGGCCCGACCAACCGCCCTCCCCCCTTGTCCCTCGGATCGCCCATCGGAAGCCTCCCCTCACATGTCCGCTCCAGGCATGACTCATGGCCTAATTCCCAAGAAGACCATCGCAACGCCGCATTGATCACCGGTCCTTCTGCCGCTACAAACACGCGGTCACCCGCGCATCATGGATCCATTGCTCATACTGCTCATCGGCATCGTCGTCGTCATTGGCGGAATCCTCGCGCTGCGCCTGCACGCGTTCATGGCCCTGCTTCTCGGCGCGCTCGCCGTGGCCCTGCTCACGCCGGCTCCCGCATTGCAGCGCTACGCCGACCTGCAGGTCCAGGAGGAGAAGTTCACACAGAAACAGGCTGCCGAATTTGTGAAATCCTCCGTCGGAAAACGCGTGGCCGAGCGGTTCGGCTCCACGGCGGCGAAGATCGGGATCCTCATCGCCATGGCGGCCGTCATCGGCAAGTGCATGCTGGACAGCGGCGCTGCGGACAAGATCGTGCGCTCGTCCCTCCGCCTCGTCGGCATCGAGCGAGCGCCCATCGCCTTTCTAGGCAGCAGCTTCCTGCTCGCGATCCCGGTGTTCTTCGACACGGTCTTCTACCTGATGATCCCGCTCGGCAAGTCCGCCGCCCTGCGCGACGCGAAGAAATACGGCGTCTACGTCCTCGCCATCCTCGCCGGCGGCACCATGGCGCACTCGCTGGTCCCGCCGACGCCCGGCCCCCTCTACGTGGCCAGCCTGCTCGGCGTCGACGTCGGGAAGATGATCCTCGGCGGCATCCTGGTGGGCTGCTGCACGAGCTTTGTTGGCTACCAGTATGTGAAGTGGGCGAACAACCGCTGGCCCATTCCGCTGCGCGACTCCGCCGAATCGCCCCTCGCCGACCTGGAAAAGACCGCGCAAATCGACGAATCCAAACTCCCGCCGCTCTGGCTGGCTCTGCTGCCGGTCATGCTGCCCGTGATCCTGATCGCCGGCGGCACCTTCCTGAAATCCCCCTGGCTGAAAGGCGAAGAATCGTTGGATTTCATGCGGCCGCTGTTCGGCTTCTTCGGCGACAAGAATGTGGCCCTGATCGCCGCCGCCGCGATCGCGATGGCTACGGTGGCATGGATCAAGCGGGTGAACCTCAAGGATCTCGCCCAGTCCATGCAGGGCGCGCTGGCGAGCGGCGGGTTGATCATTCTGATCACCTCGGCGGGCGGAGGCTTCGGTGGGATTCTCCAGGAGTCCGGCATCGCGGCGCGCATCCAGGAACTGGCGCCGGCCTCGCAGTCGCTCTGGGTCCTGACCATCGCCTTCTTCGCCACAGCGATCGTCCGCGCGGCGCAGGGCTCGGCCACGGTGGCCATGATCACGGCGGTCGGCATCCTGGCCGGCTTCGGCAATGCGGACCTCGGCTTCGACCCGCTTTACCTCGCGCTGGCCATCGGCTGCGGCTCCAAGCCCTTTCCCTGGATGAACGACAGCGGGTTCTGGGTCATCAGCCGGATGAGCGGCATGACCGAGGCCGAAACCCTTCGCACCGTCACTGTGCTGCTGACCGTGATGGGCTTCGTCGGGCTGTTCGTGACGCTGGCGCTCGCGGCGTTGGCGCCGTTCCCATTTGGAAGTGTTCAGTAATCAGTATTCGGAATTCAGCGCCAATACACGACGACTGATCACTGATCACTGGCCCCTGCCCCCGAACTCCGCTTGCCATTCCCCTGCGCAGCCCCAAATATCCTCGCCATGAAACCGATCCTGTCCGCCGCGCTCTTCGTTGCCCTTGCCGCCACGCTCTCCGCCGGAGAGCAATTCGGACCCATCCAACTCTGGCCCAACGGGGCCCCCGGCGAAAAGGGCGACATCGGCGAGGAGGGCGCGCGGCCGCCAAAGAAGGACGCCAAGCGGAAGATCATCATCTGGGAGAACGTCTCGGCCCCGACACTCACCGTCTACAAGCCGGCCAAGGACAAGGACACCGGCACGGCGGTCGTGGTCTGCCCCGGCGGCGGCTACAACATCCTCGCGCTCGATCTGGAAGGGACCGAAGTCTGCGAGTGGCTCAACTCCATCGGCGTCACCGGCGTCCTGCTGAAGTACCGCGTCCCCCGGCGCAAGGAACGTGAGAAGCACGACGCCCCCCTCCAGGATGCCCAGCGGGCGATGGGCATCGTCCGCGGCCACGCCGAGGAATGGGGGATCGATACCAAGCGCATCGGCATCATGGGCTTCTCGGCGGGCGGCCACCTCTCCGCCGCGGCCAGCAATAATTTCACCAAGCGGACCTACCGTTACGTGGATCACAACGACGCGATCGACTGCCGACCGGATTTCACCATGCTGATCTACCCGGCCTACCTGACCGTCGAGAAGGCGCACAACAAGCTCACGCCAGAAATCGCGGTCACCAAGGACACCCCGCCAGCGATCGTCATCATGACCGAGGACGATCCCATCCGCGTGGAGAACGCGCTGTTCTACTACCTCGCGCTCAAGCAGGCCAAGGTGCCGGCGGAGATGCATCTCTACGCCAAGGGCGGCCACGGCTATGGCCTGCGCCCCTCGGAACTGGAGGTCTCCAAGTGGCCCCAACGCTGCGAAACCTGGCTGCGCGGCCGCGGGCTGCTTTCCCGGTAAGCCGGGGAGAAGTCCACATCCCGAGGCATGCGATTGATTCTGGATGGCGCTTTCCAATAGTCCCCGAGGAGCGGCGGGCAAGGAGCGGCGACATACCTGCCGCCGCGGCCCTCAACGGCTCAGAAATGCGCCTGAGAATTCACAGGGGCTTGGAGTCATGCCGCACGCGCGGGCGCCTGCTGCGCAGGCAGGGCGACAGGAATGTCGCCCCTCCTTGATCGTCCCCGCCCACCAAGGCTGATCCCCCCGCCCATGAACACCCGCCCTTCCCCTTTCGGCGACCGTCTTGCCCAGGCGCCGCCCGCGTTCTTCTCGGCCTGGTGCGTCATCGCGGCGTTCAGCGCCTACTTCTGCATGTACGCCTTCCGCAAACCCTACACCGCGGGCGCCTTCGAGGACGAGGAACTCTGGGGTCTGGGCTACAAGACCGTCCTCGTCGTATCCCAACTCCTCGGCTACACGACGGCGAAATTCATCGGCATCAAGGTCATCTCCGAGATGCCCGCCCAGCGCCGCGCTCCGGGAATCCTGGTCCTGATCGGGATCGCGCACGCGGCCCTGCTGCTCTTCGCGTTGGTCCCGCCCCCATGGAATTTCGCCTGCCTCTTCTTCAACGGACTGCCCCTGGGGATGGTGTTCGGCCTCGTCCTCGCCTACCTGGAAGGCCGCCAACTGACCGAGGCCTTGGCCGCCGGGCTCTGCGCCAGCTTCATCGTCTCGTCCGGCGTGGTAAAATCGGTCGGCCGTTGGCTGGTCCTCGAGCATGGCGTGTCGGAGTACTGGATGCCCTTCCTGACCGGCCTGCTCTTCGTCCCGCCGTTGCTGCTCTCCGTGTGGATGCTGCGCCAGATCCCGCCGCCCTCCAGCAAGGATATCGAACAGCGTTCGGAGCGGCCGACGATGACGCGGGAGGACCGCTCGGGCTTCTTCCGCCGCCACGCCCTCGGCCTCGCCATGCTGGTGGGCGTCTACGTCCTGATCACCGTTCTACGCAGCATCCGCGACGACTTTGCGGTGGAGATCTGGACGCGCCTCGGAGAAAGCGGAAAACCGTCCATTTTCGCGCAGACCGAAACCCTCGTGATGATCGGGGTCATGGTTGCGGCAGGCTCCGCCATTGTCATTCGGAACAACCGTCGGGCCTTCCTCGTCGCCATCGTCGCCGTGCTGGTCGGCTTCGCCCTCGTCATCGGCGCCGTTCTGGGTTACCGGCACGCCGGCCTGGCGCCCTTTGCATTCATGGTCCTGACGGGCTTCGGCCTCTACATCCCGTATGTCATCTTCCACACCACGCTGTTCGAACGGCTGATCGCCTGTTTCCGCGAACGCAGCAACATCGGCTTCCTCATCTACATCGCCGACGCCTCCGGCTACCTCGGCTACATCGCCGTGATGCTGTTCCGCAACTTTGGGAAAAGCGGCTTCGATCATCTCGCCTTCTTCCTCCACGCCTCGCTGCTCGTCGCAGCAGTCTCCATCGTCCTCATGATCGCGGCGTTGATCTATTTCCGAAGACAACTGCCTCGGGCCGCCTTCGCAACCGGCACGCCGGAACCGTCAACTTCCGGGTAACGATGCGAGTCCGAAATAAGGGGCCTTACCCCATCCCTCCGAAAAACCTCACTATACCGGAAGCCGACGCTAGAATTCCGCAGTTGCCGTGACCGGTCAGGAAATCTTAGTCCCGCCCTCCGGAGGAATCGGAACACGGATCGAGACCCTCGTTCCCTTTCCCTCCTCCGAATCGATCCACATGCGTCCCCCCAAACGACGCGTGACAACATAAGCCTTGGTCAGGCCGAATCCTCCGCCGAAGGTGCGCCGATCCTTCGCGGCCTCGGCCCGGTAGCCAAACTCCACGACCTTGTCGATCTCGTCCGTCGGAATCCCGATGCCGGAATCCTCCACGGCCAATCGCAGTTCATTCGCATTCTGCAACAACCCGGCGCTGATCGCGCCTCCCAGGCCGGTGTATTTTCGCGCGTTGGCGATCAGGTCGCGGAAGACATCCTGCATCACGGGAGGCATGAGCAGGACGCCATCACATCCCTCGATCTTGAAGTTCACCAGATAGTCGCCGGGTTCCCTGGCCGCGGCGTTGAACTGGATGTGATAACGTCCCCGGCTGTTCTTCTCCACCGCCGCAAAGAACTTCATGAAGTTCGCCTCCAGTTCGGAGGTGGAATGCGGAATCCAGTTCATTCCGGTCTTCTGCCTCTCGAAATACTCCTGCAATCGCACTGCCATCACCTCCAGGATCGATTTCACGTTGGCCATGGACTCCCTCAGATCGTCGGTTATCCGCTCTGCCGGAGTCAGGGCAAGAGCCTCGTCACTCTCGCGAGAGAAGTAGAAACTGATCGACGCCAGACGCAGCGCCAAGTCCTGATCCAGATCTCCCGCCTTCACCGCCTCGAGCACGAAGCCCGTCAACTCGTGACATCGCGACAATGCGTCAGGCTGCTCAAGATCCAGCCGGATCATATGAAGTTCCCCCACGAGGATGTTCAGCACGTTGAGAAACGAGTGCAGTTCCATCTTCGCCAACTCCTGATCAGAAAGCTGAATATCTCTTGTGATCTCCATAACGGGGCGAGCGCTGAGGTTGCCGCTGACAAATCAATCTGACGCTGTCGACCAACGGCTGAAAAAACTCTGAAAAACAACCGGCGAAATGGGTTTCTCAATGTAGTCATCGTAACCGGCATCGAGGTAATCTTGCCGGTTGCTTCCCAATGCCCGGCCGCTGACCGCAACGACGGTCAACGGTCGGCCATTGTTCCGGGACGACGCTGCCGTCCGGTAATGATTGACGGCCTCGCCGGCCTCCGAGTCCGGCATGATCACGTCAGTGAAAACAATGTCGATGTCGCTCGCCCCCAGCATCTTCCCTCCGGAATGGGCTCCGTCAGCGGCGAGGACCTCGCATCCCAAGCGGACGAGAATGCGCTCCATCAAACGCCGGGTCATGGCATCGTCATCCACCACCAAGGCGCGGACCAATCGACTGGGGGAGGTTTGCATCGCTTCCATGGTGGCAAAGGGAGTCAGTCTTTGACCAATACGATCGCAGGATAGCCGGGCACGCCGACCCTACCGGGCGGAACTTGCCGAACTACACCTCACTTTTGGCTGCGATTCCCCGATGCAAACCCTGGAGAATTCCGGCTGCACATCGGAATCCCCCGGCAAACCGTCCCCTCCTCAAGCAGTCGGCGGAAACATGCCTCGGAGAAACTTCACGTTGGCCCCGTAGCTCTCGAGCATGGACTTGCCGCGCGGGACCGCGCCTTCGATCTGTAGCCAACCCCGGTAGTCGATGGCGTCGAGGTCGGCGCGGATCTTGGCAAAGTCGATCTTGCCCTGCCCCAGCAGGGAGCCGTTCTCCTTCGCATGAACTTCGCAGATCTGCCGCCGCTCCCCCAGCCAGCGGATCTCCCGATGGATGTCGTAGCCCATCTTGCTGGAGTTCGCGACGTCGTAGTAGACCCGCACCGCCCGGGAACCGACCCGCTCGATGATGTCCATGTGCTCCTCGGCGCTGAGCCAGCTTTCGACGCCAAGGATCACACCGGCCTTCTCGGCCTTCGGCGCGACCTCCTTCAACCGCCGCACCACCTCGTCCGTCCCCCGCTTGTCGCCCTTGAGATCACCGTTGGAAAAGAAGGCCAGCAACACCACCCTGCAACCCAGAGCCCGACAAGCGTCCACGCTGTCGCTCACCCATTCGATGGTGCGGGGATCGCTCTTGTAGGGAACCTGGTTGAGTTCGCCGATGGCGAGCGATGCGATCTCCACGCCGGTCTTCCGCGCGGCTTCCCGATAGCGCGCCCGCACCTCCGGCCGCCGCAGATGCATGTCGTCCGCCACCGTGCCCAGGCTGACCTGCACGCCGTCGAGGCCGATCTTCTTTGCGGTTTCAAAGGCCTTCGGGTCGGCGCGCCCGCCGATCGACCAATCGCAGGCGCCGATGCGGAAACGGGGAGGTTGCGGCGCGGCCTGCAACTTGGCCAGCGAGGTCGCGAATGGAAGGCTCGTCGCCGCAACCAAGGTCCGGGACAACATTCTGCGTCGGGAAAGAGTCTTTGGTTTCATAGGCCAACCTGCGAACGAATGAAGCGCTCAGGGCAAAAGTAGGGCAAACTGTCCCCGGTGAGTCGACGTGAACATGTCCCGGCGCGGCTCATTGCAGACATTTCGCCCCACCCGCCCTGCAACACTCGCGTTTTTGGGAGATCGAACCGAGTCATGCGTAATCCCGAGTTTTTACGGCTTCTTCGCGGGCTCACTCATCAGGAATTTCACCAGATCCACGAGGTCCTGCGGCGTCAAGCCCAACGTGATGTTGTCCGGCATGATGGAAAGCGTCTGCTGGCTCCGCCCCGCAATCTGCTTGGCGGGAATGGAACGCATCTCGCCGGAGATCTGCTTGATGAGGACGTTGGCCCCGTCCGCAGCGATGAAGCCGGAGACGGTTTCGCCGTCCTTGAGACTGATCAACCAGGCCTCGTAGCCCAACGCCAGGCTGGCGCTCGGATTGAGGATCGCATCCAACACTCCGGCCCGGTCAAACTTGGTCCGGATCTGGGTGAGGTCCGGGCCGATGTCCTTGCCCTCGCCGCTGTGGACGTGGCAGACAGAACACGCCGCAGTGGGACTCAGGAAAATCTCGCGTCCCTTCTTGGCGTCGCCCCGCATCTTCAACAGTTCCGACATCGGAGGAAACGGCTTCCCGGTAACCGACGGGCGCGGAAAATGGCGACTGGCCAAGGCTCTCACTCCAAGGTCAGGATTGCGCGGAACGAGCTCCGCGGCCTTGTCGAAGAGTTCCCTGGGGAACTTCCCGCGCGCGGCCAGATCGATCAGACGCAGCCCCCCGCTCTTGTCTCCGGCGAGGTCCGCCAATCGCTCCTCCCGCTTCGGCAACGGCAGCTTCGCATTGAGCATCTCCTTCTCCAACCGGGACAGGCGCGCCTGTTCCTTGCGGTCCTCGGGGCTCTTCCTCCCGGGAATGAAGGCTTCCACCGCGGGATACGCCGCCCAGTCGTTGCCAGCGCGATTCCGCGCCCACCAAAGCGCGTTCGGGCGAATGTCCTCGGGACCGTGGACAGCGAGATCCGCCATGGCGCGCGCAGCTTCCGGATCGTTGATGAACGCCAGCGCATCCACCGCCTTCCGACGCGCGGCCAAAGGCAGATTCGTTTCGCGCGCGCGGGCCGCGAATGCCGGAATCGTCTCAGCCGGATGCAGGCGCCACGCGACCCCGGTAAAGGGAGCGGACCACTTGACCGGATCGGGGTCGCCAAGGCGGGCGAGGAGCATTGGATAGATCTCAGCCTCCTTGCCGTCACACGCCGTTCCCAAGGCCTCCAGATACCAGCGGTCGCCGCCCTCATACCGACTGGCAAGTTCCTGGACGATTTCCGCGCATTCGATCACAGGGACATCCCGCAACGCCAAGGCAACCTCCCGCCTCACGGCCGGCGAAGGATCGGCAGCGAGTTGTCGGCAACGCTTCAGGACATCCTGATCCAACTGTCGCGCGACGCGAAACGCGGTGATCCGGATGTCGGGGTCATCGTCACGCAACGCCTCCCCCACAACCTTCCGTCCCCGTTCCCCCAAGCCTCCCAGCAACCAAAGCGCGCGGGCGCGAAGGCGCTTGTTTCGGCCGTGAAAGAACTTCGCCAAAGAATCGAACGCGCCCGCCCCGCGACGGCGCAATCCCGCTTGCGCCAGGAAGCGCACGTGCTGCGCCGGGTTGTCCAACGCGGCGATCTGCCCGTCGAGCGTGTCGAGATCCACGCGCGGCCCTCGTTTCGGCGAGCCTTCGCGGGCGACGCGATAGATACGCCCGTAGCCGGTCCGGTCCTTCAGTTGGTGCCCGCCGACGATCGGGTCATACCAGTCCGCGACATAGACCGCGCCATCGGCGCCCACGACCACATCGCTCGGGCGGAACCACTTGCGCTTGTCCTCGGGGAGATCGCTCCACTTGTAGTTCTGGTCCTCAGCGGCCTCAAGCAACGAGGTCATGAAGTTGAACCGCTTCAAACGATACCCCGCGCCATCCGGTTGCGGGTGGTAGCCAAAGACCACGTTGCGCCCGGCCTCACAGCTCAGCAACATCCCCTCGAATTCATCGCCCAACGCGCCATTTTCGTAGAAGGCGATACCCGTGGGAGCCCCGGGCCCAGTGATGTCGCCTGAGGGGATGACTCCCGGATCGTCCTGCCTCCAATGCGCCGTCGGGATTGACTGCCAGGGTCGCTGGTCCGCACGCCAGGTCCGCGTCCCGTCGGCGGAACTGAACCCCAGGTTGCCGCCCTCCATCAGCCAGGTGGTCCGGCAACTGATGGTGTCGTCATTGTCGTTCTGCCAGACATTGCCGAAGGAATCGACCGTCAGTTCGTAGGCATTGCGGAAGTTGTGTCCGATGGGTCTCAACCCCGTTCCGTCCGCGTCGATCCGCAGCGCCACGCCGCCGACCCAGACCCGCCCGTCATCGCTCTTCAGGCCAGGGATGTTGTTGGTGTTGTAGGGCGTGCCGCCGGTATAGGAACTCCCGGCGCGCAGGGTCCAACCGGCCTTGTCCGTGACAATGTGCGGCCCCGCGTTGCCCGCGTTCAGATACCAGCGCCCGTCCGCGCCGCCCACGAAGGAATGCAGGCTGTGATCGTGATCGAACCCGCCGAAACCGGTGAGAAAAACCTCCTTCTTGTCCGGCCGGTCGTCGCCGTCCGAATCCGTGTAGATGATCGCGGAGGGAGAACAGGAGACGATCACCCGGTCGCCGACCACCGCGATGCCCAGCGGCGACACGAGCTCCTTGTCCTGGACGAACACCTTCGACGAGTCGCACACGCCGTCGCCGTCGGTGTCTTCCAGGATCAGGACGCGGTCGCCCCGATCATGCCACTTGATCTCCGGATCCTCGGGGCGGTGGTTACGGAAGTCGCGGTAGTTGACCGCCTCCGTCACCCAGATGCGCCCCTTGTGATCGACGTCCATCGCGGTCGGATTGAACAACTGTGGGGACTCCGCCCACAGCGTCACCTGCAAACGGGAAGAAAGCTCGAACTGCGAGGTGACGTCGCGTTCCGTCACGGTGGGTTTGGCGGCCTGCGCCGGTGTGAGCCGGGCCAGGAACACGAGGACAAGCCAGATGAGGTTGAAGCTCTGACTCTTCATGATCGATGTCATTTGACTGAGGGAGCGCGGAATTCATTCCGCATCAACCTTCGCCGCAGACCAGGTTCTGGACGACTCCAAGCGACACGCCCGACCAGAATGGAAGCGAAATAAACTCCAAGGTCCGCCATCGCCTTGACGTTCAATGTTTCTTCAGCGAAACGCCGATGCCGGCGGCGTGCATGTTCAGGAAGAGCGTCTCCAGCTCCGGGTTGGAGGTGACAGCCTTGATGTATTCCGGCGAGGGCGCAGGGCTGCGCATGTTGTGCCCGATGATCAGACCGCCCGGACGGACCTTGGGCAGAACCTTCTCGAGGTAATCCGGATAGCCGGGCTTGTCCGCGTCAATGAAGACGATGTCGATGGGGCCTTTCAGGTCCTTCACCGTCTCATGAGCGTCGCCCATGACCAGGGTAATCAGGTCCTCGACGCCGGCTCTCTTGAAATTCCCTCGCGCCTCCGCCGCACGGCCTTCATCAATCTCCAGGGTGGTCAGGCGACCGCCGGTGTCACGCAGGGCCAGGCAGAACCAAAGCGAGGAATAGCCGTTGGACGTGCCGATCTCAACGACGTGTCTGGCTCCGGAGGTCGCTGCCAGAAGCCGGAGGAGCCTCCCATCCTCAGTCGGGACATTCATGTGTCCCCGGCGTTGGCCTTCCATGTCCTTGAGCACATCCAATACCCGCTGTTCCGCCTTCGACTTGCCGAGAGACGGGCTTTCGATCGTGGCGACCTCCGGCGAACGTCGCGGTCCCTTCCCCTTGCCGCCCTTGGGCTGGGCGTTCGAGATGGCGACTCCGCAAAACAGGATGGCGGCGGCGATGGCTGACAGCGTGATTCGTTTCAACATGGCTTGCTCTCCAGTTTGGGTTCATTCCGCTTCAGGAACCGGCGGCGGCAAGATGCGGACAGATTCGGGATCAACGGCATTAGCAGGCGGGGGATTCAGGCTTCTGGCTTCGTTGCCCTTGATCTCTTCCGGCCCTTTCTTGCCATCCTCGGCCCGGCTCCGAATTAAGGGGAGCCGAGGCGCGTCGGACCCGGATCATCTCCATCGCGCCTTTTCCGGGGGCGAACACCCCGCACCGGCCAGGCAACCCAGCCAAAGGACCCTCCATGAAACCAAACCAACACTCATCTGAATCCGAGGCCCCGAAAACCACGCGCCGTGAATTCCTCACCCGCGCCGGCGGAGCGGTCGTCGGAGGGGCCTTGGCCGGCGTCTCCCTCCCCCATGTGCATGCCGGCGAGGACGGGACCATCCGGCTCGCGCTGATAGGCTCCGGCGGCCGCGGCAGCGGAGCCGTGGGCAACGCCATCGAAGCCTCGGGCGGCCCCGTCAAACTGGTGGCCATGGCCGATCTCTTTCCCGAGAAGCTCGACCGCTCCCTGCGCGCCCTGAGCAAACACTATCCCGAATCCGTCGATGTTCCGCCGGAGCGCCAATTCCTTGGCTTTGACGCCTACAAGCGCGCCATGGACTGCCTGCGACCGGGTGACGTGGCATTGCTGACCACGCACGCCGCCTACCGCGCGACACATCTCGAACAGGCCGTCAGCAAGGGGCTGAACGTGTTCATGGAAAAGTCCTTTGCCCCCGATCCCGGCGGCATTCGACGCATCCTCAAACTGGGCGAAGCCGCCGGGAAGAAGAACCTCAAGATCGCCACCGGCCTCATGTGCCGGCATTCCGCCGCGAGGCAGGCCTTCATCGAACGCCTCCGCGACGGCGCGCTCGGCGAGATCACCCTGCAGCGGGCCTACCGCATGGACTCCGGCTCGCGCATGAAACCCCGCCCCGCCGACACCAACGAGCTGCTCTGGCAAATCAGCCACCCCTACTTTTTCTTCTGGGTCTCCACCGGGCGCTTCATCGACTACATGATCCATCAGGTCGATGAGTGCTGCTGGATCAAGGACGCGTGGCCGGTCTCGGCGCATGGACTGGGCGGACGCGAACCCGGAGCCATCGACTGCAGCCAGAACCACCACGCCTACGCCATCGAATACACCTTTGCCGACGGCTCCAAGGCTTTCGTCAACAACCGCTCCATCCCGAAGTGTCATTCCGACTTCGCCACGTTTGTTCACGGCACCAAGGCAGCGGGCCAGTTTTCGGGCAACGTTCATGCGCCGGCAGGCTTCATCTACAAGGACCAGCGCACAACCCGCGACAACGTCGCCTGGCGTCCCGAAAAGGAGACGCAAAGCCCCTACGTGGCCGAATGGAGCGCGCTGCTCCACGCCATCCGAAGCGATCTCCCGCACAACGAGGCGAAGCGCTCCGCTTATTCGAACCTGGCCGCCATCATGGGCCGCGCCGCGGTGCATTCCGGCCAGATCATCACTTGGGACGACGCCATGGCGTCCGACTTCCGCTTCTGCGACCACGTGGACGACCTGGTTGAGGACAGCCCTGCCCCCGTCCAGGCCGACGAACAGGGTCGCTATCCCGTCCCGGTCCCGGGTAAGTGGACTGAGGTTTAGGCAGGGCGAAGGTGCCGGTTTGACCTAAGGACGCCTGCGCATCGCTGCGCTCGCCTTGGCTGAAAAATGGGTGAACCGGCAGTTTTACCCTACCTCGGCGGGATATTGCTGTCCGCCTTCGCTGCGCCATGGCGAGACAAGCCGCAATACCCATTTCTCAGCGTGCGAGCGAAGCGATGTTACCTGTGTTCAGCAATTCCTCCGACGTATATTCTTGAGCTGCGCCCCATACCGCAAACTTGAGGAATTTCCCCTGTCCCTGCCGGACCACTCGGGCAATCATTGGAGACTCAGAGAACTCTCATCGCCGCAAAAACCATGAAAGCGCCCCTTTGTCGTCCTCTTGTCGTGTGGCTCATCCTGAATGCAGCCGCCCTGTCCGCCGCCCCAGGGTCCAGCATCACCTCCATCCAGCGTCCCTCCGGCGAACCGCCCTCCATCACCTGGACAGGCGTTGTCGGCCGGGCCTACCGGATCGAATATCGCGACAGCCTTCAAAGCGGCTCCTGGCGCCGCGATCCATTCCCGCTTCGTCTGACCGGCTCCTCCATGACCTGGCGCGAGTCCGGCGCGGTTCTCCCCTCCCAACGCTTCTACCGCGTCGCCGAACCCGATACTCTACAATTCACCAACCCCGGCCCCGGCGGCGGCAGCTTCATCATGTCGGCCGCCGTGCATCCCCTGAACCACGACGTCGTCTATTTCGGAGGAGACATCGAGGGGCCTTTCCGCACCTCCGATGGCGGCGCGTCCTTTCAACGCGTCACCGGCAACCTCGCCGGCGGCGGCATCAGCGCCGGAGTCTACGCCAGCCAGTTGCTTTACTTTGATCCCGGCAATTCCGGCCGTCTCTATCTGACGTCCTGGAACGGGCTTTACCGCACCGATGACGAGGGCCGCACTTGGACGGAGCTCGACGTCAACGCCGGGACCTCCATCGCCGGCATCGCGATCTCCCCGGCGGATTCGAGCCTCCTTCTAGTGGGGACGGGCGATGTCGAGGCGAACATCGACGGCAGCAGCGCCATCTATCGCTCGACCGACGGCGGTTCCACGTTCGTCAATGTCACGGAGACCGGAGTCTTCGCCAACACCGACACGACCGTTCACGCCATCCTCTTCGACCCGCTGAATCCGGCCGTCGTCTATGCCGCCAGCGGGGAAGGAATCCTGAAGAGCCTCGATTCCGGTCTGAGCTGGAGCTTCATGAACAACGGCCTGCCCGCCTCCCCCATCGCTCACGGTCTTGTGGGCGTCGTCCACGAAGGGGCCTTCCGCCTGTTCGCGACCCTCATGAACCACACGATCACGCCCCAGGCCCAGGCCGCCTCCGCCTTTGTCGGCGGCGGCGTCTTCCGCAGCGCGGATGGGGCAGCCTCCTGGGAGGATATCACCAGCAACCTCCCCCGTTACCAGAACGACGAGGAATCCGCGCCCACGCCTTTTCTTCCCTACAGCTGGTGGCGAATCGTCGTGGACCCCGGAACCCCGGACAACCTGTTCGTCGGCTCGGAAAACCTGGGCTCCGGAGGAGCCTACGAGAACGTCGGCGTCTACCGCTGCGCCAACGCCCTCACCCCCGTCGCCGGCGATGTCGCCTGGACCTGGGCCATGCCCGAAAACGCCTTCACCGACATGGGCTGGCTCGACAACGCTTGGTGGAACGACCTACTCGTCGGTTTCCTCGCCCTCGTCCCCGGGAATCCTTCCACCCTCTACGCCGGCAGCGACCACCTCTTCAAGTCCTCCGACGGCGGACAGACCTGGAGCGAGGTCTATTCCAAGACGGTCGATCCCGCGACGCATCGCTTCCGCGGCCGAGGCATCGAGGCCATGGAGCCCTTTTCCGTCGCCGTCGATCCCAACACCGCCGATCGATGGTGGGTGGGCTACGACGACATGGGCCTCTTCCGCACCGACGACGCCGGGGACACCTGGTTCCGCATCGACGACAAACAGACCAGCGACAACCTCGGCGGAACCGACTGCGCCGCCTCCGTTGCCGTCGACCCGACCGATTCCACCATAGTCTACCAAGGCCGCAACGGCGGGGAGAACGACCAGGGCGACGACTGGAACGTCGGCTTCGTCTACAAGACCGTCGACACCGGTCAAACCTGGACCCAACTCGGCGTCGGGACGCTGGAAGGAGGGCGTCCCCAACTGCTGCTGCTTCCGGGCGGCTCCACGGGCTCCCGGACGATCTTCGCCGCCATCTACGGGAAAGGCCTCTATCGCTCCGGGGACTCCGGCTCTTCCTGGATGGCTGCGGACACCGGCTTCGCCGCCTACGACAAGACTCACGTCTGGTCCCTGGCACGGCACCCCTCCGACAACAGCATCCTTTACGCCGGCATCGCCGATGGCAGCTTCAACGAGTCTCCCGCCGACGGCGGCGTCTACCGCTCAACCGACGGCGGCGTCAACTGGACTCCCCTCGGCGGAACCGCGCCCTCAGGACAGGTGACCGACCTCGCGATCGCGCCGGATGGCGCTGTCTACGCCGCGGCCAGCAACGTCTTCACCACCCACGCCGCCGGAACCGGAACGCGTGAGGGCGGCGTCTACCGTTCCTCCGACAACGGCGCCAACTGGACCCGCGTCCTAGACGTCCCCCGCGCCGACCACGTTGACGTGGCGCCCACCGACGGCAACCTCGTCATCGTCGGGGTCTGCTCCAGATTCGAGGCGGCCGCAACCCTCAACGCCGGCGTCTACATCAGCCGCGACGCCGGGGCCAACTGGATCCGCGAAAGCGACGGACTCACCCACACCCGCCTCTGGCTCACTCGCTTCCACCCCGCCAATGCCGACCTGGTCTTCGTCGGCACGGGCGGCGGCGGTTTGTTTGTCGGCTCCGGAGCTGTCCGGTAGGGTTGTTTGACCATCCAAACTCAAGGACGGCGCCTCCGCCTACCTCAGGAACGAAGGAAGCCGTGGATGGAACCACCTCTCCAGATTGCCCGGGACCTCGGTCCAACCCGCTTGGAGTCGCGCAGCGGGACCGGTCGCCCGAGTCCGATAGTCCCCCGCTGCCACATTCCGGAAACCGGGATCGCCGACGACGCTTCCCGAGTCAAAGCCCGACGCCGCCACATACGCAGGCAATCCCGACAACTTCCGCGACCCCGGCCGCCAAGGCGCGCCAACCAGGAACGCGGGCTCACCAGCCCGGGAGGAATACAGGTTGGCGTCGATTGTCAGCCCCTGTTTACGTGGGTCGTAGTCAGGCTTCCCCTCCGCCTTAAGCGCCCGTCGCCAAGCCGTTTCGTCGGCGTAGCGCTTGCGGTCGCCCGGGTGCATGCCAAAAAAGGGGTTGTCATACCAGAGTGCGAGTTGGAAGCCGCGGTTGTCGGCGGCGATGTTCCGGCTCACGCGATTGCCCTCGATATGGAACGGAATGCTGCCGCCCTCCGCAACTTTGAGCGGACGCGGTCCCTGTTCGCGGAAAGTCAGGCCGTCCTTGTTGGCGACACAAGTGTTCGAGGTCACCAGGCAGTTCATGCTTTCCGCCAGGAAGATGCCTCCGTGGCCCCAGGCCTTGGCCGCCCCCTCCCCCATTGCGTTGCCGACCGCAAGATTGTTCACGATCCGGTTGTCCCGACTGATCTCAACCATGAGACCAGAAAGCTCGTTCGACTCGAACACACAACGTGTCACGAGGACATTCCTTACATCGATATCGAACCAGAGCCCGGGCCCGCCGTTCTTCCGGAACCAACAGTCCTCGAAGCGGCCGCCATCCACGCGAGCCAGCTTGTAGCCGGCGGCCTCCCAGTTGCGGCTGATCGGCTTCCAACTATTGCCCTCCCAGAGACAGCCCGAATTCACAAAATCGCCACCCCCCGCTCCACCGCCGTTGTGGCCGTTGTTGCGGACGACGCAGTTGCGCATCACGCCCGACACGAAGATCCCCCCGCCCGACATCTCCTCGATCACGCAGTCCTCCACCAGGTTGTCGGTTCCGTGGATCGTCACCCCGCCGCGCTGCGGGAAGCTCGCCGCGTGCCGAAACACAAACCCGCTGACTTCCACATCCGAAACGCCCTCCTTGCTCTGGAAACGGTTCACGCCAAAGACCTGTCCCCTGACCGACGCCTCCATCGCCCGGCCGGAAGGATCGGCTCCATCCGAGAGCCAAACGTAAAGCTCTTTGGCATTCACAGTGTCGACGGCAAACAAGCCCGTGAACGGCCGACCCAGACCAGCCACCGGCGGCCGCAGAACCGACGAGCCTTCCGGCCGTGTCCGTTCCCGCGCATGGTCCCGCCATTTCGCCCTAAGTTCCGCCAACGAGGCGGCCGGAGCCAACAGGCGACCGTCGGCCATCACTTGTTCCCCGCGTCCCCACAGCGGGGCGTCGGCGGGATGATGCTCAACCGGCCGGCCGTTGGCATGATTGATGGCGAAGACATGCGGCCATGGAGAAAGATAAATCGGCTCGTCGCCGGAAACACGGCTCCATTCCGTGACAACATCCGCCCCGGTCACAACAGCGCCTCCGGCCGGCGAGGCTTCGAAGCGGATCGGATCGTCCGCCGTGCCGCTGTGCCGGAGCCGGACGCTCTCCCGGTACACCCCCGGCCCGACGAAGACCGTGTCCCCGGCCCTCGCCTTCCCGGCTGCCTTGCCGACCGTCTTGAAGGGCGCTCCTTTGAGACCGCTGTTGGCGTCGTTCCCGGAAGCGCCGTCCACGAAGTAGTCGACGGCCATGATCTGGGCCGCGGCCAGGAATAAAACGGCCGCGACTTGGCAACACATTCTGGAAGGGCTTGAGATCTTCATGCGTCCGCCACCGGATCAGGTTTCTGGTTCATAGGGTTTCGACCACAGATAGTATCGATGTTCCCGCGAGAGCCGGGCCGGACTGTCCAGAAGATCCAGCCTGGTCCAGCCTCCGCTTCTCTTGTCCTCGCTTACATGGAGGAGCACTCGGTCACTGAAAAGCGCCTTCAAGAAGCGGATCACATCTTCGGTGACCGTTCGATCCCGCTCCGCTTCTTTCAGTGAATCGTCGTAGGCATTGAAATGGCCGTGGGTGATTCCCTCAATGCAGATCGTCGCTTCGTCGCCGTCGTCGTAGACAACGACGGCGACCACCTCCTTCTGGAAGCCGGCAAATCTGACAATGGGATTCTCTTCAGGAGTGATGGACATTTCCCATCCCGCGAACTCCTTCTCGATTTCAGGAATGAGTCTATTTCGGATCATCGGTTTCCTTCCAAAACCGCGGCGCAGGCCCGGCGGAGGTATTCCTCGAATTCCCAGTTCCCGCTGCCGCCGGTCTGGCGGGCGATGACGAGATCCAGGCTGGGCACAAAGGCCAGCAACTGACCGCCGCTGCCGGGCTTGGCGCGGGCGTCCGCCGGAATCCCTGCCCCGCTGCGTCCGCTTGCCGGATCATGCAGGGCGGGCAGTTCCCAGCCATGCGAGAAGACCTTGGGGTTCAGTTTCCAGCGCAGTTCCGGCGTCGTGACATCGTGCGTCGGCGCGGCAGTCTGATCGACGAACCAGTTCGGAATCACCTGCAGATTGTTCCATCGGCCGTCATGCAGCATGCAGTAACCGATCCTCGCGAGGTCCCGCGCCGGCATTCCCAGACCGTGCGAAGGATGCCGACCGTATTTCGCGCCCCCGTCATAGAACTGAAACCACCAGTGTTCGATGCCCAGCGGCTTGAACAACGCCTCGATGGCGAACCGGTCGTAGGGCATGCCGGTCACCGTCTCGCAAACCAACGAGGCGTGCGCCAGGGCGTGCGTGGAATAGCCGCAACCCGTTCCCGGCTCGAATGCCAGCTTCGCCGTCCGCTCGTCGCCGCCGTGCCCAAGGATGTAATCCCAGGAACCGTCGTTCCGCGCGCCGGTCGCCTCCGGGCAGATGCCGGAGGTATGGTTGAGGAGTTGCTTCACCGTGATCTCGGCCTTCCGCGGATCGCTCAACGGCCGGGCCCAGGGAATGAAGTCGAACGCCTTGTCTTCAAACGTCATTCGTCGCGACGTTTCGCCCCGTTGACTGCGTTCCGAGGCGATGGCCAGGACAGTGGCACAGACCGCCTTGGACACCGACGCGACCCTGCGCGCATCCGTCGAGGCGCTGTTCCCTCGTTCCACCTGCAACACGATCGTCCCTTGCCTGATCACGACCGCGGCGAAGTTCCGTCTGTCTGAACGCAGCAGCCATTCTCGCAGCTCCGCGATCTTCGCCCTGTCCATTCCACCAAGCGTTTCAATTTCTTCGTCGGACTTCACCATCCGCCAACCGCCCTGCGACTCGGGCGGAGGGAAATAGGAGGGCGCGGTCGGAGGCTCCGCCGCCGACGCTGTGGGGAGCGCGGCCACGAAATGGAACAAGCCAAAGGCCGCGACAAGAACACGCGGAGGGAAACAAGAACGAAGTCGGCCCGTTCGGTGCATGGCGGGATTCCGCCACACACCACGCCAACGTTCAAGCGTGGAGCGCGGCTGTGTCGAAGACCAGCCGCAGCAATCTGGACGGCAACCAAGGTCTGGCCGGTTTCAAAGCGCCTGCAAATCGGGAGTTGCTGCGGCTGGCCCCGAAGACGGGACACAGCCGCGCTCCGCCGGAAGGAGAAGCCCCTTCCATCTCACGCGTTTCCCGTTGCGAAGACCTTCTCTGGCCCCTGCGGGGCCACGGCGACAAGAATGTCGCCGCTCCTTGATCCCCCCTACTCCACCAGCAACAGATACAGGGCGTCCTCCGGCGCGATGAAGGAACCGTCCGCGACCGCAATCTCCCCAGTCTTGCGGAAATTGCCGTCGAGAATTTCGGCCCGCTTCACGCGCTGGTTGGA
The DNA here is from genome assembly GCA_038126235.1 of Verrucomicrobiales bacterium. GTDB lineage: Bacteria > Verrucomicrobiota > Verrucomicrobiia > Limisphaerales > JAYPEY01 > JAYPEY01. The sequence continues at coordinate 104,690 of JAYPFK010000017.1, forward strand.
GAGCTTCAGCCGCAGGTCCGCCTTGGCGATGTTCCAGGGCGCGCCGCCAAGCGAAACGATCTCCCGCTTGTCGCCCTTGGATTGCGTGCGCCATCCGTGGGGCCGCGCCGTCGTGCCGATTTGCACGAGAACCTGCTTCGAGTCCTTCAGGTTCGCGTCGTCCAGCGCGACCGCCAGGACGGTGAGGTAATCGTTGGCGGACTCCACCGAAAGCGCGGACAGCCCGAACTTCCTCCCCTTCACGAAACCGGTCACGCCCTGCGCCTTGGGCGCGTCCAGCGTGCAGATCCCGTCCTTGGTGTCCCACTTCAACTCCCCCGTTACGCTGGCCACGACGCCGTCCGCCACGGCCACCTTCGCCAGGCGGCTCTTCGCCGGATCGCTGTCGAAGCGGATCTCGACCGGCCCGGCGAGATAGGCCAGCGGATCCATCGAAGTCTTCACCGAGGAGAGCTCGTTCATGGCGCCGGCGTCGCGGTTCGGATCGTAGCCCGCGTCCTCGACGGCGACAGGCTTGCGCCGCTGCCAGAGGTCGTCGAGCGAGCGATGTTCGACCAGGACCGGTTCCCCGCGTTTCACATAGCCCCGCCGGAACAACACGGCCGCCGCGGGAAACTGCCCCGCCAGCATTGGGGTGTTCATCTGCCACTTGCCGATGCCGTTCGCGTAGCCGACGTCGCCCGTGGAGAACCAGTAGAATGCGTCGAACCCGGTCAGCGAACTGTAGGCCGCCACCAGGAACGGGCCCTCGGACTGATGCTCCACCGGGGGCACCCAGGAACTCTCCGAGATGATGAACGCCCGACCCGCCGGCAGTTTCAGCGTCAGCGGGAAACGTCGCGGCTGCCGCAGCACGGAAACCCCGGAAAACAGGTCGCCACGGGTGACCGCGTAACCGGACTTGCGCTTGTCGGTCGGATTGATGTGCTCGCCGCCGTTGAAGTAGCGGTTCACGCCCACGATGTCGGTCGCCGTGTAGCTCCAGCGCTCGATGTCCTGCAGCTTGGCAGCGGACGCGGTCTTCCAGTTGCCGGCGTTGATCAACTGTTTGCAGCCCAGTTCTTCACGGAAGAACTTCACCATCGACGCATTGAATTCGTGCATCAGCCGTCCGTAGAACTCGAGCTGGTCCGCCATGCGATTCTGTCGGGCGCCGCGCGCGTCCTGCGTCAACTCCCAGATGCTGAACAGGCCCATCTCGCCGCCGCCGGGATTGTCGTTCTTGTGGCCCACGCTCCCCGCCCCCCACGAGGCAACGGCCTTTTCGATGGAGCCGTGTTTTCCTTTCAGGAAAGCGTGATACTTCCGGCGCAGATCGCGGCGAGCCTCCCCCTTCACCGCCTGGAGCGTGTAGAACAGGAGGCTGTCCTCGTTCTGCAACTGGAGGATCGCCACCGCCGGATCGTCAGCCAGCGGAACCCCGGTGTGCGGGTTCTTTTCCTTCAGCAGTTTCCGCCACCAAGACTTGTAGGCCGCCTGCAGCTTCTCGTCCCAGAACAACATCCCGTTCAGGTTGCCGCTGCCCGGATCAGGCAGCCCCAGCGAGGGACGCCACTTCGTCGCCGTCGCCCAATAGGGTGAGATGGTCGTATAGATGCCCTCCTCGCGCATGATCGCGACCAACCGGCGGATGCGGTCGATCTCCTCCTCGTCCACGTCCTCCAGGCGGGCGTCGTTGCGCTTCGAATGCAGGTGGCTGTGGGCGCGGACCATGTTGACGCCGCGGCGCGCGAGCCACCGCGCGTGCTGGCGAAGCATGACGGGATCGCCGGTGCGTTCGTGCAGGGCCGTGTTCGCCGCCCAGAAGCGGAGAGGCCGCCCGGCTCCGTCGATGAAATCGCCGTTCGCGTCCATCGCGACAAATCCGCTCATCCCGGCGCGTTCCTCGTTCAATCGCGAAAGATCGAGCCGCCCGGGATCTGAGGCCGATTCCGGCCCCGGCTCGAAGGCCCAGGTTCCCGGATCGGCCAGGCCCGTCTTCTCGCCGGGCTTCTGCTTCCCGTTCGGCGTGAAGGGCTCCGGCGAAAGAACAAAGCAGTCGATGCCGCCGTGGTTCTCCACGCCCGAGTTCATCCGGAACTCGACCGTCGCGTCGCCCGGCTCCAGCCTGACCTTCCCCAGCTTCACCCAGGCCACGAACCGCATGTCGATCTTGCCGTCGCCGGCGATGTTGTCCCGCTGCACGGCCTGCGAAAAATCCGCGTCTGCCCAGTCGCCCGCCCCGTTCACTCGCCAGGACAAACGCGCCTTCCCGGTCGGATTCGCCCTCACCCAGAATTCGTATTCGCCCGACTGGGCGACCGGGACGCTCCACCGCGCCTCACCCTGCCTCGCCCGCGTGTAGTGGTTCAACCAGTCGCCGCCAGACAACCGGTCGCGCTTCACGGAGTTGTACCAGTTGTGCTGCTGCGCGTTCGAGGAAGCAGCGGCCTCGCCTTCGACCCAGATCAGGGAGCTTTCGGATGATGCGACGCTCGCGCCGGTTTCAGACACGACCAAGCTGGCGGGAATCCCGGGCGTCATCGCCACCGCTGCCGCTCGACTGGTTCCGCTCGCCGACGCCTCGTCGCCCGCCGGTCCACTGACCTGCGCGACCGCTCCGCCCCCTCCTCCGTCGTCATTCGACTTCTTCCCGCCGGACACCACAAACGCGCCGCCGGCCAGCAACGCCACAACCCCGAAAATCAAGCCGGTTACCAATCCGGTGCGGCCACCCTCCTTCGCAGGAACAGTTGCGGAGCTCCCCACAAGTCTGGGATTCTCGGGAACAACCAGTGCGGTCCCACACGAAGGACACTCGACGGTCTGCCCGGACCAAGCGTCCTCCGCCTCGATATGGACGCCGCAGCCGGGATTCGGACAATTGAATTTGAAGCTCATGGGGTTTCTCTCTGGTTCTCAACAAATTGCACGCCGTCTACGAACCCGCTTCAGCGTTTTGGAGTGCGGTCTCGCAGACCGCTTTGTCGCGCGTCGGCTGTGGGAAGTGAACCTCAGAACTCTTACACGTTGGTCGGGCGTCGGAATCATGCGGATGGCGACAACAAAGAAGCGCGATCCAGCACCTCGCGCCCCTGAATGTGGAGGACATCTGCGAGCGTCATCATGGACATGAAGGCCTGTAGAATCGGATCAGTGTCATAGCGTTGAGTCCACATGTCGCAAAACCGCTCGGCGCTCCAGTCGCCAGCGATTGTAATAGTCATGTTGACCGTATTGGGTGGGCTACACATGCGCTGATTCTTGAACTGCTGAATCACATGTTCGAGAAACGTATCGGTAGATTCTAGATCACTAATGTCGAGCCCCATGACGATGGCGGGAAACTCACCGGTTCCATTCTGGAACACCTTCGTGTCCAGATTGTGAATGGAGTTCGGCATGGCGGCAACCTCCCCCCCTCAAGGCGCCATGCACACGACCCGCCCGTCGGCCAGCGACATGAACAGGCTCCCGTTCGCGGCGGCCAAGCCGTCCCAGGCGGGCGCGGCGTCGAGCTTGTATTCGGCGAGCTTTTCGCCGCTCTCGGTCGAAGCCGCCCACAACACCCCGCCCAACCGGCCTTCGTAGCCGGCGGCCAGATCGTCCTCGGGAAACTCCAGCGGCGTCCCGGCGACGAACAGGACCTTCTCGGCCAACGCGATCGCCTTGCCGGTCAGCGGGATGGAACTGGCCCAGATCTTCTCCGACGGCGCGGTCGGCACAACCTTCTTCCCCCGCCGCTTGGCCTTCGCGCCCTTCTTCCCCGCCTTTTGCGCCGGCGTCTTCTTCGCCTCCTCGGCCGCCTTGGCCTTCACGTCGTAGCGGCCGGCGTAAAGGGTGTAGCCGTTGGCGCGGGGATCGAACCAGGTTGTGCGGCCGGGCGTGTAGCCGCGGACCTCGTAGAAGCTCTTGCCGTCCATGCAGAGGATGTCCCCGTGCACGCCGCCCGCGCCGGTGGGGATGTCGTAGTGCAGCATGGTGTCGATGGTCCAGAACGAGCGGTGCTGCGGGACGGCCTCCAGGAATCCGTGCGAGGTGATCAGGTGCGGGTTCTTCACGTCCGGCAGAGCAACCGGCGTGAGGTCCGGCTTGAAGGCTTGGTGCCGGAGGTAAAGCAGATCGTCGTCGGCCAGGAAGATGTCGCCCTTGAAGCCCTCGATGCTCATGCCCTTAACCACCTCGCGATTCTCGACCGGGAAGCCGTTGTCGCCGTAGGGACCGTAGGCGTGGTTCTGATGAACGATCTCGCCGGTGCGTGCGTTCAGCGCGAACAGGTAGATTCCGCCGTCGATGAAGGTGTTCCGCCCGGCGGCGAAGTAGGCAAGGCCGTCGCGGATGAGGATGCTGCCGCAGACCGGCCAAGCCGATTCCGGCTGCTCGTAGGCGCAGATCCAACGCCGTTCGCGCGGCAGGAACCGCCAGGCCAGCGCGCCGTCCGACGCGCGGACGCAGTAGACCGAACCATCGCGCGAACCGAAAAGCAACCGACCTTCATGATAGGTCGGCGGCGAATCCACCCTCCCCTCGGCGGTGAACCGCCAGAGAACCTTGCCGTCCGCCGCGTCCAGGGCGCAGACGGCGTGGCCTTCGACATCGGCCGCGAACAGTCTGCCGTCGGCGATAACCGGTGCGCTCACGCGCGAACCCAGCTTCGTCTCCCAGTTCCGCTTGAGCTTGGCGGGAACGCGCGCGTCCGTCCGGCCGGCGCGTGAATTGTCGTGACGGTAGGCCGGCCAGTCGTTCGCCTTCGTCGGCCGCGCGGATTTGGCGACGGCGGCGTAGGCGGGGCCTTTCTCAAGTCTGGGATTCAGGCCGTTGTCGGCGGGGGCGTCACCGTTCGTGTAGACGGGGTCCGTCGCCATGGCGTTGAGGCCGTTCAGCATGACGCTGTTGCAACAGGCGCAGGAAGGCGGCCCCACGTAGTAGAGACCGTTGGCGGGCAGCGGGCCGATGCCGCAGGTGCTGCGGATCCAGGGATTCGGCGATTCGCCCGTCTCGCTCATGCCGAGGAAGTCACTGCCGCCGCTGACGGAGTTGATGTAGTACTTCGTGGTGATCCGGTTCCGGTAGCAGCGGTCGTGCCCCATCGGTCCGGTCATTTTCTGGTCCAATTCCTTCACCACCTCGCCGGTCAGCGCGTCGAATCCGTTGACCCCCATCCGGCCCAGTCCCAGCCCCGGCTGAGGCCGACCGGTCGAGGCGTTGTAGGCGGCGGCCCAGACGACGCCGTTGGCCACGAAGACATCCGCCGGCTTGTGGTGGTTGATCGTCGCCGGCTTCTCCCAGAGCGCCTTGCCATCCTTCAGCCGGAATGCCCGCAACCGCGCCGAGTCCGCGAGGAAAACGCTCTTCGCCGAAAGCACAAGGGAAACCGCGATACCCGAAGGCCCCTTCAACGTGATGGGCACGGGAACCCGCCAGGATTCGCGCCCCGTCAGGCGATCCACACAGACAAGCTCATCCGCAGTCGAAAAGACGACGTTGCCTCCGATCGCGCCGAGCGTGGCCCCTTGATAACCTGCCGTCGCGGCGCCGGTGAGCTTCCACAGCTCCTTTCCAGACGCGGAGTCCACGGCCAGAATGTCATTGTTGGGATGCTCCTTCGCCTCGATCCTGGGCCCGTAGGCCTCGCGCCGGAAACGGCTGGTGTTGAGCGGTGAGCGCTCGGGGTTCGCGATTGAGGCAGCGACATCCGACTGGTCGCCCGTGACGACCAGCAGCACGCCCCGGTCGTGCACGAACTCCATGGTCCCGGCCGTGCCCTCATGCTTCCTGACGACCGCGCCGGTTGCGGCGTTGAATTCCGTGACGGGAGCCGAATAACCCGGCGTGCAGAAGACCGAATCGCCGACCACCGCCAACCGCCGCTGGATCTGGACCGGCATCTCCTTGTCGCGCGTGTGGATCGGATGCCAGTCGGGGAACATGACGCGCCAAAGCACGATTCCGTTGTAAGCGTCGCGCGCGACCAATGCGTATTTTCCGGGCAAGGCGGGATGCTCGGCCGAGGCCATGTCCTCCACGGTGAACAGCCGCCCCTTCGCCGTGACCATGCTGTTCATGGACGGCAGGGCCAGGTGGGAACGTTGCCATTCCGGCTCGGCCAGCCATTGATAGCGGCGCGGCGGACCGACCAAGGTATCGTCCGCGACGGCGTTGTTGTCAGCCCCGTGGTAATGCTGTTCCCACTCGTCCGCGCCCTTGAGCTTGGGCTTCACCGTCACTGTCCACCTGCCGTCCCGCTTGACGGCCAGCGCGCCATAGGGCCGGACCACGCGCAGCAACTCCTTCGTCGGCGCGATTGAGGCGTCCTCGCAGACGACCAACGTCGCCAGGTTGTCGATGTAGGGCAGCTTCTTCCCGTTCCATCCCACCACCGAAACCGCACCATAGACGCCGAAGTCGAGGATTGCCGCGCGCGCCTTCTCCACGCGCTTCGCGCCCTTCTCCACGCCCTGCACGATGCAATGCTCATTCAGGCGCATCGCCGCGGTCAACTTCCCGTCCCCGCAGCCGACATGAACGACCAGCCCGCCATGAAAATCGGCCAAACCGGCAATCTCGGCTGCCTCCTCGTCGACTCCAGCCCGTGAGCCGGAAGCGGACAGACCGCAGAAAAGGCCCAGGGAAATGGCGACGCGAATAAAGCGGGAGAAGGAAGGAGGAGTTCTCATGATCAGTCCCCGGATGTTCCTCCGACCTTCCCGCAAGTCAAACAATCTCATGCATGACGCGCCGGATAAACCGGTCCATTTGCTTCGTTGTTTCGCGGCGGCGCGGAACACCCGCAGCGCTGGTTGACATTCGCGCCTTCCTCCCGCGATCCTCCCACCCACACCCCATCTCCTCCCCCCCCAACAAAATGACCGCCCAACAAGTCCTCAAGGAATTCGAGAAACTCGGCTCCGAATCCACCCGCAAGACGCTGCTCCGCCACGGCGCCCGCGAACCGCTCTTCGGCGTGAAGATCGGCGACATGCAGAAACTCCGCCGTCAGATCAAGGTCGACCACCAACTTGCCCTGGACCTCTTCGACACCTGCAACTACGACGCCATGTATTTCGCGCACCTGATTGCCGACGACGCGCGCATGACGAAGAAAGACCTCCGCAAATGGGTCAAGAACGCCTACGGCGCGTCCCTCGCCGGAACAGTCGTCCCCGCCGTCGCCTCCGGCAGCCCGCACGGTCCGGCCCTCGCCCTCGAATGGATGGACGCCAAGAGCGACACCACCGCCGCCGCAGGCTGGAACACCTTCTCCCATATCATCTCCGTGCAGGCCGACGACGACCTCAACATCCCGGGCCTCAAGAAACTCATCAAGCGCGCGGAGAAGGAAATCAAGAAAGCCGGCAACGAAACCCGCTACGCGATGAACAACTTCGTGATCGCCTGCGGCTGCTTCGTGGCTCCCCTCTTCGAAACCGCGCTCAAGGCCGCCGAGAAGATCGGCCACGTCGAGATCGACCACGGTGACACCGCCTGCCAGACGCCCTTCGCTCCCGACTACATCCGCAAGGTTGAGAAGATGGGCCGCATCGGGAAGAAGAAGAAGTCAGCCAAGTGCTGAGGGCGGCACGTAGGACAGTCCTCCCAGGCTGTCCGGCCTCCGGCGAACCAAAGCGCTCGGCGCGCACCTGCGCCCACGATTATCGCAAACCACGCGCCATGCCGTAGACAGGCAGAGATGCCTGTCCCACGTTTCGCCCAAAAAGCTGTTCATCTCTGCCGCAATTCCCAAGTATCGCGCCAACCTGACACCTGCCCTCTCGTTATGAACATGGCCTGTCCCGTCCGCTTCGCGCTCCTGCTTCTCCTCCTTGCCGTCTCGACCTCCGCCCACGCCGCGCCGAAGCCCAATATCGTCTTCATGCTCGTCGATGACATGGGCTACAGCGACCTCTCCTGCTACGGGGCGCCGGACGCCCGCACGCCGAACCTTGACCGTCTCGCCGTCCAAGGCCTGAAATTCACCCAGTTCTACGCCATGGGCGCCGAATGCACGCCCTCGCGAACGGCGATCCTCAGCGGCCGCCATCCCGTCCGCGCCGGCGGCATGGAGTGCGCCATCGGCACCGGGAATGTCGGCCGCTACGACGACGCCATCCGGCTCGCCGACCAGCATGCCTTGGGGCTCCCGGCCGACCAGGCAGCCCTGGCTCCCGGGTTGAAGGCCGCCGGCTACCGCACCGCCGTCTTCGGCAAATGGCATCTTGGCTATGAGCCCCGCTTCAGTCCCCTGAAACAGGGCTTCGACGAGTTCACCGGCTTCCTCGGCGGCAACGTCGATTACTTCACCCACACCGAACTCTCCGACATCGCCGTCTACGTCAAGGGCGACAACCCCATCGAACGCAAGGGCTACATGACCCACCTCATCACCGACGATGCCGTCGAGTTCATCAATCGCGTCGATCAACGCTTCTTCCTCTACCTCCCCTACAGCGTTCCCCATTTTCCGTTCCAAGGACCGGACGACGACACCGGCAGGATGTATCCCGCCGACCAGTTCACCAAGGGGACCCGCGAGAAATATGTCGAGATGCTCCACGACATGGACCTCTGCATTGGCCGCGTCCTCGATGCGCTCGCTGCGAAAAATCTCGATCGCGAAACCCTGGTCGTCTTCGCCAGCGATCATGGCGCAATGAAGCCCGGCCGCAACCTGCCGCTCAACGGCTTCAAGAGCAGCCTGCTCGAAGGCGGCGTCCGGACACCCTGCATCGTCCGTTGGCCCGGCCACATCAAGCCCGGAACCGTCTCCACCCAGGTCGGCTCCCTTATGGACCTCACCGCCTCCTTCCTTCATCTGGCGGGAGCCAAACCGCCTCACGACCTGAAACTCGACGGCATCGACATCCTCGGCCACGTCATGTCCGGCAAACCCGACTTCGCCCGCACGCTCCATTGGCGCGCGCGCCGCGGCGACCGCACTTGGAAGGCCGTCCGTGACGGCGACCTCAAGTACGTTTACAAGATCGAGGGCGGCAAGGAGGAGGAGTGGATGTTCGACCTCTCGACCGATGTGAGCGAAAGCAACGACCTCAAGGCAACCCACGCCAAGGAATTCACACGGTTGAAAAGCCTCCTCGCGAAGTGGGAGAAAGAGGTGAAACCCGTCCGATAAGACGTCGCCTTGGTTTCACCATGGTTTTCCCGATGCCTTTCAGAGAAGCGGAAGGAGTTCACGAAATCGCGCCAGCGTTTTGGACTGCGGCGCCGCGCGCCGCTTTGCTGCGCGTCCGGCATTCCCAGGGCACATCCTTCCAAGGTCAAAACGCCCGGCCATTCACCGCCCCCTCCCCCCGCGCGCCAACCGGTATTTCCAAGCGCTGCAAAGCGGTCTTCGAGACCGCACTCCAAAACGCTGGCGCGCGAAACATGACGCCAAACTCGACCGATGTCTGGTTCCCGCTCGAACCGTGATTGCATTCCATTCAAACCATTGAATCCATGATGATCACCCTCCCAAGATTCCGCGCGTTGAGCGCCCCCCTGGCTCTCGCCTCCATCCTCGCCGGCTGCGCCACTGGCGAGAAGGCCTACAACCGAGGCGACTACGACACTGCGGTCATCCAGGCGACCAAACGCCTCAAGAGCGACACCGACAATGAGGCGGCGTTGACCACCCTGAGACAGGCCTATCCCGCAGCCCAAAGCCTTCACCTGCAGAACATCGACCGGGCGATGCGTTCCTCCGGTCCTTTCAGGTGGGAGATCGTCGCCGCAGAATACACCCAGATCAATCTGCTGGCCGAGGCCATCCGCCTCACGCCCGCGGCCCTGCGGGTCGTCCCTTCGCCTGCCATCCATGTGGAGGAACTGGAAACCGCGAAGCAGAACGCCGCTTCGGCCCGCTTCGCCGCGGGAGAAGCCGCGCTCGCCAAGGGCAACCGACTGAACGCGCGTGAGGCCTTCGGACACTTCGACAAGACGCTGCTCTATCGCCCGGATTTTCCGGGCGCCCGGGAAAAACTCGAAGCCGCCCGCGCCGCCGCGACCCTCACGGTCGTCATCAATCCCATCGCAAGCGCCAGCCGCGAACTCGATGTCGCCTTCATCGAGAACAACCTGAAGAACTTCCTCAACGACTACCGCCCCGGCGATTTCATCCGCTTCCACACCTCCGCGGAAGCCGCCGTCGTAGGCATCAAGACGCCGGATCACATCGTGGACATGCGGTTCGACGGTTTCGCGGTCGCGCAGGCCAAGGTCGAAGAGAACACCCGGCAACTCCAGAAGGACAACGTGGTCATCGGTCAGACTCGGAGCAATCCTCCCCAGGATGTGATCGGCACGGTCAAGGCGACGGTGACCACCTACAAGCGGACGATCACCTCCAGCGCACAGCTGGACTTCAAGATCACCGAGGCGACAACCGCCCGCGTCCTCAACCACAAGAAGTTCCCCGGCAAACACGCTTGGACCCACGAGTGGGGAACCTACCGCGGCGACGAACGCGCCCTCCCGGGCAATCTCAAGAAAATCGCCAACCAGCGCGACGTCCCTCCCCCCGGCCGGCAGGAACTCTTCGCCGGCTTCGCCGAACCGATCTTCCAACAGGCCTGCAGCGAGTTGAAACAGTTCTACAGCCGGTTTCGATAGCCGGCAACGTAGGACAGTCCTTCCAGGCTGTCCAACCTCCGACGACCCAAAGCCCACGGCACGCCCCCACCGACACGATCATCGCAACCCATGCGCCATGTCGGGACAGGCAAGAGGCCTGTCCTACGAACCGCCGCACTCCAAGGCGCTTCACGCGGCGTCTCCGGCCTATTCCCCCGCTGTCAGGTCCACGCAGACCAACCGCCGGCCATCGCGCGCGAACAGTTTCCCCTCCGCCAAGGACGGCTGCGCGCGAACGCCCGAACCGAGAATCTGTGCGCGCGCCGTGACCACAGGCTTGTCCGCACGCGCCTTCAGCCGGAGCAGTTCGCCCCCCTCGGTCAGGACGAGCAGGTTCTCGCCCGCCATGATCATCGCGGCCGCCTTCAGCCCCGGAAGCGTCCAGCGGACTTTTCCGGTCGCGAGTTCCACGCAACGCGGCGACGTCCCTTCGTAGGAATCATGCCTCCCCGCCAGACCGTAGAGAAAACCGTCCTTGTGCATCGGCGTCGCATACTGGCTGGAAAACGAGTCACCGGACCAGACGCTCTTCAGGGAACCATCCTTGCCGACCTCCAGCAGGTTGTCCCCCGTGCTGTAACTGGAGGTCAGGAAGATCCGGTCACCGACCACCACCGGCGTCGCTGCGTTGACCGACGCGTGCATCCGCGCCCGCCAATGGAAAGAAAAACCTGTTGCGCCCGTCTTCGGATCCAGGCCGAACAAGCCCTCCCGCAGAAAAAACAACGCGCGCCGTTTGCCGTGAAGGGTGGCCATCGTCGGAGCCGAGTAGTCCGCCTCCTGGTCCGTCGCCTTCCAGAGCAGGGCGCCCGAGTCCTTGTTCAAGGCGATCACCCCGGCTCCGTCGCGGCCGCCAATGCTGAGCAGGACCGCATTGCCGTCGATCAACGGCGAGCAGGCCAGGCCGAAGAAACTCGTCCGCGCCCCGTATTTCTCCGCCGTTTCCACTCCCCAGATCTCCTTGCCCGTCGCGAAGTCCACACAGCGCGCCGATCCGTTCGCTCCCATGGTGTAGACGCGCCCGCCGTCAATCGCCGGGAAGCCACGCGGCCCATGATCCGGATTGTAGCCCTGTCGGTAGGTCGCCGGATATTTATGGATCCAGATCGGTTTGCCATCGGCGGCGTTCAGGCACTCGATCGTTTCGGAATTGTCGACCCGATGGAACAGCACGGCGCGACCGTCCTTGACCGCCGTTCCGGAATACCCCTGCCCCACGGCCTTTCGCCAGGCGACCGGCGGCCCCTCCTTGGGCCAGCTTTCGGCCAACCCTTCGCCGGACGTGACGCCGGTGCGATCCGGCCCCAGAAACTGCGGCCAGTCCGCCGCATCAAGGGAGGCCCCGCCAACCGCCAACAATGCCGCCGGAAACAAGAAACGCACACTCATGATCCGACGACGCTACACGAACTCCGGAGGAAAACGGAACCAATTCGATCGCCAGGCTTCATACCCGAAGTACGTCGGTCGTAGACATGCGGCTACAACTATCTCCAAAAAATCTTTGCCTCATTCCGGCTTTGCGCGAGATTCACACGCATGAGCGACACCGCCACCGCCAGCCTGCCCGATGCGCAGGGCCATTTCGGGCCCTACGGGGGGCGTTACGTGCCCGAAACCCTCGTCCATCCCCTGCAAGAACTGGAAGAGGAATACCTGCGCGCCAAGGACGACCCCGAGTTTCAGCGGGAACTCAGCTACTACCTCCGTGAATTCTGCGGCCGCCCCACCCCGCTCTATTTCGCCGAACGCCTGACCAGGGATCTCGGCGGCGCGAAGATCTACCTCAAGCGCGAGGACCTCCTCCACACCGGAGCCCACAAGATCAACAACGCCGTCGGGCAGGTCCTGCTCGCCAAGCGCATGGGCAAGAAGCGCGTGATCGCCGAGACCGGGGCCGGCCAGCACGGCGTCGCCAGCGCGACCGTCGCCGCCATGTTCGGCATGGAATGCGTCGTCTACATGGGCGCGGTCGATTGCGAACGGCAAGCTCTCAACGTTGCCCGCATGAAGATGCTCGGGGCAAAGGTCATCCCCGTCGAAGCCGGTCAGAAAACCCTGAAGGAGGCCATCAACGAGGCCATGCGGGACTGGGTCACCAACGTCCGCAGCACTCACTACATTCTCGGCACCGCCTACGGCGCCCACCCCTACCCGATGATGGTTCGCAACTTTCATCGCGTCATCGGCGACGAGGCCCGCCGCCAAATCCTCGAGCAGGAGGAGCGCCTGCCCAACCTGCTCATCGCCTGCGTCGGCGGCGGCTCCAACGCCATCGGACTCATGTATCCTTTCCTCGAAGACGAGGACGTGAAAATGGTAGGCGTCGAAGCCGGCGGCCTGGGCATTGAGCCCGAGAAGCACGCGGCGCGCTTCCACGGCGGCTCCCTCGGCGTCCTGCAGGGCGCGCGCTCCTACGTGCTCCAGGACGACCACGGGCAAATCCAACTCACCCACAGCGTCTCAGCCGGCCTGGACTATGCCGCCGTCGGCCCGGAACATTGCTGGCTGAAGGACTCCGGCCGAGTCGACTACACCTACGCCACCGATGACCAGGCCCTCGACGCCTTCCTCCGCCTCGCCCGCCTCGAAGGCATCATCCCCGCGCTTGAGTCCGCGCACGCCGTCGCCGAGGTCATCCAACGCGCTCCCAACATGTCCAAGGACGACCTCGTCATCGTCAACCTCTCCGGCCGCGGCGACAAGGACGTCTCCCAGGTGATGGACAAGGTCTCCCTCGATTGATCTTCGAATGAACTCCATGACAGGCCATGGACGCGGCGAATGCGTCCGCGACGGCTGCCAAATCGCTGTCGAACTCAGTGCGGTCAACCGCAAGCAGCTTGAGCTGGCGATCAACCTCCCGCGCGAACTCGAAACGCTGGAGCCCAAGGTCCGCGAAATCCTGACAAAGAAGGTTTCGCGCGGCCGCCTGACCATCCGCGTCTCCCTTCAGGCGGCGGACGACGCCACGACACAGGTCCAGCTCAACACGGCGCTCGCCCGCGCCTACACGAACGAATTCCGCCGACTCGCCGAGGAACTGGGCCTCACAGGCGACGTCACCCTCGACACCCTGCTGCGGGCTCCGGGCGTGGTGCAATCGAACGGAACCAGCGTCGATGCAGACGCTTTCTGGCCTTCCTTGGAGCGCGCCCTGAAAGCAGCGGTGAAGGGATTCGCGGAAATGCGCGCGCAGGAAGGCTCCCATCTCGCGAAGGACCTCCACGCCCGGATCAAGGCCATCGCCAAAGCGGTCGGCCGCATCGAAAGACAGGCTCCGAAGGTGGTGGAGCGTTACCGGAAAAACCTCGCCGACCGCGTCGCGGAAATGTGCGGTGAAGCCGTGGCCGTCGATGAAGATCGCCTCGCCCGCGAGGTCGCCTATTTCGCCGACCGCTGCGACATCTCCGAGGAGATTACGCGCCTCAAGAGCCATTTCGAACAGTTCGAAGGTTTCGTAAAATCGGCTCAACCCGTCGGACGCACCCTGGATTTCCTGTCCCAGGAGATGAACCGCGAGATCAACACCATCGGGTCCAAGGCCAATGACGCAACGATCTCCAAGGAGGTCGTCGCGGTGAAGGCGGAACTGGAAAAATTTCGCGAGCAGGTCCAGAACGTGGAATGAACCGCCCGTTCCCGAGCACGAAAGTCGAAATGTATTGGAACTCCGAATCCGCCCTCACCCCGCCCTTCTCCCCCGGGAGAGGGAGGAATATCGGGCGCGATTGGAATGCCAATGATTCGTCGGTGTCTCGATGGCTCCCAAAGACATCCCTCTCCCGGGGGAAAGGGACCGAGGGTGAGGGCGGGAAGCATTTCAAAGCAACGGTCGGCTTCCACAAACCTCAGCCATGAACCCAAGCCCGCCCTCCAAGGCCCTGCTGATTCTCATCTCCGCCCCGTCCGGAGCCGGCAAGACGCGCCTCTGCTCCAAGGTTCTGGAGACCTGCCCCAGCGTCCAACGAGCCGTCACCTGCACCACCCGAGACCCGCGCGGCGAGGAACAGGACGGCGTCGATTACCATTTCCTGGGCATGGAGGATTTCCTGGCCCGCGTCGCCGCCGGGGAATTCCTGGAACACGCCGAGGTCTACGGCCGTCGCTATGGCACCCTGCTCTCCGAGGTGACCGACCGGCTTGCGACGGGGAACGATGTGCTCCTGAACATCGATGTCCAAGGCGCCGCCAGCATCCGCTCCAAGGCGGCCGAAACCCCTGTCATCCGCGAAGCCCTGGTCACCGTCTTCCTGACTCCCCCCTCCATCGCAGAACTTGAACGCCGCCTCCGTTCCCGCGCCGAAGACGACGAGGAGGCCGTCCAAAAGCGGCTCGAAACCGCCGCCCATGAAATGGAGCAGTGGTCGCAGTTCGACTACCTCCTCATCAGCGAGACCCTCGATCCCGCCCAACCGGAACGCGACGAGGACCTGCGCCGCCTGCTCTGCATCATCGAGGCGGAGAAACTGCGCAAGGAACGATCGGAGGCGCCCGACGCGTGAGCGCGCATCCACGAAATGCGAACGTCAAACGCTCAACCATAACCGTCCAACGATTTCCCCTTTTCCTCCCCGCCAAATCCCGCTATTGCTTCGCGCTCCAACGAATACGTCCAACGTAGCGATGAAACCGCAGCTCAACGAAGCCTTTGACTGGGAGCCGATGCCCGACGGTTGCCTCCTGTTCTCGCAGGAGACCGGCCAGGTCCTCACGGTGAACCCCACCGCCGAGCTGATCCTCTCCTTCTGCGACGGAGAACTTACCGTCGACGAGATCTACGACCAAATCAGCCAGGACATCGAACTCCCGCGTGAGTCCTTCGAAGAGACGATCGGACGCTTCATCGAGGAAAAAGTCCTGCTGACCGAAACTGTCGCGGCGGCCTGACGCCGGGATGGCGCACACCTCCCACGTCGTGAGCCGCCTGTTCCGTTACTCGAACCTGGACGCGGAGGTCTTTCTCCGCGTGGACGATCCATCCCTTCTTCCCCCGGCCCGCGACCTCCACTCCGCGGCGTTGGATGGCGAGGAGGACTGCCCTGCCGATCGCCCCGCCGATCTGGCCTGGACTCCCGTCACCGACGGTCTGATCCAGATCTCCCTTCGCGGGGAGCCGTGGGAAGCTCCGATGT
Organism: Verrucomicrobiales bacterium; assembly: GCA_038126235.1. Taxonomy (GTDB): domain Bacteria; phylum Verrucomicrobiota; class Verrucomicrobiia; order Limisphaerales; family JAYPEY01; genus JAYPEY01. The sequence goes on from JAYPFK010000017.1 coordinate 120,433, forward strand.
CGGAAACGGATGTCTTCTTCCAGAGTGAGAACCTCCTGACGCGACTCTTCTGCGCCGAGCTGGACGACCGTCTCCAGCTCCACGCCGCGGCGGTCTCCCATCCCGATCACGGCGCCATCCTGATCTGCGGGCCGTCCCGCGCGGGCAAAACATCGCTCACCCTCAGTCTCATGCTGGCCGGCTGGAACTGGCTGAGCGACGAACTGATCCTGATTGACGAGTCCGCGCCGCTGCGTCTCCTCGGCTTTCGCAGGAACTTCAACCTGAAGGAGTCCTCCTGGGACCTGTTCCCCGAGACCGGCGACCTGCCGCACCGGCGCGAAAGCTGGTCAGGGTATCATCAAGCCAACGTCCGCTTCATCGATCCCGAGGCTTTGCGCCCGGGCGCCTTCGCCGCCAGCGCCTCGCTGTCCGCCATCTTGCTCCCCGAATTCCGCGCGGACGCGAGGGAGCCTCGCCTGGAACGAATCGGCGGCATCTCGGCCGCGCAGACGCTGCTTCCGGAAATACGCGCCACCTCCCCCGCCTCGATCGCCATCGTCGCGCAGTGGGCGCGCGAATTCCCCATCCACCGCTTCACGCACAGCGACCCGCGAGACATCCGCGATGCCATTGCCGGAATCGAATGGGAAAACAAGGTGGGATGAATGACGCCCTCAACCGAAGGCGTAAACGAGTGTGAGCAACAAGCGATTGTGCTTCAGGGCGGCATTCATCGTCCTGGCGGGACGACTGAGAATAGCCCGGCGATTCATCGCCGGGGAAATTGACAGCGTGGCAACAAGTCCCGAAGGGACGGCTGACAATCCCCGCGCCTAGCCCCATCCCTGCCCCCAACCGCCCCTTGCGGGGCTCGTTTGATTCTCGTCGAAAACCCGGCGATAAATCGCCGGGCTATTCTCGGATGTCCCTCCGGGACATAGGAAAAAGCGCCCCGCACAGACACAGTATCGACCGCCCACTTTCTTTTGCCCCCCGCAGCCGATTCCGCGGCCGCCCAATCCGTTCACCTCCTTCCCCAGCCTCAGACCGACTCGAACAAATCGCCCGCCGGCCAATTCTTCACGTCATTGGCGGCGCGATGCAAAGCGGAATCGATCGCGCCGTCCGGCAACTTCTTGTCCCGGTTGCGCTGGTTGAAAAGGACCGCCCAGCTCAAACCATCCCAGCGACGCACCAGCAGCGTGTTCGTCCCCGGCAGGCTGCCTCCGTGCCAGTAGTTTGCCTTACCTTTCCGCTGCGGACGCACCAGCCAACCCAACCCGTAGTAGTAGGGCTTCACCTTTCCATCGTCCGTCCGGGAAACCGGCGCGGCGGGAGGTTCATAGAGTTTACGAGCCGTCCCCGACTTCAAGACCCCGCTCTTTGCCGGCCGATCCAGAGCCGCGGCAAAACGCGCCAGATCCACCGCCGAGGCGAGCCAACCTCCGTGCGCATCCATGGCCTCGAGGTTGAAACCGCCGTAGGGCCACGGGACGCTCGCGGGACTTCCCGGAAAAACGCTCCGCGCAAGTCGGTCATCCGGCATGTAGTAACGTGATTCACCCTCAGCCTGCCCAGCCGCCAAGGAACGCCCCAGGCGCATGCCCTCGATCTTCATCGGCTTCAGCACGGCGGATTTCACAAATTCGTCATAAGCCCGGCCCGTCACCTTCTCGATAATCCTCCCGAGCACGCAGTAACCGAAGTTCGAGTAGGCGTATCGCTGTCCCGGATCGAAATCCAACGGCTTGCCCAGCATGTAGCGGATCACGGCGTTGGCATCCGCCGGACGGTCCACGTCAACCGTCTGCGCGATCCGATCCGAACGGAACATAGGATCGAAACTCGCGTCGCGATCCCATCCGCCGGTGTGATGCAGCAACTGCCGGAGGGTGATCCGCTTCAACCTCGGATCAGGCTTCTTCCCGAATTCCACCACCGGCTCCAGATCAATGAAGTCAAAGGCCTTGGCGTCCAGCTCTAGCTTTCCCTCCTCCACCAACTTAATCACCGCAACCGCCGTGAACGGTTTCGAAATGCTGGCGATGCGAAACAACGTCCGCGCCGTGGCGCGAATCTCCTTCTCCCGATCGGCGAAGCCGTAGCCCTTCGCGTAAACCAGCCGCCCGTCCTTCACCACGGCCAACGCCCCGCCGGGAATCTTCCGCGGCTCCATGAAGGCGGCCATCTCGCGATCAAAGCTGGGAAGGGAGGGAGCGGGCGCAGCCGCCAGGCGGCGCGGAATCGTATCGGCGGCCAAGGCTGCGGTGGCGGCGGCGCCGAGGAATCGACGCCGGGGGAACGGTTCACGGAGATTCAGTTGAGTCGGTTTCATGGTCAAGAACTGTTCAAACCAAAGGCCCAAAGGGCCGACGCCATGTCAGCCCAGGCCGTTGGCCTGGGCTGGCATGAGACTGCCCCGTTGGGGCGCGCGCAAACTCTCCTACGCCACCACCTCATCCACGACCACCCCATGCACATCCGTCAGACGCATGTCGCGGCCGCTGAAGTGGAAGGTCAGGCGTTCGTGGTCCATGCCGAGCAAATGGAGCATGGTCGCATGGAGGTCATACATCTCCAGGCGCCCATCGACTGCCTTGTAGCCGTATTCGTCGGTGGCGCCGTAGATCGTGCCGCCCTTGGCTCCGCCGCCGGCCAGCCAGACGGAGAAGCCGTAGGGGTTGTGATCGCGGCCGTTCGTGCCCTGCGCAAAGGGCGTGCGCCCGAATTCCCCCGACCAGATCACCAGCGTGGAATCCAGCAGCCCGCGCGACTTCAGATCCTTCAGCAACCCGCCGATGGGCTGATCCACCGCGCGCGAGTTGTTCTCATGCCCGTCCTTGAGATTCCCGTGCTGATCCCAGCGGTCCCCGGCGACATTCGGGCAGGTCAGTTCGATGAAGCGCACGCCGCGTTCCACCAGACGCCGAGCCGTCAGGCATTGCCTCGCGAAGATCCGCGTCGGCGCGAAGTCCGCGTCGATGCCGTAGAGTCTCTTCGTCGCGTCAGTCTCGCCGTCCAGGCTCATCAACTCCGGCACAGCGGCCTGCATGCGGAAGGCGAGTTCGTGGTTCGCGATGGCCGATTCGAGCTGATCCAGATGCCCCATCCGATCGAGAGTTCCCTGGTCCAGCCGGCGCATCAGGGCCAACTTGCGAAGCTGGGCCTCGGGCGTCGGCTCGGTGCGCTTGATGTTGGCGACCGCGACATCCGCGGGCTTGAAGACCGATCCCTGATACGTCGCCGGCAGGAATCCGCTGGCGAAGCAGTCCAATCCGCCGGGCGGAATCAGGCCGCCGTTGAGCACGACGAAGCCCGGCAGGTTCTGGTTCTCGCTGCCGAGGCCGTAGCCCACCCAGGCTCCCGCGCTGGGCCGCCCCGCCAGGCCGTGGCAGGTATGCAGGAAGTAGTTGGCGTTGGTGTGCTCGGAAAAGGCCGAAGTCATCGACCGGATCACCGCCAGATCGTCCGCACACTCTGCGACGTGCGGAAACAGCGAACTGACCGGGATGCCGCTCTGGCCGTGGTTCCTGAACTCCCAGGGACTACCCAACGTGTTGCCGTTGTTGTTGAACTGGGTGGGCTCCATTCTCATCCTGAACGGCTGCCCGCTCTCCTTCTGCAACCGCGGCTTGGGATCGAAAGTGTCCACCTGCGAGGGACCGCCGTCCATGTAGAGGAAGATCACACTGCGCGCCTTTGGCTCAAAATGCGGATGGCGCGGCGAGAAGGGACCGGCGTCCGAAGCGACGCGCGCCCCGCCGAAGGACTTGTCCGCCAACAACGCGGAAAGAGCGACCGCGCCGAAGCCGTTGGCGGAACGCGTGAGGAACTCGCGACGGGTGATGGGGAATCTGGCCATGGGCTGCTACTCTCTCAATTCACAAACATGAACTCCTTCACGGCGAACATCACATGGCACAGGCCCGCCCAGGCTTCCACGGGATCGCCGCCCTGCGCCTTCAGGAAGCCGGTCCCATCGGCCAGTTCCTGTTCTGTCGGCGGGCGGCCGTAGGCCGTCAGATACGCCTTCCGCAGGCGCGCCTCGTCATCCAGGCCCTGTTCCCGGACCAGGCGTTCCGCCCACTTCCGCGCCTGCTCCACGACGAAGGGATCATTCATCATGATCAACCCCTGCGCCGGAACGTTGGAGACATTGCGTTTGCCGATCGTGCTGGCGGGCAGCGGCGTGTCGAAGGCCAGCATCATCGGCGAAAGAAAATTGCGCCGCACCTCCACGTAGATGCTGCGGCGACCGTCGCCGTCCAGCGGACCGCTTCGTCCGGGCCGGCCGCGCCCCTCCATGAACGCGGTCAGATGAATCGGAACGGATGCGCCGTACATCGTCCGATCCAAACTCCCCGACACGGCCAACACGGAGTCACGTATCGTCTCGCCCTGCAACCGCCGCACACGCATGCGGTGCAGCAGCTCGTTGTTCGGGTCCTTCGCTTCGGCCTCGGCGTCATCCGGCCGGCTGCTCATCCGGTAGGTCTTGGAAAGCGCGATAAGTCGAACGATCCCCTTGATGGACCAGCCGTCCTTCTGAAAGCGATCCGCCAGCCAGTCCAGCAGTTCGGGATGCGTCGGTCGGCGGCCCAACACGCCGAAGTCGTCCGTGGTCGGGACGATGCCGCGTCCGGTCAAGTGATGCCAGATGCGGTTGACCATGACCCGCGCGGTCAGCGGATTGTCGGGATGCACGAGATCCTCGGCCAGTTCAAGCCGACCGCTGCCCTTCTCAAAGACGTCTGACTGGATATCATCCAAAGCGCGCAGGAACCGTCTTGCCGCCGGTCCGCCCAGGGTGGAATGCCGCCCCCGGATGAAGACCCGCTCGTCGCGCGGCGTGCCTTCGGTCATGCCCGCGATCATCGTCGGAGCCGGAAGCCCCTTCTCCAGTTCTGCATAACGCTTCAAAACCTCCGCCAAAGCACGGTCCTCGCCGATGGGGAAGAGATCACGCCGCAACAGGAATTCCAGATACGGAACGCCCTGTCCCTCAGCATCCGCTTCTCCCGACAACCCGGCGAGCTCGCCCTTCACCCTTGCCACAAACCGGCGCGCCAAGCCGTCCGCCGATTCACCCGGCAGCCGCCCGACCTTATCGACCTGAGTCCATCCCGGAGCCTGTCGCGAATCGGAGAACGCCACCCGCTTCACCGCGAGCCAGCCGTCCGCCGGATAGCCCTTGCTCGCGGGATCCACCGCCGAGTTGTCAATGAACTCCAGATAACACTGCTGCCCCCGCCACATGTCCACATCCACCGTGATCCAATGCGGCGTTTTGTTCTTCATCTCGACCTTCAGCCCTCCGTAGATCGGGTTCTTGATCAGGGTGAAATTGTTCACGCAGACGTTGATCCGGCTGCGCTCCCCCATTCCGAGGATGTGGATGTAGGGCTTGTCGATCACGAAGGTCGGCGAGCGCAGGGCTCCCTGCAAACGCTTCGAGAGCGTCCCGCTGTGCATCCAACCGGGCGAACCGACCTCAAGCCCGCCCCCTCCCCACATCAGGCCCGGGCGCTCTCCGGTCCACTCGAACGCCTCCCCTTCCATGAACCATCCACGATCGAGCCCCTTTGAAAAGTCCCCCAGCACGGTTGCGTCCGCGGTCGGCCCCGCCTTGTCCGCCGAATCCGCAGGCAGGACGTTCAACTTCGCCAACGCGTCCCGCCAACGCCCCAGCGTCGCAAGGTCCAGCCCGCGTTTCGCAGCGACCGCCTCCAGACGGCCATCACGAGCCTCGGGTTGGTTGTCCCCGCCGAAGTAACGCTCGAATCCGCTGAAGACAATGTGATCCAACCCGATGTTCCCCCAGCCCCCCTTCACCTCGTCCACCACCCGGAGGCGCGCCTCGCGACCGATGAAGCCGGCCACATCGAACCGCGCCGGAGCCATGCGGTTCGCGTTCCTCCCGCTTTGCCGCAGGATGACCTTTTCATCCACCAGCAGTTGCACCTCGGTCTTACCCGCGTGCGCGCCCCCGCCGATCAGGAAATGGATGTAGGGCTTCGAAACCTTGAACGGCCGACTGGTCAGGGTCCCCGTGTAGCGGTCGCTCCGATCGATCGAACCGCCGCGCCAGACGTTGTGGGAATTCAGGAAGCCCCGGCCCACGGCCCCGATCTGCCCCTGGTATTTGCCGACCAGGTCCTGACGCACCGGCCCCTTCGCAAACGCCTCCCCCTCGGCCGTCCACCCGTCATAGGTCTCCCCTTCGAAATCTTCAAAGACCTCACCGGAGCCCGCGCCCCCAGCCTCTGACGCTTTCATCCGTTTGATCTCGTCCACCGCCTTGATGTAATCCCCGATCTTTCCTGCGTTTGCAGTGATATCCAAGAAGGCGGACGCCTCGATCTCCTTCCGCAAGGCCGCCAACTCCCGCTTCGCCTGCCCAATCTCGTCATCCGAACCGACCGGCAGATGGGTGAAACGCGAACTGCTCAACACCCCGAACAGCGAGTAGAAATCCTCGGTCGAGATCGCATCGAACTTGTGGTCGTGACAGCGCGCGCAGGAGACGGTCATCGCCATGAAGGTCTTGCTGAGCACGTCGATCTGGTTGGCAACCAACTCCGACTGCGCCTGCCGCGAATCGACCGGCGAATGCGTCTGCTGCGAGAACCAGTAGAACGCCGTGCCGATGGCCGATTCATTGAGTCCGGTCGCCGCGTCGCAGCGCGGATTCTCCAGGAGATCCCCCGCGATATGCTCCTTAACCAACTGGTCATAGGGCACATCCTCGTTCAGCGCGCGGATGATGTAATCGCGATACATCCAGGCGTTGTAGATCGGGTAGTCGAACTCGTGCCCCATCGTCTCGGCGTAACGGACCAGATCCAGCCAATGCCGCGCCCAACGCTCGCCGAAATGCTTCGAGGCCAGCAGGCGGTCCACGACCTTCTCAAACGCCTTGGGCGAATCGTCGGCGAGAAAGGCGTCGATCTCCTCCGGTGTCGGCGGCAGCCCGATCAGGTCGAAGTTCGCACGCCGGATGAGCGCGCCCTTGTCCGCCGGCGGCGCGGGCTTCAATCCCTGCTCCTCCAGCTTCGCGAGGATGTGCCTGTCGATCGCGCCGGCCGGCCAGTCCACGTTCTTGAGATTGCCCGGAACCGTCGCCTTCACCGGCTGCCAGGCCCATTGGGATTTACGCCGCGCCTCGATGTCGAATCCGCCCTCGGCCTTCTCCTCCACATGTGCAGCCTCCCCCTCCGGCCATGGCGCGCCCATCTCAATCCACTTCCTCAGGTCCTCAACGACCGAGGCCGGGAGTCTGCGTTTCGGCGGCATCTGAAAATCGACATCCTCGTAGCCGACAGCGCGGATCAACCGGCTCGCCGCCGGGGAGCCCGGGACGATGGCGGGGCCGACATCGCCCCCCTTGAGCAGCCCCGTCCGGGAATCCAGCCGCAGCCCGCCCTTGAGCTTCTTCGCATCGTGGCTGTGGCATTCGTGACAATGCTCGACCAGGACCGGCCGGACCTTCGTCTCGAAGAACTCCACACCTTCCGCGGCCCGCCCCGAAACCGGGTCGCTCCACAATCCGGCCGCGACGACAATCAGGAACAATGCCCGGCGGGAGAAAATCTTGAAATCAGCGTTCATTTCAATCGGCATTCAAGGGACGAACCTAGACACGCCCCGCTTCAATCGCAAGCCATCGACCGCCAGGGCTTCGCCTGAGCCGCCGAATTCGAACTAATGCTGGGGAGTGCCGTCCTCAGTGAGCCGCGCAGGGGCTTGCTCAAGTTGGCTCATTGAGGACAATTCG
>JAYPFK010000018.1:0-127273 GCA_038126235.1 Verrucomicrobiales bacterium
CGCTGCGATCGACCTTCGAGGGGTCCTTGCCGCTGAAGGCTCCGCCGCCGTGACGGCCCATGCCGCCGTAGGTGTCGACGATGATCTTGCGGCCGGTGAGGCCCGCATCGCCCTGCGGTCCGCCGATGACGAAGCGGCCGGTCGGGTTGATCAGGAACTGTGTGTCCTTTTTCAGCAGGCGGGCGGGGAGGTTCTTCTTGATGACCTTGCTGATGATGAAGTCGCGGATGGTCTTGTGCGAAACCCCGTCGGCGTGCTGGGTGGAGATGACGACGTTGGTGATGCGGACGGGTTTGCCGTTCTTGTATTCCACGGAGACCTGGCTCTTGGCGTCGGGCCGCAGCCACTTTGCGCCGCCGGCCTTGCGGATCTTGGTCAACGCGCGGCCCAGGCGGTGCGCATACATGATCGGGGCGGGCATCAACTCCTCGGTCTCGTTGGAGGCGTAGCCGAACATCAGGCCCTGGTCGCCGGCGCCCTGCTCGTCGGTGTCCTTGCCGACGGCGGCCTTGGCGTCGACGCCCTGCGCGATGTCCTGGCTCTGGGAGGTGAGGTAGTTGCTGAAGAACACCTTGTCCGCGTGGAAGACATCATCGTCATTCACATAGCCGATCCCGCGGATCGCGTCGCGGACGATCTCCTCGTGGCTGAACTTCGAGTTGGTCGTGATTTCGCCGCCAATGACGACGACGTTGCTCTTCACGAAGGTTTCGCAGGCCACCCGGCTCTTCTTGTCCTGCGCGAGGCAGGCGTCGAGAATGGCGTCCGAAATCGTGTCGCAGACCTTGTCGGGATGGCCTTCGCCAACGGATTCCGAGGAGAAAATGCAGTTGTTGTTCATGAACTTTTGGTGGACAGACGGTCGTGGGTTAAATACATATTCACGTATCAAGATAGGATGATATGTTTGTTTTGCAGTGCGTCAATCCCTTTTTCTGAAGTTCTCTGCAATCGATGATCCAGGGCGTGGGATGGGGGAGAATCCACCAGTTCCCTGTTCCAAATTCCAAGGAAGCGCCAAGTTCCAAATTTCAAACGGGGAAGAGGTGTTCGTTGACGTCCGGCGGTTTTCGGGCATGAGTCTTGAGCTTTCAGAAACGCATCCGCCTTCGCCAGACAGCGATGGCGCGACACGCCACGCACCAATCACGAGTCACCAGTCACAAATCACACATTACCACCCCATGAGCATCAAAGTCGGCATCATCACCATTTCGGACCGGGCCTCCAAAGGCGAATACGAGGACCTCGGCGGCCCCGCGTTGAAGGAGGCAGTCGAGGGCTTTCAATGGGAGGTCGTTGATGAGGAGATCGTCGGCGATGACAAGCGCGACATTCAGCGGGCGATCCGGACGCAGGCGGCGAAGGGCTGCGGGCTGGTTCTGACCACGGGCGGGACGGGCGTCGCGCCCCGGGACGTCACGCCCGAGGCGGTGCGCGAGATCGCCGACCGGGAACTGCCGGGTTTCGGCGAGGTGATGCGGATTGAATCGATGAAGATCACGCCCAACGCCATCCTGTCCCGCAGCATGGCGGCGGCGGTGGGGCAGACGCTGGTCATCAGCCTGCCCGGCAAGCCGAGCGGCGCGGTGGAATGCCTGGGCTTCGTGAAGGGCGCGATCCCGCACTGCGTGAAGGTTCTGACGGGCGTTCCGACAAGTTGTTGAATCTGGAGCCGGTGATTGGCAATGGGCGCAACTGTGAATGCGGTTTGTTGTTAACTTCGTTTGGACGCATGAACGCACGATTCAGACTGATTACGGTGCCGCTTGTCGGCCTCTTGCTCTTGACGAGCTGCACGACCAAGAAGGCATCGGAGCGCAAGCAGCGCGCGGCCTATGCCGCCGGCCGTCAGTATGGGGAGCTGGCGGCGGCGCAGGCCGGGGTTGCGAAGGAGGGCGAACCGGCGATCACCTTTTCGGGTGACGTGGAACACCGCTCGATCCCGTGGCGGGAGGACCTGACGTTGGCGCAGGCGATCCTCGAGGCGGGGCATAATGGTCGGCGCGATCCGCGTTACATCGTCGTTCATCGGGGAGGCCAGGAATTCAAGGCGCCAGCGTGGCGGTTGTTGCGGGGCGACGATTTTCGGATCGAGCCGGGCGATCACATCGAATTCCGGCGCTGAGCGACCGACCGGCATGGCCTTTCTCAACCAGTTCGACGCGGTCCTGTTGGACATGGGCGACACCTTCATGTTCGGCCTGGATCGCTTTGGGCCGGAGCAGGATTTTCATGCGACCTATCGAGAGGTCGGCGGTTCGACGCTTTCGGCACAACAGGTGGACGGGGCCATTCGGGCGGGGTTCGAACGGTTGACCCGCGAATACGAGGATTCCGCGAAGGAGGCGAGTTTTCCCTCGTCGCTTGAATCCCTGTGCGCGGCGTCCCGGGATTTGGAACTGCCGGAGCCGGAGTGGCGGTTGCTCGACGAGGTCTTTGCCCGGCACGAATGCGGTGTGATCCCGGAGTCTCACGCCGCGGCGGTGAAGGCGTTGGCGGGGCGCGTTCGACTGGGATTGCTCTCGAACGTCTGGGCGGAATCGGGCATTTATCGCCGTTCCCTGCGCATGGCGGGGATCCTCGACCTGTTCAATTCGATCGTGTTTTCTTCCGATCATCGAATGGTGAAGCCCTGCCCGAAACTCTTTGAGCTGGCGTTGGAAGCGCTGGACGCGCCGCGCGAGCGGGTCGTGATGGTTGGCGACAACCGGCGACGCGACATTGCGCCCGCGAAGCGCGCGGGACTGGCCGCGGTGTGGATTTCGTTCGGCAGCCGTGAGGGCGAAGGGGAAGGGGAGCCGGACCTGGCAGTTTCGGATCTGCGGGAATTGGCAAAGGCATGAGTGGATTGGCGGAATCCATCGAGGTGGTTGATGAGAACTTCGTGAAGAGCGGGGGGCGGCGACTGCTGTACTTCGGCGGGTGCGACTATTTACGGATGGCCTGGCATCCCGAAGTTCGGGAGACCCAGGAAAGCGGGGCGGGCGAAGGCGGCTTGAGTGTCGGAGCCTCGCGCATCACAACAGGGAATCGTCCGGTGTACGAGTGTCTTGAGAAGAGGCTGGCCGGTTATTTCGGCGCGTCCGCAGGCCTGACGGTGTCCGCCGGATATCTGGCGAACCTCGCCGTCACACAGGCCTTGGCGGGCACGGTGACGCACGCGTTCATCGATGAGCGGGCCCACGCTTCCCTGGTCGACGCGCTGCGTTTCCTGGACTGTCCGGTCGTCGGGTTCGGCCACAAGGACCTGGAGGATCTCGCTCGCAAGTTGGGGCAGGCGCCCAGGCAGGCGAAGCCGCTGATCGCGACCGACGGTCTGTTTGGCCACGACGGATCGGTCGCGCCCCTGAAGGCCTATGATGCGCTGCTCCCCAAAGGCGGGACGATGTTGGTGGACGACGCGCATGGCGCGGGCGTCCTGGGCGCGCGAGGCAGAGGGGCTCTGGAAGTCGAGGGCGTCGCGCGGCGGCGGATCGTGCAGACAATTTCATTCAGCAAGGCGTTTGGGGTGACGGGCGGCGGCGTCCTCTGCGCCCCGGCTCTGCGGGATCGGATCGTCGAACGAAGCCGGGCGTTCCAAGGTTCGACGCCGATGCCGCCGGCGTTGGCGGCCGCGGCTCTGAAATCGTTGTCCTTGGTCAAGCGGGACAAGGCGCGGCGGTTGCGGTTGGCGATGAACACACATCTTGCCCGGACGCAACTGGCCGACGCGGGACTGCCGGTATCCCGGGCGGGCGGGCCGATCCTGGAATTTGTGCCCGGGGCGGGCGGGCGGGCGCGCCGGGTCGCTGATCACCTGGGGAAGAAGGGGGTCTATCCGTCCCTGATCCGGTATCCCGGTGGATCCCGCGACGGGTGGTTTCGCTTCGCGATTTCGAGCGAGCACAGTCATGAGCAGATCCGGACGTTGACGGACGCCTTGAGGGAGGCTTGGTGACCGGTTGCCCGATTGCCCGGGTTGTTTGAACGATGCGCGCCTGCTATAGGGGAGCGATGAATTCAGACAACTTCATTTCGGGGACCGTCAAACTCGGGTTGATGATTGGCGCGTGCTTGGCGCTTGGAGCGGTTGGATTGTGCGCGGCCGAGAGGCCCGTCTTTCGCGCGGGCGCCGCCACCAGTGTCACCACACCCGGCGAAGGCGTAAGGCTCGACGGCACGATCATGCAGATTGGCCCGGTGAAGAGCGTGCACGATGACCTGCATGCGCGGTGCCTGGTTCTTGACGACGGCAGGGAGCGGTTGGCCATCGTCGTCTGCGACAACACGATGATCTCTCAAGCCGTGCTGGATGACGCGAAGGCGATCATTGCCCGGAATTCGGGGCTTCCCTCGAATCGCGTGTTGGTTTCCGCGACCCACACGCACAGCGCGCCGCGGGCGATCGGCATCAGCGACACGCCGCCGGATCGGGCCTATCTCAAGTTCCTGGCCCGGCGCATCGCCGAGGGGGTGCAAGCGGCGATCGATAACCTGGCGCCGGCGGAGATCGGGTGGGGTGGGACGGATGTTCCGGATTTCGTCAACAACCGTCGATGGTTCGTGGAAGGAAATGAAAAGACGGCGAATCCTTTCGGAACCAAGGGCGAGGTCGTGAGGATGAACCCGGGAAGCAAGGGGCTGATCAAGCCGGCAGGGCCGACCGACCCGGAGTTGTTCATCGTGTCGGTGCGGCATGCGGACGGGCGGCCGATGGCGTTGTTGGCGAACTACAGCCTGCATTACATCGGCGGCATTCCGGGCGGCGTGGTCAGCGCGGACTACTTCGGCGTGTTTGCCGGACGCGTGGGGGAGTTGCTGAAGGCGGGAGGGCAGGAACCGCCCTTTGTCGGGATCATGTCCAATGGAACGAGCGGCGACATCAACGGGATCGACTTCACCAAGCCGCGCCAGCGTTACAAGGTCTACGGGCGTATGACCCAGGTGGCGCATGCGGTGGCGGACAAGGCGTTGGAGGTCTACGGCGGAATCCGGCACCGAAGCGATGTCACACTCGACATGCGCGAGGTGGAGTTGCCGTTGAAGATTCGCAAGCCTGACGCCGCACGACTGACCTGGGCGAGGCCGCTCTTCACCAGCGGGCAGGCGAAGTTCGACGTCGGCAAACGACTCTCCCGACCGGAGATCTATGCGCGGGAGGCCATGTTCCTCAAGGACTACCCGGATGTTGTGAAGATCAAGTTGCAGGCGTTGCGGATCGGTGATCTGGGGATTGGCGCGATCCCCTGCGAGGTCTTCGCGGAGACCGGGTTGGCGATCAAGTCCGGGAGCCCGACGAAGGGGACTTTCAGCATTGAACTGGCGAACGGCTTCTACGGCTATCTGCCGACGCCGGAGCAGCACGGCTGGGGCGGCTACGAAACCTGGCCGGCGCGTTCGAGTTGCCTGGAGATTCAGGCCGAACCGAAGATCCGCAAGGCCGTCCTCGGGATGATGCGGGAGATGGATGCGGCGACGCGGTGACCGACGCATTCCGGCTGTTCCGGGAGATTCTCAATTCTTCGGAACGGCGGCTCGGCGGGCGATGAACTGGCGGATCAGCGGGGAGCGTGTCTTGGGGATCAGGCCGAGGAAGCGTTTCAGATCGGTGTCCACCAGCGGTTCGATGCCATACCAATACATCAGCGGGAGGTTCTGATCCTCGACGTCCTCGGCGCGGGAGAGGAGGGCTGCGGCGAGTTTCCAGCGGCGGGCGGGTTCTAGACGTTGCAAGGCGCTGGCGAGGTGGAGGCGGACGAGTTGGGAATCTCCCCTGGCTGCCAGTTGAACGAACGTGTCCGACGCGCCGGTCGGGGGAGCGCCGTTTTCACAAAGCAGAGTGATTGCCCAGGCGCGGACGTTCTCATCCGAGTGGGAAAGCTGCTTGATGAGAAAGGAGCTGTCCGCGCCGCCGGTGACCTGCAGAGCCCAGAGCGCACGGAGTTTGCGGGTGACGTCCTGATTCTCTGAGAACGTGGCGCGCAGGCGACGGTGGACCTCGGTCATGTTTCCGCCTGCGGAGCTTCGTTCCTGGAGGACGCGGCGCGCGTGACGGACGTGCCAGTCGTTCTTATGGAGTTGGAGGTCGACCAATTCGTCATCTGAGAGCCCGGCGATGTTCGCCTTTGCCGGTTCCGGGTTTCCGTAGGCAATCCGGTAGAGGCGCCCGGTTTCACGGCGAGTGTTGCGGATGCTGTGGCATTCGCCGGTGTCGGACCAGTCGATGAAGTAGACCGAGCCATCGGGCGCGGCCCGGAAGGAGACGCCCATGAGCCACGGGTCCTTCGAGACCAGGAAATTCCCCCCATGGGTCGCCGTGTAGCCGGAACCCTTCCGGAGGGGGACGTCATGGTTGATGCGGCGGCCGTGGGTGTTGTGGAGGAAGACCGTGTTCCGGTAGCGGTCGGGCCAGTTGTCGCCGAGGTAGACCAGGATGCCGCAGTGGGAATGGCCGCCGCCCAATTCCAGTTCGTCGGGGGTGCCGATGCCGGCCCGGACGTCCTTGCCGCCGAGGTAATGCAGGTGATCCGCGATGGTCTCGATGCGCTGGTAGGCGAACTGGCTCGATTCGCGGCCCCGCCAGGGCTCATAGTGCGCGCCCTGGATGACGTGAAACAGGTGCGGGTTGACGGTGTTGGGAATGAAGGCCTGCCCGTGGTCGTTCCAGTCGATGCCCCAGGGGTTGGTGCAGCCGTCGGCGTAGGGTTCCCAGACATGGCGGACGGGATGGTAGCGCCAGACGCCCCCGTCGAAGCGCGTGCGCTCCTCCGTGGGCGTTCCGGGTTTGCCGGGCGTGGACCAGTTGGTTCGACCATGCGTGCCGTAGAGCCAGCCGTCGGGGCCCCAGGCGAAGCCGTTGGCCAGGTTGTGCGCGTTGGCGTGGGCGCCGAAACCGTCGAGGAGGATCGTAGGTTTCGCGTCCGGGACATCGTCGCCGTTCTTGTCCGGGAAGAAATAGAAATACGGCGGCGACATGACCCAGACGCCGCCGAAGCCGACCTCCACGCCCGTGACGTAGTTCAGCTTGTCGTAGAAGATCTTGCGCGTCTCGAAGGAGCCGTCTTGATCCGCGTCCTCAAAGATCAGAATGCGGTCCTTGCGGGCATCTGCGCCATGGACGGGGTAGCTGTAGGCCTCGGCGACCCAGATGCGGCCGCGGTCATCGACGCACATCCCGATGGGTTGGCGGATGTCGGGTTCGGCGGCGATGACCGACACCTGGAAACCCTCCGGCACACGAGCGGTCCTCGCGGCAACGTCGGCGGCCAAGGGTTCCGGGATCTCGGGTTGGTTGGGCTTGGCGGCTTGGGCGCTCGATCCCAGGACCAGGATCGAAAAGCCTGTGGCGAACCGCCTCCGTAGCGATGGACGAGGTTTGGTGTTCATGAGTCGCGATTGCCTGATACGAAGCAAATTCCCCCGGGACATGGCTATTTCGACTGCGCGCCTGCGGCCAGCGCGGCAACCGACCAGCTTGTGCCGCAGATTGAGATGAACTGGTCCTTGCCATGGGGGAACCCGGATTCGAAGTGGGTCTGGATCGGATGGGCTCGGGTCTTGATGAACCACGAGCCGTCTTCGCGCTGGGTCTTCAGCAGGTAGGCGACGCCTTTCTGGTAGGCGGGCGACGAAACCTTGAGGCCGGTTTCCTGGAGGATCCAGAGGGCCTGGCCGGTCGCGTAGGAATCGCTCGCCATGTCCGGAAGCTGTCCCCATCCGCCGTCGGGTCTTTGCGCGTCGAGCACGGCGCGCCGGGCGGCCTTGATTGCGTCCTTGCCCGCGTTGAGAAGGTGAAGGCCCCAGAGCCGGGCGTTGAGATCTTCCTGGCGCGAGGGTTCTGATCGGATCAGTTTGTCGCGCGCCGAGGCGATGGCGGCGTCGGCTTCCTTGCGGCGGGATTCGTTGACGAATTCGTCGAGGTAGTAGGCGGCGATCGTTGCGCTGGTGAAGGGGGAGTCCTGGAGCGGCGGGCGCTGCTCGTTGGTTTGGAATCCACCGTCCTTGCGTTGGGTCTTGATCAGGTAGGCGGTCATGGCGTCGGTGGTCTTGTCCGGTTTCCAATCCGCGAGATGCAGGGCCCAGAGCGCGTAGGCGACGGTCATGCTCTGGCCGCCGATGCCCATGCCGGCGAGCAGTTTGTCGTGGCGGTTCTTGAAACCGGCGTGCGTAAGGCGCGCCTGCTGGTCGAACAGTTGCTGATCGATGGTGAAACCGTGTTCCCGGGCCGTGGCTTGGGCCAGCATCGGCAAGGTCTGGTGATGGCACGTAAAGCAGGACCGGTGGTCCTCATAGTCGCGCGTGCCTTGCGCGAGGACCTTGAGCCCCTTGGTCACCGCGCGGTCGATGGCGGCCGGCGACGCGGGGGAGGCGGAGGCAAAGCCGAGGAGAAACGCGGCGGCGGCGGCCGGGAGAGGGTTTGTTGAACTGGTCATCGCTTTCATCATTTCAACGCCTTCAGTTTCGTCACCGCGTCGTCGAAATGCTTGAGACGCTGATCGCGCTGGCGGTTGTTCCAATAGCGGGCCGTGCTTTCATAGAACTCGCGTTGTCGTTGGAGGTGGCGGATGAGCCATTCGCGGTCTTCGCGCGAGCGGATGGGGCGGTCGCCCACGATGACCGGGATCGCCGCGGAGTGGACCAGGGTTTCGGTCGCGGCCCAAGGCTGCTTCCTGAGGCGAGGATCGTCCAGGGCGGCGATGGGGACGCCCTTGCCGCGAATGGCCAACCAGCAACTCCGAGTCACTTCAAGCTTGGTCGTAATGCGCCAGTGATGAACGCCCCCCAGTTCCTTCTTCACGATGTCGCAGGGAACGGACACGCCGTTTTGGAGGAGTTCCATCCGGGTGAGACCCACGGGCGAGGTGAGGCGGGCATCGATGTCGACCTTGCCGCCTGTGTTCGGCAGTTCGACGCGTTCGCCGAGTTCCGCGTCGTTGACCTTGAAGGACAACATCGGGCCGCTGGTGACGAAGACGCGGTTGGCCTTGATTGCCTGCTTCCAGGAATCGAAGTCATGCTCTCCGCCAACCCTGGCGTAGGTGCGCATCTCGCCGAGGAAGGGCTGCCAGGAATCGCGGGCCGGATAGTTCGGGAGGTCCGTGCCGCCGACGGGCGGGACTTGGAAGCCGCAGTTGAGCAGGCGATACCAGAGTTCCGGAACAAAGAGGTGCGTGTTGGCGATCTCCATGAAATCGGCCGAACCAAGCACGACATCGAGGGCGGCCGTCGTCTCCTTGCCCAGCGCGCCGCCATGGGCGATGCCGCCGATGCCGTCCAACTTGCGGGTCTCCAGGAACACATCGTGGAGGAACGGGTAGTTGGGGACGCCGTTCTGGCCGGCCATGATCGGAGGGATGATCTTCCCGATGCCGAGGAGGTTGATGTGTCCCTGCGCGGAATCGCGGTATTCCTCGCCGGCGGTGATGAGTCGCGGCCCGTCGCGGGCCTCGCCGGGCTTGCCGTAGGCGTATTGCGTTCCCCATTCGCCGGGGACCTTGCCGCCCTTGAGCATCATGAAGTGAATGGACTCCAGGTCGTCGCCGGCCATCATGACAAACCAGTCGATATTTGCGGAGCGGCTGAAACGGTCGTAGTGCAGATGCGGGTCGGAGGACGCCCAGCCCTCCAGCGAGAGGCTGGACCAGCGTTTGAGCGGAACGGTGAGCTTGATCCGATCGCGATCGGGTTCGTCCTTCAGAAGAACTGTCCTGGAAACCGGGAAATACTCGAAGCCCTTGGCGACATGCACGGTGATTTCGCGGGTTGCCGGCGGAAGGGGGATCTCACAGGGGAAGGTGCCCCGGGTGTAGGCGATCGTCCGGAACTGTTTCTTGCTGTCGTGGAGGGAGAGGAAGCGCACGCCGTGCGGGCTGATGTCGTCGGGCTGGAAGGGGACGCCGTTGACCACCAGTGAAAAGCGCGCGGGCAGGGGACGTCCGGTGTTGGCGTCGGTGACTTCGAGGAGGAGAGCGGGGTTTTGCGTGGCTGGGCATGAAACCGGGCACGAGGCGGTCAGGCATACGAGAGCCAGGGAGAAAATGCCGGTCGGCAAGGCGGTGATCCGGTGAGGGCTCGGATTCATGGTCGCGCATTGTGGCGCCGCAGCCGGTTTTGTCACGAATGGGATTTGCCGGAACCTCGGGCGCAGCCTGCGGAGGGGGCTGGTTTTCCCCGATGAGCCGATGGGAGCATTTTCCGGCGAAGTTCACTGAGGACAGTTGGCCCCCTTTTGTCGCCGACCGGCGTTCAATTGAGGCATATGAACTTCGCGCTTCATCGGCCGGCGGAGGCGCCCTATGTTGCCGGCATGCAGAATTTGAAGACGGTGGAATTGACCCGGAACGTCGAAGCGGTCCAGATCCCGATCGGCGAAACGGCGGTCCTGAATCAGGGCGAGTCCGTGGACATCACCCAGACACTGGGCGGAACGTTCACGGTGCGGACATCCGCGGGGCTGTTCAAGATCGCGGGCGGAGACGCGGATGCGCTGGGCTTGGAGGCGCCCGATACCGGCTCGGACGACGCGCAACCCGAGGGGCCGCTGGACGAACGCTTGGTGTGGGAGACCCTGAAGACCTGCTACGATCCGGAGATCCCGGTCAATATTGTGGACCTGGGCCTGGTTTACGACATGGTGATCGAAAACCTCCCGAAAGGCGGCGCGAAGGTGATGGTGAAGATGACTCTGACTGCTCCCGGTTGCGGTATGGGACCGTCCATCGCCGGCGATGCCCAAGGGAAGCTGTTGGCGTTGTCGGGAGTCTCCGAAGCCTACGTGGACATCGTCTGGGATCCGCCCTGGCATCAATCGATGATCACGGCGGAGGGGCGGAAGATCCTGGGACTGTAGGTCCGAGAGGGAGCAAAACGACCGCTCAACGCTCTGCGTCCGCCGCTGAATGGCTAACCTGGGGCTGCGCGTTTTGCTTGGCGAAAATTCCCAAGAGAAATTTTTTGACAGTCAGGGAGGCGTTTCGTAGTTTCCCGCGCTCGCACCGGCGAATGGCATTGGGGTCGTAGCTCAGTTGGTAGAGCACTTGAATGGCATTCAAGGGGTCAGGGGTTCGACTCCCCTCGGCTCCACCAGCCTTCGCCCGGAATGAAATGGAGGGCGAAGGCTGCCGCGACGAAGCTGCTTTGAGCGAAGTCGGGCCGGACTTCCGATCTGCTCATCCAATTTTCTTCTCATCTCGCCGCCCATCTGCGTATGCCCGGAAGACAAGGGCGATGTCGTCGCGGACCTTGCGGAAACACTCCATGATCTCCTCGTCCGAGCCTTCGGCCTTGGCGGGGTCGGGAAAGCCCCAGTGATGGCGGTTTGCCTGACCGGGGAACGTGGGGCAGACCTGATCCGCGTTGCCGCACACCGTGATCACGGTCTCCACGTCACGATCGAGAAACTCGTTCAAATGTTTCGAGCGGTGGCCAGCGATGTCGATCCCGACCTCCCGCATGGCCGCGATGGCCATGGGGTGGACATGGCCGGCGGGATCGGAGCCGGCGCTCTGCACTTCGAGGAAGTCGCCGGCGGTCTCGCGCAGGATGCCTTCGGCGAGGTGGCTGCGGCAGGAATTGCCCGTGCAGAGGATCAACACGAGGGGCTTGGATGTGGAGTTCATGAAATCGGTGGAGGGTGTTTCAGGCGGTTTGCGCCTTGGATCGGGGGGAGCCGCAGCAGCCCTTTTCCTGCACGCAGCTGCAGGAGAACACCGCAATCAGCGCGCCCAGGCAGGGCGCGGCAAGGTAGATCCAAAGGTGTTGCAGTTTGCCGCTGACGACAGCCGGGGCCAGGGAACGCGCGGGATTCATTGAGGCGCCGCTGATCGGACCCGCGAACATGGCCTCCAACGCGATAACCGCCCCGACGGCGATGCCGGCGGTGATGCCTTTTTCCTTGGCTCCGGTGGAGACGTTCAGGATGACGAACATAAGGATTGCGGTGAGGATGATCTCCAGCACGAAGCTCTGCTCCGCCGAGCCGGCAGGCAGTGTGGCCCCGAGCGTCTCGTGGGCGGGGAAGAGCAGGCGCAGCGCGCCGCTGGCGAGGAAGGCCCCGGTGATCTGAGCTCCGATGTAGCCGGGAATCTCGGCGGCGGGCATCCGGCCGGCGGCCCAGAATCCCACAGTGACAGCAGGATTGAGGTGGGCGCCAGAGACCTCGCCGACCGCGTAGATCATCGCCAGCACCACCAGTCCGAACGTGAGGGCTATGCCGAGGTGGGTGATTGGCCCGCCCGTGACATCGTTGATCACGATCGCCCCGGTTCCGGTGAAGAGCAGCGTGAAGGTCCCGATGCACTCGGCGGCAAGTTTTCGAGAAGAGGTTGTCATCTGCGCGCCATGGAAAGAGCCGGGAAGGCTTCCGACAAGAGGAATCGACGCCAGGTTCAAGCCGTAGGGCATTTTCTCGTGCGAAGGCCACGGTCAATTTGCGCCAACGGTGGGGCAAACTGTCCTCAGTGAGCCGCTCCGGGACATGCTCACGTTGGCTCATTGAGGATGACTCGCCCCATCCGCGCAACGACCTTGGCGTGGTGAGGGTCACCACACAGGTCATACCCGCAAGTCTTGGACGGGGTGTATCGGGGCGGATTCTCGGGGCCGGCAACCAGCTGGGGCGATTTTGGCGGCTGGCTCAGGAGGCGTGGACTCCCTGGTTCACGGTGGCTGAGCTCGCGCCGTGGCGGCCGTTCTCGTAGCGGATGGAGAGGCTCTGGCCGCCCTTCACGTTGAGCGGTTCGCCCCGCAGATGAACGGGCGTGCGCCAGTGGTTGTCATTCCCTGCGCCTTCGGGATCGGTGGTGAGCGTGAGACCGGGGGCGAGACAGAGTTCAAACCAGAGCTGCACGCCATCGATGCGACCGGCGGTCGTGACTTCGACGATATGCTGGAAATCCACGAGGGAGGACGCGAGGGATGCAAAGTGGATTTCGGGAAACCGGATGGACCGTGTCCTGCGGATCAAGCGCTTCGCAGCCTCGGATCGAGGCAGGAACCGGTCTGGTCTGCCGCGCTGCCAGGCCAGCAGTGGAGTGAAATCAATTTCGTGGGCGCGACTCCATGCGGCGAGCGCGGGCGGGGTGAAACACTGCCCCCGGAGAATGTCGTCCGGGAGTTCGACCGCGACCGCATGGATGCTCAGGGCCTGGGGCAGGAACGTTCCTCCCGGTTTCAGATGCCGTTGCCTTGCGTCGAGAAAAGACTCAAGGACGTTCTCGTCCAGCGGGTCGTGGCCGAAGATCTCGCCGACAACAACGTCGGCCCGGTCGGGAAGTTCGATTCGGGTGGAGGCGTCGCGGAGCAGTTCGATGCGATCCGCCACCCCGTTGGCTTCGAACAGACCTTGTGCCGCGTCGGAGATCTCCGTCTGTTCAATGGCGTAGACCTTCGTTGCGCCGGCCTTTGCGGCGGCGACGGCGAGGACGCCGGTTCCCGTTCCGATGTCGACGACGGTATCGCCGGGGCGGACGGTCTGCCGGATCGCCTGGAGAAAGGCGTCCATCCTGCTTCGGTCATCGAGCATGGCGATGTGTATGGGAGGGGAGGCAAAGCCGGGGCGGTGGGGAGCGGCCGCGGCAGAGCGATCGAGCGGAACCAGAATGCCGAGTTCCTGCAGCCGGGTTGCCAGACGCAGGCATTCGACCCATTCGAGAGAGCCGGCCAAGCGCGGTTTCAACCTGGCAAGCGCGTCGGTGATCGTGGAGCCTACACGGAATGCGTCCAGCAGGGCGAGACCGTGCGCTCCGAGCGGAGTCCGGGCCACGCCCAGCGTGACGGCCGGGGCGCTCGGGGCCCGGAAATCGATCCGCGTGGCCGGGGCGATCTGGAGAGGCGCGTCTAGGTCTGGCGGGGGCATGATCAGCGAGGGGCGGGAGGGGACAACAGATCGCGCAGGGTGCGGCCGGCGCGGCGGAGGGTCTTGGCCGCGGCGACGAACGGCGCGGCGCGCCAATCCGCGAGTTTCCATTCGCGTTGCAGGTAGCGGCAGAACCCGGCGGGGCCGGCGAATTCGGGCCATTCGGCGAGGCAGACCTGGTATCGAAGGCGGTGAAGCGTGAGTGTCTCGAAGAGCGTGGCCGCGTTCGGAGAATGGATCCTGCGCAGGAGTTCGTAGGTTTCCCGGCTGCCGGGGCGATGCGCGTTCAAGATTCGGAGTGTTTCGTCCGGAATGGCCGCGTCGAACTCGAACCGGAGAATCGTGAGGGCGATCCGCAGGGGCAGAAGTTGTCCCAGCGAGGCCGCCTGGTCGATCAGGAGCCCCCAGTCGATCGCTTCGCCGGAGTCGAGGATGGTCAGGGTGTCGGCGATCCAGCGGATGGGCGGCGTTTTCTCCCAGCGGATTCCGTGCAGGCAGGCGGCGAGGAATTCGTCGGTCGGATGAAGCGCGAGCGTCTTGACGCCCCCGATTTCCAGTGGAACTGCCCGGTTCCAGAATTCCCGGTCGTCGTCCGGATTCACGCATTCGGGAAAGACATGCCAATGCAGGTCGAAGCGGGAGTCGTCGGGGCCGACGAAGTTCAGGGAGTGATGAGAGGCCACCCAGTCCCGGTCGAGACGGGATTGGATGAAGTCCTTGCGCCAGCCGTTTTCGATCAGCAGTTGGATGGTGTCCCAGGCCTTGTCCTGGGGGATAAGCAGGTCGAAATCCTCCATGGGGCGAAGGCCGGGATCCCGGTAGTAGCGAGGAACGAGCGAGGCCCCCTTGAGCGCGAGCGTGTCGATCCCTTGCTGCGCGAGGAATTCCAGAGCCTGCCGCGCGCGGTTCAGGTGGACGGTGTTGCGCAGCCAGATGTAGCGGTGGATCGGCTTGATCGGCTCCCGGATGGGATGAGTTTCCCCGTGGTTGTCCAGGTTCCGGCCCAAAAGCGGAAGCAGGCGCCACGAGACCACGTCGAGCGGTCGGAGCGAGGCTCGGGCAATCCAGCGATGAAAGGCGGGCGTCGCGGATCCGGCGTCGCCCAATGAGGCCTTGAGCAGCAGCGTCTGGAGGCCGTCCGGCCGCCAACCGCCAAGGGCGCGTGTCGGCGGCTGAACGGGGATTTCGGGGAAGGGGTTCAAGGCGGCGGTGGGGCGTCGCATCCTGAGGGAACGGCGGACGCGGAACCGCGTTTCCGCCGCGCGGCGTCAGCGCTTGCCGTTGAGGAATTTGACGACCGCCTCGGTGCGCGAGCTGACCTGCAGTTTCTCGTAGATGTTGCGGAGGTGGCTGCGGACGGTGTCGAAGCTGATGCCCAGATCGTTGGCGATCTCCTTGTAGCGATGCCCTTTGGCGAGCAGTTCGAGGATCTCGAGTTCGCGTTTGGAAAGGTTGTACTGGTCGGAGGTGGCCGCCGGCTTGCCCTGGAAATACTGCACGACGATCCGGGCGATCCGGGGGGAGAAGGGCGCGCCGCCTTCGGAAACGAGCTCGGTGATGGATTCCAGGACCTTGGACGGCGGGTCGCGTTTGAGCAGGTAGCCGTTGGCCCCGGCGGTGAGGGCTTCGAAGATCTGGTCGGCATCCTCGTACATCGTCCACATCAGCGTCTGAATGTCGGGCGCCGTTTCCTTGAGCTGGCGGACACATTCAATGCCGCTGACTCCAGGAAGGTTGATGTCCATCAGGACGACATCAGGCTTGAGTTGCGGAATCCGCTCCATCGCATCCTCGGCGTTGGCGTGGCTGCTGACGCAGGTGAATCCCGGCGCGCCGCTGACCAGCAGGGTCAGGTGTTCCCGGGTCTCGTCCTGGTCCTCGACGATGGAGACTTTGATCGACATGGGGTTGGAGGGCTCTCGACGCTCTGGTTTACAGGGGAAAGTATAGCGGTCCTCGCGGGGGGCAACAATAGCCAGTTTGTGTGGTTGGTCGGTCCGTCGCGGGCAATGGCAAATCGCCGATCGCATGGTGTTGCCGGTTGCCAACCGCTGACAACTGACAACCGGCAGCCTGCTCACCTGGGCAGGGGGAAGACGCAGGTCACCTGCGTGCCTTCGCCGGGGGCGCTGCTGATTTCGAACCGGCCGTTGTGGTCCTCCACGCGCCGGCGCATGTTCGCCAGGCCGTCGGAGCCCGCGCCGCCGGCATCGGCTGGGTTGAAGCCTTTGCCATCGTCTTCGACGGAGAAACGGAGTTCCGGTTCTTTGAAGGCGATGCGGAGGGTGATCGCGCGCGCGTCGGAGTATTTCACGGCGTTGTTCAAGGCTTCCTTGAGCGTCATGAAGATGTTGTGGCGCAGTTCGGAATCGACCTCCCGGTCGGGGAGACGCGCGGGGACGTCAAGGCGGTAGCGGATTTCAACCGGTTCCAGGAATTCCTCCGTGAAGTGCACGAGATAGCTGGCGAGCTTGTCCAGGGAGTCATTCCTGGGGTTCAAGGCCCAGACGATCTCGTCGAGCTTCTGCGAGACCTGGCGGGAGCGTTCGCCGATGCGTTCCGCATTCCTGGTCACATCATCCGGATTCTCCGGGTTGCGGCGGAGAAGTTCGCTCATGAGGCTGATCTGGGTGAGGTTGGCCCCGAGGTCGTCGTGCATGTCCTTGGCGATGCGCGCGCGCTCGTTTTCGAGAGCCCGTTCGCGCAGCAGGTAGCCCAGTCGCGCGCGGACCTTCTTCAGGGAGACGTAACGCACGAGAAGGATGACGGCGACAACGCAGAGAGTCAGGAACCAGCTCGTCAGCCAGAAAGGGGGAAGCAGCACGAACTCCAGGGTCTGGGCTCCCGGCGTCCAGACGCCGTCCTTGTTGGCCGCCTTGAGGTGGAAGGTGTAGCGGCCGGGACGGAGATCCTGATAGGTCGCGAGGCCGACGCCGGAGCGTTCCACCCAGTCCGGATCCTTTCCATCGAGCCAGCGTCTGAAAGTGACCCGATGCGGGTCGGCGAAGCTGATCCCCGTATAGCGGATGGTGAATTCCTTGGCTCCGGGCGGGACAATGATGGGAGCGGAAAGGTCGTAGACGGTCTCGTCGGCGCGGAATTCCTCGATCACGACTGCCGGGGCGCGCAGGTTTCGCGCCATGCGCAGAGGATCAAGGACCGCGATCTGGCCGCCGGTCGGGATCCACAGTTTTCCGCTCTTTGTCTGCCAGCCTGCGGGTTGGGAGCGCGCATTGGAAGGGAGGTCCTTCATCCCGTCGGTCTCGTCAAACACCGCGTGCCTGACCACGGGGGTGCCGCCGTCGAAATAGCTTTCGATGAAGGGGCGTTCGAGGCGCAGGAGACCTGTGTCTGAAGCCAGCCACAGCCGGCGTTGGCCGTCTTCGAAGATGTCGAACACCTGCGGTTCCGCCGCGGTTTCGGCCAATTTGACGTCTTGAAATGATTCCCCGTTGTAGCGGGTCAGCCCGCGAGGGGTGCCGATCCAGAGGTCGCCGTCGGCATCCGCGTGGAGCGCGAAGATGTAGTTGTTCGGCGG
Source organism: Verrucomicrobiales bacterium (assembly GCA_038126235.1). Classification (GTDB taxonomy): domain Bacteria; phylum Verrucomicrobiota; class Verrucomicrobiia; order Limisphaerales; family JAYPEY01; genus JAYPEY01. The sequence goes on from JAYPFK010000018.1 coordinate 17,376, forward strand.
GCTGGTCACGGGGTTTTCGCCGTGTTGGAAATGGGCCACGGTGTCGCCTTCCAGTCGTTTGAGTCCGCCGCCGCTGGTGCCGATCCAGAGGGCTCCGTCGCGGTCGGCCACGATGCGGGAGACGCTGCGTTCCTCGAAGGAGCCGTCCCGGCTCGCGATTTCCACGGGGAGGACGGCGCCTTTGTCTTCACGGAAGAGCCCCCGGTCTCTGGTCCCGACCCAGAGGGTTCCGGACGGCGCCAGGTAGAGCGCGGTGACAGCGGAGCTGGGGAATCCCTTCAATTTGCGGAAACGACCGCCAACGAGGCGGAACAGTCCTTTGTTCTCGACGGCCGCCCAAAGCGTCCCGTCCTGATCCTCGCAGACGGCCGACACTTCCTTGCCGGGAAGTCCGTGCGCGGCTCCGAAGGGCTCGCTGCGTCCGTCGCGCGTCCGGAAGAGGCCGCCGCCCTCGGTTCCAATCCACATGGAGCCGTCCCGCCCCTCGCAGACCGAGCGGACGAGGGAGTGGGCGGAGGAGGCCCCGGGGCGGAGGGTTTCGATCGTGCGTTCACGGATGCGGTGCAGGTGGCCGCTGCCGTCGCTGACCCAGACGTGATATTCGCGGTCCTGGAAGAGGGCCGTGATGCTCGGGGTTTCCAGGGAGAAGCCGAGGTCCCGCGGCCGAAGAGCCATGGATCCGGGGCGGGACCAGGCAACCAGTCCCTGCGTGCGGGAACCGATCCAGACAAGGCCGTGTTTCTGGTCGTCCAAGATAGCGGTGATCTCGGTTTCCGCTTTGTCGAATGGGAGGTCGTCGGTCAGGGTCATGCTGGTGGAGCCGTCGTACCGGGTCAACGCGGTCCCGGAGGCGATCAGCAGGCCGCCCGACAGGGAGGGTTCGATCAAGGCATTGTCCGGGAGGGCGACACCGGTCGGGACCGCTGCGGAGTCCTTCAGGGCGTAAAGGGCGGAATGGCCCTCCACGGGGGCTGTCAACCAAAGGCGTTCGTCGGAATCCTGGATCAACCGACGCGCTTGCGCGTCGGGGGCAAGTCCCCGGATTTCTGCGGAGACGACGCCGTCTTCGCGGAGGTGGAACAGCCGGTTGCCGGTCGTGATCGCGCGGAATCCGTCCTTGGCGACCGTCATGGATGTCACGCCGAGTTCCGGCATGCCCCTGGCTTGGCCCACACTCTGGATCGAGCCGTCGCGGTAGAAGGAAAGGCTCCCCCGGTCGGTGCGGATCCACAGTCCGCGGATCGGGTCGCGGACCAGTTGGGCGATCGAGTAGCCGCGCAGGGCGGGTTCCTTGTCTGGGTTGTAGATGCGGCTGGAACGGCCGTCGATGCGAATGACCCCGCGCGCGGTTCCGATCCACAGGTAGCCTTCACGCGTTTGCGTGAGGGAGGAGATGGCGTCGCTGCTGTGCAGCCGCAGGTAGGGGGGGCTCCAGATGTCGAAACGCGGCAGTTGGGGCGCGGACGGCGGGGCGCCTTGCGGCGAAATCGTCGCCAGGACGACTCCCGCAAGGACGAGCGCCGGCAAGTGGATTCGGGCCGCCATCGGAGCGCGGAATACTGTGGGGCGGGGGCTTGGAGGACAAGCAAAACCCCTTGCCGGGCGCGCCGGGGGCCGGTCAGACTGAGCGCATGGTATCCGTAGTCATGGTCGCGGCGGGGAAGGGGGTCCGGATGGGGCCGAACACCGACAAGCTGTTTCTCCAGGTCGCCGGCAGGCCGATCGTCGAGCACACTTGGAGACGGCTTGACGCCGCGCCGGTTGTGGATGAGATCGTCGTTGTGGCGCGCGACGGGATGCAGGGTGAGTTTGAAGATCTCGCGCGAGGATTCGGGGCGTTGAAACCGTTCCGCGTCGTTCCCGGCGGGAAGGAGCGTCAGGACTCGGTGGCCAACGGCCTGGGCGCCGTGGACCCTCGCGCTGAGATCGTGGCGATCCACGATGCCGCCCGTCCCTGCGTATCGGGCGGGTTGATCGAGGCGACCGTGGCCGCGGCGCGAGCTAACGGAGCGGCGGTGGCGGCGCAGCGGGTCACCGACACCATCAAGGAGAGCGACGATGGAGCGACGATTTCCGGACATCCCGAGCGTTCCCGGCTCTGGGCAGTCCAGACGCCGCAGACCTTCCGGATCGAGGTGATCCGCCGGGCCCTGGAGGAGGTGAAGCGCCTTGGAGTCGCCATCACCGACGACACCGCCGCCTGCGAACTGATCGGTCAGGCCGTGACGCTGGTGGAGTCAGGCTCGCCGAATCCGAAGGCCACCGCGCCGACGGATCTGCCTTATCTGGAACTGCTGTTGGCGGAAATCACGGAGTGAAACGCAGGATGCGCCTTGCGTTCCCTCCGACCCGCTTCTAACTTCCTCATCGCATTATGAAAAACCGCTTTTTTTACGGCGTGCTTGTCGCCGCGCTGGGGATCAACCTCCTCGCCGGATTCCAGATCTATGTCTATTCGGCTGGAGCCGACGGCAAGGATGACCCGGAGACCAGCCTGGCGTTGTTGACCCAGGTGATGGAGCTGATCCGGCAGGATTATGTCGACAGCGACAAGGTCAGCTACGAAAACCTGATCAACGAGGCCCTGCGCGGCATGGTCAGCACACTGGATCCCCACAGCGAATTCATGCCGCCGACGAGATTCGAGGAGCTTCGCGACGATACTGAGGGGCAGTTCGGCGGGCTGGGAATCGTGGTGGGCATGCGCGACCGCATCCTGACCGTGGTGGCTCCCATGGAGGATACCCCGGGTTTCCGCGCGGGCATTCTGGCGGGCGACAAGATCATCCGCATCGACGGACGCAGCACCGAGAATCTCACGATGGGCGAAGCGGTCACCCGCCTGCGGGGGATGCCCGGCACGGAGGTGACGCTCACCATCATGCGGGACGTCCTGGAAGAGCCAAAGGAGATCAAGGTCAAGCGCGCGGTCATCAAGGTGGCCACCGTCAAGGATGTCAATGGCCGGGGCATTTCGAACAAGGATGCTTTTCCGCTGGACGATGACAAGATCGGCTACGTGCGGATCACCCAGTTTGGCGAGCGGACGAATGACGACCTCTCCGAGGCCCTGCGGCGGCTGAAGGAGCAGGGAATGAAGTCGCTGGTTCTGGACCTGCGGGGCAATCCCGGGGGGTTGTTGGATCAAGCGGTGGCCGTCTGCGAGAATTTCATTCCGCGCGGCAAGCTGATCCTGACCACTGAAGGCCGGCGGCAGTCGCAGTTGTCCAGCTTTCTTTCCCGCGGTTCGGACAAGAACAAGCACCTGGAAATCAAGATTGCCGTGCTGGTCAACGGCGGCAGCGCCAGCGCCTCGGAGATCGTCGCAGGCTGCCTTCAGGACGCCACGGCGGAGGGATATTGCGACGCGATCGTGGTCGGGGAACTGACCTTCGGAAAGGGCTCAGTGCAGAGCATTCTTCCGTTGGAGGGCGGGGGCGCCCTGCGCCTCACCACGGCCAAGTACTACACCCCCAGCCACAAGGTGATCCATGAGCACGGCATCGAGCCGGATATCGAGGTCGGCCTTACGCGGGACCAGGCCGAGGCCCTGTTCTGGTCGCGACAGCCTGGCGGGTTGAACACCTTGGAGGATGAGGCCAAGCGGGAGAAGCTGTCCAAGCTGAAGGACGCGCAGCTAGATCGTGCGAAGGACATGCTCAAGGGCATTTCGCTCCTGTTGAATCGCGAGCCCGACGAGTCGGAAACGGAAGTTGCAACCGACACGGAAGCGAAGACGACGCCGGAGAAGAAGGAAGAAGAAGCCGCGACGGTTCCGGCGGATGAGGAGTAAATCCTTCGCTGGAGGTTCCCGCTGGGTCGAACCCGCGGCAATCCGCAGCGGTGGATTGCAGACCTCCGCGCCCGGGGCGCCGGGCGCTTCGCCCCACCGCTGACACCCCATGATTCTCCTCGCCATCGAATCCTCCTGTGACGAGACGAGCGCGGCCGTGGTCGTGAATGGCGAGATTCGTTCCAATGTGGTGGCCTCCCAGATCCGGCTTCACTCGGAATACGGGGGGGTTGTCCCGGAATTGGCGACCCGGGAACACCTGAAGAACCTCCTTCCCGTTTGCCGCGAGGCCCTGGCTTCCGCGGGCGTGGGCATGCCGGATGTCGATGCGCTTGCCGCGACGCGGGGACCGGGCCTGCCGGCGGCGTTGATGGTCGGCTTCAAGGCCGCCCAGGCCGCTTCCTTTGTGCTGCGCAAGCCCCTGCTCGGCATCCATCACCATGAGGCGCACCTTTATTCCCCGTGGATTGCGGGGGATCCGCCGCGCGCTGAATTCGAGGCGTTTGAGCCGTCGGTCTCCCTGATCGTCAGCGGCGGGCACACCATCCTGGTTCATGTGGAGGGAGAACTCAGGCATCGGATCCTGGGATCGACCGTGGACGACGCCGCGGGGGAATGCTTCGACAAGACGGCCAAGCTGATCGGCCTGCCTTATCCCGGCGGACCGGAGATGGATCGGCTGGCCGCGGAGGGCAACCCCAAGGCGCATCGCTTTCCCCGGCCGATGCTGCGCGAGCCGCACGACGATTTCAGCTTCAGCGGCCTCAAAACTTCGGTGCGTTACCACCTGCGCGACAATCCGGAGATCCTGGAGGACGGACAAAAGGTCCGGGATCTTTGCGCCAGCGTGCAGGCGGCGATCGTCGAGGTCCTGGTGAAGAAGACCGCGCGCGCCGCGTTGCGGGTTGGGGTCCGATGCGTCACGGCCTCGGGCGGTGTGACCTGCAACCGGGGACTGCGGAAGGAGCTTGCCGCGGCCTGTGCGAAGAACGGGCTCTCGTTGCGTCTGGCGGAACCGAAGCTATGCACCGACAACGCGGCAATGATCGGCGTCCTCGCCTATCGCAAGCTGCTCGCCGGTTGCGAGGCGACTTCGTTGGATGAGGAAAGCGCGCCGGGGCTTCGGATGACGGGATAGGGGTCGGTTTTCAGGATTCCAGGCATCAAGTTTCCGGTCCCAAAGGACGTTCCAGGGGTTGAAATTCCCCAAGTGTGCGTTAGCCTCCCTGCCCGTTGGACGCGCGCTTCGGCGCGCCTGCGACACGCACACACACACAACCCAAGAGAAACCATGAAGAAACTGACATCCATCCTCGGCGCGTTCACCGCGCTGTGCCTCCTCGCCTCCACCGCCGTCGCCGGCGACAAGGCGATCAACGACAAGTGCCCGATCTCCGGCAAGGGCGTGGACGCCTCGAAGACCTCCAAGGTCGAGATCGAGGTCTGCTGCAACAACTGCAAGGGCAAGGTCGAGAAGAACCCGGCCGCCCACCTCGGCAAGGCCGCCAAGGCCGCGAAGGGCGAATGCGTCCTCTCCGGCAAGCCCGCCAAGACCAGCGCCTCGGTCACCGTCGGCTTCTGCTGCGGCAACTGCAAGGGCAAGTTCGACAAGGACCCCAAGAAGCACCTCGGCAAGGTGAAGGCCGCCAAGAAGAAGAAGGCCTGACCTCCGCTTCATCCAATTCCTCAGGGCCCGGCGCCGCGCGCCGGGCCCTTTTTGTTGCTGGACGCAAGAAAGCCGCCCTCATTGAGGGCGGCTTTGTGATCGGAAATGGCTTCGCGCTCTCGGCTCAGACCTCCCAGCCCTTGCGGTATTCGCGTTTGATCCACTGGTCGGCCTCGGGGGCGTTCCTGGCCCGTCCGGCGGCGGGGTCCCACTCAATCTTCTTGCCGACCTTGAGGGCGACGTTGCCGAGGAGCATGGTCTCGGTGAAGGTCGCGGCGTGCTCAAAGTTGGAATAGGCCTTCTTGACGTCGCCGCTGCGCATGGCGTCGGCCCACTCGTTCTTCATGGCTTGGTCGTTGTTCTTCTCGGGATTGCGCGGAAACCACGGCGTCGGGCCGCCGTAGTCCTTGTAGTTCTTCTCGGGGAAGAGCTTGAAGGCCGCTCCGTAGTCGTTGGGGGAGTAGAGGACGCCCTTGTCGCCAACCACGATGGAGCCGCTGCCGGAGGGTTTTTCGCCGTGGAAGAGTTCCTCGGGCGGGAGGTTCTTTTCGCCGTAGTCGTTCTTGCCCTCGTACCAGACGAGCTTGCAGGGCGGCATGTCGCCGCGCGCGGGGAACTCGTAGGTGAACGTCGCCCAGCTTGGATAGGTCTCGGGGTTGAGGTCGCCGCCCTTCGCCTCGACCGTGGTCGGCGCCCCGAGCTTGAGCGCCATGAAGGCCATGTTGACGGTGTGGCAGGCCATGTCGCCGAGGGCGCCGGTGCCGAAGTCCCACCAACCGCGCCAGGTGAAGGGATGGTAGATGCCGCGGCCGCCGGTCTTCCCGTCGGCCTGATGGTAGAAGGGACGCCACGGCGCGGGGCCGAGGAACTGTTCCCAATGAATGTGCGAGGGAACGGGCTGCGAGCCCTTCGGGCGGTCGGTGATGGTCGGAGCCTGCGGCCAGACCGGCCGATTGGTCCAGGTATGCACCTCGCGGACGGGGCCGAGGGCTCCATCCCGGATGATCTCCACGCCGCGACGCAGACCGTCCAGCGCCGTGCCCTGGTTGCCCATCTGGGTGGCGACCTTCATTTCGCGGGCCACGCGCTTCATCTCCCGCGCCTCCCAGACGTCGTGCGTCAACGGCTTCTGGCAGTAGACGTGCTTGCCGAGCTTCATCGCAGTGAGCGAGGCGATGGCGTGGGTGTTGTCGGGCGTGGAGACCGTGACGGCGTCAATCTGGTCGGCCATGCGGTCGAACATCACGCGGAAGTCGTGGAACTTGTTCGCGTTCGGGAACTTGGCGGCCTTGGCGGCGAGGTGGTTCTCATCAATGTCGCAGAGGGCGACGATCTCGCCCACGTTGCCCGCTTGGTCGATGTCGCTGGAGCCCTTGCCGCCGATGCCGATGCCGGCGATGCGGATGCGGTCGTTCGCGCCCCAGATGGACTTGGGCGCATACATGAAGCCGAAGGTGGAGAGGGCGGAGGCCGCGATGAAGTTCCGGCGTGTGTAGTGATAGGTTTTCTTCTGGGGCATTGCGTTGAGGGGATGAATGTTTGGGGTGGTGGAAGAATGGAGATTTGGCTGAGGTGGATCAAGCGGGGAATGAGTGGAGTCAGCCGGGGGGAAGGGGCGGATCGGGCTGGCGGCGAGGTTGCGCCAACCTGCGGGAAAGCCCCGCTCCGAAGAGGGAGCTGGCGGGCTCGCTTTCGCAGAGCGCCGCCAATTCGGCCAACCGAGGCCTGAGTTCCTCCGGCAGGGGCTCGTGATCGATGATACGTTGGACGTGTCCGGCGAGTTTGACGTTGCTGTGTTTTCGGTTCGCGTAGAGCAGGGCGAGCGCGACACGGGCGGCGAGGTCTTCCGGAAATTTCTCGAGATGTTCCTCCGCGCAATCGACGGCTGAGCCAAACCGGCCGTTGTTGACGAGGCTTTCGAAATCGCAGACGAATGACCGGGCGACGGGAACCTGACGGGCGACGAGACTGGGGCGCGGTTCCGGGGCGCGCTCATTCGCTTCGACCCAGGCGAGCATGCGTTCGCGCGCCGAATCCCTGTGCCCGTCATGAATGCCGTGCATGGCGCAGGCTTCGTCAATGACGCGACGGGCCTTGGGCAGGCTGCCGATGTCCACCGCGTAGATCGCGGCCAGCGTCATGCGCGCTTCGAATACCTCCAGTTCGGGCAGGTTGGCCCCGATGATGTCCTTGACCGTCCTGAGGGCTTTCCTTGTGTTACCCTCCTTCCGCAGTCTTTCCACGGAGGACAGGGGTTCGATCGGGGCGGAGGATTCCGTTTCCTCGGCGTGGATATGGGGATCGAAGAGGCTCAGGAGCGCCAGGTTGATCAGATCGAGCGCGCGGTGGGCGAACTTCGCGAGGGTCATCGCCTTGCCGATCGCGAGCATGGCCACAGTGACATAGATGGGCGTGGCGTTTCCCTGGAAAAACGTCGCCAGCGCCGCAAACGTCGAAAGGACGGTCACGATGTGGATGAACTTCCGTCTGCCCCGGGAGAGGCTGTAGACCACGAAGATGAGCGACAGAATCGCGAACAGGATTTCGCGAACGTCGATCAGCGGAACGATCCAATCCCGGATCGTGTCGTTCATTGCGACGGGCATCACGCGCCCGGGTTCGGAGACTAGATCTGCGAGAAGGGCGCGGGCTTGAGGAACCGGAAATCGATCTTGGAGACGGTCCCCTTGTAGCGTTCGACCTTCTTGAGGGCGTTCCAGTCGGGGTGCTGGCTGAAGGCCTTGAAGTTCGCTTCGCGTTCCGCCATGGAATCGTAGGCGAGCATGTAGGTGAGGTTGGGCATGTTCGCGCCGACGAGCATCTCGCCGAAGAAGACGCCGTCGAGGCCGACCTTGGCGAAGATGTCGAGTTCCCCCTGGTTGAACATCTCGATCTTGAGCTTGGCCATCAACTCGCTGTGGCTTTCGTAGCGGCGCAGTTCGAAGATGCGGTCCTTGCCGGAGCGGGGCGTCTTGAGTCGGGGATGGCCCTCGAAGGAGATCATCAGCGAGTTGTCGATGCGCTTGTAGGCGGGCGTTTTCTTGTCGATGCCGAGGTATTCCGCGCCGGCGTCGTGCAGGGACTCATCCGACTCGAAGTGCGCGCCCAGAGCGATCCATTCGTCGAGGGAGTCAAAGGCGAGGACGGTGTAGATGTCCTGCGACTGTTCCGGGTAGCCCTTGGGATCGGGCAGGTGGTAGAACACGCCGAGCTTGCCGGCGCCGGCGCGCTTGAGCGAGGGGAGGGCGGCCTGCTGCAGGAAGTTCGAGACGAGTTGGTTGTTCTCCAGCGACTCGATGCTCCAGTGGCGGAGTTCGAGGTATTGGCGCGCTCCGCCGGATTGGGCGTGGGCCCGGGAGGCGACTCCGGACACGGAGGCGGCGGTGGAAGCGACGAGGGCTGACTTGAGGAAGTTTCTTCTTTTCATAAGGTGTCTCTTTGGCGGAGCGGGATTTGAAAGCGTCTGGAGAATCGGAAATCAGCAGGCGGTTGCAAAGCCTGAATTGTCGGATCCGCGCAGGGACTCGAATGAACATGATTCCTGAATGGAGCGGCTCCCATTGAAAGGAGGTGTTCGGGATCGGAGGATGGACGGCCGTCAATCCGCCTTTGACACGATATCGGGGCGGGCTTCAGGCGGTGGATTCGTGTCCATTCGTGGTTTTCCATCGGCTCTGTTACATCATAGGCTGTCGACGCGGATTGATGAGCGACTTTGAAGCAGAACTGACCGGCCGGCTTGCCTCCCTGCGGGAGGCCGGGCTTTGGCGTGAGTTGCGCGAAGTGGATTCGCCGCAGGGCGCGGCGGTGACGATCGACGGGCGGGAGGTTGTGAACTTCTCCTCGAACGACTACCTGGGCCTGGCGGATCACCCGGCGTTGAAGGAGGCGGGCGCAGAGGCTGTCGGGCGATTTGGCGCGGGGGCGGGGTCAGCGAGGTTGATCTGTGGGAACCTTCGGCCTCACGCGGAGTTGGAGGAGTCCCTGGCGACGTTAAAGGGGAGCGAGGCCGCTCTGGCGTTTTCCTGCGGCTATGCCACGGCCCTGGGCGTGGTTCCGGCGCTGGTTGGGCCCGGCGACACGATCGTGATCGACAGGCTTTCGCATGCCTGCCTGGTGGACGCAGCCAAACTGAGCGGAGCCAGACTCCGGGTGTTCGCCCATAACGACCTGGATTCCTTGGAGGATATTCTCAAGTGGGCGGACCGGCGCCGGGCGCGAGGGAAAGTGGAACCGCGATCAAGAAGCCTGATTGTCACCGAAAGCGTGTTTTCCATGGATGGGGACGTGGCTCCGTTGCTGAACCTCGTCGAATTGAAGGAACGGTACGGGGCCTGGCTGATGGTGGATGAAGCGCACGCGACCGGGCTGTATGGGGAGCGGCGGCGCGGGCTTGCGGAAGAGTTCAACGTGGCGGATAGGATCGAGGTCCAGATGGGGACGTTGGGCAAGGCATTGGGGGCTTCGGGCGGCTATGTCTGCGGCTCGCGGACCCTGATCGACTTTCTGGTCAACAAGGCCCGGAGCTTTGTGTTTTCGACGGCGCCGGCGCCGGCGGCCGCCGCAGCGGCGGTTGCGGGGATCGGGATTGTGAGCAGCGAGGAGGGCGGCGAGCGGTGTCAGCGGCTTTGGAACATGGTGGACCAGGTCAAGAACGGTCTGATCCGGGCGGGATGGCGGCTGCCGCCGATCAGGAGCGCCATCGTGCCTTTGCTCGTCGGCGATGAGGGGCGGGCGATGGAATTGTCACGGGGGTTGTTGGAGCGCGGGGTGTTGGCGCCGGCGATCCGGTATCCGACGGTGGCGCGGGGCGAGGCGCGTTTGAGGGTGACGGCGTGCGCGTCACATTCACCGCGGGACCTGGACGCGTTGGTTGAGGCGCTTGCCGGTGGATGATCTCGGGGACGCTTTGGCGGACGCGGCGGCGGGGAGTTTGACGCTCCGATTGCCCGGGCCATTGGGCGGGCGGGCGGAGAAGGGGAATCCAATCCAAGCTTGGCTTCGCGGGGTGAATTTTCTAGCGTCGCTTTGGTGATCGTCTTCCTGAGATTTCTGGGCGTGATGAATGTCGCCGTGTGGCTGGGCTCGGGCGTTTTCTTCACGTTCGTGGTCTGGCCGGCGTTTTCCTCCGACGCGCTCCTGGGGTTGTTCGACCGTTTTGGACGGATTGCGGGGCAGGCATACGGCACCGCGGCATTTCTGGAACTGTTGGACCGCTATTTCCTGGTCCAGGCGGTCTGCGCTGCGATCGCGTTGTTCCATCTCGCCGTGGAATGGCTCTACACGGGCAAGCCGGTGCGCAAGACGACGCTGGGGTTGATCGCCGGTCTGCTCGCGATGGGGGCGCTCGGTTATTATGTCTTCCAGCCCAAGCTCAAGGAGAACCACATCGTCCGCTACAATCTCGCCAACCCCGCCGCTGACCGGGAAGCCGCAAAAAGCGCCTACGTCATTGTCCGGGGCGTCACGCAGGTCTTGAACATCCTGATGCTCTGCGGCATCGGTGTCTATGCTTGGCGATTGACCCGCACCCCGACGGCTCCGAGGTTCAGCGCAGGGAACCGATTTAACACTTGACATTTCTTGCAGGGCAAAAAACGGTTAGCCTGTGTTTTGACAGTAGACACTGTCCCGGGAGCGGCCATGATCTCAAACGAACGCCCATCACCTTACGGAGGTTATCCCCAACGGCCCAAGAAGCACGTCGAGGAGGAATCACTTCACACGGAGAAATTACAGGTTGAGCGGAAGAGTTTCCTGTTCATCCTGAAGGAGAATCCGAGGGGAAGGTTTCTGCGGATCACGGAGGACGTCAACGGCCGGAGAGACACCATCATTGTGCCCAGCACGGGGCTCAAGGAGTTCAGCGAGGTTGTCGCCAAGATGGCAGCCTTCGAAGAAGAGATTGCGGAAGAGGCCGAAGACCTGCCGGAAGATCAGGCGGCCGGGGAGGATTGAGTCGGTCCTCCGTCTGAATCGGGAAGTCACCCGTCAATCCGGGGCGCGTCGCCCCACAGACCCTCCAGGTCAAAGCGCTCGCGGACATCTTCGCGCATGACGTGGACGATGACGTCGAAGTAGTCCAGCACGGTCCACTCGGCGTTGACGGCGCCTTCGACCGCATTTGCCCCCACCCCGGTCTGTGCCTTCACCCGGTCCCTGATCTCGTCCGCCACGGCTTTCAGGTGCGGCGTGGAGGTGGCGGAGGCAATCACAAAATAGTCCGCGATGGTGGACACCTCACTGATGTCCATGATCACGATGTTCTCGGCCTTCTTGGCGTCGGCCACCTCCCGGCATTTCAGGGCCAGGTCCTTGGCGGCTACGGTCGTTGTCGTTTTCTTGCTCAAAGTGGTTGGTAGATCTTGTCGCGTTGGATTGCCTCCGCCACGGCGGTGGGGGTCAGCCCATCAAGGGGGAGGCCCGCCCGCGCGCGCTCGCGAAGAAGCGTGGAAGATACGCCAAACGGAAAACCTTTCAACTCCCGGCCGCGAAAAGGTTTGGGAAAGGGCGCGGCGGGTTCGCCGGGGCGGGGGATGACGAGGAAGTCTGCGGCTCCGGCAAGTTCTCCCGCCTCGCGCCATCTGGGCAGCAGAGGCACGTGGTCGGCGCCGATCAGGTAATGGATCGCGGCGTTGGGGAACCGTTTTCGATAGTCGCGGATGGTGTCGATGGTGAAGGACGGGCCTTTCCGGCCGAGTTCCTGGGTGTCGAGTTCGAATTCCGGCTGCCCGGCCAGGGCCAGCCGGAGCAGTCGCGCGCGGGTGGCGGCGGGAGCGGGGTCGGCCTCGGTCTTGAACGGCGAGCGCGCCGCCAGGATGAAATACAACCGCTCAAGACGCGCCTCCTCCATGGCCGCGCGAGCCACCAGGAGATGCCCGGTGTGGACCGGGTCGAAAGAGCCTCCGAATAGTCCGATGCGTGGCATGGGGGTGACTGGTGACTGGTGACTGGCGGCAGATTGCGAACCCAAACGTACGAGTTACCGATTACGAATCATGAATCGCCAATCGCAAGCTCAACACGCCGGCGTCTTGACGGCCTCGCCGCCCGCGCCGGGCAGGGATTCCGGCGCGTCGGCTTCCAGCACGCCCTTGGCCTTGGGGAACATGCGCCAAGCCTCGTAGAGCATCCAGAGTTCAAGAATAATGGTGGCGAGCCCGATGGACGACACCAGCCAGTTCCCTTCCTTGATCCAGCTTTTCTCGCCGACGAACAACTGCACGAACATGGCCCACATGGGCATGATCAGCATGAAGGTCATCGGCAGCGCGATGAACCAGATCGGTTTGCCGCGGCGCCAAAGGTAGAAAAACACCACCATGAAGGCGAGGCCTGCCAGGAGTTGGTTGGTCGCTCCGAACAGGGGCCAGAGGATCAGACCGCCTTTGCCAGCCGTGGCGTAGGACCAGGATTCCTGTCCCGGCGCCTTGGCGACGGCAACCAGGGTGGCGATGGTCACCGCGAAGATGGTGGCGCCGTGTTTGCCCTGAAGCCAGCCGAGGAAACCGCTTCCCTTGGCCGGTTCATCCGCGCTGTTGCCCGGACGGGCGAGGGTGGCGGCGAGTTCCTGGATGACGTAGCGCTGGAGTCGGCAGGCGGTGTCGAGCGTGGTTCCCGCGAAGGAGGCTACCAGCACCCCCATCAGCGCGAGGGCGATGCCTTTGGAGATGCCGATGGCGGTGAGGAAATTGGCGGAGCCATCGACGAAGGCCCCGACCTTGGCTCCCAGGGAACTGGCGCCCCCCCAGGACTCGTAGCGCTTTGCCCAAGCAGCCGAGCCGGTCAGGAATTCCCCGTCGGCGGTCTGCATGCCGAGCCCCAGGCCCGCGCAGCAGGCCAGGATGACCAAGGTCGCGAGAAAACCTTCGGTGAGCATGCCGCCGTAGCCGACGAAGCGGGCGTCGGGTTCGCTCTTGAGTTGCTTGCTGCTGGTGCCGCTGCTGACGAGGCAATGGAAACCGCTGCACGCCCCGCAGGCGATGGTGATGAACAGGAACGGGAAGATGAACGGCGCGCCTTCCGGCGCCAGCTGGAAGGCGGGAGCCACCATGCTTAGTTCCGGACGACTGCCGTCCGCCAGCGGCGCGCCGCCCATGAGGGCGGCGCCGAACAGACCGACGACGATCAGGCCCAGCGCGGAGATCAACTGCAGGGAGTTGATGTAGTCCCGCGGTTGCAGCAGGGTCCAGACCGGGAGCACGGAGGCGACATAGGAATAGATCAGGAGGATCAGAACCCACGTGAAAATCGGCAGCCCGGCCAGGTAGGCGTTGAATTGTCCGAGGAAACCGCCGTCGCCAAAAATGACGGTCAGGTACATGACTCCCAGAGCCAGCAGCGAGGGAAGCAGCAGGTGGGCCCCCTGGCGGTGGAGCCAAAGGCCGATCCCGACAGCGATCGGGATCTGGATCAGGCAAGGGAAGATCGAGGCGGGGTATTGCTTGAATACGGCCGCGATGACCAGGCCGAAGATCGCGAGCACGATGGTCAACGCCATGAACAGGATGAACAGGAACAGGAGGCGCACCCGGCGGTTCATCACGCGGCCGGCGATGTCGCCCACGGTCTGCCCCTTGTTCCGCAGGCTGACCACCAGCGATCCGAAGTCATGCACGGCTCCGATGAAGATGGAACCGAGCAGCACCCAGATGAGCGCTGGAACCCAGCCCCACATCACGGCGATGGCCGGGCCCACGATGGGGCCGGTGCCCGCGATCGAGGTGAAGTGGTGGCCGAACACGACGGACTTCCCGGTTGGGACGTAGTCCACGCCGTCGTTGAACTGCTCCGAGGGGCAGACGGCCTTGGCGGAAAGGGCGAAGATTTTTCCTCCCAGCCAGCGGCCGTAGGTGTGATAGGCGACGATGAACCCGACGCCCGCGAAAATGGCAATCAGCAGTGTTTCCATGAAATCGAATCGGTGTTGGCCGCGTATGAGAGGCGAACGGCCGATTTATGTCCAGTTCATTGGGGGCGGTCCGCGGGGAGGCGGTGGGGTGAATCGTCTTCAATGAGCCGGGAGTTGGCGGGGCGGTCCGGCTCGCTGGGGACAACTCGTTCCGCCGGACGCCCGTTCAAAGCCGGCGGCGGCTCAGTTCTTGTCGGGGGCCCGCTCGAACTGATCCGGAAACGGCGCCGCGCCGCTGCCGCCCTTGCGCCGATGCAGGAACTTTGTGCCGCGGTCGGGCGGTAGGGGAACGTGATCGCCGCCGGTCTGCTTGAGGATTTCGAAGAGTCGGCGGTTGAGTTTTGCGACGAGTTCCTGCTTGTCGGGCGCGTCGATCAGGTTGCGGCGTTCGTGCGGGTCGGCTTGGAGGTCATAGAGTTCATCGACGTCCCAGATGCCGTGGTAGCGGACGTATTTGTAACGGTCGCCGCGCAGGGCGTGCATGGTCGGTGTCTGGGGGTAGTTGCGTTCCCAGAGGTATTCGTAGAGGAGGTAGTCGCGCCAGGGGATGGTCTCACCCTGGGCGATTTTGAGGAAACTGGCTCCGTCCATCTGCGCCGGCGTTCTCAGTCCGGCGGCTTCGAGGAAGGTGGGGGCGATGTCGATGTTCGCCACGACCTGTGGGCGTGTTGCTCCCTTGGCGATGATCTCGGGGCAGTGGAGGAGCAGGGGAACGCGGATCGATTCCTCGTAGGCGTTCCGTTTGTCGATCAGGCCGTGCTCTCCGAAGAGGAACCCGTTGTCCCCCATGTAGACGAGCAAGGTGGATTCGAGGAGCTTGTGTTTTTCCAGCCAGCCCAGGATACGGCCGAGGCTTTCATCGACAGCCAGCAGGGTCTCACAGTAACGCCGGTGGTATTCCGCCATGTCGAGGTCCGTGTAGTAGGCGAACTCGACGCCGTGGCGGCTGTTGCGTTGGTTGCGGACCCACATCGGCGGATTGGTGAACAACTCGGGATGCGTCGCCGGACTCGGGGGCAGGGGGACGGCCTCCTTCTCGTAGCGGTAGGCGAAGCGGTTTGGAGGGAGGAAATCCGCGTGCGAGGCCTTGTGGGAAAGGTAGAGGAAGAACGGCTTCCCGGCGTCGTCGCGCCGGTTCAGCCAGTCGAGCGCGTAGTCGGTCAGTTCATCGGTGATGTAACCTTTCTGCGGGACGCGCCGGCCGTCAATGTTGAAGCCATTGTTGAGAGCCTGCGGCACGAAGCGGCCCTTGACCTTGTGACCTGTCTTGCGTGGCCAGTAGACGCCCTGTCCCTTGAAGCCGACCCAGTGGTCGAAGCCGGGGCGGGGCGAGTCGTCGTCGCCGCCGAAATGCCATTTGCCGATGAAAGCGGTGTTGTAGCCTGACCTCTGGAGATACTGCTGCACGTAGAGATGGCCGGGGGGCGCGGGGTTGTAGTTGTCGACCACGCGATGATTGTGGGCGTACTGGCCGGTGGCGATGGAGGCGCGACTGGGCGAGCAGAGCGAGGTGGTGACGAACGCGTTCGGGAAGTGCGCGCCGTCGCGGGCCAGGCGGTCCATGTTGGGCGTCTCGATGAAGGGGTGCCCCATGAAGCCCATCGTGTCGAAGCGATGGTCGTCGGTGAGGATGAAGACGATGTTGCGCGGCTTGGCGCCGGGAATGCGGTCGAGCTTCAGCGGCGCGCCGGAGACGGAGGCCGCCAGACCGCCGCACAGGGCGGCCAGCCCGAAATGGAGGGGATGTCGCATGGCGGACTTGATAGACCGGGAAGCCTCCCTCGGAAAACAAAAAGCGGCGTGTCAGGCTGACCAGGCGATCAGGCGTCGCGGAATTCTCAACCCGGTGGGGCTGCGATGCAACGCAGCCCCACCGGGGCGGAGGATTCGCCGGAATCGACGGGCATCACGTCGGCTTTGTCGTTCCAAATCTCGCTTGCTTTGCGATTGCCCCTTCTTACCTTGCCCGGATGTCCGCCCCCTCAAACGCCCCTGAATCCGCCGCCGCCTCCGAGTCATCCCTGGCTGCGGCGGCCGTGTCGTCAGCAAGTGGCGGTCGCGCGGCGGTGACCGACTTTGCTGGGCGGCATATCGGGCCCGGACCGGAGGAGGTCGAGGAGATGTTGAAGGAGTGCGATTGCGAAAGCCTGGAGGCCCTTGCGGCTGCGGCGGTTCCGGCTTCGATTCTCTCTGATGTCCCGCTGAACCTGCCCGCGCCGCGGTCGGAGTCCGGGGCTCTGCGGGAACTGCGGGAGATCGCCTCGCGCAATTGTCTGCGACGCTCCTACGTCGGCATGGGCTACCATGATTGCATCGTGCCTCCGGTGATCCAGCGGAACGTGCTGGAGAATCCTGGCTGGTACACCCAGTACACGCCCTATCAGGCGGAGATCGCCCAGGGACGGCTGGAGGCGTTGCTGACGTTCCAGACGATGGTCTGCGATCTGACCGGCATGGATGTGGCCAACGCGTCGCTGCTGGATGAGGGGACGGCAGTGGCCGAGGCGATGACGATGTCCTTCAACGTCGGGCAACGGCGGCATAGGGGAGAGGATCGACGGGCATTTTTCGTAGCGGACAACTGCCACCCCCAGACCCTTTCGGTCGTGGAAACGCGCGCGGAGGCGATCGGGGTGAGGGTGATTGTTGGCTCGTTGGCGGACTTGGCGGCCAAGGCGGAAGGGGCAGGCGCGAAAGAGCTCTTTGGCGCGGTCGTGCAGTATCCGGGAACCCTGGGTGACATCCCGGACCTGGAGTCCCTGTTCAGCGGACTTGGGGCGGCGGGAGTCATGACCGTGGCGGCGACGGATCTGCTGGCCCTGACCGTGCTGAGACCGCCGGGGGAATTCGGCGCGGACATCGCGGTGGGCAGCGCGCAACGGTTCGGCGTTCCCTTGGGGTTTGGCGGTCCGCATGCGGCGTTCTTCGCCACGCGGGACGAGCACAAGCGGCAGATGCCGGGGCGCATTGTCGGAATCTCGAAGGACTCGGCCGGGCGGCCGGCCTACCGGCTGTCACTGCAGACCCGGGAGCAGCATATCCGGCGCGACAAAGCCACGAGCAACATCTGCACGGCTCAGGCCCTCTTGGCGAACATGGCGGCGATGTACGCGGTTTATCATGGACCGGAGGGGCTGCGGGAGATTGCGCGCCGCGTGAGGCTCTTGGCGAACGCCTTTGCGGTCGGCCTGAGGCGGGCCGGTCTCCTCGTGGCGGAAGGGCCGGTCTTCGACACGGTGACTTTCCAGTGCGGCGCCGAAGGCGTGGAGGAACGGGCCATCGCGCAGGCAATCGATTTTCGCAGGCTGGGCGACGGACGTTACGGTGTTTCGTTTGATGAATGTTGCTCGGACACGGATGTGGCCGTCCTGCTGGAGGTCTTCGGAGCGAAAAGCGCGTTGTCGCTGGACGAGTTGGTTCAGGAGGCTGACGCGGCGGTGAAGGAAGGCTGGCGCGATCGCGGACGGGAGGACGAGATCCTCACGCACGAGGTGTTTCACCGGTTCCGGTCCGAGACGGAGATGCTGCGTTACCTGCGTCGTCTGGAAGGGAAGGATCTTTCGCTGACGACCTCGATGATCCCGTTGGGGTCGTGCACCATGAAGTTGAACGCCAGCGCGGAGATGTTCCCCGTGAGTTGGCCGGAGTTTGCCGGTCTGCATCCCTTCGCGCCGGACTCTGACACGGCGGGCTACGCGAAGCTGTTTGAGGACCTGGAAACGTGGCTTTGCGAGATCACCGGGTTTCACGGTTGCTCGCTGCAGCCGAACGCGGGTTCGCAGGGCGAATTTGCCGGGTTGCTGGCAGTCCGGAAATATCACGAAAGCCGGGGCGACGAGGGGCGCGATGTCTGCCTGATCCCGATGTCGGCGCACGGGACGAATCCTGCGAGCGCGGTCATGGCCGGCATGCGCGTTTTCCCGGTTGCCTGCGACGAGCAGGGCAACATCGACATTGAGGATCTCCGCGCGAAGGCGGCGCGCCACGCGGCGGAGTTGGGCGCGTTGATGGTGACCTATCCCTCCACGCACGGCGTGTTCGAGGAGGGCATCCGCGAGATCTGCGAGATCGTCCACGCGAATGGCGGTCAGGTCTACATGGACGGCGCGAACCTGAACGCACAGGTCGGGCTCTGTCAGCCCGGAGCCATTGGCGCGGACGTCTGCCACATCAACCTGCACAAGACCTTCTGCATTCCGCATGGCGGCGGCGGGCCAGGCATGGGGCCGATCTGTTGCGCGGAGCATCTGACGCCGTTCCTGCCCGGGCACCCGGTGGTCGCCCAGGGCGGCCGCGATTCTCTGGGGCCGGTTTCCGCCGCGCCGTGGGGGAGTCCCAGCATCCTGCCGATTTCCTGGATGTACATCGCCATGATGGGCGGGGAGGGCCTGAAGCGCGCTTCGCAGATCGCGATCCTGAACGCCAACCATATCGCCCGCCGTCTCGATCCGTATTTCCCGGTTCTTTACAAGGGGCCGAACGGCCTGGTCGCCCATGAGTGCATCCTGGACTTCCGGAGATTCAAGTCGGTGACGGTGGAGGATGTGGCAAAGCGTCTGATGGACTACGGATTTCATGCGCCGACGATTTCGTGGCCGGTCGCGGGCACGATGATGGTGGAGCCGACCGAGAGCGAATCGAAGGAGGAGTTGGACCGGTTCTGTGACGCCATGATCGCCATCCATGGGGAGATCGACGCGGTCGAGTCGGGACGCATGGACGCGGCGGACAACCCGCTCAAGAATGCGCCGCACACGGCGGAGGCGGCGGTGGCGGCGGTTTGGAATCACCCCTATACGCGCGAGCAGGCCGTGTTTCCGGCGGCGTGGGTCCGGGAGCGGAAGTTCTGGCCGGCGGTCGGCCGCATCGACAACGTCTACGGAGACCGCAACCTCGTCTGCACCTGCGACGGGATGGAGGCATTTTCGTAACAAAAATGAAACATTGCCTTGACCATGCGCCGGTTTAGAAACTTTAATGCGGTTTAGAAGCTGGGCCGTAATGGAAGCATTCTTTTGCAGTTCGAAGTGGCATGCGCGGACGTTGTTCTGCTCATGCCCTTTTTGTTTCCCCTCTTGAGGGCGGTCCGGATCCCCACCAACCAACACCAGAAGTAAAACCAGCCATGGCCAGCGCACTAGGCAAAGTAAAGTGGTTCGACAACAAGAAGGGCTACGGATTCATCGTTGATGAAACCTCCGGCAAGGATGTCTTCGTGCATCACACGTCCATTCTTGGCGACGGCTACAAGACGCTCAACGAGAACGAACCCGTTCAGTTCGAGGTGTTTGAGAGCGGCAAGGGGCTCAAGGCACAGAACGTCGAACGGACCCAGAGTTGAGTCCGCGCGCCGGAGTCGGCGCCCCCACCTTCCGCTGGAAGGATTTTTCTTCGCAATCGCGGCATTGCCGCCCCAGATTTCTCCCGTGTCCGTCCTCTCTTCATCCCGTCTGCGCAATGTGTACATCCATGTCCCATTTTGTGCCCAGAAATGCGCCTACTGCGCCTTCTACTCCAAGGAGCCGGACGGCGGACAGTTGGATCGTTACGTTGCGGCCCTGATCACGGAGCTGGAACTGGTGGCCGACGATCTGGAGCCGGACACCGTCTTCTTTGGCGGCGGCACTCCGTCGTTGCTGAGCATTTCCCATTGGCGGCGGATCTTGGAGGCGATGGAGCGGCTTGGGTTGCTGGGCGCTACGGAATGGACGATCGAATGCAACCCCGCCACGGTTTCAGCCGACAAGGCGAAGTTGTTTCGGGACCATGGGGTGAACCGGGTTTCGATGGGCGTGCAGTCCCTGGACGATTCCCTGCTGGAGAGATTGGGGCGCATTCACACGCGTGAGATGGTCTTCAAGTCCTGGGACACGTTGCGCGCGGCAGGCTTCGACAATCTCAATCTGGACCTCATGTTCGCCATTCCCGGACAGACCATGGAAACGTGGCTTCGGACGCTACGGGAGATTGTCCAATTCGGGAGCGAGCACCTGTCCTGTTACGAGGTGATCTACGAGGAGGACACGGCGCTGTTCGCGCAGTTGAAGGCTGGCGAGTTCGACGTGGATGAGGAGCTGGCCGGGGCGATGCACGAGGAGCTGTGCGCTTTCGCCCGGGACGCGGGTTACGCGCAATACGAGGTCGCCAACTTCGCGCGTGGTCCGCTGGATGCGGACGGCGTTCCCGGGTTGGCTTGTTGGCACAACATCAACTATTGGCGCGCTGGCAGTTATTATGGGCTGGGGCCCAGCGCGGCGGGTTACGAACGAGGCGTCAGGACGAAGAACTTCTCCAACATCGACCTGTATTGCGAGCGGCTGGAGCGCGGTGGACGGGCGATTGAGTCGCGCGAGGAGTTGGAGCCGTTTGGCCGGGCTGGTGAGACCGCGGCTTTCGGGCTGCGGATGAACGCGGGATGGCGGTTTGAGGAGTTCCAGAGGATCTCCGGGTTCGATCTGCGTGAGGAGTGGGCGGAGGAGATGGATCGCCTCACGTCACTGGATTACGCGCGACGCGATGCCGAGCGCTTCCAATTGACGCAACAGGGGATGCGCTACGCGGACTGGGTGGCGGAGTTGTTCTTGCGGACGGAGCAAACGACATGAAGACAGATGTGTTCACTCAAATCGTTGGCCGGCTGATGCGCCGTCCGGCGGTCGCGTATCACGAGAGCTTGGTTGCGGACGAAGTTCTGACGATCTGCCGGGAACAGGGAATCCCGGTCGAGGCGGACCGGTTCGGCAACCTGTATGCGCGTCATGAGAGAGGGGGGCGCGGCGAGCCTGTCGTGTTGGCGGCGCACATGGATCATCCGGGATTCGAGATCATCCGGAAAACGGGGCCGAAACGTTGGTTGGCGCGGTTTCTCGGGGGTGTGCCCGACAGTTACTTTCGACGAGGCGTGAAGTTGCGATTGCTGCCCTCGGGGGAAGCCGCTGTCCTGGGCCGCCGCGTCGAGCACAAGCGGGAGCAGCGGTTCGAGTTGCTGGTCAAGGGCGGCGTTTCGGCGAAGCCGGAATTCGCCGTCTGGGAGCTCACCGATTTCAGTGTCCGGCGCGGGAGGGTTCATGGGCGCGCCTGCGACGACCTGATCGGAGTCGCGGTCATCCTGGCGACCTTGATCGAACTGAAGGAACGCCGCGCGAAATGCAAAGCGATCGGTTTCATTTCCCGTGCCGAGGAAGTCGGTTTCCAGGGAGCCTTGGCGGCCGCGGGAGCCGGTCTGCTGCCGAAGCGGGCGCTGACCATCTCGCTCGAAACAAGTCGGGATATCCCCGGCGTCAAGATGGGCCGGGGCGTGATCGTGCGCGTCGGCGACCGCTCGTCCGTCTTCGATTCCCTGGGAACCCGGTTTCTTTCCGTGGTCGGCGAGGAACTTGCCGGGAAAAAAGACGGCTTTCAGTGTCAACGCGCGCTGATGGGCGGTGGCAGTTGCGAAGGGACGGCGTTCCAGGAATTCGGCCTGCGTGCGGCGGCGGTCTGCGTCGCGTTGGGGAATTATCACAACTGCGGCGGAGACGATCGCATCCGGGAGGAGTTCGTGAGCCTCGATGACGCATGGGGCATGCAGCGGCTCCTGACGCGGGCGGCGATGAGATTCAATCGTTTCGAGCCGCTGACCGGTATGACCCGGGAACGGCTGGAACGGCTGCGGCGGGAAGGTGTCCGGCGGTTGGAGGGACAGGGCCGTCGGGGAGCAGGACGATCCCGCGCTTCTCGGAGCGGATGAGGCGCGTGAAGTCCCGCTGGGCGACGTGGAGGAAATCGGCGGTGAGTCGGCGACCTGGGAGGAAACGGCGATGTTGGACGCAACGCACTTTGAGGGCGTGAGCGTGCGGCGGGTTGCCGACAACGCGCGTGAGGCCTACACCGACGCTTTGGGCGCGTTGATCGAAAGGAACGGCGTGCAGTTTGATTTTCCAACGCCGATGGCGGTCGTCAGATGGGCGCGGGAGCGGATCTTCAACCGGGCCATCAAGAGCATCGACGCCAAGGTCCCTGATGACAGGGAAGGGAAAGGGGACGCGAAATCAAAGCGGCGGTGACACCGTGAAAGGGGGAGAGCCGCGACCACGAAACCCTTCGCGCCGCCTTACTTGCGGATGGCAAGGAACTCGATCAGGTCGCGCAATTCCCGCTTGGAAAGCAGCAGTCCCATGCCCGGCGGCATGCCGGAGAGCGAGCTGGTCTGGCGCAGCGTGATTCGGGCCTTGTCGATTTTGGCGATCGTGCCATCTGCCAGCGCCAGTTGAAGTTCCTTGTCGGTCTCCTTCTTGACCACGCCGGAGAACTCATCCCCATCCCGTGTTTCCACCGAGACGCTGGCGAATCCTTCAGCGATGGTTCGGCTGGGGGCGACGACGGACTCAAGGAGGTATTCGCGCGTGTGCTTCGGGCCGAAGCTGTCAATCGCCGGGCCGACATCGCCGCCTTTTCCCTGAAACTTGTGACAGCGGATGCAGGCGACTTCGATTTTCTCCTCGAAGATGCGTCGGCCGGCCGCGGCGTCGCCGCCGTGAAGCGCGTCCTTGAAGGGGGCGACTTCGTCGTCCTTCGGGAGACTCGCGGCGTAGGCGGAGAGTTTCTTCTCAAGCGAGGGGTCGCGGAGCTTGGCAGCCGCTTCCAGGATGTCCAGATGCAGCGCCGGCGCGGCCTTGCCGGAAAGCAGGCGGTCCAGCCACTCCCGGATCAGGCCCGTTGCCTCCGCTCCCTTCATCGTGGCGAGGGTTCCGAACGCGTTCTGTTTCTCGGCGACCGAGCCGTTGGCGAGGATGTGCTTCAACGCGTTCATGGCCTTGTCATGACCAAGCGCGCCGAGCAGGGAGACCGCCTTGCTGCGCAGCAACTCGGAGCTGTCGGTCGCGGCCTTCTCCACGGCGACTCCGAGGCGGGCCGGATCGAGGCGGTTGAGCGCGTCGAGCGAGGCGGCGCGGATGCGGGGCGAAGCCTGGGAATCAAGGACGATCCGCAGAATGTCGCCGGCGGCGGACCTGACGCCGAGCGCGGCGGCGGCGTCAAGAGCTGCGACGCGCACGGTCTCCGGCGCGTTGTCCAGGATGCTTTGAAGCGTTGATTCCAGAGCCTCGGCGGCGATGGAGTCGTCGCGTTCGGGCAGGGGACGGTAGACGCCCACGATGCGGTCGCGGCGATGCGGCGTGGCCCAGGTCGCCAATGCGTGAAGGGCCTCGGTGCGGCCTGCTTCGAGAGTTCCGTTATCGGCGGCGTATGCAGCCAGTCGGTCGGCGGAAGCCTGGTCGCCCAAGCGGAATCCGGCGTTGACGATCCGAAGGGCCAGCGGTTTTTGGAGGTCGATCATCACGTCAGCGGCGGGCCTGATTGATGCCAGACGCGCGGTGTCAAAGGCCATTGCGGCCAGTTGGGGAAAGGCCGCCTCGATCGGGACGTCGTTGATCGCGCGGGCCGCCTCCAGGACGAACAAGGGATCGTCGTCGTTGAGGAAGGCGGCGATTCGCGGGTCCTTGGTCCGGCGCATGACCAGCAGGGCGGCGAGGCGGACCGAAGCGTCGGGATCGGCGGCGGCTTCGGCGACGGACTCCGTGTCACCGATCCGGGTCAGGGCGATGACGCCGGCATGGCGGAGGTAGAGATCCTGGTCGGCGTTGGCCCTGAGCATCTCGAAGAGCGGAGCGACCGCCTTCCGGTTCTCGAGCTTGCCGAGGCTTTGCGCGGCGAAGAAGCGGACGCGGGCGCTTTTGTCGTCGAGGCATTTGATGAGAGCCTTCATGGATTTCCCATGGCCGGCGTCGCCGAGGACCTTGGCGGTCTGCGCGCGGACTTCGGCTTCCTTGTCGGCCAGCAGGCCGGCGATGGCCCTTGCTTCCCTTGAATGCCAGACGGCGACTTGTCCGACGCCCCAGATGCCGTGCAGGCGGGCCAGGAGGCTCGGGCCGGCCTTGGCCGCGCGGAGGAGACTCGCGAGCGCGGCGCGATCCGGTCTCGTCCTGTCTGCAAGGGCCTTGTCAACGATGGCGAACTGCGCTTCCTGTCGGACGCGGCGGTCCTCATGGGCGAGCAGTTCCTCAAGCTCGCCGAGGGGGCGCTGGTCGAAGCCTTCCGCGAAGAGCCGGGTCACTTCGCGGACCGGCTCCAGTTGGACGGCCTGCGGATCGTAGAGACGGTAGATTCGGCCGCGGCTGGATTTGGGCCAATTGTGATGCCAGTCACTGAAATACATCGACCCGTCGTAGCCGAAATCCACGTCGGTCGGCAGGCAGTTCCAGACGAACTTCTCCAGGCTCTTCATTTCGAAGGAGGCGCCCTTGGGCTCCAGCCGGATGGCGCTGATGCCGCTGATCGAAGCCTGCCCCTTGAACTGCGTGAGGAAGAAGCAGCCGGCGTATTTCGCGGGGAAGCCCGTGCCCGGATTGGAGGTGAGGCCGGAGGGGCCGTCGAAGAGGTTGGCGATGGGCGGTAGGATATAGGCGGCCTGGCCGGGGAAACGCGGTTTCCAAAGCTCCTCGCTCATCCACTGGCCGGCCTTGCCGAGCAGGGCGTGTTGGTAGCCCACGCGCCAGCCGCTTTCGCCGCCCTCCACGATCTGCACCCAGCGCTCGCTGTCCCCGTTGTCGCAGTCGTTGTCGCCGGTGAACAGATTGCCGAAATCGTCAAACGCGAGTTCCTGCGGATTGCGCAGGCCGCTGTGGACGACCTCCAGTCCGGAGCCGTCGAGGTTGCAGCGGAAGACCGCCCCCTCGTCGGGGAACTCGAGTTTCCCTCCCTCCTGTGTGCGGACGTTCGCCCCGCGGTCGCCGAAGCTGAAGTAGAGTTTCCCATCGGGGCCGATGACCAGGCCGTGCATGTCGTGACCGGTGTAGCTGAAGCGCACGCCGTAGCCGCGGCTCAACGACCGGCGCAGGTCCGCGCGTCCGTCGTTGTCGAGGTCGCGCAGTTCCCAGAGGTTGGGGATGTTGGTGAAGTAAACCCGGTCCTTGCGCGCGAGCACGCCGGAGGCGATGCCGTCAAGCATCGTGTTGAAACCGGTCGCGAAGACCGTCGACTTGTCGGCCTTGTGGTCGCCGTTGGTGTCCTCGATCAGGCGGACGACCTCGGACTCGATGACGAGTTCGTCAGCCTTGTCGCCGAAATGTTTCTTTACCATCGCGATGCGGTCGTCGACGCGTCGCAACGCGAGGTCGTCCTCCAGCATGAACATGTAGTGCCGGATATCGAGGACGCTGGAGCGGTAGCGCTGCGTCTCGGAGATGAGGAAGCGGCCCTTCCAGTCGATCGCGAAGGCGACGGGATTGGCCAGCAGGGGCTCGGCCGCGACGAGCTCGATCTGGAAACCCTCCGGGATCTGGAAGGTCTTCATGTTGTCGAGCCCTTCGCTGGAGGCGGGGGCGACGACGGGTTCGGGAAGACGGACTTCGTTCTTGGGGGAGCGCTGGCCGATCTCGGCGGCTGTTCCCGAGGCGGTCAGGAGGAGGAAAACGGCGGCCGTGCCGGCGGCCTTCAACACGTTCATGCGCATAAGGGCGGGAAAGCTAAAGGCCGACCGGTTGATTGCAAAGGGAGTTTTGGGCGGGAGGGAGTTCCAAACTCCAAACGGCGGGGGGCGCGCCCAAGGAGCGGCGACATTCTTGTCGCCGTGGCCCCTAAGGGGCCACAGGGACGTGTGAGCAATGGGAGCGCGTTCGATTAGCTGGAGTTGTGGCATGCCGAGCGCGCATGTGCCTGCCTCGCAGGCAGGGCGACAGGAATGTCGCCCCTCCTTGAGCGCTCCCTGGCGTCAGCGATTTCCCGACATTTTGCGGATGAACCGGTTCGACCGCCGGGCCCTGCCTCGCTTTCCTCGTCAACGCCGCGCCTTGAATCCGCGCCCGCGGTCGCCCACCATTGGGCCATGTCCAAACGCCTCTTCCTCCTTCCCTGTATTCTGCGAAGTCTCGTCGTTGCGATTTGCGTAGGCGGATGTTTTCCGTGCTTGCTCCACTCCGCGCCCGCGCGGCCGAACATCCTGCTGATCCTGGCGGACGATCTGGGCTGGAGCGACACCACGCTCTTCGGGACGACGAAGTTCTACGAGACGCCGAACGTCGAACGTCTCGCCCGGCGCGGCATGACCTTCACCCGCGCCTATGCGGCGAGTCCGCTTTGTTCGCCCACGCGCGCCAGCATCCTGAGCGGACAAAACCCCGCCCGCGTCGGCATCACCGCGCCGGTCTGCCACCTGAAGACCGAGCGTCTCAAGGCGGAGGTCCGCCCCAAGGCCCCGGCGAATGCCAAGGCCCTGATCTGCGACAGCGCCACGCGCTTCGACACCGACCACTTCACCCTGGCGGAGGCGCTCAAGTTGGCGGGTTACGCCACCGGCCACTTCGGTAAATGGCATCTCGGACCGGAGCCGTGGTCGCCCCTGCAGCAGGGTTTCGACGTGGATGTCCCGCACTGGCCCGGTCCCGGACCGGCGGGCAGCTTCGTCGCGCCCTGGAAGTTCCCTGACTTCAAGGAGCGGACGCCCAGCGAGCATATCGAGGACCGCATGGCCGACGAGGCGGTGGCCTTCATCGAGAAGCACAAGGACGGGCCGTTCTTCCTGAACTACTGGCAGTTCTCCGTCCACGCGCCCTTCAACGCGAAGGAGGCCTACATCGAGCGGCACCGCAAGCGCGTCGATCCCAAGGACGCGCAGCGCAGTCCGACCTATGCCGCGATGGTCCAGTCATTGGATGACGCCATCGGCAGGATGCTGGACGCGCTCGAACGCCTGGGCATCGCGGACAACACCCTGATCATCTTCTACTCCGATAACGGGGGAAACATGTACAACGAGGTGGACGGCACGACGCCGACCAGCAACCGGCCGTTGCGCGGAGGCAAGGCGACGATGTGGGAGGGCGGCATCCGCGTGCCGGCGATCTTCTCCTGGCCCGGCCGCATTGCCGCGGGCGCGCGCAACGATTCCCGCATTCAGAGCACGGACCTCTATCCGACCCTCTTGGAACTCCTCGGCCTCAAGCCTCGCCCAGGACAGATCTTCGACGGCGTCTCCATCGCGCCGGCGTTGGAAGGCCGCGCTTTCGACCGGGGGCCGATGTTCACCTTCTTCCCGCATCAGACAAAGGTGCCGGATTTCCTGCCCCCGGCGGTTTCCGTGCATCGTGGGGACTGGAAACTGATCCGGCTTTTTCATCAGGGCGAAAACGGCGCGCACGCTTACGAACTTTTCAATCTCCGGAACGACCAGGGCGAACGGAACAACCTTGCCGCCGCCAACCCCAAGCTCGTCGCCGAACTGGATGGGCTGATCGGGGGCTTTCTACGTGACACCCAGGCAGTCGTTCCCCGGACGAATCCCGACTACGACCCGACGCGCGCCAAGCCAGTCGTTCCGGGCGTGGCTCCGATCCGGAATGTGACGTTGACCAAGGAATCGGGAGCGCTTCGCGTGGTCGCGACGGGAGGGGATCCGCACTTCCAGTTGACGCCCGACAAGCCTATCCCGGCGGGCAAGGCGGTCTTCGTCCTGCGCATGAAGACCGAGTCCAAGGGCGGCGCGCAGTTCTTCTGGCAGGAACAGGGAGCGAGGCCGGCCTTTCACCGCAGTCGGCGAATCGATTTTCAACCGATACCCGACAATCAACCGCACGACTACCGGATAAAGTTCGAGGCCAAGCGACCAATCCAGACCATCCGGCTCGATCCGTTTCCCGGCAAGGGAACGGCGGTGATCGATGCCGTGTGGATCGAAAGCAACTCGGGCGAAAAGCTGCAGGATTGGAAGTTCTGAACCGCTTCTCCATTCGGATTCCGCCGCGCGAACCTTACAGTTAAAAATCACGTACGTGATTTTTAACTGTAAGGATGGATTGCGTGGCTTTCTCGGTCGAACGACGGAAGGGCGGGGTGGATGACAAGCGTTTCGCCCAAACCGTCATTGCCGAGCGGGCTGTTTCCCGGTATCCCCTTGGCCCGCATGAGAGCGGTCATCCAGCGGGTTTCGGAGGCGTCGGTGGAAATCGACGGCCGGACGAAGGGCGAGATCGGTCGCGGCCTGCTGATCCTGGTCGCGGTCGAGGACGCGGACACGCAGGACGATGGATCCTGGCTGGCGGGCAAGATCGCGCGCATGCGGATCTTCAACGATTCCGAGGGGTTCATGAACCTTGCGCTGGCGGACGTGGACGGCGGCGCGCTGGTGATCAGCCAGTTCACGTTGTTCGCCAGCACGAAGAAGGGGAATCGGCCCTCCTACATTCGCTCCGCCAAACCGGATCACGCAGTTCCTCTCTACGAGCGCTTCGTGCAACAGCTGGAGGCCGAGATTGGCAGACCGGTCTCGACCGGCGAGTTTGGCGCGATGATGAAGGTGGGGCTGGTCAATGACGGCCCCGTCACCATCTGCATGGACAGCCGGAACCGGGAGTAATTGATCATGAGCAGGAAGACCGTCGAACAACTCATCGAACACTACCGCAAGGCGTTGGAGGACGGCCGTTTTTCGCGCGGGGAGAAGAAGGCGATCGAGGCGCTGTTGGCCGACGCGCGGTTCGACGAGCGGCAGTTGGAACTGCTGCGCAACAGGCTGTTCAAGCTCGCCAAGAGCCACACGGCGGACGGCCGCGCGCACGACGCCTTCGACTGGCTCGACAAGGCTGTCAAGACCCTGCCCGCGCCCGCCGCGTCCTCGTCGGCGACGTCGCGCGTCTTCTACAGCCCCGGCGAATCCTGTCTGAACGCCCTCAGGACCCTGGTCCGCTCGACGCGTCGTTCGCTCGATATCTGTGTTTTCACGATCACCGACGATCGCATCACGGAGAGAATCATCGACGCCCACCGACGCGGCGTGCGCGTCCGGGTGATCACCGACAACGACAAGGCCTTCGATTCCGGATCCGACGCGCAGCGGTTGGTCCGGGTGGGGATCTCCGTGCGCACGGACGACACTCCGGACCACATGCATCACAAGTTCGCGTTGATCGACGGGAACACGGCGGTGACCTGCAGCTACAATTGGACGCGCAGCGCGGCTGACGACAATTTCGAGAACCTCCTGGTGACCGACGACATCGCCATTGTGCGATCCTATGCGGCAGAGTTCGACCGTCTTTGGGGGATCATGCGGCGGAAGGTGTGAATTGGAAGAGACTAGTAAGGCGCGCTTGGGAGGGTTGAGAGCAGTGCGGTTGAGGGGAGATGGCGACGCGGTTGTGGGGCTCGGACGGCAGGGGGCGGGTCCTGGCTCTTTTTCGGTGGCGGCCGCTTACGGATTGGCTGGGCGGATTGGCGACTTGGGAACGCCTCCTTGACCATCCCAGATGCTCTGCGCAAGGTTTCGGAATGAAACGACTTCCAGCCTGTCTAGCGTTCCTTTTCGGTCTGGCCGTGAGCCTCAGCGCGGTTGAATCGCGACCCAATTTTCTGGTGATCCTGGCTGACGATCTGGGCTATGGAGACCTTAGTTGCCAGACCGCCAAGGACCTGCGCACGCCGAACATCGACCGACTGTTTGCCGAGGGGATGAAGTTCAACAATTTCCGCGCGAACTGTCCCGTCTGCTCCCCGACCCGGGCGGCGTTGATGACCGGGCGCTACCAGGAATTGGTCGGTGTTCCGGGCGTGATCCGCACCCACGCCGAGAATAACTGGGGTTGGCTCGATCCGAAGGCGGTCACCCTCCCGCAGGCTTTGCGGAAGGCGGGTTATGCCACCGGAATGGTCGGCAAGTGGCATCTGGGGCTGGAGGAGCCGAACGTCCCCAACTCCCGCGGCTTTGAGTCTTTCTACGGCTTCCTGGGCGACATGATGGACGACTACTACACGCACCTGCGCCATGGGAACAATTACATGCGGCTCAACCGCG
The DNA here is from genome assembly GCA_038126235.1 of Verrucomicrobiales bacterium. GTDB lineage: Bacteria > Verrucomicrobiota > Verrucomicrobiia > Limisphaerales > JAYPEY01 > JAYPEY01. Next base: position 47,569 of record JAYPFK010000018.1, read on the forward strand.
AGATCATCGATCCCAAGGGGCACGCGACCGATTTGTTCTCGGACTGGGCCGCGGAATACCTGGAATCGCGCGAAGGGAACAAGAAGCCGTTCTTCCTCTACCTCGCCTACAACGCCCCGCACACGCCGATTCAACCTCCGAAGGAATGGGAGGAGAAGGTTCTGAAGCGCGAACCGGGCATCGACCCCAAGCGCGCGAAGCTGGTCGCGTTGATTGAGCATATGGACGCCGGCATCGGGAAGGTGTTGAAGACCTTGAAGGATGCCGGGCTGGACCAGAACACGATGGTCGTCTTCAGCTCGGACAATGGAGGGCACTTGAGCGCCGGCGCGAACAACGGTCCCTGGCGCGACGGCAAGCAGAGCATGTATGAAGGCGGTCTCCGCGTCGCGACCGCGGTGAAATGGCCCGCGAGCGTCAAGGCGGGAACCCGGACCGATCACATCGCGCTCACCATGGACATCTTCGCGACGGTCCTGGACGCCGCCGGCGCGCCGCCGCAACCGGGCATCGAGGGGCGCACCTTCCTGCCCACGCTGCTGGGCCAGGGGCAGTCGCAATACGAGCGGGACCTGTTCTTCACCCGCCGCGAGGGCGGGAACCGTTACCAGGGCAAAACCATCGACTCCGTCATTCGCGGCGAGTGGAAGCTGCTGCAGAATTTTCCCACGCAGCCATACGAACTTTACAACCTGAAGAACGATCCGAAGGAGGAGACGGAGATGTCGAAGAAAGCCCCGAGGATGTTCGATGAGCTGTCGAAGGCCCTCCGCGCCCAGTTGCAGCGGGGAGGGAAGATTCCCTGGCAGAAGCCGGACTGAGCCTCCGAAGCATGGCGGAGCCCAAGCTCATCATCCTCGTTCCCGCCTACAACGAGTCCGAGCGCATCGCGCCCGTGCTGCGGGAATACGCGGAGTTCTTCCGCGGGGAATACGACGGCGTCTTCGAGATCGTGGTCGTGCTCAACGGCTGTTCCGACAACACCCGCGAAGTGGTGGAGGCCGAGGCCAAGGTGTATTCGGAAATCCGACAGATCGAGTTCAAGGATGCCATCGGGAAGGGCGGGGCGCTGATCGAGGGACTCAAGCTCGCCGACGAATGCGACCTGATTGGTTTCACGGACGCCGACGGCGCGACCGATCCCAAGTCTTTCCTCGGCCTGGTCCGGCTCTGCGATGAACACGACTGTGTCATCGGCTCGCGGCGGCTTCAGGATTCGAAGATCCACCAGCTTCAACCGACCAAGCGCATCGCCGCCAGCAAGGTTTACCACCGGATTGTGCAGACCTTCTTCCGGATGAACATCCAGGACACGCAGTGCGGGGCGAAGGTGTTTCAGAGCGAGGCCATCCGGAAGATCCACACCAGCCTCCACACGGCGGACATGGCCGTGGACGTCAACATCCTCTACTCGCTCAAGCGCGCGGGCTTCTCCATTCACGAGGCTCCGGTTGAGTGGACCGACAAGATCGGGACCAAGGTGAAATACTTCCGCAGCAGCCTGGCGATGTTGCTTTCATTGATCCGGCTCAGATTGGTCTATTCGCCATTCTACGGCCTGCTGGCGCCGCTAAGGCCGCTGGAGGGGTGGGTTTACCGCAGACTACGCAATCCGCCGCCGTTGCCTCCGAAGCGGGCGGATGAGGGGGAGGATGGTGTCAGCGAGGGGGAGGGAAAGAAAGAGGAGGGCGACAAAAAGGCGGAGGCCAAAGCTGACGAAGACCCATGAAGACGCATCTGACCATTGCGGCGTTGCTGCTGGCGGCGACGTTCGCCGCGGCCCAGACGGAGAACGGTTCGCCGGTCTACGAGCGGATGAAGCGGCATCTGGATTCGATCCCCGCGATCGACACCCACGATCATCTTTGGCCTTTCGAGATTCTCCCGGGCCGCGTGGACACGGTGGAGGGCAACGGCCTGAACCTGTCCAGCATCTGGCGGAACAGTTACCTGAGTTGGATCAACCGGACGCCGGGCTGGAACAAGGCCGAGAACATCGATGGCTGGTGGCGGCGGGTTGAGGAGACCGGGGCGTTCGACAACGTCCGGGCCACGAGTTTCTACCGTTACACGCTGGTCGCCCTAAGGGACCTCTATGGCGTCGATTTTGAAACGCTGAATCTCGAGGGGGCGAGGGAATTGAACCGTCGGATTTTCGACAACTACCGCGACCCGAAATGGCTCTACGAGGTGGTGACAGAGAAGGCGAACATTGAACTGATGTTCAACGATCCCTACTGGGCGCGCTACCGGTTCGAGACCTCCTATCCGTGGGAGGTGATGGTGTTCAACATGAACCCGCTGATCACCGGCCATCATCCCGCCTTGTTCAACAAGCCTCTCGACAGCCCGTTCCATTTTGCGGCGGAACGGAACCTTCCCATGAAGACGCTGGACGACTACCTCGCGACAGTTGAGGCGATGTTCCGAAAGGCGAAGGAATCCGGCGCGGTGTGCCTGAAGACCACGCTGGCCTACCAGCGCACGATCCGGTTTGAGAACGCGCCGCGCGAGCGGGCGGAGAAGGCCTTTGGCCGGCCTCCGGGCAAAGTGACCGCGGAGGAGAAGAAGGACTTCGAGGATTTCATGATGTGGCGTATCTGCGAGTTGAGCGCGAAGTATGAACTGCCGTTCCAGATTCACACCGGCCATGCCCGCATCCAGGGATCGAATCCGATGAATCTCGTCGATCTGATCGACGCGAATCGGAAGACGAAGTTCATCCTGTTTCACGGAGGTTTTCCCTGGGTGGGGGAGATGGGAATGATCGTGATGCACTCGATGCAGAGGGGACGGAATGTCTGGGCGGATTCCGTCTGGCTGCCGCAGATCAGCTACCACACCGCGAAGCGCGCCTTCAACGAGTGGCTGGACGTCATGCCTTCGGATCGCATCATGTGGGGTGGAGACTGCAACCACGCGGAGGGTATCTATGGTTCCACGGAATTCACCCGCCGATGCTTGGCGGAGGTCCTTGCGGAACGGATCGAACGCGGGGAGTTGAAGGAGGCTTACGCCCGGCGGATCGGACGCCAGATCATGCGCGACAATGCGCTGGAGCTTTTTCCGTCGCTGAAGGGACGACTGTGGAAGTCATCCGGCAAACGGATGGTCCCGGCGGAGTGAGACACAGGACGACTAAGAGAACTCGACGGAGCTCCCTGAAATTCGGCTTTCCCATGAGACCATCTTCCCTTGCCTGCCTGTCCGCCCTGTTTTTGTTTCTTCATCCCGCACGCCTGTTGGCGGCGGAGCCGTTGCATCGGATCGATCCGAAGACGCCGGCGGGACTGCGGGCGCTGTTCCGACACGACGGAACGCCGCTTCCGTTCCTCAGCGCGCATCGGGGCGGCGCCGGCGTGGGCTGGCCGGAGAACTGCATCGCCACGTTTGAACGCACGCTCCAGAGCGGTCCAGCGGCCTTGGAGATCGATCCCCGCTACACGAAGGACGGCTTCATCGTGCTGCACCACGACGAGACACTCGAACGGACGACGACGGGGGCGGGCCGGGTTCGCGATCACACGCTGGCGGAATTGCGGAAGCTCCACCTTAAGGATCGCGACGGCAACGTCACGCCGCATCGAATTCCGACCTTGGAGGAAGCGATCGAATGGGCGAGAGGAAAGACCATTCTCGTGCTCGACAAAAAGGACGTTTCCGCGACGGAGCGCGCGAAGTTCGTGGCGGAGCATCACGCCGAGGCGTTCGTGATGCTGATTGTCCCGAAGCTCGATGACGCCAAGGCGGTCCACGCGATGAACCCGGATATCTTCATGGAGGTGATGGTTCCGAACCGGGAACGTGTGGCCGAGTTTGACAGTTCCGGCGTGCCTTGGAGCAACCTGGTCGCGTTTGTCGGGCATCAACCGTCCGAAGACTTGGACCTCTACCGGATGATCCACGAGCGGGGAGCCTGTTGCATGATTGGAACGTCCCGAAATCTGGATCGCAAGATCCTGCGCGGCGAGGTGAAAGACATCCGTTCCTTGGTGAAGGATTATCGGGCGTTCATCGAACGCGGGGCGGACATCGTCGAGACCGACATTCCGGTGGAGTTGAGTGGCCTGCTGTCCGGTTGGGTCACCGTTACAGAAGGCAAGCGGGGGTATTTTCCTGGGCGTTGACTGTCCCCTCAATCCACATTGACCCCGTCGAACAGGGCTTCGAGGGAATTCAGCGCCGCCCCCTTCTTTGGCTTCGGATTGAGGGTGTTCTTCAGGTATTCGACGGCTTCCCAAAGGTTGCGGACGGAGGAGGGCAGGGTGGCCCCGCAGGCGTTGGGATGGCCGCCTCCCTGCAGCTTCTTGGCGATCGGAAGCGCTTCTCCGTTCAGGCTGCGAAAACTCACCAGAACCGGGCCCCGGGCCTTCTTGAACATGGTCATCAGGACCTTGTAAGGGACATCCTTGTCCTGCAGCAGGTCGTGGACGATGGCATTGATGTTGCCGACGGAGATGGGGACGTGGCCCAGTTCCGGCGTCAGTTCCTCGATCTTGGTCTTGCTCCAGTTCAACCCCAGCGGCGTTTCCACCTCCCGCTTCACCCGGATGACCTCGAGCAGCGGATGGTCGATCAAGGCTTCCAGGTCGTCCTCGATCAGCGCCTTGAGGTTCCAGAAACCGTAGGCTTTCACCAGTTGGGCGTAATCGGTGGCCACGGTGAAGTCGGCCTCGTCCTCGCGGTAGAGATCGGCGATATCGTTCAGGTGGACGAGACGGTCGAGTTTCGGGGTGTTGAGCTCCTGCGTTTGGCAGAGCTCGTAGCAAAGCGTGCCCGCGGACTTGGAGGTGTCGTGGATGAATTGGGCCTTCTCGGGACGGTTCAGCGTCTCATGGTGGTCCACGATCAGCCAGCCCGGCTTGTCCATGCGTTTGTCGAAGTTCAGGTCGCAGACCCAAGCGGTTTTCTCACCCATTGGACGACGGGTGAGCCCCTCGTAACCCCAGGCTTGCAGGGGGACGTCCGCGTCAAAAAGCTTCTTTGCCAACCGGACCAGCAGCAACCCGGACGTCAGGCCGTCGAGGTCGGCGTCGTGGGTGATGATCACTTCGGGTTGGCGCAGGTCGGATGTCATGGGCGGGAGGCTAGAGGAGGAGGGGGGAAGCTCCAAGCTCCAAGCTCCAAGTTCCGAATGAACGCGAAGGGAAACGCCACGGCCAGGTCCCCTCCCCAGAGATTGTGTAAGAACGGTAGCAGCCGACGTAAGGAGGCTCATTTCAAAGCGTAAGCCGTTGACAAATGAGCCTCGTCACCTCGTCTACGAATTGGAGGGGTTTTCACGCAGTCTCCACAGTGGGGACCTCGCAATGGGATGGTCCGGCGCGGTTTGGGATTCGGAACAAAGGGGGGATTTCGAGCCGGGAGTCAAACTGCCACACGGGCCGGCGATTTCCCGGCCTCCTCCGATTCATCCTTGTGGCCCAACCCGCTTTTCGGAACTATCCGCCGAACCCATTTTCAGGAAATTACTCATGGCAAAGAATCTGTTCAGTTTGAGAGGCGAAGTCGCGGTGGTCATCGGCGCGACGGGTGTGTTGGGCGGCGCGATCGCCGACGGTCTGGCCGCTGCCGGCGCGAAGGTGGCCGTGCTCGGCCGCAACCAGGCTCGTGGCAACGCCCGGGTGAAGGCGATCAAGGCGGCCAAGGGCGAGGCGAAGTTCTTCAAGGCGGACGCTGTCGATCCCAAGAGTCTCAAGAGCGCCCTGAACCGCATCAAGAAGGCCTACGGCGTCCCGACGATCCTGCTCAACGCCGCCGGCGGCAACGATCCCAAGGTGGTCGTCTTCGGCGACCGCAAGGTGGAGGATATCGAGCTTCCGGACTGGCATTGGAATTTCAACATGAACCTCGTGGGCGGCGTGCTCCTGCCCTGCCAGATCTTCGGTCCGGCGATGGTCGCGGCGGGGAAGGGGAGCATCATCAACATCGCCAGCATCGCCGCGCACATCCCGCTCTCGCGGGTGATCTCGTATTCGGCCTCCAAGGCCGCCGTGTTGAACCTGACGCAGTTCCTGGCCCGTGAATGGGCGACGACCGGCGTGCGGGTGAACTCCATCACGCCCGGCTTCTTTCCGGCGGAACAGAACCGAAAGCTCTTGTTCAACGACGACGGCACCCCGACAGAACGCGCGGCTTCCATTCTCGGCCACACGCCGATGGGGCGTTTCGGCAGCGCGGAGGAGCTCGTCGGCGCGGCTGTGTTTCTTGCCAGCCAGCAGGCCAGCGGCTTCGTCACCGGAACCGACATCCGCGTGGATGGCGGGTTCCTTTCGACGACGATTTGAACTGAATGAACACCGTCTCCTCCGAATCTGGTCCCGGCCACGTCGTCACTTCCGCCGAGGTTGCCGAGGTCGTCTCAAAGGCCTGCCCCGCCTCCGAGTACGCGGGCAAGAAGATCCTGCTGATCGTTCCCGACAGCACCCGCACCGCGCCGGTGGGAACGATGTTCAAGGCGATCTTTGAGCAACTCGGCGAGGTCACGGCGGCGCTGGATGTGTTGATTGCCCTGGGCACCCATCAACCGATGAGTGAGGCGGCGATCTGCGAACGCCTGGAGATCTCGGAGGCAGAACACGCGGACAAGTATCGCAAGGTGAAGTTCCATAACCACGCCTGGGACAACCCCGACCAGTTGCGCGACCTGGGCACGATCACCGCGGAGGAAATCAGCGAATTGTCGGACGGCTTGTTCTCGATGGAGGTGCCGGTGGAGGTGAACAAGCTGCTGTTCGATTACGACCAGGTTGTCATCGTGGGGCCGGTGTTTCCGCACGAGGTGGTCGGGTTTTCCGGAGGGAACAAGTACCTGTTCCCCGGCGTGGCTGGGCCTCGAATCCTGAATTTCTTCCACTGGCTGGGCGCGGTGGTGACCAACCCGATGATCATCGGCAACAAGTGGACGCCCGTCCGCAAGGTGGTCGACCGGGCCGGAGCCATGGTCGAGGTGGACAAGCTGTGCTTTTGCATGGTGGTGGAGAAGGGGGAGATGTGCGGGCTGTTTGCCGGGACGCCTGAAGGCGCTTGGGACGCGGCCAGCGAGGTCTCCCGGCAGGTTCACATCACCTACAAGGACAAGCCCTACCACACCGTGCTTTCCTGCGCGCCCAAGATGTACGACGAGATCTGGACCGCGGGGAAGTGCATGTACAAGCTTGAGCCGGTGGTCGCGGACGGCGGTCACCTGATCATCTACGCGCCGCACGTTGAGGAGCTGTGTTTCACCCACCATGACGCGATCACACGGGTTGGCTACCACTGCCGGGACTACTTCCTCAAACAGTGGGACCGGTTCAAGGACGAGCCGTGGGGGGTGATGGCGCATTCCACGCACGTCTATGGGATCGGAACGTTTGAGGATGGCGTGGAGACGCCCAGGGTGAAGGTCAGCCTCGCGACGCAGATCCCCGAGGAGGTCTGTCGCAAGGTGAACCTCGGTTACATTGATCCCGCGACCATCAATCCCGAGGACTACGCAAACCGCGAAGGGGAGGGCGTGTTGTATGTTCCGAAGGCCGGGGAGATGTTGTTTCACCTGAAGCGCCAGCCAAAGTGGGCCGGAGGCGAGTGAGAAAGGGCGAAGCCCGCGAAACCCCAGGTTCGACGCGGAATTCCCAACTCAGGTCAGCGCGCTGCTTCTGGTTCGAGGTTTGAAGTTGCACGGCTGACGTGCTGCTAACCCGTCAGGCCCCGGAAATCGGCGCCGGTGGGATTCTGGAAGACGCGAAGATCGAATTCTGGGGCGACGGCCAGAAGGTGGTCGAAGATGTCGGCCTGAATGGCCTCGTACTGCACCCAGCGCTTGTCCTTGCAGAAGACGTAGATCTCGATCGGCAGGCCTTTCTCGGTGGGTTTGAGTTGGCGGACGAGGAAGGTCAGTTCCTGGGTGATGTTCTCCTGGTTGCGCAGGTAGGCCTCCACGTAGGCGCGGAAGGTTCCGATGTTCGTGAGGCGCCGGCCGTTGGCGGGCGCGGTTTCATCCACCTCCTTCGTCTGGTTGTGGTCGGCGATCTCCTTCCCCTTCTTCTCCAGATACCCGGCGATGTATTGGATCCTGGAGAAGCGATCCAGCATTTCCGGCGTGCAGAAGCGGATGGAGCCGAGATCGATGTTGATGGCGCGCTTGATGCGCCGGCCGCCGGATTCGGACATGCCCCGCCAGTTCTTGAAGGAGTCGCTGATCAATGCGTAGGTGGGAATGGTGGAGATGGTCTTGTCGAAGTTGCGCACCTTGACCGTCGTCAACGCGACCTCCTCGACGTCGCCGTCCACGCCGAACTTGGGCATCTCGATCCAATCGCCCCGGGCGACCATCTTGTTGGTGGTGAGCTGGATGCCGGCGACAAACCCCAGGATCGGATCCTTGAAGACCAGCATCAGCACGGCGGTCATCGCTCCCAGACCGGCGATGAGCTTGAGTGGCGACTGGCCCACGACCAGCGCAATGGCGAAGATCACGCCGAGGAAATAAAGAAAGATCTTGGCCACCTGGATGAAGCTCTTGATCGGGATGTGCTTCGAGATGTCAAAGGTGCGGTAGATGTCGATGACGGCGTTGAAGAAGGAATCCGCGGCCAGCACGGCGACGAGGAGCATGTAGATCAGCGAACCCCGTTGAAAGATGTCGATGAGGGTGACGGCGAGTTCACTCTGGGTTCCCTCGGGCGAGGAAAGGGCGATGGGCGTCAAAATGTAGATCACCAACGCGGGGGCGAGGTGGGAGAAACGGCCGAAGACGTTCCGCTCGAGAAGCTTGTCGTCCCACTTGTACTTGGAGCGTTTGACGATGGCGTGCAACGCCCGGAGGATGACGCGCTTGGCGACGAGATTCGCGAGGAGGCCGAGAAGGGCGATGAGTAGGATGATCGCGGCGGCGGCGAGCCATCCGACGTAGCGTTCATCGAGACCCGCGCTCAGCAGCCAGTTGGACAGATGATCGATCATGGCGCGGCGATGATAGGGGAGGGGGCGGGCATGTCCCGCTTTTTTGGCGAGTGGCGGCGGAGCGGGCGGCCGGTTTCCTTCAAATTCCGGTAGGGCGGCGTTGCGCCGCCGCCCACTTCAAGATCCTACAGGGATCACAGGATCTGACGCCGCGGTGAGTTCCTGATTGCTCGCGCCCGTGCGCGGTTTCGAAGTGGGTCACGGCGCAACGCGACCCAGCCGTAGGTTAGGTTTGTCGAGCCAATCAGCGTGTTTGCCGCGGCTCTGCCGAGGGTGGCTCCGGATCAAATCAGCGCTCGCACTACGCCGCCTTGATCTCCGGCGAGCGTGAACTCGGCGTCGGGGGAGGCGAAGTCGGTGGCGACGTAGCCCAGCGCGAGGTTGTGGCCGGTGTCCGGGCAACGGACGGCGCTGGTGATCCAGCCGGCCTTGCGTTCGCCGGAGAACAGTTCGGTTCCCTTCGCCGGCAATTCAGGCAGGTCGTCGGGAAGCTGCAAGCGACAGAACTTCCGCTTGGCGCGGCCGTAGGTGCGGATTCGGGCGATGACCTCCTGGCCGATGTAGCAACCTTTCGCGTAGCTGATCGCTTCTTCGGCAATGCCTGTTTCCGAGACGAGCGTGGTTTCGTCCATGTCGATGCCCTGGCGGGGGAAACCGGCCTCGATGCGGGCGGCTTCCAGGGCTTCCCAGCCACAGAGCCCGCCATCCAGCTTCTCACAGATGTTCTTCAGCGACTCGAATGCCCTCGGCAGATGATCGTTGGGCACGAACAGGTCGAAGCCTTCGCCGCCAATCCGCGCGCGCCGGACGAGGTAGGATTCGCCGAAGGAATCGTCCGGTGGGCGGGTCCAGCTCCGGTCTTTGACGGGCGCTTCGAGGCCGGGGAACAGGGCGGTGACGGCCTCGGGGCTCTGCGGTCCCTGGAGACTGAGCAGGCCGTAGTGCGGCGCGACATCCACGAGTTCGACGTCCTCGGCGATGATGAACTTCTCCAGCCGTTCGACGACGGCCTGAATCAAGCCCGGTTCGAAGTCGAGAAGCAGTTCGTCGTTCAACCGATGGATCGAGAGATCGCTCTGGATTTTCCCCTTGTGATCGACCAATGCGGCGAGACAACCCTCTCCCACGCCCAGGGATTTCACGTTGTTGGTGACCTGCCCGTGAAGGAAATCGACGCGATCGGGGCCGATGACGCAGAGGCGCCCGCGGTGGCTGAAATCGAGGAGGGCAACGGTCTGCCGGAGACGACGAAACTCGGCGGCGGTGTCGCCGAAGGAAAGGGCGCATTCGATGCCGTTGACTTCGCCGAATAGCGCGCCGTTCTGGGTGTGCTGGTCGCGGAGCAACAAGGAACTCATGGGGGGAAGATAGGGGAACGGGTGTCCTTGCAAAAGCGCGGAGAACTCCGCGATTCAAAATCCCGGGCTCCAGGCGGCGTTGTGAATAACGCCGTGGCGTTCGCTCCCGGAGCGGTCTTGGGCGTCGCGGCCGGGGTTGATGGAGAAGTCGTAGAGCAGGACGGTGTGGCGGTCGGCGCGAAGGGCTCCATCCGGGAGAAAGTCCCCGCGGTGGCGCTGGATCCGGGAGATGCGGAGGCTGTGCAATGCGCCGGAGCCGAAAGTGAGACGATCGGGCCAGGCATGGGCGCCGATGAGCAGGGGGCGGTCCTTGTGCAGCGGTCCGGGCGAAGGGGCGGCGACACGGTGTTTGAGGCGGCCGTTCACGTGAAGCAGAAGGTTGGCGCCGTCGAAGGACAGGGCGACGTGGGTCCATTCGTCCTTCGATTCGGCGGCGATGACGCGCGCGAAGGTCTTGTCGATCCCGGACTCCCAGCCGGAAGGCCAGCCGGACGCTCTTGTTTCGTCGCGGCTTCCCACCGCGAGCCAGAGGCCGTTTTCCAGATCCTGTTGCGTTCCCTGGCTCATCAGGTGACCGGTCCAGGCCTTGACCCATGCCTCGATGGTGAAGGTCGGGTATTCGTCGAACGGGATGTTGGCGGCGGTGATACGGCTGGAATCGCCGTCGAACAGCAGGGCGGGGAAGGTCGCTGGAGGCGGCTCGGGCGCGGCTTCTTGCTGGGGCGAAGAGGCGGCGGTCGTGGCATTGAGCAGTGACTCCAGTTGGGGGAAAGGGGAGCCGTTGAGCCGGTTGGCGTGGCGGGCGAGGAACCGGGCGTTGGAGAACGGATCATCCCCGGAGAATGCTCGGGACGATTCGAACAGATAACTCGCGATACTCGCCCAGATTTCAGGGGCGCCGGGGGCTCGCAAGGCCGCCTCGCGGAGGTCGCCGAGGCGGGTGTATTTCTTCCATTCGGAGATGCGCTCTGTTGTGGCGAGCGAGTTTCCGGGGGCGATTGAACGGCCGACCCGGTCGGCGAAAAACCAGCGGGCAAATCGGGCGAAGGAATTGTCGCCGGTCTCGCGCGCGGCCCGGGCGCGCTCCATGCCCGCATGCCTGGAGCCGATGCCAAGAGGGATGAATTCGTGGCGGGCGTCGAGGCTGCCGCCGGCCAGGGCCTCCGCCAGATCGGGGAGCCAGGCGGGCGTGGGACTGTCGATCGCCGGCAGCTCCCAGACACGCGCGACCGGGCCGTCGCCGGCAACAAGGACGGCATCGCGCGCGGGATGAAGGCGGACAATGCGCCGACCTTCTGCGAGCGGCAGTTCCGGCGTGAGCGGGAGTTCCGCCTCGGTGTCCCAGAGTTGAGGCGCCCCTTCGGCGGACAGGGCGACAGCGCGTTGGAAGTCCGGGGGCGAATCTCCGACTGCGGCTGCAGGAGTAAAGTCGGCTCCCTCAGTCGTTTCGCCGGATGCCGTAAGCAGGGTTGACGTCAAACCGTTCTCCAAACCCAGACGAAGCAGTTTCTTATCTTCCGAGAAAGCGAGTGAAACGATGCTGTTGGTCTGCGGTTCCGAGATCCAGAGTGCGGTTTTCTGCTCGAAGTTCCAGAGCCTTGCCTTGCCGTTTTCATCGGCGGCCGCCACTCGGGAGCCACCCGGTGAGAAAACCGCGTCCACGATGGTCGCGTCTGATTGGAACTGACGGGGGAGCGCGTTCCCGAGTCGGATGTCGTGTTGCTGAAGCGCGCGTTCCCCGGCGTTCGTCAGCAGTCGCGCCCCGTCGGGGCTGAATTCCAGGACGCGCACGGGAGCATCAGCGTCAACGGGTTCCGTCAAGGGCGCCAGATCGAGCGCATCGCGGATCTCGATGGCGCCGGTGTAGGAAGCCGAGGCGAGGCGAAGTCCTCCCGGGCTGAAGATGAGTCTTCGCGGGGTGTAGGATACGGGCAGGGGCCCGGCGATGGATTTGCCGCTGAAGGCGTCGAGCAGCAGGATGGAGCCGCCTTCGTCCTCCTCGGTCGCGATCGCCAGACGGGCGCCATCTGGCGACCAGGCCAGGGCCGAGATCGGGAAATCCGGGGCGGCGGGTTCGGCGACCATTCTGCCGCTCAGTGCGTCGAGGATGCGGATTGCCCCATCCTCGAACGCCAGAGCCAGCCTCCGGCCATCGGGGCCGAACCGGGCGTCCGAGATCGGCGCGGAGAACGACATCGGGCCGATATCCACGGTCCCCGTGTCGGCATGCCAGAGAAAGGCGACGCCGCGGACATCGGCGCTGAGAACGCGCGCGCCGTCCGGTGAGAAACGGGCGGCTTGCAACGGGGCCTCGTGCGTTGCAAACCGGCTGAGGAGTTTCACTGCCGACGTATCCCAGATCGAAACGGTCGCGTCGTCAGCTGCGATGAGCGCGCGTCCGCCCGTGGAGTCGAATTCCACGTGAAAGACCGGTTTCTCATGACCGCCCAGCGCGACCTGAGCGTTTTTGAACGGCCGTTGGAGCATGCGGGCTTCCCCGTCTTGGCAACCGGCGAGGATCCGGCTGCCATCAGGGGAAAAGGCAAGCGCCAGAATCGGGGAGGTCGTGGGGATGGCGGAAGACCCCGGCATCGGTTCATCGAGATTCCAGAGCCTGACGATTCCATCGGTTGCGCCGGATGCGACGAGTTTGCCGTCAGGGCTCAACTTGGCGCAGTTGATCTTGGCGGGGTGAGGAAGGGGCGGCGCGGCTGGAATGGCGAAGCTGCGATAGGTCAGCGCGAAGATCAACCGGCGCGCAGCGGTCCGGTTGTCAGGATCGCGGCGGACGACGCGCGCCAGCCACGCGAGTCCGAGCCGGGTGTCGCCTTCGGCGAAGGCGGCCTCGGCATGCAGTTGCTCCAGATGCGCGAGTTCGGCGACGAGGTTGGTTGTTTCTTCCGACGAGGCCGGCGGCGGTGAGGGGGAAGCGGAGGGGGGCGACGTCAGAACGGGGGTGTTGTCGGATGAGGGAGAGGGGCGGTCACAGCCTGTTGCCAGTAACAGGGCGAGCGTCGCCGCCGCAATGTTGCGGGCGGCTTTGCGAAGCTCCATGCCGGGGGACGTCGTGTTCATTTGCCCGGCGTGAGTTGTCGGTTCAGTTCCGCGAAGATGCGGTCTTCGGTTGAAGGCAGCAGGGTCTGGAGCAGACCGTAATAGGCCATCGACTGGTCGGCCTCATAGCCTCCCTCGGAGAGAATGCGCTTCGAGGGGATGTAGCAGGGGAGGTCGTTCGCGTAGGCGATCGGCCAGGCGGCGGGCCCAAAGTCGCGTCGGATGCGATGCGCGTAATCCACCACCACCTCGCCCGCCAGGAAACACCAGGTGAGTTCGTCGCCGAAGCTCCAGGTCTGTGTCTCGTAAGGAAGTGAAAGTGGCGGGGGGAGGCGGGACTGAATCCGGGCGAGCGTGCGCGCGGCGATGGCGGCCTGCGCTTTGGCATAGCGGGAACGGGCCTTGGGGGCGGAGTCCCGCAGGCGTTCGAGTTCCTTTTGGGCCGGCGTTGGACCCAGCGAGAGTTGGATCGTTCTCGAACGGCAGACCGGCGGCGAGGATACGGGAGTCATCTTCTCGCCCAGCAGTCGCGCGACTTCCGCGGCGATCATCCCGCCGAAGCGACGGGCCGTCTCGATGCCGCCATGCTTGTTCGGTCGCGCGTCGCCGCCGCAGCCGAGCGTGACGATGGCGAGGGCTCCGGGGTGTTGTTCCTCGATGGCCTCGCGCGCGTGACCGACCCAGTCGCCGCTGATACGATTGTCAAAATCCCGGCCGCCGATGGAGGTGTTGTGGCAGGCGTAGGTGACCAGCGCTGCGGCCAGCGAACCATCGGGATTGCGGACAGCGAGCAGGGGAAGGGAATGATCCACGGAGCCAGCGGGATCGTCGCCCCAGCCGGTCCAGCGGCCATTGACCACCTTCCTCCGGTTGACTCCGAAGCCAACCTTGCCGGTGGCGCGCTCCAGGCGGCGCGGGCGGCAGTCTTGGATGGCGGCGCGGGCGACGGACTCCAACCGGCCCGCCAACCAGAGCGTGTATTCGTCGATGCGCTTCTGATGCTCGGCGGGCATGGGATCGCCGTAGATGTCGGGCAGGAGGCCGGTCAGGTGCGGCGCGCAGTGATCGTGCGTGGCGCAGATCGTGACGCTTTCAGGACGCGCCAAGGAAGCCAGCTTTTTGCGCACGGCGGCGGTGTTCTGGGGCGGGACGCCGATGCCGTCGAAAACCACCAGCACGCTGGCGGAATCCGAAGCGCCGCCCTTGAACGCCAAAGCTGTGGCCCGCAGTCGTTGGTGGACGCCTTCGGACTCTTGCGCCGTCAGTTGATTGATCAGATGGACCGGTCGCTCGGGCGTGATGTCGATCTTGGCGACGCCGATCTGCAGCGGAGCGGCTGCGGGAACCGAGAGGATACAGGAAGAGGCCAGAAGGGCGAATGCTGCGAGCCGCACGATGCGGCGTATAGATCCGACGGAAGCGTGGCTCATGGTGGTGCATACTACGCAAGCGCGACGGGATGCCCAATCCATTCTGATGCGCTTCTGGCGTAAGAGTGAGGAACTGATAGCTTGTATTGATCAAACCCCGACGCGGAGTCCGGGGAGGATAGGGCGAATGGTTCTCGATGAGCCGTGTTTGGCATGTTCGCGTCGGCTCACTGAGGGCAGTTCGCCCCAACCCCAAATCCATTGCTCTCGGTCGGGGTTGTTCTTATGGTGCGCGGATGCAGATTCCAGACGCATTTCAATCGCCGGGCCGGTTGCTGATGGGGCCCGGGCCAAGCAATGCCGCGCCCTCAGTGCTGTCCGCCATGGCCCAGCCGCTGGTCGGACATCTCGATCCGACCTTCGTGAACATGATGGAGGAGATCAAGGGGATGCTGCGCGAGGTTTTCCAGACGGAGAATCCGATGACCTTCCCGGTGAGCGGCACGGGCAGCGCCGGCATGGAATTCTGCTTCGTGAACCTGATCGAGCCCGGCGACGAGGTGGTTATCGGCGTGAATGGCGTTTTTGGGACCCGCATGTGCGATGTGGCCGAACGTTGCGGAGCCACGGTGATCAAGGTGGAGGCGGAGTGGGGTAGGATTGTCGAACCGGCGCAGGTGGCGGCGGCGCTGGAGGGGCGCAAGCCCAAGCTGGTGGCCATCGTGCATGCCGAGACGTCGACCGGCGCGCTGACGCCAGTGGAGGAGATCTCCCGGCTGGCGCATGAGGCGGGCGCGCTGTTCCTGCTCGACACGGTGACCTCACTGGGCGGTTGTCCGGTGAAGATTGACGAGTGGGGCGTGGACGCGGTCTACAGCGGGACCCAGAAGTGCCTGAGCTGCCCGCCCGGCCTGGCGCCGGTTTCCCTGAGCCCGCGCGCGCATGAGGTGGCGACGAGCCGTAAGACCAAGGTCCAGAGTTGGTATCTCGATGTGAACCTGCTTTCGTCGTACTGGGGCGCGGAGCGCGTCTACCATCACACCGCGCCGATCACGATGAACTACGCGCTGCACGAGGCGTTGCGGGTGATCCTGGAGGAGGGGTTGGAAGCCCGCTTTGCGCGGCACGAACAAAACCACAATGCCCTGAAGGCGGGCCTCGATGTCATGGGGCTCAAGATCGCCTCGCAGGAAGGGCATCAGCTATGGCAGCTCAATGCGGTGACCGTGCCGGAAGGAATCGAAGAGGCCGCGGTGCGCAAGGCGCTCCTGGATGATTTCAATCTGGAGGTTGGGGCCGGGCTTGGCCCGTTGAAGGGCAAGGTCTGGCGCGTGGGCTTGATGGGGGAAACCTCCTCCCAGGAAAACGTCCGCGCCTTCCTGAATGGACTGGGGACGATTTTCAACCGCTTGGGCCGGGAGACTGATGTCGAGGCGGCGTTGGCTGCGGCCGGGGGGTGATCAACCGCATGGCGGCGACTTTTGGAAACGTGCGGGAACCGGATTCTGTTCCCGGTATCCGACAATCCCATCCATTCGCGAGCGGCAGGCATGCACCGTTTCTTCATCAGTGACCTTCCCGAGGAGGGCGACCGTCTGGAGTTGCCCAAGGCGGAGGCGCATCATGCCGCCTCCGTGCTGCGTGTGCGTCAGGGGGATGAGGTGACGGTCCTGGACGGGCGCGGCAACGTGCTGTTGTGCGAGGTTGAATCCGTGGCGCGGAGGGAGGTGTCGCTGGTGATCTCAGAGCGGAGAAGGCATGAGCGTCAGGGAGGCGCGGTCACGCTGTTCCAGTCGATTGTGAAGGGTAAGGCGATGGACCATGTCGTGCAGAAGGCGACCGAGTTGGGGGTGTCACGGATTGTTCCGGTCGTGACGGAGCGCACCGTGGCCCGCCCTTCGGCAGGCGAAGCGGAGGGCAAGCGCGAGAAATGGCTGGGCATCGCCATCGAAGCTGTGAAGCAGTGTGGATCGCCATGGCTGCCGGATATCGGCGCCCCCGTGGAATTCCAGGAAGCGTTGGAGATGGGGCGAGGCTCCGAGCTGGTTTTGGTCGCGTCGCTCGATGAGGAGAAATCGGAGGCGCGCCGATGGTTTCAGGAGCATCGAGAGGCGGCGGGCGGGAATCCGGAAACCGTCGCGGCCTGGATTGGTCCGGAAGGGGATTTTACGCCCGGGGAACTGGCTGCGGTTTTGTCGGCGGGAGCGCGCCCGATCAGCCTTGGACCGCTGGTCCTGCGTGCGGACACGGCCGCCATTTGCGCCCTCGCCGTGATCGGCGCGGAATTGCGAGCCCCTTCCAACAGCGAATAGAATCAGCGTGGCGGCGCGACCCGAAGGAATCGAACCTTACATGTAAAAATCACGTACGTGATTTTTACATGTAAGGTTCGATTCCGTGGGGGAGATGGGCAGCGGGAGGGACGGCGGTTGGAGAGCCGCAAGATCATGGCGGGATCAGGAGGCAGGGCTGTCTGGAGCCGTTGGCCGCGCCGACGCGCTGCGACGGGCGCTTCGGTGTCTTCGTACGGGCCTTACTTCGCGCCCATCGTGTCCTGCCAGGCCTTTTCGCCGTGGAGGGCGGTGAAGCGGTTGTCGCCTCGGGCCTGTTCGCGCAGGTCGCGGGCCTGCTTGTTCGTGGCGCGGCGCTGGTCGCTGAGGAGGATGGCGGTCTGGAGGGACTTCATCGCAAGGTCGTTGCGTTGTTTGGCGGCGGCGGCCTGTTTGTTCGCGGTAAGGACGCCCGCGACAGCGGCGCGGATGGCGGCGAGGTCGTAATGGGCTTCCGGGCTGGTCGGCGTGACTTGGACAAGCCGGGCCAGGGTGGTTTCCAGGCTTTGCGCCCGGCCCAAGTGTTGAAAAGCGGTTGCTAAGGCGCCGAGCACGGCGGGGTCCAGCTCGGGTTGGGACACGAGCCTTTCCAGGATCGACACCGCGAGGTTGGTCTGGCCCGTCTGGAAATAGGCGGTTGCCAGGCTGATGGCGATCTGGGGATTGGCGGAATTGGTCTGATACTGGACCTGAAGTCCTGGGAGGGTGGCGGTGAGGGCCTGCAGCGTTGCGGCGGGAATCGGGCCGAACGGGGTGAGCACGTTGCCGTTGGCATCGGGCGTGATCTGAAGCGGTTTTGCCGGGGCGGCGGGCGGGGCGGGCTGCTGCGCTGTGCTCGGGACGGCGACCGGGGCGTTGGGGGGGGGCAACGGCGCGCCGGCCAGTTGCGCTCGCATTGCGGTGAGTTGGCGGAGGAGGTCGGCGACGGCCTCGTTGGCCTCGTCCATTTCGAGGCAGACCTCGGTGATGCCGATGGCGTCGTCGAGCCGGGAGGGGTCGCGGTTGGCCAGACTGGTGAGGAGGTTCACGTACTTGAACACGGCCTCGGGGCTGTAGGGGCAGAAGGCGACGGCCTGCTTGAAGGCAAAGTCGGCCTCCTTGATCATGCGCGCCTGCTCGACCAGATTCTTGGCGGCGCCGGCGTGGTTGATCCGCCAGTAGTAGAGGTGGGCCTGGGCGCTGCGGAGCTTGGAGAAGGCCTTCTTCGCGTTGTCATCGCGGACGAAGTCCATGTCCCCCTCGTAGCCGGCGAAGTTGCCCTCGATGTAGACTCGGCGGGAGAAATCCACGATATCCTGGACGGGGGTGTCGTAGTCGATCCAGTTGCCGGTGAGTCGCTTGGAGTATTCCATCCAGAATCGGTGGTCGCGATCCACGATCTCCTGGGTCATTTCCGGGATCGGGTCGCGGTTGATCTTCATGATGATGCCGTAGGGCGTCAGGTGGGGGAACATCCAGTCGAGCGGGAAACTCTCCTCGATGTAGAATTCATGGCCCGGGTTGTTGTCGAAGATGATCTTGGTCAGAAGGGCGTTGATCGCCATGACGGCGACCTGGCCGCTGACGGAGAGCTGGTTGCCGTTGGTGGTGACCACCTCCCCGGGGCGCAGTTGGCCAAGCTGGATGCGGCGTTGCGCGTCGAGCATGTACTCGTTGAAACAGTTCTGCGAGTCGAGGTAGGTGGGGGTGTAGATCTCCTTGGGCGGATAGACGCCGCGTTCGCGTCGGGCGTCCTCCATCTTGTAGCCGAGATTCATGAAGAAGTCGTCCAGGGGGCGGACCATCTTCGAGATCAGGTTCGTGGTGACATTCAGGTCGCGTTCGCTGGGCGGGCGGACCAGTTCCTGGAAGAACGGCACATCGGGCTCCGTGCTGCGGTTGTAGTGGGCCCGGATGTATTGCAGGTAGGTGCCGTCGGCCAGGGCGTTCTGGGTGATGATGTAGACATCCCGGCGGTCAAAGTCCGGGTCGCGGCGGTTCTTCGGTTTGATGAAGCTTTCGCAGAAGATCATGTAGGTGGGATTGAAACGGCCTGGGTCCGTGCCGCCGAAGAGGACGGCGTCCCGGGCCATTTCGGGGTAGAGCGGCTTGCCCTTTTCGTCCTCGAAGGGCGGTGTGAACATGTCGTGTCCAAACCAGTAGCCGAAGAGGTGGTTGCGTTCCTCGTTGTCCCACCAGTGGGTCAGGATCGGGTGGAGGGGCATCATGAGGTAGACGCCCAAGAGCGCTGATATGGGGAGGTCGCGGGGAAAGGCCCCAAAGAGGCACAGCATCACGAAACTCAGCAACAATCCGAAGAGATTCGCGTATTGCTTGGTGGGGACGAGGGAGGTGTCGATCAGAAACAAGACCACCAGGGAGGCGAGAACACTGAAGCACGCATAGCCGAAACCGGGCCAGCGAAGCGCCTCGTAGTGCTTGATCGCCAGTCCGCCTATCAGGGCCAGGCCGTAGCCGATGCCCATGGAGATCATCACGTGCGAGGAGGTGAAGAAGACACGGTTGAGCGTCAGGCTCTGACGGTCCGGCTGGGGGTTGAGAATGATCAGCAGGATGACCGCCAGGAAGAAGTAGATGGCGGCGAGTCCGAGGATCCAGCTTCGTTCGCGGTCGCGCATGAGATGGATGAAGAACAGGGGCGCGAGGCCGAGCAGGAGGTAGACGAGGTTGAACTCCTCGGCCGCGCCCTGGCCATACCGGGCGAGCTGCTTGACGAATTTGTCGATCTTGGTCTGAGGGTTGGCCTTCTCATACTGGCCGCGGGTGAGGGCGTGCCTGAAGCCCTGGACGGTGCGGGGATAGCCCCAGTTCATGGGCGGGTTGGTCATCGAGGCCACGGGCATGTAGAGATAGAACGATACGCCCAATGCCCAGAAGGCTCCGCAGAAGCCGACCGGGAAGACGTGGCCGCCGAAGCGGTTGACGCGCCAGATGAAGCAGAAGGTCAGCAGGACCAGCGAGAGCCCGATGACATGGTGCGCGACGTAGATTCCGGGGCCGGAATTCAGGACGCCACTCCCCTTGGCGGTGAACATCAGGGTGATGAGGTAGAGCGCGGAGCCGGCCAGCAGGACGATCAGCAGGGGGAGATTGCCCTTCTTTAATCCGGGGTAGATCTCGAAGCCGGCGACGCTGCCGTCGGTCCTTCTGCGCGGCAACTGATCTATGATAGGCTTGTTGTGTGCGGCTGAGACGAACAGGGAGAAGTAGACGAATAACGCCGTCGCTAGGAAGCCTCCCATATAGGCGAGTCCGAGCTTGAGCGAATCCATCTGGGCGGAAGGTTTGAGTCCGGCTGAGAGCAGCACGAACAGGAGGATGAAACCGGCGGAGACCACGAAGAGGCCGTCTCGGATGAAGGCGATCCATGCGCGTTGGCCCCGCATGGTCCGGGAGGACAAGTAGCCGAACGACAACATGGAGCCCACGCCGATGAAGTGGAAGATCTTCTGGAGGATGGCGTTGTCCAGGGTCTGGAGGGGCGCCACGGTCTTGTGGACGGTCCAGACGAACAGGTAGACGAGGCTGTTGACCAGGAACAGGTCCCGGCCAAGCTTCCGGTCGCGCAGCGCGATGAGGATCTCGATGCCGACGGCGGCGACAATGAGGGTCTGGTGGTTGGTGAAACAGATCCCGAACCAGAAGAAGGCCCAGTAGAGGTAGCGCAGCCGACTGGGTTCGTAGATCCAGCGCAGGAGGAAGGCCAGCACGCCGACGAGGGAGAGCACGCTCAGGGTGTAGACCTCGACGATGACGGCCTGGCTCCAGAAGAACCCGTTGAAGGCCATCAACGTGCCGGCCACGTAGCCGACCACGCCGCAGAGGCGCTCCTCCACCTTGCGGTCGATGTCTTTGAAGATCTCGATGCCTTCCAGCAGCATGCTGCTGCCGCGGGAGACCATCAGGGCGATCAGACCGCAGGAAAACGCGCCCGCGACGGCCGAAGAGAGGGCCACGCGCCACGCGATGTTGCTGAAGGGGATGAAATTCGCGAAGACCCAGGTGTAGAGCGTCCAGACAGGATAGCCAGGAGGATGGGGCACGCCGGCGTAGAGGGAGCCCACCGCCAACTCCCCGGAATCCTCGAGTGTCAGGTCCGTGGCCAGGGTGAACCAGTAGCCGATCATCACGACAAACGTCGTAATGGCGAAGCTGAGCCAGTCCACACGACGGTAGAGTCCCTTGTGCGGGGCGGGGGGCTCCTCGCCTTGCGCAAGCGGGGCCGATGCCTTGGGCAGAGTCACCCAGAGGGCGATGTAGGCGATCAGGCCGATCCCGAACAGGAGACTTCCGGCGGCGAACAGGATCCGCCAGAGCGCTGCGGGAAGCAGGGTGCGATTCTCGATGCCGGCGCACACACCGCCGAGGACGGCTTCCGTCTTGTCGCGTTCCAGTTTGAGCGAGCCTTGGGGCGGTTCGGCCGTGTCGTCAGGCTCGGGTTCCGGGGCCGCCTTGTCGGGGGGCGAGAGGCGATTGTCTGTACGCTTGGGTTTCTTTGCCATGGGAGGAGCAGAATACGACCTTTACCGGCCGGGAGATCACGTCGGGCCGGCGCGTCAGAACATTGCGCTGTTGGTGAACGTTTGCAAAAGAAAGCCGGTAGTTGAATTGATGGGGGCGGGGTTTGTCCATTCCAAAATCGGCCCGGACGCGCGCGCGACGCGGTTGTTGGCCATGTTTTGTGGGGGAATGCGCGACACGAGGCCCGCGCCCATTGTCGGGGCGCCAGGGCGTTCGGCGTGATCCAGCAGCAGGTCGTGCGGGGCGTATTGCGCGAGCGAGACGCAGATTGCGCAGAGGCAGGCGGCGGCCTGGGCCAGGCAACGGGTGACCAGGGTTGCGAGCGCGGGCGCGCGGTCGGGCCGGCGGTTGAAGAGCCGGCCCGCGACCGTCGGCGACGGCTCACGCGGTCTCCAGTGCGCCGAAAGGGGGAAGTTCGAGGGTCGGTTCATGGCGGAGCTGGATTCTGAGTTTGTCGATGCCATAGCGATAGCGGCCGGCGGCGGTGTTGGGGGAGATGGAGAGCAGTTCGCCGATCTGCTCGAAAGTCAGGCGGCGCCAGAACTTGAGCACGATCACCTCTCGTTGCGGGGGTGGCAGCTTGGCGAGGGCCTTCATGGCGGCGCGTTCCTGCGGCGTCTCGTCGGGCGAGCGTTCGAACCAGCGGCTGGATTCCAGTTCGCGGGCGAGGCGACGCCAGAATCCGCGCTTGTGGGTCAAGGCGCGGTTGCGGAAGGCGCGCAGGCAGTAGAAGTCCGGTTGGCGGGGCTTTTCCGGGAGAGCCATCAGTTTCAGGAAGGTCTCCTGAAGGACATCCTCGGACTCGGAGTGGCTCAGTCCGAGGGCTCTTCCATAGAGGATCAGGCCGGGGGCCTGGCGTTCGTAGAGCGGTTCCAGCCAAGCGGGGCAGTCTGGCGATTCGTTCGACATCTTACCCCATAGACAATGGCAGCGGGGGATTTGTATGATTTTAGGGACTTTTGTTTTCGCATCTCCCGAGATTCCCTTTCCAACCGGCCCCCGGCCTTCATTGTCCTGTCCTGGGCGCGGCGAACCTTGACGGTTTCAACGCGCCGCCTGAGTCATCCACCCGCGCAGTTTGTCCCGCAACAGCGTCAAGCCGCGGAACAGCGTCTTGCGATCCTTGTGGGCATGCTCCAGGCACCACGGGCCACGAAAACCGGCGTTCCAACCGGTTTGGAAACAACGCTGGAGATCGTAGGCCGCGTGGGCGCCGTCGGGGCCCAGCGTCCGCGCCTTGAAGTCGCAGGTGACTGCCAGCGGGAACGCCCTCCTCAGGCCTTCCCAACGCAGTTCGTCGTTGTTCCAGTTTCCCGTGTCTGGGCTCGCGGCAACGTCGTGTCCAATGCGCCTGATCAGATCGGGAATGGAATCCGCGTCCGCTTGCATCCAGCCATAATTCTCCACCAGCATCCGCACGCCGACCTTCGCCGCGTGATCCGCCAGCCTTCGGTAGCTGTCCACGTGGATCGCCATATCCGGCAGTTGGGGCAGGGGCAACGGGCGCGCCCATTTGGCGCCGGCTTTCGCGGCGTCATCGATCGAGTTTCGATAGACCGCCAGAGCCTTGTCCCGCACAGCCTGATCCGGCGAGTTCATGTCCAGTCCGCGTTGGTTCATCTTGAGGTTCGTGACCACGCAGCCCGCCCTTTCCGCTGCGGCGCGAAAGGCTTCAATCCGCGTGCCGGCCTTGGCCAGGGCGCCCGTGTTCAGATCGATCACGCGCATGTCCAGTTCCTCCCGGAGGACGCGCGGCAGGTCCATGATTGCAATCTTCCCTCCCGCGGAGGTCGCCCCCACGTGCGCGTCGATGGACGAGGTGGTGATGCCGACCTCGCCGGCCGGGGCGCCGGCCTCGATGCCTTTCAAGCGGAAGGTCGAGGCCGTGACGGAAACGGCGATGCTCTCGATGAAAAGACGTCGCGAAACGGGCGGATGTATCTCAGTCCTCACAGTCGTTTCTCCTTCACCACTTCGTGCAGCAGTTCGCCGTGTTCGTCGAAGAACTTGAAGCGCAGTTTTGCGGAGCCGCCCTTCCTGGGCGTTTCCACCACGACATGCAGGAATCCGCCCGAGGGGACGCGCGAGGTGTAGGGCTGCTTTACCAGCCCACCGGGATCGGTGCTGTTCTTGGAGCCCGGTTTGACGCCCATCCGCGAATTCGCATCCACCAGCGCGCCGGTCGAAAACTCCTCAAAGCCGCTCGGATGGATCGAGTGATACTGCCAATGCCGGTCGCCGCAGATCAGGTAAAGCCCCTTGTCCAGGAATCCGTTCTCCGTTGCCCAGGCGAAGAACTCGTTCCCTTCATGCCGGAAGCCGCCGATGTTCGTATGGTTGTCCTTCTTTCCCTTCCCGTCCGGCCCGACCATGGGCGTCGGGGAGATGACCACCTTGAATGCGGCGTCCGACTTCAGCAGCGTCCGCTTCAACCAGGCCTTCTGCGTCGCGCCCCAGATGGTCTTGTCGGGCCCGTCCGGCATGCGGTTCGGGCTGCGGTAGTCCCGCCCCTCCAGCAGCCAGATCTGCAGCTCGTTGCTGATCCGGTGCGTGCGGTAGGTGACCGCGTTCGGATCCTCCGGATCGACGATGGGGACCTGCTCCCGGAAGATCCGGATGCCCAGTTCGCTGGAGGGCTTGCGATCGCCGGTGTTGTCGTTGTCGTTGTAACGGTGGTCGTGGTCGTCCTTCTCCCAATAGGTCGGCACCTCCGCAAACAGATCCACGAAGCGCGGCTGCACAAACTGCTCGTGCCACTTCTTCCGCATCGAGGGGGCGTCCGTTGCGCTGAACTTCTTGTGGTGGTCGTAGTAGACGTTGTCGCCCGTGCCGACGAAGAAGTCCGGCTTCAGGTCCAGGATCGCCTTCAACGCCGGGTAACCCAGCGCCTTGTCCGGGCCTTCGTAGGCGCGCTTGCCGTCGCCCCTTGGACCGTCCTGGAAGAAGGCGTAGTTCATCCCGGTCACGACGACAAAGCTCGCGCCGGCCGTAAGCCCGGCGCCGACATGGGTCTTGAATGATCGTGTCTGTCCCGCCTTGGCGGTCGCTTTGTTCGCGCCGAAATGTAAACGGTAGAAATGCTTCGTCCCCGGCTTCAAATCCGCCACCTTTACCTTCACCATGAAATCGTCCTCCGGTCGGGCCTGCTGCCAGGGAGTGAACCGGGATCCGCGAAAGGCCTCGTTGTCGGCGATCTCAAAGCGCGCCGCGCCAGCGGCGCCCGGCACGTCGCCATCCTTGGTCAACTTCGCTCCTGTCAGTCGCGATTGCAGGATCACGCTGTCCGCGGTCACCTCGCCGGCCATCTCCCCTTGGAGGTGGTCAATATCGGCGGCGACAGCGGAAAACGACAACACTCCCGACGCCGCCACGATTACGGCGGCCCGATTCCAGAACAGTCTCTTCATGCGGCCCAATCTACGAGAGCAGGCCAAGGGGAATCAACCGAAGTCTCAAGGCTCCGGTTGCCGCGAAATGCGGATCAGAAAGCTGGGAACCTACATCAACGACAACAACGCCTCGGCCATCTGGCTGGGCGTCTCGGCGACGGCGATGCCGGCGTCCTTGAAGGCCTCGATCTTGGCTTCGGCCGTGCCCTTGCCGCCGCTGACGATGGCGCCGGCGTGGCCCATGCGGCGTCCGGGAGGCGCGGTGGTTCCGGCGATGAAGCCGGCGACCGGCTTCTTGCAGTTCTCCTTGATCCAGGCGGCGGCTTCCTCTTCGGCGGAACCGCCGATCTCGCCGATCATGATGATGCCCTCGGTTTCGGGGTCGTCGTTGAACATCTTGATGACATCCAGGTGGCTGGTGCCGTTGACCGGGTCGCCGCCGATGCCGACGCAGCTGGACTGCCCCTTGCCGGCGCAGGTGAGCTGCCAGACGGCCTCATAGGTCAGGGTGCCGCTGCGGGAAACGACCCCAATCGTCCCCTTCTTGTGGATGTAGCCCGGCGCGATGCCGATGCGGCAGCCGCCCTTGGAATTCTCGCCCTCGCCGGGGGTCACGAGGCCCGGGCAGTTCGGACCGATCAGGCGGGACTTGCTTCCCTCCATCACGCGCTTCACCTCGATCATGTCGCGGACGGGAATGCCCTCGGTCACGGCGACGATCACCTCCACCCCCGCGT
The DNA here is from genome assembly GCA_038126235.1 of Verrucomicrobiales bacterium. Classification (GTDB taxonomy): domain Bacteria; phylum Verrucomicrobiota; class Verrucomicrobiia; order Limisphaerales; family JAYPEY01; genus JAYPEY01. The sequence continues at coordinate 73,274 of JAYPFK010000018.1, forward strand.
CCACCGCTTCCAGGATCGCGTCGGCCGCGAAGGGCGGGGGAACAAAGATGGCTGAGGCCGTGGCGCCCGTGGCGTCGACCGCCTGGGCGACGGTGTCGAAGATGGGGACCTGGTCCTCAAATTTCTGACCGCCCTTGCCGGGGGTGACGCCGGCGACGACATCAGTGCCGTATTCGAGGCTGAGCTTGGTGTGCCGGGCGCCGAAGCCGCCGGTGATGCCCTGGATCAGGACCTTGGTGTCGGGTTTGACGAGGATGGACATGGGAAAACGGGGTTCGTGATTTGTGATTTGTGACTCGTGCTTCGTCCCGACCGGGTCAGGCGACCGTCTTCACGACCTTTTCGGCGGCATCCGCCATGGAGTCGCCGCTGACGAGGGAAAGGCCGGAACCTTCAAGGGTGGCCTTGCCCGCGACGACGTTGTTGCCTTCGAGGCGGACGACCAGGGGCAGGGTCAGGCCGGTCTCCTTGACCGCCGCCACAATGCCCTCGGCGATGACGTTGCAGTCCATGATGCCGCCGAAGATGTTGACCAGGATCGCCTTCACGTTCGGGTCGCTCAGGATGATCTTGAAAGCGGCCGAAACCTGCTCCTTGCTGGCTCCGCCGCCGACATCGAGGAAGTTGGCCGGTTCGCCGCCGAAGTGCTTGATGATGTCCATCGTGGCCATCGCGAGCCCGGCGCCGTTGACGAGGCAGGCGATGTTGCCGTCGAGCTTGATGTAGTTGAGATCGTATTTGCTGGCCTCGACCTCGAGGGGAGCCTCCTCGTTGAGGTCGCGCATCTCCTCGATGTTCTTGTGGCGGTAGAGGGCGTTGTCATCCAAGCCGATCTTGGCGTCGACCGCCGCGATGTCCTGGCCCCCGTCCGGGGTCTCCACGATGCAGAGCGGGTTGATCTCGACCAGGGAGGCGTCGCACTCCCACCAGGTCTTGTAGACGCCCATGAGCAGCTTGGCGCCCTGATTGAGAAGTTTGCCTTCCAAGCCCAGGCCCGCGGCGATCTTGCGCGCCTGGTAGGGCATCAGTCCCAAGGCGGGATCGACGGTCTCCTTGAGGATTTTTTCGGGGGTCTTCTCGGCCACCTCCTCGATGTCCATGCCGCCCTCGGTGCTGGCCATGACCAGGGGCCGGCCGCTTTCGCGGTCCAGCAGGACGGCCAGGTAGAACTCGCTGACAATCTTCTCGGCCGCCGCGATGAGGATGGTGTTCACCTGCTTGCCTTCGGGGCCGGTCTGTTTCGTGACGAGCACATTGCCGAGCATGGCCTTGGCCTTGGCGACGGTGTCCTCGACGCTGTCGCAGAGATGCACGCCTCCCTGGAAGCCGTCCTTGAAGGTCCCCTTGCCGCGTCCGCCGGCGTGGATCTGGGATTTGACGACGACCTTGGTGTGCCCTTCGCCAAAGACCCGGTCGGCGATGGCCTGGGCCTCCTCGACGCTCGTGCAGGGATCGCCGGAGGGGACCTTGACCCCGTATTGGGCGAACAACTGTTTGGCCTGATATTCGTGGATGTTCATGAAATGTATGCTGTGAAGCGGCGCCGGAAAGGCCGGCGCCGGCAGAGGATTGGTAAAAAAGCCAAGAAACCCGTCGACTCAACGCTCCCCGAGGGGAACGAACTTGAGGCCCTCGGCGCCGACGTATTTGGCGCGCGGGCGGATCAGCCGGTTCTCGGCAAGCTGCTCCAGCACCTGCGCCGTCCAGCCGGCAGTGCGGGAGATGGCGAACAGGGGCGTGAAGAGGTCGGTCGGGATGCCCAGCGAGTAGTAGACCGTGGCGGAATAGAAATCGACGTTGGCGTTGAGGCCTTTCTTCTCCAGCATCAGCGAGGCGATGCGCTCACTCATGTCGATCCATTTGCTGTCGCCCAGTTCGGCGGTCAGTTTTTGGGCCATGCGCTTGAGGTGCGGAGCCCGGGGATCGAGCACCTTGTAGACGCGGTGGCCGATGCCCATGATCTTCTGCTTGGTGGCCAGGGCGTTCTCGACGTAGGCGTCCACCTTGTCCAGCGAGCCGATCTCCTGAAGCATCTTGATCACGCCCTCGTTCGCGCCGCCGTGCAGGGGGCCTTTGAGCGTTCCGATCGCGGAGGTGATCGCCGAATACATGTCGCTGAGGGTCGCAATGGTGACGCGGGCGCTGAAGGTCGAGGCGTTGAAGCCATGGTCGGCATGCAGGATGTAGCACACGTCCATGGTCGCGGCCTTGTCCGCCGAGGGCTTCTCGCCATCGACCATGTAGAGGAAGTTTTCGGCCTCGGAGAGGGAAGGGTCGGGAGCCACCAGCTCTTTTCCCTGGCGCGCCCGGTGAAAATACGCGGTGATCACCGGGATCTTGGCCAGCAGGCTGATGGACATTTCGCGGGCCGCTTCAAGGCTGTTGTCGTCGGCGTTCGGATCGAAGCAGCCGAGCGCGGAAACAGCGGAGCGGATCGCGTGCATTGGACGGGCGTCCTGGGGCAGGGCCTTGATGAGATCCACCACCGGTTGGGGCAGGTCGCGCTTGGAGGCGAGTGAGGCCTTCAACTCGTCCAACTCGGCCTGGTTCGGAAGCTTCTGGTGGAAGAGCAGGTAAACAACCTCCTCGAACGTCGCGTTTCCGGCCAACTCGTCGATGTTGTAGCCGCAGTAGATCAACTCTCCGATGTCGCCCCGCACCGAGCTGAGCTTGGTTTGCGCGACGACGACGCCTTCTAGGCCCGCTTTGAATTCCGAATTGTCCGCCATATGGAATTGAGTTTGGTGTCTATCATCCACAGCTGCCAGAAGCTCCGCAGCCGCCCGTCTCTTTGACCGGGAAGCGAAACTTAGGGACTGGCCCATGGGGCGTCAACCCGTTTTGGAATTCGTTTTGAAACTGCCAATAAATGCTGCTTCAGGAAGGTTCATGCTTGTCATTCAGGGGGCTCATCCACTAGGAATTTCTGTTTATGATCCGGGCGGGAACAGCTCTTCTTTTTCTGATGTTGGCGCACCATGCGCTGGCGACCGTCGTCATGGACAAACTCAGGCCTGTGCGTCTCTCCGGCGGGCAGTATGTCCGGGTTGATGACTGGGCCAAGGCCATCCGGTTCGAGACAAAATGGCTCAAGAAAGGGCAATCGTTCCAAGCCACGAGTCGCTGGTCCAAGTTGATCTTCAACATCGGATCCCCGAAGGCCGAAATGAACGGCGTCCGGCTCTGGCTTTCCCGCGCTCCGAAGATCTGGAAGGGGTCAGCTTATATCTCCCTGCTCGACCTTGAGAAGGCGATCATGCCGGTGCTTTATCCACCGAAGGCGGAAACGCGAAAGATCGACACGGTATGCCTGGATCCCGGCCACGGCGGGGCCGATCCCGGCAACAATGAAGGCCGGTATCGGGAGAAGTCCCTGACGTTGGAACTCGCCCGGTCGGTCCGAAAGAAACTCGAGTCAGCCGGTCTCAAGGTGGTGATGACGCGCGACACCGACAAGAAACTCTCCCTCAGTTCCCGGCCTGCCGTGGCGCTGCGCCACGAGGCCGACCTGTTCGTGAGCATCCACTTCAATTCCGCGCCGGGCGCGGGGCGCTCCGCCAGCGGCCCGGAGATTTACTGCCTCACGCCGCCGGGAGCTGCCTCCACCAACGCCGGCGGTCGGGGAGCCACCTCGGTATCCTATCCAGGCAACCGTCACGACGAGGAGAACGCCCTGTTGGCTCATCAGATCCAGCGCGCCCTTGTCGACGCCGCCGCGCCCCGCGACCGCGGCATCAAGCGCGCCCGCTTCGCTGTCCTCCGCTACGCTGCCATGCCGGCCGTCCTGATCGAGGCCGGCTTCATGTCCAACCGGACCGAACTCAAGAAGATCACCAGCTCCTCCCACCGCGAAAAGACCGCCCGCGCCATCGCCGACGGCATCATCGGATACAAGCGGACGGTGGAAGGCGGGAAGTAGGCTGAGGAACCGCTTGGGCGCCCAAGCGGACTGAGGGAAAGGGCTGAAAAAGCTCCAAGTTCCAAATTCCCAAACGTCGTAGGGCTTCACTGTGGCGCGCCCGGCTGGGGAGAGACTGGGAATTCAGTTGGGAGTTGGAGTTTGAGATTTGAGGTTCTTGTCTTCGCCGCCCTTCGGCAACCTGACCACAAACTTCGCCCCTCCGCCCTCCGGAGCCTCTCCCACCTCGACCGTTCCCCGGTGCGCCTCGACGATGGCTCTGACCAGGCTGAGTCCGAGGCCCAGGCCGCGTTGCGAGCGGCTTTTGTCGCCCCGGTATAGCCGCTCGAAGATTCTCTCGCGATCCTCCTCGCAAATGCTGTCGCCCGCGTTTGACACCGACACGGTCACGCATTCCTCGCCGGGCTCGATCTGCACGCGCACCGGCGCGTCCGGGGCGCTGTATTTTACCGCGTTGTCCAGGAGATTGCCGAAGGCCTGCCGCATCCGAACCGCATCCACGGACAATTCGCAGGGAGTCTCGCCGAATACGCGTTCGATCGTGACGCCCTTTTCCTCCCCGATGAATTCGTAGGCCTCCGCCAGTTCCTCCAGCATTGCCTTAAGATCCACCGGCTTGCGGTCCAGCTTCAGCGCGCCGGATTCCGCCTCCGCCACATCCATCAACGCCTTGAGCATGGCCAGAGCCTGGTCTGATTCCTCCACGCATTCAGCCAGCGCTTCGCGCGCCGTCTCGGGGTCGGCGTCTTCGCGCAGGGCCAGTTCGGCCACGCCGCGAAGTCGCGTCAAGGGCGTCCGGAGGTCATGTGCGACATTATCCAGCGAATGGTTCATGGCCTCGATCAGACGCTGGTTCTGGTCGAGCATGCGGTTGAACAAGATCGCCAGGTCGTTCAGTTCGTCCCGTGTCTCCCGGGTGGGCACGCGGGCGTTGAGCCGGCGCTCCTCGACAATGGCGGTCACCGTGGCCACGACCTCGCGGACCGGCCGCATCGCCCGCCAGGAAAGAAACCAGCCCACGGCAAATCCCAGCAGCACGATCGGCGCGAGCGCCAGGGCAAAGATCTTCCGCACCGGTTCCAGCAATGTCTCGCGGCTGTCTGACTTGCGGCCGACCACGAGTGCGTTTCCGTCCGGCAATGGGGCGGGGGGGGAGAACACCAGGTCGCGGCGGTCGTCCTCGGGAATCCGCAACGTGCCTTCGTGCGACTCGAGGATGAACGGGCCCAGGCGGACGACGTCGAATTCCACCCATTCCTTCGAGGCCAGCAGCAGGGCCGTGCGGCCATCGGGCCGGTTCACCAGCACAAAAAACGAATGCAACCGTCGCGCGGCTTCCTGCTGCCGCACCCAGCGTTCCAATCCGCGCGGTCCGACCTCGCGGTAGATCGCCGCGTATTCGTCGCGCTGCCGGGCGACGGTTTCTGCGTCCTTTTGCGCCAAGGCGCTGCCCAAGAGGGCGTAGACCAGCGCGAACAGGACCATTGAACTGACCGTGAACAGGAACGCGTGCCAGAGATTCAACCGGAATCCCGTTGAACGCAGCCCCTGTTTGATTCGTGCCAAGGTCATGACTTCTCCTTCGCGTTCAGCGTTCCCCGTCCGGTTGCGGCGCCTTGAGGACGTAGCCGACGCCCCGGATGGTGTGGATCATCTTGCCGTCGAAATCCTTGTCCACCTTCGAGCGCAACCGGTGCACGAGGACGTCCACCACGTTGGTCTGTGGATCGAAGTTGTAGTCCCAGACATGCTCCAGGATCAGAGTCTTGGTCACCGCGCGACCGGCGCTGCGCATCAGGTATTCGAGCAGGCTGAATTCGCGCGCCTGCAACTCGATCTGTCTGCCTTCCCGGATCACCTCCCGGGTCAGCAGGTCCATCGACAGGTCGCCGACAATGAGGCGCGTCGGTTCCGCGGCGCCGGAGGCGCGGCGCAGCAGGGCCTGCACCCGCGCGAGCAGTTCGGAGAAGGCGAAGGGTTTGGTGAGATAATCGTCGGCGCCGGCCTGCAGGCCCGCGACCCGGTCGTCCACGCTCGCCTTGGCGCTCAGGATCAGGATCGGGAGCCTGATGCCGTCCTGGCGCAACCGCCGGACCAGGCTCAGGCCGTCCAGCTTCGGCAGCATCACATCGACAACCGCGACATCCGGCTTCGAGGCGCGCGCCATCAGGAGTCCTTCCTCGCCATCGGCCGCCGCATCCACCGCGAAGCCGCTCTGCTTCAGGCCCTTCACGACAAAGGACGAGATCTTGGGATCGTCTTCGACTATGAGAATGCGCATTGGGTTTGTGATTCGTGATTCCTGATTCGTGATGGGCGCGAGGCAATGCTTAAACCCCAGCCAGCTCCCTCGCAACCCGCAACCAGTCATCCGCCTTCGCTCTGTAGCTACGGCGCGACAAGCCTGTCACCCGTCACGAATAAAGCGACGCCCTCCCCCGCGGGAACCAACCACCGCGGAAGAGGGCGCCAGCCCCAACTGAACATGCGATACCAGACTATTTGCTCTCGTCCACGACGATGTAACGGCTGCCGCCGCCGCTCCAGACCCGCAGCAGGACGACGTCCGTTTCCAGTTCATGGCTCAGCTTGACCGCGTCGTCCGCGGAATCCACGGCCTGCCGGTTCATTTCGAGGATGACATCGCCCTGGCGAAGGCCTGCCTCGTAGGCGGGGGAATTGACCGCCACCGAGTTGACCAGCGCGCCGGAAACATCCGACGGGATGCGGAAGCGGCGACGCGCCTCGCGTGACACATCTTCCACTCCCACGCCCTTGAGCTTCTCAGCGGCCCCGTTCTCATGTGCGCCGCGGCCGGCCAGCAGGGTTTCGTCGCCGGTCAGTTCCTTCAACTTCACCGAAAGTTCCATCGGTTTGCCATCGCGGAGGATCTTCACGGAGGTCTTGGTCCGCGGCGAGGTGCCGGCCACGCGCAGCTTGAGGCTGCGGGAGTCCTTCACCTTCTCGCCGTTGAAGGCGACAATGACGTCGCCGGCCTTGATGCCGGCCTTGCCGGCCGCGCCGCCGTCCTCGACCTGGGATACCAGGGCTCCGCGCGCATCGTCGGACAGTTGGAAGGCCTTCGCCAGATCGGGGGTGACATCCTGGATCAGGACCCCGAGGTAACCGCGCACCACGCGACCGTTCTCGATCAGGCTTTCCATGACCGTGCGCGCGAGGTTGACAGGCACGGCGAAACCGATGCCGTTGTTGCCGCCGCTGCGGCTCAGAATGGCGGTATTGACCCCGACGAGGCGGCCCTTCGCGTCCACCAACGCGCCACCGGAATTGCCGGGGTTGATCGCCGCGTCGGTCTGGATGAAGTCCTGGTATTCCAGGTCCCCGCCCATGGTGGCGCGGCCCTTTGCGCTGACCATGCCCATGGTCACGGTTTGTCCGATGCCGAAGGGGTTGCCCACGGCGAGAACCAGGTCGCCGATCTCCAGTTGATCGCTGTCGCCCAAGGTGATGTGCGGGAGATCCTTGGCATCGACTTTCAGCACGGCGATGTCCGTGCCCTTATCGACGCCGACGACCTCGGCGGTGTATTCCTTTTCGTCCGGGGCCAGCACGACGCGGATGTCCTCGGCGTCTTCGGCCACGTGGGCGTTGGTCAGGATGTAGCCGTCCGCGGTGACGATCACGCCGGAGCCCACGCCCTTGCGCTTCGGCATCGGCATATTCCGCCCCGGTCCCTGGAAACGATCGCCAAAGAAGCGACGGAACAGTTCATCGTCCGGGAACCCGCCCTGGAAGGAGGTGTCGCGCATCTCAGCCTTGGCGGTGACGAAGACATTCACCACGCTGGGACCGACCCGCTTCACGACCGGCGCGAAGCTGGTGAACACGTCCCCGGTGCGGTTGATCGGCGAGTTGTCGATCGCGACCTTCGCCGGCTTTCTTTCCTTGTTCTTCGCGTCGCCGCTGAAGGCGCTGAGGGTCAGGCTGCAGGCCAGGGCCACAGCGGCGGTTCCAAACACAAAGGCCCGCATGCGGGGGCCAAACACTTTGTTCATCTTTTTCATGGCTTTCTGATCTGGGTTGAATGTGACAGTCTCGGTTCCGATTTCGTTCGCCCGAAATTGAATTTCGGATTTGTTTTCGGAAACTGAGACAGCCCGAACCTGACCGGGACCTTTCGCCAACATTACAGCTGTGTAAGGAAACGAACTCTGTCGAGACGCCGCGATGAACACCGTCACCCTCGCCCGCCACGCCATGGCGACCCGTTTCGAGATCGTCCTGCACGGGGAGGACGAGACCGCCTTGCGGGCCGTCGGCGAGGAGGCCCTCGACGAGATCGAGCGACTGGACGCGCAGTTGAGTTTCTACAATCCCCACAGCCAGATCAGCCGCCTCAACGCGCGCGCCGCCCGCGAGGCGGTCCAGATCGAGCCCCGGCTTTTCAGCTTGCTGAAAAGGGCGGGGGAGCTTCACGCCGAATTTGGCGGCGCCTTCGACATCACCATAGCCCCGCTAATGAAGGTTTGGGGGCTCGCCGGAGGAACCGGGCGCGTCCCGACCGACGAGGAACTTGAGGCAGCCCTCGCCAAGGTCGGGATGCGACATGTCCTCCTTGATGAGACTTGCCGGACCGTGCGTTTTGCCCGCCCGGGCGTCCTGCTGGACCTGGGCGCGATCGGCAAGGGCTACGCTTTGGAGGAGGCGGCGGAACTGCTCCGCGACGCGGAGATTGAGAGCGCCTTCATCCACGGGGGCACCAGCACGGCCTACGCGGTCGGCGCCCCGCCCGACGCCGAGGCCTGGAAGGTCGCCATCGAACATCCGCGCTTCAGCGAACGCGCCATGCTGGATCCGGCAAGCGTCACCGAGGAGGAACGCGCGCAATCCACCCTGACCACCCTGGCTCTTCGGGACGAGGGCATTTCCGTGTCGGCGATCTGGGGAAAGGGCTTTCAATCACAGGATCGCACATACGGTCACGTGCTCGATCCGCGAGCCGGGCGTCCCACCGAAGGAGCCGCCCTCGCCGCCGTGACCAGCCCCTCCGCCACGGACACGGACGCCATGGCCACCGGGCTGCTCACCCTCGGCAGCGCTGGTATGGCCGCCGTGGAAAGACAAGGCGCGGGTATCCGGGCATTGGTCGCCGAACGAGGCGAAGGCCCCGGAGGTTTTGCGTTCCACACGTTTGGGATCTCGCTTCCAAGAGACATTGTGTAAGAACGGTAGCAGCCGAGGTGACGAGGCTCATTTCAATGCGTAAGTCATTGATAAGTGAGCCTCGTCACCTCGGCTGCTACGAAGCGGGGAGGTTCCACACAGTCCCGAAAGGGAGCGGCTTCGCGAATTCAGACTGCCTTCCGCCTCACTTCGCGGAGAACAGGTAGGTCGTGCTCGACGTGTAGGTCTTGCCCGGCTTCAGGATGGTGGTCGGGAATTCCGGGTGGTTCACGGAATCCGGGAAATGCTGGGTCTCCAGGCAGACGGCGCTGCGGTGGGCGTAGGTCTTGCCGGCCTTGCCTTTCTGCCCTTTCAGGAAGTTGCCGGAATAGAACTGGATGCCCGGCTCCGTGGTGCGAATGGTGAGTGTGCGTCCGGATTTCGGGTGTCGTAGGATGGCGGCGAGTTGCGCCTTCTGGTCGCCCTTCCGGTTCAACACGAAATTGTGGTCGTAGCCCAGCGCGGCGGTGTCCGTGAGTTTCTCGATTCGTGCGCCGATCTTGGTCAGCTTGCGGAAATCCAGCGGTGAGCCCTCGACGGACGCTATCTTGCCGGTCGGGATGAGGGTGTCGTCGGTGGGGGTGTATTTGTCGGCGTTGAGGCGCAGCAGATGATCCAGGACCGTGGGGGCGCCGGCGCCGGCGAGGTTGAAGTAGGCGTGGTTGGTCAGGTTGACCGGCGTGGCCTTGTCGGTCTTTGCGCTGTAGAAGATCCGGAGCCCGTTGTCCGTCAGGACGACGAAGCTGACCGTGACGGTAAGTTTGCCTGGATAGCCTTCCTCGCCGTCGGGGCTGGTGTAGGTCAGGCGCAACCCGTCCAGGCCGGCCTTGGGTTTGAAGGCTTTCGCCTTCCAGACGACCTTGTCGAGGCTGCGCTCGACGCCTCCATGCAGGTGGTTCGGCTCGTTGTTGATCGCCAGCTTGTATTCCTTGCCATCGAGGGTGAAGCGGCCCTTCGCGATGCGGTTGCAGACGCGCCCGGTCGTGCAGCCGAAATACTGGTTGTCCTCGGACTGATAGCCCGCCGCGTCGTCCCAGCCCAGGATCACGTCCTCGACCTTGCCGTTCTTGTCGGGAACGCGCAGCTCCACGAGCGTCGCGCCCAGTGTGCTGATCTTGGCGACGAGCCCCTTGTCGCTCTTCAACGTGTAGAGGTGGACGGGTTTGCCGTCCTTGGAGGCGCCGAAGCTCTCGGGCTGGTCGGCGGCGGCCATGGAGAACAAGAAACTGACGCTCAGCGCGACGGCGAGGATGAACGAGGAGGGGCGTTTTTTTGACTTCATGCTGGGTTCGATGGGTTTGGCTGGCCCGGAGCGAAGGCGCCGGTGAAGCGGGAATGGAGGCTCGCCGCGGTCCCGGTCACTTCACCAGTTCGGTGTCCGGGTAGGCGGCGCTCCAAGCGAACCAGTAGGCGCGGTGCGCCGCGTAGCGGCGAAGCTTGGCTCCGTCCGGGCCAATGAGCGCGCTCTCTGTGAGTTTCCACGCGCCCTGGTTGGAGTCGGTCGCGGTCTTGCCGTCGAAGGCGGTGAACTTGGTGTCGCCGCTTTCGTAGACGCGGCTGGCGCCGGCGGGTTCGGTGAGGACGACGTATCCGTGGCCGCCGGATTCGCCATGGTGGACGGCGTTCTGCTTGAGCAGTTCGTGGGAGATGGCCAGCTGTTTCGCGTTGGCGTCCATGGCGCGGATGGCGAGGATCTCGGCCTTGTTCTTCAGCCGGTTGTCGAGTTTCGGAACGCCGTAGATCGCGCTGTCATCCTGGGAGTATTCGGCGAACTGGGTGGGACGACTGTAGTCGATGTTGAAGCCGGTCTCGGGGGAGAGCATGGAGGTCCCGGGGTGCGCCTCGCGCCAGGCCTTCCAGGTCGTGACCACGACCGGCAGGGGGCGGAGTTTGGTGGAGCCGCCGGCCATGGGGCCGACGACCGGCAGCCCGGAACACTGTTGCCAGAGAGACTTTGTCGACTTGTCGTAGAGAAGCTTGTTGGACCGGTAAAGGAAGCCGCTGGTTCCGAATTCGTAGACGACGTTGTTGATCGACGAACTGTAGAAGGCGGGGACTCCGCTGAAGCCGCAGAACGTCGCGACAATGGGTTCGCCGCCAAGCTCATCCTGCACGATTTCATGGTATTCGAGCATCCGGTGGGGGTAGGCGCGGGCCTTGCCGTTGAGTTCGATGCCCACCACCAGTTCGGCGTCGGGCATGAAGTCGGGAGCCGGAGACTCGATGTGCTTGGGCTGGGAGATCGGCGGGACGCCGTCGCGGGCGATGCCGGCCCAGGCAATTTCGTCGAGGCGGACGGTCTTGGCCCGCTGCTTGTGGAAATACTCGCGGAACGACGGATCGATCTGCTCGTAGAGGAGAGCCTTGAACTCGGCGTAATCGGGATGGGAATGTTCCGGGTTGCTCCAGAGCCAGCGGCGCCAGGCCTCCGGATCGTTCCCGAGTTTCTGGCCCGTGCCTTTCTCGAGAATCCGGAAGATCCGGTCCAGGCGGTTGGTGTCCGGCACGAAGCCGGCGACCTCGATGAGCATCGGCGCGTAGTAGTCGTCCCATTCAATCTCCAGGAGAGTGAGGACCTGGCCGGCAAACTCCTCGTTGGCGGAGGCGGGGCCGACGAAGAGGGAAACCTCCAAAGGAGGGGTCTTCTTGAATGCCCAGCGGTTGAAGGCGAAGACGACGGCCAGCAGCGCCAGCAGAACGATCAGGATGTTGCGGTGGCTCTTTTCCATGGGACTCTTTTCTGGATTCGGGGCTAGGCTCGGGTAAAAGACGATTTAAGGCCTTCAACGAAGGGGCGGAAAGAACAATCCGGCCGCTCCTCGACCGCCATTTTTGCCGAGTGTTGACCCGCAGTTGCGGGGCGTTTCTTCGCCGCAGCGCGCTTCAGGAGGGCATCATGCCGGTTTCCCGGGCGTAGTTGAAAAGTCCGCCGGCGTCGACGACCGGCCGCACGTCGCCCAGCGGCTTGAAGGAGTAGACCTTGCCGGTCTTGGCGACGGTGACCGTGGCGGCGTCGAGATCCACCGAGATCTCGTCTCCGATTTCCAGTTCCTCGCAGAGCCGGTCGGCGAGCTCGCAGGGGTAGAGCTCTCCGGTCGCCACGCAGTTCCGGAAGAAGATGCGCGCGAAACTCTCGGCCAGGACAAGCTTGCAGTCGGCCGAGCCCAAGGCAATGGGGGCGTGTTCGCGGGAACTGCCGCAGCCGAAGTTGCGTCCGCCGACGACGATCGGATAGCGGCTGTCGAGTTCGCCCTCGGCGACGTAGCGTTCCGGGTAAAGCGATTCCGGCAGGCCGCAGAGGGCATGGCTGCCCAAGGTTTCGTATTCCTCGGCGATGGTGGGCACGAGGGCGAGATACTGCGCCGGAATGATCTGATCGGTGTCGATGTTGTCCTTAACGACGTAGACAGGGCCTGTAATCACGGTAGACATGCGGCAGACCATGGCGGTTTTTCCGGGGGCTTTTCAACCAGATTGTTTCCGTGAGTCCTCCAAACGCGGCTGCGCATGGGCGGGCGTCCGCAAACCCTGATGAAAGAGGTTTTCCCAGCCCGCGCGCTTGGTTATGGTCGCGTTTGCTGACCATGAGATTCGATGTTGATCCCCAGGCCCCGGAACCGATTGTTCGCCGGGATTTCTTGAAGAAGCTGGCCGCCGCCGGAGCCGCGGCCTGGATGGCCGGGGAACCGGCGCCCGCGACCGCCGAGGACGGCAAGCCCAAGGTCGACCATCCCGAGGCCCGGGCTGACGCCTGCATCCTGCTCTGGATGGGCGGGGGCATGGCCGCGCCCGACACCTTCGATCCGAAGGCCTATCACCCCTTTGAGCCGGGGCTGGAGGTGAAGAAGGTCCTCAGCACTTTTCCCTCGATCGATACGGCGGTGGACAACATCAAGATCTGCGCGGGGCTGGAGAACATCGCAGGGGTGATGGATCGGGCCACGTTGATCCGCTCGGCCGTGCAGGCGGATCTGGGCAGCATCCTGCATTCTCGACACCAGTATCACTGGCATACCGGCTACGTGCCGCCGCAGACGGTGGCCTGCCCCCATCTCGGAGCCTGGATGGCGCGTGTGCTCGGGCCCCGCAATCCGGTTATGCCGCCGTTCATCAACATCGGGCAGCGGCTGGAAGGAGTGGGGGAAAAGGAGGAATTGAAGGCCTTTACCACCGCCGGTTTCTTTGGCTCCGAGTTTGGTCCGATGAACCTCCCCTTTCCCGAGGAGGCCGCCGCCTCGGTGCAGCCCCCAAAGGGCATGACCGCCGAGCGTTTCGCCAATCGCGCGAAACTTTTCCGCAAGCTCGTGGACGCCAATCCGGACCGGGATTTCATGAGCGACCACCAACGGCAGTCCATGCTGCGTTCGCTGGAGAACGCCGACCGCCTCATTGCCTCCGAGGAACGCAAGGCTTTTGACATCGGGCTGGAACCGAAGGAGAGCCGCGAGAAATACGACAACAGCCGCTTCGGCCGGGGCTGCCTGCTGGCGCGGCGGTTGGTGGAGGCTGGAGCGCGCTTCGTTGAGGTCACGACCGAGTATGTGCCCTTCCTGCATTGGGATACCCACAATGACGGCCATACCACCATGGACCGGATGCATTCCGAGATCGACCGCCCGATCGCGCAGTTGATCCTGGATCTGGAGGAGCGCGGAATGCTGGATCGCACGCTGGTGATCATCGCCTCAGAATTCAGCCGCGACGCCCTGATCGAGGGGCGTCCCGGTTCGAGCGCCAACGACCAGGCGCGCTTCAAGGGCGACACCATGACGGAGTTGAAGCACTATGGTCTGCATCGTCATTTTACCGGCGGCACGAGTGTGCTCATGTTCGGAGGGGGGACGAAGAAGGGTTTCCTTTACGGAAAGACGGCAGACGAGCGTCCGTTGGTCGCGGTGGAGAACCCAGTCTCCATCATGGACCTCCACGCCACCATCATGACCGCCATGGGAATCAGCCCGAAGACTGAGTTCGTGGTGGAAAACCGACCGTTCTACGTGACCGAGGACGGGAAGGGGCGGCCGGTGATGGATCTGTTCGCCTGAAGTCGTTTCGGGCGCGCGCCATCGGGTTGCGGACTTCGGGAAGCGGACGAGGCGACGCTGTTTTGGATTTCACGTTTTCGCGGCGCGGCGCCCGACATTGCCCTTCCGCGCCGGAACCGCCTGAAGGCGGAACTCCGAACGGGGTTGCGCCAGGGATGTGGCCTCCGACGATTCCGCTCATGGCGGCGTAGTCTCTTTGCGAAAAGACCGCCATCTGCAAGCGGCGCTTACGAAAACGAATGAGGCCTGAGCGTTTGGAGTTCCGCGTTTACGCGGTGTGGCGCCCGGCATGCCTTCCCGCACCCAACTGCCTGAAGGCGGAACTCCGAACTGGATTGTGCCAAGGAACTCTCCGAATGTCTTTCCGCATCACTTCGGGGGCTGCGCCCCGCGCCAGCCTTGCTTCCATTGAGCCGTCAGTCTCCTCACGAGGGCGGCGTTGGCGGGGTCGGCGGCGATATTGACATTCTCCTGCGGGTCTTTCCGGTGGTCGTAGAGTTCAATGGCATCGACCTTGGAGTGATCGTATTTCTCCACCCAACGGGTGAAACGATAACGATCCGTGCGCATGGAGTAACCCATGAGGCGTTTCTTCTTCACGCCGCGCGGGTACTGGCTGAAGACGGCGGGTTTCCGCGGGGCGTCAGGCGCGTCGAGGACCGGCGCGAAGCTGGAGCCTTCAAGATGTGAAGGAAGCGGCAACCCGCAGAGTTCGGCCAGGGTGGGGTAGATGTCCACAAACTCTACCAGGGCGTCCGTGCGCGCGCCGGCGTGTCTCATGCCGGGGACGGAGAGCAGCAACGGGGCGTTGGCGTCGAGTTCCATATTGGTGTGTTTGCACCAGGCGTCGTGCTCGCCCAGTTTCCAGCCGTGGTCGCCCCAGAGGATCACGATGGTGTTGTCGCGGAGGCCGAGTTGATCCAGTTCCGCGAGCACGCGGCCGACCTGCGCGTCCATGTAGCTGATGGCGGCGTAGTAGCCGTGCTTGAGTTCGCGGGCGAGATCGTCGGGGATGTGGCCTTTCGGGATTCCTTCATAGACGCGCATCTCCCCGCCGTCGCCGATGGCGTAGTCGGGCGATCCCTTGGGACGGTAAGGGTTGGACGCCAGCTTGATTTTCGCGGGATCGTAGAGGTCCCAGTATTCTTTTGGGGCGACGAAGGGCAGGTGCGGCTTGATGAAGCCCACGCCCAGCCAGAAAGGCTGGTCCTTCCGGGCCAGGTTGCGGAGCGTCTTGACGGCCATGTCGGCCAGGGCCCCGTCGTGGAAGGTGTTGTCCGGCACGTCCGCGCCTTCGAAGGCGGGGCCGCGGGAGGCGCGGCTCAGGACCTTGCCCTTCTTGCCGGCCTTGCGCGCGGCGGCGGACTTGCGTTCCACGAGTTTCAGATTCTCCGGGTGACCGTAGCTTCGCGCCTTGGGACGGCTCCAAGGGACGGACCAGGATGGCGAATCGTCGAGGCCGCCGTGGAAAAGCTTGCCCATGCCTTGAACGAAGTAACCGTTCTTCTTGAAGTGCTGGGGCAGGGTGATGACGTCCGGGATGTTCTTCCGGAAATGGGTTTCCAGATCGTAGACCTTGGTGGTGTCCGGGCGCGCGCCGGTGAGCAGACTGGTCCGCGAAGGGGAGCAGACCGCCTGCTGGCAATAGGCGCGTCGAAAGGTCATCCCGCGCGCCGCCAGCGCGTCGAGATTCGGGCTGTGGATGTAATCGCGCCCGTAGGCGCCGAATTCCGGTCGCAGGTCATCCACCGCGAAAAACAGGACGTTGAGGCGTTTGGCCGGAGCGGCGGAGGCGGTCAGCGCCACTGAGGCGATGAGGGGGAGAAGCAGACGAAGGAGTGGTTTCATGTGGGTGGATGTGACGCTGTTCATCACCGGTCGATTCGCGGATTGTGACGCGGGGGCGGGGCGGAGGCAACATTGGCGAATGGGGCGTCAGCCTTGGTGACAGACGACGTGACCAGGCTCAATACAGAAGGGACTCAGAGATCAGAGCCGCCTCACGTCGGTTGCTACAAGGGTTAGAGACTGCCTCTGCTGCTCCGCACGAAAAAAGCGCGGGCCGAAGCCCGCGCTTTGCTGAAAGTCTGGAGAAGCGGCTCTCTTACACGTCGTAGGTGGACGAGGAGACGTCGCCCCCGCGGCCGGTCCAGTTGGTGTGGAAGAACTCGCCGCGAGGTTTGTCGACGCGCTCGTAGGTGTGGGCGCCGAAGTAGTCGCGCTGGGCCTGGAGCAGGTTGGCCGGAAGGCGTTCGGCGCGGATGCTGTCGTAGAAGGACAGGGCCGAGCTGAAGGCGGGGCAGGGGATGCCTTTCTTGGCGGCGACGGCCACGACGTTCCGCCAGGCGGTCTGGCTCTTGCGGACCTCGCTCTTGAAGAAGGGGTCGAGCAGCAGGTTGGTCAGGCGCGGGCGCTTGTCGAAGGCCTCCTTGATCTTGCCGAGGAAGTGGCTGCGGATGATGCAGCCGCCGCGCCACATGAGGGCGATGCCGCCCCAGTTGAGCTTCCATTTGTATTCCTCGGCTGCGGCGCGCATGAGCATGTAGCCCTGCGCGTAGGAGATGATCTTGGAGGCGTAGAGGGCCTGGCGGATCTGCTCCACGAACTTGGCGCGGTCGAGCTTGATGATCGGTTTGGGGCCGCGGAGCTTCTTGGACGCCTTGACGCGTTCGTCCTTCAGGGCCGAGACGCAGCGGGCGTAGACGGCCTCGCCCATTAGGGTGATCGGGGTGCCGAGATTTGCGGAGGAGATGACCGTCCACTTGCCGGTGCCCTTCTGGCCGGCGGTGTCGAGGATCTTCTCGACGAGGGGCTCGCCGTCGTCGTCCTTGAAGCCGAGGATGTCGCGGCTGATTTCGATGAGATAGGAATCGAGGTCGCCTTCGTTCCATTCCTTGAAGACCTCGTGCATCTCGTCGGCGGTCATGCCGAGGCCGGTCTTCATGAGGTTGTAGGCCTCGCAGATGAGCTGCATGTCGCCGTATTCGATGCCGTTGTGGACCATCTTGACGTAGTGGCCGGCGCCGTCCTCGCCCACCCAGTCGCAGCAGGGGGAGCCGTCATCGACCTTGGCGGAGATGGCCTGGAAGATGTCCTTCACGTGCGGCCAGGCCTCCTTGGAACCGCCGGGCATGATCGAGGGGCCGCGGCGGGCGCCCTCCTCGCCGCCGGACACGCCGGTGCCGATGTAGAGCAGGCCCTTGGACTCGACGTATTTGGTGCGGCGGATGGAATCCTCGTAGAGGGAGTTGCCGCCGTCGATGATGATGTCGCCGGGCTCCAGGTGGGGGATGATCTGCTCGATGAAATCGTCCACGGGTTGACCGGCCTTGACGAGCATCATGACGCGGCGAGGCCGCTTGAGATGCTTCACCATCTCCTCGATCGAGTGGGCGCCGATGATCTTGGTGCCCTTGGCCTCGTTGGCGAGGAAGCGGTCGACCTTCTCGGTGGTGCGGTTGTAGGCGACCACGGTGAAGCCGTGGTCGTTCATGTTCAGAATCAGGTTCTGGCCCATGACGGCCAGGCCGATCAATGCGATGTCAGCGGTGGGTTCCATGTCGTTCATTCGGTAAAAAGAGCGGTTACATTACTGACGCGAAAGGGGCGCGCCAGAAGAATCTTGGGGAAAATTGCGCGAAAAGTGGGCGAATCTGGCTGTTGGGCGGATTGCTCAGCGCCTGGAGCCCGCGATGCGTTTCCCGGTGGCCTTGACGGTCCAGGAGTAGTCGTCGGGATTGAAGATGTAGGCCTTCTTCTTGGGCGCGGGAGGAGCCCAGGTTGTCGGGAGCCATTGGGTGAGCCGGGCCATGATGGCGGACGACTCCGGCCGGCCGGCGAGGTTCGTCCATTCCCCGGGATCGATGCGGTGGTCGTAGAGTTCTTCCGATCCGTCGGCGTAATGGATGTAGCGGTGGGTGGTCGTGCGGACGGCGGCCTGACCGGGCTTGAATTCGGTGAGCGCCGGGCGGGCGCGGGGTGTGTTGGGATTCCGCAGCTGGGGAACGAGGGTGTGCCCGTCGAGGTTGGGAACGGCGGACAGGCCGCAGAGTTCGATCAGGGTGGGATAGATGTCCACCAGGCTGACCGGCTGGGCGCAGGCGGAGCCGTTTCCGGGCATGCCGGGCGCGGCGACGATCAGGGGCACGCGGGTCGCCTCCTCCCAGAGCGTGGACTTGTGCCAGTGGTTCTTCTGCCCGTGGTGCCAGCCGTGGTCGGACCAAAAGACGACCACGGTATTGCGCGCGTGGGGGCTCTGATCGAGGGCGTTCAGCAAGCGGCCGACCTGCGCGTCCGCGAAGGACAGGCTTGCCAGGTAGGCTCGGACGGCGTGGCGGTAGCGGTCCGCCTGCTTGATCTTCTCAAAGTCCGCCCGGCGCGCCTTGGCCAGGGCGAACCCTTCCGAGGGGACATCGTCGAGGTAGTCGGATTTGACGGCGGGGAGCTTGATTCCGTCGAGCGGATAGCGATCGAAGTACCCCTGAGGAACATACCACGGGAGGTGCGGGCGAAAGAGGCCGCAGGCGAGGAAGAACGGCTTGTCGTGGGCTCGCTGAAGCTGGTTGATGATGAAATCGACGGACCGCGAATCATCGTAGTCGGTCTCCGGTTTCGCGGGAATAGCTCCCCAGTCGTTTTCGTGCGGGAGGTCGGGGACTTCGCTCAAGGGGAAGCCCGGCGGCGGCGGTCCGGTCTTTGACCAGGGGTAATTCAGCTTGTGATCGCGGAACCAGGGATCGTCGTTGAAAACGAGGCGGTGGTAGGCGTCCCATTGGTCGGGCGGATTGCTGCCGGCGGTGTGGTGAAATAGCTTGCCCGCGCCGGCGGCGAACCAGCCATTCGCACGGAAATGCATGGGAATGCTGACGAGGCCCGGTCGGTGCGGACGCCACCAATGTTGGTTGTCGTAGACGCCGGACGAAGAAGGCAGGAGGCCGGTCATCACGGCCGCGCGGCTCGGACAGCAGACCGGCGAGGCGGTATGGGCGTTGGTGAAGGCGACCCCGCGCCGGGCGAGGCTGTCGATGTTCGGCGTGTGGATGCGGCCGGAATAGCCGCCGAGGAAACCCACCCAGTCGTTCATGTCGTCTGCGGCGATGAACAGGACATTGGGTCGGGGTTGGGCGGCGGGCAGGTTCGCCGTAAGCGACACCGCCAGCAGAAACGTGGCAAGCGGCGTGTTGAACAGGCGGAAGCGAAGCATGGCGGGCGTGGTCTCAGCTCCCGGAGCGAAGCTGCTCGTCGAAGAAACGCAGGGACTTCTCCACCTGCTCCTCCCAGTAGCTCCAGACGTGATCGCCCGGAAACTCCTCATAGCTGTGCGGGATGCCGGCTTTCTTCAGATCCTTGACGAGTTTGCGGTTGGCCGGGCGAAGGATGTCCTGCAGGCCGCAGTCCAGCCGCAGGGGCGGGAGCTTGTCCCGATGGGCCAGCAGGGTCTGGAAGACGCACTTGTCGTGCTCTGGAATGCCGAACTTCGTCGGGTCTTCCTGCACGCGCCGGCCGATCTGGTCCAACTGGGTGACGGAGGAATGCGCGGAGATGGCCTGGAACATCCTCCCGTGGCGCGCGCCCAGAACCATGGCTCCGAAGCCTCCCATGGAAAGCCCGCCGATGCACAGCGGTGAGGCTTTGCCTGCCTGAGCGAGCATTTCCCTCACGGCGTCCGGGACATCCTCAACGATCCACTTTTCAAAATCGTGACCGTCGTGCGCGAGGTAGCCGCTGCCGTCGCCCCAGAGACCGTCGGAGGGAAAGGCGAGGAGCATCGGCGCGATTTCGCCGGCCTCGATCAGGCGGTTGGCGGTCAGATGGGCT
This sequence comes from Verrucomicrobiales bacterium, assembly GCA_038126235.1. Classification (GTDB taxonomy): domain Bacteria; phylum Verrucomicrobiota; class Verrucomicrobiia; order Limisphaerales; family JAYPEY01; genus JAYPEY01. Next base: position 93,239 of record JAYPFK010000018.1, read on the forward strand.
CCGCCCTTCATCGGCCAGTCCAGATGGCTGCCGTAGATGCCGTGCAGCAGGATCGCGATGGGCAGGTCGCGGGCGTTTGTCGCGCCGGGAGGGACAAGAACACTGATGTCGCCGCGTCCTTTCAGCGCCGGACTCTTGACCGTGATGTGGCGAAGACCGTCGCGCTCAAAGCGCGGGTCGGAGATGCCGATGCTGTGAAATCTGGGCATGCGGGGGAAATGTCGGATGCACGCCCGCGATTGTCACGATTGTTTGGAATAGCGCTGCCCGGACGGACGCAGTTCAGTTTCCATGCGTCGTCCGAAAACCCGTTTCTGCGGGGCGCGGCGTTTACGCCGCAGAAACCCGGAAACCTCAAAGGCGTCCGGTTGGAGCGGCGGCTTTGGGGCGAGCGGAGGTTTCAGCGGCCTGAAGGCCGCGCTCCGTTCGTTCTGTCGGTTGCGTATATTTTTTGAACTGCGCCCATCCTTGGACTACTTCCCATCCGGCGCGAGGAAGGCCTCCACAGTTGGTTCGCCTTCAAGCCAGCCGAGGGAAGCGAGGAACTTGTCCATGGCCGTGACGGTGGCGGCGAACATCTTGTTGCCGCCCTTGCCGTAATTGAAGAAGCCATGCACCTGGTCCTCGTAGCCGACCAGTTCGCAGCGGTTGCCGGCGGCCCGGGATTTCTCGGTGAACCACTCGGCGCTCGCGTAGATCACGGTGGGGTCGGCCTTGCCGTGGAAGATGATTGCGGGCGGTTGGTGGGCGGCGATGTTGTGCCAGGGGGAGAGTTGCTCGGAGGGAACGCCCATGCGATAGGACATGCTGGCAAGTTTCTCCTCGTCGAACGGCATCTCCTCGCGGCCCGTGGGCGCGAGCACGAGCGCAGGATTGAAGAGAGCCAGGGCGTTGGGGACGGAGCTGAGGAACTCCTTGTCCACAGGATCTCCGAGGTGGGGGATGGTTCCCAGCGCGCCGGCAAGATGCCCGCCCGCAGAACCTCCTCCGGCTGCGAGTCTTTGCGGATCGATGCCGAGGCGTTCGGCGTTATGGCGCGTCCAGCGGATGGCGGCCTTGGCGTCCATGAAACAGTCGATGGCCCGCACTCCGTGACGGGAAAGGACGCGGTATTCGGCGGTCATGGCGACCATGCCCCGCGAGGCAAGGTATCTGCAGTGATGTTGGAACTGGGTGGGGCTGCCGTTCTTCCAGCCGCCGCCGAAGAAGAAGACGATGGCGGGAGTCTGGTCGCCGGACTTGTGGCCTTTGGGCTCGTAGATGTGGATGGGGAGTTCAATGCCATCGACGGTTCGGTAGATTTCAGTCCGCGCGCCAGGCAGGGTGGCCGGTGCGGACCCGGCGGGCTTCTGCCTGGTCAGCGGCTTCGCTTCCTTCTCGTATTCGCGTTGGAGGCGGTCGATTCCGGCGGCTTGAGCGTCGCCGCGATGAAGGACAACGCGGTGGCGGAGGACGAAGGAGTCGTCGGTGGGGATGGCGACAGGCTGATTCCCCGGCCACTGTGGATTCTGCATGCTGGTCTTGCGCCGGAGCATCCATTTCTGCGGGAAGCGGGGCAGGGTGGGGTGTTGGAGAATCGCCAGCCCCGTGGTCTTGCCGGTGTCGTTGAGGGAGCCTGAGAAGTCCATCCAAGGGCCGCCCTCGACCGCGAGCTTTACGGGTTCGATGGCTCCGTTGCGGCCGACGAACTGGAGGTCGTCCGGCAGCTTGATGCGGGTGGAGAAGCCGCCGTAGCCCTTGGCGTCACCCGAGCCGCCGAGTTCCAGTCCCGGGACCAGGGCGCGGAGGTGGGTTTCGAAGTCGATCAGCCGGTGGTTCGCGGCGGCCTTGTGAACGCGGATAAGGGTCGTTTCGAGCACGAGCGGTTGGAGTTGTTCGCCGACGCCCTGGGCGGGGTCGGAGCCGGCGCGGCGCTTCGATTTCCAGACGACGTCGGCCTTCAGGGTGACGGAATCGCGGTCTTTGCCCTTGGCCTGCTCGACGTTGACGACATCCCAAACGATGTCCTGGCAGCTCCAGGGATCGCCCAGCGACTCGCCGTCCCGGGTGAAATGGTGCCAGGCCCAGAAGATGCCCCGGTGGTGGAAGTGGTCCTTGGGGAAGTCCTCGGTGATCACCTTGCCGTCGAGGTCGTAGACAGGATGAAGGTAGTTGGCGCGGGAGTATCTGCCGTAGAGGGATTTCGGCGCGCGCTGGTAGAAGAACACCTTGTTCCCGCCCTCAGAGACTTCGACGCCCTGGTCGGACCAGTTCAGGGTGAAGCGAGATTCGGCGGGCTTGTCCGCGGCGAAGGTGGTTGCTGCAAGGCTCAACAGTGCGCACTTGGCAACGAGGTGACGGAATGGGCGAAGTCGATTCATGGCGAGAGGGTGCATTGGTGATTCGTCGGTGTTTTCATTGGAAGACAAAGGCGGACCGGGCGGGAACGGCATCCGTAAGATCCCGGAGTCCCGGTGTGCGCGTCAGCGTCGTGGAGTGCGGCGCCGCGCGCCGCTTTGCTTGGACAGGATCGCGAAAAAGACTGAAACACCGCAGAATACCTTACGGAGCGCCGGGAGGCGCTGGCATGGGAGGTCGGTTGCCAGGAATGAGGAGCGCGCTGCAAAGCGGTCTGCGAGACCGCACTCCAAAACGCTGACGCGGATTCGCAGGCGCCGTTCGTTTCACGGAACACGTTGAAGGATCTCATTTCTTGTAAGCGGGATTTGGCCGAGGCATCCGGGCTCCGATCTCTTTCAGGTGATGTTCCAGTTCGTTGTTCAGGGCATTGACGATCCGCGGAACCTGGTCCGAGAGATTGGTCGTTTCGGACGGGTCCTTCTGGAGGTTGAAGAGTTCGTAGCCGGTTCCGTCGTGACGCTTGATCAGCTTCCAAGGGCCGTTCCGGATGATGCTGTAGGGGACGACGGAGCCCCGGTAATGAGGGAAGTGCCAGAAGAGCGATTCGCGCTCCAACTGCTTCCGCCCGCTGCCGCGCAGGACGGGGAACAGGGAGATGCCGTCGATCTCGCGGCCTGTGGGGAGCGGCAGACCGACGGCTTCGAGGATGGTCGGAAGGCAGTCCACGCTGATCGCGGTCTGGCGGGTCACGGAGCCGGCGGTCACGCGGCCGGGCCAACGGACGATGAGCGGGACGCGGATGCCGCCCTCGTAGGGCGTGCCCTTGCCGGCGCGGAGCGGGGCGTTGTCCGTGGGGTTGTCCTTGTTGTCGAGGCCCCCGTTGTCGGAGGTGAAGATGACCAGGGTGTTCTTCGCGAGCTTGAGGTCGTCCAGCGTCTTCAGGATACGGCCGACGGCGGCGTCCATGCTGTGGACCATGGCGGCGTAGGCGGCGTTCTTCTGGTTGGTTCTCGGCTTGGCCTCGTAATGTTCCTGCAGGTCCTTGCGCGCCTGGATGGGCGTGTGGACGGCGTAGGGCGCGTAGTTCAGGAAGAACGGCTTGTCGGCGTGGTCGCGGATGAACTTTTCGGCCTCCTCGCCCTCGCGGTCGGTCAGATATTCACCTTCTTTCCGGGGCGCAAGTGTCGGGATGCCGCCCTGCTTCGGCTTGGAGTAAGGATCGAAGTAGCTGGGCGGTTGGCCGAAGTCGCAGCCGCCGATGTTGAGGTCGTAGCCCTGACGGTCGGGATACCAGTCGTCCGCGCCGAGGTGCCACTTGCCGATGTGGCAGGTCGTGTAGCCGGCGGGCTTGAGCATTTCGGCGATGGTGACCTCGTCCAATTCCATCCAGAAGGGATTGGGAGGGCAGAGGAGCTTCTGCCTGGGGCTGCCGACATACTTGGCGGGGTTCTTCTTGTCGGCCGGGATCTTGCCGCCTTGGAAGCGCGCGCGGATCCAGTCGGTCACGCCGAGGCGCGCGGGGTAACGTCCGGTTTGGATGGCGGCGCGGGTCGGCGAGCAGACGGCGCAGGCGGCGTAGGCGTCCGTGAAGCGCATGCCCTCGCGAGCCAGGCGGTCCACATTGGGCGTCTCGTAGTATTGGCTCCCCTGGCAGCTGAGATCCATCCAGCCGAGGTCATCCACGAGGATCAGGACGACATTGGGTTTGGCGGTCGCGGCGTGGAGTCGCGTGGCCGGGGTAAACGCCACGGTCAGGGCGGCGACGATCGCGAGGAGCGGGGCGAGGGGGCGGTGTGTCATGGGATGAGGATGGACTCGGAGGTGTGGCGTAGATTCAAGGTTTGTGAGCACAGGCGATCATCGGAAGCGAATGGTGGTTCCAGTGACGCGCCAGCGTTTTGGAGTGCGGTCTCGCAGACCGCTTTGTTGGGCGTGACAGAGGGAGTTGCTCGGGAGTTCGACTGCGGCGTTCGAACGCGAGCAGTATCGGGAGTGCGTCGGGGATTTCGGACGCGCTGCAAAGCGTCGCGCAGCGCCGCAGTCCAAGACGCTGACGCGAAAACGGTGGCGCAGACGAGTCTCCATCGCGGCAAGGCTGGGGCGAGTTTCGTTTTTCCGTTGGCGGGCCATGCTGCACGGCGACGTCAGGATGCATCGACGAGTTGGTCGCCCAGGCCTTCCCGAATGAGACGAAGGCGCAACTGGGGATCGGAGGATTTGCGCCAAATGCAGGCGAATTCGGCTCCATTCACACACTCCAGCATGCGCTTCAACTGTTCTTCGTTTTCCGGTTGCTGGTAAACGTAGCAATGGTCGTCGTCGGGTGTGTTGCGAAACATGTCCGGGGCGAGGATCTGAGGGAGCATGCACAAGGTGCAACAGCCGTCCCCCACATAGAACGAGCCCTCCACATTCATTGGATGTGGAATCGTGTAGTCAATTGGGTCTTCTGCCTCCGGCATGGGGATTCAGTCGATGTAGAGAAACGCCGCCGAGTTGATGAGGGTATGGCAGTAGTCGGCCAAGGCTCGTTCGCGTGGGGCGGGATCATCTTTCCACTCGCTTTCCAATGAACGGATGAAGGCGGCGGCCTGCTCGCGTTCGGTGGCGTTCGGTTCCCGGGCCAAAGCAATCCGGTGGGCGCGCGTGATCCGGGCGTCGAGATCGTCGCCGGCTTCAAGGGCGACGCGTTCGGCGAAGCGACCGGCAAGCTGGTGGATGACGCCGTCGTTCAGCAGATGCAGCGGCTGGGTGACGATGGTGGAGGGCTTGCGCTGGGGGCAGTTGGGATTCATCTGCGGGAGGTCGAAAGTCTCGAGGATGGTCGGCATCTCCTTGCGGCGGTGACGCAGGTAGACGCTGCGTCGGGCGGAGCCGTCATCAGTCTTGGCGGCGACGTAGCCGTCGTTGCCGACCGTGACGGGATCGGGTTGGCCGAATTGTCGGTTCTTCAGCGCTCCGGCAATCTGGAGAATGGAATCGTGGACCTCCTCGGCGTCCATGCGGCGCAGGGGCATGCGGGAGAGGAGGATGTTCTCGGGATCGAGGCGGACACGCTCCTCGGAAACGCCCGAGGTCTGGCGGTAGGCGGCTGAGGTCATGATCAGTCGGTGCAGTTCCTTTACGCTCCAGCCACGCTCCATGAATTCCACCGCGAGCCAGTCGAGCAGTTCAGGATGCGAGGCCGGAGAGCCGGTGGTCCCGAAGTTGTCGAGGCTGGCCACGATTCCCCGGCCGAAATGCCGCTGCCAGACGCGGTTCACAAAGACGCGCGCGGTGAGCGGATGCCCCTTGTCGGTCAGCCAGCGGGCGAAGGCGAGTCGACGGCCGGTCTTGTTCGATCCCGCCGGTTTGGCTGTGGGATCGAAGGGGACTTCGGCGGGGTTGAACGCCACGGGGACGGCAGGTTCGACGCGTTCGCCGGTGAGGAGGTGGTCGCCGCGCTTGTAGACGAAGGTCTCGGTGGGTCGGCCTCGATCCCAGAGGGCGCGAATCATGGGCTGCGTCGGCCGGGTCGCCTCGAAATTGCGGATCTTCTTCTTGAGGTTGTTGATCTCGGTTTTCTCCGACTTGTCGAGCGCGGCGAGTTGTTGGTTGAGCTTTTCCAGTTGGGTGTCGAACACCGCCATCCCGGCCTCCCACTCGCGTTGCTCGTCAGGCAGGGCGATGGGGAGGTGACGCTGTTTCATCTTCTCCCATTGGTTGTTGAACTTCTGCGGCGTCATCCAGTCGTATTCGTCGTAGGCGCCCTTGAAGACGGCGCTGAGGCCGTAGTAGTCGCGCTGGGTGAGGGGATCGTACTTGTGGTCGTGGCAGCGCGCGCAATTCAGGGTCAGGCCGAGCAGTCCGCGGCCGAGGATGTCGAGTTCGTCGGAGATGACCTCCAGGCGGTCCTCGACGCGGTTGACCGGGTTGGCGGTCGTGCCGTCCGGAGCCATGCGGAGGAAGCCGGTGGCGACCAGCGCGTCATGGATCTCCGGGGTGATCTCGTTCGCCTTGGCGTAGTCGTAAAGTTCATCGCCGGCGATCTGCTCGGTGAGGAAGCGGTCGAAGGGCTTGTCCGCGTTGAAGGCGCGGATGACGTAGTCCCGGTATTTCCAGGCATGAGGGCGGATCATGTCGGCGTGCCGCTTGCCCTCGGAATCCGCGTAGCCCGCGAGATCGAGCCAGAAGCGGCCCCAGCGCTCGCCATAGCGGGGCGAGTCGAGCAGGCGGTCGATGAGCCTCGAGTAGGCCCCGGGCGCGGTGTCGGCAAGGAAGGCGTCGATGTCCGCCGGTTTGGGCGGCAGGCCGGTCAGGTCGAAGGTCGCGCGGCGAAGGAGGGTGAGGCGGTCGGCTTCGGGGGAGAAGGCGAGGTTCTTGGCGGTCAGTTTTCGGAGGAGGAAGGCGTCGAGCGTGTTGTGGGTTGCGTGTTGCGTGTGCGGGGGCTGCGGGCGTGCTGGGGGAGTGAAAGACCACGGGAGTTCCGTTGGAGGAGCAGCTGCGGAGGGCGCTGGCGCGGTGGTCGCGGTTTTGGCTCCTTGGGCGATCCACGCGCGGAGTTGGGCAAGTTCGCCTTCCTCGACCTTTTCGATTCCGGCCCGGCCGCGGACGTCCTTGGGCGGCATTTCGTCGGCCTCGATCTTTTGGATCAGGGCGCTGGCATCGGGATCACCGGGGGTGAGGATCGGGCCGTTTTTTCCGCCGGCGCGGATGGACCTCCAGGTGCGGAGGTCGAGTCCGGCTTCCTGGTATTCGCCGCCATGGCAGTTCGCACAGCGGCGGAGCAGGATGGGGATAACATCGATGTCGGTGACGGTCGCAGCGGGGGATGGCAGCGCGGAGACGGTTAGCGCGAACGTGGCTAAGCAGGCCAACTGGAACCGAAGGCCGAGGGGCGGTTTCGAAGCGCGCGGAATCACGGTCGGGGAAACTAGCAGCGCGGGGGGCGGTCGATCAAAGGGAAATGGGGGGGCGCGATCCTGGGTGTGGTGGAATCGGAGAACGGTCAGCAACGCCGGGGACTGCCAGGGTGGCTGTCCTACGGGATGGAGCCGAGCCTGGTGAATAGAGTCGAGAGTTCCGACCCTTCGGCATAGGCTTGCCGAATGCACGACATCCTGAAACGCACTGAGCATCGACCCTGGCCGGTCCCCGAGCGGCCGTGGGTGATGCACATGAGTTGGGAACATTTGGCGTTCCTGCACTGGCGGGTGGATGCCGAAGCAATCCGCGCGCGGTTGCCGAAGGGGCTGGAGGTGGAGTGTTTTGACGGAAGCGCCTGGCTGGGCGTCGTGCCGTTCCTGATGAACCGGGTGCGCGGGCATTGGCTGCCGGAGATTCCGCCGACGAATCGTTTTCCGGAACTGAACGTGCGGACCTACGTGACCTGCGAGGGGAAGCCGGGCGTCTGGTTCTTTTCCCTGGATGCCGGCAACCACCTGGCGGTCTGGGGCGCGCGGAACTTCTTTCATCTGCCCTACTTCGACGCGGAGATGGAGGGGGTGTTTGGCGATCAGGTGGAGTATCGGAGCCGTCGGACGCATCGAGGCGTGATGGAGGGGGAGTTCAAGGCGCGCTACAAAGCGGTCGGCGATGTGTTTTTCAGCGAACGAGGATCGTTGGAACATTGGCTGACGGAGCGCTACTGCCTCTATGCCGCCGACGATTTCGAACAGTTGTGGCGCGGCGATGTGCATCACGCGCCCTGGCCTTTGCAACCGGCGCGGATGGAAATCGAACGAAACACGCTAGGGAAACTGCCGGGGCTGCCAATGGAAGGCGCGCCGGAAAGCGTCCTGTTCGCAGGGAGAATCGACGTGCTCGGTTGGTCGCTGGAGCCGTGCGGGTAAGGCGACTCAGTTGGAGGTTTTCGGCTTCAGCAGTTTCGCCAGGGCCTTGAGCAGAACCTCCTCTGCGTCCGGGCCGACGCGTGAGACCCGGCCCGTCTCGTAGCCGCCCTGGGTGTAGGAGATCTTTGTGCCGATGTAGCCGGGGGAGTACTGGCCGTAGGCCGCCATGGCGACGGTGAGGTCGGGACGCATCTCCTCCGCGGCGAGTTGGTATTCCACGAACAGTTCGCCTGGCATGTAGATGATCCGCGCGTCGCCAATCGCGAGGCAGTTGAGGTTGATCTTCTTACCGGACTCTGTGCGCTGCTTGAAGACGATGGCGCGGGCGGCGAAGCAGCGTTCCCGGGGATGGAGCTTCTCGTTCTTCAGTTTCGCCAGTTCCTTTGCCTCATCGATGGTGTCGCGGACAGGGAGGGTGACGGGCGCGTGGGACCAGTCGAGGTTGAGCGAGGTGACCGGCGACTTCTTCTGGTTGTCCCAGGCCGCCTTCATGCCGGCGGCGAGGCGTTGTGCGAGAATGGGGCGGAGTTCGGGGGAGCCGTTGTTGTACTTGCCGGCTCCGACGTTGCCGCCGGCTCCGGCGAAGTGGATGTGCTTCACGTCCGGCAGGGCCTTTTCCCGGGCTGCGCGGGCCATGCCGGGAAAGTCGTAACTGACGCCGCCCTTGCCGTAGTAGCTCTGCGGGTGCGTCGCATAATGGGTGAGCGAGGCGATCGGAGTGTCTTCATTCCAGAAGGCGATCAGCCGGAGTCTGGGATCGATCACCCCCTCCGGCGCGGCGATGGCGGCCGGGTTCCGGGACGAGCTGAAGCGCACGATCTTCACCTTGCCGTCGTCGCCGAGGATGCGGCGGTTGGAGGCCACCTTCTCGACGATTCCTGTCCCGATGCCGACGTGAGTGACAACCTGCAGGCGCTTCAGGGATTCCTTGGCTGCCGCGCAGACCCGATCGATGGCGTCGCGGGCGAAGGCAGGATCGAACATGAAGCCGCTGAGGCCATGTTCCGCGAGGAGTTCCTCGGTGGAGAAGTCGCAGGCGGGGGCGTCGTGTTGGTGGAGCGTGTGGACGGAGACCATGTCGGGTTCGGTTCCGACGGCTTCGGCCAGGCGTCGTCGGTATTCGTCATGCCCGGCATTGCCAATCCCCACCCAGTCGAACGCGCAGAGGACGATCGGTTTGTCGCGGCCGATGAGAACGACGCCGCGCGCGCTGAGGCGATCGACGATGCGGGCGGCGGGCTTGATGCTTCCGTTGCAGAGCGGCGCTCCAAGGGGCGGGGTGACGTCGGCCTGGAAGGTCGCGATCAAGATGGGCTTGGTCTCCGTGCCGAGCCGGGAAAGGGGTTGGGCGACGGGCAGTTCGCTGCGAACCTGGGCCAGGGACGAGATCGCGAATGCAATTCCTGCGAGGGCGAAGAACGGTCTGCTGTGTTTCATGGGGAAGGGGCTTGCGATTCAGTTGTTCCAAATGTCTGCGATCAATCCCGACAGCTTTTTCATGAGGCGGCGGTGTTCGGGGGCGGCGGCCAGGTTGTTCATTTCCGTGGGGTCGTTCTGTTGGTCGTAGAGTTCGACGCCCTTGTCGCCGCGGGGTTCGCCCCATTCCACGTAACGCCAACGGTCGGTGCGGACGCTGAAGCCGGGCGCCTCGCGGAAGGTGGTCTGGATGAACGCGGGACGGTTCCAGCGGGCATCTGGGCGCTTCAGCAGCTTGACCAGGCTGACGCCGTCGAGATTGCCCGGAGGCCTGAGGCCGGCGAGTTCGGCAAGGGTGGGGTAGATGTCCACGAACTCGACGATGCGTTCGCAGTCGTGGGCCTCGGATTCCATGCCGGGGACGCGGAAGATGAGCGGCGCGCGGGCTGATTCCTCGAAGAGGCTGTTCTTGCGCCAGAGGCCGTGCTCGCCGAGGTGGTAGCCGTGGTCGCCCCAAAGGACGACGATGGTTTCTTCGCGCAGGCCGAGGCGGTCGACCGCCGCCAACAGCCGGCCCACCTGGGCATCGGCGAAAGAAACGCAGGCGTCATAGGCAAGGATGCACTCACGGGCCTGGAGTTCGGTTGTGCCAAAGTTCGGCCATAGGGAGGTGGAGGCCAAGGCCGCGGCAGGCACGGATTTGCGGTAGTCTGGCGGCAGGTTTGGGAGCGGGGTCCGCGCGAGGTCGTAGCGGGCGAAGTATTTCCTGGGCGCGATGTAGGGTATGTGGGGGCGGTAGAGTCCGGCGGCGATGAAGAAGGGCTTTTCGCGATGCTTCTCCAGCAGGCGGATGGTTTCATCGACAACTTTGCCGTCGGTCTGCTCGGTGTCTTCGCCGTCGGCCTTGAGGTAGCACATCTGGTCGGGCAGGGGGAGTTGAGGCGTGTAGACGGTGAGGAGATGCTCCTCGTCCTTGTCGCGTCCGCGGGGATTCACGACCTCGTGCCAGGACGCGGGATCGTCGGGGCCGCTGGTTCCGATGTCCGTGGGGACGGCCTGGTGGAAGATTTTCCCGACGCGCGCGACATGATAGCCATTCTTCATGAACAGTTGGGGAAGGGTGACAGCATCCGGCGCGAGGTCGCGAAAGCGCATCCGGTTGTGCGTCATGCCGGTGGTGTGGGGGCGGAGGCCGGTAAGGACGGAAGTGCGGCTGGGGCCGCAGGAGGGGTATTGGCAATAGGCCCGGTGAAATCGCACGCCCTCGCGGGCGAGTTTGTCGATGTGCGGCGACTTGACGTGATCGAAGCCGTAGCAGCCGAGGCGGGTGTTGAGGTCGTCGATCGCGATGAAAAGGACGTTGGGAGTGGAGGAGGAGGCGAGCTCCGCAGCTGGGGATCGGAGGAAGCAAGCAATCGTCAGCGTCGCGATCAGGAAGGCTGCGCGAAGCGGAGGATGGGAGGGAGGGGTGATGCTGCGGTTCGCCATGGTGAAGGGACTGGAATAGGGGAGGCAGAATAGTGGAACCATGGCGGACGGCAATGCCATCCTCGGTTTGGCGTGAAGCGAATTCTCCACGGTTGTCGCGCGGGTGGAATTCCTCCACGTTTCCGGGGACATGATCATGCCAAGAGAAGAACCGAAGGTGGTCGTCATCACGGGCGCGACGCGCGGATTGGGGCGGGCGATGGCGGCGGAGTTTGTTCAGCGCGATTGGACGGTGGTTGGCTGCGGATCCAGCGAGGCATCGGCGGCTTCTGCGCGGGGGCGCTTTCCCGAACCGCATCGTCTGGACGCCGTGGATGTCACCTCGGATACGGAGGTGCGCGCCTGGGCGGACGACGTGATGCGCGAGCTTGGCCCTCCCTCGTTGTTGCTGAACAACGCCGCCGTGATCAACCGGAGCGCGCCGTTGATCGAACTGGACGAGGCGGAGTTTGGCCGGGTCATTGACGTGAACATCAAGGGCGTCGCCAACGTCATCCGGCATTTCGTTCCCGCGATGATCGAGAATGGCAGAGGGATCGTCGTGAACTTCAGTTCTGGCTGGGGCCGTTCGACTTCACCGGAGGTGGCGCCTTATTGCGCGACGAAGTGGGCGATCGAGGGGTTGACCCAGGCGCTGGCGCAGGAACTTCCGGCGGGCATGGCCGCGATCCCCCTGAATCCGGGCGTCATCGACACGGACATGTTGCGGAGTTGTTTCGGCGGCGCGGCCGGAAGTTATCCCTCGCCGGAGGAATGGGCGAAACGGGCGGTTCCCGCGATCCTGCGGTTCGATGCGGGAGACAACGGGCGGCCGATGTCGGTATGAGGGACGCCCGACCGGCGTGTGCCCACGCACACTACCCGGGCTTGACGCGGGCGGGGATTCCGCGTGAATTGGCTGGCATGCACACGAACCGGTTGATTGCGATCCTGGCGTTGGTCTGCGCAGCGCCCGCTTTCGGAGGCGAATTGAGTTTCACCAAACACGTCGTTGACGCCGAGTTTGGCGCGCGCGGCGCGGATATTGGCGACCGCGATTCGAAGGGGATGGCGGACATTGTCGCCTCGGCCGGCAATCACGTCTATTGGTATCGCGGCGGGAAGCGTCATCTGATCGCGCAGGTGACCGGGCCCGCGAACTGCATCCACCTGCGCACTGCGGACATTGATCGCGACGGCGACATCGATGTGATCGTGGCGGATCATCGCAATGCGATCCGCTACTACGAGAATCCCGGAGACGGCGCCGCGAAGCAGCAGCCCTGGCCGCATCGGTTCGTGGACCGGAACTGTGTCGGCGCCCACGCGGTGGCCTTGGCGGACATCAATGGCGACGGTCGCATGGACATCGTCGCGTCCGGCGAGGCGACCGCGAAACCGGCGAACAGCGTCTTCTGGTATGCCTGTCCGGAAAATCCGAACACCAACAAGCCCTGGCCCAAGCATGTGCTCGGGCCTGGCCAAGGGGGAGGGTTGGCGCATTATCCGGCGATCGGAGATCTGGACATGGACGGGAAGCCCGATGTGGCGCACGCGGCGAAGTTCAACGAGGGCGGCGAATGGTATCGGATCTGGACGCAGCCCGCGGACGCCGCGAAGCCATGGAAGTTCAAGGAGATCGGCCGTGGCTACACCCAGGCAACGAACACGCAGATCGGCGACATCGACGGCGATGGCCGCAACGACATCATGGCGACGCAGGGACATCATGTGGGTGTTCTCTGGTTCAAGGCTCCGGACTGGCGGCCGACCTACATCGACCACGATCTCAAGCAGCCGCACACGCTTGTCCTGGCGGACCTGGACCGCGACGGGGATCTCGACGGCGCCACCTGCGCCTACGAGAGCAAGGCGCTGGTCTGGTTCGAGAATGACGGCAAGGGCCGTTTCACGCGTCGGCTGATTTCCGACGACCAGTGCGCCTACGACCTGGCGGCGAGGGATGTGGACGGCGACGGGGATCTGGACCTGGTCGTGGCGGGGCAGAATTCGAACAACGTCGTCTGGTATGAACAGGTCTCCAAGTGAGACCGGATGGAAGCGCAGAAAGAACAAGATCATGAATCGACGAAAGTTTTTGACGGATGCGGCATTGGGTGTCGCAGGAGCGGTCGGAGCGTCTTCCCTGGGTTTGGCGCAGGAGCCTGCGGCGGCAAAGGGGAAGCGCAAGATGACGATCAACCTGGTCTGCGGCGCAATCGGCGTGAAGGCGAAGACGCAGCGGGAGGCGAACGCGCTGGCCCACAAGCACGGGTTTGAATCCGTGGAGGCGCGCCCAAAGGATCTCGCCGCCCTGAGCGACGCGGAGTTGGCGGATCTCAAGGCGGAGATGGCGGAGCAGAAGATCGTGTTCGGAGCCTCCTCGCTGCCGGTGGACTTTCGGAAGACCGAGGCCAGGCTGAAGGAAGGGTTGAAGGAGTTGCCGCGACTGGCAAAGGGGTTGCAGCGGGCCGGCGTCACCCGGGTCGGGACATGGCTTTCGCCAGCCAGCAACGAATTGACCTATGTCTCGAACTTCAACCAGCACGTCGTCCGGTTGCGCCAGGTGGCCACGATCCTGAAGGACCACGGGGTGATGTTGGGCCTGGAATACGTGGGCACCCAACGATTGCTGGTCGGACAGAAGTTTCCGTTTCTTCACACGATGGCCGAAGCGAAGGAGTTGATCGAATTCATCGGGACCGGGAACGTGGGCTTCGTGCTGGACAGCTGGCACTGGTGGCAGGCCGGCGACACCGAGGCTGACATTCGCTCCCTGCGCGCGGAGCAGATTGCCGCCGTGGATCTGAATGACGCTCCGGTGGGGCTTCGCAAGGAGGAGCATTACGACAACCAGCGGGAGCTTCCTGTCGCGACCGGGGTCATCGACACGGGAACGTTTTTGAACGCGATCAACTCGATTGGCTACGATGGCCCGGTGCGGGCGGAGCCCTTCAATGCCAAGCTCAACGCCATGGAGAACGACGAGGCCTGCGCCGCCGCGTCGAAGGCCCTGCACGAGGCGATGAAGCTGGTCTGGTAGCCGCCTTCGCCAGATGGTTGGCGTTCATCGCAATGCAGGCGGCGCCGCCTGACGGCAAGCGCGGCTTCGGATCGCGGAATTTGAATTGAACGGGCCGCCGCGGCCGGGGCAGTCTGACGCATGCGCTTGATTCCTCCTGGCTACGTCCTTCGGCCGGCCCTCGCCGTTCTGTTCCTCAATCTCTGTTCCCTGTCCTTCGCCGCCGGCGATCCGGGCTTCGTTTCCCTGTTCAACGGGAAGAACCTCGACGGTTGGCATCAGGTCAACTGCGCGAAGGAGACCTTCACCGTGCGGGACAAGATGATCGTCAGCACGGGCAAGCCTACCGGCGTGCTGCGTTCGGACCGGCAGTATGAGAACTTCATCCTCGAGGTGGAGTGGCGACATTTGAAGCCGAAGGGCAATGCCGGGGTCTTCATCTGGGGCGAGGGCATTTCTGCGCCCGGGGTGCCCTTCGCTCGCGGCATCGAGGTGCAGGTGCTGGAGAACGAGTATGGGAAGGCCGAGTGGTTTACAACCCACGGGGATATCTTTCCGATCCACGGCTCGACCATGGTTCCGGACAATCCGCGCAAGGGAAGCCGCAGCTTTCCAACCGAGGAGCGTTCCAAGCCGGCCGGCAACTGGAACAAGTACGTGATCGTCTGCGTGGACGGCGCGGTGAAGCTGTCGGTGAACGGGAAGTTCGTGAACGGGGGAACCCAGTGCGACTACCGGAAGGGTTACATCTGCCTGGAATCCGAGGGGGCCGAATGCCATTTCCGCAACCTGCGCCTGTATGAACTGCCGCCGTCCGGCGCCGACGCGTCAAACACCGCGCCGCTGGTGGAGGGGTTTGTCAGCCGGTATTCCGGACTGGACCTGCGTGGCTGGAAGACCGACTCCGAAGTGGCGAAGGTCTGGCAGTCCAGCGACTGGCGGTTGCTCTGCAAGCCGAAGCCCGATGACCGCCGCGACCTGGTCCTCGACGGCGCATTCGGAAACTACTCGGTGCAGATCGACTACAAGTGGGACGCCAAGGACGCGGATGGAACCCTGGCGCCGTTGCTCTTGGGCGGGCGGCCGGTCTGGAATGCGGAATCCGCGCCTGCGGAATTGCTCAAGGCCTTGAAGAAATCCAAGTCCGGCGCGTTCAAGCGGCTGCGGGTGGATCGGAAGGCGGACCGGCAGACCATCACCTTGAATGGGGAGGTCGTGGCGAAGGATGTGGCCGTCAAGCGGCAGAAGGGGGAGTCCATCGCTTTGCGCAATGCGGGCGTCGCCGCCACGTTTTCCTCGATCTACGTGCTGGAGAAGTGAATTGAAATGAAGAGAAGATCATTGGTTGTGGTTGCCTCTTTGGTGTTCGGCATCGCGGGAATTGCGGTGACTCCTGCCGCCGAGGTGTCCGAAGTCCGGATCGAAAAGGACGTCGCGTACCTGGGCGCGGATCGGTCGGAGAAGCTGGATTTCTATTTTCCTCAGGGGCATGACCCGAAGGCGGACAAGCCGAAGCCGGCGATCGTGATCATTCATGGCGGCGGCTGGTACGGCGGGGACAAGGGGGCGAGGCGGGAGATCAACATCGGAACCACACTCGCAAAGGCGGGCTATGTCTGCGCCAGCATCAACTACGAATTGGCCGAGGCCGCGAAGGACGATCCATTCACGACGCGTCTGGAGCGGATCTGGCCTCGGAACCTGGAGGATTGCCAGACGGCGGTGCGTTACTTGCGCAGTCGCGCGGGGGAACTGGGCATTGATCCGAAACGGATCGGAGCGATCGGCGGTTCGGCCGGCGGGCACCTTTCCGCCATGCTGGGTTGCGCCGATGAGCCGTCAAAGGACGGCGGGGTTCGTCTGTATCCGGAACACACAAGCCGGGTTCAGGCGGTTGTGCCGATGTATGGCGTGCATGATCTGGTCGCGCTGGCGCAGGAGCGCGACCTGGCCGGCAATTCGAAGATCGTGGAGTTGTGCCGGGCGGCGTCGCCGATCGCCCGGTTGACGCCGGACGACCCTCCGATGCTGATCCTGCACGGGACCAAGGACGCCCTGGTCGATGTGAAGCAATCGGAGATCTTGGCCGAGGCCTGTCGGGCGATCGGACATGAGTTCGAGTTGAGGATCGTCGAGGGAGGGAAGCACTCGTTTCACCTGCAACCGCCGGGGCACGACCTGCGTCCGCTGGTGACGGCGTTTTTTGACCGGCACTTGAATAAGAAGGGCAGCGGAGCCATCCCGCGTGAACTGAGGAAAGAGCGTTTTGAGGTGGCGGGCCGCCCGGCATTTGTCATCTGGCCCAAGAAGAAGCGTGAAGGCGCGATCCCCTGGATCATGTACGGGCCGACCTTTTCCGAGCGGTTGCCCGGCGGCGCGGAGGCCTGGATGCTGCGTCAGTTCCTTGACGCCGGAATTGCCATGGCGGGGGTGGATGTGGGGGAGTCATACGGCAGTCCCAAGGGACGCAAGGTCTACAACGCACTGCATCGGTATCTGGTGGAAGAGCGGGGTCTTGCTTCCAAGGCGGGGTTGTTGGCGAGAAGTCGCGGCGGTCTGATGCTGTACAACTGGGCGACCGACAATCCGGAAAAGGTCGCCTGCATCGCGGGAGTTTACCCTGTCGGAAACCTCGAAAGCTATCCGGGACTCAAACGCGCCTGCGGCGCGTATGGGATGAAGGAGGAGGAGTTGAAGGAGGTCCTGTCGCAGCACAATCCGGTCGATCGCCTCAAGCCCCTCGCGGAAGCGGAAGTCCCGATCTACCACATCCATGGAAACGTCGACAAGGTGGTGCCGCTGGACGTGAATTCCGGCCTGATCGCGAAACGCTACCAGGAGTTGGGCGGAATCATGCGCCTGAAGATTGCTGAAGGGCAGGGGCACAACATGTGGACCGGCTTCTTCACGGACCAGGACCTGGTGGATTTCGTGATCGAGAAGGCCGGGGGAGAGGTGAAGCGGTAATCAGTAATCGGCAATCAGTAATCCGTGGTCAGAGCCCGGGGCTGATGTCTGGTTGCTGATTATTGACAACGGAACGCCCGATTCCTTCACGCGAGGACTTCTTCCACGATCCGCGCGCTGAAGGTGTGCGTGAGTTTCTCATTCAGCCCGTTTCGGAGGAAGGTGAGCTTCTCGTGATCGATGCCGAGGAGGTGGAGGATGGTGGCGTGCCAGTCCTGGATGCTGACGCGCTTGTCGACCGCGGCGAAGCCGAATTCGTCGGTCGCGCCGTGAACGACGCCGCCCTTGATGCCGGCTCCGGCCATGAGGGTGGTGAATCCCCAAGGGCCGTGGTCGCGGCCGGCCTTGGCCAACTGGTTGGGGTTGTTTGTCTGCGCCATGGGCAGGCGGCCGAACTCGCCGCCCCAGAGCACGAGCGTCGAGTCCATCAATCCGCGCTGTTTCAGGTCCGTGATCAGGGCGGCGACGGGTTGATCCTGATGGACGCAGGCTGCGGGGAGGGAGGCTCTGATGTTGCCGTGATTGTCCCACATCTGTCCGCGGGGATAGAGCTGCACGAAGCGCACGCCCCGCTCGATGAGTCGGCGGGCGAGCAGGCAGCGGCGGCCGAAGCTGTCGGTTTCCTTCTTCCCGATGCCATACATCTCCAGCGTGGCGGGTGTCTCGTCGGCGACATCCAACGCGGCGGCGGCGTCGAGTTGCATGCGGGCGGCCAATTCGTAGTTGCGGATGCGGGAATCGAGCTCGGGGCGGTGCGGACGGGCTTCCTTGTGCCGCCGGTCCAGCCCGGCGAGAAAGCCTCGTTTGGCGGCGGTGACGGCGGGCGGTTCCTCGTAGGCCGGGTTGAGGTTCAGCATGGGGGAGCCGGTGGCGCGCATGGGCGTGCCCTGGTAGAGCGGGGCGAGGTAGCCGGACATCCAGTTCTCCACGCCGTTGACGGGCAGGCGGTTGACCGGATCGGCGAGAACGACGTAGGCGGGAAGGTTCTGATTCTCGCTGCCGAGGCCGTAGGTGATCCACGAGCCGAAGGTGGGATGTCCGGGGAAGATCTTGCCGGACTGCATCTTGTAGCAGGCGGGCTCGTGATTCGGATGCACGTTGAACATCGAGCGGATCATCGCGAAGTCGTCCGCGTGTCGGGCCATGTGGGGGAGAAGTTCGGAAGAGATCTCCTGGCCGGATTGGCCGTGTTTCCTGATCGACCACGGGCTGCCCATCAATGTGGCCGTGCGGACCTGGAAGGTCCCTTCGAGAATGCGGTCGGGAACGGGCTTGCCGTGATGCCGGGTCAACTCGGGCTTGGGATCGAAAAGGTCGACCTGGCTGGGACCGCCCTGCATGCACAGGTGGATGACGGATCGGGCCTTGGGCGCGAAATGCGGGCGGCGCGGGCGAAGATCCAGTTGGGGCTGCCGGGCGGGCGGGTGCGCTTCGGCGGCGCGGGCGTGGGCGACGCCGCCGCGGGAGAGCAGCCATGCCAAAGCCGCGCCACGAAGGCCTCCCGCGGCTCCGTCGAGAAACTGGCGGCGGCTTTGCTGGGTGGTTGTTTCGGACATGGTCTCGTTGCGTCGGAATTCGCGGTTTCCGACCTTGCCTACTTTACGAATCCCTCAGGCTTGGGCCAGACAATTGAGAGATTGTTCGGATGGGGCGGACCTGCCGCTTTGATTTCTGAACGGCTTGAAAAGGCGGGAGGCCAGGCCCCTGTGGGCTGCGCAGGGAAATGCTTGCGCCGGCTCACTGAGGACAGTTCGCCTCACCATCCGCCGCGTTATTTTTCCAGCGGATAAAGGTCGAGGCGGCGGTAGAAGAGTTCGGCGTTGTTCGACTGGATGAGGATCTTGCCTGCCTTGGGATCGGCCTTGGCGCCATCGACCATCGCGCGTCCGTTGACGGTCAACTTGACCCTGCCATTGCGGTTGACGATTTCGATGCGGTTCCACTCGCCGAGCGGCTTTTCGACTTCATCGGGGCCGCGGAAGCCGAGTTCGTTCTTCCACTCGCCCTTGCCCGGCCGGTCGAAGCGCTTGACGCCGTTCACACCCTTCACCGTGAGGTCCGCGCCGGCGATGAGGCAGAGGTCGCCCGTCGCGCCTTCGAGCAGTTGGCACTCGAGGGATTTCGGAAAGAGTCGATCCTCGCCGCTGGCGTTGAAGAAGAGGCCGGCGTCGCGGCCGCGTCCCTTGCCGTCCCAGGTCTTTGCGCCCCAGCGGAACTCGGCGACCAGCCGGTAGTTGGCATGGCTTTCCTTCGTGGCGAGGTAGCCCATGTGCTGCCCACTGACGCGGAGGACGCCGTCCTTGAAGGTGAAGACCTTGTCGGGATCCTTGTCCAGATCGGGCGCCGCTTTCCGGTCCTCAGAATTGCGGATGAAGGTGTAGAAGCCGCCGAGGTCCTTGCCGCCGAGGAGTCGGATGGGATGAGGCTTGTCGGCGGCGGAAACCTGCAGCGCGCTGGCGGCAACGAGGGCGAGGACGAGGGTTCGGAGGAGAGAGTCGGTTCTGCTTTTCATGGCGCGGTTCTGAGTGGATGTGCTTTCTGAAATCTGGCTTCGCGGAACGGTGGACGAGGATCATTTTCGCAGCTTCTGGAATTCCTGAAATCCCTCCCACGCGATGCGTTGAAGGTCGGCGCGATCCTTCTCGGAGAATTTGCGGGTGATCGGGTTGCCGTCGCGATCCTTGTCCTTGTGCTTGGAGCTGTTCTGCCAGTAGCGGATGTCGGTGATCGAATCGATCGGCAATCCCTGCGGGCTTTTCTCGAAGATGGCGGCATAGATCGCGCAGGCGGAGAGGTAGGCCATGACCTTGTTGAGGTGCGCGTCGTTGATGAAGCGGAGGGTGAGGTCGGGGCGTTCGGTCTGGCATTTGAGGCCGATCAACGCCATGGGGGCGGCGTTCGCGCCGGTCTTGTCGGCGAGTTGGGCGATGGCGCGTTCCTTTTCCATGACCGGCCTGGCGTCGGGTTTTTGCGAGATGGGCTTGGCGTTCTGGGTGGTGGGAGTGGTGACATACAGAATGACCTTGGCTCCCTGGGCGTGGGCGAGTTCGGCAAACTTGGGCGCGAATTGCGCGTAGAGGGAATCGTCGCCGCCGAGATCGTCGCGGTAGGACTGCAACACGACGACGTCCCACTTCGTTCGCATCTTCTCGAACTCCTTGATGAAGCCGCGATGCTTGGCCAAGGCGTTCTTTGCGTATTTGTCTTTCGGGTCCCGGGCGAGTTTCTCAAGGTTGGCGAGGGTGGCTTTTTCCTCGGCCAGGGTCAGTTCGTGGAGCTTTACGTAGTTCTGCGTGCCGAAGCGCCAGTGATCGCGGAGCGTCCGGCCGCCGTAGATGACCTGGGTGGGTTTGAAATCCAGACCGGGATTGCCGGCCTCGGCCATGGCCTCGACCACCTGCGCCAAGTTGTGGCGGGCTGTATAGCTGTTGCCGATGAAAAGGACCTTCAGGTCCTTGGCCGGGGCCTCAGCGGCTGTGAACAACGCGGCCAATAGCAACACCGCCCGGAATCGTGGAAGTGGGATCATTTCAGGGAAACTGACCGATGCGCCGCTTCCTCTGCAATGCTTTTTGTCTAGACATGACGCCCTTCTGGCGGCCAACTCAGCGGCCATCGAACAGCCGTGTCTTCGCCAGGTGGAACTTGGGAGCCCTTATTCTGAATTTCCCTGCTGGAGAGCGCGTCTGCGATGGTGGCTTTACCAGATCTGCGCAGAGGCTCCCGTTCTTTGCGAAGGCGGCGGCGAGGCCCCAGCCCCCTTAAACCAACCGTAGGCGCCACAGACATTCGATAACATGGAACTCAAACTCGAAGATTACCGAAAGTCATTTGGAACAGATTTTGCGGCTGGACTCGTGGTCTTTCTGGTCGCGCTGCCACTGTGTCTGGGAATTGCCCTGGCGTCGAATGCGCCGCTTATCTCCGGATTGGTGGCGGGTGTGGTCGGCGGATTGTTGGTGGCCTGGATAAGCGGGTCCCACACGAGTGTCTCCGGTCCCGCCGCCGGACTCACAGCGGTGGTCGTGGCGCAGATCGACAAACTGGGGGGATTTGAGGCGTTCCTGGTTGCCGTCATCCTGGCGGGGATCCTGCAGATCGGTTTGGGGGCGCTTCGGGCGGGTTCCTTGGCCGCGTTCTTTCCCTCCAGTGTCATCAAGGGACTGCTGGCCGCGATCGGCGTGATCCTCATCCTGAAACAGATCCCCCATTTGTTCGGGCACGATCCCGACTGGTTTGGAGACATGGAATTCCAGCAAGTCGATGGCAAAAACACCTTCTCGGAATTGTTGGCCACGATGCTCGACATTCACGCCGGAGCGAGCGTGGTTGGAATCGTTTCGATTCTGGTCCTCGTTTTCTGGAAGAAGACGCCATTGGCCAAGACCGGCGTGCCCGCCCCATTGGGAGTGGTGGTCCTCGGTGGACTGGCGTCATGGGGGCTTGGAAGCATGGGCGATCTTTGGGCGATCGGGCCGAAGCATTCCGTGCAGGTGCCGGTGACGAACGGGTTGGCGGGCTTGGCTGGATCGCTGCATTCCCCGGACTGGTCGGCTTTGGCTCAGTCCGGGGTCTATGTTGCGGCTTTGACCATCGCCATTGTCGCCACCTTGGAAACCCTGCTCAACCTGGAGGCGGTCGACAATCTTGACAAGCTGCAGCGCGTGTCTCCCCCGAACCGGGAACTGGTGGCGCAGGGAGTTGGCAACATGGCCTCGGGCCTGCTCGGGGGGCTGCCCTTGACCTCGGTCATCGTCCGCAGTTCGGTGAATGTGGACATGGGCGCCAAGACCCGGATGTCCTGTGTCATTCATGGGGTGTTCCTTTTTGGAGCGGTGGCGATGTTCCCGGGTGTATTGAACCGGATTCCGCTGGCCTCGCTGGCCGCCATCCTGCTGGTCACCGGTTTCAAACTGGCCAATCCGGCGCTCTTCAAGCAGATGCGCGAGGAGGGCTTGAACCAGTTCCTGCCCTTTGTGGTCACCGTGTTGGCGATCGTGTTCACGGATCTGCTGATAGGGATTCTGATCGGCATGGCTGTCTCGATCGGCTTCATCCTGCGCAGCAACCTGAACCGCCCGTTGCGCCATATCGTAGAGAAGCACGTGGGTGGCGATGTCCACCGCATCGAACTGGCCAACCAGGTGAGTTTTCTCAACAAGGCGGGGATCATGCGGATGTTTCACGGTTTTGAGCGCGGAAGTCACGTGGTGGTCGACGCCCGCAGTTCCGTTTACATCGACCCCGATGTCCTCGACCTGATCCATGATTTCGAAACAACGATCGCACCGGCGCACGACCTGAAAGTCAGTTTTCTGGGCCTGAAAGCCCATTACGACAAATTGGAGGATCGGATTCAGTATGTGGACGTCACCACGCGCGACATCCAACGGGACGTCACCCCGGAACAGGTCGTGGACTTGCTGCGGGCGGGCAACGAGCGTTTTGTAAAAGGGGAGCAAATCATGCGCGATCCCCGGCGGCAGATCGGATCGACCTCGGAGGGGCAGTTTCCCTTGGCGGTTGTGCTCGCCTGCATGGATTCCCGGGTCGCCACCGAAATGCTCTTCGACCTGGGGCTCGGAGACATCTTCAGCGTGCGCCTGGCCGGCAATGTCGCGGCCGCCAAGGGATTGGGCAGCATGGAATACGGCTGCGCCGTGGCGGGGGCAAAACTCCTGCTGGTGATGGGCCACACCCGTTGCGGGGCTGTCAACGCCACCATCGACCTGGCCGCGAAAGGAGCCGATCCGGTTGAGGCGACCGGCTGCGACAACATTCACGGAATCACCAGCTGCATCCAGAAGGCAATCGAGCAGGAGACCACGATCACTGAGAATCGCACTTCCGCAAACGAAGATTTTTCCGACCGGGTCACCGAACTCAATGTGCGGCAGACCATGAAGGAGATCCCCGAGAAGAGCGGGACGATCCGACGGCTCGTCGAGGAGGGGAAGGTCCTCATCGCGGGGGCCGTCTACGACGTGCGTTCGGGGCGTGTGAAGTTCCTGGATTGAGGGGGGGAGACGGCGGAGTGTGGGGGCGCCGACGCATTTCAAAACAGCGTGAGTTGGTCCTTTTCCGGGCGACGAAAGGCGTCGGTGGAGAGGTTGAGTTCCTCGCGGTTGATGCCGTTCTTCCGGCAGGCGACTTCAAACATCTTGCGCATCTGATCCGCTTGGACGCCATTGCCTTTGAAGCGGTCGCCGAATTCAGCGTCGTTCAACCGGCCGCCGCGCATGTTGCGGATGCGGTTCAGGATCTTCTCCTTGCGCAAGGGAAAGTGGGTTTCCAGCCATTGTTCAAACATCGGCGCGACGCCGTAGGGCAGGCGGAGCGGGATGAGAGCCGCGTGCCGTGCTCCCGCTTTGGAGGCGGCGTCGAGCAGGGCGGGAATCTCCGGTTCATTCAATGCGGGAATGGCCGGCGCCAGCATCACGCCGGTGGGGATGCCGGCTTGGGACAATTGCTGAATCGCGCGCAGGCGCGCGGCGGGAGGCGAGGTGCGCGGCTCAAGGATCTTGCGGAGGTCGGTGTCCAAGGTCGTGAGGGACACGAAGACCGCGGCGGCGTGATGCTTGTGGAGTTTCGTGAGCAGGTCGAGGTCGCGGGTGACCAGGGCGTTCTTCGTGACATTGGCGACGGGATTGCGCGCCTCGGCCAGGACTTCGAGGCAGCGCCGGGTGATCCGGAGTTTGCGTTCGACCGGCTGGTAGCAGTCGGTCGCGCCGCTCAGGGCGATCAACTGCGGTGTCCATTTCCGGGCGGAGAGCTCCTTGCGTAGGAGTTCGTGGGCGTCCTGCTTGACCAGGATCCTGGTCTCGAAATCCAGCCCCGCGGACATGCCGGCGTATTCATGGGTGGGGCGGGCGTAACAGTAGACGCAGCCGTGCTCGCAGCCGCGATAGGGATTCACGCTGGCGCGGAAGTTCAGGTCGGGGCTGTCGTTGTAGCTGATGATCGTCTGCGCGTGGTCGCGGATGAACTGCGTCTGCGGCGGGCGTTCGTCCTCCTCATACCAGTCCGGATCAGGCTCGACTTCGATGGCCTCGAAGCGGTTGACGGGATTGTCCGGCGCGCCTCGGGTGGGGATCGGAGGTTTCACGCTGGCGGGCGGGTTCAGGCGAGGCCGAGTTCTGCGGCAGCTCCCTGCATGGCCTCGATCACATGGGCGATGTGGTCGTTGACCTCCAGTCCAAGCAATTCGGCGCCGCCGGTGATGTCCTCGCGTTTGACGGCGGCGGCGAATCCCTTGGCCTTCATCTTCTTGCGCACGCTCTTGGGCGTCATGCCGTCGAGTTTCTCGGGGCGGACGTAAGCGACGGCGGTGATGAAGCCGCAAAGTTCGTCCACCGCGAACAGCGCCTTGCGGATCGGACGATCGCGTGGGAATTCGTCCTGGTTCCATTCCGCGTGGGAGAGGATTGCGCCGACCACCTCCTCATCGACGCCCCGCTCGCGCAGGATCTTCGCGCCTTCGAGCGTGTGGTCCGGCGGTTCCGGCCAGCGTTCGTAGTCGAAATCGTGGAGCAGGCCGCAGAGGCCCCATTGATCCACGTCTTCGCCAAGCTTGGCGGCGTAGAAACGCATCGCCGCCTCGACGGCGAGGGCGTGCTTGATGAGGGAGTCGGATTTGGTGAATTCCGAAAGGAGGGCGAAGGCTGCGTCACGGTTCATGGAAAGGAGGGGAGGAGCGCGGAATTGCAAATTCGGAAATCGTGTTTCAATCAATGATCCCGCGCGCCTGCATCATGGCCTTGGAGGGGCGGGGGCGGATGCGGGCCGGCGTCGCCAGGCCGGTATTGCGGTCAAACTCGTCCGGCGTGCGTTTGGTGGGGATGACGTCCCGGGTTTCCTTCTGCCAGCGATCGAGCGCGCGACGCATTTTCCGCAGCGCTGAGGCATGATCCGGATCGGCGGCGAGGTTCACGGTTTCAAACGGATCGGTCTGGCAGTCGTAGAGTTCCTCGGCGGGGCGGGGCGCGACAAAGATGTTCTGCTGGGCGGCCGTCAGTTTCCCTTCCGCGCGCAAGGCCAGCATCTTGCGGTAGGTGGGGCTGCGAACGCCGTCGGCGGAGGGTGTGGCGGGTTGGTCGTTGTAGTAGTTGCGGATGTACTTGTAGCGGTCCGAACGCACGGCGCGGCACTGGTCGTCGTAGTCGTGCCATTGTTTTTCGGCGTAGATGTAGTCGCGGGTCGCGGCGGCGGGGTCGGTCAGGATTTTGGCGAAGCTTCTTCCCTCGAAGAGCGAGGAGCCGGACACCCCCGCGAGTTCCAGCAGGGTCGGCGCGATATCGACGGAACTGACCAGGCTGGCGGTGGCGGAACCGGCCTTGACGCGGGCGGGCCAACGGACGACCCAGGGCGTCTTGATGCCGCTGTCGTAGAGCGTGATCTTGGCGCGGGGGAAGGGGCGGCCGTTGTCGCTGATGTAGAGTATGACGGTGTTTTCGGCGACGCCCTGCGCGTCGAGTTCCCGCATCACCAGGCCGAGGAAACTGTCGAGGCGGGTGATTTCGTCGTAGTAAAGCGCGAGGTCCTTGCGCACCTCGGGAATGTCCGGGAGGTAGGGCGGCACGATGACGTCCTCCGGTTCGTGCGGGTTCGGGATGATGCCCTCATCGTAGGGGCGGTGCGGGTCGAGAGCCGCGAACCACATGAAGAAGGGTTTGTTGCGCGGGCGGCCGCGGAGCGTGGGACCCCACTGATCGCAGCCGCTGCGGGCGTCGCCGGACATGCGCTGGATGAACTTTCCCTTGTCCTGGTCGGCTCCGCTGGGGAGCTGGAAGCCGGAGACGTCGGCCTCGACGATGTGGTCGAAGCGATCCTTCACCGCTTCACCCAGATGCCACTTGCCGGCGGCGGCGGTGTAGTAGCCGGAGTGTTTGAGCAGTTCAACGAAGGTCAGATGGCGGCCGGGCAGGGGCCAGTGGAGTTGCTCGGCGTCGGTGTTGTGCGGGTAACGGCCGGTGATGATGCTGGAACGGCTGGCGCTGCAGGAGGCGATGGTGAGGAAGGCGTTGTCGAAGCGCATGCCCTGATCGGCGAGGCGGTCGAGATGGGGCGTGCGGACCTTGGGATTGCCGTAGGCTCCGCTGTCGTTCCAAGCCTGGTCGTCCGCAATGATGAAGACGATGTTGGGGCGGGTGTCGGCGGCGTGGATGGAGAAGGCGAGCGCAAGCAGCGGGAGCAGAAACGGGGTGCGGCGGATCATGGCGGGCATTCTACGCGGCGGGATTCAAGTGTCGATCATTCGGGGGAGCTGTTCAAGGAGCGGCGACATTCTTGTCGCCGTGGCCCCGCAGGGGGCAGAGTGGCGCGTTCAGTGCGGAGGGAGTGGGCGTTTTCTCAAGGTTCGGGGTTGCTCAGCGCGCCAGTGTGCCTGCTTTGCCGGCAGGGCGACAGGAATGTCGCCCCTCCTTGATAGGGCGCTCGCGACAACAGCAGGCGTCACATGCTTGTCTTGATTTCAGCGTGCGGAGTCGCACGCCCAAGCTGAAGCGTCTGACCCAAAACATCCGTTGCCCGGTCGGCGTGAGTCTGTAGATTGCCCGGCATGCGAAACGTGATTTCTGTCATTTCGATCATCATTTTCACCGCGATCTGGTCGGCTTCAGCCGCGCCTGCTGACACGGCGAAGGGGAAAGGGCAACCCTCCCGCAAGGCTGGGAATGCATCGGCGAAGAAGAAAGCGCCGCAGCCTTTCAGGTGGGTGAATGAGGCGAAGGGCTCCCTGCCGCCGGGTGTGTCGCACAGGACATTCCGCAGTCCGTCGATGGGCGTCGACGTGGGCTACTGCATCTACCTGCCGCCGAATTACGGGGACAAGGCGCGAGAGGCGGAGCGTTACCCGGTGGTCTATTATCTTCATGGCGGCAGGCCGGGAAGCGAGTTGAAGAGTGTCCGGTTGGCTGCGCCCATCCATGAGGCTCAGGTCAGCGGCGCGATCAATCGCACCATCTACGTCTTTGTGAACGGCGGCAAGGTGAGCCATTACGACATGCCCCAGCTTGGCTCTTACGGCGAGTGGGTGTTTGTGAAGGAGTTGATCCCGCATATCGACGCGACCTACCGCACGATCGCCGAACGCAAAGGGCGCGCCATTGAGGGGTTTTCGCAGGGCGGGCGCGGGACGGCGCGGATCATGTTCAAGTATCCGGAGCTGTTTGTGTCGGCGGCCCCGGGGGGCGGGGGGCATGCATCCGAGAAACGTGTCTCCGAATCCGGGGGTTGGGAGAATGAGAACCTGAAATTCATCGAGGGCGCCAACACCTGGGACCGTGCCAGGGAATATGCGAAGCATCCGGAACCGAAGCTCAACATCCTGGCCTATGTCGGCGACAAGGGTTTCAACTTCCACTGCAACCTGGAGTGGACGGCGTTCCTCAAGTCATTGGACATCGAGCACGACCTCTTGATCGTTCCCGGCGTGGAGCACAGCGGCTCGAAGATCTACGAGAAGAAGGGGCTGGAGATCATGCGTTTTCACCAGCGGAACTTCGGGCGTTGAAGCGCCTCACTTTTCGCGGATACAGATCAGTTCCTTGAGTGTGCGCGCGTAGATTTTCCCGTCGGCGAAGGCGAGACTGGAAAGCGACCAGGTTTCCGTCGCCGGGCCGAGATCACTGATGGAGACCAGCGCGGATTCATCGAGTTTGGGAGCGTTCCAATCCAGGACGTAGACCATGCCGATCATCGTGGGCAGGTAGATTTTGTCGCCCACGACGAGGGGGCTGGCGGCGGAGACGTGGCCCCAGCCGTTGCCGGCGTTGCGTTTGTCTTGTGTGGCGGTGAAGCCGGCGGCGTTCTTCATGTCGTTCCGCAGAGCCTTGTCCCAGAGCGTCTGATCTGGTTGGCCCTTGCGGCGGACGACTTGCACAGGGACCTGGAGGTATTCGACCGCGCCGGTTCGAATGTTGAGGCGGCCGATCATGAAGGACTCGCTCGCGCGGAAATAATGGTATTCCCCGACCAGGATGTTGGAATTCTTGGTGATGGGGCGGCGAAACTTCGCGAGCTTTGTCTTTTCCCTGCGGAGGTAGGCGTCGTCCTCGCGTGCGGTGATGGTCACGTCTTCAACCAATGAGACGCGTTTGAGGATGCGGCCCGTGGCGGCGTTGATGGTCAGGTGTTCCCGGTCGGTGAAGGCGCAGGCGATTTTGCCGTTCCAGGGGGAGTTCTGGGCAGAGGGATACTTGTCGATCGGGAGATCCCAGATGGTTGAGCCATCGTTCGCGCTCACGAGGGAAAGACCGTAGGGTTCTTCGGGAGGTTGGTGGCCGCCGCCGCGGCCGGTGAGGATGGCGGCGCGGCCGTCGGGCAGTTCACCGATCAGCGAGGTCTGGTGAATGGAGGTTCCCGCCTCGGCAAGCCACTTCCGGTTTCCGGTTCGGAGGTCGAAGGCCTGAAGGAAGGTCCAGTATTTCCGATCGCGCCCCAATGGGTGGGCTCCGGGTTTGGTGGTGTGGGCGGGTTCCAGGTCGCGGTGGGGATACTGCACCGTGATGACGGCTCCATTGTGGAGGATGGGTTCGTGCAACCGGGCGTGGTGTCGGCCGAAGGGGACCCAGTCGTAGGACCAGAGTTCGTGGCCGTCGTAATCGAAGCACGTGATCGAACCGCCGACGTTGACGAAGCAGACGCGTTCGCCGTCGGCGACGGGGGAGGCGGCAGTGTTGTCCCTGAAGAGACTGGAGAGGTCGGTGTTGCGGACGCCGGCGAGTTTGCGTCGCCAGAGCTCCTTTCCGGTTTCTGCGTTGAAACACAGGCCCAGGATGGCGTCGCCGAATTCGGTGTCGCGGTCGATGGCTTCGTGGCTGGTGACGAAGACTCGTCCGAGGGAGACGACCGGAGTTCCCTGGCCCGTGCTGGGGAGCTTGGATCGCCAGAGGATGTTTTGGTCGCGGGCGACGCTGAATTCGCCGGGAGCGGAACCGGAGGCGATGAAGTTCCCCGAAGGACCGGCGGCCTGGGGCCAGTCGGCCGCGTGGGTGAGCGGGATGAAGATGAGAGCGAGGAAGGTGGGGAGGATGAGTTGTTTTGGATTCACGGGCGCGAAAGGTATAGCGGTGGTAGAGGGGGTGGATCAAGCCGGGGCGGCGGAGGCTGCTTTGTATCGCCGCCTTCGGGGCTCTGAAATGGGCTGCGGTGCAACGCAGCCCTACCAAGCTGTTGGTTGTTGAGAGGTTGACGTTATTACTCCGTTCTGGAGCGCTGCTGCAATGTCTCCCGGGCCGACTTTCTTCAGAAAACTGACGTGCGGAGTGGCGGGCGCGGGAACAGGCGGTTACAACGTGAGGATGGAATCCCGGAAACACCTTGGTCTCGTGGCGGCGTCAGGATGGCTTGCCATGCTTCTCATCTGCGACGCCGCGCCGCTGCGGAACCTTGCCGATCTTCGCGCGGAGCGGCAGCGCCTGGCCGACAAACCCCGGCGACTGATCATGAACAACGACGGCTGCGACTGCCTCTATTTTCCGCGAAGCATGCCCGCGACGCCGCAGAACTTCCTCGACCAGCGCACGACCGATCTGGCGGGGACTCAGGTGGATGCCATCGCCTATTGTTCCATCAGTTCGGGGTTCGGACAGTTCACCCACGACACCAAGGTCGGCGCGGTGTTGGTGCATTCTCCTTCGGATTTCGGGATCGCGCCGGACAAGCGGAACATCGCGCGCGACCTGATCGGTCTGGGGCAGGATCCGCTGAAGCTGGCCGCCGGATTTTGTCGGACCAACGGGATGGAGTGTTTCTGGTCGATCCGTATGAACGACACGCACGATGCGGCGCACCGGAGCGACAAGCCCTATTTCCTGTTTCCCCGGCTCAAGGTCGATCATCCCGAGTGGTTGGTGGGAGACGAGGTGAAGCGGACGCCGTATGGGCGTTGGAGTTCGGTCAACTACGCGCTGCCCGAGGTGCGCGATCTGGCCTTCAATACCATCCGCGAGGTGTGCCGGAACTACGACGTGGACGGGGTGGAACTGGATTGGTTTCGCCACCTTTGCTACTTCCCGAGCGTCGCCAACGGCGGGAAGGCCTCGGCCGAGGAATGCGGCATGATTGACGGGTTGATGCGGCGCATCCGGCGGATGACGGAGGAGGAGGGGCTGCGACGGGGGCGGCCGATCCTGATTTCGATCCGGGTCCCGGATTCGCCGGGGTACTGTCGGGACATGGGGTTGGATGCGGATCGCTGGATGGGCGAGGGGTTGGTCGACATGCTCGTTTTGTCCGGATACTTCCGGTTGCACGACTGGGATCGGTCGGTCGAGTGGGGGAGGAAACACGGTGTCAAGGTCCTGCCGTGTCTGACGGACACAAGGGTCCCGAACGAGACCCGCTTCCGCCGGATGAGCATCGAGTCCTATCGCGCGCGCGCCGCGAACGCCTGGGCGGCGGGCGCGGATTCACTGCAATTGTTCAACCAGTTCAATCCGCGTTCGCCGGTTTGGAAGGAGTTGGGCGATCCGAAAGCGCTGCGTCACCGCGACAAGCTCTACTTCGTCACCACGGCGGATGACACCGGCAACCGCTGGCTGGCGGACGGCGAGAGGTATCGGACGCGGCCACTGCTTTCGCCGAGAAGGACAATAACCTTGAAACGGGGTGATGCGGGCCGGACACACCTGATGGTCGCCGACGATCTCAAAGCCGCCGTCAGGACGGGCAGGCGCGCGGCGGGCCGGCTGCATCTGGATGTGCCGGATCTGACGGACTCGCGGGAATTGCGGGTGAGCCTGAACGGTCGCGCGTTGAAGGAGGGAAGGCTGAAGGATGGCTGGCTGGATTTCGAGGTGACGGATGCGTTGCGACCGGGACGGAACGAGTTGGAATTCGAACTTCCGTCCATTGTGGAGCCGGAACCGGGCGAGTGGTCACTGACCTATGCGGGCGACAGGCTGCCGGTCCGGCCGTGGACGCCGGACCAGGGCAGCAAGGCGATCGTGGAGAAGATCGAGGATGGTGCCTTGTTCCTGGCGGATCGCGGAAGCGAGGGTGGGGATTATCGGTATCATCGTTTTTCCTGGGGCGCGGACCCCGGGCTTGAATGCGTCATCGAGGCCAGGGTGAAGGTCGGAGCCGGGAACAGTCACCTGATCTTCTGCAATGGGCGGTCGGCGGAACGCCTGCGGTTGGCTCCGGATCATATCGGCTTTCATCATAACCGGGGCCTGCGTTGGAAGATGGACACGACCGACGACTTCCATGACTACCGGATCGTCATGAAGGACGACGACATCCGGGTCTTCGTGGACGGCGTGTTGCGGGTCGACGGGAGCGGACAGTTCAAGCCCCGGTCGGGTTATCGGAACGAGGTCGCGTTCGGCGCGTCGAACAGCCCTGATCAGGGGGAGGCTTGGTGGCGCTGGGTGAAGGTCCGGGCGGCTCGCAGCGTTCGCAGCCTCCGGGATGTCGTGGTCAGCGTGAAGTACGAGGCCGCGCCTTAGCTGTCCCTTCAGGTCATTGAAATGGGCTCGACGGAGTGTCTCCCCAGGGCGCTATTGCTCCGCGTTCAGTTCTTCTTCGGCGTCGCGGTGTGGAAGAGCCCCACGAAGCGGCCATTCAGCGGTTGCACGGGGCGGAAGTTGTGATTGTAGAGTTGCTTGAACTTCTTCAACTGTTCCGCGGAGACGGTCAGGGGAGTCTGATAAACGAACCATCGAACGCCCTCGGTGGCGGGCGGGGTGGTGAGGGAGCCGTCGTAGGTGAAGATCGCTGAGTCGGCCGGGATCAGGCCGCGGATGTCGATCTTGTCCTTGATGTCGACCTGATGCTGACCGGCTTTGGCGGGAAGGTGGCGGAGCAGGGGTTCCAAGGTCTCGTTGGCCTTGCCGACAGTGAAGAACACCCCGATGACGAGCAGTCGGCCTTCCTTGTCCTGATGCACCAGATGGATCTCCAGCGGGCGGGGCTTGCCGTTGACGGTGTGCTCGCTGTGGCTGTGAAAGTGGAACTGCTTGAGGCTGTAGTCGCGGCCGTCATAGGTCACACCGCTGTCGTTGTGGATGACTTCGGTGACGGTGTGGCCGTTGTTGGTCTCGTCGATGGTGTCGGGGCGATAAGACACCTTGAAGGGAACGCCGCGCGCCGGGAAGGCCTGGTCGGTCCGCAGATCGATGGGGGATTGGCGCCGTCCGTCGCGGCAAAGTTTGTAGGCGGGGGAAAGCTCCGCCCAATGTTTGGGTCCGAGCTTGCCGTCGTATCCCCAGTCCGCGTGACCATGATGGCCTTCGTGATCGGCGGCCATGCCCGCGAGGGGCGTGACGAGGAGGGCGAGGGCGGCTCCGGCCGCGGAGAGGGAACGGATCGGGAAATGGAATATGGCGGTCATGTCCGGTTGTGGGTTTCGGGTGGATCTGGAAAGCTGATATCAATGCCGCGCAAGAAGCGGTTTCGCAGCGCTTTTTTTGGCGCGGTTGCAACGTTTTCGCGGCTTGCCGGATGGGGCGGAATCTCGCAGTTTGCGCGCGCATGAAAGAAGCGGGCGCGCCAACGGATGTCGCCCCGGCGGACAGTTTTCCGCCGGGGCTGCACAACGCCTTCCTGTTTGCGACGTGCAACGCGCTGTCTTTTCCGATTGTGTTCGGAAGTCCGATGGTGCTCTACGCCAAGAGCCTGGGAGCCTCCGCGACGGCGCTGGGAATCCTGGCGGGGCTGATGCCGCTGCTGGTGATCCTGCAGATTCCCTCGGCGAAACACGTTCCTCGTTTCGGCTACCGCTTGTTTGTCCTTTTGGGCTGGGCGGCGCGGACGGTCGTTTACTTCGCAATTGCGGGGCTGCCCCTGCTCGGCGCGTTGGATGCAGGGGCGCGGTTGTCGCTGCTGCTCGGGTTGATGTTCGTCTTCACGATGCTGCGGGGCATTTCCAGTTGCGCCTGGCTCCCCTGGATCACGTCCCTGGTGCCGGAGAATCTGCGGGGGAGGTATCTGGCGACGGATTTTGCCTGTGTGCAGGGAGCGGGGTTTGTGGCGGTGATGGGGGCGTCCTGGTGGTTGGGCGCGGCGTCGGGGAATGCGGGTTTTTCCGGATTGTTCCTTTTCGGCGCGCTGGCGGGTCTGGCCAGTTTGTTCTTTCTGCGCAAGATTCCCGAGATCGATCCCCCGCACGCCGTGAGAGAATCGTCCGCGCCGGTGCCTTGGAAGGAGATCATGCTGCATCCCCCGTTCTTCCGCGTCCTGGGCTTTGCCTTGGTCTGGTCGGCTGCGTTCGGCGGAGTGGCGACCTTCACGGTGGAATGGCTGAAGGACGCGGCCGGCCTGAGCGAGGGCGCGGTCCTGCGGGTGACGGCAGTCTCCTACACCGGGGGGCTGATGGCGGTGTGGCTGACGGGCCGTCGGTTGGACGCCTTCGGCAGCAGGCCGATGCTGGCGTTGGCCGTGGCGATCTGGATCGTGATCGTGGGCTGCTGGCTGGCATTGGCAGGCGGCGTGTTCGAGCCGAACGCGGTGACGTTGGTTCCGCTGCATGTTGCCATGGGGTTTGCGGGGGCCTTGGTGGGAATGGCGATGATGCGTCTTGTCATGGGGTCCATTCCGGTCATGGGGCGCAGCCATTTCTTCGCCGTGTTTTCGGTGGTCTCAAATGTGACCCTCGGGGCGTCGCCGGTGGTTTGGGGGCTGTTGCTGGACGTGTTGCGCGGCTCGGGGTTCGCCCGCGAGCGCTGGGGGTATACCAGCCACAGCATTTATTTTGCGGGAGTCGCGTTGACGATGTTGGCGGCGTTGATCCTGTGCGCGCGGCTGCACGAGCCGAAGGCGGCGCCGATGAATCAACTGTTGCGCGACATCCTGATCGATTCCCCGCAGCGTCTCTGGCTGAGGTTCTGGCCGAGACGGTGACGGGTGGCTGGTGGCTGGCCCAAGCCGGAGGCTGATCGCAAATTGCGAATCGCAGATTGCAGATCAACACCGCCAACCGCCAACCGCCAACCGCCAACCGAGAACCGAGAACCGAGAACCGAGAACCGAGAACCGAGAACCGAGAACCGA
>JAYPFK010000019.1:0-125206 GCA_038126235.1 Verrucomicrobiales bacterium
GTGAACAACTCCGGGTAAGCTATACAAACTGTCCCCAGTGAGCCGACGTGAGCATTTCGAAGCGCGGCTCAGCGAAGACAGTTCGCCCTGCCTTCAACGAAATGCCAGATCCGCCTGATCGATTGAATTCCCCTCTCCGGGTTGCGTCCAAAAGCGCGTGAAATCCGTGTTTGCCGTCAACGCTTCGATTGTTACTCTCCGCGCCCGTATGAATCGCACTCTCCGCCCCCGCCGCGTTGCCGCATCGTTCTCGATGCTTCTCCTGACCGCCGCCCTCGCACACGCCGGCGACAACTGGCCTCAGTTTCGCGGCCCCGCCGGAGACGGACACACCGACGCCAAGAACCTCCCGCTGAAGTGGAGCGAGACCGAAAACGTGACCTGGAAGGTCCCGGTCCACGATCGCGGTTGGTCCTCCCCCGTCATCTGGGGCAACCAGATCTGGCTCACCACCGCAACCCCCGACGGCAAGAAGCTCTACGCGCTCTGCTTCGACAAGAAGACCGGCAGGACGCTCTACGACAAACAGCTCTTCGAGATCGCCGAACCCCAGTTCGCCCACGCCTTCAATTCCTATGCCTCACCCTCGCCGGTCATCGAGCAGGGCCGTGTTTACATCACCTTCGGCTCTCCCGGCACAGCCTGCATCGACACCAGGACCTTCAAAACCCTGTGGACCCGTGAAGACGTCGAATGCGACCACTTCCGCGGCGCCGGCTCCTCGCCCGTGATCTACAAGAACCTGCTGATCAACAACTACGACGGCGCCGACAAACAGTTCGTCCTGGCCCTCGACAAGAACACGGGCAAGACCGTCTGGCGCACCAAGCGCTCCATCGATTTCAAGGACATCGATCCCAAGACGGGCAAACCCGAAGCCGACGGGGACTGGCGCAAGGCGTTCGGCACGCCGCATCTCGCCGCGTTCAACGGGCGCGAAGTGCTGATCAGCCAGGGTGCCAAGGCTGCCTACGGCTACGATCCCGCCACCGGCCGCGAGTTCTGGCGCTTCGAGGAGCGCAACACCCACTCGGCCAGTTCCCGCCCGGTTGTCAGCGACAATCTCATCTACTTCCCCACCGGTTGGTCCAAGCCGCTCCTGGTCGCCCTCAAACCCGGTGGCAAGGGCCTGCTCAGCGAGAAGAATGTCGCCTGGAGCGCCGACAAGAACATCTCCAAGAAGCCCGGCCTGACGCTGGTCGGCGACCTCATCTTTGTCTGCGAGGACACCGGCTTCGCCAGTTGCTACAACGCCAAGACGGGCGAACAATACTGGAAGGAGCGCATCAAGGACAAACACTCCGCTTCCCCGATCTACGCGGACGGCCGCCTCTACATGTTCAGCGAGGCCGGCAAGATCTCCGTCATCAAGGCGTCCAAGGAATTTGAAATCCTCGCCGAGAGCAAGCTCGACGACGGCTTCATGTCCTCGGCGGCGGTCAGCGGCGACGCGTTCTTCCTCCGCACCAAGACCCATCTCTATCGTATCGAGAACAAGTAAACTGTTTGCGGCGCACACCGAAGCTCTCCATCCACCATGACTCCCAATCTCATCCTCCCTTTCCTTCTCGCGGCGGCGACCTGCGCCGCCGCCGACAACTGGCTCCAATTCCGCGGTCCGTCCGGCGACGGCCACGCGTTGGCCAAGAATGTTCCGCTCACGTGGGGACCGGACAAGAACATCGCCTGGAAACAACCGCTCCCCGGCAACGGCTGGTCCTCCCCCATTCTCCTCAACGACCGCCTCTACCTCAGCACGGCGGTCCCGCAAAACGACCAGAACCCACCCGCGCTTTCGCTTCACGTCCTCTGCCTCGACGCGAAATCGGGCAGAACGCTCTGGGACAAGGAACTCTTCCGCCACGGCTCCGATCGGACGAAGAGACAACACAAGAAGAACAGCTACGCCAGTCCCACTCCTTTCATTGAGGACGGGCGGATCTACGCGCACTTCAGCCACATGGGCACCGCCTGCCTCGATTTGAACGGCGAGGTCCTCTGGAAGAACGATTCGCTCGACTACAACCCTGTCCACGGAACCGGCGGCTCGCCCATCGTTGTCGGGAACATCCTGTTCTTCAGCTGCGACGCCGGGAAGGACGCGTTCGTCGTCGCGCTGGACAAGCAGACCGGCAAGGTTCGCTGGCGCAAGAACCGCAACATCGAGGTCGGCCGCCCCTTCTCGTTCAGCACCCCGACCGCCATCGAGGTCAACGGCCGGACGCAGATCGTCAGTCCGGCCAGCGGTGCGGTGATCGCCTACGATCCCAAGGACGGCTCCGAGATCTGGAAGGTGAAATACGGCGAGGGCTACTCCGTCGTGCCCAAGCCCATTTACGCCCACGGTTTGGTCTACGTCTGCAGCGGCTTCAACAAGGCCGTTCTCTACGCCATCGATCCAAACGGCAAGGGCGACACCACCGACACCCACGTCAAGTGGACCCACGACAAGAACGTCCCGAAATCCGCCTCGATCCTCATCGTCGGCGACGAGGTCTTCATGACGGCCGACAAGAACTTCGCCACCTGCCTCGACGCGAAGACCGGCAAGGTCCACTACGAGGAGCGCGTCGAAGGCGCCTACTCCGCCTCGCCCACCTTCGCCGAGGGTCGCATCTACATCACCAACGAGAACGGCAAGACCACCGTCCTCGCGCCGGGGAAGAAGTTCAAGGTCCTGGCCGAAAACGACCTCGCCGAGAAGACCCTCGCCTCCTTCGCCGTGGCGGATGGGACCATTTTCCTCCGCACCGAGCAGGCCTTGTATCGGGTGGGCAGGTAGCCGGTCGATGAGCAGAAAAGACATCGGCATCGCCGCCGCGATATGCGGTTTGGTGTTGTCCGCTTTCCTGAGCCCACCCGACGTGATCACGACTGTGGTCTACGCGGTCATCGGCATCGCCACAACCGTGGGCGTTGGCCTTGCGATCCGCAGATTGGAGTCGTCGAAAAACTCCCTCCCCCAGGATCAGCATGCCCGCGTCGCAGCCTGCGCCACTCTCGGCCTGATCACCGCTGTGGTTCTTCTCGGCCTCCTCCAACTTGTCTCGACGAAACCCGGGTGATCAAGCCGGGAGCCCCGACGCCCCACTTCGCTATCCAACCTCACTCGCGAAGACGTCGGCGCAGATCCATGCTGTCGTGCAGGCCCCGGACAATCTCGATCCGCCCCGCCGATGAGCGGACGACAGACGACAAAATGGCGGGGGGATCTGACGACCCCGAACTCTGCGCGGTTTTCCCGTGCAGTTGCGCAAATGGCACAGAACGGAACACCGCGGAACCCCAAACACCCGGAGAACTCAGGTTCTTCGAAGCGGGATTAGAAATCGGGCAATTCCGGCTGGCCGATCCGAATTGCGAGTCCGAGCCCTTCAGGCGCTGGCGCTCTCAGTTCCTTCTCCAGTTTTGAAATGTCCCAGCCTTGCGCTCCTTTCCGTTTGGGATCCGCCGCGAGCGGTTTGAACTGAAGGACAAATTCGCCTTTGGCCGGATCGAGGGGCGTTACCTCAACCCATTGCTTCCAAGCAGCGAACACGGCATCCACTTTTGCCGCTATTTCCTTTGATGTGTAAGCCGGAATGCTGAGACGCAGCTTGAGCAGGCAAGGAACTCCATGCAGCCCGAAGGCTTCGCGAACGACCTGGGCAAGCTGATGTTCCGAAACCACCTTCGGATCAAACCCTACCTTCGCGTAACCATCCTGTGTCTGCAACACCTCGACCTCGAAGACGCCTTTCGCGTCCTGGATCGCCTGTTGCACCTGATAGACACAGGCGCCGCATTCCAAGCCCGTCACGTCAAAGATCCACTCCGAACGCTTCGGCTTGTCCGGCTCTTGAGCCTGGACGTCCAACTCCGCCATCAAAAGGGTCAAAGCTGCCAGCAGCGTCTGAATGAAGCGGCTCGTTCGCAATGGGTGAGTGTGCGCAATGAGCATGTCAGCACGGGTATGATATCGAGAGGTGGATGTTTATGGAATGGCGTTTCTTCAGAGCTGTTTCCCGGCTTCTTGGAACATCACTGGGGAGAGCCGCCCTGGATTCGCCGCAATCCCATCGATTGGGATGAACCCGCTCTTTCCGCCCTTGCTTCGCGCCCCGAAAAAACGCTAATTTGCCGGACTAGAAACACATTTTTTGCCCGCATGAAGAAACTGATCCTTCCCGTCCTGCTCCTCTCCGCGGCCCTGACCGGATGCCGCACGGCCGGCCCGCGTTCCGCCGATGAAGGCTTCGTCTCCCTGTTCAACGGCAAGGACCTGACCGGTTGGAAGATACCCGAGGGCGACAACGGGCACTGGCAGGTCAAACACGGCGTGATCGACTACGACGCCCTCAGCGAGGCCCCCGGCGAGAAGCACCTTTGGAGCGAAAAATCCTACGGTGACTTCACCCTCCGTCTGGACTGGAAGATCAAGCGCACCACCGGATTCTACAACATGCCGGTCGTCTTGCCTGACGGCACGGTGGAACTGGGCCCCGACGGCAAGCCCATCATCCACGCCCGCCCCAACGCCGATTCCGGCGTCTACCTCCGCGGCGTCGGCAAGGCCCAGGTCAATATCTGGTGCTGGCCGATCGGTTCCGGCGAGGTCTATGGCTACCGCAACGACAAGAACCAGCCGCCGGACGTGCGCGCCGGCGTGACTCCTTCCGTCCGCGCAGACAATCCCGTCGGCGAATGGAACACCTTCAAAATCACCATGCGCGGCGACCGCCTGACGGTCGTTCTCAACGACATCACCGTCATTGAGAACGCCCAACTTCCCGGCGTGCCCCCCAGCGGCCCGATCGCCCTGCAGCACCACGGCGGCATGCGCAACGGCGAGTACAGCCCCGCTTCCAGCCTCATGCAGTTCCGCAATATCGAGATCAAGGAACTCTAGGCCGCCCACGATTCGACCATGAAGACACCCACCCGAATCCTACTCACGGCCCTCGCCGGCATCCTTCTCACGGCGCCATTCAACCTCCCCGCGGACGACCTGGAAACGGAAGCCGCAAAACCAAAGAAAACCCGCAAGTTCTTCCGCTTCAAACGCAGCAAACCCATGAGCGACTACGGCATCAAGAGGGAACGGTTCGGTCAGACCGAACTCAATGAGGAGATCGAGATCTACACCTTGGTCAACCGCAACGGCCTGCGCGCCAAGGTCACCACCTACGGCGCCATGCTCACCGAGCTGCATACCCCCGATCGCGCCGGCGCTCTGGGCGACATCACCCTGGGCTTTGACAATCTCAAGCAGTATCTCGACGGACACCCCTACTTTGGCGTCACAACCGGCCGCGTCGCCAACCGCGTCGCCCAGGCGAAGTTCACCCTCAATGGCCGCACCTACAACCTCGCGGTCAACAACCCGCCCAACTCCCTGCACGGCGGCGACCGCGGCCTCGACAAGCGCGTCTGGAAGGCCGTTCAGATCCCCCACGAACTCGGCCCCGCCATCCGCTTCAGCTACCTCAGCCCCGATGGAGAAGAAGGCTACCCCGGCAATCTCTGGATCGTCGTCACCTACACCCTCACCAACACCAACGAACTCCGGATCGATTACGAGGCCACCACCGACAAGGACACGCCGATCAATCTGACCAACCACACCTATTGGAATCTCGCTGACGGCGGAGCCTCCCCCATCCTCGACCACGAGCTGCAGATTTTCGCCGACTACTATACCCCGGTCGATTCCACGCTGATTCCCACCGGAGAGATTGCTCCCGTCGCCGGCACCCCCATGGACTTCACCCAACCGACGGCCATCGGTTCCCGGATCGGCCAACTCCCCGGCAATCCCGTTGCGAACGATCCGGGCGGCTACGATCATAACTACGTCCTGCGCGTCGCCGAGGGAACCTCCCTCCGCCTCATCGCCCGCGCCTATTCTCCCGCCTCCGGACGCGTGATGGAGATCGAGACCACGGAACCCGGCGTCCAGCTCTACACCGGCAACTTCCTCGACGGAACGCTCACCGGCAAGAACGGGGCCGTCTATGAGAAGAACCACGCCATCTGCCTCGAAACGCAGCATTTCCCGGATTCCGTCAACCAACCGAACTTCCCCAACACCATCCTTCATCCCGGAGAAACCTACCGCCAGACAACCATCCACCGGTTCTCGACGCGATAAGCCGGTCCGACGGACCGGCGCAAGCATCCCCGTCATGAAAAGCAACACCTCCCCAAAAACGACACTCCCCCGGATCCTTGCCGCCGTGCTCTGTTTCGCGGCCGCCTCCACGCTCTCAGGTTGCAAGACCACCGATGCAGCCGGCTCCGCAGCCTACACCGTCATCTCAGACGAGGACTACACGGCCGCGGCGCCGATGACGAAGGCTTGGGACGCCACCCTCGCCGGGATGACGGACATGAACCTCCTGCCTGAGGCCAAATCGCCCGGAGTCACGAAGTCCACCGTGGAAGCCATCGGCCCCGAAGACCGCCGCGTCCGTATCACCCTCAAGTCCGACAGCGCCGAGGTCACCTCCATCTACATCCGCGTCGGCATCACCGGCGACAAGGTGTTTTCACGGCAACTCATGGAGAAGATCAAAAGCCGCCTCTGAGTTCCTCCCCGTCACTCCCGCAAAATGGCCGGCTGCTTCAGCCGGCCATTTTCATATCCGGATGAACCTCGGCCTCCGGACTGCATCTCATCTTCTTCCTGGCCATTGCGACGATGTCCTGAACATCGCGCGCGCGAAGAGGCGCGGTCAACGGCGTGAAGGCGGGGCGAATTCTCCGAATGAGCCGACGTGAGCATGTCCTGGCGCGGCTGCAGCCGCGCACGAAAGCCCTGAAGTCCAGAGGACGCCGCTTGCGTCTCACGGCGTTTTTCCATCTAATCTCGGTCGTGCTCTCCTTGGCGAACAACGGCCCTGACCACCGACGAACCGGCCTGAACCGCAGGACGTTTCTCAGCGCCGGCAGCCTCGCCCTCGGCGGACTGACGCTCGCGGATCTCCACGCCGCCAAGGCCGCCGTCGAAACCGCCACGAAACAGACACTCAAGGATAAGTCCGTCATCTTCCTGTTCATGCACGGCGGCCCCGCGCAGCAGGAGATGTTCGATCCCAAGATGGATCGCCCCGAGGGCATCCGCAGCGCCACCGGCGAGATCAAGACCTCCATCCCGGGAATCACATTCGGCTCCACCC
This sequence comes from Verrucomicrobiales bacterium, assembly GCA_038126235.1. Classification (GTDB taxonomy): domain Bacteria; phylum Verrucomicrobiota; class Verrucomicrobiia; order Limisphaerales; family JAYPEY01; genus JAYPEY01. Next base: position 7,158 of record JAYPFK010000019.1, read on the forward strand.
TGCAGAGACTCTCAAAGCTCGCGCACAAGTTCTCCGTCGTCCGGTCCTTCGTCCCGGGCGACAACCGGCACGACATCAAGCCCATCGTCTGCAAGGACTCGCTTGGCGCGAACATCGGTTCGCTCTATGCCCGCATCGCCGGCGCCAACCGCCCCGATACGGCCATGCCGACCAACGTCGCGCTGTATCCGCAGGCGGTCGATCCGACCACCATGCCGCCGATCCTGCAGTTCGGCGACTTCGGCAGCTCCGGCGACCTGGGGATCGCCTACGCGCCCTTCGTCCCTGGAGGCGGTGGAGGACTGGAGGACGACCTGAAACTCTCGATCTCGCAGCAGCGCCTCGACGACCGCCGCCGACTCCTCGCCGGACTCGACCGCATCAAGCGCGACATCGACGCCAACGGCGCGCTCGAAGGCGTGGACAAGCTCCAGGAACAGGCCTTCAGCACGATCCTTGGAGGCGTGTCCGAGGCCTTCGACATCTCGCAGGAAAACCCGAAACTCGTCGAACGCTACGACACCGCCCCGCTGATCCGCCCCGACCGCATCCGCAAGATCTGGAACAACCACGAACGCTACGTGGATAACGTAAAATCCCTGGGCAAGCTCCTCCTCATGGCGCGTCGGCTCTGCGAGCGCGGCTGCGGCTTCGTCACCGTGACGACCAACTTCGTCTGGGACATGCACGCCGACAAGAACAACGCCACCATGACCGAGGGCATGGGCTACGTCGGCGTCCCCTTCGACCACGCGGTTTCCGCCTTCATCGAGGATGTCGAGGCGCGCGGGCTCAGCGAGAAGATCCTGCTGGTCTGCTGCGGCGAGATGGGCCGCACGCCGAGGATCAACGCCCGCGGCGGCCGCGACCATTGGGGCGGACTCGGCCCGCTGATGGTCTACGGCGGCGGACTCAAGATGGGCCGGGTGATCGGCCAATCCTCCCCCGACGCCTCCGAGCCCTCGTCCCGCCCCTACACCATCAAGAACCTCATCGGCACCATCATGCACACCCTGCTGGACACCGGCCAGGTGCGCGTGACAGAAGGGCTGCCTCGGAATGTTGTTTCCGCCGTGGCGGGCTACGAACCGATCGCGGAACTGGTCTGACTGAGCAGTTGAGTGGCCTAACCCTGTCGCGCGTCCAGGAACCGCTTCAACGCCGCGGCGGACTTCTCCCCAAATCCCTCCACCTCGCAAATCTGCTCCGCGGTCGCCGTGCGCAGGCGTTGCACGGAACCGAACTTCTTGAGCAGCGCCTGCTTGCGGTTCTCCCCGATGCCGGGGAATTCATCCAGCAGACTTTCCGAGATCTTCCGGATCCGCAACTGCGCGTTGTAGGTGTTGGCGAAACGGTGTGACTCGTCGCGAACGCGCTGCAGCATCTTCAGGGCATTGGAATCCAACCCCAACCGCAAGGGCTCCTTCACTCCGGGAAAATAGATTTCCTCAAACTCCTTTGCCAACCCAACGATCGGTATGTCGCCCAACCCCAGCTTGGCCAATTGTCCGCAGGCGGCGTTGAGTTGTCCCTTGCCTCCGTCGATCAGGATCAGGTCCGGCAGCTTCGCGGTCGACTTGTCCGGCTTCGGCGATTTGGTCTTCAACCCGAGTTTCAGTTCCGGTTCCGGGGCGTCGGGATCAGCCGGAGGCTCCTCGCCGCGCAGCAGATACTGCGAATCGTCCTCCGCCTCCGCTTTCTTCTTCTTTTCAATCTCCTGGAGCAGACGGCGATACCGGCGGTAGATCGTCTCCGCCATGCAGGCGAAGTCGTCCTGCCCCTCCACGGTCTTGATACGGAAGCGCCGGTAATTCTGCCGGTCGGGCTTCCCGTTCTTGAAGCTCACCATCGACGACACCGCAAGCGTGCCGCTGATGTTGGAGATGTCGTAGCCTTCAATCCGCTCCGGCGGCCGGTCGAGCTTCAAGGCCTTCCCCAGTTCGACCAGGTCGCGCGCCGGATCGAGCGCCACCGGCAGCTTGTAGGGAATCCGCTCAAAGGTCTTGGTCTTCTTGGTGGTGCGCTTGAGGTCCTCGATCAGGTCGCGCAGCTCAGCCGCCTTCTCAAAATCCAACCGCTGCGCCGCCTTCTTCATGGCGGCCTCCAGTTCCGCCTTCATCTCCTCGGTGTGACCGTCGAGGAAGTCGCAAGCCGCGTTGACCTGAAGCAGATACTGCTCGCGCGTGACATTTCCAATGCAGGGCGCCGTGCAGTCCTTCAGGTGCCCATGCAGGCAGTGCTTGTAGTCGTGTTCTGTCGGATTGAGCGGCCGGCAGCCGCGCAGATTGAACTTGCGCCGCGCCAGGGACATCGTCCGCCGCAGCGATCCGGAACTGGCAAAGGGCCCGAAGTAGCGCGCGCCGTCATCCTGCCGGATGCGCGTCAGCGTGAAACGCGGAATCGGGTCATTGAGGTTGATCTTCAGCAGGAGGAAGCGCTTGTCATCGCGGAAGCTGACGTTGTAGCGGGGGCGGAACTCCTTGATCAGTTTACCCTCCAGCAGGACCGCCTCGGCGTCGCTTTTCACGACGTGCGTGTCGAAGTCGTGGATCGCCTCGATCAGCGCCGCAAGTTTCAGGTCCCAGCCGTGTCGGCGCGAGGGGTGAAAATACTGGCTGACGCGCTTGCGCAGGCTGCGGGCCTTGCCCACGTAGATCACCGTGCCGAAACGGTCCTTCATCAGGTACACGCCGGGCTTGTGCGGCAGTTCGCCGACCTTTTTCCGGATGTTCTCATTTGCGGGCACGGGCCAAGTCTCACGCAAAGGGCCGGCCGCGCAAGAGCGAAGTCGGATCCCGACGGCCACCCACTGCGGGACCGAACCTGCATTCTCGACACCGGAAAAGGCGCGCGGTATCATGACCGCGAATGGAAGAAAAGCAGCTGCGTCCACGAAGCCGCAAACGTCGCATACTCCTCGGAATGTGCGGCCTCGCCTTCGCCGTGGGCCTTTGCGCCCTGACCCTGGAAATCGCCGTGCGCCTCTCCGGTTATGCCAACCAATGGATCTACGATCCGATCTACGTTCCATTTCCCCAAGCGGACGACCTGCCCTACATCCACAAACCGGGACTGGAAGGCGCTTTCGCCCGCGACCGGGTGCGGATCAACACCGACAGTCTGGGGAACCGGTCGTTGATCGCCGGACAAACCTATGGGATCAAGCAGCCGGGCCAATACCGGATCGCGGTCTTCGGCGATTCCTGCACCTTCGGACACGGCCTCCGGGACACGGCGAACACGTTCCCTTGTCGCCTGGAATCGCTCCTTACCGAAGGTGAGCCCCTTCCCGTCCAAGTCATCAACTTTGCGGCCTCGGCCTACTCGGTCCGGGAGATGACTGCGAGCCTGCGGGAACGGGCGCTTCCTCTGGCGCCGGACCTCGCCCTGATGGCGATCATTCCGGACGATCTCAACCTCGACCGCACCCCCGATCTCGATCGCTGGGGATTTCACCACAATCGCGAACGATCGGGATGGATCGACAAGGATTCCCGGTTCAAACGCATTCTGCGGGGGGTGCATTCCGTCTATTTCATCCGCGACCATATCCCTCTGCTGCGACCACGTTCCCAAGCTCCGCCTCCCTCACCACCCCCTCCGCCGCAGGAATCGATGGATTACATCCGCTCCTTCCTCAGGATCGCGGCGACAAACTACATTCCCGCAAGAATCGTCCTGCTTCCTACCCAGACGGACAAACCCGGCGCCCGTCTCATCCGGGAACGACTTGAAGCGGAATCCCTGCCCTACATCGATCTTTCGGATATTGCCGACGATCTGACTCGTGGGGAATTCCAGGTAAACCGCTACAACACGCACCCTTCGGCGAAACTCCATGCGCTGATCGCGGAGGCTTTGGCGGAATTCGTCCGGAACGAACACCGATGGAGTCCTCAAACGTCGTCGGAAGAGGCGGAGCCTGACAGAGTCTCACCAACCCAATAGGCCACAAACAGACTGTTCCACTTGAAGTAGCGGGCCGCGAGTCTCCGAGGCTCTTCACACAGGCGAAACACCCAGGTCAGCCCCAGCTTCTGCATCCACGCGGGCGCGTCACGCTTGGTCCCGGCGTTTACATCGAAGGCAAACCCCACCGCCAGGGTCACCCCCCGCCGCAGCTTCGGCTTGTTCCGGCGGATCCATTCCTGCTGCTTCGGCGTCCCCAGGCCCACCCAGATAAAATCCGGGGACAGCGCGTTGATCTCCTCCACGATCGCCGCCTCCTCGCTCTCGCCGAAATAACCGTCGCGCCTCCCCACGATCCTCACCGCGGGACGGAGCTCCTTGAACACACGCTCCAGACGCCCGACGCATTCTTGGGAGCCTCCCAAGAAATAGTGGGTCCGCTCCGCCGGCGCTTCCAACAGGCACTTGCGCATGAACGTCGGCCCGTAGACCCGGTCCGTCAGCCCCGCTCCACGATCGTTCAACGCCCAGATCAGCGGCATCCCGTCGGGAATGAAATGATCGACGCAGTCCGTTGTCTCCCGAAACGAAGGCACGCATCGTCTCATGGTCACGATCTGCGTGTTGCTGAAGTCCACGGTGACAACATTGTCCCGACCCCATTCGCTGCAGCGCCCGATCAGATCGGCATAAGAGGTCAAGACGAGCGGCGTTCCGAGAATCCTGACGACCGGCGGTGACGAAACCGTCGCCCCCCGCGCCGAACCGGATGAGTCCTTCGCGCCGCCCACGCCTCACCCCCCGGATCGAACATCCCTCATTGAGCGGACCATGGACTCCACCATCTGCGGGAGCGTTCGCCGAATGCGCCACCCCGGATACTCGCGCTGCAGCTTTCCCAGATCCGAGATGTAACAGATATGATCCCCTCGCCGCGCCTCTTCCTGATACCGCGTCTTGATCCGCCCTCCGGTGAGTTCCTCGATCATCGTGATACACTCCAGGATAGACGCGCTGTTCTCCCGGCCGCCGCCGATGTTGTAGACTTCCCCGGGCCTCGGGTTCGCCGCAAACGCCTCCATCGCGGCGATGACATCCGAGCTGTGGATCTGGTCCCGCACCTGCTTTCCCTTGTAACCGAAGATCGTGTATTCGCCGCCGCTCACAGCCACCTTCACGAGGTAGGAAAGAAAACCGTGCAACTGCACGGCGGAATGATGTTCACCGGTCAGACACCCGCCCCGAAACACTCCCACGTTCATGCCAAAATACCGTCCGTATTCCTGGGCGATAAGATCGGCAGCCGCCTTGCTCGCTCCGAAAAGGCTGTGCATCGTGCGATCGATGCGGCAGGTCTCGTCAATGCCGTCACGATCCTCCGGGCTCCGATAATCCCAGCGAGTTTCCAACTCCTCCAGGGGCAACTCGTTAGGGGCGTCGCCGTAGACCTTGTTGGTCGACATCAGAATGAAGACCGCATCCGGACAATGCGCGCGGGTCGCCTCCAGCAGGTTGATCGTGCCGCCGGCGTTCACATCGAAATCGACCAGGGGAATATCGCGCGCCCGGTCATGCGAGGGCTGCGCAGCGCAATGCACGATCAGGTCGAACCTTGTCTCTGAGAACACCCCGTCAAGCGCGGCGCGATCGCGGATGTCGACCGTCTCGTGACGAAACGTCCCGACGCTCGCACGCAGTCGCTCGCGGTTCCAGGTCGTGTCGCCGGCCGGGCCGAAAAACTCGCGGCGCTGATTGTTGTCCAGCCCCACGACCAGGTCGGCCTTGGCTCCGAAATGAACCACGGCTTCGGAGCCGATCAAGCCGCTCGAACCTGTGACCAACACATTCATCGGCGGAACGTAACGCAAACGCCGGAAGCGACAAATCTGAAACTTGCGGTTCTCATTCCCGGTCCGCTTCCGGATCTTCCAGCAGCGCCTGCAGGGCGGACCAAACCCGATCCACCCCGATGTCCAGCATGCATCGATTTTCCGCGTAACGACACGAATCCAGACAGGGTTTGAAGCGACAGTCGGAGCCTTCCACGGATGTCGCCAGGGGATGCAACGGGCCGTACATCTCCGGCAGCACCGGCCCATAGACGGTCAGCGTGGGAACGCCCAGCAACGCGGCCAGATGACCGGGACCGGAATCGTTTCCCACGAACAAAAGCGCGCCCTCAAGCCTTCCCATGAGGTCGTCCAGCGAGGAGGGAACGACCGCCGTCCCGCCGCCAGCTTCAAAGCCGTCCGGTCTTTGCCGTTCGTCGCACAGGAAGTCCACCTGGAAGCCGGCGTTCTTCAACCGACGCACGATTTCGGCGTAACGCTCCAGCGGCCACACCCTCGGATCCCGGGCCGCCCCCGAGTGCACGACCACCCTGTCCCTCACCGGCCCGCGAACCTCCCGCCGGAGGCCCTTCCTTTCCGGCAACTCCACGCCCAATGCCGCCGCCGCCTCCCGCCAGTAATCGTAACGGTGCGCCCTCGGCTGCAACGGGCCCAGACAGTCGGTCAAGAACATGCCTCCAGCCGCGCGGGGAAAACCGATTCGTCGACGCGCCCCGGAATGCCACATCACCCAGTGATCGCGCGGATCAAGCCGGGCGGACACGGCAATGTCGAACTCCCTCCCACGCAACTGCCTTCTCAACCGCGCCAATTCCCGCCACGGCCAGTTCCAAAGCCGGTACTTGCCGCGAAACGGCGTCCACGGGGCGGTGAATTCCAGCAGTTCCACCTCGGGCCAGAACTTCTCCCGGAGAGCCGCCGCATGCGGTTTGGCCAGCACGGTGGTCTGGTACTTGCGGGACGCCTCCCGAAGAAAGTCCGACGCCATGGCCAGATCTCCCACCCCCCACAATTCCAAAACCAACAACCGCGCTTTCACCTCGGCCTCCCTCGATCCACACGCCGCCTCCGCCCGCCTGTCCGGCAAGAGGGATCGAGTTCCATTTCCGGCGCCCCGCCGCTGTCAGCCATGTTTCTCATCAGGCGACTCCACCCGATACTTCGCGGCGAGCCAATCACGGTCCACCGCCACCTCATCTCCCTCCATTCGCAGCCATGGAAACAACTCCTTTGGCAGCTCCGGCTTGCGCACATGGAAGGCGATGTGATTCGTGAAAAAAGGAAACCACCTGCCCAGTTCGAACAAGATTCCGGATACAAGTCGCAAGGCGAGGTATCGAAATCCGCTCCGCAGACTCTTCAACCTCCCGGGGATGTAGGTCACATGCCAGAACCGACATTCGTGCTCGGCGACGGGATTGCATGTCTGAAACACATCGACAATCTCCCGGGCATTGAACCGGTAGACGTAGTTCGGCACCGCCGTGTTTGCCACGCCTCCGAACCGGCAGTCGTTGGCCATTACGGCGGCGTCCTCGTAGACTTGGCCGAACCCCAGTTTCGCCCCCAACCGGGTAAAAAAACTGTCGTGAGGCTCAAACCCCACGATTCCGCGACGGGCGACGCGATACATCTCCAACAGGCCCCGATGCGGTGAACGAAGGTGGTGCAACCCGGAGTGAACAATCACCACATCGAAACTCCCATCGGGATACGAGAGGTTCTCCAGATCCTGAAACTCCCAGACAAAGGGCGCATAGACATCCTCGCCGGCGCCGCGCAGACGCTCGTCCAAATTGCTGATCGTGACATTCTTGAACTCCAACTCATCCAGACAGTCGCGATCGGCCTCCGCGCCGCAGACGACCAGAATCTCGTCGTCCCGGGAGATCTCCCCGCTGGCGAGCAGGTCCCGCAGCACGTCGCGATAGAATTGTTCCATGTCCGGTTTCGGAATATCAGGCCGAAAAAAGTCGAATTCTCGGTCGGTTCATCGGCGCCCTAAGAAATCGATCTCCACTGAAATTGCAAGCGCATTAGCCTCTGCCGCCGGCGTCCACGGGCCTCAAGCCCCGCCGGGCGTCCAGACGCAACTTGGACGCTCCACCACCCGGCGGACCCTCCCTTCCGTTTGCCCCGGCACGTGGAGGTCGAAGCTGAATGGCTTCTGTGAATAAGCCCCCCCAAGCAGCCGACGAATCCGGTGATGCGCCACGAAAACGGGCCGACATAACGCGGCCCAGAGTGGCGGTCGCCCGCAGAATCTGCCCAACTCGCCGCGCGCCTCGCTTCGATGGCTCAGATTCTCACCCGTGCAGGCGAACACCGAGGTAAACCGCCCCAGAGACGCCATGCGGGCGCCTCGCCCGATCAGACGCAACATCCACTCTGCATCGCCCGCAAAACGCATTTCCGGCTCGAAGAACTCATTCCATTCGTCGATCACACGGCGCCGAAAAAACATGGCGCAGGTCAACGTCGACAGCTGACACAGTCGGGTGTGCCACTTGAGGGGAGGCAGCATCTTCCGGTGCATCAGATATTCACACTGTGAGTCCACCGCAATCACGTCGCCGAACAGCACGTCCACGCCGGGGTTGGCCGCGAAGAACCGGATCACCGCCTCCAGCGAGCCCGGCAGATACTGTTCGTCGCAGTTCAGATACGCGAGAATCTCCCCTCCGGCGCGCCGCATTCCGCGGTTGACCGCGTCGTACATGCCCTTGTCCGACTCGACGAACACAGACGCCCGAGGATCCTCCCGCAGCCAGTCCAGCGTGCCGTCCGTCGAACCGGCGTCCTGAATGATGTGCTCGGAATCCACCTCCTGATCTGCAACCGAAGCCACGCACAGCCTCAACCACTCCGATTGGGAGAAGCTGGGGGTGACAACCGACACCTTCATGCGGGCTGGACCTCGCCGACGATTCCCGCATCGTCCGCCGCTTTCGCCGGCAGCCCAACCTCAACCGTTTCGGCCGCCTTTGCCCTCGCCGCTCCGAGATTCAGGCTCACCCCCAAGCCGACGATTCCCAGGAACATCGTGACATCCGTGCCGACCTCGCCGAAGACCGCGAAAAAAGAGATCGTCCGCGCGATGAAATGGGCCAACAGAAAGGTGTTGATCGTATGCAGCGCGGGATCCCTCCGTCGGTAATGGCGATAGAGAATGCGGATGGAAGCCGCCAACAGCAGGATGAAACTGATCAGACCGAAAATGCCGAAGCCGATCAGCACCGACAACCCGCCATTGTGGTAGTTGCCGGCGACCAGCGCCGGCTCGAAGTTCCGCAGTGTGCCACGAAGCACCCCCTGCTCCGCGAAATACAGGTCGATGGGATCGATCGCGAATCCCTTCCCCTTCCAGAAATACTGTGACACCAGCGGAACGAGGCGCTTCCACATGTCGACCCGCCACTCCGTCGATTCACGGGCGTCGGCCTCAGCGATCGGGTCCACCTCGATCGGAAGAACCGACAACGTGCGCTGCACCGAGAGCGGCATCTGCTTCACAAACGGAAGCGTCACAACCAGAGCGACGAGGCACACGCCGACCAGAACCGGGAGGAAGCGGGTCCGATGCAGGCCCTCCAGGAAGAACTGCGCCCAGAAGGTCAGCCCGATCAACAACAAGACGGAGCGAAACCCGCCCAGGAAACTCACCGCGAGGAAGAACAGGAACAACGCGCCGCGCCAGGGTTTGTGCCCATTCAGCAACCCCCGGATTCCAAACCTCAGCATCAGAAAAAAACAGCAGGCTGAACCGGTCGTCGACAATCCCGCCCAACGGATCATGCCCCCCCTTCCGGACAGGCCTTCCAGCGCCTGAAGCCCCATCATCTCCGGCGGAAAAAAGGCGAACAGGGGATAGGCCACCGGCCCGGCGAAGTAGATCAGGTAGCTCAACATCGCCGTCAACGCGGAGAGCATGAAAATCCCCGTGAAGAGCCTTGCCCTCCGCAATGGAACCGCCCGACTGACCAACGCGAAATAGCCCATCACCGACCCTATGATCAGCAGATACTTCTTGCCCCCATAGGTATCGGAACCCGCGGACCGGATGCCGATACCCGTCTTGAAGGCCGTCACCAGCAACACCAGCACAAATGCCGCCAGCGCCCAGGTGAGGAATCGGTCGTTGTAAAAACGGTATTTCACCGACATCCAGCGGCTCAAGAGCGCGACGGAGAACCCCATCACCGACATCAGGAACACGATTGTCGGCGTGCCGGGCAGGAACCAGAAGGCGATGTTAGCGTTCCAGCAGAAGATCAACAGCGGGTGATACCACTTGAGGAGGATCGGCGAAAAAGCCACTCCCAGAATCGCCCCAACCACCAGTATGTTCTTCTTTGCGAACGGGTTGGACATCATGTAGCCGAGCACGATCGCCACCGCCGCGCAGGCGGCGTACATCAATATCGTGCGAGGCAACGTGTTGTTCTGGCGATCCACGGGCGGACTATTGAAACAATGTCCGGATGAAACAAATCAATTCTCCCCGGGTTGCGCAGACAGCAAAGATCGGTAGAGATCGGCGAACGCCCGCCCCGTCCGTTCCGGTTCGAAGAACTCCCTCTGCGCGGCGTGCCTCCAGCCGCCAAGCTCCCGGCAATGACCAAGATCGCCGGTCACCTTGGTCAGGGCTTCCGTCAATCCCTTCACGTCTCCCGGGGCCGCCAGATAACCGTTGCGTCCATCTTCGATGTAATCGCTCTGCCCTCCGCAAGGCGTGGTGACGACGGGCAACCCGATCACCCGCGCCTCCTTCACCACGTTGGGGCTGGTGTCGCAGCGGGTTGGCAGCGCCAGGCACCAGGCCTGCGCCATCCTTTCCGCCGTCTCTTCCCGACCGAGATAGCCGAGCCACTTCACATTGTCAGTGGATCGACCGCGAAGCCGTTCCGCATAACGCCCGGAAGCGCCTCCGCAGATCCAAAGCTCCGCTCCTGCCAACCGTGGATCGGCGAAGGCCTCGACGAGATCCGACACCCCTTTGCGCGGCGTCACCGTGCCGACAAAAAGGACCGTTGGACCGCTTTTCTCCGGTTCCCATTGCACCTCGTAGAATAGCGGGTCCACTCCATACTCCACCTGATGAAAACGCGCGCGCAGTCCCCGGCGTCTGAGCAAGTCGATCGCCCAGCGGCTTTCACAGGTCACGTCCACCGCGCGTCGCAACATGTCCCACTCGATTCCGGCGCAGAGGTAATCCCGGCATCCCATCCGGTTCTTGGTCATGTAGTGCGTCAGAATCCCCTGCATCGAGACCAGGTTTGGGAAACCGCTCCGAACGGCGGCCACCCCGTAAACGTCCTCGGATCCCCAGCCATGAACAAGGTCCGGGCGAATTCTCTCAAGCGCCTCGCCAATTCTCCGCCGGTCCGCGCGATAAAGGGAGGACACTCGCCCCCGACGCGCGGTGGGCAAGACATGGAATCCCTGTCCGAAACTCTCGAACTCGGCGGGGGCGTCCACTTCCGGGGAAAGCACGATCCAATGCGCCTCCACGTCCCGGAATCCCCCAAATACTTCAGCGACCTGCGGCAGCCAAGTGGCGTGATGCCTACGCGGATTTCCACTGTTCGGAAACCCCTCGATCCGATGGGTCGGAAAGTCGGCCAGCATCGCGATTTTCATTGGCAAATGTTCCAAGTGCGGAAACCTTCCTGTCAAGCACCCCTCGCGCGATGGGAACGATTCAAAAACTGGGCGCGCTTCGCGCCGGAATGCGCCTGGCCCTCTCGCCTTTTCGGCGCGCGGGCCTGCTGCTTCGCGGCGTTCGCTGTCACCCGTCTGTCCGCTTCATGGGCGCGCCGATCGTCAGCCGCCACCCCGAATCGCAACTGACTCTTGGAGCGGGAGTCACGTTGAACAGCGCTCCCCGCGCCAACGAACTCGCTTGTTTTCAGCCGTGCGTGCTCCGCACCCTCGCGTCGGGCTCGACCTTGGATATCGAGGAGGGCGCCGGCCTATCCGGAGCCGTTGTCTGCGCCGGAAAGGAGATCGTGATCGGCCGCAACACCATCGTCGGATCCGGAGCGATGATTCTGGACAATGACTTCCACACCCTGGGCGAGGAAGGCGTCTGGATGACCGATTACCAGACTTCCGCCCGGCCCGTGCGGATCGGGCAAAGCGTCTTCATCGGCGCGCGCGCCATCGTCCTGAAGGGAGTGACCATAGGCGACCGCGCCATCGTCGGCGCCGGCGCGATTGTCACCCGGGACGTTGCCGCCGGGGACATCGTGGCGGGCAACCCCGCCCGACCAATCGAAAAGACCGCGTCGACTTCCAACGATTGATCTCCGCGCCTTCGTCCGCCAGCCATGTCCAGAATTCGTCGATACGCTCTTGCGCTCTTTTCTGGATACGCGCTCCTGGCCGTAAACAGCTTCTACACGCTGGCCTCCGTTCCCCTGGCCCTGAGCTACCTGACCAAGGCCGAGTTCGGCCTCTGGGCGTTGGTCTCGCAAATCGCCGGCTACCTTCTCCTCGTCGATCTCGGGGTCACCAGCGCCTCCTCCCGGATCCTGGTCGACTACAAGGACGACCGAACAACGCCGGAATATGGCAGCGTCATCAAGACCAATCTGGCCGTCGCCGCCGCACAGTCCGGCATTCTGCTTCTTGCCGGAACCGTTCTTTTCGCTTCCGTCCCGATTCTCTGGTCCTCCGAACCGCTCACAAAGGAATTCTCGTGGCTGCTGCTCGGACAATGCGCGTTGCTCGCGGTCAGCATGCCATCGAGGGTGTTCAGCAGCGTGCTCTGGGCCCATCAGCGTCAGGATATCGTTCACTACGCCGAAATGCTGTTGTTCCTCGTCAATTTCACGGCTCTTTGGATCGGCTTCGAAGCGGGCGGCGGCGTCTACAGCATGCTGTGGGCGCAGGCTGCGGGGGTTCTGGTCTCGCGCGTCGGCATCCTCGCCGCTTGTTTCAAGCTCGGGCTGATGCCCGCGCCCGGTTGTTGGGGGCGGGCCACCGCGGACCGCTTCCGGTCCCTGTTTGGTTTCAGTAAGGACATTTTCCTCTTCGCGCTCGGCAGCCAGATGATCAACACCAGCCAGACCCTGCTTGTCGCGCCCTTGCTCGGGCTCGAAACAGCCGGCGTCTGGGCTGTCTGCACCCGGACGTTCACCTTGGCCAACCAGATCGTCTGGAAGATCCTCGACGCCTCCAGTTCCTCGCTTTCGGAGATGCTGGTCCGTAGGGAGAGCGATCGGATGTTCAACCGGTTCAGAGGCGTCACCGTCCTGACGCTGGGCACGGCTGCCTTGGGCGCCGCCTTCTTCGCATTCTGCAACCAACCGTTCATCGCGTTTTGGACGCGCGGCGAGGTTCATTGGCCTCCCCTCAACGATGCGCTGCTGGCCGTTTGGATGATTCTAGTCGCCTCCCAACGCTGTCACATCGGACTCTTGGGAATCCGGAAGGATCTGAGCGAGGTCAAATTCATTTATCTGGCCGAAGGGATCCTGTTCGTCTCGCTTGCGTCGATCGCGGTTGCCCGTGGCCTCGGCGTCGCAGGGCTCATCGGAGGGTCCATCGTCGCCACCGTCGGTCTCAGTTTCGTCTACGGACATCGCCGGACACGGAGTGACTTCAACCTCAGGCGCGGCGAACTGGCGCATTGGTGGCTGCCGGCCGTCAAGCTGTTCATCCTGACGGCGGGCCTCCTCTGGCTGCTCGGCCGTGCGACAGAAGCTCTCGCCCCCTGGGTCTTTCTTGGTCTGGCTCTCATCGTGGTCGGCCCCGTGAGCGCCGTGTTGCTGCTCAGGGAATGTCTGGATGGCGAACTCAAAACGCGCTTCGCGGAGCGCCTCCCCGCCAGACTGCGGCCCGCGTTTGGCTTCCTCGCTTCCGTGCCCGATCGCCCCGCATAAACCATGCGCGTCCTTATCACGACGTTCACCTATCCGCCCGAGCGCAACGGCGTCGCAGAATGCGCCCGCATCCAGGCGGAGGGCCTCGCCCGCCTCGGGCATGAGGTGACCGTTGCCACCCGCAAACTCGAGCCCCATGCCCTCGCCCGGCCCCCCGGCGAGATCGAAGTGGTCGACTTCGACGTTCGCGACACTGGCGACGCCGGACGCTGCGCCGGTCCCGACGCCGACCAATACCGACGTTTTGTCGCCGAAGCCGAACATGACGTAATCCTCTGCCACGCATGGCAATGCTGGACAACGGACCTGGCATTGGAGGCCTTTCCGGACTCCCGGATCCCGCGCAAGATCCTGATCAGTCATGGCTTTTCCGCCCACCTCTGGAACCGCCGCCCGAGATTCCCTTGGGGGCTTGGGCAATGGGCGCGGGCGCGCGCTTACGTCAGATCACTCCCGCGCAGAATGACGCTGTTCGACCACATCACATTCCTGAGTTCACGGATCGACCGCGATCGATTCTATGACCAATGGATTCTGAGCCGCCAAGGCGCCTCTTCCTCCAGCATCATCCCCAACGGGGGCCGGATTGATCTCGCGCCTGACAACCACTCGTTTCGCGCGAGACACCATCTCTCGGACGCCTTCCTTGTCCTGTGTGTCGCCAACTATACCGAGAAAAAGGGGCAGGAAACCGTGCTGCGCGCGTTCCTCGAGGCCTCCTTGGATCATTCAGCCTTGGTCTTCATCGGGGGCGAATTCAATTCGTACACCGAGCGCCTGAAGAAGATACACTCGGCGCATCCCGAAGCGCGGGTCCTGTTCCTGGAAAAGCAGGACCAGGAATCCATCCACGCCGCCCACCGCGCGGCGAACCTCTTCGCGCTCGCCTCCAAGTCCGAAGCGCAGCCCCTGGTCCTGCTCGACGCCATGGGCGCGGGAACTCCCTTCGTTTCCACGGACACGGGCGCCATTTCCGAACTGCCCGGCGGAGTCTTGTTCCACTCGCGTGCAGAGCTGGCAGAACTTCTGCGCGATCTTGCCGACAACGAGACAACCCTGAGGAAGCTGGGTTCCCTCGGCGCTGAAGCGGCCAGGACTCTCTACAATTGGGATCGCTACGTGCAGGACTATCACCTGTTGCTGGAACGCCTTCAACCGCGGGGGAAGAACGAACCGGGAGAACTCACATGAACAAGGACTTCGTCGGACAAGACGCGTGGGACGATCGCTATCGGGCCCTCAAACTGGACGCCGCCTCGTCCGACGATTGCGTCCGACAGTGGATCGAGCGATTCCTGCCCGCGAAACCAGGAGCCTGCCTTGAACTGGGCTGTTTCCCGGGCCGCTACCTCGCGGCCATCGGACAACGCGGCCACGAACTCCACGGTATTGACCGCACGCCGCGTGTCCTGACCGATCTCCCTCGGTGGCTCGAGAGCATCGGCTGCCGGACCGGCTCTTTCCGCCAGGACGATGTCTTCGAGCATGCCTTTGAGCGACAATACGACATTGTCTGCTCCTTCGGGTTGATCGAACACTTCGAGGATTGGGCGTCGCTGGTCAGGATTCACGCGAAGCTGGTTGCCGCCGGCGGACTACTCCTCCTGACAACCCCTAATTTCCGCGGTGGAGTCCAACGCTTTCTGCATGGCTGGTTGGACGGCGACAATCTTCGTGAACATAATTGCGCTGCCATGGCTCCAGCAAAATGGTCGGAACTCATCGACCCCATGGGGTTTGAGGTCCTTTTTCAGGGCCATTTCGGCGCATTTGATTTCTGGATGGGCGACCTTGCGGAGATGTCGTTCCTTCAGCGCGCGGGACGGGCCTTCATGCGCCGAATGAAAGGGGTTGGCCGCATTCTTCCGGCTGGTCCGGCGGCGTGGACACCTTACTGTGGATTAGCCGCGCGCAAGCGCGGCGCTTCCAACTGAAACTGGGCTACACCTTGAAACCAAGATCCCGAAACACCTCGCGCAGACGCCGTTCCCAAGTGTGCTCCGCCTGGCACCTGCGGTGAGCGGCCCGGGCTATCTTCAGGCACTCGCCGGGCCGTCGCGAGTAATAACCGTGGATCTCGAGGAGTTCCTCGACATTCCGATAGCAGAGGATCTCATGTCCGATGTCGAAGAGTTCCGCCAATTCCCAATTGTAGGTCGTGAGATAACAACTTCCCACCGCCGGGCACTCGATGTCGCGCCCCTTTGGTTGAGTAAGGACCGCTGAGGCCGTCGCGTATCCGATCCCCAGGCTCATCTGACTTTCCCTGAAAACCACAGCGGGATCCTCCACCCAACCGCCGCCCGGCCACCCCGCCCCGAATGTTGCAATTTCAACGCCGTGCCTTTGCAAGGCATCGATGACCGTGGCGCGTTCCGGCTTCCGGGAGCCCACAAAACTGAACGACCGTTCAAACTGCCCCCTGCCGGGCGGCTCGGAAAAACGTTCGTCCCGTCGGAATCCCTGCGGCATGTGCCGGACCGCCGCGCCCCGGGCTCGATACCAATCCAACGCGGCCCGCGAACTCGTCAGGTTCATATCAAACCTCTTGATCCACTCCTCATAACCGTCGTTGCCCGAATTCAGAATTCCGTACGGAAAGAACTCGACCCGGTCGTCAAGATTCAAGCCCAGTAGCGGGCATTGCCAGCGCTGTCGCATCACGTCGAAGACCTCGGAGGACAACAACGCCGGCCGCGCATAAAACAGGATCGCGTCCGGCTCCAACCGCTTCTCGTCATCGATGTATTTTTCGATCGCTCGCAGGGTCGCCTCCCTTGGATTGCCCTCCCCAGCGTCGCTCAACGCCGGATTCAGATCCAGAACATTCAATTCGCAGATCTTCCTCAATTCGGGAAACAACTCATTCGGCTCCCACATGCAGTCGCCGATGAAGAGGACACGTTCCAACGCGCCTACAGCGCGCGTCACCGGCGGGACCGCGATCGCTTCGGCCAGAGTTGAACCGCGCTCCTCTCTGAGGCGTTCCAGATAGGCCGAGTCCAGTTGCCGCGCGCGGCGCAACGACCATCGCCTCATCGCTTCCCCCTTCAGGAGGAGCTTCTTGGCTAGTTCCCGCGGCATCTTCAAAGTGTCTTTTGGCAGGGCATCCGTCCGTGGATTGTCCGCCCGCGCCCCGCAATCCGTCAAACCCGCAATCCCGACGGAGCGGCTTCCGCAAACGTTCAACCGAACCGGGCATTGAGGATGCAAAGGAATGTGGAAATGGACTCCGGCAACGAACGAATGCCCCCACCCGAACGAAATGTTCCTCATCTCCCTGCTGCCCGCCCTCCGACATCCCTGACGGGATCGAGGCTATCGCACTGCCGGCACAATCTCCAGTCCTCTCGGCTCCGCGAAAACGCCGTCCTGCGTGAACACCGTGGAGTTGCTCTCCTTCGGTTGGGTCGGATCGATGCGGTGCAGCAGGCGTTGCCCCGCCGGCGCGTCCGCTTTCGCGTCGCTCACGAACACCTTCCCTGATGTCAACGTTCCCTGGATCGCAACGTGCGTCGGTTGCCGGAAGTCCGAATCGACAGACAACTCGAACAATGGAGCCCCGACCGCCGGCGCCATTCGCCACACCTTGCGCGCAAACGCATCCGCGATCACCAGGTCGCCCGTCGCCGGATCGACATCGATCCCCACCGGGAAATGCGGCGTCGTGATCACCCCGCCCGCCGAGGTGAAGCCGGTGTCGCTCTCCCCAGAGAAAAGCACGGTGTGGTCGCCCGTCCCGGGATCGACCTCGATGATCTTGCGCGGCGGAGCGTTCCGCTGGACCGTCTTGCCCAAGACATTGCCGACATCCGAGACATAGATCTTCCCGGCGTTCGGAGCTCCGGCCGGAGCCACACTCATCCCGGTCACCCAGAAGAACTCGTTCGCGCTCCCGCCGGGCAGCAGCAGGCTCTGGTTGGCCGTCGAGGGCTGCGCGGGATCGACCACGACCAGCTTGCCGACGTTCGGTTCGAACTCCGAATCCGCCACGATCAACCGCCCGTCAGCCAACTTGTCCACCGCCACCGGCACTCTGAAATACTGTCCTTCGGAAATCGTTCGTCGCGCCAACGTCACCGAATCCACGCCGAACAAGCCCTGTCGCCCTCGGCCTTTCGCGGACACAATCGTCTCGTAATCCAGGACGACGTATTCGAGCGTCCCATCGTTGTCCCGGACGGTCACGTCGTAGGCGTCCACCAGTCCGTCGTCGAGCAGGTTCTGGACACTGTCCCCCGGTCCGGGATCCGTGTGCAGCAACAACAGAGCCCCGGTAAACACCCTTGGCCCGCGGTCCGCGATCAACAAATCATCGGACTGCGGCATGACCGTATAGGCCAGGATCCGGAAACTCTGCGCGGCCGATTGGGGCGCTCCCGCGCCATCGTCCAAGGCCGCCACCGACACGTTGGCGATGCCATTGGCTCCGGGCACAAGGGTGAACGTCAGCGCGCTGTCCGGATAAGAACCCGGTCCGCTGGAGGCGACCGCCGGCTGCACGGCGAACAACCCCGGATTGTCGTTGGACATGACCTGAAAACCCACCGTCTGAGCGGTCTCTCCCGCATCGCCGGGTCCGATGCCGGTTGCCCACCCAGCGACCGAAACCGCCACCGGCATCGAGGGACTGGACTCGACGTGCTGGTTCGGACCGATCGCAAACACCGGCGGATCGTTCCCGGCGGGATCGGTGATGGAAACCTTGTAATCTTCAACCTCGCCATCGGCGGCCGCGCCAGTCGCTCCGAGCCCACCCGCGCTGTCCAACCGGAACCGCCCGTAAGTCGTTCCAAGGACCGCCCCCGCAGGCACGGCGAAGTTCACGGTGTTGGGGCCGTTGTTCACGACCGCGTCCGTGGCTACCTGCTCGGACAACTCGAAGACCCCGTTCTGGTTGTAGTCGATCCAGGCGTTGAGCTTCGCGCCGGACGGCGCGTTCTGGACCGTCACTGTTGCGGAGGCCGCCGTATTCGGGTTCAACGCGCTGAAGACCACTCCGTCCTCGTCGTCGGGGGCCGTATTGGTGTCGTCGCCGTCCGCGTTGACCGTAGGCCGAGCGTCGCCCTCGCCGTCACGATTCGAACCCAGCGTCGGTCCGAGCGCGTTGTGCCGGGGCCCGTCATTGGCCAGCAGGGTGTCGTAGTCGCCCGCCCCCTGTCCGACTGTGACATCGGGCGCGTCGCCAAAATCCAACTCGACCGTCCCCGTTCCTTGGATGGCGAAGTCATAGGGATTCTCGTCTGCATCCGTGTTGCCCAGCGCAACCCTGGCCGTCCGGGCTCCAACCGCGACCGGAGTGAAGATCAGCTCGAACGATGTCGCCCCCCCCGGCGACACCGAACCCGCCGGATTGGAAAGGACGCTGAATTCCGCGGCGTTCGCGCCGCTGATCGTCGGCGGCAGACTGAGATTCAACGTCGCCGAACCGCTGTTCCTGACCACGAAGGTCCGGGTCACCGTGCCACTGGAAACCGCCGCATTCCCAAAGTCGGTATGATCGCCCAACGAGGGTGTCGCGTCTTCATCCGCGATCTCGACCGTGTTCCCAAAGACGACGATCTCCGGCGTCGAGGTCGAAGAGATTGTCACCAGAAAATCCGCGACCTCGCCGTCGGCGGCGATCCCGGTGGGCATCAAATCGCCGCGCGTGCTGACACGAACGCGAGCAAAGGTCGTTCCCGCCGGAGCAGAGATCGGCACATCGAAACTGAAGCTCGGCGAGGTCAGCCCCGCCACCGTCGCCGCGTCCACGATCTTCTCGCCGGGGTCCTCCCAGTCGCCGTCGCGGTTGAAGTCCATCCACGCGTCCAGGAAGCCGTCATCGCCGATGTTCCCGACCGTGACGCTCGCGGCCGAACCGGCAATCAGCGCCGAGAAGGTCACGTTGTCCTCGTCGTCGGCCGAGTCACCGCTCACATCGTCGGCGTCCGCGGCCCCCGAAGGCTGGCCATCGATCTCCACGTCGCGTTCGCCGAGCAACGGCCCCATCGCGCCGCTGTCGGTCCGATGCCGCGCGCCATCCTGGGCCAACGTCACCGGGTAGTCCGCCGCAAAGCCCGACTCCGCGGCCGGCGGCGCGTCGCCAAAGTCCTCTGGCGGCAGGGCTCCCAGTTCGAAGGCTCCGATGTCGCTGTCGCCGCCACCGGGACGCGGAGCGCCGCGTTGGTCGCCGGTCACGGGCAGCGTGTCCGCCGCGTCAATGGCCGGACTCCCCGGTTGCAACGCGTGGGTCAGGGTCCAACCGCCGTTGTTGGCCAGCGGCGCCAGCAGCGGATCCTGGTTCAGGATGTTGCCGGACTGGTTCGCTCCCATGGTGAAACCCAGCCCGCCGGTGTCCGAAAACAGGTTTTCGCCCGGCGTCGAGTAGAGCGTTCCCGATACATCCGGCCCCGAGCCCCCGGCGGTTGTATTGTTGCCAAAAATCGTGCGTCCCACATCGATGTCGCCGCCCGTCACGAAAAGTCCGCCGCCGCCGGTCCCGGCCGAAT
This sequence comes from Verrucomicrobiales bacterium, assembly GCA_038126235.1. Taxonomy (GTDB): domain Bacteria; phylum Verrucomicrobiota; class Verrucomicrobiia; order Limisphaerales; family JAYPEY01; genus JAYPEY01. The sequence goes on from JAYPFK010000019.1 coordinate 27,294, forward strand.
TGAAGGCGATCGTGCATTCGTGCATGACCTCGCTGTGCGGCGCCTGCGCGAACACGCCGCCCCCCTGCCCGGTGGCGCTATTGCCACTGACGGTCGATCCGATCAGGTTAGCGAAGGAGCCGGTCGTCAGGTAGACACCGCCGCCGTCACCCGCCGTCGCCTGGTTGCCCGAGATCGTGACCTGCTGACAACCCGCCGACGACGCCAACGACGCTCCGTCGTTATGGGTCAGCGCAATGCCGCCGCCCTGCTGCGCGGTGTTTCCGTCCACGGTGGTCTCGCGAATGTCGAGAAGACCGCTGTCCAGCCAGATCGCGCCGCCCTTGCCCGTCGCGGCCGTGTTCATGCGCAGTTCCGACTGGTAGACGTTGACCTCGGCGTTGCCGTCGTCCACAGCCTGGTTGTTGAAAATCGCGCCGCCGCCGTTAGGCGCCACGTTCCCGGCAAACTTCGACTCCTCGAACGTCACCCGCGCGTCGATCAACGACACTCCGGATACCTGGTTGAAGATCGCCCCGCCGCGCTGATTCCCCTGGTTGGCCTGGCAGTTCACGAGGCTGCAGTATTTCCCCGAGACGTCGCCGCGATGGTTGAAGATCGCGCCGCCCTCGGACGCCGTGCAGTTGTCGAAATCGACGCGCGCCAGCGTCACCGTGGCCGTTGAGCCTCCCTGGGTTTCGTTGAAGATCGCGCCGCCGCGCTGGGTGGTCGCGGAACCGTCAAACTTGACGCGACTCAGGGTCAACTCGCCTTCATTCCTGATCGAGCCGCCATCGACCGTCGCCGGACCGACGTTGCGCAGCTTCATTCCGCCCAACGTCACCGCGACACCCGCGTTGGGAATCTCCAGAATCCGGTTCCCGCCAAAGCCGGCCAGCAGGAGGCTGTCGATCCCCGGTCCCTGGATATCGACCGGCTGCGTCACCTGAAGCTGCCCGACGGTCAGGGTAATCGTTCCACTCACCGAGAAGGTGACGGTGTCCACAGCCGGCGTCTGGTTCGCCTGCTCGATGGCCTCGCGCAGGGACAGGTCGCCGGCCGCGAAGTTCCCGTCCGACTCATCGACCAGAGTGGAAACGACGAAGGTCTGCGCGCCGCCCGTCGTGTCGAAATTCCAGATCGTCGGGTCGGCGATCCCCACGTGCGCCGTCCCGGCGAGGCTTTCAAAGGCTCCCGCGTCGATCTCAACGTGATACTGGCCCCCCCCGTCAAGATCAGCGGGCGGATTGATCAAGGCCGTGGCGCCCGACAAGGTCACGTCGCTCGAAGTCACGTCAATCGTCTGTCCTGTCATCGTGTCGTCGTTGAAGACCGTGATGTTCCCCGTCCCCTTCTGGACGGACTGATTGAAGATGACGCTCAGGTTGGCCGCGAGCCCGACGTCGGTCGCCCCGTCCGGCGGGCTGAATGACTGCGCCACCGGCGGCTGGTCGGTAAGAATGGCGACCCGGTAATCCTCAACCTCGCCGTCGGGAGCCTCCCCGGTCGGCGAAAGCCCGCCGGCGCTGTCCAGTCGGATTCGCGCAAAGGTCGCGCCCAGTGTTGCGCTCATGGGAACGATGAACGGGATCGTGTTCACCCCGTCGGCTACCGCCACATCGTCGCCAACCTGCTCCGCCGGGCTCTCCCAGACGCCGTTGCGGTTGTAATCGATCCAGGCGTTCAATTTGCCCGAACCGCCGCTGACCGTCGCCTCGAGTTGCGCCATCTGACCGACCACCAACAGGGAGAACGACACGCCGTCTTCGTCGTCGCTCCCGTTGACGTCGTCGCCGCTGGCATTGCTGTTGGCCACGGCTTCGGATTCCGCGTCCCGCGACGCCCCCAGCAGCAGGCCGGTCGCGGTATGCCGGGCTCCGTTGTCGCCGTTGCCGACCTTGGTGCGGTAGTTTCCGGTTCCGGTTCCGGCCGCAGTGTCCGGCGCGTCGCCAAAGTCGTAGACGTAGACGCCGGTTCCCTGAACGACAAAGGTGTGGGGATTCTCGTCGCTGTCGTTGTTGGCGATGCTCACCGTCGCTGTCTTCACGCCGACGCTTGAGGGATCGAACAAGACCTCAAACATGTCCGTGCCGCCGCCCGCCCCGACCGTGTTCCCCATCGGTTGCGTGGATATCGTGAAGTCCGAGGAACCGGAAATCGCCACCAATGGCGCGCCGGTCAGGCTCAATGCCAGACTGCCGGTATTGCGGATGGTGAAGGCCTGGATCGAGGCTCCGCCGTCGATGTCCACGCTGCCGAATTCCGTGCCGTCATACGCGACCGGCGTGGAATCGCCGTTCAGGATCACGTAACCATTGCCCCGGAGTTCGATTTCGGGGACGGGCGTGAAGCCGGTTCCTTGGATCGCGAAGGTGTACGGATTCTCGTCGCTGTCGTCGTTGGCGATGCTCACCGTCGCCGAATGAGTCCCCACCGCCGCCGGCGCGTAGGAAATTTGGAACGTCCGGTTCCCATTCACCGTCACGGTCGATCCCGAGGGCTGCGCGCTCACCGAGAAATGCGAGGCCTGCGCGCCCGAGAGAATCACCCGCGGACTGCCTGTCAGGTTCAATGTCTTGGTCCCGACATTGCGGATGCGGAAGGTCTCCACCAACGCCCCCCCCGAAGCCGCGACATTGCCGAAATCCGTATTGTCGCCCGACATCGGCGTGGAATCGCCATCGACGATCTCCACGCCGTTCCCTTCCAACCGGATTTCCGGAAACGCCTGCGCAATGGTCACGGCGTAATCCTCGACCTCGCCATCCAAGGCCGCGCCCGTCGGCGTCAACCCGCTGGTCGTCGCCAGACGGAAGCGCGCGAAGGTCGTTCCCACGACCGCCGACGGCGACACGGTGAATGCCACGTTGTTGACCCCGTTGTTCACGATCCTGTCGGTCGCTATCTGCTCGGACGGGCTTTCCCAGACGCCGTTGCCGTTGTAGTCGATCCAGGCGTACAGCCGACCAGGCCCGTTGGCGACCGTCACCGTGGCAGTGGCGGGCGTCCCCTGGGTCATGGCCGTGAAGATCACGCCGTCGTCGTCGTCCGTGCCATCGCCGTCGTCACCCAAGGCATCGACGGACTGCTGGCCGTCCGCGTCAAAGTCCCGCAGCGTCCCCAGCGTCATCCCCAAGGTCGCGTGGCGGGCGCCGTCACTCGCCAGCAAGGTTGGATACTGCCCGGAGGTCATGGCCAGCGGATCCGGCGCGTCGCCGTAGTCGTAGACCGTGTCGTCATCCCTGATCAAACCGTCCGCCGTCGCCGTCACAATGCTGGTCCCGGCGCTGGCGTTCGACAGGGTTACCGTAAAGCCCTCGTCCAGCTCAAAGGTCGTGTCGCCGGTCACACTGAGGGAGATGATCTTTGAACTCTCGGTCGCGAGAAACGAAACCGGTCCGGAGGGAAGCGCTCCTCCGGAAAAATCGCCGCCGTCGGCCTGATGCACGCCGTTCCCGGTCACGGCAAAAGTCGCCGAACTCGTGATGGACAGATCGCCCGAACGCGCAACCGTGAAGGTGAAGGTCGTGGCTCCCGAATCGCCCTCCGCCTTGCTGGCGTCCGTGGCGGCGACCTCCAACAGAGTCCCCTGCACGATCGTGACCAGATGATCCTCAACTTCACCGTCGGCCGCCGCGCCTGTGGGGCCGGCGACACCCGCTGAACTCAACCTGAAACGCGCGAAGGTGTCGCCCAAGACCGCGTCGGAAGGCACGCTGAAGTCGATATCGTTCGAGCCATTGGCCACGGCGACATTGTCCGCGATCTGCTCCGCGGGTTCCCAGACGCCGTCCTGGTCCTAGTCGATCCACGCGTCGAGCTTGCCCGGGCCACCGCTGACCGTGACCGTGGCGGTCGCCGCGTTCGCCTGGCGCAGGGCCGTGAACGTGACGCCGTCCTCGTCGTCGTTGCCGTCGCTTTCATCGTCGCCCGTGGCCAATGGATTGGGCAGGCCGTCGGGATCGGCCTCGGCGGAATTGCCCATGACCAACCCCGAGCCAAGCGCGTGCCGGGCTCCATCGTCGGACAAGGTTGTCTGGTAATTGCCCGTCCCCGTCCCCATCGCGGTGTCCGGCGCGTCGCCGAAGTCGTAAGGCGTTCCAGAGGCGTATCCGAAGATCACGTAGACCTCGCCCGCCGCGCCGCGGCTGTTGTTCGGACCATCGCCGCCCAGCGCGCTCAGGACGAGGTCGTCGATGCCGTCGGCGTTCAGGTCCGCCACCTGAGGAAGCCCGCTGCTTTGAAGCTGATCGTTGACGTCCGCGCCCTCGATACGGATATCGTCCTCGTCGTTCGCGAGATCGACGACCGACGACATGCCGGAGCCGCCGTAAATCACGTAGGTTTCGCCACCGCTGCCTCGTCCGTTCATGGGGCCGTCGGCGGTGTAAGCGGACAGCACGACATCGCCGTAGCCGTCGCCGTTCAGGTCGGCGATGTCCACATTGTGCGACCGGCTCAGGAAGTCGTTGCTCCGCCGGCCATAGACGGTGACGTCCTGGTCGCCGTTCGCCATGTCAATACTGGCCGGCAAGGTCGCGGAGCCGAACACCACGTAGGCTTCACCCGCCTGGCCGCGCGCGTTCGAAGGCCCGTCGGCATCGCCCGCGCCCACCACGATATCGCCAATCCCATCGCCGTTCAGGTCGCCGACGGCCATGGCGCCACCGCGGCCGAGGTAATCGTAGGCATTGCCGCCGAGCAGAATCACGTCCTGATCTCCCGCAGAAAGATCGATCTGCGAAGGCAGCGACGCCGTTCCGTAAATGACGTAAACCTCGCCGCCCTGTGTGCGCGACGGAGGATCGCCGTCCCGCGCGCCGATCACCAGATCCGCCACGCCGTCGCCGTTCACGTCGCCCGAAGTCATGCTGCCCCCCAGCCCCAGATAGTCCGCGGCGTCGGCGCCAAGGATGCGGACATCGATCTCCTGCGACATGCCGTCGGGATCCAGATCGATGTTCAGGTTCGCCGGAAAGCTGGCGCGCCCGAGCATGACAAACGCCTCACCCGAGTTTGACTTCCCGTTCGAAAGTCCGTCGGCATACGGCGCCGCCAACACGAGGTCGTCTCGTCCGTCCCCGTTCAAATCGGCCGCGAGAAGCCCGCAATTTTCGCCCAGATGATCCCCGGTGGATACGCCCGTTCCACCGAAGATCGTGATGTCCGCCTCATCGTTGCCAAGGTCGATGGCCGCCGGATAACTGGTCTGGCCGAAGACCACATACACTTCTCCGGCGTCCGTGCGCAGATTTCCGGGACCGTCGGCGCGCCACGACGCCATCGCGACATCGTCCCGGCCGTCGCCGTTAAAATCGCCCACCGTCAACGAGCCCGTGTCCGTCAGATAATCATTCGCGGTGGCTCCATGGATCGTCGTCGCCTCGCCGCCGGTCGCCAGATCTATCGTGGCCGGCAGACTGCCTGAACCGAAGATGATCACGACGTCTCCGGCGTTGCCTCTCCCATCGGAAGGCCCGTCCGCCAGTTCGGCTCCGATCACAAGATCGTCGATCCCGTCGCCATTGAAATCGCCCACCGCCACCGCGCCATCCGCGCTGAGGGTGTCGCTGCCGCGCGCGCCGGAGATCAGAACATCCGGAGCCGGCCCTTCGACACCGGCCAGGTCCTTCACCCCGTCGTTCCCAAAACTCGAACCGCCGTAGTAAATCGCCACGTCGCCGGCGCTTCCGCGGGCATCCGTCGGCCCATCTCCCGCGGGAACCGCCAACGCGAGATCGGTCTTGCCGTCTCCATTGAAATCTCCGGTCATCCGAACTCCCGAAGCCCGCATGCTGTCGCTGGCCCGCCCGCCGAAAATGGTCACGTCCTGAGCAAAGGCAGCCAAATCCACCACCGGCGTCGGGAGCCCCATGTCGTCGTTGCGGATTGTGCCGATCGCCGCCCCGGTCGTGACGACAGCGTTCACCGGCGCCGACAGGGTCACGGTGAATTCATCGTTGGGCTCGACCACCGCGTCGCCCGTGACATCGATGGTGATCCCCTTGCTCGTGTCGGCGGCATTGAACAGCAACGTCCCGGATGCAAAAACGCTCCCGTCGAAATCGCCCGCCACGGCGGGTGTCAGCCCGCTGCCGCCGCTGGTGAAAGTGACCGAGGCGGCGCCGGTCACATCACCGCGCCGCGTGACGGTGAACGTGAAACCGTTCAAGCCCGAGGCGCCCTCCGCCTTATCGGCAGCCGTCGCGGCAATCTCAAAGACCGAGTTGATCGCGCCGGGAGTCGGGGGCAGCAACTGGTGATTGTTGGCATTTCGTTCCCCGCCCTGGCCATTGGGAACGCGTTGAATGGAATTCACACCCGAACCGCCGCCGGTGTTCTCATTGATCTGCGACTGTCCCGCATTCAACAGTGGCAGCAGCCCTGAATCCACCGTTCCGCCCAACGAAAAGACGACCGCGTCCAGCAAAGCCCGCGTCGTCAACGGCGTGTCGTTGGGAAAGTCCGTTCCGTCGCCGACGTAGAGCGCGACGGCATCGCTGACCGAACCGGAACCATGCTGAAGAGTGTTGTTGCCAAAAGTGAGATCAACATTCGGCGCGCCGGGATTGCCGATCACGAAATAGCCGTCGGCGTCGGTGGAATAACCGTCAAGATCAATGGCGTTGACCTTGCCGCCGAGGTTGTAGGACTGGTCGTCCGCGCCGTCGTAGGCGACCACCACCAGCCCATCCAACGGCGTGTTCCCGACACCCCCGTCGTAAAGTTCGATGAACTCCTGGGTTTCGGCGCCGATGGAATCGGGATCGACCTCGTTGATGATCGTCAGGCCGCCAGTCGGTCGGATGAGGACCGCGGCATCCTCAACCTCGCCGTCGATGGCATCGCCGGTCGGATTCAAACCGCCGGCGGAACTCAAACGAAAACGCGCGTGAGTGACGCCCAATGCCGCCCCGACGGGAATCGATAGATTCAGCGCGTTGTCCCCGTTCACGACCGCGACGTTCGCCGCGACCTGTTCGTTGGGGACATCGCCCCAGACCCCGCTCTGATTGAAGTCGATCCAGGCGTCCAGCTTCGCCCCGGAAGGAGCGTTCTGGACATTGACGGTGACATTGACCGCGGTCCCTACCAGCAACGGAGGAAAGGTCAGGCCGTCCTCATCATCCGAACCGGTCAGGTCGTCGCCGTCCGAATCGACCGTCGGTTGGCCGTCGGTTTCGTTGTCACGATCGGCGCCCAAGGTCGGACCGTTCGAGCCGTGGCGCGCCCCGCTGTCAACCAGGAGGGTCTGGTAGTTGCCCGGCCCGGTTCCCACGCCGGTGTCGGGAGCGTCGCCCAGATCCGTTGAAGCCGGACCGCTGGCGGAGAGGGTGACGTCGGCGGCATTGTAAGCCGGCGTGAAAGTGCCCTGCAGCCCTTGGTTCAGGCCCGTGGCGGTCGCGAACTCGCCGCTGCCCGACGGAAAAGTCGCAATGGCGAAAGTGTTTCCCGCAGCGGGACCGAAGCCGTTGATCAGGCTGACGTTCAGGGTCCCATTCAACGTCGCGGTCTTGCCCGACCCGGTGATCGCCAACTGGTCAAATTCCGTGCCGCCGGCCGTCCCGCCGATCTCGATGTTCAGGACTCCGCCGGAATTCTGCACGTAATTGCCCGCGACGGTCAATTTGCCGGCCCCTGCCGATCCCCCGGGCGCGACCGTCGCCGAGTTGGCGACATTGCCGGTGATCGTGCCCGCGCCGGTCAGCGAACCGCCATCGAGCATCATGGTCTGACTGCTGCTGACATTGCCGCCGTCCAGATTCAGCACACCTCCGCTCTGTGTATACCCGGCAGTGAACGACAACGTCCCCGCTTGGGCGCTGACCGTCCCCAAGGTCTCAAACGCCCAGGCCACAGTCGCCGTAGCCGCGCCTGAATTCCGTGTGAAAGCACCCAGATTCTGGAACGTGGGGACATCATTGGCCGCGCGATACATGGACGCCGCCGCAGCAGCGTTGAAGTCGGCGCCCGCCTTGTTCTCGATCGCGACATCGCCCGCAGCGAACGACACCGACGCCACATTCCCGGCGGTCCAGTCGATGGTCCCATCGTTGACGATCTTCCGCCCGGCCAGCGTCTTCGTGCTCCCTCCCTGCACCGTCATACTGCCGTTGACCAGGAAGCCCCCCGACCCCGCGATCGTTCCGGCCTTCCACCTGTAGGTTCCGTCGATGGCCAGCTTGCCCGCTCCGTTCAAAGTCGAGCCGTTCTGCTCGTAAACGACCCCCGCCCCGATGATCGCGCCCGAACCGGTTCCGATCGTGTTCACATTCCCGTTCATCCCGACCGTCCCGCTTCCCGACAGCGTTGCGCCGTCGTCCAGTTCGTGCGTTCCGGCGAGATTCATCACACTGCCGGCGGCAAGGTTGACAACCCCGCTCTGCCTTCCGCCTCCGCCAAGGTTGAGGGTGTCCCCGTCGACATTGATGATATGGGAACTCTCTACGATCACATTGACATGCGAAATGCCCGTTCCCGACACCTTGTTGAGCGTCCCTTGATTTCGCAAGACGGGAAGATTCCCGCCGGCCCGGTAGAAGGTGGCTCCCGTGGCGGCGACGTTGAAGACCGCTCCGGACAAATTGTCCACCACGATCGCATCCACCGCATACACGTCCGTGGACACGTTCCCCGCCGGCCAGTCGATCGTGCCGGCGTTGACGATCGTCCGCCCTGAAAGAGCGTGATTCGCCGTGGTCTCGATGCTCAACGAACCGTCGATTCGAAACAACCCCGAGCCGGCGATCGCGCCGCTCCTCCACTTGTAGACACCGGCGACAGTCAGCTTGCCGGCGCCGTTCAGAGCGCTGGAATTATGATTGAAGACAATGCCCGCCTGCACGGTCGTCCCGGTGTTTGTTCCGGTTGTGTTGACGTTCCCCGTCATGACCACCGCCCCGGCCCCGCTAAAAACCGTGTCGTCGCCGAGATTGTGCGTCCCAGAAAGATTCAAGGTTGTCCCCGACGCCAGGCTGTAACCCGCAGTGTGCGTCCCGCCCCCCGAAAGGGTAAGCTCTCCCCCGGACACCGAAGCGACGCCGGTGTGGTTGAAGGTCGTCAGAATGGTCGCCGTGACGCCCGTCACGGTCTTGTTCACGGTTCCCGCATTGACGAATACCGGCACACCGCCCGAGATATGTTGGATACTGACATTCGACGTTGCCGGAATGTTGAACGTCTTGCCGGACTGATTTTCGAAGGCCGTCGCCCCCGCTGTAAAATCGTAGAGATAAATCGTGCCGCCCTCCCACGAGGTCGTCCCGGCCAAGGTGAGTTTTCGTCCCCGCAGCGAACGCGCGTTGGCGGTGTCAATGATCAGATTGCCATTCACGAGGAAACCGCCCGAACCGTCGATCGTCCCATGGCTCCATCGGTAGGTCCCGTTGATGGTCCAATCCCCGGAACCGCCCACGGGGTTGTTGGAATTCTGCTTGAAGGTGGCGCCCGCCTTGACCTCCACACCGGCGCCCGAGCCGACCGAATTGACCCGCCCCCCGGAGATGCGAATCGTCCCCGCCCCCTCCAACGTCGTCCCGTCATCCAGCGCATGCGTCCCGCCGGCAAACTCCAGCGCCGCCGCAGCCGCGACATTGAACACGCCCGAGGAGGCTCCGCCCGAATTCGATTTGCAGGTTCCGGCGGCGACATCGAGTTGGTTCAGATTGTTGAACGGGACGGTGAAGCTGGCAATGCCCCCCGCCATCGTCTTGCTCACCGTCCCGAGGTTCTTGAACACGGGAACCTCGCCGCTGATGTGCTGCATCGTTTGATCGACGGTCCCGGTGACGTTGAACTCCGCCCCCGCCAGGATGTCGAACGCCGACGCTCCCAAGGTGAAATTGTAGAAATGGACCGCGCCCTCGGACCACGTGACCGTCCCGGACACCGTGACCGTGCGCCCCCACAATGTCTTCGTGTTCGCGCTCGTCAGCGTCAGCGCATTGTTGACCAGAAACGGGCCGGAGCCGTCGATCGTCCCGCGCGACCATGCGTAGGTTCCGTTGATCGTCCATTTTCCGGAACCGCCCACTGACGAGTTTGAATTGTGCCTGAAAGTGGTTCCCGTCGTCACCTCCACTCCGGTCGTCGAGCCGGTGGAGTTCACACGACCGCTGGAGATGCGGATCGTCCCGGCCCCGTCCAACTGCGTCCCCTCGCCCAGCGCATGGGTTCCGCCGTCGAACCAGAGGCTGGCTGCGGCGGCGACATCAAAGACACACGCGGAAGTCCCGCCCCCAGTGAGCTTCAACGTTCCCGTGTCCACATCCACCAACCCGGAACTGTCAAAAGGCGCAGCAATGGTCGTGATGGCCGTTCCCGGCGCTTTGGTGAATGTCCCCTGGTTCTTGAAAAGGGGCGCAGGCCCGCTGACCGTTTGCATCACTTGATCGACCGCCCCCGTGACGTCGAACGTCGCGCCGCTCCGGACGTCGAAGGCGACATCCCCCGCAGTGAAGTTGTAGAAGTTGACCGTTCCTTCCTCCCAGACCGACTCGTTCGCAACCGAGATCGTCCGGACTTTCAGGGTCTTGGCTCCCGCCGTTGTCATGGTCAGCAATCCGTTGACCAGAAAATCGCCGGAACCGTCGAGTGTTCCCTGGTCCCACCGGTATCCTCCGTTGATTGTCCACTTGCCGGAACCGCCCACGTAGCCGCTGGAACGGTGCCGGAACACTGCGCCAGCCTTCACCTCGACTCCCGTCGTGGTCCCCGTCGAATTCACCCTGCCACCGGTGATCTGGATGCCACCCGCTCCTTCGAAGGTCGTCCCGTCACCCAGCAGGTGCGTTCCGCCGGTAAACTGGAGAGTCGCCCCTCCCGCCGACGCGAACGCGCCGGCAGACTCCCCGCCGGAAGCCAGCTTCAAGGTCCCGGCGTTCACATTCAGTTGATCGAGGTTGTTGAAGGTGACAGAGAAGGTGGCGGCGGCGGTTCCGGTCGACTTGGTCAGCGTCCCCTGATTCTTGAAGACTGGCAACTGGCCGGTATACAGCTGGATCGTTTGCGCCGCTGTTCCCGTGATTCCAAAACTCGCGCCAACCTGCACGTCAATGGCGAGTTCCCCGGTAGTGAATGCCCCAAGATTGATCGTTCCATCGGACCAGGTCGCCGATCCCGCGATAGAGACGGTCCTCCCGTTCAAGGTCTTGGTGTTGCTCGTCCCCATCAATAGGGAACCATTCACGACAAACCCTCCGCTGCCATCGATCGTCCCCTGATTCCACCCGTAGGTTCCGTTGATCGTCCACTTGCCCGATCCTCCCACGGCCCCAAATGTGCCATGCGTGAAGACGGCCCCGGCCTTGACTTCCACACCGCTTCCGGAACCGGTGGAATCCACCCTGCCTCCGGAGAAAAGGAGCGTGCCGGCGCCCTCCAAGGTCACCCCGTCGCCCAGCGAGTGCGTCCCACCCGCGAACCTCAGGCTGGCGCCGGCCGCCGAGACAAACGAACCGGTGGAACTGCCCCCCCTTGACAACTGCAAAGCGCCGGCATTGGCGTTCACCTGGTTGAGATTGTCGAACGGGATGTCGACATTGGCCGTATTCGCCCCCGGGGACTTGGTCACGGTCCCCTCGTTCTTGAAGCGTGGATAAGATCCGCTCCACAAGCTCATCGTGACGTAGGCCGTCGCCGTGATGTTGAAGTTGGCCCCGGTTTGAACATCGAACGCGACGGCGTCAGCTACAAACCCGCTGACTTGGACCGGCCCCGACAGCCATTCGGCGGAGCCGGCGATGGTGATCTTCCTGCCGTTCGTCCGCACCGAGGTGGTCGTGTCGAGTTTCAGAGCGCCGTTCACCAGAAAATCGCCCGCCCCCTGGATCACTCCCTGCCTCCAGTCATAGAGTCCGTTGACGGTCAGTTTCCCACTGCCTCCTAGCGTTCCTGAAGAATCGTGACGGAATGTCGCCCCCGTCTTGATTTCCGCGCCCGACCCCGTGCCCGTCGTGTTCACCGTCCCGTTGCCCAAGCGGTTGACGCCGGCGCCTTCGATGGTCGCGCCATCGTCAAGACTGTGCACGCCCCCGCGAAAATCAAAGATTGTCCCCGAAGCGGTCACGAACCGGCCCGTGTGATTTCCTCCATTCCTGAAACGCAGCGTCCCCACGGTCACGCTGACCGTTCCAGTGTTGTCGGTAGGAATGTCGAAATTGTAGGGAGCCGTCCCTGAATGGGTCAGTGTCCCAGCGTTCTTGAACCTGGGGTATCCTCCCGCCCAAAACGCCAAGGATCGTTCGGTTGATCCCGTCAGGTTGAAATCGCCTCCAGCCTTGTTGTCGATCGCTGTTACGTCGGCCGTATAACCGTTGACATACAGAGCGCCATCAATCCAGTTGACGGTCCCTTGGTTCTCAAACACCCGCACTGACAAGAACTTGCTGTCTGTCGTGTCGAGGCTTGCCGTCGCGCCCACCGCGATGAGTGTTTTCCCCGTGCCCGACTGCGTCCCCTTGTTCCAAGTCAGCGTCGAGGTGATGGTGAGTATGCCACTGCCGGTGATCGTGCTGTTGCCAGATTGGGTGTCCCCGGCGACCGAGACATCCGAATTCAGGTTCACCACACCGCCGTTGACGAAGACCGTGTCCCCCATGCCGGGAACGCCGTTAGGCGTCCACTGTACCGGGTCTGTCCAATCGGCGTCGGCGTTGTTCCAAGTGTAACTGGCGCCCATGGCGCCCCCGCCCGCGCCAAGCAACAAGAGAGCAGGCGCGAGGATACCTGCAAGAACTCTGGGGATACGCGTTCTGATGATCTTCGAGACTTCGTTCGAATCGTTAGAACTCACCGCACCGAGACAGCAGGCAGTGAACCTGCATTAGGAGCGTAGACAGAGGACCTCACGCTCCCCGACTCGCTCATTTTACCCTTACCGATTCGATCAATTCCCCCTCAGCCGAGCAATGTGAAAACCCCGACATTTATTGCCTGGACACACCTCAAGAAGCGATGCAGACACCGCCTCAAGCGAGGAAATCCCGCAATCTCCTCAGTCCTTCTTCCATCGAAATCCTCGGCTCGTAACTGAAGTCGCGCTTGGCCGCACTGATGTCAAACCAATGCGCGGTGGCCAGTTCCCGTGCGACGAAGCGGGTCATGCGGGGTTCGCTCTTGATCCCGATCCCATTGTAGACCACCTCCAGAACACACCCGGCGAAATACGCCACTCGGGGCGAAATGGTCTTCCTCACCGGCGGCAGCCCGGCGCAATCCAGAATCTGATCGATGAAGTCCCAGACCACGACCGGCTCGTCGTTGGTGATAAAATACGCCCTGCCCGCGACCGCTGATCCGGGCGCCAGACTGTCGGCGGCCAGAAGGTGCGCCTCCGCCGCGTTGTCGATGTAGACCGCGTCCACCTTGTTCGCGCGGGTTCCGATGCGGCGCAGCTTGCCAGCACGACCGCGTTCAATGATGCGCGGAACGAGGTGGTTATCGCCCGGCCCCCAGATCAAGTGCGGACGCAAGGCCACAGTGGAAAGCGCCTCCCCATTCGCCGCCAGGGCCAACTTCTCGGCCTCTGCCTTGGTTCGGGGATACGGCGCGTGGTAATGGGCCGGATACGGAACCGATTCGTCCACGCCCTCCATGTCCGCCCCGTCGAACACCACGCTCGGCGAACTGGTGTGGACGAGTTTCGGCACGGCGTGTTTGTGGCAGGCTTCGATGACATTGCGCGTTCCCAGCACGTTCGCGCGATGGTAGTCCCCGTAATCGCCCCAAACGCCCGCCTTGGCCGCTACGTGGAAGACGATGTCGCAGCCTGCCACCGCGCGGCAGACCGCGTCGGCGTCCGCAATGTCGCCTCGGCATTGCTCAACGCCCAGCTCCTGCAACACCGGGTAATCGCCGCGCGAAAGGCTGCGGACCTCGTCGCCGCGCTCACGCAGCATCCGACAGATCGCGCCGCCAAGAAATCCTCCCCCGCCTGTGACCAAGGCTTTCATGTGAGGCCCCCCCCCGTAGGACAGGCATCCTGCCTGTCCACAGCATGCCGCAGTGTTCCAACCCGCCCGGGCGCGACGCCTACGACGACGCCCGCCATCCGAGTCCGGCCGTTTTCACCCGTTTCGGCCGAACAGCGCGCCGGTTTGCAACGTCGATGGACAGGCAGGCTGCCTGTCCCAAGTGAGAGCGCGCCGCTCATCGTTGCCCCTCCGCCCAGACGGCCAGTTTCTCCCGAAAAATCTTGGCGTTGTGCCGGATATCGACCGGGAACTTCGGATGAAACAGGATGCTCTTGATGTCCCGGGTCAGTTCGTTCGCGGCGGCCAGTTCAAACAACTCCTTCCGTATACGCTCCGCCCCCCCCGCCGGCGTCCCGTCCTCCAACTCGACGCAGATCACCGGCTCGGTATCCCCTGCGCGGTTCACCCCTACCAAGGCCGAGCGAAACACATCCGGGTGATTGTTGAAGATCGCCTCGCAGGGAATGGTGAACAAAATCCCCCTACCCGTAATCACGCGATGCGACTTCCGGCCGCACATCCAAAGCCGCCCCGCATCGTCCAGGTAGCCGACGTCTCCCATCCGATGCCAGAAAGAGCCGTCGGCGGCGTCCGGGATCTTGGCGAGTTCCGTCGATGACTCCCGGTTGAAATACTCCCGAGTGGCGTTGGCTCCCTTGACCGTGATCTCCCCGATCTTGCCCGGCGGCAGAACGAGATCCTCGTCCCACTCCCTGATTGGATCGTCGGTGATGCGGACGATGCGCACAGAAAGATCATCGAGCGGCTTCCCGACGCACACCCCCCTGCCCGCCTTCGTGCCATACTGCGTGTCGGCGATGATTTCCTTGCTGCCGATAGAAGCGACAGGCAGGCACTCCGTCGCCCCGTATGGAGTCACGATCTCGGCCTCGCCGGACAGCATCCTGGAAAACCGCTCCAACACCACCGGCGGCACCGGAGCGCCCGCCGAGATCACCCGTTTCAGCGTAGGCAGTTCGACGCCGTTCGCCTCGCCATACCGCCCCACCCGGTTCACCAGGGCCGGCGAACCGAACATGGTCGTTGCTTTGAAGAACCGGATCGGCTCGATGATGTTCAACGGATCCACACTGCCGGGCTTGGTGAAATCCATCTGCGGAATCACCGCCGTCATTCCCAGGGCCGGCGCGAACAAGGCGAACAGCGGAAAAGTCGGCAGGTCAATTTCGCCGGGTTGAATACTGTAAATGCGACGAATCTTCTCCACCTGATCGGCGAAGGTCCCGTGAGTGTAAACCACGCCCTTGGGCACACCCGTGCTTCCGCTGGTGAACAGGATCGCGGCCACCTCATCCGCCTCGGTTTCCGCCATGGAATAATCCGCGACCTTTTCCCCTTTGGCGATGACCGTCTTCAGCGTCGCCCCGCCCCAGAACAATCGCGGCCCGACAGTGACCAGCGTCTTCAAGGCTGACTTCGCCCAGCCCATCAGAATGCGCGCGACATGCGCCTTCGGGACGCCGATGAAAGCCTCGGGTTCCGCCTCCCGCAGACATTGCCCGAGATTCTTCACACCCATCCCAGGATCGACGAACACCGGAACCGCGCCGGTCTTGAACAGGGCAAACGTCAACGCGAAGAAATCCAAACTCGGCGTCACCATCAGGACCGTCCGCACACCGCGCCGGATGCCGATGGAGTCCAACCCGGCGGCGATTGCGTCGCTGCGGTTGTTCAACTGCTCGAAGGTGTAACGGACCGAGGAAAGGCCGCTATTTCCGTCACGCCCCGTCGGCAGGATCACCGCGGCCGTATCCGGCTGTTTCGCCGCCATGGAGGGAAGGTGGGAGGCGATGTTGACAGAGGTCATGGCTGAAAAGCTCCGACTTGTCGCGACGAAGCTGAGCGACAGCGGGACTTGGAGCTTGGAGCTTGGGATTTCATCGCATTCGACCGCTCCCTTCGTCCCCTACTGTCCAACCGCATTCACTTCAAGAAACGCTCTCACCCGCCCCACAATCTCATCGCGCTCGTCCTCCATCACATAGTGGCCGGATTCGGGAAAGGCAACGACCTGGGCCTTGGGCCAGAAACGCCGCCACTCCGCGAGGAAATGCTCGTCGAACACGAAATCCTTCTCGCCCCAGAGAACGAGGATCGGCAGGTCGCCGAACTCCGACAGCTTCGCCTGCGTCTTCGTAACCAGATCATAAGACGGATCGCCCGGCTCCAGCGGAATATCCTGCACGAAACGATGCACCGCGATCCGGTTGGTCCAACTGTCATAGGGCGCAACCAACCCATCGGCCACCGTCGGTTCCAACGGCTTCTTCGTCGCGCACCACTTGACGGCGCCTAGGCAGAAAGCGTTCAGGCCGCGCGCCAGGAAGGCCCCCAGCGGCGTGTCGCGCACCATCCAAATCGGCAAGGGCAGCGGTTTGCTCCGCGGGAGATGAAAAGCTCCGGTGTTGAGCAACACGATCCGTTTGATGCGCTCCGGATGACGGACGGCGAAGGCCATCCCGATCATTCCACCCCAGTCGTGCAGAATCAGGGTGATGTTCTCCTCGATGCCAAGATGGTCCAGCAGCGACTCCACGTCGTCCGCGCGTTGCTTGAGGCGATACTCATAATGCGAATCATCCGGCTTGTCCGACTTTCCGCAGCCGACGTGATCCGGCGCAATGACACGATGATCGCGGGAAAGGTCCTTGATCAGGTTGCGAAAATAGAAGGACCAGGTGGGGTTGCCGTGGAGCATCACGACCGGCTCGCCGGCGCCCTCGTCCACGTAATGCTGCCGGACGCCGTCGCGCTCCAGGAAATGCTCGGCGAAGGGATACTCCGACTGGGAGACATTCACCATTCCAGCCCGAGCATGAGGCAGTTCAGGCCGCTGCCGATCCCGAGGAACCCGACCGAATCGCCCCGCATCAAGACGCCGCGTTCGTTCGCCAAAGCCGCAGTGATGGGCAGCGAGACCGTGCCGATGTTTCCCAAGAATTCGTAGGTGGTGTAATCCTTCTCTGCGGCAATGCCCAACTCCCGCAGAATGTGCTTCTGGTGCTCCGAACCGACCTGGTGGCAGATCACCTTGTCCACGGCGTCACCGGCCCAGTTCATTTCCTCAAGAAACGCCTTCCAAGTCCGTGATCCGAGCGCCACACCGTGTTTCAAGACGGCCACGGAATCCGTCGCCATGAACTCGTCATGCAAAGCGCCCTCGCGTTTCTGCAGCCCCCAGCGGCAGAGAGCGTGGTGCTCGGGGGCCACCTGGGTCACGCCGCCATGCAGCTTGTGGCCGGGTTCCTCGCCAAAGGAACCATCGGTCAACAGGCACGCCACCGCGCCGGAACCTCCGGTCAGGGTCGCCAGAGCCGTCGTGAACAGCTTCATCTCCAGTTCGGCGTTCATGCGGTCGATCATGATGTCGTTGATCTCCCGCGCCGACTCACACGAGACCACCAATCCCGCGCGGATCTGACCGAGTTCGATGCGGTTCGCGATGTCGAGGATGCCGTTCAGCACACCAAGGCAGGCGTTGCTGATGTCGTAGACCGCCGCCGCCGGACTGATTCCCACCCCGTCGGCGACGCGACAGGCGGTCGCTGGCTCAAAATTCTCGCGACAAACGCCCGTATAGACCAAGGCCCCCACGGCGGCGGCCGCCACCCCGGAATTGGCCAGGGCCTTCTTGGCGGCCAGGATCGCGCCGCGCGAAAGCGGCGTCCCCGGTTCCCACCACCGGCGCTCCACGATTCCGGTCAGCTCTTCCAACTGCCCCTCGGGAAAGTGAAACCTCTCGTACATGGGGGCGAGACGTTCCTCCAATTCGGAGGACGTCACCACCACCGGAGCCAGCTCATAGCCCAGCGCCTGCAGAAATACTTTGGTGAATCTCGCCATGTTGCAGATCCCGCACAGCAATTCCCATCGTCGGAACCGTCCGAAAATGGGAAACGCGGGCGGAGGTTTAATGGTATTTGCCCGGACAGGCAAGCGCGCGTTCGCTTCGGCTTGCGCCGCCGCGCGCCGCAAATGCCGAAACACCCGCCGCTCAACGACGAGACAAGCCACCCCCCGGCAGGCAGTCCCGGCCGATGTTCCGCTATCCCCAACGGGTGGACATGGGCTTCGTTGGCTATCGGAACATCGCGTGTATCGTCAATCGAATCACCGCCTTTTCAATCTGGGCAAGTTCCGCGAGAATCTCGAAACCCGCGCGCCGGCGCGGGCGTCCTTCATGCGACCATGGCCGCCTACGCAATCACCATCTTCCTGGGAGCCTTTCTGCTCTTCCAGGTCCAACCGCTGATCGGGAAGTTCATCCTGCCCTGGTTCGGCGGCGGTTCCTCCGTATGGACGACCTGCATGCTTTTCTTCCAGTGGCTGCTGCTGGGCGGCTACCTCTATTCGCACCTGACCTCCGTGCGCCTCCGTCCCCGCACCCAGGCAACCGTGCACCTGTCCGTGCTCGCCTTGGCGGTTGTTTTCCTGCCGATCGTGCCGTCCGAAGCCTGGAAGCCCTCGCCAGAGGATTCTCCCACGCTCCGCATTCTCCTGCTGCTCGCCGCCAGCGTCGGCATGCCCTACTTCGTCCTCTCCACAACCGGACCTCTGCTGCAGCGCTGGTTCAGCCTGGCCCACCCAACCGCCAACCCCTACCGCCTCTACGCGCTCTCCAACATTGGCTCCCTGCTCGCCCTGGTCACCTACCCCTTCGCCTTCGAACCCTGGCTGGGGCGCGTCCAACAGGCCCATTTCTGGTCCGGGGGCATGGTTCTCTTCGCGCTCTGCTGCGGCTGGTGCGCCTGGAACATCCGTCGAGCGGCGCCGACGGCCGTCCCAGAGAACGAGACGACGTGCGCGCCCTCAGACGAACGGACGACAACCACCCCGGCAGTCCCTCCCGTCACCGCCGGCCAACGCCTCCTTTGGATCGCCTTGCCCGCCGCAGCCTCGCTGCTGCTCCTTGCCTCTACCAACAAGATGTGCCTGGATGTCGCCTCCTTTCCCTTTCTCTGGATCCTGCCGCTTTGCCTCTACCTGCTCTCCTTCATCATCACTTTCGACGCGCCCCGCTGGTATTGGCGTCCCATCTGGTGCATCCCGCTCCTTCTGTCCCTCGCGGCGGTCGGCGCCATCATGGAACGCGGCTATTCCGACACCATCGTCATGCAGGTGATCGTCTTTTCCGCAGTCTTGTTCTTCGGCTGCATGGTCTGCCATGGGGAGCTTCACCGCCTCAAGCCGCCGCCCGATGGCCTCACCGGCTACTACCTCATGATCTCCGCCGGAGGAGCCCTCGGAGGACTGTTGGCCGCCGTCGCCGCGCCTTTGATTTTCGACGGCTACTACGAATACCATGCCAGCCTCGTCCTCGTCGTCGTCCTGATGCTGGCCGTCTTCTTCGTCGATCCCCAGAGCCCGTTCCATCGCGGCCGCCCTGCCCTCGCGTGGGCGATCCTCGCTTCCCTGCCTCTCGCGCTCGCCTGGGTTCTCATCCGGGACATTCGTCAGTCGCGCGAGGACGCAGTCGATCTTTCCCGCAATTTCTATGGCGCGCTGACCGTTTACGAGAACGACATCGGCATCGAGGACAACCACCATTACCTCCTGATGCACGGCGGGATCACCCACGGCCTTCAGTTGATCGACTCCTGGGCCTCCCATGTTCCCACCACCTACTATGTCAAGGAATCCGGCATCGGCGTGACCATGGAGGCGTTCCCCCGGGAGAAGAACCGCCGCATTGGCGTGGTCGGCCTCGGCACGGGCGCCATGGCGGCCCACGGCCGATCCGGGGATCTCATGCGCTTCTACGAGATCGACCCCGCCGTGCGGGACCTGTCCCATGACCGATTCACCTACCTGAGCGGCTCCAAGGCCCAGACCGAGATCGTGATGGGCGACGCCCGCCTCAGTATGGAACGCGAGGCTCCCCAAGATTATGACATCCTCGTCATCGACGCCTTCAGCAGCGACGCAATCCCCGTCCACCTCATCACCCGCGAAGCCTTCGCGACCTACCTCCGCCACCTCAAGGACGACGGCGTGCTCGCCTTACACATCTCCAACCGGCACCTTGACCTCGAGCCCGTGGTCGTATCCCTGGCCCGTGAATTCGGCTTCGAAGCGTGGGGAGTGTCCAACCTGACCGCCGACGAGGAATGGTGGGCCTACTATTCGGACTGGATGTTGGTCACCAGGAACAAAGCCTTTCTGAACCATGAAACCGTCTGGGACAACGCCTACGAACCGGCCGATCCCCCCGCCGGCTTCCGACTCTGGACCGACGACTACTCCTCCCTGTTCGCGGTCATGGACTGGTCGCTCTTCGATGATGATGACGACGACGTTGAAGCCGAAGAGGAACCTGCAACCGGGGAATGAAAAAAAACTTCTTGAATAAACCGCTCTCCAAAAGACACTAACCCCTCGTTCGCCGGACATAGATCGCGCACGGGCGGGTCTTTCGGAGGAACGCATATCGGGCATTCTGCAGACCCACTGGGAACTCTGCCACGGGACCACTCAAACGACTCGACGCGCGTGCGCGCATGCCGCGACGCCTGAAACCAGGCACCTTCGCGGGCCTTCATCGCACTCGTGTCGGGATAAACCAAAACCGTCAGAACATCTCAGCACATGAACACGTCAGTTTTCGCATTCATCGGGGGCGGCATCGGCATGCCCGAAATAGTCCTGGTCCTCGCAGTCGTCCTCATCCTCTTCGGCGCCAAGAAGCTTCCCGAACTCGCCCGCGGAATGGGCCAGGGCATCAAGGAATTCAAGAAGGCCTCACGCGAGGTGCAGGACGACCTGAACCGCGCCTTGGAGGAGGACGAACGCCGTGAGGACGCGGACCGCCGCTCGAAGCAGAAAGCGGAACGCGCCTCGTCGCAGGAAGGCTGAGCTCCGAAATGGAAGGATGGAGTTGAGGCGACCTGGAGTATCGGTCTGGACGCTCCCATGGCCAAAGGCTCAACGACTCCACACCTCCATTGCTCCGGGCACAATGGCCCAAGGCTCGCCCTACGAACAACGTTCCCAGGGTGAATTTCCCGTTGCCGGCTTAACAGTCCCGGTTCAGCAGGTATTCGGCGATCGCCTCCAAGGCTACCGCCCTGCCCCGGAACGTCTTCAGCGCGTCAAAGGCCAAGCCGGTGAGTTCCTTCGCCTTCTTCCGTGATTTCTCCAATCCGATGATCGCGGGATAGGTCGCCTTCTGGACAGCCTCATCCTTGCCGGCGGTCTTGCCCAGCTTCTCGCTGGTCTGGGTCACGTCGAGGATGTCATCGATGATCTGGAAGGCCAGCCCCACATTGTAGCCGAAGTCAGTCAAGGCCTTGAGCTGACCCGGCGTGCAGTTGGCGCTCATGCCCCCGAGCCGGACCGAACAGCTGAGAAGGGCCGAGGTCTTACGCTCGTGGATGTATTTGAGCTGTTGGGCCGAGGTTTTCTTCCCCTCGCCCTCAATATCCGCCACCTGCCCGGCAATCAGCTGCAGCGAGCCTGAGGTCCTGGCAATCTCCAGCGCCACATCCCGGTGCGAATATCGCGACCAGCCCCTGCACTGCGCGGCAATCTCAAAAGCCTGGGTGAGCAGCGCGTCGCCGGCCAGCACCGCAATCCCCTCCCCAAAAACCTTGTGGTTCGTCGGCTTCCCGCGCCGGAGGTCGTCGTTGTCCATGGCCGGCAGATCATCGTGAATCAGGGAGTAGGTGTGGATGCACTCCACGGCGCAGGCCAAGGGCATCGCGTCGGCCGCGCCGCCGCCGCAGGCCTCGGCCGCGGCAAGACACAGAATCGGCCGCATCCGCTTCCCCCCCGCGAACAACGAGTAGCGCATGGCCTTGTGGATCGTCGCGGGTTTGGTCCGCGCCTTCGGCAGAAATCCGTCCAAGGCGTCGTTCACCGCGGAAATCTGGCGGTTCACGTATTTCTTGAGATCGAAGGCGGGTTGCGTGACTTTCTTCCTGGCTGGCATGCGCAGGGTTTTAGTGAACCTGGCCGGAGCGCGCAAGCCGCTTGTTTTCGCTTGCCTTGAGCGAGGATACCGGTAGATTTCCCGCTCTTTTTTTTGAGAAACCGAATTGGCATCCATTCAGACATGAATCCCGAACAAATCGCCGAAGCCCACGAGAAGATCGGCAATCCGAACATCCTCGTGAACATCATCTCCCGCCGCGTGCGCCAGCTTTCCACGCCAGGCGGCAAGATGAGCCGCCCGCTGCTCACCGAGACCGCCACGATGGGTCACGCTGATGTCGCATTCACTGAACTGCTGACCGACAAGATGGACTGGGCCTTCGAGAACGACGACAACCCGCTCAAGCCTGAATTCGGCAAGTAGTCCGCCCACCATTTTCCCACGAACAGCCAGGAGGGTGATATCCTTCTGGCTGTTTTGTTTCCCCGGCCATGCCCGCCAAAGCTCCCAAAGTCCTCAACAACCCCAAGGCCCGCCACGACTACCACATCGAGGAGACCTTCGAGGCCGGGATTTCCCTGACCGGGACGGAGGTCAAGTCGCTGCGCGCCGGTCGGGGCAGCATCCGCGAAGCCTTCGTCCGGGTGGACCGCAACTTCGAGGCATGGCTGCACAATGCCCACTTTGACGAATACGAGCAGGGAAACCGCGAAAACCATGAACCGCGCCGCAACCGCAAGCTCCTCCTCAACAAGGCGGAACTCCGCAAGCTCTTCAATCTCATCAGCATCAAGGGCTGCACTGTCATCCCCCTCTCCCTTTACTGGAAAAACGGCCGGGTGAAGCTCGAGATCGGCGCCGGCAAGGGCAAGGCCAAAACCGACAAACGCCAGGACCTCAAAAAGAAGGAAAGCGACCGCGAGATGAAACGGGCCACGATGGCGCGGTTCAAGGGACGGTGAAAGGAATGCGGATTGGGGAATCCGAATTCGGAATGAGGCGCGTCCGGCCTACGGCTTGAATCTGCGTATCGAACTCCGAATTCCACATTCAAAGAAAACGGCGGCCCGAAATCGGGCCGCCGTCTTGAAAAATCTGAACCGGATGGTCTGGCTTACGCCTCGGCCTTCTTCCAGTTGCGCTTCGGGGCCTTGACAACCAGGCCCTGCTTGATGGCCTTGGCGGTGACGCGGATATACTTCACCTCGCCGTCCACGAGCGCCTTGACGCGCTGGAGGTTCGGGAGAAACCGCCGCTTGGTGCGTTTCACGACGTGCGTGCCGATACCGCCCTGTTTCTTCGCCTTACCGCTGCGGACGATGCTGCCGCCGCGGATGGGCTTCTTTCCGGTCAATGCGCAAACTCTGGCCATGACAAATTCTTTCTAGGTTTTCTGTGTGAAAAGCGAAGGAATGTAGCGATTCCCAAAACGGGCGCAAGGGTTAATTTGAAGAAAAACGGGCCTACCCGATCACTCCATCCTGAACGATGCCGTGAATGTCGGTCAAACGGTAGTGTCGCCCCTGAAACTTGAAGGTCAAACGCTCATGGTCCATGCCGAGCAGGTGCATGATCGTGGCGTTGAAGTCGTGCAGGTGGACAGGATTCTCGACCGGCGCGTAGCCGAACTCGTCCGTCGCCCCGTAGACCGTGCCGCCCTTCGCTCCGCCCCCGGCCATCCAGACCGTGTAGGCCTCCTTGTGATGGTCGCGGCCAGCCTTGGTCATTTCGCCGGCGTCGTTTGAACCCTGCGCCATCGGTGTACGGCCGAACTCCGCGCTCCAGACCACCAGGGTCTCGTCCAACAGGCCGCGCGCCTTCAGATCCGCGATCAGGGCCGCGATCGGCCGGTCCACCTGTTTCGCCTTCTTCGGCAGGTTCGTGAACACGCCGCCATGATGATCCCAGCCCTGGTCGAACAACTGAACGAACCGCACGCCGCGCTCCACCATCCGCCGCGCCAGCAGGCAGTTGTTGGCGAAGCTCGTCTTCCCCGGCTCCGTTCCGTACATCTCATGCACCGCCTGCGACTCCGCTTCGATGTCCATCAACTCCGGCACCGAGGTCTGCATGCGGAAAGCCATTTCATACTGCGCGATCCGTGTGGCGATCTCCGGGTCTCCCACATCCGCAAGCTGCGTGTTGTTCAACCGGTTGATCGAATCCACGATCCGCCGCCGTCGCGAGTCGTCCACGCCCCGGGGATTGGAAAGGAACAGGACCGGATCGCCCTGGCTGCGGAACTCGATGCCCTGGTAGACCGTCGGCAGGAAGCCGCTGCCCCAGGCGCTGTTGCCCGCGCCCAGCACGCTGCCGGTGTTCATCACCACGAACCCCGGCAGGTTCTCATTCTCGCTGCCCAGTCCGTAGCCCACCCAGGAACCGATGCTCGGGCGGCCGAACTGCCCGAAGCCCGTCAGCGCGAACATCTGCGCCGGGGCGTGGTTGAAATGATCCGTGTGCAGCGTGCGGATGAAACAGATATCGTCCGCCACGCCCTGCAGATGCGGCATGAGGTTCGACACCGTGGAGCCGGACTGCCCGCAGGGTTTGAACCCGAACGGCTCCGTCTTCGGCGTGCCCATCAGCGTGGGCTGCGTGCGGATGAAGGCCAGGCGCTTGCCCTTGAAGAACTCGTCGGGACACAACTGGCCGTTGCGCTTCTGCAGGTCCGGCTTGAAATCGTAGAGATCCAGGTGCGAAGGCGCGCCGACCAAATGGATATAGATGACGTTCTTCGCCCGCGCCGGAAAGTGCGACTTCTTGGGCAGCATCGGATTCACCGGCGCCTCCACGGCCCCGACATCGCGACGCAACAACGCGGTCAACGCCGCCGCGCCCATGCCCATGCCGCACGTCTGAAAGAACTGCCGCCGTGCGGCCGCTTGGATTGGGCTATTCTCAAGTTCGTTCATGACATTCGTTCTCACAACTACGCGACTTCAGCCATGGGTCGCACCCGAACCGGCGGGGCGTCACGCCCCTCCTTCTTCAAAGTCTCCAAAACCTCATCCACAACCTGCTCCAGTTCGGAGTAGACCCTCACCGGATCGTCGCCGTGGATCCCGGTGATCAGGTCGGGGCATTTGCCCAGATACGCCTGATCCTCGTCGCTCCACTCAACCCATTTGTGATATCGATCGCTCAGTTTCATGATGTCGCAATTTCGATTGCCTTGCGGACTTGCTTTTCCTGATACGGCTTCGCGTCATTACCCGGCTTCCCGCTCAATGTAACCGCTCCCGGATACTTTGCATGGAAGAACTTCCGATGCG
The DNA here is from genome assembly GCA_038126235.1 of Verrucomicrobiales bacterium. GTDB lineage: Bacteria > Verrucomicrobiota > Verrucomicrobiia > Limisphaerales > JAYPEY01 > JAYPEY01. The sequence goes on from JAYPFK010000019.1 coordinate 52,415, forward strand.
ACCCCTTGCCGCCGCCCGATTCCCAGAAACCGGCTGACGCCAGGTCCTGAATCAATTCTCTGATCTTCCGAGGCATGACAGTTCAAATCCATCGATAATCCGACAGCCACGAATTCACCCTTTCGTCACCGTCTCATCCAGGTTGAGCAGGATGTTCGCGACGGAGAACCACGCGGACAATTCAACCTGGTCCACCCCCTTGGAAGGTTTCCAACGATTGGAACTGCTCATCAGTTCCTTCACCGCCGCCGCGTCCCTGGAGAACAGTTTCAACTCCGATTGGAAGACCTTTGCCAGTTCCGCGACCTCGTCGCCGCGGGCCTCGCGCGACAGACACACCCGAATCCCGTAACGCACCCGATCCTCGACCGACATTCCCTCTTGGTCCGTCATGATCCGGTTCGCAAGGGCCAGGGCCATCTCCACGTAGGCGGGATCATTCAAAAGGGTCAGGGCCTGCAACGGCGTGTTCGTCCGCGGCCGTTTGACCACGCAGGAAGAGCGATCCGGCGCGTCGAAATTCACCATGCTCGGATAGGGCGCCGCGCGACGGTAGACGATGTAGATCCCACGACGGAAGCGGTCCTCGTTCGGCGATTCAATCCACTTGGGCTCGTTGCGCCCGGTCTGCCGCCAGAGTCCGGGCGGCTGGTAGGGCATGATCGGTTCGCCCCCCATCTTGGTCGAAAGCAGCCCCGATACCGCCAGTCCGTTGTCGCGGATCTGCTCTGCGCTAAGCCGGAAGCGCGACCCGCGGGCGTAAAGACGATTCTCCGGGTCCCGTTCCAGCAGTTCCGGCCTCACCCGTGATGATTGGCGATAGGTCGCGGACATCACAATCGTCTTGTGCAACCGCTTCATCGACCAGCCGTTTTCCATGAACTCCACCGCCAGCCAGTCCAGCAGTTCCGGATGGGTCGGAGGCTCGGACTGGGCGCCAAAATCCTCAAGGGTCGCCACGATCCCCCGCCCCATGATCTCCGCCCACCAGCGGTTCACCGTGACGCGGGCCACCAGCGGATTCTCGCGATCCACCAACCACTGCGCGAAGCCGAGCCGATTCTTCGGCGCGTTGCCGCTCAGGGGATGCAGCACGGCCGGTGTGCCCATGGTCACCTCTTTGCCCGGGTTCAGGTAGTCGCCCCGCTTCATGATGTGGGTCTTGCGCTGCTCGTCCATCTCGACCATCACCAGCGTCGTCGGCGGTTCGATCGCGTCGATCCGCTTCTTCAACGCCGCCGCCTCCGCACGCAACGCCGTCAGCTTCGGATGGCTCTTCTCGAAATGCTCCCGCAACTGCTTCTTCTCCTTCCGGGTCCGCTTGTCCTTCTTGAGAACCGCGGCGATCTCCGGCGAAAGGTCGAGCTGTCCCGGCTCCCCGGCAATCGCGGAAAAGCGCATGCGTCCGAGAGTCCGTCCGCCGCCGTAATTCTGCGTCAGGGTGAACACCAGTTCCGCGCCGTCCTTCCCGGCGACCGGTTCCGCCAGGCCGAAACTCACCCAGTGGTCCTTGCTGAACTCGCCGGCAATGGCCCAACCGTTCTGGCGATCCGCCTTCTTCCCGTCGAAGAGCTTCTCCGGCTTGAAATTGGTCTGAAAGAAATCGGCCGTGGCATTCACGGCCGAAAGCGGCTGAAGTGTCTCGCCGTTGCCCGCGTCGATCGCGCGGGCCACCTCCAGCTCCTGCAACACGAAGTTGGGTCGTCCGGGCGACTCGTTCCGGCCCGGTCCCTTCGAGGGCAGCTTGTCATGCGTCAACGCCTCCAGCTTGATCGCCGTCACCTTTGAGAGATCCGTCTTGGCACGCACCGTGTAAACCGCGTTCGCCGGGCTTTTCCCCGGCAGCAACAGGCTTCCGTCTTCCAGGATTTCATGCTTTTCCGGCGCGCTGCTCGCAAAGGAAACAACCTCCATCGTGCGCCATTGCGGCGTCGTCTGCAGGGCTTCCTTCATCCGCGCCTCCCAAGCCGCCTGCTCCGCGGCGACCGCCTTGGCGACCTCCCTTGTCTCGGCCTCCTTCTTCACCAATTGCGCCCGCAGCGCCTCCAGTTTCGCCTGCTCTGCCTCCGGCAAAGGCAGTTCCATCTTGGGGCCGTAGAAATCAAACGACACGCCCTTGCCGCTGGGGTTGCGCACCTCGACCGGCGTGTTGTTGAAGTAGGCGAAGATCTGGTAGAAGTCCTTCATGGTGAAGGGATCGTACTTGTGGTTGTGGCAATGCGCGCAATCCAGCGTCGTGCCCAACCACACCGTGCCTGTGGTTATCACTCGATCCATCACCTGGTTCACCCGGTTCTCCTCGGGATGCACCCCCGCCTCAACGTTGCAGGTCGGAGTGCGATGGAACCCCGTCGCGATCTTCTGGTCGATTGTCGCGTTCGGAAGCAGGTCGCCCGCGATCTGTTCGACAGTGAATTGATCGAAAGGCATGTCCGCGTTCAAAGCCTTGATCACCCAGTCCCGGTAGGCCCAACTGTCCCGCAGTTGGTCCGCCTGAAACCCGTTTGAATCTGCGTAGCGCGCGGCGTCCAGCCAGGGACGCGCCCAACGTTCGCCATACCGCGGCGACTTCAACAACCGGTCCACAGCCTTCTCGTAGGCGTCTTCCGAATCGTCCGCCAGAAACGCGTCCAACTCCTTCACCGACGGCGGCAAGCCGACGAGATCGAGCGAAACCCGACGCAATAACGTCGCCTTGCCCGCCGGAGCCGAGGGCTTCAAGCCCTCGCGCTTCAACCGGTCATGGACGAAGTAATCGATGCCGTTGACCGGCCAGGTTGAATCCGCCTTCGGAAGTTCCGGCCGCTCAGGCTTCACGTAGGCCCAATGCATCTGGTCGCCTTCCCCTGTCGGCCAGGTCGCGCCCTGTTCGATCCAGCTTCGCAGCAGATCGATCTCCGGTTCGCTCAGGGCTGGAGCCTCCTTCGGCATGCGCGAACCGGCGTCGTTCGCGATAACCCTCTTCAACAGCAAGCTCTCAGCAGCCTTCCCGGGAACAATCACGGGCTCGCCCGAATCGGAAGGCAGAAAGGCCTCACGCCGACTGTTCAAGCGCAAGCCGCCCTTCTTCCGGGCGTCATGGCACTTTAGACAATGCCGTTCAAAAAGCGGCTCGATGTCGCGTTTGAAATCGACCGTCGCAGCGGCTGTAAACTCAACGCCCGCCCCCAACGCCAGCGCGATCGAAACCACGCGTCCTGTTCGTCCAATCGGATTCAACATTTCAAGGTATAGATAAACGACGTCCCCGGCTGAAACCATGTTTTTTCTGGATCACGTCGTCGCTGCCTGCGGCAGCGGCCAGTTGTCGCCTGCCATGAAGCCGCCATCCACGTAAATGACCTGCCCGGTAACATAATCCGAGGCCGGCGAAGCGAAAAAAGCCGCCGTGCCGGCCATGTCCCGGGGCTCCGCCAGGCGGCCGGCCGCGATGCGCGGAATGCCCCAATCCCGCATCGTCGGATCGGACCAGATCGGCTCCGTCAGCGGCGTGACCACGAAGCCCGGGCAGATCGCGTTGACCTGGATATTGTGCCGGCCGAACTCCACCGCCTGCGATTTGGTCAACTGCCCGACCGCGCCCTTCGTCGCCGTATAAACCGAGACCTGCGCCAGCGCATAGCCCGTGGTGAGCGAGCCGATGTTGATGATCTTCCCACCGCCGTTCTGCGCCATCCTTCGGGCAGCCTTCTGACTGAGGAAGTAAAGCCCCTTGAGGTTCACGCCCATGATTCGGTCGTAATTCTCCTCAGTCACCTCGTCGATGGGCTGCCGCGCGTTGACGCCGGCGTTGTTCACGAGGATGTCCAATCGCCCGAATTGTTCCATTACGACATCCAGCGCGCGCTCGTGCGAAGAAACATCCGCCACATCAAGTTCAAGCGTCACGGCTTCGCCGCCGGAGTCACGGATCGACTGAACCGTTTCCTCCAACTGGGAAACCGTCCGCGCCGCACAGGCCACCTTCGCGCCCTGCTCCGCCAGGCATTCCGCAATGCCGCGCCCGATTCCCCGGCCCGCGCCGGTCACCAGCGCCACCCTGCCTTCCAGTGAAAAAATGCTCATGCGTCTTCCATGTCGTTGAAGCGCGCGTTTGGCAAATCATTTGGGTGGGAACCTTACTCTGCCCCGGCGGGGCGATCCGAAGGTAGCCGGTCGGTGAAAGGCGCACCGCGCCTGAAACCACCGGACTGCCACGCCGAAACCAACGCGCGCCCCGGCAGGGGCGCTCCGACCACCCGACTGCATCGCTTCTGGCGCCTCTGCCGGGGCGCACTGGATTGGCCCACAATTCCCGGTGGTTCCGGCCGCTCCGCGACCTCCACGCACCGGCTACCTTCTCGTCGTCCCTCCGGGACTGTCGAAACCGCCGCCCCCAGACCGCCTACCGCAACGAGGTCAGGTACTTCAGCAGTTCGATGATCTGCCGTTCGTTGAATGCGTCGAGCAGGCCGATCGGCATCATCGAATTCTCCGCCTTCGTCATTTTCGCGATATCCGCCGTGGGAACCGTTGTCTCTCCCGCCAGGGTGCGGATGGTGACAGCCGTGTCCGTGGTCTGGATGACAATGCCGGAGATGGACTCGTCATCGCGCGTTTCGATCTCCGTTAGTTGGTAGTCGTTCCCGATGACCGCGTTGGGATCGAGTATGTTCTCCAGGAAATACCTCGCCCCATTTGCCCCCGAACCCGCCAGGTTCGGCCCGATCTCAACGCCCTCGTTCCCGAGTCGATGGCACGGCAGGCACAACTGCTGGAAAAGCTTCTTTCCCTCACCCGCGTTGAACGCCCACAACGGAGCCTCGGAAAATTTCTTGTCCAGATCGGCGATCCGTTGGGCAATCTCGGCGGGCGTCTCGGCGACCTTGCCCCAGACCTCGCCCAGTTTGCGGTCAATCTCGGGATTCTTCAGACCGGTCAACTGCCGCACAAAGAAGGCGCTGAGGTGCTTCCGGTCCAGTTTCTTCGCCACAATCGCGTCGAGCAGCGCGTTTGCCAAGGGAGCCCGCGAAGTCAGCGTGGTCATGGCGGCCGTGCGCTCCTTGGGGCCGAAGGCCTCGAACCGATTCAACAACGCTTCCGCAGTCTTAGGGTGGTTGAACCGGGAAACCTGCTGCAACGCCGCCATTCGGAACGGCTTCTCATCCAACAAGGACAAGAACAACCCGGCCGATTCCGCATCTCCCGCGCCGGCCAGGATGTCGAAGGCCCGGCGACGTTGCGGAACGGGCTTCCCGCGATCCGCCAATCGCGTCCGCAATATCGGGAACAACGCCTTGTCGCCAAAGGTCCCGCCAAGTTGTTCGGCCAACGCGCGAATCCGATCGTCGGGGTCCGCGTAAAGCGACTTCGCAAGCGCAGGCCAGGCCTTGGGCATCGGCAGACCGCGCTGGCCACTCAACGCCAACCCGACCGCGACCATCCCGTCCTCCTTCGAATCCTCCTTCCCGAGCCGTCCCAGAACGCGCTCCAACCCCGCGCCGTCCGACTTCGCGGCATACCAGCGCACGTAATGCCTGAGCGCCGGAATGGCCGTCTTGCCGGCCAACGCGAACGCGCGGTCCAGGTCGCCCTTCACCAGCGGAGCCAATCCAAACCAGATCATCGACGGCAGGTTTCGGTCTTCCGCGTCCTCGGCGCGCGCCGCCAGGGCTTCGCCCAACCGCCACGCCGTCGCCGACGGAACCCGCTGCATGGCCGAGGCCAGATACAGGCGCGTTAGCGCGGACGGGTCGTTCTTGGCCATCGCGACAAGCTTCTCCGCCAACGCCGACGAAACACTCCGGTCATCCGTCAGGAGTTGGATCGTCCAGGCGCGGACAAACTCGGATTCGTCGCCGAGCAACTTCACGGCCGCGGCGTCACCCAATCCGCCGACGGAGTTCAGCGCCCAAAGCCCGTTCAACCGCAACGCGTGATCCGGGCCCTCCACCGCCAACCGTCTCAATGCCGCGACGGTCGCGGGCTTCACCTTTCCGGCCACCGCTCGCTCCTGAAGCAGCCGCCGCGCCGTTCGCGCATACCAGGCGTTCCGATGAGATTGCAGCTTCACCAGTTCCGCGTCCGACAAGCGCGTCAGGTCCGCCTTTGCCGGTTTGAACGAGGCCACGTGCGCCATGCGGTAGATGCGGCCGTTGCCCCGGTCCCAGATCTCCATGTTCGGATTGTGACAATGTTGCCGGTCCGACCAGTCCGTGAAATAGACAGCTCCGTCCGGGCCGTATTTCAGATCCACTGTCACGTACGTGGGATCGGCGCAATGAAGCAAGTCGCGCCCGGCGTGAACCGAGTTGTAGCCGCTGCCCTCGCGCCGGTTCTCCACCTGGTTCATCTGGTGGCCATGGAGATTGTGCGTGAAGAGGCGGTTGCGGAACTCCTCCGGCCAGTTGTCGCCGAGGTAGATCATCGTGCCCACGTGTGAATGACCGCCGTAGACCGCGCGCGAACCGCGCTTGCCTGCGCCGCCTTCGCCGTGTCCGTAACGCGCCGAGGCCATCAGGTAGTTCTTGAAGAAGGGATATCCGGTCGGCGCGACGCTCGACACGAAGTCCGCGTAGCCGCGGTTCGCCTGGTTCCAGAAATGGCCGCCCTGGATGACGTGGTTGATCGGTCCGCCGCCCCAGCGGCTCCGGCACTGTGTCATGAACAACTGGCCCTCCGAGTTGAAGTCCAGCCCCCACTGGTTGCTGCCGCCATAGGCGAAGACCTCGAACTCATGCCGCGTCGGATGATACCGCCAGACGCCGGCGCTCAGGGGGATGCGTCGCGCGTCCGGAGTCCCCGGCTTGCCGATGCGCGCATAGTTGAACACGCCCTGGTTCCCGTAGAGCCAGCCATCCGGGCCCCAGATGAAGCTGTTCAGCGTCTCGTGCGTGTCCTGATAACCGAAGCCGTCCAACAGGACCTTCGCCGGTCCGTCCGGCCGGTCGTCGCCATCGCGGTCGGGGATGAACAACAACTCCGGCGCCGCGCCGACCCACACCCCGCCATGACCGACCTCCAGGCCGCTCACGAGGTTCAGTTTCTCGCTGAACACCTTGCGCGTCTCAAAGGAACCGTCGCCATCCTCGTCGGAGAAGATCACAATGCGGTCCAGCCCCTCGCCCTTCGGTCGCTTCTGCGGATAGCTGTGCCCCTCGACCACCCAGATGCGCCCGCGCTCGTCGAAGGTGAAGGCGATCGGCTGATGCACGCGCGGCTCGGCGGCAATGAGGTCCACCGCGAACCCCGGCACCACCCTCATCTGTCCTACTGTCTCCGAACCCGTCCCTTCCGACTTGGTCGGATTCGGCTCCAGGTGGGCGAGAATCGGATTCACGAGATGACGTTCCGTCACTGGAATCTCCACTTCGGCCGGCCGCTCCGTGTAGAACCGGAAATCGTCAAAATTCAAATGCCCCCAGCCGCCGGGATTCTCGTCCACCAAGCGAATAAAAACCTTCTTCCCCTGCTGCGGCCGCAGATCGAAAAAGACCGGCCGCATCTGCTCCTTGTTGGCCCCGGTCGCGGTGTGGACCGCCGTCCCCGGTTTTCCTGCCAGCACGATCTCCACGCGGGTCGAACGATCGCTGCCCCCACCGATTCGGAATCCGGCATAAGGATGCGTGACCTTGAAGGGAACCGACTCCAGCGTTCCGGTCGGCTTGTCTTGAAGCTTTTCGAATCCGCCGATGAACCACGTCCCGTCCTTGCCGCTCGTCTGACCCGCCCAACGACTCGAAATGTCGTCGCTGTCGAGCGGTTGCCCCTTGAAGGCTTCACCCTTGAGGGTCCAATCGCGCAGGGTCCCGTCCTCGAAACCGAGGTTCAACTCACGCCCGTCGGCCGCCCTCGGCAGGACGCCCACATTCTTCGCGGCAGGTTTGGCCTCCTCCGCCGGGACCTTTTTGAACTTCACCTTGTGACTGCCCGGCTTGAGCTCACGCACCCGCACCGCGCGGAATTCGATCTTCGTCTCCGGCCCCGCGTGCAGTTGGAACGCCAACTGCCCCTCCAGGTCCTGCTGGCCTTTCTGCCGGTCGATCAATTCCGAGAACAGCGTCCCGTTGATCTCGACGCTCATGTGCTCGCCGCAGGCCCTGATCCGGTAGTCGTTCCATTCGTTCTCGCGGAACAGGGTGGCAAACATCTTCGCGTCCGCAAACGACTCCACCCGCCGCTTCCCGTCCTCCGCGATCTCCACCCGCGCGCCGCGCTCGACCAGCAGAGCCCGGCCGTGTTCATCGTAAATCCGCCCCAACCAGGTCGCGCCCATGTCGAGATCCGCCTGATAGCCGGCGACCTCCGTGGGGCTCTTGGCCTGGCAGCGCACCTGGATGCCCGAGTTCGCCCCGGCCGCGCCCGTCAGGCGGAATTGAACCCGCAGCTCAAAGTCGCGCAGGACCCCGCCCTCCCAGATCAGCCAGTGGTTCTTCCTCAACCGCTGCCCTGCCGGAATCTCCCCCACGATCGCCCCGCCCTCGACGCGCCAATACTGCGCATCGCCCTTCCACCCCGACAGACTCCGCCCGTCAAAGATATCCCGGAATCCGGACTCCACGGCGGATGCCGAACCGCCGAACACCAGTGAAACAAAAACGCCCGCAAGCAAAGCGCGGGCACAAAAGGAATTGGAGGTCACTTTCATGGAATCGGAACCGTTTACCGCGACGGCGACGGTTGCGAAAGGAGAATCAGCCCTTCACTGCCGGCCAAGGTTCCACTTATACGCGCCGACCAAGAAATAGGCGCCCACGACAGAACCAGCGGGGCGCGGCCTTTAGGCCGCTGATGCCACCGATCACCGTGAAGTTGCGATTCCAACCGAAATTCTCTGGAAGTCCCAGGTGTCTGCGGCGTAAACGCCGCGCCCCGTCGCCTCATCCTCGTGACCTGATCTGCCAGTTGGATGGAGGGCTTCACGTGAGTCAGTTGGCGCACCGTGGCAGAGAGAATGTTATGAAGCACAAGACATTGACGGCTAACGAATAAAGCATGGCATCGATTGATCGGGGGGAGCCGGGACGATCACATCGATTCCATGCCTGCGTGAATCCGTGAATCCGTGAATCCGTGAATCCGCCTTCGCCCGGCTGCGGCGTGACAAGCTTGGCCCGTCAACCTCGACGGGCCTTTTCCATGCTCCCTTGCGTCTTGTTCTCGCGCCGGGTTGCGCCCCCGGCCTCGGACTCAGGGAAGTGTGAGCAGCCTCGCGTCAGAGGTTAGTCCGGGCGAACCCACCCCGATTTTGCCTCGCCGTTCGGCTCCGCAAAATATCCCCTCCGCAGAGGGGACCGGCCTTCGGGCATGCCAACGCGCAGGTCCCCTCTGGGGAGGGGATATTTCCCGCTCCCGCGCAGCGGAGGAGCGGGAAATCGGGGTGGGTTCGCCCGGACTTCCAACGCGCTTCCAGCCTCGCCCCGCCCAGGCTCACCAAGTAAAGCTCCCCATCCTCGTTTCCAACCCGCCATTCGGGCGTTTACCCTGTTCAACGCCTTGACTCCCGCCCCCGCCCCCGCTAAGCCCCTGTCATGCGCTTGATTCTCACCTTCCTTGCCGCTGTCCTATTCGCCTCCGCCACGCCAACCTCCTTCGCCGCGCCCAAGCCTCCCAACATCGTCGTCATCCTCGCCGACGACTTTGGCGTGGGCGACATCCAGGCGCACTACCCGAACAACAAGATCCCCACGCCGCACCTGGACCGGCTCGTCCGTCAGGGGACCAGCTTCACCGACGCACACAGCCCCTCGGCCGTCTGCTCGCCCACCCGCTACGGACTGCTGACCGGCCGCTACGCCTGGCGCAGCGCCCTGCAGGAATGGGTTGTCGCCGCCTACGAACCGCCGCTCATCGACGCCGACCGCCCCACCCTGCCCGGTTTTCTACGGGAGCAGGGCTACGCGACCTCCGCCATCGGGAAATGGCATCTCGGCTGGACCTGGCCGGGCCCGCAGCCCGGCCGGCGCATCGAGGCTCCCAACGGCCAGAAGAACTTCACCTGGGACTTCACCCAACCCATCGAGGGCGGGCCGATCGACCACGGTTTCGATTACTTCTTCGGCCTGGATCTGCCCAACCTTCCGCCATTCACCTGGATCGAGAACGACCGCATCGCCATCCAGCCCACGGAAAAATATGTCCACGATCCGACGGTCGGCATCGTCATGCCGCGCGCCTTTGTGGGCTGCCCCATCGCGCCCGACTGGAAGTTCGACGACATCCTGCCCGAGCTCACCCACCGCGCCGTCGGCCAGATCCACGAACTGGCGAAGAAGGACAAACCCTTCTTCCTCTACTTCGCCCAGACCTCGCCGCATGAACCGGTCGTGCCTTCGAAACGCTTCAAGGGGAAGAGCGGCATCGCCCCGGTCGCCGACTTCGTCATGGAAACCGATTGGTCCGCCGGGCAGGTCATCAAGGCCGTCGACGACGCGGGCATCGCGGACAACACCATCGTCGTCTTCACCGCAGACAACGGCCATTCGCACTACACCGGTTGGCCGGACCTCATCAAGGCCGGCCACCTCCCCAGCGGTCCCTACCGCGGCCACAAGGGAGACATCTGGGAAGGCGGCCACCGCGTGCCGTTGGTTGTCCGATGGCCCGGCCTTGCGCCCAGCGGCGCTTCGTCCGACCGCCTGGTCAGTCTGACCGACCTCTTCGCCACCTTCGCCGACCTTCTCGGCAAAACGCTTCCCGCCCATGGGGCCGAGGACAGCGTCAGCTTCCTCTCCGCGCTCCTTGGCGACGTCCGCAACGCTCCCCGCACCACCGCAGTCAATCATTCCAACCACGGCGAGTTCGCCTACCGCGATGGCGACTGGAAGATCGTCTTCCGCAACGTCAGCCCAAACCGAGACAAGTCGCGCGGCAAGCAACGCATCGTCGAACTGTATAATCTCAAGACCGACATCGCCGAAGCCGACAACCTCGCCGCCAAGCGCCCTGAAATCGTCAAGCGACTGTCCCAGGATCTGGCGAATCTCGTCGCCCGTGGCGCAACCCGCCCCGGCATCAAGGCCGCAAACGACACCTTGGTCCGCCACGACGTCACCCAATCCAAGCGTTGGGGCGATCCGGTGAGGTAGGGATGCGTTGCATCGCAAACCACTTCAGATCGCCGCGTCAACAACCGGCCAACCCTCCCATGATCGCCAATCGCCGAACCGCCGTCCTTCTGTTGTCCGCCCTCGCGGTCGCGCTCCTGCTGCCCGCCGTTGAATCCACTGCGGCCGCTCCCAGGAAGAACATCCTCTTCATTGCTGTCGATGACTTGCGCGCCCAGCTGGGTTGTTACGGAGACACCGAGGTCATTTCACCGAACATCGACCGATTGGCGGCCCGGGGTGTCCGTTTCAACCGCGCGTGGTGCAACATCCCGCGCTGCGGCGCCTCGCGCGCCAGCATCATCACCGGGGTGCGCGCGCCCGCCGACATCTGGAACTGCTACGAAATCCCGCTGAACTACGTCACCCTCCCGGCCTGGCTGTCCAAGCACGGCTACCACACCATCTCCAACGGCAAGGTCCTCCACTACATCAAGGATCACCGGCACGACTGGGACGAGCTCTGGCGTTCCGCCGAGGTCTACTACGGCGCGGAGGACTGGGGAAAATACAACACCTACGGCATCTGGCAGAACCCGGAATCCGCCCGCTTCGTCAATCCCGAGTCCCTGCGCGGTCCCTATTGCGAATCTGCCGACGTCCCGGACGACGCCTACCAGGACGGCAAGGTCGCGGCAAAGACCGTCGCCGAACTCCGGCGCATGAAGGCCGCGGGCGAACCCTTCTTCCTCGCCTGCGGTTTCTGGCGCCCGCATCTCCCATTCAATGCACCGAAGAAGTATTGGGATCTCTACGACCGCGAGAAGATCCGACTCGCTGACAACCACTACCCGCCCCGCTTCAACCCCGTTCAGAATGTCTCCGCGAGGGAGTTCGAACGCTACGCCCGCACAGGCGAGGTCAAGGTCACCAAGGAATTCCAGGCCGAAGCCCGTCACGCCTATTACGCCTGCGTCAGCTACGTCGACGCCCAGATCGGCAAGGTCCTCGCCGCCCTCGACGAGCTTGGCCTCGCCGACGACACCATCGTGATGCTCTGGGCCGACCATGGTTTCCTCCTCGGGGAGCACACCTTTTGGGGCAAGCAGAGCACCATGCGCGAATCCCTGCGCGTGCCCCTCATCGTCTCCGCCCCGGGTCTGCCAAGAGGCGCAACAAGCAACGCCTTGGTCGAACTCGTCGATCTCTACCCCACGCTCTGCGAACTCACCGGCGTCCCTGCGCCCGAACACCTGCACGGGCAAAGCATTGTCCCGGAACTTGAGCGTCCCGCCGCCAAGGGCCGCCCCGCCGCCTTCAGCCGATTCAGCGGACGAGAAGCCGTCAAGACCGACCGCTACCTCTACACCGAATGGACCGACGAAGAGGGACGCGTCACCCCCATGCTCTTCGACCACCTCAAAGATCCCGGTGAGAACGAGAACATCGCCCGCCAGCCCGAAGCCGCCCACGTCGTCGAACGCCTTTCCCGCATGATCAAGCAGGAACTGCTCCGCACCCGGCTCATCGACGAACGGAAGTTCTGACGAGGCGACTCTTCATCTTCCCTCCCGCCCGCGCTTTCGCTACGTTTCGGGCGCGTCGCCCCTGTCGTCTGGCGCCCCACCGTGAACTTCTACGCTCAACTCCAACAACGTCTCGGCGCAAATCAACCGTTTGCACTGGGCGTGATCTCCGACGTCAAGGGCTCCAGTCCCCAGAAACAGGGCGCGAAGGCGTTGTTCTTCATGGATGGAACCATCGTCGGCACCATGGGCGGCGGCTGCCTGGAGGCGGAGGTCCAGGAGCGGGCCAGGCTGGCCCTCCACACCGGGAAACCGGCGACCTTCGACCTTGTGCTGGACCACGATTTCGGTTGGGACGACGGCCTCATCTGCGGCGGTCGGGTCTCCGGCCTGATCATTCCGAATGCAGAGAGGTCATTCGAGATCTGGGATGAACTCGCTCATCCGACGCGCCCCCGGGCCTGGGGCATCGACGTCGACCACCAGATCCGCTGGGCCGAGAACAATTCCGGGAATTGGCTCTATCGCGAAACGGTTACTCCCCCCTGCCAACTCTGGATTGCCGGCTCCGGCCATGTCGCGCAGGCCGTCGCGCCGATCGCCCGCTCCTTGGAATTCGAGATTTCCGTGTTCGACGATCGCCCCGCCCTCGCGAATTCCGCCAACTTTCCCCCGGACACCCGGTTCCACGTCGGCGACTGGGATTCAATCCTGAAGGAGCCGCTTCCCAAGCAACCCGCCTTCGGTCTCATCGTCACCCGCGGACACAACCGAGACGCCCTCGTCCTGCGTGAGTGGATCGGCCTCCCCTTCGCCTTCCTTGGGATGATCGGCAGCCGACGAAAGAAACGGGTCATTTTCGAGCGTTTCATCGCCGATGGGCTCGCGACCGGGGAACGCCTGGAGGAAGTCGCCTGCCCGGTCGGCCTGGACATCGGCGCAGTCAGCGTCCCCGAGATCGCCGCGAGCATCGCGGCGCAGCTCATTCAGATCCGGACGCGAAAGGTCTTCAATCGTCCGGCACAATGAAATTCGCCGTCGTCATCCTCGCCGCCGGAGCGTCCCAACGCATGGGCCGCTGCAAACTCCGACTCCGTTGGCGGGACACCACGGTCCTCGGTCACATCCGAAAAACCTGGGAAGAACTCGGGGCCATCCAGATCGCCGTCGTCCATGCCGCGTCGGACGCCACCCTGCCCGCCGAACTGGACCGACTTGAACATCCTCGCGGCGACCGTATCCCAAATCCACAGCCGGAGGACGGGATGTTCGAGTCCATCCGTTGCGCGTCGCGTTGGAGAGGCTGGAATCCCGACGCCACGCACTGGCTCGTCACCTTGGGCGATCAACCCCAGATTCGTTGGGACACCTTGAAAGCCCTGCTCGAACACGCCTTCGTTCACGGGAATCAAATCTGTCAACCCGCCTACGAAGGCCGGCCCAAGCACCCGATCTTCTTCCCGCGCGGCATCTTCCGCGCTCTCGCGGACGCCCCCGAAGACACCCTGAAGGAGTTCCTCGGAATCCGCGCCGACCAGATCGCCCTGCGTGATTGCGTCGATCCCGGACTCGACTTCGATCTGGACACCCCGGCGGACTATCAGGAGGCCTTGCGCCGCTTCGGCTCCGATTGATCTTTTTTCGTTCGCCTTGCCGCGCGCCGCCTCGTACCCTCCTTTCCATGTTCCGGAAAAAAAGCCTCCTGATTGTCCTGTCCGCGCTCGCGCTGGCCGCCTGCACCCCGCCGCCCGCCGAGGAAGCCGCAGCCCCGGCCGGGCCGGAAGACTGGACGCCCTTTCGCGGCGATGACGGCAAGTGGGGCTTCAAGAACAACGAGATCATCGTCATCGAGCCCACCTATGAGGCCGTCCTCCCCTTCAAGAGCGATCGGGCGCGCGTCCGCGTCAGCGGCAAATTCGGCTTCATTGATCCGTCCGGCAAACTCGTCATTCCCGCGAAATACGACGAAGCCCAACATTTCTACGACGGGCTCTCCCTGGTCAGATTGGGCGAGAAATACGGCTACCTCAGTCTCGCCGGCGAAGCCGTGATCCCCATCGATCTAGAATATGCGGAATCCTTCGAGCGCGGCCACGCGGTTGCGAAAAAGGGCGGCAGAATGGGCTACTTCAATGTGGAAGGCGAATTCACGGAAGGCAAAGCGCCGGGCATGGGAGGAAACGCCGAGAAGAGCGAGGAGAAATAGGCAGGCCGGGCGGAAGCGGCGAATTTCCAACTGCCTGGCTCGGTGACGCGCCCAGCGGTTCCGCGCTCATTTCCCTCGCAACACAGTCATTGAAGAACCTGCCCTGTTTTCGTATCCAATACGGATCGTGTTCCAGAACCTCAATCTGAGCCCCCGTTCTTTCCGTATTCTCATTGCGCTCTCCTGCCTTGCTGGCCTCGCGTTCAAAGGCTCCGCCGCCACGCCGGTTCCGACCTTCGAGGCGGACATCCATCCCATCTTCAAGGCCTATTGCTTCCACTGCCATGGCGAGGAGGAAAAACTCCAGGGCGGTCTCGACCTGCGCCTCCGGAAACTCATCGCACGGGGAGCCAAGTCGGGCCCGGTCCTCACCCCCGGGGACCACCGGGCCAGCCGGCTGCATGAAGTCGTCCAGTCCGGTGAAATGCCGCCGAAGGAGGAACTCACACTCAAACCGGAAGAAATCGATCTCATCGCCCGCTGGATCGACGCCGGCGCCCCCACCGACCAACCCGAACCGGACGGACTCCCCGAACCCGGAGCCTTCATCATCACCGCCGCCGAACGGAATCACTGGGCGTTTCAACCCATCAGAAGGCCCACGATTCCCGACACCCTCCCCAAGTCCGAGGTCTCAAGTCGCCATTCCGGCGCGCCTGAAACGAAAAACCCCATTGACGCCTTCGTCCTCAGGCGGCTGACGGAAGCCGACCTCGACGCATCCCCGGAAGCCTCCCCCGTCACCCTGCTTCGCCGCGCACACTTCGATCTCACCGGCCTGCCGCCCACGCCTGCCGAGACGGATGGCTTTCTCGCCGCCTGGAAAGCCAATCCGGAGACCGCTTGGTCCGAGCTGATCGACCGCCTCCTTGCCTCGCCGCACTACGGCGAACGCTGGGCGCGACATTGGCTCGATGTCGCCGGCTACGCCGATTCCGAAGGCTACAATGACAAGGACCTTGAGCGCCCCGACGCCTGGCCCTATCGCGACTACGTGGTCAACGCCTTCAACGCCGACAAGCCGTGGGATGAATTCATCGTCGAGCAACTCGCGGGGGATGAACTCGTCAAGGCCACCCACGCCAACGCCCAGGGGCTCGCCAACAAGAGCCACGACGCGCTTGCCAAACTCACCGCCACCGGCTTCCTCCGCATGGGTCCGGACGGTTCAGGCTCCAGCCCCGCCGATCCCGCCATCGCGCGAAACAAGGTGGTCACCGAGACCGTCAAGATCGTCTCCTCCTCCCTGCTCGGCGTGACCATCGCCTGCGCCGAATGCCACCACCATCGTTTCGAGCCGATCCCGCAGAAGGACTTCTACCAACTCCGGGCCATCTTCGAGCCCGTCTACGACGTATCCAACTGGCGCCTGCCCAACGCCCGACGCGCCGCAATCCTCTCAGCCGAAGATCAGGCCAGGGCCGATGAACTCGAAAAGCAGGCCAAGGTCTTCGACAAGAAATACTACGACGAGATGATGCGTATTGTCGGCGTCGTCTTCGAACGCGAATTGGAGAAGATCCCCGCGGCCGAACGCGACTTCGCACGGAAGGCCTACGAGACGGACGCCAAGAAACGCACCCCCGAGCAGACCGCCCTTCTCACCGAGAAATATCCGTCGCTGAACGTCCAGCGCACCACGCTCCATCTCTTCGTCGAAAAATACGCCGACGCAGAGGACCTGAAGAAGGGCTACATGGATTTCCAGAAGGAGTATCAGGCCATCCGCGCCAGGAAGCCGCAGCCCGTCTACGTCCGCGTCGCGACCGAGGACACCAAGAACGTCCCGGTCACCAAGGTCTTTCATCGCGGCGATCACAGCTCACCCGAGCCCGATCCGGTCTCGCCGGGCGAACTCAGCGTCCTGACCGACGCCCGCGGCGGCGCAACTCTCCCCGACAACGATCCAGCCCTCCCCTCCACCGGCCGCCGCCTCGCCTACGCCCGTCACCTGACCGACGGAAAACACCCGCTGACCGCCCGCGTGCTGGTGAACCGCTTCTGGATGCATCACTTCGGCCGGGGCATCGTCGCCACGCCCGAGGACTTCGGCGTCGCCGGCGAACGCCCCTCGCATCCCGAACTCCTCGACTGGCTGGCCTCTGAATTCATGGCCGGCGGCTGGCGCCTCAAGCGCCTGCACAAGCTGATTATGACCTCGCAGACCTATCGGCAGGCATCCGCGCGCCGCCCGGACGCAGAACAAGTCGACCGCGACAACGTCTTCCTCTGGCGCATGCCGGTGCGCCGCCTCGACGCCGAATCCGTGCGCGACGCCATCCTCGCCGTCAGCGGCGATCTCAACGAGCGCCTGCACGGCCAACCCATTCCCGTTGCGGCCAACGCCGGCGGCATCCTCGCCGTGGCCGGCGGCAAGGTTTCCCCCGACCGCAAGGAGCTCAAACGCTCTCTCTACATCAAGGTCCGCCGCACTGAACCCGTTGCCATGCTGCAATCCTTCGACGCCCCGCAGATGGAGCCCAACTGCGCGCGCCGCGTCTCATCGACCGTGGCCACGCAGTCTCTGGCCATGCTCAACAGCGAGTTCATCTTCCAGCAATCCTCCGCCTTCGCCGACCGCGTCCTCGCCGATGCCAACGACGGCGACAACCATACCCTCATCGCCCAAGCCTGGAAAACCGCCTTCAGCTCCACCATTCCCGAAGAACAGGCCGCCACGCTCCTGGCCTTCTTCAACGAACAGCAAGCCCATTTCAAAACGACCCTGAAGAACGACACCGCCGCCAGGAAGAAAGCCCTCGCGACTCTTTGCCAAGTATTGCTCGCGTCGAACGAGTTTCTGTATGTGGATTGAAATCGGATGAAACCCTCCGCGCCATTCCCTAAGATAGGAGTTTCACTCCCTCCGGGACTTGAAGTGGGACGCCTACGGCGACGCGTCCCCACCACGCCGAGGGTAGGGACCTTTCGCCGAAAGGTCCCACTGCAAAGCCCTGAAAGGGCGACACGAAGCCTCCATGTCGTTGGACTTTCCCTCGCCGTCCGCACTGACACCCGCCGACCGCCCCACTCGCAACCATGACCTCGCCCACCGCCCAATCCTCCCTTTCCACCCGCCGCCACTTCATGGCCCGCAGCGCGCTGGGCGTGTCATCCATCGCGGCCGCCGAACTGCTGCGCCGCGATGCGCGAGCGGAAGCGCCTCTGCCGCCGGCGTTGGTGAAGGAGCATCACGACCTCTCGCCGAAGCAGCCTCATCACTTCGGCAAGGCGAAGGCGATGATCTCCATTTTCATGGGCGGCGGCCCCTCGCACCTGGACCTGTTCGACCACAAGCCCATGCTCGACAAATATGCGGGCCAGCAGTTCCCGGGCAAGGACATCAAATACGACAACGCCGGCCAGGCCACGTCCATCGTCATGCCCTGCCCCTTCAAGTATGAGGAGTGCGGGCAGTCCGGGATGAAGATCAACACTGAGTTGATGCCTCATCTGAAGGACGTGGTGGACGACATCACGTTGATCCGCTCGATGAACCTGCCGAACATCCGCAACCACGTCGCCGGCATGCGCGCCCTGACCACCGGCCGCGGCCGCGAAGGCTGGCCTTCCCTCGGAAGCTGGATTGTCTACGGTCTTGGCGCGGAGACGCAGAATCTCCCCGCCTTCGTGGCCCTCGTCATGGGCGGCAATCCTCCCGGCTCACCCTTCTGGGACAGCCGGCATCTGCCCTCGATCTACCAGGGCACGATCGTCCGCGAGAAGGAACCCCGCATTGCGAACCTGAATCCGCCGCTCGACCTGCGCGGCGCGCCGCAAAGCCGGCAACTCGACCTGCTCCAGCAGTTGAACCGCAAACATCTCGCCCGCCACCCCGGCGAGGACGATCTTTCCGCCCGCATCGCCAGCTACGAACTCGCCGCCAGAATGCAGACCGCCGCCTCCGAGGCGCTGGACATGAACCGCGAATCCGAGGCCACCAAGAAGCTCTACGGCTGGGACAACTCCAAGACCCGCCGCCACGCCGAGGCCCTGATCCTCGCCCGACGCTTGGTGGAGCGCGGCGTGCGCTTCGTGCAGATCTGGGACTATGGCTGGGACATGCACCAGGACATCTTTCGCGCGCTCGAATCCCGCGTCGGAGCCTCCGACCAGCCCTGCGCGGCGCTGGTCAAGGATCTCAAGATGCGTGGCCTGCTTGATTCCACGCTGGTGCAATGGGGCGGTGAAATGGGCCGCCTTCCGGTGATCCAGAACCGCGGCTCGCGGGGCAAGCCCGGCCGCGACCACAACACCGAGGGCTTCAGCATCTGGATGGCCGGCGGCGGCATCAAGGCCGGCCATATCCACGGCGCCACCGACGAGTTCGGCCACCGCGCCGTCCAGGACGTCGTCACCCAGCACGACTTCCACGCCACGCTGCTCCACCAACTCGGCATCGATCACGACCAGTTCGCCTACAAGTTCAACAACGCCCCCCTCGCGCTGGTGGAACAGAACCAGGGCCGGGTCGTGAAGAAGATTTTGGCGTAAAGCCGGGAGCAGAGACTTGCCCTCACAAGAAACGGCGAGCACGCCAAAGCCCCCCCACCGACCACGACTTGATCGCCGACGAACGCACAACCGTTTGGAGTTCCGCGTTTACGCGGTTTCCACTCCCGGCGAATCCCTTGGCCACCACCGCCTAAAGGCGGAACTCCGAGCGTTCAAGCGCCTCCCCAATCCGATTCTCGGCAAAAGCCCCGTACGCGCCATTGGGATTTGGAGCTTCGCCCCTCACCCCGCTCCCACCAACCTCTTCAACTTCTCCCCCGCCTCGTCCAGCCACTGGTAAGACGGCAACGCATAAGGTCGGAACGTCTCCAGGTAACCTTCCTGCTCGTTGTAGAGCAGCGCGCGATGCAGGCCGAGGTCGCCGCCCTTCGGGGAGTCGATCAACGACGCCGAATCGTTGGCGCTCATCTGGAAGATCACGCGCATCTCGAATTCCGTGAGGGCCTTCCGGCTGAGCGTGCGGTTGACGTTGTTCAGCGTGTCGCAGGTGGCAATCACGTGCAGGCCGGCGGACGCGCCTTCGAGGATGATGTTGTTCAACGCCGTGCCGGGGTTCCTTTCTCCGGCGTCATCGTCGTCCAGGGAGAAGCTGAAATCCTCCTCGAAGCGGAGCTTCTTGAAGCGCTGCAATCCGTGGATGAGGATGAACACCCGTGGTGGGACGACGTCGCTTCCGCCTTCCTCGCGGCTGCGCATGTCCGCCTCCAACCCACCCATCACCTCCCCCAGTTCGCTGTATTTCGGAACATCAACCTCATGAGGGATGATGCCGATCACCCTTTCGAGATAGTTCCGCTCGGTGGTCTCCGGGGCGCTGCCATCCAACACCACAAACTTCGCCGCGCCCTTCGGGAACTGCGCCGCCAACGAAACCAGCGAAACAGCCAACATGGAGAGCGTTGGCTCGTCGCGCTGTCCGACCACGATCAGGTTGCAGCCGCTCTGCCGTTGGAACACGGCCTCGGTCGGGCCCTTGATGGAATTGGGCGCGCCAAGATACGCGCTGACCGCGCCCTTGCGTTCGGCCGCCCCCGCATTCAGGAAACGGCGCAAGGCGTCGTTCTCCGCCACATCCGCCGGGGCGTTGCCCTCGAAGACAACCGGCGAGGAAAACTCCCTGCCGCTTTCCCGGGCCTTCACGTCGACCTGGTCCAGGTATTGGTCCCGAACTTCGTCGGAAAGCCAGACGATCTGGAACGGGTGATTGCCCTCCGGCGCGCCGGCGGAATCGTTGTAGATGCCCTCGCCCGGCCGGGTCAGCATGCGAGCGGCGGGATTCGAGTCGTCGAGGATCAGGTAGGAATCCGCCTCGTTGCACTGCAGCGCGACGCGAATGACCATCTGGCCCAGCGTCGCTCGAGCCAGGGTGAAGGCGCCGCCCAGGGTCTGCGAACCCAGGATCACGTGCATGCCAAAAGCGCGCCCCTGCCGGACGATACGATCCAGCAGCAACGACGCTTCCTGCGCAATCTTGTCATCCTCGACGAAATACTCCTGAAACTCATCGACCATCAGCAGCGTGCGGGGCATGGGGCGGGTCCCGCCCGCGCGCTTGTAGCCGGCGACGTCCTGGGCGCCCAATTCGCGGAACAGTTCGCCGCGTTCCCGGAGCTCCTCGTCCAGCCGTCGCAGGACGCTCAGGCCGAACTCGCGGTCGCTCTCGATGGCGATCACCTTGGCATGCGGCAGGCGGCGCGTGGCGTAACACTTGAACTCGACGCCCTTCTTGAAATCGATCAGGTAGAACTCGACCTGGTCCGGATCGCACCAGAGCGCGAGGTTCGTGACGATGACGTGGAACAGCGTGGACTTGCCGGAGCCGGTCTTGCCCGCAATCAACGCGTGCTGGCAGGTGCCCTTGCCGATGGAGAGGTTCTGCAGCTTGGTGGCGCCGGTCCGGCCGATCGGAACGACCAGTTCATTCGTGGTTTCACGCGACCAGACGGATTCCGGCGGCGGCGCGACATGCTGGAATGGGACCTCGATCCGGTTGGAATCCACGCTGGCCTGCCCGATCTTCTGGGTGAGCTGAATGGCAAACTCCGGCTCCGGCGGCGGGTCCAGCTTGAATCGCGCGCCGGTGACCATGCGGTTGGCAAAGGCGAAGCTCATGCCCATGCTGTTGACGCAGATACTGTTCGCCCGCAGATCCTCGACGGTCGCGTCCTCCGTCAAAGGCTGCCGTTTGTCCCAGTGGATGAGAGTGTAGACGCCGCACTTCGCGCCCGTGGCCGCAATGCTCATCAGGCGCGAGATCGCCGCGTGGGAAAAATTCACCGGAAAGTCCGCCACCACAACAAAATGGTATTTTTCCGCGATGTTTCCGGCCTCGCGGTTGTAATCCACGATCGTCTCGTGCTCGTTGCGGAGGTACATCTGGATGACCTTCTCGATGTGCTCGTTCAACTCGCCGAGCCGTTGCTCGATCTGTCCGGTCTGGGTCCAGATCTTGCCGTTGATCAGGTGTTCCCCGTAGTCCGCCAGGTGCATCACGCCGGCGAAGCTCTGTCCCAGACCAACCGGATCGAAGACCGTGAACTTCACCCGGCCGGGCGGCGAATTCGCCAGCAACCTCAGCACGATGTTGTTCAAGGATCCGATCATCTCCTCGCGCCCCTGCTTCTCCGACTCGTAGAGCAGGCACCCGCGCCTGGGATAACTCAAAGCGAAGGGAAAGCTGAATTCGTTCGGTCCCGGCAATGCAAGCCGTTCGTCCTCCGGCAACTGCGCGCACAACTTGTCCATCACCACGTTCATTCGGGCGAAACGGGTTTCGTGGACGAATTCCGCCGGGGGATTCCAGTCCGCCCACCGCGGATCATCCCACGTAGGAAACAGCTCTTCCGAATCGGCCATGTCCGCCGCCGCCTCCTCATAGGCCGGTCCCACGACAGCCCGCCAATCCGAGACGAGCTTGTCCCAGGCTTCCTCGTAGGAACGCTCGCGTTCATCCTGCTCGTCGTCATGCCGCTTCACGATGGCGCGCTCGTCGGCGGCGTGTTGCTCCCGCAAGGCGGCAACCCGGGCCTCGCGCTCGTCGGCTGCGGCCTGCAACCGCGCCTCGTGCGCCTCCTCCAACCGCACGCCAATCCGGGATTCCCGCTCGTCCGCGTCCCGTTCGATCGGCGCCCTCGCGTCGGCGGCCTTCTGCACGACTTCCCGCCACTCGTCCTGGAGCTTCGCCTCATCCTCATTGGCCGCGGCCTCGATGCGCTCCAGGTTCAGCCGGTTCTCTTCGATGTTGGTGGCATCCCCCACCCACAACAGCCGGCGGATCTCTCGGATGCCGGCGAGGATGGCCGCTGCGCGTTTCGACGCCGAGGAGACACCCAGCGCGTAAAGCAGCAGGACCGCGCCCAGGGAGGCCCCGGTCCAGATCCCGGCCTTGACCGGCGTGTGATTCTCCAACCCGATCTGCGCCGCCATGAAGAACGCGCCTCCGTTTGCCATGAGAATCAACAGGACCAGCAGCCAGACCGGGAAGCCGCGAAAAAACAACGCCAGCAGGTTGCCCCGATAGCGCTTCATCTGCTCCTCCATCCTGCCGCGCTGTTCCCTCAGCTCCGCCAGGAGTTTGGCCGAACCTGTCTCCAGGTCAGGTTTCGCCTCCTCCGCCTCCTCCGCGTCCGAGGGAAGCTGTTTCTGAAATTTTCCGAAGCCCCTGAACAACTCGAACGCCGCGCCGATTGATTCCTCGTGCGCCTCCCATTCGGCCGCGATGGTCTCGGCAAACTCCTTCCGGGCCGCCTTCTCGGCCTCGACGTCAGCGTCGCGTTGCTTCGAAACATTGAGCAGGCCCTTCTGCACCCTGCCCTTGCCGCGATTCTCCTCCTCCTCAATCGACCGGAACCCCGCCCACTTCACATTCCTGTGCGCTTCGTCCAACCGCGCCCGACGCCGGTCGCGGCGGGCGTGCAACGCGCGGACGGCCGTCTCCGCCTCAACCGCAGCCGCCGCGACTTCCGCCTCGACCGACTCCTTCAATCGTTCCAACTCGTCCTCCCGCGCCCGCTTCGCGTCGCCCACCTTCAGGCTGTGCTGACGCTTCAGGGCGGTTTCCCGCTCGACAATCTCCCTGGCTCCGGAGCTCAACCGCTCCAGGAACCCGAACGTGTCCTCGATCTTGATCCGGTTACTCACAATCCTTCCTGATCCTTTCCAGAACCCGGTCCAGCTTTTCCAGGCTGTTGACCGCCGCGTTCACGCCGGCCAGCAAATCCTCCATGTAGGTTCGTTCAAACTCCGCAGCCTTCGCGTCACGCCAGTTTTCCCGGGTCTCCTTCCAACGGCGGATCAGGTCCTTGGTGATCGCCGCCAGCCTCGCCCTGCTCGCCGTCGCGCTCAAACCGAATCCCCTTCCGCTGCGGCCCCGCCCGCGTCTGCGTCGGCTTCAGCGCCCGGGGAGCCATCCTCCTTCTGCCTGCGCCGCGCGGCGTCGGCGACCGGCATCCCGATCTCCGCGTATTCGTTCAAGGCCTTCACCGCCTCCGTCAGGAACCGGATCGCGTTGGTCATGTCCGAATCGAGAAGGCTGCCCAGCTTGTCGACCGGTTTGGCCGCCGGCATGACCGCCGATTCGTACCGGCGGGTCCATTCCTTGACCAGGCGCACCTTCTCCACCGCCTCGTCCATGGCGCGCTTGGCTTCCTCGACCGCCCATCGTTGCACCGTTGAGGACTCCGAAAACTGCGAAATCTCCGCGCTGAAAAGCTCCTGCTGCTTCTCCTGCCACTTCAGGCTCCTCCGTTTGTACTCGTTCTTCCAATGGGTCGTCTGGTCGTAATGCAGCCAGAACTTGGTCCGCTGAACCTCGCTGGAAACCTCGTCCACCGTGGCCTTGGCCTTCTCCACATAACTGATCAACGCGGACCGGAATCGTTCCAGCGCCTGCAGGGAGGTAATGTTGGCTTTGTCAACCATGGGATCGCGCGTGCTTCATCGCCCCCATGGCTCCCCCTTGCCCTGATTTCGTTTCGAACCGGCTCACCACGTCCCCTCCGCCGGTTCAGTGCTGATCAAGGTAGTCCTGGATCCGCTGCGCCTTGCGCATCAGGAACGGGGCGTGCGCGTTGGAGACCTCGATGAACTTCTTCAGGGCCTTCATGGTCGTCTTGAACTCCTCCGCGAACTTGTAATGCTCCTGATCCTGCCAGGTGTCGCCCAGCGCGGAGAACCGTGCGACCAACGCGGACATCCCCTGCTGGAGGTCCCCGTTGAAACGTTTCAACTCCTCGGCGAAACGCCGCACCTCTTCGGGATCCATGATGGCTTTCGGCATAAGCGGTATCTCATATCTGCCACACCCCGCCCCGGCAAGCAAATGCGGGCCGGCGGGCCGGGAGGAAAATGGGAATGGCAGGCACGCCGCACCTTCGGGCGCGGCCGGCTGTTCCGAGCTTTGGATCATGCCCTCTGCTCTCCCCTGACCACGATTTTCTTTGAACACCCTTCCCCCTGCTGCAGTCCGACTTGCCAGAGTAAACAAACATGACGCCAGCGACTCGAAAAAGAGTTGTTTAGGCAACGTTCGACTATATATTTGGCAACCTTCGCTGGGAAAACCGCCCCGCGGAGCCACAGAAACACCATTTGCCCCGCTTCGGCGGGTCGAACCCAAAACCAAAACCCAGAAAAAACTGCATACACCCATGAAGAAACTCATTGCACTGCTCGCCACCGCCTTGCTCGCGGTCAGCGCCGTCGCGGGAGAATACTCCGACATCAGCGTCAACGACCTCGAGAAGGCCATCAAGAACGGCAAGGTCACCGTCATTGACGTGAACGGAGCCAAGTCCTACAGCAAGGGCCACATTCCGGGCGCGATCGCGTTCAAGGACGCGAACGACCTGAAATCCAAGCTCCCCGCGAACAAGGACGCCCTGATCGTGGCCTACTGTGGCGGCCCGAAGTGCTCCGCCTACAAGCGCGGCGCCACCGCGGCTGAGAAGCTCGGCTACACCAACATCAAGCACCTCTCCGCCGGCATCTCCGGCTGGAAGTCCGCTGGCAAGAAGCTCGAGAAGTAATTTTCTCCTCTCCACGACGCCCCGGCCTCCGCCGGGGCGTTTTTTTTGCCTCCTCCTCACCGCTTGACCCGGCTTCGGAATCCTGATTCCGTCGTCTCCACCCGCTCCACGCCGCCCGTTCCCAGCCATGCACGCGTTTCTCGCCCTCACCCCGATCCTCGCGATTTTCGTGTTTCTGGTCGCGCTTCGGTGGCCCGCGAAGCGCGCCATGCCGGTCGCCTGGGCCATCACGGTTGTCATCGCGTTGGGGGTGTGGCAGGTCCCGTTCGAGCGCGTCGCGGCAGCCACGGTCAAGGGCTGGATCGTCTGCGGCATGCTTCTCTACATCATCTTCGGCGCGATCCTGTTGCTGAACACGCTCAAGGAATCCGGGGCCGTCGCGGCCATCCGCCAGGGTTTGCTCGATGTCAGCCCCGACCGGCGCATCCAGGGCATCATCGTCGCCTGGTGCTTCGGCGCCTTCATCGAGGGAGCCGCAGGTTTCGGCACTCCCGCCGCCATCGCCGGACCGCTGCTGCTCGCCATCGGCTACCCCGCCATGGCCGCGGTCACGGTCTGTCTCATCATCCAAAGCACTCCGGTTTCCTTCGGGGCCACGGGCACCCCCATTCTCATCGGGGTCAAGACCGGTCTCAGCAGCGGCGAATCCCTCGGCCTGGATCTCGATCAGTTTATTCTCGCCGTCGGCGGCAAGGTCGGGTTGATCCACGGCATCGTGGGGACACTGATCCCACTGTTCATGGTCTGCGCGTTGACGCGTTTCCACGGGGCGAACCGCTCCTGGAAGGAGGGACTCGGGGTCTGGAAGTTCGCTCTGCTGGCAGGCTTCGCCTTCACCGTCCCTTACACGATCACGGCAAACACGCTCGGACCGGAGTTCCCCTCCCTGATCGGCAGCATGATCGGCCTCGCCATCTGCGTCACCGCGGCCCGCAAGGGATTCCTCACCCCGAAGGAGCCTTGGGATTTCCCCCCGCGCGAATCCTGGCCTCCCGACTGGATGGGACAATTCAAGGGAGAGCCCGAATCCTCCGGAGATAGGATGTCACTGATCCGCGCCTGGTCGCCCTACCTGCTGGTCGCCTTGTTCCTCGCCCTCACCCGCTTGAACGCGCTTCCCCTGAAGAAGTGGCTGACCTCGGATTCCGTCACCTGGTCGTCGTCGCTGCTCGGCACGGACATCGCCGCCAAGGTCCAACCTCTCTATCTCCCCGGGACGATCTTCATCGCGGTCGTCCTCTGCGCCAGCTTCCTCCAGGCCATGAACTTCGCCCAAATGAAACGGGCCGCGATCAGCTCTGGAAGGACCATCCTGGGCACGGCCATGGCGCTGGGCTTCGCCGTCCCTCTCGCGCAGATCTTCATCAACACCGGGACCAACGCCGCCGGACTGGCCAGCATGCCCATCGAGTTGGCCGATGCCGTCTCGCACGTCGTCGGCGGCGCGTGGCCCTTCTTTGCTCCGGCCATCGGCGCCATGGGCGCCTTCTTCGCCGGCAGCAACACCATCAGCAACATGACCTTCTCCTCGTTCCAGTTTGGCGTGGCGACAAACATCGGGGTCTCCACAGTCCTCGTCGTCGCGCTTCAGGCTGTGGGCGGCGCGGCAGGCAACATGATCTGCGTCCACAACATCGTGGCCGCCTCCGCCACCGTCGGCCTGCAGGGGCGCGAAGGCCCGCTGATCCGCAGCGTCGCCATCCCGCTGACCTACTACCTCCTGTTCGCCGGAACGCTCGGCCTGGTGGCGGCCCACGTTCTCAGCAACTGAACCCGCTCACAAATCCCACATCACAAATCGAATACATCCCATGGTCCACACAGGCATAGGTTACGACGTTCACCAACTGGTCGAAGGACGCAAACTCGTCATCGGCGGCGTGGCAATCCCGCATGATCGCGGACTCAGCGGACACTCCGACGCGGACGTGCTGATGCACGCCATCTGCGACGCCGTTCTCGGCGCCCTCGGCAAGGGAGACATCGGAACCTTCTTCCCCAACGACGATCCCCGCTGGAAGGATTGTCCCAGCCGCGTCTTCCTCGAGGAAGCGGCGCGCCAGGCCCAACTGGAGAACGCCCGCATCATCAACATCGACGCCTCCCTCATCGCCGAGGAGCCCAAGCTCATGCCGCACGCCGCCGAAATGAAGCGAAACATCGCCTCCGCCCTCGGCCTCTCCGTCGAGAAGGTCGGCGTCAAGGCCACCACCAACGAAACCATGGGCTTCGTCGGTCGCGGCGAAGGCATCGCCTCCATGGCTGTCGCGGCTGTCGATCGCCCTGAATGACATGGCGAAGAAAGGCGAGATCAGTTGGAAGACACGCACGCCCGAGGGCGAACGACGCGAGGTCTACGCCAAGCACGAGGGAGACCGTTGGCTGTTTTTCGAACGCGGTCGCCGCTACGACCCGTGGGAGAGGCGCGACGATCCGCCGCTCGACGATTGGCTCGAACTTCTGGACGGCGTCCGGCGCCGGATCCAACGTCGCCTGCTGAAGCCGGACGAGGAGGCTCGTGTCAAAAAAACGATCAAGAAACGGTTTCCTGAGGCCGATATTTAGACGCAGAACAAGCAGGAGACCATGCGCGACACAATGGCGTAACAAAAAGCGTCACATCCGCTTGAATAGTCGCCCTGCAACGTATATCCAACGGGACATCGTTCCTCGCTAAGAAACACCATGAGCACACGAATTCTTGTCATTGACGACGAGTCAGACATTCGCGCCCTCCTCCGGATCATTCTGACCAAGGCTGGCTACCAGGTTCTGGAAACCGAGGACGGCGCCGGCCTCGAGAAAGCCTTTGCCGGTCCCCAGCCCGACCTGGCATTGCTGGACCTGAAACTCCCCGATTCCGACGGGCTCGATCTCCTGCCGCGCATCAAGAAGACCTGGCCGGACACGGAAGTCGTGATGCTCACAGGCCACGGCAGCCTGGACACTGCCGTGCAGGCCATCAAGCTCGGCGCCTACGACTTCCAACAGAAGCCCTTCGATCCCAAGACGCTGCTGGACTCGCTCGAGCGCGCCATCGAACACAAGAACCTCAAGCAGGAGGCCAGCTCATTGCGTCAGGCGCTGACCAACATCAGCAACCGGGTCTCCCCAACGAGCCGCAGCGCCGTCATGAAATACCTCCTCCGCAAGGTTGAGAAGGTCGCCCCCACGGACGTCTCTGTCCTCCTCACCGGTGAAAGCGGCTCCGGCAAGGAAGTCATCGCGGACATGATTCACACGATCAGCCCCCGGAGTCAGGGGCCGCTGCTCAAGATCAACTGCGCCGCCCTGCCCCATGACCAGATCGACGCCGAGTTGTTCGGCTCGATGACCCGGGGCGCCGATGGCCAACTGCAAACCGACCGTGAGGGACTTTTCCGCAAGGTCCAGGGCGGCACCCTCGTGCTCGACCAGATCACCGAGATGCCGGTCGACACTCAGACAAAACTCCTCCGTGTGCTTCAGGAGAAGCAGGCGCACCCGGTCGGCAGCGAGGCCACCTATGAAATCGATTGCCGGGTCGTCTCCATCACCAACCGTGATCCTCAAGAGGCTCTCTCTTCCGGGAAACTCCGCGAGGACCTTTTCTACCGGATCAACGAAATCGTCTTGGAACTCCCACCCCTGCGAGACCGTCGCGAGGACATCATCCCCCTGGCTGAGGAACTCCTGAAACGCTTCTCGGCCCAGGCCAACCAGACCATCTCCGGTTTCACCGACGCCGCCCAGAACCGTCTCCGGTCCTTCGACTGGCCCGGCAACGTGCGTCAGCTCCAGAACGTCATCCAGCAGGCGGTCCTGATGTGCGACGCCGACAAGCTGACCGAAGGCGATCTTTCCATTTCCGACGAGGCTCCGATCGAGCAGACGCAGTCCGCCAAACTGACCCTCATGCAGGGCGTCGAGCGCAATGCCATCATCCAGATGTTGAAGGAAACCGGCGGCAACAAGCTTGAGGCCGCCAAGCGCCTCGGCATCGGCCGGCAGACCCTCTACAACAAGATCAAGGCCTACGAGATCGACGCCTGAAGGCGGCGCCGCCGGACTTCAGATCTCCGGTTTCGAATCTGGAATATCCCGATCACGCCTCCGGCTTTGTCGCCGTGTCGCGTTGGATTCGTTCCAGCTTGCGCCTCAACCTCCCATTGCTGCCGACAATGTCGTAGGCGTGTTCCCCCTCCACCGGCCGGCTCCAGAACTCACCTCCGGCGCATTCCAGAATCAGTCCGGCCGCTGCAATGTCCCAGAGCCGGATGCCGGATTGCACGTAGGCGTCCAGACGTCCACAGGCCACGTAGGTCAATGACAGGGCTCCGGCGCCCAGCAACCGGATCTTCCTGACCCTGCCAACCAGCCGTCCCAGAAAAGCGCCTTTCTCCGCCACCGTTTCCGGGGAACTGGAAAATCCAACCGCCACCAACGCCGTCTCGAGCCGGTCGCGCCCGCTCACCGCGATCTTCCGGCCATTCAACCGCGCCGTCTTCCCCCGGACGGCCGTCCACAGTTCGTCCTGGAAGGGGTCGTAGACCGCGCCGGCGACCGTTTCAAAGTTCAGGTCGGGAAAACGCCGGGCCAATCGCGCCGGCGCCGGCTCAATCCTCCGTTGCAGGGCGATCGAAACACAAGCGTGAGGCAGGCCATAGGCAAAGTTCACCGTGCCGTCGATGGGGTCGACCACCCAACGCAGCTCCGCCCCGACATCTCCGCTCGTCCCCTCCTCACCCAGGATCGCGATGCCGGGATGCGCCTTCAGCAATCTCCGCTCGATCAGGCTCTGCGCGCGGGCGTCGAGCGCCAGCTTGATGTCGTGTTGCGTCTCCAGGTCCACCTGCTTGGTCGTCGAGGCGAGGTTGCGTCGCAACAAAATCCCCACCTCACGGGTCGCATCCACAGCCGTTTGCAGGCAGCGGGAAATATCGCGGAGCTTGCGCATGGCAGCGAATTGGTTGCGTCAGCGGGGTGAACTGAACGATCGGCTGGGGCGAACTGGCCTGAGCGAGCCGACAAGAGCATGCTCAAATGCGGCTCCCTGCGGACAGGTCGCCCCAACTTCCCGTCCGACGCGCCGTTCAGATGCGCGTTCCGTCCTTGATCACCGCGTTCTTGGGTATCACGACAACTCCGTCGCGGATGAAGTAGTTCTCTCCATCGACATCCCCCGACTTCCCCTCCGGAGAAATGACCACGTTGTTCCCGATCCGCGCGTTCTTGTCGATGATCGCGTTCTGAATCCAGCAGTTCTTGCCGATTCCGATCCGGGGAATCCCCTCGTTCTCCGCCTGCTCGATCGATTCTTGGGCCTCAAAGTAGTCCGCGCCGAAGGTGATCACCCGATTCAGCGAGGAGCCGTTGCCCACGATCGTCCGGATGCCGATCAGGCTCTGCGTGATCTTCGCGTGGTTGATGATGCAGCCGTCGGAGATGACCGCGTGGTCGATCTGCGCTCCGTTGATCTTCGAGGCCGGCAGGAAGCGCGGGCGGGTGAAGATGGGAGCCTCCATGTTGTAGAAGTCGAACTTCGGCAGGTCCGCCGCAGCGTCCAGGTTCGCCTCAAAAAAGGATCCAATCGTCCCGATGTCCTCCCAGTAGCCTTGAAACACATGGGAATAGACCTTATGGGTCTCAATCGCGCCGGGGATGATGTGCTTGCCGAAATCCGTATGCTCATTGTCCAACAACTCGATCAGCGTCTCCCGGTTGAAGACGTAGATGCCCATCGAGGCGAGGAACAGATCCTCCCCGCCGCCCTGAATCTCCAGCCTCTCATACCATTCAGGATCGATGCGCAGGGTGTCGAGCACCTCGTCCTCCTTCGGCTTCTCCACAAACCGGGTGATCCGGTTCGAGTCGTCCATCTGCATGATGCCGAGCGATTTTGCCGGCTTCCGCTCCACGGGCAGGGTCGCAATGGTCACCTCCGCCTCCGATGCCATGTGCTGCTCGACAATCTGCCGCAGGTCCATGCGATAGAGCTGATCCCCGCTGAGAATCAGCACGTAGTCGAAGTCGTTGTTCAGAAAGTGAATCAGGTTCTTCCGCACCGCGTCCGCCGTGCCCTCATACCAACTGGTCGTCGTCGGAGTCTGCTCGGCGGCGAGGAGTTCCACGAAGCCGCCCGCAAAATGGTCGAAGTTGTAGGACTGCGAGATGTGCCGGTGCAGTGACGCGGAATTGAACTGGGTGAGCAGGTACATCCGCCGAAGTCCGGAGTTGATGCAGTTTGAAATGGGAATGTCTACGAGCCGATACTTGCCCGCCAACGGCACCGCCGGCTTGGCCCGCTCATGGGTCAGCGGATACAACCGTGTGCCCGCGCCTCCCCCCATGATCACACTCAGGACGTTCGCGTTGTTCACCTTGGATCTCATCGACGTGTTCATAGGGGGTCTTCCTGTCTTGTATTTGCGCTCAGTTCCGGGTCTTTATATCCGCCGCTTCGCAACGGCGGCAAGCGACATTCGGGTTTCAGCGTTGGCGATTCGTCACCTGCAATTGCCCGCGCCGGATCCCGCCGGAGGTGACATCTCGACAGACAGGAATCATGTGCGGCATCATCGGATACACAGGTAGACAGGCGGCCTCCAAGGTCGTCCTCGCCGGCCTTCGTCAACTCGAATACCGAGGTTACGACAGCGCCGGCGTGACCACCCTCGCCGGCTCGCGCCTCGAAACCCGCAAGAAACAGGGGCGCATCGACGACGGACTCGCACGGGTCCTCGCCGAGGAACCCGCCCTGGGTTCATTGGGCATCGGCCACACCCGCTGGGCAACCCACGGCCCGCCCTCCGACGAGAACTCCCACCCCCATCTCGACCTGTCCGGCCGCATCTCGCTCGTCCACAACGGGGTGATTGAGAACGACGCCGAACTCCGCAGACGACTGGCCGACGACGGCAGGGTTTTCCACTCCACCACCGACACGGAGGTCCTCGCCCACCTCATCGGGGAACGCTACGAGAAACTGGAATCCGTGGATGACCCCTGCGAGCGATTCCGCCAGGCGGTGGAGGAAGCCCTCCGGGACGTCATCGGAGCCTATGGCATCGCCGCAATATGCCGTGACTGCCCCGGCATGATGATTGCCGCGCGCCGCGGTTCGCCCCTGATACTGGGCATCGGGGACGGCGAGCACTTCATCGCCAGCGACGCCGCCGCCATCGCCGCGCACACCCGAGAAGTCGTCTATTTGAACGACTACGACATCGCCGCCGTTTACCCGGATCGCTTCGATGTCACCAACCTTGGCTCCGACACGGCAAACGTCCAGATCAGCCGCATCGAATACAATGAGGAGGCAACCGACCGGGGCGAATTCCCGCATTTCATGTTGAAGGAGATCTTCGAACAGCCCCTGACCGTCGAGAACGCCCTGCGCGGCCGGATCGATCGGGACGAGGCCACCGCGAAATTCGGAGGCCTGAACCTGAGCAGCGCCGAACTGCGTGAGATTGACCGCATCGTCATTCCCGCCTGCGGGACCAGTTGGCACGCCGCCCTCGTCGCCGAGTACCTGATAGAGGAGTTCGCCCACATACCGGTCGAGGTCGAATACGCCAGCGAGTTTCGCTACCGGAACCCGCCCTTGGAAAAGCACACCCTCGTCCTCGTCATCACCCAGTCCGGCGAGACGGCCGACACCCTGGCCGGATTGCGCGAAGCCCGCCGCCGCGGCCACAAGGTCCTGGCCATCTGCAACGTCGTCGGCAGCTCCATCGCCCGCGAATCCGACGGCGGCATCTATCTCCACGCCGGCCCGGAAATCGGGGTTGCGTCGACCAAGGCCTTCACCTCGCAGGTCGCCGTCCTCGCACTGCTCGCGCTGCACCTCGGCCGCACGCGCATGCTCTCCCCTATTCACGGCCGGGAGATCATCGCGGCCCTGGAACGGATCCCCGCGCAGATCCGCTCGATTCTCGATCAGGATGCCCGGATCAAGGAAATCGCGCTCCGATACTCACAGGCCGAAGACTTCTATTTCCTCGGCCGGCAATATGGCTTTCCCACCGCTCTCGAAGGCGCGCTGAAATTGAAGGAAATCTCCTATATCCACGCGGAAGGCTACCCCTCCGCCGAAATGAAGCACGGCCCCATCGCTTTGATCGACGAAAAATCCCCCTCCGTGATCCTCGCCCCCGACGGAGCCCTCTACGAAAAGAACTGGAGCAACCTCCGGGAAATCCGCGCCCGCAAGGGACCGATCATCGCCATCGCCACCGCCGGCAACGAGGCCATCCACGAACACGCCGACGACGTCATTCTTGTGCCGGCCACGATCGAGCCGCTCTTCCCGCTTCTCGGCGTCGTGCCGCTTCAGTTGTTTGCCTACCACATTGCCGTCGCGCGCGGCTGCGATGTCGACAAACCCCGCAACCTCGCCAAGAGCGTCACGGTGGAATAACGGATCCCCTTTCTCCCGCCGACAAAATCCTGTTCAAGCCGGACTCTCCCGGTAGACTCTCTTCAACCCACAGAGAAGAGACCGGTCTCAGACTCGTCATCATCATTCCCATGAACGAACCCAAACTGAACCCCAAACAGAACGCGGTGAACCGTCGCCGTTTCCTCAGGTCCTCCAGCCTCGCCGCCGGCGCGCTTGCCGCGCTTCCGATTGAGCGCTTCGCGCACGCGCAGCAGGACGCCACCCTCAAGCTCGCCCTGGTCGGCTGCGGCGGACGCGGCTCCGGAGCCTCCATCCAGGCGATGAACACCGGCAAGGACGTGAAGCTCGTGGCCATGGCCGACGCCTTCGAAGACCGACTCGCCAACAAGCTGAGCGCCATCCGCAAGCAGCATCCCAACCAGGTCGATGTCCCCCCCGCGCGCCAGTTCGTCGGCAAGGACGCCTACAAGAAGGCCATCGCCGAAGCCGACGTTGTGGTCCTCGCGACCCCCCCGGGATTCCGTCCCATCCATTTCGCGGAGGCCGTGAAGCAGGGCAAACACGTCTTCTTTGAAAAGCCGGTCGCGGTCGACGCCCCCGGCATACGCAAGGTTCTTGAAGCCGCCAAGGAGGCGAAGAAGAAGAACCTCAAGGTCGCCGTCGGTCTGCAGCGCCGCCACCAACCCTCCTACATCGAGGCCATCCAACGCATCCACGACGGCGCCATCGGCGATGTTGTCTCCATGCGTTCCTACTGGGACGGCACTCCGGTCGGCCACAAAGGCACCCGTCAAGGATTGCGCGAGCAATGGGGCCGCGAACCCACCGAGATGGAATACCAGATGCGCAACTGGTACCAGTTCGTCTGGCTCTGCGGCGACCACATCGTCGAACAGCACATCCACAACCTCGATGTCATCAACTGGGTCAAGGGCGGCTATCCCGTCCGCGCGCAGGGCATGGGCGGCCGCGAGGTCCGCAAGGGCATCGATGACGGCGAGATCTATGACCACCACTTCGTCGAGTTCGAGTATGCGGACGGCTCCCGCAACTACAGCCAGTGCCGCCATATCCGCGGCACCTTCTCGGCGGTGGAGGAACACGTCGTCGGCACCAAGGGCAAGGCGGACTTCGAGCAGAACCGCCGCATGTTCAACCTCACCGGCCCGAATGCCTGGCGCCTGCGACTGAAGAAGCGCGAAGACGGCCACCAGATGGAGCACTACCCCTTCTGGGACGCCAT
Organism: Verrucomicrobiales bacterium; assembly: GCA_038126235.1. Lineage (GTDB taxonomy): Bacteria > Verrucomicrobiota > Verrucomicrobiia > Limisphaerales > JAYPEY01 > JAYPEY01. Next base: position 87,338 of record JAYPFK010000019.1, read on the forward strand.
CCGCAACAACAAGGAGTACAACGAGGCCGAATACGGCGCCATGAGCACCATGACCGCCATCCTTGGCCGCATGTGCACCTACACCGGCAAGAAGATCGAGATGGCCGACGCCCTCGCCTCCAAGGTCAACACCATGCCGGATGACCTCCGTTTCGACGACAACACCCAGCAATGGCACGGCACCCCCAAGAGCCAACCCGACAAGGACGGCCAATATCCGATACCCGTTCCTGGCGACGCCGAATGGTACAAGAAGATCGTCGGTTGATCGAAGTCTCAGAACACTTGCTCAAGACGCCCCGCGCCGAATCCGGCGCGGGGCGTTTTTGCGTAATGGAAACCATGAGACACTCCTTCGGCAAACCTCCGTCCACCCCGCGCCCCAGCCGTTCAAAGTGACACAAAATCGGGGGAGGCAGCCGCCGTTCTCGGAATAAACATCGACCATCGATATCAGCCTGTATCCGCCATGAACCGCCTTTCTTCCGCACCCCGGTCCGCCGTCAGAGCCCTCGCCTCGCTCCTGCTCGCCGCCGCCTGTTCCGCAACGGCCCAGACGGTGCTCTTTGAAGCCGAACGCTGGACCTCTCCCGCCTCTGCCTGGCAAACCAACAGCTTTTCAAAAGAGCGTTGGAATCTCTGGAGCACGGACAGGGACGCCATGAAAAAATGGTCCGAGGGCGTGGTGTTGCAGTCGCCGATCGTTCCCCTGGACCGCGCCGCTCCCGAGGAAGGCGCGCCCCCCCTGCACACCCGGATCACCGGCATTCCCACGGGCGCCTACGCCGTGGACCTGCGCGTGGTTGGCCGGCCGCTCGCGGTGTCGTTCGATGGCCGGAACTGGTCGAAGAAGCAGGGCTCCGACCGTCGGCTCGGCGTGTTCGACATCGACAATGGAACTTTCGAAGTCTGGGTTGACGACCGGTTCGCGGCGACCCCGCCGGGCTCGAGCTACTACGACGCCCTCATCTTCACCCGCGCCGCCCCCCTCAGATTGGGGATCAGCAACGGCGACTTTGAGGCGGACGGCGATAGACTGCCGGGGTGGATTTTCGCTTCGCGCGAGGATCAAGGCTCCGCCACGCCGGCCAGCGACGCACACGCCGGCCACCACGCCGCCCGCATCCGGTCGGCCGGCTCCGCCCCCTGGTCCCTCGACAACATCGGGCGCCTCGACGTGAAATCCGGTCAGGTGTTCACCGCGACGGCGTGGCTGAAAGGCAAAGGCGGCGTCGGGTTTTCAGTCATAGGCTTCGCCAACGGCCAACCATTGCGTCGCAGCCTGGGCTCTGATTCCTATAAAGATCCTGACGGCTGGGAACAGTTGCTCGCGGAAGCCCGCATTCCTCAAGGCTGCGATCAGATTCAGGTCCGCCTCACTGGCCGGGGCGACACGGACCTGCTCGTGGACGATGTGGTCTTCACATCCGGAGCCCGTCCCCGCCCGGTGAAACCCAAGGTCGAGGGCTTTGCCCGAAAACGCGTCCGCGAGAAACTGAACCGCGGACTGATCGCGACTCCCCTGGACGACAACAAGATCTACCTCGGCTGGCGACTGCTCGAGGTGGACGAGCGCGACGTCGCCTTCAACATCTACCGTCAAGCCGGTCGCTCCGCCCCCGAGCGCCTGAACGAACGTCCCATCCGAAAGACCACCGATTTCGTGGACGTCGCTCCGCCGACAGGACCATTGGCCTATTTCGTCCGGCCCGTGGTGAAGGGCCGTGAAGGCGCGCCATCCGACAACGCCTCGGCCGACGCCTCCTCGCCCAGCCTGCCCTACCTCCGCATCAAGCTCGACGGCAACCACACCTTTCAGAAGGCCGGCATTGCGGACCTCGACGGCGACGGCCGACTGGACTTCGTCATCAAGCAGCCCAACTCAAACGTCGATCCCTACGTCAAATACTGGAAGAAGAGCCTCGGGACCTACCAACTGGAAGCCTGGAGCAACGACGGGCGCCTCCTTTGGCGGCGCGACCTTGGCTGGGCGATCGAGCAGGGCATCTAATACTCGCCCTACATCGTTTACGACTTCGACGGTGACGGCCGCGCCGAAGTCGCCGTGAAGACCGGTGAGGGCGACCCTCGCGACGCCGACGGCCGCGTGACCGAAGGTCCGGAATGGCTTTCCATTCTGGACGGAATGACCGGTAAGGAGATCACCCGGGCGCCCTGGCCTTCGCGCGACCGGTTTCCAGACTACAACTACTCCTGCCGCAACCAGCTTGGAGTCGCCTACCTCGATGGCAAGACTCCCTGCATCATCGTCGAACGCGGCACCTACAACGTCATGAAGGTCGCCGCCTATGAATTTCATCAAGGCGCACTGCGCCCGCTGTGGACTTGGAACGACCGCGAAGGCGGCCCCCGGTATCGCGGTCAGGGCGCGCATATCCTTCGCGCTGCGGATCTCGACGGCGATGGGCGCGACGAGGTGATTCTCGGCTCAGCCGTGCTCGACGACAACGGCGCGGCGCTTTGGAGCACCGGTATGGGCCACCCCGACCATCTCACGGTAGGCGACCTCGATCCCGCACATCCCGGCCTGGAGATCGAGTACGGCATGGAGACCCGGCAACTGACCAACAGCGTCTGCATGGTCGAGGCAAAGACCGGAAAGATCCTCTGGGGCCTGCAGGAGCCCACCATCCACGTCCACTCCTCCGGCCTCTGCGCCGACATCGATCCCACCCATCCGGGCGTGGAGTGCTACGCGGGCGAGCGCGACTTCGCGAACAAGCGTTGGCTGTTCAGTTCGAACGGCCGACTGCTGGGCTCCGACGATCTGGGCGGGCTTGCGCCTCGCGCCGCCTACTGGGACGCCGACACCACACGAGAGTTGCTGACTCGTGGAAAGTTGATCAAGTTTAGGGGCGGGAAACTCGACCAGCGCATCGAAGGCTCAGTGGTCGTCGTCGCCGACATCCTTGGAGACTGGCGGGAAGAAATCATCACGACCGTGCCGGGAGAAATGCGGATCTACACCACGGCGATCCCGGCCATGGACCGGCGTCGCTGCCTACTGACGGACCCGATCTACCGCCTCGACGTGGCGGGCGCCGCGCAGGGCTACATGCAGATCCCCGGGCTCTCCGTCCTACCCTCGACGGAACCCTGACGACCGGCGTTCTTCCGCCCGTCGGATCGAGCCTGCAGCGGCGCGTTTCAGCGCCCTCGCCTCCAATGCCGCCAGCAGATCCGCCTTCCGCAACGCGTTGGCAAGCCGGGTGACAAGGCTGACGAAATCGCCGTGGTTCCGCGCTTCGTCGGCGGCCGCGTGAACCAAATCAGCCAAGGTGCAGCCGTCCTCTGTAACCAGGAAGTTCACCACTCCAGAATCGAGTCCATCGATGACCACGGTTTCACTCGTGTCGGAATCGGGGCAGGCGTCAAATTCGTCGGGAACGCCGTCTCCGTCGCGATCGAACGATTCGTGCAACATGACCGCGTCGATCTCCTCCCAAGTGGCCGGGTTGTGGTCCGTATCGACGAGAATCCGGACGGCGTCCACCTGGAACCCGGTCGGCGGGAAGGCGATGTGGAACTCAACCGGCGCGCCTTCAGGACTCGGATCCACATCGGCCCAAACCGTATGATACCCGCCAAGAAGATCCCGGACCTGCACCTCCCTGACAAACCCGTTCCCATACGTTTCCCAGATGGTGACTCCTTCCGCGACGACCGGCGCGGCAAAGCTGACGGTGATGAACTCCAGCGTTCCGTTACGCGGGCTCGGAGCCCACGCGGTCGGAATGTCGCCATAGGAGAAGGTGTCAGGCTCCCCTAGAATCTGCGCCGCCGACCACGACGACGCGGAATATTGGGAACTGAAGTCAACGACACTGTCGGCAAACTGATCCAATGCGGCGGCCGGAGTTGTCAGGGTGGCAACGAGAGGCAGGACGAGGAGCGAGCGTTTCAGTGGTCTCATAGGGCAGTGACAGGTTCTGCCCGCTCCAAGCACGGGTCATGCCATGCGGCAAAACGCTCCAAACCCAACCAAGCCACGCTCGCGCCGACCATTTCATGAGCACATCTGTCCCGGTCCCGAGCATATCCCCTTGCCGAGGGAAGACATCACCAATCGAACCACTCCCACAGCTGAGAAATCCGCCGGGGCCTCCACCCTTGTTGGATCCTGCTCTTTCCTCATCCGGCCCGCTTCCGCAGGATCAATCCCTGGTCAGCGTTCCGATGCTCTTGGAAGGCGCCGTTCTTTTTGTCCATGGGGTTCGCCTGAATCCGCGTCCGCTGCCATTCTACGCCGACACAGGAGGCTGCTTCCTCGGCTGTTCCGGAATTCTCTGGTTGTCCTCCCGCGCGGAATATGACGGCGATATCCAGGCCGTTCAATAGCCCATCGCCGCCCCTCCCCGGCGCCAGTCGGCGGCGCCGACGCGTTTCCGGGTCTGGGGATCGATCCAGATGGTATGGGCGTCCCCCTGACGGCTCGTCGGAGCTCGCAGTTCCACCTCGTGCCCCTGTGCGCGAAGGGATTCGATCGCTTCTTTGCTGACGCGCCCGTCAAAGGAAGACACCGCGAACTTGTCCGGGAACCACTGGTGATGGACGCGCTCCACCTCCACCGCCTCCGCGACCGGCATGCCAAATTCCAAGGTATTCAGAACAACCTGCATGGTGGTGTTGATGATCGTGCGTCCACCGGGACTGCCGGTGACCAATACAGGCTTCCCTTCCTTCGCCACTATCGTAGGAGTCTGCGAACTGAGCATGCGTTTGCCCGGTTGAATCCGGTTGGGCTTCGTCCCGATCAAGCCTTTCCTATCCGTGTGACCGGGAAACCAGTTGAAATCGCCCATCTCATTGTTGAGCAAGAAACCCGCGCCATGGACAACAATCCGGGCGCCCCAACTGGCCTCCAGTGTCGTGGTGTTTGCCACAGCCATCCCCGTGGAATCCACCACCGAGAAATGCGTCGTCTCCGGGCTTTCCGGCACGAGCTTGATTTCCGGCGCCAATTCCGCGCTCGGCGTCGCGCGACTGCGATCGATTCCTCCCGCCAACCACACCGCGTAGGGCTTCGCGGTCAACGTCGCCGGAATGTTCACGAAGTCCTGATCCCCCAGATACAGGGCGCGGTCGCGAAACGCGCGTTTCATCGTCTCGGCCATCAGATGCAGCGTGGGCGCGGACCACCGCTCGCGCGAACGCAGGTCCAGCGCCTCGAATACGTTCAGCATCTGCGCCAGGCAGATCCCTCCGGAACTTGGCGGAGGCGCCCCATAGACGTCATAGCCACGAAAACCCGAATGGATCGGTTCGCGGACCACGGCGCGATAACCGTCCAGGTCTTCCGCAGAAATGAGTCCGTCGCCGCGCTTCATCTCGGCGACCAAAGCCGAAGCGATCCGTCCTCGATAGAAGGCATCCGCTCCCTCGTCAGCAATCGCCTGCAGGCTCGCCGCAAGGTCTTTCAGGACGATCCGATCCCCGGGCTTCCATTGACCGCCGCCCGGTTTTCCATAAACGCGCGCCAACTCCCGTTGATGCTCGCCGGTCTTCACGGATGCGTAGGAAAGCACGGTATTGATCGACCGGACAAGGTGTTCGTCCATGGCGAAACCGCCCACCGCCAATTTGACCGCCGGCTCCACCAGTTCCCGCCAAGGCAGCTTTCCGAAGCGCCGATGCGCCAATTCCATGCCGCGCACCGTTCCAGGAACGCCGACCATCTTCTGGGTATGACGACCATCCTCGCGCTTGAACATGGTCTCCGTCGCGGCTCCCGGCGCCGTTTCCCGGTAATCGATGCAGACCGGCCGCCGACCGTCACCGGGGTGGACCATCATGAATCCGCCGCCGCCGATATTCCCCGCCTCAGGCCACACCACCGCCAAGGCGAATTCCACGGCCACCGCCGCATCCACGGCGCTGCCGCCGCGCTTCAGAATTTCCACCCCGACTTTCGTCGCGTGCGGGCTGACAGTGACCGCCATCCCGTGATTGGATTCGACGGGCTTGATCCGGACCGGTTCAGCCCCCAACGCTGCCGTCGCGATGAAAAAAGGCAGAACCGCCGCACCAAGCTTCCATTCCCGCAATCGTCTCATCCTCCAAAGCTATGCAACCCGGACCACAAACGACAGCCGCATTTCAGCTCCCACTGAACTTTAGGGTTTGAAGTTCGCCGTCGAGCGTTCAACGTTCGCCTCCATGACACCGGATGTCATCCAGCAGTTCCGCCAGATAGTCGGCGACGACGGCGTCATCTCCGACGCCGACGAACTCCTTGTCTATGAGTGCGACGCCTACACCCTCGAAAGGAACCTCCCCAACCTTGTCGTCCTCCCTCGCTCAACCGACGAGACGGCCCGTGTGGTTGGGCTCTGCGCCGAATTGAAGCTCCCCATCATCCCGCGCGGAGCGGGAACGAGCCTGAGCGGGACGATCCTCCCCGTCGACGGCGGCGTCATGATCGCGCTGACGCGCATGAACAAGGTGTTGGAGATTGATGTTCGCAACCGCCGCGCCCTCGTCGAAGCGGGCTGCGTCAACGTCTGGATCACCAACGTGGTCAAGGAACACGGCCTGCTCTACGCGCCTGATCCCTCCAGCCAGACCGCCTGCACCATCGGCGGAAACGTCGCCACCAACTCAGGCGGTCCCCACACCCTCAAATACGGCGTCACCACCAACCACATCCTCGGCTTCGAATTCATCACCCCGGATGGCGCGGTCCAATGGATCGGAACCCGCCCCGACGGCGGCGAGGACGTCGACGGCTTCGACCTGCGCGGCGTCATCATCGGCTGCGAGGGCATGTTCGGCATCGTCACCCGCGTGCTCGTCCGCCTGGTCCCGGCGCCCCAGGCCTTCAAGACCCTGCTTGGCGTCTTCGAGACCGTCGATGACGCCAGTCAAACCGTCAGCGACATCATCGAGGCCGGCATCGTCCCCGGGGCCATGGAGATGATGGACCAGCTCATCGTCTCCGCCATCGAGAGCGCCTACCATTTCGGCTTCCCGCTCGACGCGGGAGCTGTGCTGATTGTCGAGCTCGACGGGCTTGCAGTGGATCTCGACGCCCAGGCCGAACGCGTTCGCGCCATCTGCGAAAAGAACAAGTCCCGGGAAGTCCGCATCGCCAAGGACGACGCCGAGCGCGCTGCGCTCTGGAAATGCCGGAAGCGCGCCTTTGGAGCCATCGGCCGCCTCAGTCCGAACTTCCTTACCGAGGATGGCGTCGTGCCCCGCTCAAAGCTCCCGGAGATCATGCGCTTCGTGCAGGCGACCAGCGAGAAGCACGGCCAGCGCATCGCCAATGTCTTCCACGCCGGAGACGGGAACATCCACCCGCTCGTCCTCTACGACGAGCGCAGTCCCGCGCAGGTGCGCAACGCTTTGGCCGCCGGACACGAGATCCTGGAGAAGTGCGTCCAACTCGGCGGCAGCGCCACCGGGGAACATGGCATCGGCGCGCAAAAGATCGACTTCATGAAGCAGCAGTTCAGCGAGGACGATCTCGACGCCATGCGCACGCTGCGCAAGGTCTTCGATCCCGAGGGCCGCTGCAATCCCCACAAGATGTTCCCCGGTTCCAAACGCTGCGCCGACTTTGCCCCCAGGCGCCAGGCCCCGGCTTAGCGGCGACGGTGCGGAACCGCCTCTCCTGTCGGTTGGGGACCACTCGCCGAAAGGGCTCATTTTAAGGCCCTCAAGGGGCGAAACGCGCTATCTCTGCCCCCCGCGCATCCTTCTTGGACTTGACGTGAGACGCCTGCGGCGAGACGTCTCCACCTCGATTCAAAAAACCCTTTGCCTCCGCCATCGCCACGCCCTTTAATCCCGTCACACCAGCCCCGCCATTCCAGACCATGACCAAGCAGACCGCAACCCTCCTTTCCCTCGCGTCGGCCACGATCTTGCTCGCCGGATGCGCCTCCAGGCTCACGGCCCCGGATTTCCATGTGACCAAACTCGCCGGCGGCTTTCGCTTTACCGAAGGCCCCGCCTCCGACACCGAGGGCAATGTCTACTTCTCCGACATCCCCAACGAACGCATCCACATCTGGACGGTGACCGGGGAACTCAAGACGTTCCGCGAGAACACCGGCCGCGCCAACGGCAACTACTTCGACGGCCAAGGCAATCTCCTTTCCTGCGAGGGCGGAGCCCGTCGGCTCACCGCCACCGATATGGCCGGCAACACCCGGACACTGGTCGATGCCTTCAACGGCAAGCCGCTCAACAGTCCCAACGACCTCTGGATCGCGCCGGACGGAGCGGTCTACTTCACCGATCCGCGCTACGGAAACATGGGCGGGCTGGAGCAGGACGGCTTTCACGTCTACCGTCTCTCCCCGGACCGCAGGTACTGCCGCCGCGTGACCGACGATCTGGTAAAACCCAACGGGCTTGTCGGAACGCCCGACGGCTCGAAGCTCTATGTCGCCGATCCCGGCGCGAACAAGACCTGGGTCTACACGATCCAGTCCGACGGACTGCTCGCCAACAAGAAGCTCTTCTGCACAGAAGGTTCCGACGGCATGACCCTCGACAACCGTGGCAACGTCTACCTCACGCGCGACGCCGTGCTGGTCATCAATCCGATGGGCCAACGCATTGAGACCATCGAGACGCCCGAACGGCCCGCCAACGTCTGCTTCGGCGGCCCTGACCGTGACACCCTGTTCATCACCGCCCGCACCTCGATCTACGCGGTGAAGATGGCGGTGAAGGGTCGGTGAAAATGGGTGGGGCAAACTGTCCTCAGTGAGCCGCGCTTGGCCAGGCTCACACCGGCTCACTGAGGACAGTTTACCCCACCTTCAAGACGCGACCGCGCGTCCGAAATCAACCCTTGCATTCGCCCGCCTTGGCACGAACCTTCCTCGCATGGCCTGTGGATCGTCATGTGGATGCAACAATTCCGGGAAACCCGCCCCGCCCCAGCGTGCCGAGGGAGCTCCGACCTTCCCCTTTCACGCCGCAACGTATTCCCTGGTCGCCGCGTGCGCTGTCATTGCGTTGCTGCGGATTTCCGCCTTTCAGTTTCAGAAGGGCGAAGAAGGAAGATTGCTTGGCGTGATTACTGAAACAGGCGGCGGACTGGTCGCGCTGGCGGGTCTGGCTTTCGCCATCATCGCCCTCGTCAACATAGGTCGCTGCGGATCCGACGGCCTGCTGGGCAAGGGCGCCTTGGGGCTGATGCTCAACGGCGGATTCGCCCTGATCATCGCGACCAATCTCGTCGCCGGCAGAGAGCGACAGCCGCTTCTAACCCCGGAAGCCCCTGACGCATCGGCGCAACAAGCCCCGGAGCATCCCCCCGGCGGCTGACCCGCTCTCCCCAACCGCCTCGGCAAGCGAACCTTACATGTAAACGTGACGTACGTTATATTTACATGTAGACATCAGTGATTCCATTTGGGCTCATTCAACGGGGCTGAATTCGAACCAGTTCAGGTTCATCATGTGGTTGGGGCCGTTGAAGGTGACATAGAGTTCGAAAGGCTCGCCCGGATCCTTGATGTCAGAGGTGAAGTTCCGGTAGGCGTTCCAGTCCTTGGTGTGTTCCACCTTCACCTGCCCCAGAATCTCGCCATCGCGCGCGCCTTTCCGGAACTCGACGACACCGCCCTGACCGCCGCTGCTGGCGCGGCACACCACCTTGCCGATGCCCGTCAGATCCACCTGTCCAAAGCGCGCCCAAGCTCCGCTCATGGTGGAGCCGAAGTTCTTCTGGTTCTTGCCGTCGCTGTTGCCGCCGATGTTGACCCCGTGATGCTCCGCGGCGCTTTCAGCCTCGATTCGCGGACTGCGCAGCGTCACCTGAACCGAGGTCGTCAGAGGACCGACCGGAGCGGCCCCCTTGTCGGTGTAGGTCGCGGTCAGAGTATAGTCTGCGGCCGCATTCTCCTTCGGAGCGGGCCCCAGCTTGATCACGCCTTCCGCCAGTGAATCCACCAAGGCTCCCGTGACGGCCCCTTCCTTCTGAGCCAAAACCCACGCAACCATCTGCCGTGTCTGCGCAAGCGTGTGCTGCGGATGCGGCAGCATCGGGACCTCGCTCCAGACGGTGGCCGATCCCTCGATCACCCTCTTTGCCGCGCGTTCCAAGGCATCCGGGTCATCCTTGTACCGCTTGGCTATCTCGAGGATTGGAGGTCCGACGATCTTGTGGCTCAACGCGTGACAGTTGAAACAATCACTGCCCCGCATCAGCTTCAACCCAATGGGATCGCGCTCGCTCGGACCGGAACCTCCGCCCTGCCCGCCCCGCACGTCGATCTTGCCCATCAACTCGTCGTCCTCGAAATCGAACCCCGCCACCTTGAAGCGCAGATCGCGCCCCCAGTGGAAGAAGCCGCCCGTCTTCGGATATTGGAATTCCAGCTTCGGCGGGCTGTTCCCCACCAACGTCGGGACGCGGGCCAGGCCCCTCGCGCCCTTCGAATCGGTCACCGTCAACTCCACGCTGTAGACGCCCTTCTCGGCAAAGGTCAGCTTCGGATTCGGCTTCGTGGACACCACCTCGCCGCCAGACTTGGTCCGCCATTCGTAGCGCAGCTTGTCGCCCGCGTCCTTGTCGAACGTCCCTTCGCTGGAGAAGCTCGCTGTCAGCGGCGCGCGGCCAATGTTGCCAGCGGCGGAAACTTTTGCGACCGGAGCGCGATTGCCACGGTTGTAGTCGACTCGAAGCAGGCGCGAGTCCTCGTTGGCGCCCCAGGTGTCGCCGTATTCCAGGACATAGAGTTCGCCGTCCCTACCGAGCTTGATGTCCACGGGCCGCTTGAGCGAATGCCCCTCCAGGAACGGCTCGATCTTCACGATGTCCGAGTTTTCGTCGAGATGCACCGCCATGATCCAGTGCCGGCTCCACTCGAAGATGAACAGGCAGTTGTCGTAGTACTTCGGCAGCTTGCGCGGCGAGGGATTGCTCTCGTCAAAATGATAAACCGGCCCCGCGCAGGCTGTGCGACCGCCGGACTGCAGTTCAGGAAACCTCTCGGACTTCGCGCCCGGATAGTAGATCCAGGCCGGCTGCGCGGGCGGCAGGACTTCACTGCCCGTGTTGTTCGGCGATTGGTTGACCGGTCGCGCCGCATCGTATCTAGCCCCCGTTTCGCTCTTCGCGTAATCCCAGTCGTGGTAGGGCTGGTTGTCTGCGATGAAATACGGCCAACCGAAGAAGCCCGCCTTGCGCGCCTGGTTCACCTCGTCGTGGCCGCGCGGCCCCCGCCCCTCCAGATTCGCTCCCGCGTCGGGGCCCACGTCGCCCCAATAGAGATACCCCGTCTTGGGATCGACCGAGATGCGCCAGGGATTGCGGCAGCCCATCACGTAGATTTCCGGCAATCCCTGGATCGGCCCGCCCGCGGGAAAGAGGTTGCCCTGGGGTATCTCGTAACCGCCCTCCGCCTTGGGCCGGATGCGGATGACGCCGCCGCGCACGTCCATCGTGTTTCCTGAAGACTTCTGCGCGTCGAAAGGATCGCGTCCCTCGCGTTCGTCGATCGGGGCGTAGCCCTTGGAATCGCCGAAGGGATTGGTGTTGTCCCCCGCCGAGATGAACAGGCAACCGTCCGGCCCGAACGCGATCGACCCCGCCTCGTGGCAGCAGCTGTCCTTCTTGCGATCCGTGTGGAACTTCATGATCAGCGTCTCGCTTTCCTTGTCCAGGGTGTCCCCCTTCATCGTGAAGCGGCTGATCCATTCCTCGGAATGCTCCGGGTGCGAATACTTCAGACACACCCAATGGTTCCTCTCAAACTGTGGATCCAGCGCGATGCCCAACAGGCCGCTTTCCTGCTGGTCGTAAACCTTGAATTCGGCCGCCTCGGTCACCCGACCGTCGCCGGGATGCCAGATCTTCACCTTGCCGTGCAGTTCGATGAAAAACACCCGTCCATCCGGCGCCGGGGCCAGGGCCAAGGGCTTGGGCATGCCTTGGTCGAGAACGGCAATCTCCAACCGCCCCGGATCGGGTTTCGGCGCATTCACATCAGCAAGGGCGATTCCGGCGCATGCCATCACGCTGACAACCACAAACATCATTGACGAACGGGAGAACATGCGCGGAATCACGCCCGTTTCGGATTGCGTCTGGCAAGCAGAATCGCTTCGATCTCCGCATTATGTCCAAAGGCCCCAATATCACTCTCAAGGAAGGCGACAAGGCTCCGGCCTTCACCGCTCCGACCAACGGCGGCGGCAAGGTCAGGCTCTCCCAGTTCAAGGGACAGCACGTCGTCCTGTTCTTCTATCCCAAGGACAACACCCCTGGTTGCACGACTGAGGCCTGCGCCTTTCGCGACAACTTTGCCGCCTTCAAGAAGAAGAAGATCGTCGTCCTTGGAATCAGCGTCGATCCCGTCAAATCGCACGACAAGTTCGTCGAGAAGTTCGACCTGCCCTTCACGCTGGTCTCGGACGAGGATAGGAAGATCGTCGAAGCCTACGGCGTCTGGGGGGAAAAGAAGTTCATGGGCCGCACCTTCGACGGCACCCACCGCGTCACCTTCCTCATCGATCCGAAAGGCAAGATCGCGAAGATCTGGCCGAAGGTGAAACCGGCTGAGCACGCGGCGGAGGTCCTGGCGGCAATGGGTTGAGATTGCCTGCCGCCGCGGATCGTGGAACTCTTTGCGGCATGAAAGGCAAGGCCTCCTCGTTTCTCTCCACCGGCCTTGGCGTTCTTGCGATCCTCGCGACCCTGACCGCAGCCGCCGAAGGCGAGACGCTCACCTACCTCCCCGCCAAGGACCTGAGCCGGTTCAACGTCTCGCTCGGAGGCGGCGGCAACCGGCCCAATCCCGCCGGAGTCTTCGATCTTGACGAAGCCGGAACGCTGAAGGTCTCCGGTTCCCGGAGCGGCTTCCTCGTCACCAAACGCCAGTTCAAGGACTACGCGCTCACCGTCGAATACCGCTGGACGACCTCCAACCCCGACCGCGACAGCGGCGTCTTCGTGAACACGGTCAAGGCCCGGGGAAAATACACGGGGCTCGAATGCGATCTCCCAAAACCCGGCGTGGAACTGAGCGGAAAGCTGTGGCTCTTCGGCCGCGGGACCAAGGGAATCACCGTCGATGGCCGGAGAATCACCCAGGGCAAGGCTGCTCCAGAGTTGGCCATTCCCTGGAAAAACCGGTAGGCGAATGGAATCTCATGGAGGTCGTCTGTCGCAACGGCGCGTTCCAGATCAGACTGAATGGCCAGACCACGGTGGAGGGCCGCGCCCCCGCGCCCGGATCAGGTTTCGTCATGCTGCAATCCGGCTCCGGCGGCATCGAGTTTCGAAGGCTCGAAAACGTGGTTCCAGACAAGGATGCGTCTGCCCGCCCCCCGACCGCGAAGAAGGCCGGTTTGAAGCCGGAATCGACGCCTTCAAACCCGAAGATGGCCCAATACGCAAAGCCGGCCGACCCAGACGCCTTGGCCCGCAAGAAACTCTGGGCCGCGGCAGCGGATGCCTACGAGGCCTTGCTGGAGAAGGAGCCCGGTCGGCTTGGCGCCCTCGCCGGTCTGAAGCTGGCCCTGCTCTACGCGGCCACCGGAAACCGCGCCGCGCACACCGCCCATTGTCGGGCCATGTTCGACGCCTCAAAGACGCGAAGAAAGCCGGGCGACGGCGGTCGACCGGCCAAGGCCTGGGCTGCATTCCCCGATGCCATGGACCAAGGTTTGCAATCACTCGCCGTGGAAGGAGCTGCTTACGCCACCCAAGCCTCCACCAGCCCCGGGTTCCCCTGGTTTTCCCTGACCCGGGCCATGGTTGAATATCGTCGAGGCAACAACGAAGCAGTCTTGAAATGGCTGAACAAGCCCTTGCGCAATCAGGATCCCGCCTTGAAAGCCGCCGCCCTGCTGAAACTGTGACGCGCCCCCTCAACCATCCTCGGAGCCGTCGCCGGTGACTTCGGACTCGTAGGTGGCGATGCGTTGGATCACCTCGGTCGCCTCGCTCTCCGGAATGCCCTGATCCTTGAGCGTGTCGAGGAGATGTTCCACGAACAGGCCAAACTGCTGCCGCATGATTCCCCGGCCGTGGTGCGCCTTGGCCAGGTCAATGCCGCTGTAATCGATCGGCCCGCCCAATGCCGCTGCGAAAAACTCGTGCTGCATGCGGACCAGCTTCTCCAGCGATGCGTGTTCGAAGAACGGCGCAAGTTCCGGATCGTCGCAGACACGGCGGTAAAAGTCGTCCACCAGTTTGACCACGGCGGGCTGGCCGCCGATGCGTTCGTAGAGGGAGGTTTCGTCCAGGGACATGGCTCTATATGATTGGGATTCCTGAGTCGGGAGGCTACGCGTCGCCAAACGCGACGCACAGGAAAATCCCCCCGGGAAATCCCGCCACCTGCTACCGGGAACGCGCCTTCGATTCAGGATCAGGCTTCCAATCGCCCTCCGGCTTCGACTCTGGAGCGGGAGCGGATTGGTCAGCGCCGGCTTGTTCTGCCTTGTATTTGCTTTGTAAAGAGGAAGGCAGATTGTCCCACACGACGCGCGGAACAGGCATCATGGTATCAACCATGGTTTCCCCTGCGCTTCCGTCCGCCTTGAACTCGATCAACTTGAAGTATTCACCATCACTTCCGAAGCCCCACAGCCTTGAGGATGTCTCCCAATAGAAGAACCCTTGCATCGCATGCCACGCGATGGAACCGCCTGCAAGTTTCCTGCCACTGACGGAATCGAGCACCGCAAAGTCCGCTTCCGCATCCATGACTCGTATGCCCGGTCGTTTCTTGCCGGTCCTAGCATCGAACACCGCGATGCCATCAGGATTGCCGCCCCCTGCACGCCGTGTCACTTCCAACCGCTTGGAGCCATCCGGGGACAAGGAGGGACCGGAGTCCCTCACAAGATGAAAGCGGAAGACCTGGACATCGATGCGAGCGTGTGCATCCCCCTTCTTTTCCTTCAAGTAAGCCCCCCGGATTTCAACGCCGGGAAGATTGGCGTTTCCGTATGCGGCAAGGCTGACCTCGGCCCCTGCAGTCCGGGCCATGGAAATTGAGAACTTCTCATTGTCCGTGAGTTCACGCATGCGCCATCCCACTCCGAGGAACTTGGCCAGCGTGGTGGAAAACTCCTTGGAGCCAAGAGTCGTCGTCAGACGATAGGCCTCCTGGCCGTCGATATTCTGTTTCCTCTCCAGCTTTACATCCGGCATCCCTTTCGAGAAATCTGGAACGGTTGGCTCCTGACCTGAAAGCGGCAAGGCAAGCAGGAGCGCGGCAAATGTCAGTGGTAGAGCTGTGCTTTTCATCGAATCGACGATCGCTGGCTGGTTCGAGGATAATATGACGCCATTCTGAAAATTGAGTAAATTCCTCCGCACAACAGAAGGAACAATGATCCCAAGAGAAACCCCGGTCCGGCAAACGCAGTCAGAAGGAAGATGTCCAGGCGGATAGGCGCGGGCGGAGGCGGCCTGAGCTGCACGAAGTTCGTGACGAGGCAGAGCCCGTTTGGAAAAAACAGCAGCCAAAGAAAGGCGAACGCGAAGAACGCCGGGAAAAATCCGCTATTCCTCGCGTAGACCGAAGAGCAACAACCGGCAAGCACCGCCGGACACCAGGCGAGGAGGAGGTTCCAGATCAGGAAACTCATCTCAATCAGCGCCAACCAGACATCGTGGATCCAGCGTTGCATCCCGGTCAGCGAACCGGGTCGCCGAGATTCTCCGCCCAATGCGCAAGGAAGAAGCGCTTCTCCGTCGGCAGCGCTGAGTCGGCCGTGCCGAGAATCGGGCGCAACGCGGTGGTCATCTGCAAGGCCACCGCCAGGAAGATGACCGTCCAAATAGAAAGCCCCTGGGGCGCCTTCAGGCTGGTATGCCGGAAGCCTGCCCGCAGGAAGCGCAGCCCGAATCCCGCCGACACCAGCCAGAAAGCCAGGTGCAGGGCGCCCATCATCGCCAGCGATTCCGTGGACTCGGAGAAGATCCAGGCGACCGGCGCGAAGCCCACCAGGAGCACCGTCGTCAGCGCGAGCAGTCCCGCGATCAGCCCGACGACATCCCTGAGCCCGGCCCGAGATCCCCCGAGCGCGGCGAAGATGTAGAGGCTCGGCAGGCAGATCAGGGCCGAAAAGACCAGCCCCGCCGCGATCTTTACCGGGGCGAAGAACAACTGCCCTCCGCCCGAGAACATCCCCACGATCAGCCCGTATCCCAAGGCGCACACAAGCGCGACGCCCAGCAGCATCGCGATCAATTGTCGTCCGCCCTCCTGATTGAGCTGAAACATGATCCGGCGCGGATTTCGAAGCAACGCGTCCACGCCGGAGAACGGTCCGCCCACCGGCACGCGGTCGTCCTCCAGGAATCCAAGGTCCGGCTCGGCTCCCGCCTCGAGAGAGGATTCAGGCAGCCTCGGCGGCTGCAGTTGCGCGGCGGGATTTGTCGGAGGTTCTGGCGACGTCGGATTCATGGCGGGCTTGTTTTTGTCAGGCTGGTTTCATTGGCCGGAAAGCAGCCGCCCGACAACCCGAAGGACGGCCTCGTAGAAGTTTCCGGAAAAGGCATCGGCGCGCAGGAACTCCACAGCCATCTCGGGCGAACCGATGAAGGGCCGCAGGCTCCAGGAGATCTGCGCGCCCAGAAAGAGATTCCCCGCCAGCCAGGCGAAAAGCACGTTGCGGGCAACGCTCCGGTCCGGCGCCAGTTCGCGCAACAGGCCCAGCAGGCGCGCGGACGCCGCCACACCCGAAAACGCGATGGCCGCGATGCCGAGCAGCAGGACCGTGTAAAAACCCGCTCCGGAGACGTCCGTCTGGGCAGTGTTCCAGATCGCGAAGAACATCACCGGGCTGAAACCTGCAAGGATCACGGCGGCGATGGTGAAATTCGACAGCACCAGTGTCAGCGACTGCCGGAAACTGATGTTCAATCCGAGCAACGGGGCCATCATGCCGTTGGCCAAACCGTTGCAAACAGCCGTCGAGAGCAGGATCAGGGGAAGTTTGACCGCCACATAGGCCGCCTGTAGCCCACCTCGCCAGGCGCCGACAGCGGCCCCGAACAATCCTGCGCCAACAACAATCACAGCCGACTGAAACAGGACGCGCCGGGCGGCGCCTTCCCGCAACCAGTCGCCTATCACCGCCGCCTCCCCGCGCAGCAGAGGTGGCAATTGACCGAGATCCAAGGCCCGGACTACGGCGTTCGCTTTCATCAGGAGTGTCACTAGCGGAACCCAGCGAAGAGCGCCGAATGGCAGAAATGGCGGGGCGAACTGTCCTCAGTGAGCCGACGCAAGCAGCACCCGGCGGGGCTCACTGAGCGCAGTTCGCCCCGCCTCGCCGGCAATGATTGCGTTTGGCTCATAAGGACCGTTTGGTTGCCACCGATGAACTTCGACCTATCCGGCTTCCTTCATCCGTTGCTCACATGGCTCCAATCGCCGCAGCCATGGCCACCGGCTCCCGTCGCGCCGCGTTCATCCCAAAGGACGCCAGACGCGCCTCGATTTGCGCGATGGTTTCGTCCGGAGTCGAGGTGCCGGCGGTCAATCCGACCGTGTCAACCTCCTCAAACCACTCCGCCCGAATGTCGCGGGCCGTTTGCACGTGATGCACCCGGTCGCAATGCCGGCGGCACAACGCGACCAGTTCGCGGGTGTTGTTGCTGTTCGCCCCGCCCACCACGACCACCGCGTCGGCGCGCTCGGCGATCTCCCTAGCGGCGGCCTGCCGTTGTTTCGTCGGTCCGCAGACCGTGTCGACGAACCTCACCTCCGCCTCGGGAAAGCGTCGGCGCAGGAGTTCAACCAACCGGATCACCTTCGGAAGCGGCTGCGTGGTCTGAGCGATAACGCCAAATCTTGGCCGCGCCTTCAGTTCCGCGACTTCATCCTCGCTGAGCACGACATCGAAGACGTCAAGATCGCCGGTCAACCCGCGCACCTCCACATGATCCGGCTTCCCCACGATCACCGGATGATACCCCTGCTCCGCCAACCGTTTCACCGAGTCATGGGCGTGGCGAACCAAGGGGCAGGTCGCCTCGATCACATTGAAGCCCTGCTCCCGCAACCGCTCTATCGCCCGGTCAGCCGCGCCGTGCGCCGTGATCATGACATCGCGGGTCTTGGCCTGTTCTGGATCGCTTGCGAACGTCGCCCCGCGCCTCTCCAGATCTTCCAGCACACTTCGGTTATGCACCAGTTCCCCCAGTACGGTTACACCGCCCGTTCCGGACCTCTCCTTCGCCAGCGCAATGGCGTCGCGAACGCCGAAGCACATGCCCAAATGTTCCGCCTTGAGAATTTTCATACGTCTGTCTCTTCTGTTTACTTTGTATTACAAAGCTAATGACCGCCGTCGGTCGCCGTCGTTCAATCTTTCTGGAATCAAGGCGCTCAGGCCCGGGCGCTTTTCACAATTTGTTCAAGCGTGTCAATATATTCCCGGAAAGCCGTCCGCCCCTCGGCCGTCAACGCCAGCGTCGTCAACGGCCTTTTCCCCCGAAACGACTTCGTCACCCCGACGTAACCCGCCTTCTGCAGGTGCTTGACGTGCGTGGTCAGGTTCCCATCCGTCATCCCCAAAGTGTCGCGCGCGTCGGTGAACGACACCTCCGGCGTCGCGGCGAGCAGCGACATGATCGCCATCCGCCCCTTCTCGTGAATCACACGGTCGAGCTTCTGGAAATCCCCCGGGTTCACGCCTCTGTATTCTCCTTCTCGGTGAATCGCAGGTAGATGCCATACAGGAGATGCAGGACGCCGAAGACCGCCCCCATGGAGTAATGCGCGATCTCGGCATTCGCAAAACGCGGATAAGCGGTCATTCCCGCGAGCAAGACGCCCCCACACAAGATTGTCATCCAGCCGAAGAGTTTCATACCCCGCGGCATGAAGAACCCGGCCGCGTGCAACGCGCAACCGTAGGCCGCCGCCCAGACCGGCGGCAGCAACCAAGGTCCTGCATCCCCTCCCGCCACGGCCATTCCCGCGGCCGCAGCGCCCACAAAGTAGCCCGGCAGGACCGCCTGGACAACACGCTTGGTCGGGGCCGACCAGAACGGCTCTTCACTCTTCAAGGCCTGACGCCGCACCAGCACCAAGCAGACGAATTGCGCGACGACCGCCACCGCCCCCCAGTAGGCCACGAAGGCCGGCGTGGCTTCAATCTTCATGAAGCAGGCGCCCGTGGATGCGGCGATCCCGACCAATCCGGCCGCAATCATCAGCGGGGCCAACGCGCGCCGGTAGACCGTTGAGCGCTCCATCAGCGTACGGATCACCGCCAGATTCTGTTCGGCCCAGTGGGAACTCATGTGGGTTACTTTGTATTGCAAAGCTAATTTGTCAAGCAGGGAGATCTCCATGAATTCCCCCTGTCAAAGCACAACCTCCCCGATATAATGACCCCACCCGTGAACGACAGAAGACAGTTTTTCATCCCCGTCCTCCTGATGATCGCCCTGGCGCTGACGCGTTTTGTGTTCCTGGATCAGGAGGGCATGCCGCGCAATTTCAGCGCGGTCTACGCATTGGCGTTCTGCGCGGGAGTCTACCTGCGCGGCCCCTCCGGTTGGTGGCTTCCGCTGGGGACACTGCTGCTGACCGACCTCATCCTGAACGTCTTTGTCTACGGTATCGCCCCCGTGGGAGCCTTCCTGATCACCAATTATCTCGGCTACGCTCTGATCATCGCCATCGGAAGGCAGTTTCAGGCCAAAGACCGATTCATTTCCATACTGGGCGGGGGGCTCTTCGCGGCCGTGCTTTTCTACCTGGTCAGCAACACCGCCGCATGGCTCTCCAATCCGCTCTACGCCCCGAAATCCCTCCTCACCCTGATCCAGGCCCTGACCACCGGGCTCCCCGGCTGGCCGCCGACCTGGGAGTTCTTCCGGGGCTCTCTCATGAGCACGGGACTCTTCGCCTCGCTTTTCGCCGGAGCCATGAAGGTCTTCGCGCCGGAACCCGCTACGGAGGAGGAGCAGGAAGAAGCCGAGGATGAGGTTCCCGAAGCCGACCCCGAGGAGAGTCCGGCGTGAAGTTCCCCAGTCGTCCGTGGTCCGTTGACCTTTGCCCAGACCTCGCGCGGCATGTCGAAGGATGGACCAAGGAGCTTGGCTCATCTGAGCCCGAAACCGCCGATCGCCGACCTCCAGCAAGGGACCACTGACAACAGACCGTCCGCCCATGACCCTCGGCCTCATTTCTGACACGCAC
This sequence comes from Verrucomicrobiales bacterium, assembly GCA_038126235.1. GTDB lineage: Bacteria > Verrucomicrobiota > Verrucomicrobiia > Limisphaerales > JAYPEY01 > JAYPEY01. Next base: position 107,497 of record JAYPFK010000019.1, read on the forward strand.
GGTTTCTTCGATGCCCGGCTTCCAGAACTGTTCCGGGACGTCGATCACATCCTGCACGCCGGCGATATCGGTTCCCATTCCGTCGTCATCAAGCTTGAACACATCGCACCGGTCACCGCCGTGCTGGGGAACACGGATTTCGGACTCTCCGAGCGGGAATCGGAACTGGTCAAACTTGGCGAGCGGAAATTCCTGATACAGCACATCGTCGATCCCCTGGCCTTGGACCCCATGCTCAAAGACCGCGTCAAACGACGCCATCCCGGTTTCATCGTGTTCGGGCACACCCACAAGGCGTTCGATCAGGTTGTGAACGGCGTGCGCTTCATCAACCCCGGCTACGCGGGCCGCCCCCGGTCAGGCGTGAAACGCACTGTCGCCCGCCTGGTCTGCGATGAAGGGCGGGAGGAGCTGGAGTTCATCGGGCTGGATTGACGGGCAGCGGGGTGTGATTCCCCCCTGACCCTGGCCGTCGGAGCGCAGCTGTGTCCCGTTTTCGAGACCAGCCGCAGCAGCCTCCGATCCGCAAGCGCTTGAAAATTGTTGGGCCTTGGTGTCGCCAACGTTGCTGCGGTTGGTCTCCGACACAGCCGCGCTCCGAAAGCGCCCCGGTCCTGAAGCACAATGCGCGCACATTCAGCCCCAGCCCCCCTGCTCCCGCTCTCAGTTCGGCGGTTTGGGAAACAAAGCATCCGTCGGCGGCAACTGCCGCTGTCGATACGACTCGCCCAACATCCGGATGGCGGCGGCCAGATCCGCAGCTCCGCCGCGCTCCGCAATCCGCGCCGCCTGTTCAATCACTGTCGCGGCCTCCTCAAATTTCCCGCCCGCAGCCAGAGCGAGGGCCCGCGCTTCGAGGGTGTCGGGATTGGCCCCGCCGGTTGCCGCCACGGCACGATCCGCCAATTCCAGGGCTCTCGCCGGATCCCTCGAGGATTCCGGTTCCGCCGCCGCGAGGATCTTTGAAAGGAAAATGAGGTGAGGAATCGAATCAGGGGTTTCCTTGAGGATGGCTTCGAAGTGCGGGATCGCCTCCACCCGACGCCCCGTCATGGTCAGGAGCATCGCGAGGTTGTTGCGGGCGCCGCGATGAGCTCCCACTTCCACCGCACGGGCATATTCTGAGATCGCCCCGGCCATGTCGCCGGTCATGCGCAGGGCGCCTGCGAGATTGAAATGGGCGTCCGCGTAATCCGGCGCCAGACGGACCGCTTCCCTGAACGTGGCCAGGGCTTCCGGCGTCCGACCAGTCAGAAGCAGCAAGGATCCCAGGTTGTTGCGCGCGGAGGCATTGTCCGCATCCAGTTCCAAGGCCAGACGGTATTCCCGTTCCGCCTCCGCCGCGTCCCCTTTGGCGCGCAACGCCATGGCGAGATTGTTGTGAGTCTCGCTGGACCTGGGTTTGAGTTCCAATGCCCGGCGATAAGCCGTGATCGCGCCGGTGATGTCGCCGCCCACGTGCCGCGCGAACCCAAGCTGGGCGTGGCTGGCCGGCAACTCGGGATCCAGCTCCAAGGCTCGGTTGAAGCGATGAATCGCCTCCTGCTGGTCTCCGAGCGTCTGGTAGGCCACGCCGAGGTGATGCTCAGCCAACGCCAATCCCGGATCGATCGCGACGGCCTCCTTCAACCGCTCGATCCCGCGTTCCAAATCTCCACGCCCCACCGCGATCACACCCTCATTGAACGCCGCCAGCAACCGCTCCCTCAGCCCGGCCAACTCCTCCAGTTTCGCATCCACCGCAGGAACGTCTTCCGTGAACTCCCGCGCGGCGCGATACGCCGACATCGCCGTCGAGAACTTGCTTTCCTTTGCAAGCCTCCCGCCCCTTCCCAACAGTTCCTCGACAATCGACGCAGCCAGTTCCGTGGCGCGTTTTCCGGAATCCGCGTCACTCAATCCGCGATAGTGCCGCGCCAAGACCTGCCTCGTCGCCAGTGGAAAGACGCCGATGCGATGCTCCCTGCGCATCCTGCCCGGCACGTGCAGCTTCTCCGGTCCGTGAAAGGCAGTGTGCATGTCGGGCCGTTCGGGCATGTGGCAGTCGAGACAGAGGTCGCGGACGGGGACGGGCAGCTTTTCCCGTTCGCCGCAATGCGCAGCTTCGTGGCAACCCAGGCAGGACCGTTTCACCGACAGGGAGTTCCCCACTCCCTCCGGCACGTGAGGATTGTGGCAGGTGACGCAGCTCAGCGAGTCGCCCTTCGTGAAACAGGCCGAACGCTCCAGATAGCGGATGTAATTCGCCGTGTGCTGGCTTTCCCTGTCCTTCTGGATGGTTGAAACGTGATAAAAGTCCTCCAACGGCGCGCCGGGACGATAGGAGAACATCGGCTGCAGGGGCTGCCCGACATCGCTGTGGCACTCGCTGCACAGATCGTTCCGCTGCTTCGCGGTCATGGTTCCCGGATCGGCGACATAGCGTCCCTCCACCTCGTCCGGATGGGCGCGATGATAATCCGCGTGTTCACTGCCGGGCCCGTGACACTTCTCGCAGGTGATGCTGATCTCCATTCCTTCACGACTGAATTCCCCCGGTTTACCGGCAAGCGGCTCGATGTGGGTGTTATGACAGGTGAGGCAGGTCTCAGCTCCGTGGGAAAAATCGGCCACGCCGTCCGTATAACCCGGCGCATTGATCCACTGCTTCAGCGGCGCCGCGTAGGCGATCGGCATCTCATGAATTCGATTCCCCTCCCAGAAGAGGCAGATCTCATCCAGGGAACCAAGACCGTAGACAATCGACGCCTGCTTTTTCTCCCGCCGCTCCCCCGCCGAGGTCTTCACCACCCGCGTCTGAAAGAAATTCGTCCCCTCGCTTGTCATCTCATACCAGAGATTTGTATCGCGGGTGCGGTAGACGTTCTCCCCGCTGTCAAAAGAACCTGAAAAACTGTCCCGGGCCGGCAGGCGGGCCGCGCGCGCGTGCTTGGTCTCGGCGAAATCCCGGGCGCGCTTCTCATGACACTCGCGGCAGGATTCACTCCCCGCGTATTCGGCGTTTGCCAGGGACCAGGTCTTTTCAAAGCCCTCGGGATTCCCTGCTGCGGGCGGGGCCGAAGCCGGAGCGGAAATCGGCGTCCGGTCGGCTTCAACGCCGCGTTCCGAGCAGGAAGCGACGGCCAGCAGACCTCCCAAAAGCAACAATCGGATGGCGGAGAAAGAGTTCACGATCGTTCGGCGGCTCATGCGGCAGGACAATGACACGGGCTTTCGGCGGCGTGTCCGGAAGCGACCGCAAACTACGCGGCGGCGCCGCGCTTCACAATCCAAACTTCCACCGCGTTCCCGAGTCGCCCGTTTGCTATTTGAAGTTCGCGGGCGGACATGGGACGTTCGCGGCCGAACGCAGACAAACGCAAATTCCAGTTCCGCCGTTTCCAATGAAAGTCCCCGCCTCCAGCGCCACCGTCGCCAGATTCCTGGCCTGTTCGGCCTTGGGCGTCGCCTTCGCCGCCTCGGGGGCCGAACTGAAGGAGAAAGACGCTGCCAAGCCAGCGCGCCCGGCCTCCGCGCTGGAGCCGGCGTCCCCGGGCGTCTTCGAACTCCGCAACGTCAGGCTCGACAACAACCGCCGGACTGTGTCCTTTCCGGCGGCGGTCAACATGAGCTCCAATCTCGTGGAATACGTGGTGGTCTGCAACGATGGCAAGGTGCACGAGAGCCTGCTGAAAACCTCTGTCGAGCCTCAGGACATCCATGTCGCCATGCTGCTCATCGGAGCCAGGGGCTCGCCTCCCCAGAAGCCCGCGGAAGCGGACCTGGGCAAGATTCAACTCGGCGACAAGATCCGGGTCTGGGTGGAATGGCATGTCGGAAAAGACCTCAAACGCGTCCGCGCCGAAGACCTTGTCCGCAATGAGGAGACGAAGAAGCCGATGAAGCAAGGTCTCTGGGTCTACAACGGCTCCTGGATCTTCGACGGCCAGTTCGTCGCCCAGACCGAGCGCTCCATTCTGGCCATCATCACCGACCGAAACGCCCTCGCCAACAGTTCCGACCCGCAGCGGGCCAATGACGAGATCTGGTTTGCCAACACGGAAAGAATCCCGAATGAGGGAACCCCCGTGCGGGTCGAAATCGAACTGCTGCCGCCAACCAAAGCCCCAAAAAAGCCAAGATGATCCATCCCCGATTTCACTCCCGACTCTCCGCCGCGGCCCTGTTGTGGCTCGCCTTGATTCCCTTCGGCGTCGCAGCCCAATCCGCCGACAACCTCTCCCTCAAGCTGGAGATCAGCCGAGCCATCGACAAGGGGCTGGACTGGCTCGCCGACAACCAGAACGAGGCCGGCTGGTGGTCCACAGAGGATCACCCCGCTGTCACAGCCTTGGCCCTGACATCCTTCCAGCGCGAGCCCGGCGACCACAACCGGACCAAGCACGCCCGCAAGATCGAGAACGGCTACTTCCACCTGCTCAGCTGCGTTCACGACGACGGCAGCATCTGGCGCAAGAGGGAACTCGTCACCTACAACACATCCTGCTCTGTCATGGCCCTGGTCGCGGCCGACAATCCGGATTACGACAAGACCCTGCGCAAGGCCCGCAACTACCTGGTTGGCTTGCAATGGGACTTCGACAAGAAGGGCGAACTGGACAACCCGCAGGATGGCGGCATCGGTTACGGCGGCCGTTACCCCCACTCCGACATGTCCAACACCACCCTCGCTCTCGAGGCCATCTACTACACCTCGCATCTCGTCAGCGAGGCCAAGGACGACGACATCGAAATGAAGAAACTGAACTGGGAGGGCGTCCGCCACTTCCTTCAGAACTGCCAGAACCTCCCCGCCGTCAACGGCCAGAAATGGGCCTCCGATGATCCCCGGAACAAGGGCGGATTCGTCTACTTTCCCGGCAACACCAAGTCCGAGACCGTCGCCCTGCCCGACGGGCGTCAGGCGCTGCGTTCCTACGGCAGCATTAGCTACGCCGGCATGCTCAGCTACATCTACGCTGACCTGAAGAAGGACGACCCGCGAGTCGTCGCCGTCCTCGACTGGCTGAAGAAGAACTACACCCTGGAAGAGAATCCAGGCATGGGCCCCCAGGGCCTGTTCTACTACTACCACACCATGGCCAAGGCCCTGGCTCTGCACGGCGTCGACGAACTGCCCGCCAACGACGGCGGAAAGGTCGACTGGCGCAAGGCTCTGGCGCTCAAGCTGATCAACCTCCAAAAGACCGACGGCCACTGGATCAACGACCAGCACGCCCGTTGGTGGGAGAACGACCCCGCCCTCGTCACCAGCTACTCCCTGCTCGCGCTGGAAACCATCTATCGGGATCTGTGAGCGGGCGCAAAGCGCGCCGCATCAAGAAGGGCTAACATTTCAGTCCGCATCCGCCATCGGCGACCACCATGGCATGAATGTCTGGGCTTTGCGCGCAGGGCTTTCAGCCCATGGACTCTTCACTTACCGGAACGACCAGAGCTTCCGCCCCTCCGGCCAGGAGCCGTCGGCGTTCATCGGCGCGGGGCGGAGCTTCTTCGGATCGATGACGACGTGTTTCACGCGCTTGCGTTTCCAGGTGTAGGTCGCGTGGATCAGGCCGTCGGAGGTCTGAATGATCGCGGGGTAGGAGAATTCCGCCTTCTCACGCTCCAGTTCCAAGGCCGCCTGCCAGTTCTCTGCGTCGCCGGAAACCGCCACGTTCAGCCGCCCACGCCCGCCGGTCTTGCGGGTGGTGTGGTTGTAGATGATGACGTGCGTGCCGTTGTCCAGCGTGACGGTGTCAAAACCCGCGTTGGGATTCGGCAGCTTCGCCGCCTTCATCTTTGACCAGACCATCCCGCCGTCGGCGGACTCCACCTCGGAGACCACGTTTTCCTGGGTGCGGCAAAGGGCCTTGATGCGGCCGTCCGCCAGGCGGAGCAAGGCCGGCTGGATCGCGTTGAATTCCGCCTTGGTATTCACAGGGCCAATCTTGCGCCAGGTCTTCCCGTTGTCGGACGTGATCTCGAAGTGCGCCAACCAGCCCCGTTCCGCGTGTTCCGTGCTGGAGCCGCAGAGGATGTCGCCGTTGGCGAGTTGGATGGGCTTGTTCTTCACCGGTCCCAGAATGTCCTCCGGGAGGCGGCGCGGCTCCGACCAGGTCTTGCCGCAGTCATCCGAGGTCATCAGCTCGCCCCACCATCCGCGCGGGTCGGGGCCGACCTTGTAGAACAGCAGCAGCGGGCCATCCTTTGGTTGGAACAGGACGGGATTCCAGCAGGGGTAACGCTTGTCCGCGTGCTGTATGCCGTTCACCAGCTCCACCGGCTGAGTCCATCCGCCTGAGGTCTGGCGCGAAAACCAGATTCCGACGTCCTGATGCTTCTCATGCGTCCCGCCAAACCACGCCACGACCAGGCCGTCCTTGGTCTCCTCCAGGGTGGAGGCGTGACATTGGGGAAACGGCACGTCGGTGAAGACAAATTCCTCGTGGAGCAGCCCCGGCTTACCGGCGACTTCGGCGTCGTATTTCGGGAGGTTGCTGACGCAGCCGGTGAGGGCGATGACGGTTGAAGCCAGGAGGCAGGCGGTGACTTGTTTCATGGGGAGAGCGGTGATTGGTGACTTGTAACTCGTGTTTGGCAATTGGTGATTCGTCGCGGGCTGACGGCGGTGTTCGGGAGGTGACTGTGGCAAGGTGACCGGTTCCTGAGATTCCCAGATTGGCTTCGGCCCACGAGCGCCAGGCAACCCGTTACAAGTCACAAGCCACCAATTTCAAATCACCAACCTCACTTCGCCCGCGGGTTCTTGGCAAAATACAGGTAACCGTCCTCCGCGCCCACCAGCGCGTCCGGAACTCCGTTCTTGTCCCAGTCCACAACCGTCGGGCTCGAGGTATGACCGGAGATCTTACGGCCGTCGATGGGGCCCATGTTCTTCAGGACAACCTTGCCATCCTTCTCCCCGAGGTTGCGGTAGAAATCAGCGTTCAAGCTGTTGAACAGGATGTCCATCCGACCGTCGCCGTCCCAGTCCACGACCTGGATCTTCCGCCGGCCGCTGCCGCCGGCCCGGCCGCGGATCAACTTGTGCTGCTGTCCCTTTTCATCCACGAAGATGTTCTTCCCCGGGAGCAACGCGAGCTTTCCGCCTTTCTTGACGCGCTCGAAAAAGGCCAACCGTCCCTCGTGGTCCAGCATGACGATGTCGGTCAGGCCGTCCTTGTTCCAATCCACCGCCATGGGCGTCGTGCGCCACTGGGTGACGAAGTTCTTCCCCTTGGGATCCCACCAGTTCCATTCCGGCTTCGGCGTCTTGCCCTCCCACTCAACGACGATGGGCTGAGCGTCGGCCAACTTCGGCTTGCCCTTCTCGCCGACGTTCCGATACCAGACGATCTTGCCCCAAATGGAATTGACGATCAGGTCGAGACGTCCGTCGTGATCCCAATCCGCGACGGTCTGGGTGGTGTAGCCCCACTTGGCCTCGCAGGGGCCCTGGATTGAACCGTTCGGACCTGCCATGATGCGGAGCGTCTTGCCCCCGGCTGCGAGATACTTTGCCCGACCCCACTTCGGATTCGCGCCGCCGCCGAGGTTCTCAAAGAAGGCCACGTAACCGGCGGTGTTGCCGCAGATGATGTCCTGATCCCCGTCCTCGTCCCAATCGACGCCAAACGGCGTGGCCAAAGCGCCAAACTTCACGTCCCGGGCCTTCTGCTGGAAATAGACCGGCTGCTTGAAGACGGGCATTCCCTTCTGCTGCTTGCCAGTGTGTTCGATCAGGGCCACGCGACCGTCCTCGTCGCCGCAGATCAGGTCCACGTCGCCGTCCTTGTCCCAGTCGAAGGCCACGGGGACGATCATCTGCAGGTCCATGTGGAGCAGTCCCTTGCCCTGCCGCAGCTTCTGGCCAGCCTTGTACCGCGGCTCCGTGCGCGTGCCGACATTCTGGAAATACGTGAAGGTATCGCGGAACTCGCCGCAAAGGAGGTCCAGATCGCCGTCGCCATCAAAGTCCGCAAAGTTCGGCGAGGGCCAGCCGTAGACGTCCACCTTCCTGCCGCCCGCCTGCACGAACTTCGCCTTCTCGTAGGCAGGCTTGTCATGAGAGCCGGTGTTCCGCGCCCAGAGAACGTAGCCGTGAAGTGGCCCGTTAGTCCATTTGCCCTTCTCGTTGTAGGCGTCGTCCCAGCCGTATTCGGTCCAGTCGCCGTAGCCGGCCACGATGTCCTGCAGACCATCGCCGTCGTAATCCAAGTACTTCCATTGGCGCGCGCGGAGCTTCTTATTGGTGTAGACCTCCTGGTCCTTGAGTGGCAGCGCCACGCGCGTCTCGATGCCCTTCTGGAAGAACTCCGCGTGTTCGTAGCCCGGAGAAAGCACTCTCGGCTGTCCGTCCACGTAGGACACCTGGATGTTCTGCGCGCCCTTGCTGATGCGGACCGGGGCCTCGAACACCGGCAGCTTCCTGTCGCCCTGTTTGTTCTCGAAAAAATAGGTCCCGTTGAAGGGCTTGTCCGGACAGACCACAACCAGATCGTTGTCGCCATCCTTGTCAAAATCCATCGGCATGGGCCAGGCCCACAAGCCCACACCGAGATCCACGACCAGGCCGGGATTGTTGTATTGAATGCGCTCAAGGTCGCCTTCGGCCGCCGGCGCGACCGATGCGCCCCCAAGCAGGACGGCGGAACAGAGCGAAATGGTGGAGAGTTTCATCACGACAGAATCTGGGTCGCGCGCATGATGCCGTCGACGCTGGTCATGGCAACCTCTGAATTGAACGTGCCCCGGGGCGCCTGATATCGACGCCAAGGCACGACGGTCTCGAAACCGGCGGGGCGAACTGTCCTCCATGAGCCGACGTGAGCATGCCCCGGCGCGGCTTACTGAGGACAGTTGGCTCCACCTTCTGACGAAGGAGGCTGCCGCAAATGCGTAGACTTGCTTTCGCCCTGGCGAATCGCGACCGTACCCGTATGCCGCTTTCCCGCGCCCACCCTCCTGTTCCCGCACTTTGCCTCCGCGCGACAATCTTCGCCCTGCTTCTCTCCGCCTTCCCGGCTCTCGCCGCCACCGAAGCGGCCAATCCCGCCACCGGCTCCCTGCATCTGAGCGTCATCGATGAACAAACTGGCAAAACCGTCGCGGCGCGCGCTCATCTGAAGAACGCCAGCGGCAAGGCCATCAAAGCGCCCGGAATGCCCTGGCACAAAGGTCATTTCACCCTCCCTGGACCGATCAGCCTCGAATTGCCCGTCGGCGAATACCGATACGAGATCGAACACGGCCAGCAGTGGTCCATGGCCAAGGGGACCATTTTCGTCCGGCCGGATTCGATCACGGAACACGTCGCCCGCCTCCGCGAACTGATCGACATTTCCGCGGAAGGATGGTGGTCCGGCGATCTGCACGTCCATCGCCCGATCGAAGACATGCGCCTGCTCATGGAGGCGGAGGACGTTCAGGTCGCCCCATCGATCACCTGGTGGAACCGGAGCGACATCTGGCGGGACGGCCGGCCGCTCCCGCAGGATCCCCTTATCCGCTTTCCCGGCGACCGCTGCAACCAGGTCATGGCCGGCGAGGACGAGCGGGAGGGCGGCGCGCTCCTTTATTTCAACCTCCAACGCCCTCTCGCCATCGCGGCTCCCAACCGCGAGTTTCCCTCGCCCATGAAGTTCCTGGCGGAAGCCCGAAGATCTCCGGACGTCCATGTGGATATCGAGAAACCCTTCTGGTGGGACGTCCCGCTTTGGCTGGCCAGCGGAAAGGCGGACACCATCGGCATCGCGAACAACCACATGTGCCGGGATTGGGTCTACGACAATTCCAAAACCGGCGGCGAAGCCTGGGGCCGACCGAGGGACACGACCCGCCTCCCCTCCCCGCATGGCAACGGACTTTGGTCCCAGGAGATCTACTATCACGCGCTCAACGCCGGCCTGCGCATTCCGCCCTCGGCCGGAAGCGCTTCGGGCGTACTGCCCAACCCGCTCGGCTACAACCGCGTCTGGGTGCACGTGGGACCGGTGTTCGACCGGGATCTCTGGTGGAAGAACCTGCGCGCCGGACACAGCTTTGTGTCGAACGGCCCCCTGCTCCGCTGCCGCGCGAACGACCAACTGCCCGGTCACGTCTTCAAAACGACAGCGAACCGTGCGCTGAAAGTCGAACTTGCCGGGGACCTCTTCACCCGCGATCCGATCTCACGAATCGAAATTGTAAAAAATGGCGCAGTGATCACTACCGTGCCGTTTGAAGATTGGCACCGGACCGGTTCCCTGGGCTCGGTAACCTTCGCCGAACCTGGGTGGTTTCTGGTCCGCGCGATCGCGGACAATCCCGACACCTTCCGCTTCGCCTCTACAGCGCCTTGGCATGTCGAGTTCGAGGGCAAACCGCGACGAGTCAGCCGGAGGTCATCGCAGTTCTTCCTCGATTGGGTCCGCGAAAGAACGGCCAGGGTGAAACTCCCGGCCCCGGAACAACGGGAAGCAGTCCTCCGTCACCATCGAAATGCAGAGGCCTTCTGGCTGGATCGCGTAAAGTCCGCCACCGCCGACTGAGACGCGCGTCGACCTTCAACCAAAACCGGTCGTGGCAACGTGAGTTTCGGGGCGCATTGCCCGGAGCGGCGAGGGTATTGAGTAACCTCAACCTCCCCTGAGGCGGGACCGCCCGCCTCCCAATTTTACGCGTTTTCCCCGCGCTGTTTCGGGTCTGAGGCTTCAGGTTGTGGCTCAATCGCCATTTCTAGCTCCAATCCGACCTTTTTTTACCCATTCCAGACCGTTTCGACCCGTCTTCGTCAGTGTTTTTCAAACTTCTCAATCGTTCTGAATCCAACACATCACAGCATCGCGAACCTTCAAACCATCCACCCTCGTCATCGAAACCGATCCCGTCGAATTTCCGTTCAGATAAGCGAACATGCGAACGGGGCCAGACACCCGTTGACGCCGGAAGACGGCGCCCTCCTGCGAGCGCGGGCGCACACTGAACGACAACGACACACGTAAATGGTAAGACTGAAGAACGGACTGAACATCGCGGCTCTCTGCGGAGCTTTGACGATGTGCGGCTGCGGCGGCCAGGCCCCGCCGGCGGCGAGCAACGCCGCGCCGCAGGACAAGGAAGAGAAACTCGACGTCGCCGACGTCGTCCTCGACACCGCCGGAGCGGAAACCTCCGGCGCGCCGGCAGACGACGCCCCGCCGCCGCCCGCTCCAGGTGACATCCCTCCCGTGCCGGGGCAACCGGCTGCGACAGCCCAGGCCCCAACCCAGACCGCGGCCGAGCGCCTGCTGGCCAACATGACACCCGCCGAACGCGCCGACTACGACGAAACGCAAAAAGGCATCAAGAAGTCCGCCGACACGGAAGCCTCCAGCAACTCCGTCCTCGTAAGCGACCTCCAGCGCGCGGTTGAGGACTACTATGCCGACAACCGCAAACTACCGGCTGGAATCGCCGAACTGATCAAGGCCGGATACCTGGCCGAAACTCCCCGCATTCCGGCCGGCAAGAAGGTCCGAATCGACGGCAAAACCATGCAGGTCGTCATCGAATAAGCCACATCGTTACCCGACTCCCCAACAATCCACTTTTAGCATCCATGAAAAAACACAGAATTGCCTCCTCCTCCGCCCGCCGCGCGCGCGGCGGCGGTTTCACCCTCATCGAACTGTTGGTGGTGATCGCCATCATCGCCATCCTGGCCGCCATGTTGTTGCCGGCCAGTAGGCGCGATACAGCTCTTCCAGCGAGTCTGCTTGCCTCCGGATCTCAATCGAATTGCCTCCGCCACCTTTGCTCTTACGCTTCCGCTTTGCCCCGGCCTGAAGGCGTCCGGGGAGATTCAGTTGAATCGGTCAGCCTCGCGCTGGGCCCCGCATCAACCACGAGCCCCGCCGGCCAGTTCTCCATCCCGCGGTGGACCTCCTATTCTGACTTTCTGGCAGCGCAACAAATGAGGAGTGAAACTTCAAATACACTCATGCGTCGGCCACTGTCCTGCTTAAAGGCGCTCAGCACACATAATTCCTCTGATTCTCAAAACTGAAACCGAACCAATGAAACCAAAGATCCTTGTCGTGGATGACGATGCCGACCTTCTGGCCATGATGCGGCTTGGTTTGGAAGAGTATTCCGGCCGTTTTGACCTGTTGACCGCCGGAAACGGACACGAGGCCCTGGAGATTCTCAAGAGCGAGAAGATCACCCTTGTCATCACAGATTTGATGATGCCGGTGATGGACGGTTTTCAGTTGTTGACCGAGATGATGGCAAACTTTCCGGAAATTCCCCGGATGGTCGTCTCCGCCGCGAACTCCAACGCCAGCCAGCAGATGGCGGACGCTTGCGAAGTTCGTGAATTCCTGGTGAAGCCGGTCAGCCCCAAGACACTCGGCGAATGCATACTCCATGCCCTCGAAAAGAGCCCGACGGAATCCGGCTTCGTCACCGGCATCTCCCTCGCCTCCTTCACCCAACTCGTCAGTCTCGAACAAAAGGATTGCACTCTGGATGTCTCCAATCAGGAATCGGGGGAATTGGCCACCTTCTTCTTCCGCTCCGGACAGTTGCTGGATGTATCCCTTAATGGAGATCGCGGCATGGATGTCGCCTGCAAGGCTCTCAACTGGAAATCCGTAAAGATCGCCATCCGCGACGGCTGTCCCGAAATGGCGGACAGCATCCGCACGCCGATCGACGCGCTCTTGATGGAAGCCGCATACCGATCGGACACCGACAGCCTCAAAGTGGATGCCCCCGGCGAAATGCCCGATCTTGAGTCCCTCCCCGCCATCCGCGGCAAGTCAACACCCACCGGGGAACAATCCTCCAACGAACAATCCTCCAACGAACAACCCCCCGGGGACCAACCCACCGGGGAACAATCGATCGAAGAACATGAACGTGCGCTTGAAGCCGCGCTCTCTCCAACCTACCTCAGCCTGCGCGAACAACAAGAACCTCAACTACAACCTGAGGCTTCTGGAGAAGAAACTGGCCGGCAAATAGACGGGCTGCTGCGCCAACTGACATTCAGCCAACACCCCCATGACCCCCGAAAACCAACCTCCCAGCGTCAACTCCTCCGAAAGCGGAGTCTCGGATGCCCCCCTCGAAGGCGCCGGCCGGATCGGGGCAGTGGAGTCCCGCGAGGAGTCGGACAGCCGCATCGGCTCCGTCGAGCTTGAGGCCATCGCGCTCACCCAGGAACCTCACCTCGAGGACAGCGTCGATTTCAAGAAGATGGCGGACCGGCTTGAGGTTAGCGAAGAAGTGTTCCTTGCGTTGCAGCGTCAATCCGGCTTCCATCTGGAACAACTCCTGACCGACACTCTCCGCCACCTGGTGGCGGAAGGCGGACTCGACGGCATGATGATTGCATCAAGCGAAGGCTTCCTCATCGCCCCAAGCGCCGGACTCGATCAGGGCGACATCCTTGCCGCCATCGGTTCCCTCTTCGAAAGCACCGTGGGACGAGCCCAGAACGAAGGTCTCATTGCCGCTTTTGAAGAAATGTCCCTCACCGGCTTCAATGGCGAGAGGATTGCGGTCCGCTACTTTCCAAACCTCGATCGCGAGTGGTTCCTGGTCGCCTATTCCCGATCGAAATGCACCTGCCGCCCAGCCACCTCCCGCGCGCTGAAACTCTGCGGGGAGCTTCTCACTCCGCCCGCCGGCCACAGTCCCCGAAAGCTCGCGAATCTCGTGAGCCGCATCAATTCTCTTCGTCCGACAAGAGATCCCCGCCCCACGAATCAGAACACTCCGGCGGGGAACACTCTGATTGAGACTTATTCCGCCCCCACAGATTTCGGCGACGTCCGCCGGCACGGAGACAAAGCCAAAGACGGAACCACAACATAATCAACCAAGAAAGGACCACGAATCATGGCCAAAGTATCCAAACTAGACGCACTGAACTCCATTCTCACCAGTCTGTCCTCCTCAAGCGCGGACATCGAAGCCTGCGCGGTTGTCTCGACCGACGGTCTCCTCATGGCGTCAAACTTCCCCGCCGGCATGGACGAGGAACGAATCGCCGCCATGGCCGCGGCGCTGCTCGCGATGGGTGAGCGCACTGCCCGTGAACTCAACCGAGGCGGCCTGGAACAGGTGTTTGTCCGCGGTCACGACGGACTGGTCATCATGATGGGCGCGGGCGAGGACGGCGTGTTGACCGCGCTCTGTTCCAAGAACGCCAAGCTCGGCCTCATCTTCCTCGACATGAACCGCGCCGCAGCCGAGATCGGCAAGATCATCTGAATCCGGTCCCCTGAGACGAATCCCCCGCCCACCACGGAGGATGGACGAACCCAACCGAAACCCTTATAGATCGGAAACCCATGAGCGAATCATTGCAAATCCAATGGAGTGACGACCTTAGCACTGGAAATCCCGCCACGGACGCCCAGCACAAGTACCTCATCGACATCATCAACGAATTGGCCGAAGCCATTGAAAGCGGCAAGGCGGCCCAGAAACTGAAGACCATCCTCAACCTCCTGAAGTACTACACGGAATGGCACTTCGAACGTGAGGAAAAATGCATGCACCGGCTGCAATGCCCCTCCGCGGATGCCAACATTTCCGCCCACAAACAGTTCCTTGAGACGTTCATGGCTTTCGCCAAGGAATATGAGGAGAGCGGAGGAGCCGAAGAGATCGCGATGCGGATGTACAAGACGCTGGTCGACTGGCTGGTGAACCACATCCAGAAGATCGACGGCCAGCTCCGTCATTGCACGCCGGCTGAGGAAACGGCCTGAGATCCGCGTTCGAACGGCCGCGTTCCGCGCCGTCCTTTGAGGGCGGCGCGGAACTGTCAGCTGTCCCGTTCCGACTCCCCGTCGAGCAGAAACCTCACCTTCTGTGCCAACCGGGCTCGATTGAACGGCTTCAACATCAGCGGCGTACGGTCGCTTCCCTGCCCCATCGACGCGTCGTCATCGTCCGAGAAATTCGCGTATCCCGAAATGAGCAACGTCTTGATTCCGGGGACCATTTCGCGGATCCGTTTCACCGTCTCCAGACCGCTCATGTGAGGCATCACGACGTCGCAGATCACGATGTCGAATTCACGCCCGCCCTCCGCCACGCGCGCAACCCCTTCCGCCCCGCTGGAGGCTCCGACGGCATCGTATCCCAGCGACGCCAGCAACTGGAGCAGCAGATCGAGCACATTCTGCTCGTCGTCGATCACCAGCACCCTCTCCGTGCCGGTCAACTCTTCTTCTTCCTCCGCCTTCTCCTTGTCATTGCCCTGCTCATCCGTCCGGGGAATGAAGACGCGAAACTCGGTTCCAACGTCCTCCTCGGTCTCCAGTTCGATCCAGCCCTGATGCTGCCGGACGATGCCGTAGACCACAGCCACCCCCAGACCTGTTCCCTGTCCCTCGGGCTTCGTGGTGTAGAAAGGCTCAAAAACATGTTGTCGCACTTCCGCGCTCATGCCCTGACCGTTGTCCCGGACCGAAACCATCACATAGTCCCCCGGGGCCGCGTCCACCATGGCCGCCGCCTCCTCCTCGGAGATCTGGCACCGTTGGGTTTCGATTACCAACTTGGCGCCGCCCCGACCGGCCATGGCGTCCCGCCCATTGATCGCCAGGTTCAGGATGACCTGCTCAAGTTGACCGAAATCGCCGCGCACATTCCCGATCCCTTCGCCGAACAATGTGACCAACTCGATGTCATTGGTCAGACTGCGCCGCAACAGAGCGTGCATCTGCCGCAGAACATCGTTGAGATTGACCGGCTGGATTTCATGGGCCTGTCGGCGACTGAAGGCCAGTAACTGTCGGGTCAGGTTCGAAGCCCGGTTCGCATTGGAGAGAATCTCGCCGATGTAACCCGCAAGATCCGGCTGCGCCCGAGCCTTCACCTGGAGCATCTCCCCATAGCCGATCATGGCTGCAAGCACGTTGTTGAAGTCGTGGGCAATCCCGCTTGCCAACCGTCCGATGCCATCCATCTTCTGCGACTGCCGCACCTGCTCCTCCAACTGTCTTTCCCGCGTGACATCCCGCCACACGGAAACAAAATTCACGATCCGCCCACCGGCGTCGCTGATCGGCGTGATGATCTGGTGCACATCAAAAAGCGATCCGTCCTTCCGGCGGTCGATCAGATGCCCCTGCCAGACCTCCCCCCGCTCGATGGTCATCCACATGTCACGGAAGAACTCCTTGCCATGCCTGCCGCTCTTGAGCAACCGCGGGTTGCGCCCGAGCACCTCTTCGGCCGTATAGCCCGTGTCCTTCTCAAATGCCGGGTTGACGTAGAGAATACACCCGTTGGTCTCCGTGATCACCACCGCCCCGGTCGGTCAACAACGCCGCATCCGGCGAATGACCGAAGATCAGGCGAAATCGAAGACACGCGCAGCTCAACTCGGCCGTATCCGGACCGGCTCCAACATCGCCCGAAACGCCGCCGTTCCCCAGTTGCAGCAACAACGTCAGTTCCGCCAGAAGTTCGCGCCGGTTGAACGGCCGGGAAAGGGTTCCATGGGCTCCGGCGTCAAACGCGTGAATCCGGTCGCTCGGGCCGACCATCAGCGGACACCATGAGGACCGGAATCATGCGGGTCGCCTCCGCCCGCCGCAAGCGGCTCGCAAGATCGAACGCGCCCAAGCCGCCGCCGGACTGCACGTCGATCAGAACCAGATCGGGATTCCGCTCCGCCACAAACGTCGGTTCCGCCGATTCCGATGAAATCGAGAACACTCCTGTGTCCGACAGGACTTCGCGGATGGCCTCCTCAATGCCCCCCGTGTCCGCCCCGACGTCATCAACGATGACAATAGTTCCAGCCATGACTTTCGGAGAAAGTAGTCCCGCACGAAACGCGCGCAACGAAAAACGGGAAACCGGCAGACTTCGCCCCCGGACGGACCTGTCCGGATAAAAAAGGCGGGGAAAAGAGTGGAGCCAATGATGGGACTCGAACCCATGACCGACGGTTTACGAAACCGAAGAGCAAAAAGCGGAAGAGCGTTGAATGATAGCCGCTTACAACAATCCCTCAAAACCGGTTCACGCTACGGTTACCGCTAAGACAATCCCATGGGCCTGATTGGGGACACCTCAATCAACATTAAATCTGAGCCCGGACTCTGCACAAAGGTCTGGTGAGTCCACTTTCTCGATGGCTCTTGAGGCGCCCCAATCACTGGAGCACTTCCTGTGAGAGTCTAACCAGTGGCCGTTGGGTTTGGCTTATCGTTCTGCGACGCCCCAGGAAGCCGTGGAGCCGTCGCAGCCTGTGCCCGGCATGGTGACCTTCCCCGCCGGCAATCGCGCCTCTCAGGCGTCGCTGGGCTCGTTCGTGGGCTCGTCTGCAAAGTAGTCGCCAAGGCGATCCAGAGCTGGCTGCGGGACAACAACATCAAGACGATCTACATCGATCCCGGCTGCCCCTGGCAGAACGGCTATGCCGAAAGCTTCAACGGACGCTTCCGAGCCGAATGCCTGAACCGGGAACTTCTTTACACCCTGAGCGAAAGTCGCGTGGTCTTTGAAGATTGGCGGCGCTATTACAACGGTTAAAGTTCTTTTCTTTCCTTTTTTGTACCTCCTAAGATGCCTCTATGGCTTCAAAAAGGCATTCTAAGACGCTGGTTTTTTCCTACAAGAGATTCTCCAGCAAATCTCAGGGCAAAGGAACCTCCCTTGCTCGTCAGACCAAGATGGCGCGGGACTGGGAGTGATTCAGGATCAGACTGCAAGTGCTCTCTGCACACTTCCGAGA
>JAYPFK010000020.1:0-108060 GCA_038126235.1 Verrucomicrobiales bacterium
CAGTTTGTCTCGTCGCCGCGTTCCTCATTGTCAGGAATTCGTGAACAGAACCTAGCGTGTTTATGGGCGAATGCACGCTAAAGCGTGAACTCCAACCCCAAGCGTCGACAGTCAAACTTTCGAAATTGCGTTGATTTTGGCGTTCATGCGTCATGCGTAGGCCCTGCGATTTGGGCCTTGCTTCCATCGCGCCGGGACTTCAGCGTTCCCGATCCAGAATTCCCATTCCAACCATGAAGAACACATTCCGACTCCTCACCCTTGCGGCCCTGACCGCCTTCGCTTCCTCCACCGCCGCTGCCGCCGACGTCCAGCCCGTGCGCATGGGTTGTGGCATCATGACCTTCGACACCGTGCCCGGTTGGGGGCTCGGCGCTGACGGCAAGTCCGTCCTCGGCAGCACGCACGGCGGCGTCGTGGTCGACAAGGCGGGCTCCATCTACGTCAGCGCGAACAAGGGCGTGGTCGTGTTCGCGCCGGACGGAAAGAAGCTGCGGGAATACACAACCGTGGAGCACATGAGCATGCACGACATCGAGATCCGCGAGGAGAATGGCGTGGAGTACATCTACGGCGCGCGCAACATGCACCGCGAGGGCGTCAAGATGCGCGCCAGCGACGGCAAGATCGTCATGCATCTGCCGTTTGCGAAGGAGTCCGGCCTCAACCCGATCAAGTTCAACCCCACCGCTGTCACGGTTGCGCCCAACGGCGACATCTACCTGGCCGACGGCTACGCCAGCAACGTGATCTTCGTCTTCGACAAGGACGGGAAATACAAGAGCCACTTCGGCGTGAAGGGCAACGGCATGGAGCAGTTCAACACCTGCCACGGAATGACGCTCGACACGCGCTACAATCCGCCGCGCCTGCTGATCTGCGACCGCAACCACAAGCCCAAGGGGCGCCTGTTGCACTACAGCCTGGCGGGCGAGTTTATCGAGGAGGTCATCACTGGGCTCGGCATGCCCACCTCGGTCGCCATCCAGGGGGATTATGTCTCCGTTCCCGACCTGCACGGCCGCGTGGTGATCCTCGACAAGAGCAACACGATCATGGCGGTGTTGGGCCACAACGCAGATCCCAAGAAACGCGGCAACTTCAAGGTGAAGCAGGCGGATTGGATCGAGGGCGTCTTCAGCGGCACCCATGGCTCCTATTGGGACAAGGACGGCAACCTCTACGTCCAGGACTGGAACGTGGACGGCCGGATCATGAAACTGGTCCGGGTGAAGTAGGAGGGGGAGCCATCCTGCCCCGCTTCGCCTGCAGAATTCGTCGCGGAATTGCTTCGCGAGTTTGAAGTCGGTGTCCGAGGTTGATCGAGGAAGCCGGATTCCCTGTCCCCGGAAGGAGCCGCCATGATGAAGGTCTTCAAACGGTTCTATCGGGAGGTCGTCTTTCCTTGGGGGATGGACAAGGTCATGTCCTCGAAGGTTCACGCCCGGGCCCGCCGCGACCTGCTCCGCAACACTGGGGGGCGCGTTGTCGAGATAGGCTTCGGAACCGGCCTCAACCTCGCGCATTATCCGGACACGGTGGAGAAGATCTGGACCGCCGATCCGAATCCAGGTCACAGCGGACGCGCTCGGGAACGAATCGAGGCTTCTTCCATTCCCGTGGAGTATCAACAACTATCCGGAGAGCGGTTGCCTTTTGATGACGACTTCTTCGACTTCGCCGTGAGCACGTGGACCCTGTGCTCCATCGATGACCTGTCACGCGCCCTCGCCGAAATTCACCGTGTCCTGAAACCTGAAGGCCGCTTTCTGTTCCTCGAACACGGCCTAAGTTCCGAGGCCGGGGTTGCACGTTGGCAGAATCGGCTGAACGGGCTGCAGATGATCTTCGGCGACGGCTGTCGCCTGAACCGCAATTTCCGCGAGTTGATTCCCGCCAGCGGTTTCCAGATGGAGACTCTGGACGAGTATTATCAGGAAAGGCAGGCGAAATGCGTGGCCTACACCTACCGGGGGGCGGCGATACCCCGGAAGGTATCTGGAAAACACGAATCTTGAGATTGGGGTTGCGCGATCTGTTCCCGCGTTCAAGTCGCCGAGCCCCTGCCTACTTGGCCTTCGCCTTCTTGTTCCCTTTGCCTTGGCCCTTGCCCTTCTTGGGCGCGGCATGGGGTGTGTTCTTGGTCGGCATCGGGGCCTTGATCTGCTTGCGCCAGGCGAGCATGCGACGGTGCATCTCGCCGGCGAGTTGTGCGTTGGATTCGGCCAGGTTGTTGGATTCCCCGATGTCGTCCTTCAGGTTGTAGAGTTCGAGGTGGCCGTCCTCATGGTATTCCATCAGCTTCCAGTCGCCGCGTTGCATGATGGTCACGGGAGTGGTTCGGAAACCGCCCGGGCCGAAGCCGAGATAGCCGGGGAAGTGTTGGAAGATCGCGTCGCGGCTGAGTTGCGCCGAAGGATCGCGGAACAGGCCGGCGACGCTTGTCCCGTCGAGGAACTGCCGCGGTTTCGGCGCGTCGGCGATTTCCAGCAGGGTGGGGAACATGTCCACGTGGATGGCGGGGGTGTCGCAGGCGGCGCCCGCTTGCGTCACGCCGGGCCAGCGGACGATGAACGGCACGCGCACGCCGCCCTCGTAGAGGGAGCCCTTGCCGCTGCGCAACGGCGCGTTGTCTGTGACGCCGCTGTTGTCCTTCTTGGAGTTGCCGGTCTTCTTCTTCCCGGCCGGGGAACCGCCATCGACGCGGATGATCCCGTCGGGGCGGCCATAGCCGCCGACGCCGCCGTTGTCGCTGGTGAAGATGAGGACCGTGTTGTCGGCGAGTCTCAGGTCGTCGAGGGTTTTCATCACGCGGCCGACGCTTTCGTCCACGGACGCGATCATGGCGGCGTAGGTGGGGTCGTGGTGGCCGCCGACGGGCGCCTTGCGCTTGAACTTCTCGATCAGTTCGGTCTTGGCCTGGTAGGGCGAGTGGACTCCAAAGTGCGGCAGGTAGAGGAAGAACGGGCGGTCCTTATGCCGGGTGATGAAATCGACGGCTCGGTCGGTGAGGAAATCCGCAAGGTAGGTCCCTTCGGGATACTTGATTGACGGGATGGTGGTGAACTTGTAATGGCGGCCTGCGCTGACGATCGCCTCGTCGAAGCCTCGCTTGCCGGGGAGGAAGTCGCCCTTCTGGCCGAGATGCCACTTCCCGAACATGCCGGTGGCGTAGCCGGCCGCCTTGAGCTGTTTCGCGATGATGTCCCGATCAAGCGGCAGTTCGGTGACGTTGTCGACGGGGCGGAGCGGGCGGGACTGCCAGTTGAAACGGTTGATTCCGCCCACGGTGTAGACGCCTGTGCGCGGGCCGAGTTGGCCGCTCATGAGGGCCGCCCGGGTCGGCGCGCAGTTCTGGCACTGGTGGAAATTGGTGAGTTTGAGTCCCTGGGCGGCGAGCCGGTCGATGTTCGGCGTCTCGTAGTATCCGCTGCCGAAGCAGCCGAGGTCCGTATAGCCGAGATCATCGGCCATGATGAAGACGATGTTGGGGCGCGCGGCGGCGGCCTGGACGGTTGACGCCGCGAACAGGGCGGCGAGGGCGAGGAGGCGGGAGAGTTTCATGTTGGTTGATGGTTGGCCAATGAAGGAAGACCTGCGATGTCGTCCACAGTACGTCTGTGAGGCGTGGGCGTCCAGTTCTCGGGAGGTCTTTCAGCGGGCCTGCGGCCATGCCTGCGAAATGCGCCTGCGGTGGGGCGGGCGCGGCGACCTGTCCCTGGTGAGGATGGGCAGGGCCGAGGGCTTCTCCGACGGTTTGTCAAGGCGCTCTGCCAGATCGCGTAGAAGCGGCGGGCTGCCTTGCATCGCAGCCCATTTGAATGCCCCGAAGGCGGCGCGAGAATCCTCCGGCAAACTCCGGCGTTGCGTCGGCCATCCTTCAGGGATGTTGAAGTGGGCGGCGGCGCAACGCCGCCCTACCACGCGTGATCGCCGCTCACTTCGGTTTGCGCTTCACTTTTCCTTTCGGCTTCGACTGTCCGGCTTCCGCCCCGAGCGCCGGGCCGTTGTCGGGCGGCATGGAGTCGTGCCAGTCGAGCACGGCCTGGGTGAGCCGCGACGCGAGGTCCTTCTCCTGGTCGGCGAGATTGACGGTTTCCGCCCTGTCGTTGGCGAGATTGTAGAGCCTGGGCTTGCTGCCATCGTATTCGCAAAGGAATTTCCAGTCACCTTCCCGGATGGAGAGGTCGGGGAGTTTTTCCGTGATGTGTCTGCCCCAGGTCTTGCGATCCGGCGGGCGTCGCCAATGGATGGAGGCGGAACGTGAGGCGGAGCTTTTGCCGAGGAGGACGGGCGCGAGGTTCTCGCCGTCGAAGCGGACCTTGTCCGGAAAGTCGATTCCAGCGATGGCGAGAAGCGAGGGGACGAGGTCGAAGGCGGCAAAGACTGAGGTCGTGTTTGCTGTTCCCGCCATCTCTTTGGCCAGCAGTCCAGGGCCCCACGCGATGAGCGGCGAGCGTGTGCCGCCTTCGTACAAGGTGGTCTTGGCTCCGCGGAACGGTCCGGCGCTGCCGCCGCCGGGCTCGGGTCCGTTGTCGGAGCAGACGAGGATCAGGGTGTTGTCCCGCAGTTCCGGTGTGTCTCGGATATGATCGAAAAGGCGGCCGAATTGCCGGTCCATCTCGACCAGCACGGCGAGGTACATCTCCCGCTTGTTGGAGCCCCACTTGTCGACCGGCGGCCAGTAGGGCGTGTGGACGTCATCGGGCCAGAGGTTGACGTAGAAGGGTCTGTCGGCGGCCGCGGCTCGTTTGATGAAGGGGATCGCGGCGTCGATGAATCCGCCGGTGATCTCGGAGCGCTGCTTCCAGATCACGGGGCCGCCCAGGCGTTCGGCGTCGCCCCAGATGCGGCCGGGGTTGGTTTCGCCCGGCTTCAGGGTCAGGGGCAGCAGCTTGGCGCCCATCCCCTCGAAGTTCGTCAGCGACTCGTCGAAACCGTAGGCGGAGATGGGCGGCGCGTCATCCACATCGCGTTGGCCTCCGAGGTGCCACTTGCCGAAATGCCCGGTGGCGTAGCCCTTTTGTTTCAGGATGCGGGCGAGCGTTGGCGCCTTGGGATCAAGCCAGTCTGCGACGCCGCGGCGGGCGTTGTCCTTGCGGTTGTTCAGGTAGGAGGTGATGCGCCAGCGTTGCGGGTATTGCCCGGTGGTGAAGGCGCAGCGCGACGCCGAGCAGATTGGCGAATTGACGTAGAATTGCGTGAAGCGGATCCCCTCGGAGGCCAGGCGGTCCACGTTGGGCGTGGCGGCTTCCCGGTTGCCGAAGATGGAAAAGTCGCCCCAGCCCATGTCGTCGATGAGAACGAGAATGATGTTGGGGCGTTGCGGCGCGGCCTGGATGGGGGAAGGCGCAAACAGCAGGCCGGCGGTCAGGAGGAGAAACAGTTGAGAGACGCGGCGGATGGACATGGCGTCATCAAAGCCGGGTCGGGCCGGGTGATCAATTCGGGAAATGTGGGGAACACGGCGTGCCCGGATGCGGCGGTTTCTCGCCACGGGGCTTGCGGATGGGTTGGGTGCGCACGCTTTTCCGCGAGGCTTTGCATTG
This sequence comes from Verrucomicrobiales bacterium, assembly GCA_038126235.1. GTDB lineage: Bacteria > Verrucomicrobiota > Verrucomicrobiia > Limisphaerales > JAYPEY01 > JAYPEY01. The sequence continues at coordinate 5,550 of JAYPFK010000020.1, forward strand.
TCGGTGGGGCGAGGCTCCCGCCGAGTCGAACGTCCAACCTGGCAGATCAGCATCGGGTGTCGGGGTGAGTTCGGCTCAGCGGAAGCTTCGCCCCACCATCCTGCCCTCAATCGGCAGCTCATAGCCGTAAGCCCCGCCTCGCCTTCCGGTCCGGTTTGACACCGGTGGGCCGGCTGTGTTTGCTCCCACCATGAAATCAGCCGAAGGCGCGACTCTCATCAGCAATGGGCAACTGATCGACGGGACGGGCGCCGATCCCATCCCCAACGCCGCGCTCCTCGTTGAGAACGGCGCCATCTCCTTCGCCGGCCCGGCCGCCGAAGCGCCGGAAAACCCGGCGGATTGCGGACGGATCGACGCCAACGGCGGCACGATCATGCCGGGCCTCGTCGAGGCGCATTTTCACGCCACCTATTTCAACGTCGCGGCCTTGGAGGATCTCGACATCAAGTATCCGGTCGAATACGTGTCGCTGCTTTCCTCGGTCAATTGCCGCCTCGCGCTGGAGTGCGGCTACACGGCCGCGCGATCGGGCGGTTGCCTGTTCAACATCGATGTGTGGCTCAAGCAGGCGATCGAGCGCGACCTGATCCCGGGCCCGCGCCTCGCGACCTCCGGCCGGGAGATCTGCTCCGCCGGCGGCCTGATGGACTGGAACCCGGAGTTCCGCAAGATCGGCATGGAGGGCCTGGTCTTCATCGTCAACGGCCCCGACGATGCGCGCCGGGCCGTGCGTTCCCTGGTGAAGGACGGCATCGAATGGGTGAAGACCTACCCCACCGGCGACGCCGCGGCGCCCGACGTCAACGATCACCACACCCTCTGCATGACCTTCGACGAGATGAACGCCGTCGTGCAGACCGCGCACAACCACGGGATGAAGGTCACCGGCCATTGCCGCGCGACCGAGGGAATCAAGAACGCCCTGCGCGCCGGCTACGACGCGATCGAGCACGGCACCTTCATGGACGACGAGGCGATGGAACTGCTGCTCAAGCGCGACGTTCCCGTCGTGCCCGCGCTTTACTTTGAAAAGGCCAGCGTCGTCAATGGCCTCGAGTTCGGCCTTTCGCAGCGCGTGATCGACGGGCATCAGGAGACGCTCGACGGCGGCGCGGCCAGCGCGCTCCGCATCCTGCGCGAGGGCGGGCGCCTCGGCATGGGCGGCGACTACGGCTTCGGCTGGAACCCGCATGGCGACTACGCCAAGGAGCTCACCTTCTTCGTCAAGGATGTCGGCTTCACCCCGGTCGAAACCATCATGTGCGCCACGAAGACCGGAGCCGAGATCATGGGGCGGGGCGATGAGTTCGGGACGCTGGAGAAAGGGAAGCTGGCCGACGTCAATGTGGTCGAAGGCGACGTCGTGAAGGACATCGCGATCCTGGAGGATCGGAAGAACTTCCTCGCCGTCATGCAGGGCGGCGTGATCAAGGCGGGTCGCCTCGCCAAGCCGATCCCGACGGTCGTGGCGAGTGAGAAGTGAGCGGCGGGCGTGCGGCGCGCTGCAACGAAATGTCGGATGTGACTGTTACATTGCGACAGCGTCGGGTAGGGACGCGCGGTCTCTGTTGGCCGCCATATGAAACAGACGAGATTTGAAATGTCCGGCCCCTCGACATCCCCTTGGCATTCGCTCGACTTCATGTCGGAGTCGTTGATTGAAAAGTCGCTCAACCTCGCGACGAGCGAAAACGATTCCGGGACGACGATCCTCTTCCTCCACGGCGTGTTGCGGAACTGGCGGACGTTTCATCCGCTGCTCAATGCGTTGAAGGGCGAGGCGCGGTTGGCGGCCCTGGATTTTCGGGGGCATGGGAAGAGCGAGCCGGCTCCCGGAGCCTACCTGGTCCGGGATTATGTGGAGGATGCGGTCAAGGCGCTGGAGAAGGGGTCGGATCGGCGCAACCTTGTCCACGGCCATTCGCTGGGGGGCATGGTCGCGTTGGCGGCGGCCGCCGAGGCGCCCGACCTAGTGGATGGGCTGATCCTGGAGGACCCGCCGTTCTCGACGATGGGGGAGGGGCTGCCGGAGTTGCCCTTGCATCGTTACTTCTGTGGCGTGGCGGACTGCCTCGCCCGTTCCATCAATTCGGATTCCCTCTTCGACAATTTCTCGGAGGCGGTCGTCGGCGAGAAGGAGGATGGCAGCCCGATCCGGGTGAAGGACCTGCGTGACGAGACCTCGCGTCGCTTCAGCGCGGAAAGCCTCGGCCGGCTTGACCCCGAGGTCCTGCGACCGATCGTGGAGGCCTGTTGGCTGGACGGTTTCGACTGGATCGCGCTGGCTCGGAAGGTCCGCTGCCCGGTGGTCTTGTTCCAGTCGGATGACACGCGCGGCGGCATGTTGGGCGCCGACGACACGCGGACGTTGAAGCGGATGTGGAAGGGGCGGTGTGAAGTGGTCCGGCTCGACGATGTCGGACACATTGTCCATTGGGAACGCCCGGAGGCGTTGCTGGAGAAGATCCGGGAGTTCATCCGGCGCGAGTCTGCCTCGTTGGGATTGGGGTGACCGATCGGTTGCGCGTCGCTCCCGGAGTCGCAGAGGCGAGGGGCGGGCTTACGCGGTCGGGTCGTCAGGGCTTGCCCCGCTCAACGGGCGAACAGGAGGATCGCGGAGAAGAGGAGGATGCCGGCGACGATGAAACGGAAGGCGTTCTCCGAGGTGCGGAAATGGGCGTGGTGGCCGAGGATGGTTCCCAACAGGAAGGCGGGAGTCAGCAGGAGAAGCACGCGGAAGGACTCCAGGTTGTAGAGGCCGTTTGCCCAGTGCATGAAGACCGTCCAGGTCGAGGCGAGGAAGAAGAGGGCGATGACCGTGGCGCGAAGACGCGTCTTGTCCGGAACCTGGTGGGCGAGATACAGCATCACGACAGGACCGCTCATGCCGAAGGCTCCTCCGAAGAAGCCCCCGATCAGGCCGAAAAGGAATCCCCAACCGTGGGCGATCCGGAGCCGGAGGGGCTTCCTCGCTGTCCATGCCAGGTAGATCGAAAAAAGCAGCACGAGCCAGGCGAGCAGCAGCTTGAGCAGCGGGCCATTGAAATGAGCCAGGGAGAAGGAGCCGGCGAAGTTCCCGAAGAACATGCCGACTGCGAGGTTGATGACGTGCTTGTAATCGATCTCCCGGTGGACCTTCGGGAGCAGCAGCAGGCTGATGCCGACCTCGAAAAGCAGCTGCATCGGCACCACGAAGCCGATGGGCCAGAACAGCGCGAGCAGGGGGATGCCGATCAGCCCGGCGCCGAAGCCGGTGAGGGAGCGGATGAAGAAGGCGACAAAGATGATGCCGCTGGAAATCAGGATGGCGGGGTCCAACACGCCGGTCATGGAGCCCCGGCTTTCGGCGGGGCGGCGCGATTGAAGGCGGCTTCGGCCCAGGCTTTGACCCGCTCATTCAATTGCTGGGACTCGGTCGATTCCCGCAGCAGCTTGATCCGTTCCTCGTCAAGCGGGGCCAAGCCTCCGTTGTCGGCGACGTATTGGCCGGCAACCGCTTCGGAGACGGCTGCGAGGACCAGGTTGGGGACAATGATCGGAGGCTCGCCCTGGGCCGCGGCGGGCACGGGGCTCTTCAGTCGGGCCAGCGTTGCGATCGCCGCCTCGGTATGGCTGAAGGTCTCCGGCGATCGGCGGATGGCCTCGGCGTACCTCGCCAGGGCCTGAGGGTCCTTCTTCTCCGCGGCCCGGGCTTCGCCCAACCGCGCGTTGAGGTTGGCGATGAGCGCCCGTTGTCGATCGAAGGTGACCTGCCGTTTCTGGAACTCGGAGTCCGCGAAGTCAGCGGCCTTGCGGGCCTCGTCGATGGCGTTCTCCGCTTCGCGGGCGGCCTGGAAGGACCAGGTCGCGAAGAGGAAGAAGAAGATCATCAGGATCAGCGCCCCGGCGAGCGTAAGGGTCATGCGGATCTGGCCGCGATCGTGCTCGCGTTGCTTCAGTTCGCCGAAATCCAGCCGCAGGAGGCCGGCGGCGAGCTTGAGGAAGGCTGTCCGGCGCCCGTCCTTGCCGGGCCGCGCGTCCGCTGCGAAGGGGGCGGTGGGAGTGTCCGTGATCTCCCCGGCCGGGCTGACCTCGTATTTGACGGAGCGGGGGAGGCATTCCTCGCCGATCGGATCGAGGCGGGAGGACGCGTAGGGTTCGCCGGCGACGATCAGGCAGAGCACGCGGTGCTCGCGGCCGATCGACTTGAAGTGACGAACACACTCGTCCACATGGGTGGAAAGGGCGCCGGCGGGCGAGCAGACCACGATCAGGTAGCGGGACCGTTGCAGTTCCTCCCGGGTCTTGTCGGAGATGGATTCGTTGGCGTCGCCGTTGTCGCTCCGCGCAAGGATCGGTCCGATGCGTCGGGGAATCTCGCCATCGGCGGTGGGCTTGCCGACAAAGGAGCCCGGCGTGCGGAAGAGGGAGATGTGTTTGAGCAGCCATTCGCGCCAGCGCTCGTCTTTGGAGCTGTGGCAGACAAAGGCCCAGTGGTGGAATTCGTCGGAAGCGGATTCGGCGGACATGGGATGGATCGGTTCGAACGGCCGTTGATTTCCAGAACGTCGGCAACGTAACAAATGCGGACGGCCGGGAAAGCGCAAAACACTTGCCTTGCCGCGCGCCGGTCGGGATTGATTGCGCCCATGTCGTCGCTGCTGGAACGCCCGTTTGTCCGCGTCGCGCTGCTCTGCGGCATCCTGCACTTCGTCCTGCTAGGCCTGCTGGCGGGCCTGCTTTTCCTGCTGAGCCACATTCCGCCCCGGGCTGCGAATCTCGACCCGCTCATCCTGTTTTTTCAATGGATCTACGACATCCTGTATCTCCCGATTGCGACGGTCCGTTGGCTGTGGCCGGGGGAATCCTCGCCCTGGCTGTTGAACATCATGGCCCGGATTGGCGGCAGCGCGATGGTCGGATTGGCGGGCGCGGGGGTGGCCGCGCGGCGGCGGAATTGAAGGGCGGACCGACCGTTGGTTGAAGCGGTCGTTGCCTTGGTCGTATTCGTCGGCGACCTTTTCCTCGAGTCGGGAGGTCTCTGAATCGGGGATGAGGACGGGCAGGAACGCGACGAATTGGAGAAGACGGATCGCGGATGCCAGATTCCACGGACAACGGACCGGTTCCGGCTTTACACCCCGCGCCGGGGCGCCGAGACTCCCGACTCACAGCCGGATTGATCCGAGGCGGCCCTTTTGTCGTCGGCGCCGTGTTCCAATGACAGCTGAAGCGCGATGAAGACCATCTACAAGTACAAGCTCAAGCAGGAAGAAGTGGCGGAGGTGGAGCTGCCCAAGGGGGCGCGCGTTTTGACCGCGCAGGCGCAGGGCGTTCATGTGTGGATCTGGGCGATTGTCGATGCCGAAGGCGTGGAGAAGGAAACCCGCCGCTTTGCGATCCTGAAGACCGGCCAGAAGATCGCCCTGAACACCGACATCCTCACCCACGTGGGCAGCGTGCAGTTTGACGAGGGCGGCCTGGTTTACCATGTTTTCGAGTGTCCGTGTGACTAGTCCGCTGTCCCGGCGCGCTTCGGCGGTAAGGGCGGGCGCTGTCGGTTGACCCCCTGCTGAACGCATCAACAGACCTTCCAACCATGGCCAATTACAAGTTTGCCTGTCCGACGTGCAGCCAGAGGATCGCCTACGATGAGAACGCGTTCGGGCGGAAGATCCGCTGCCCCAATTGCAAGTCGATCATCACGATCCCGGTGCCGGAAGGGGCGTCTCCGGCCGTGGCTCCGCCGCCTCCGCCCGGCGCCGTGCCGCCGCCTCCGCCGGGAGTGAAACCCGCTGGGGCCGTGTCTCCGCCTCCGCCCGGAGTCAAGCCGGCGGGGCCTGTCGCGGCCGCAGCCCCGGGCGGAAAGTCAAAGAAGGGACTGTTCATAGGAATTGGCGTTGCGGTCGCGCTGGTCGCGGGCGCGGGGGTGACTTTCATGATGCGCGGCGGCGACGATTCAGGCTCCGTCTCGCCCCCGTCCAACGACACAGCCGGGGCGGTCGATGACGCCAACAGCTCGGCCGCAGAGCCTGCGGAGAACATGGCCAAGGCGCCGGAGCCGGATATGGACCCGAACATGGCGGCCGCCTTCGGCGACATGAAGCCGGAACCCGCGCAGAAGAAGCCCGCCGCCGCCGAAGTGGACATGTCCTGGGTTCCCGAGGACGCGCAGATATTTGTCTCTCTCCGGCCTGCGCAACTGCTGGAATCGCCGCTGGTGAAGCAGTTGCTCTCGTCGCAACCGCAGGCGAAGCAAGCCCTGGCCGGGTTTGAGCAGATGGCCGGCTTCAAGTTGACGGACGTCAAGAGCCTGCTCGTGGCGGTCTCGGGCTTGGAGGAGCTGCTCGACAGCGATGTTGCGAAGAATGTGCAGCCGGGCAATCCCGCCGCGGCCCAGATGGCCATGATGCAGGCGGGCCAGCAACTGAACGACAAGCAGTTGGTTGTTCTGAGGTTGGCGACTGAACTGGACCTCGGCGCCAACCCCATGTTGGCGGCGCAGCCTGAGGTGGAATTCGAGGGGAAGAAATACCGCAGGATGCAGATGGCCCCCAACGCGCCCGCTACGGCAGTTTTTGCTCCCGCTCCCGACACCTTGATCATCGGCGCGGAGGCGCAGGTCAAGAAGGCGATTGCCACCGGGGGCAAGGCCCGTTCCGTTCCCGCTGAAATTGGCGCGCTGGATCCGGGGCATCACCTGGCATTTGCTTTCAGTCCCTCGGCAAAGTCGTTGGCCAAGATCAAGGCGACGGAGAAACCGGATCAGTTGAAGGTCGACCCGGTGGCGAAGCTGTTGTCCGAGCACGCAACCGGCGGGGCCTTGTCGCTCACTTCCGGGGCCAAGGGGCTGGCCCTCCAGGCCCTGGTTGGCAGCGATGACGCGGCTGCGGCGGAAGGCATCGCCGTCGCCATGAACGAAGGGATCGATCAGGCTCCAAAGCAGTTTGAAATGCTCAAGTCGGCCATCCCGGAAAACCTGATGAATCCGGTCGCCGACCTGATCGGGAGCCTGGGGGTGTTGGCGACGGACAATACCGTGGAGTTTTCCGCGAGCGTTCCGAACGAGTTGCTCAGCGAGGAGGGCATGGGGGCGTTGATGGGCTTCGCCATGGCCCGCGCCATGCAGGGCGGAGGTCAGCCGCCCGCCATGACCGCTTCCGCTCCGGCCGTAAAGGAGGAGCCAGTAACCGCAACGCCCGCGCCTGCCGCTGCGGCCATGAAGCAGGAGCCCGCGGCGACTGCTCCGGCGGAAACGGCCGCCGCCGAGCCCCTGCCGGCGACGGCCGCCCAACCCGCGACGGCGCCTCCGCCCGTCGAACCGGAACCGGCTGAACCCGCGCCCACGTCATCCGGCCGCGTCCTCCGCGCGTGGACGATGAACATCCTCAACGCGGGCATTCCCGAGGAGCCGGTCTTCGGGGAGATCAACAACAAGGAATTCAAGCTGGACGCCGCCTTGGTCGAGAACGGCGTCCTGATCCTGCGGGACGGCTCGGAGAAGTCCCCGGATTTTCAGGTGGAGGTCCACAACATCCAGCGGCCCGGCGAGGCGCTGGACGGAAAGAAGTTCGAGCTGCCCAAGGTTTCCGGCGTCGCCACGCCGGCCGTCCGCATGAAGTGGACGGATCCCACCAAGCTGCGGATGCCGATGCGGCTCTACGACAACAGTTTCGCGATCAAGCTTGAGTTCGACAACATGAAGGACGGCCGCATCAGCGGGCGGGTCTTCATCGCCGTGCCGGACGGAAGGAAGAGCTTCGTCGCCGGCTCGTTTGACGCCGAGGTCTTTTGAGGAGTGCGGTGACTGGTGACTGGGCTCGTCCTCGAATTCCGAGGCGTCCTGTCGAGGGCGAGGAGGAATTTCAGAACCTCGCCAGCCGGTAGAAGACGTGGTTGCCGATGCGCGCCACGGGGCGTCGTCCTTCAGCCCACCAGGGGATCTCGGATTTGTGGGCGAAATGCGTGGCTTTGCGGGTGACGTTGGGGAGGTTTTCCGGCTCGTTGTAAGCGGTCCTTGCGATTTTCAGCGCCTCCTCGAACAGCGGATGGAAGCGGAACCGACGCAGCAGCGCGTCGCGGTTCGTCCCTTTCAGGCTGGTGAAGGCTCCAGGTTTGACCACGGCCAGCATGGAAACCCCTTTCTGGTCTGCGCGCGTGCGGATGACTTCAGCGACGGCCTTCATGCCTTTATTGCCTTCTCCACGGGCCTCGGCCAGCAGCACGGCGGCCACCACCTCCTGGCCGTAGGTCGCCGCCCAGGCGCTTCGCTGGGGAAGCAGCGAGGTGAAAAGGAAAAGGAAAATGGTGAGAAGGCGGCGCATGGCGCAGGGGCGACCCAAGGGGCGTCCGGGAAGATCAGCGGGAGGGTGCGGGGCGGGCGGATTGCGGGATGGCACGGCAGGCCCGGCTTGCGGCGGACCGCTTTTCGCGGGGCCGTGCTGCGGGGCTGTTCGTCCGTGCGATCATGTCTTCAACCCGTTTTTCTTGACGGGAGCGCGGGAAACTAGAGTTCAATCCTATGTTGTCAATAAGTTTCGCAAAAAAGCGCCTCATCGTTTTCCTCGAGAACAGCTGGAAAACTTGAGGCGGATGGCGGGGAGGGAGTGCTGGAAGGGGGCGAAACCGGGATGTTGAATCCGTGGCGGGACGAGGTTGTCCTCCGTCGTGTTCCGAAGGGCTCGATCAAGGAGGGGCGACATTCTTGTCGCCCTGCCTGCGAAGCAGGCGCATGGGCGCGCGAGGTGTCACCAAGAACAGAAAACACCCGGCGCCTTTCTGGCCCCTCCAGGGCCACGGCGACAAGAATGTCGCCGCTCCTTGATCGGCGTCCTTCGCGCGCCGTCCGTTGGCGATCACTTCCTGGAGGCGACGCTGCTTATTTCTCCCCTGTCGGGCCGGCTTCCGCCTGACGGGCAAAGAGCCACAGAAGGTCGGAGAGGCGGTTCAGGTAAACGAGGATCTCCAGGTTCTCCAGGTCGCCGGCTTCCCGAAGGGCGCAGGCGCGGCGTTCGGCGCGGCGGCAGGTCGCGCGGGCGACGTCGAGGGCGGCGGAATTCACCGTTGCGCCGGGCGTCGCCCAGCCCTTGTAGCTGATTTCCCGGGCTTCCAGGTCCTTCACCCAGTCGTTGAGCTTGACGGTGGCTTCGGGGGCGATGAGCTGGAAACCGTCCTTGCGGTAGCGGTCGAGATCCTTGCTGGCCGTGGCGAGTTCGCCCATCAGGGTGACGAGGTCCTTTTGGATGGTCAGCAGGCGGGAGGTCAGGGTTTCGTCGGCCGCGGTCGCCCGGGCCATGCCGAGCGCGGAGTTCAGTTCGTCCACGCTCGCATAGGCCTCGACGCGTGGGTGGCACTTGGAGACGCGGCGGTTGTACATCAGGCCGGTCGTGCCGTCGTCGCCTTTTCTGGTCGCAATACTCATGGTGAAATTCGGAAGCGGGCGTAGTGTCGCGCGGATTTGGAGTCTGGCAAGTCCCTGTTCGATTCGCGGTTGCGGTCGGGGATGGATCGGGGATAATCCGGCGAGTTGAAAATGAAGGCAGTCATCGCTTTTTTGGGTCTCTTGGCAATGGTCGCCGGTCGCGGTTTCGCGGCGGATGGCGCCAGCCCGGACCGTGTGTTGGAGGGCTCCTCCGCCTATCCGGACGAGTTGTCGGGCGGGACAGTGGATCCGGAGATTTTTCGAGAGCTCAAGGTCGATTCCATTGCGGGAAGGCTTCGGTTCAGCTTTCCTTCGACGGCCGTCCCGGCAAAGGCTGAGGTCCGGTTGTGGTCGAGCGTGGACGCGCCGGGGCATTGGGCGGCCCGACATTGGCTGCCGGTTCCGATGAAGGCTCCGGGGCGGGATCGGGTGGCCGTCCTGCCGGTGGACAACCTCGATGTGCCGATCGTCTATTTCGTGGAGGCGGCGGACGGCGGGAGGAAACTCTCTCCCCTACGAATCTGCGCCCCGCGCGCCTTGGGCTTGGAGAAACCGAGCCGGCCTTTCTGGTCATTTCTCGAGGGATTTGAGGAGGGGACGCGAGGTTGGCGGGTTCTGGCTCCGGCGAGTGGGGGCGTCGACCAGAAGATTGTCCCCAGCCCCTACAATGGGAAGCGGGCCCTTTCGGTTCGCATTCCCGAGGGCAAGGCCTCCGTCACGATCGCGACAACAGCTTTGCGCGAATGGCACATCCGGTTGCAGGGCGCGATCGGCGCGCAGTTCCAGACTCGAGTCCCGGGTGGACGGGGACGCGTGCGGTTGACGATCCTGATGGACGCGTTTTCCGAGGAACAACGGGTGTCCGTATTGCCGCAAACGATCGAGGCGGGCGGTGACTGGACCCGGATCGACGTGCTGTTCAAGGACTTTCCCGGCTTGAAGCCGGGCCGGGTCGATCTGCTGGCCTTTGAGTTCATCGGCGAGCCGGGACGGGAGTTCCTGCTCGACGATCTCCGCCTGCTGGGCGATTGGTCGGAACGTTGAATCAGCCGGAACTTTCCCACTGCATCATGAAACTGAAGATCATCATGGCGGGCGCATTGGCGGCGACGATCGCGGGCGCGCACTCACAGGAACTCCAGACCGGCCCCTCTCCGGGAACGGCGATCACGCCGGTCATGGCCTACGGCTCGGGCGGTCCCCACGGCGGGCGGTATGCGGGGCGGGAGTTCGACGCGGCGGCGGAGATCGGCGACGGGCCGGGCGCGCTTTTGTTCATCCACGAGCTGACGCGCAATATCCTGCCCGTCGTGCGCGGGCTGGACCGCTTTGGCTCGGAGTATTCGGTGAAGGGCTTCCGGTCGTTCACGCTGATGCTGAGTCCGGACCGGACAGCGACGGAAACGCGCCTCAAGGCGGTGAACGGCTCACTCAAACTGCGCAATCCGGTCCTGCTGAGCCTCGATGGCGCGGAAGGCCCGGGCAACTACGCCCTGAACCGCAAGGCCGCGCTCTCGCTGATCCTGGTGGACAAGGGCAAGGTCGTAAGGACGAAGGCCTTCACGGACGTCAACCAGGAGGACGAGGGAATCCTGCGTGGCTGGATCGAGGAACTCGCCGGTGCGATCCCAAGCGATCCGGCGGAGTATCGCCGGTTGTTTGCGGCGAACCTGCCGAAGGACGCGGAGGCGTTGCGCGCGTTGGCGGTCGAGCAGGCGGGAGAAATCCGGCGGCTGCAGGCGCAGGTGGACCGGCTTCAGGAACAAGGCGGCGGTCGTTACTCCATGCGCCCGAATCGACGCGGCGCCCAGGAGGGCAACCAGCCCCGGATGCAGCGCGAGGGGGACGAGCGAGGCGAAGCGAAACCGGAGGCCCGTCGCGGCGGCGAGCGGGGGAAGGCGATGAAGAAGGAAGAAACCGCCAAGCCCAAGGCGCAACGGCAGGGCAAGCCGCCGGAGGACCCGGAATTGAACAGCCTTTTGCGTTCCTTCATCCGCCAGACCAACGACGACGCGCAGGCGGACGAGGTGTTTGCGAAGATCGAGGCGCGGGCGAAGGAGAGCGACGCCCTCAACGCGGAGGCGGTCGAGATGTTCAAGCTGATGCTGAGCTTCCGCGACCGCTACGGGACCGAGCACGCGCAGTCCCTCGCGGAGGGCTTCCTGAAACAGCACGACAAGTCTGCGAAACGCGGGCGGTGAGGTAATGGGACGGATCGGACAGGTCAGCCGGATCGGGCCGATGATCTCGCGGGTCGCCGCCTTGGTCTGCGCCGCCTTCGCGCCGGGAGTCACTGCGCAAGCCGCCGTCCCGTTCCACTTCGCCCACGAGATCTCGCCGATCCTGGCCAAGGCCGGTTGCGCGGCGGCGGAGTGCCATGGCACGGCCACGGGGCAGGGGGGCTTCAAGTTGTCCCTGTTCTCGGGCGATCCCCGGGAGGATTACGAGGCCATCCGCAACGAACTGGACGGGCGGCGCGTCGATCTGCTCCAGCCGGAGGAAAGCCTGTTCCTGCGCAAGCCGCTGCGGAAGCTCAAGCATGGCGGCGGCCGCGTGTTCAAGGAGGACGATCCTTTTTACAGGACGCTGCGTGACTGGATCGCGGCGGGCGCGCCCTACGAAGCCGGGCCGCGCGAGGAACTGGGCGGCATCGACCTCACGATCGCGGATGGGCGGGCAAGGGTGGTCGCGCGCTTCACTTCGGACGCCGGGACGCGGACGCGCGACGTCACGGAGTTGTCCCTGCTGAGTTCCACGGCGGAGGATGTCGCGAAGCCGCGCGATGACGGCGGAATCGAGTTGGCAGGTCCTGGCGAGGCATGGATCCTGGCGCGCTTTGGCAAGTTCAACGCCCGCGCGCCGATCGTCCAGCCTTTCGCCAAGGTCAATCCAGAGAAGCCCGGGGAATCGGAGTTGTCGCCGCTGGATGCGGCGTGGTTGTCGCGGATGAAGGAGCTGGGGCTGGCCCCGGCGGTCGCTGCGAGGCCGCACACGCTGTTGCGTCGGTTGTATTTCGATTTGGCGGGGCGACCGCCAAGCCCCTTCGAGACCCGCGCCTTCTTCGACTTGCCGGAGGCGACCCGCGTGGCTGCGACCGTGGACCGGCTGTTGGCGTCGGAGGAGTTCAACGAGGTCTTTGGCGCGCACGTCGCGCGTTGGTTCGAGGTTCCCGAGCCGGGCATGGACGACCGCAATGGCGTCGGGCGCAACACGGAGCTGCGGAGGTTCTTTCGCACGACGGTGAAGAATGGTTTGTCGCTGACGGAGATTGCTGAGCGCGTCCTCACCGAACGCGGTCCCGACCAGGCGTGGCGTCACCTCAGCGATCCGCGGGATCGGGCCGAGTATTTCGGGCGGACGATGCTGGGGATGAGCATCGCCTGCGCGCGCTGTCACAACCATCCGCTGGACCGCTGGCGTCGCGAGGAGCACCTGCAATTCTCCGCCTACTTCGCCGATCCGCGTCCTGCTCCCGGCGGCGGTATGATGGCGGGCCGCTTCTTTCTTCCTGGCGAGGGTCGCCCGATCGAGCCGGCGCTGCTGCCCATCTCCGCGAAGCGTCCGCCCGCCGGTCTTTCCTTCGAGAAGGAGACGGCGTGGTTCGCGTTGGAGGGCTCGGGCGGACAGTTTGCGCGCAACTTCGCCAATCGCGTGTTCGGCGTGTTGGTCGGCAAACCGCTGGTGGCGTCGCCGGACGATCACCGGCTCAGCAATCCCGCCGTGCACGAAACGGTGTTGGACCTGCTGGCGAAGGAGTTCCAGGCGGAAGGCGCGGACCTGCGCCAACTGGTCCGGACGATCGCCGTCTCGCGCGTCTACGCCTTGTCCTCAGAGCCGCCGGATCGCGGGAATCTGAAGGGGGATCCCGCGTTGGCCTACCTGGCCCGACGCGAGGCGCGGCCGTTGGCGCCGGCGCAATTCAAGCGCGCGGTCGAGTCCGTGCTGGGCGTGGAGATCGACCGGCCGGCCCCGCCAGAATCGCCCCTGGCGCGGCAGCTGTATGTGATGAACAGCGGCCTGATCCAGGCGGGGCTCGAAGCGCCCGGCAACCAGGTCGAGGCAATCTTCGATTTTCAACCGGATCCCGCGGAGCAATTGCAAGAGCTGTTTCGCCTGATCCTGACGCGTCCGCCGACGGAGCGGGAAGCGAAGGCGTTGCTGCCGACCTTGAAGGGCGACGACGCCCGCGCGGCCGGCCGCGATCTGGCCTTCGCGTTGCTGGCCGGGCGGGAGTTCGGATCGTTGCGCTGAGCCGGCCGATGTGATTGAAATGACACCGCACGCGAAATGAACCGACGCAACTTCCTCACCACGATGGGCGCGCTGCCCTTCCTGCCGCGGCTGGTTTCGGGCGCGGAGTTCCTGAAGCAGTCGAAGCGCTCGTTGATTCTCATCTGGCTGGACGGGGGCATGTCGCACATCGACACCTTCGACGGCAAACCCGAGGCGCCGCTGGACATCCGCGGCGACCTGGTCTGCCGGGAGTCGAGCCTGGAGGGCGCGTTCGTCAGCGAGCATTTGCCGCGGATTTCCGCGATGATGAAGGACTGCGTGCTGGTGCGCTCGGTCACCAGCCCCGAGGGGAATCACGACCGCGCCTCATGCCATGTGCTGACCGGTCGGCGTCCGAATCCGGTCCTCAATTACCCCAGCATCGGCGCCATCTTCGGGCACGAGGCGGAGGACACTTCGGCGCAGGTCCCGCCCTTCGTCGCGATCCCGGACGCCCATTACTACGCGCGGCAGGGCTTCATGCCGATCACGCGCGGCCCCTTCGAAATCGGCGGCAGTCCGGGCGTGAAGGACTTTCGGGTGAACAACCTGAACCCGCCCTCGCAGCTGGATCGTGCGATGAAGCTGCTCAAGACCGTGGACGCGCTGGACGGCGGGCCGCGTTCGGAATCCGAGCGGGGCAGGGATCGGTTCCTCGACCAGGCGCGGTTTCTTTCGCTGGATCCCGAGGTGCGGTCGATGTTTGACGTGAACCGCGAGACGGTCGAGCTGCGCGCGCGCTACGGGCGGCATTTTCTAGGCCAGTCCTGCCTGCTGGCGCGCCGCTTGGTGGAGGGCGGCGTCCGCACGGCCTTCATCCGCTACAAGGGCTGGGACGATCATCGTGGCATCAAGGACGCCCTGACCTTCGGCTATCCGCCGAAACTGACGGCGCTGGACCAGGCGGTGTCGGCGCTGCATGAGGACCTGGAACGTCGCGGAATGCTGGAGCGGACCATGGTGATGGTGGCCACGGAATTCGGGCGCACGCCGCGGTTGAATCCGGCGGCCGGGCGCGATCACTGGTCGCGGGCGAGTTCGTCGCTGCTGTTCGGCGCGGGCCTGAAGAAAGGTGTGTTGGTCGGGAAGACCGACGCGCGCGGCGAGGCTCCGGTCGAGCGGCCGGTGACGCCGGGCGATCTGTTCTACACCGTGTTGGCGGCCCTTGGCGCGGATGTGGAGACCAAGATGCACACCGAAACCGGGCGGCCCATTCCCGTCGTGGAGGAAAGCATGACGCCGATCCGCGAGGCTTTGGCGTGAGACGGGGCGATATGCGCGAATCGGATTCGGTTTCCGGCGGGTGGGGACAGTCCGCCCCACCTTTTGAGCAAGTCGCAATTTCGGTCTGGGAGATGAAGTCATGAAGCGCTTCCTGTTCTTCCTTGGTCTTCTCTGGGCGGCTTGCGCCGTGGGAGCGGACCGCCATCTCGGCCCGGTGGTTTCTGTCTTCCGCGACAGCGACAAGGTCTTGTCCGTCTCACAGGGGGGGCTGTTCGAAGGAGTTGGCAAGGACCTGAAACTGATTCTTCGGCCGTCATTTCGGGTATTCGACATGGCTTTGGTTCCGGGCAGGAAACCGAACCTGCACAACGTGATTCTCGTGGGCGGCAAGCCGGGGGAATCCAGCCAGGTCAGGCTCGCGAATCCCAGAATGGGCGAGACCGACTTCGTGCCCGTGGCCAACGACGTCGTCTATCACGTCGCGGTGTCGCCGGACGGAAACGAGGCGGCGATGGCTTGCGCGGACGACCGCGTCTACACGTTGGAACTGCGCGGCTTCCCCGGAACCGCTCCGGTCGAGCGGCTCAAGCACACCGCCGACGCGCTCGCCGTCGCCTATTCGCCGGATGGAAGCAAGTTGGTTTCGGCGGGGCTGGATGGCGTGATCCTGGTTTCCCAACGCGACGGCGGGGAGCCGAGGATCCTCCAACAGCACACGGCGGGCGTGGAGTGCCTGGTCTTCTCGCCGGATGGGCGTTTCTTCGCGTCCGGTTCGCGCGACGCCAAGGTGCGAATCCACACGGCGGACGGCGACTTCGTGCGGACCTACGACGGCCTGGGCATGGAGGCGCGGACTTCGGGCATCGGAGCCCTGCCGCGCGTGTTGGCCTTGGCGTGGGGCGGGCCGCGCGGCGAACTCATCGCCGGGACCTCCGACGGCGGGATCTACCGGCTTTCGGCGGCCGACGACACCTGGGAACGACTGGATTCGTCGGGCAAAGGCCCGGTGTATGCGGTTGCCTTCGACGCCGACGGTGGGTTGCTGATTGGCGGGGATGGCGAGGTGAGACGATGACAGCCATCATGCCCGGCGATCTTGGCGCCGTTGCGTTCATGATTTTCACCCTGGCGGCGGTTGCGGTGATCCATGGAATTGCCAATTGGCGGAAACCACGCGGAAGGAGCGCGTTCGTCGCGGGCTCGGCATTGATCGGGTTGGGTGGACTGATCGTGTGGGCGGCGGCGGTTGCTTCCGCATCAGTCTAGAGGCCGGGGAAAAGGCGACCGCCGCATTTCAAAACGACTCGCCATTGCGCTGGAGGGGTTGCTTCAGCGCGCAGCTTTTCCACCTTTCTTGCCCCGCCCGCCGGCCCGGAACGGGGTGTTGAACGGCTTGTGTTTTCCGGGCAATTCGTGAGAATTGCACCCATGAGCGATTCGGACAGCGAAAAGAAACCCGAAGGCGGCGAGGCTGGTAAATCGACCGCCGCGGAAATGGATTACTTTGGACGCCACTTGAAGTTCGGTTGGTGGTCGCTGTTGATCTTCATGGCGCTTGGTCTATTCCTGGAATACCTGCACGGCTTCAAGGTGGGCTGGTATCTGAACGTGGGCAATGAGATGCGCCGGCTCATGTTCCAGCTTTCCCATGCGCACGGGACCCTGTTTTCGATCCTGCACATCGTCTTCGCCTTCACCGCGCGTTCTCAGCCGGCCTCAGCGGACAGTTGGTTGCGGCTGGCGTCGCCGTTGTTGATGGCCACCTTGATCCTCATGCCGGGCGGTTTTTTCCTCGGGGGCGTCTGGATCTATGACGGCGATCCGGGGCTCGGGATCTTCCTGGTTCCGATCGGCGCGCTGACGATGTTCGTGGCGATTTTCCTGACGGCCAAAGGCGTCGGCCAGTCCGGCGGTCGCGGTTGAGATCGTGCCAAGGAATGAGTCGGGTGGGGCGAATTCTCCGAATGAGCCGGCGAGGGCATGCCACAGCGCGGCTCACTGGGACAGTTCGCCCCACCGTTTCAATCAAGCCATAGGCGACCCGACAGATTTGGATCGAAACCACGAAGTGAAACACGACATTTGTTGCAGACGTTGTTGAGAACCTGATACCCGTCACTCCCATGAAGAAGAAACCACTCCTGATAGCCTTGTGCCTCGCCTGCCTGACGCTTCCCGTCTCCGCCTCGGCCGCCATCAAGGCGCTGATCATCGACGGCCAGAACAACCATCGCGTCTGGCCGGAGACGACACAGCTGATGAAGCAGTATCTCGAGGGGAGTGGGTTGTTTTCCGTGGATGTCGCGACGACGCCGGGGAAGGGCAAGGACATGAGCGGCTTCAAACCGGACTTTGCGAAATACGACGTCGTGATTTCGAATTACAACGGCGATCCCTGGCCAGAGGCGACGCGGAAAGCGTTCGAGGCCTTCGTGAAGAAGGGCGGCGGTTTCGTGACGGTTCACGCGGCGAACAACGCGTTTCCCGAATGGCAGGCCTACAACGAGATGATCGGCATCGGCGGTTGGGGCGGACGCGATGAGAGGTCCGGCCCCTACGTGCGTTACTGGGAGGGGAAGATCCTGCGCGACCTGACGCCGGGGCGCGGCGGTTCGCACGGCGCGGAACATGAATTCCTGGTGGAGGTGCGCCAATCGGAGCACCCGATCGTCAAGGGGCTTCCGGCCAAGTGGCTGCACACACAGGATGAACTCTACGACCGCCTGCGCGGCCCGGCGAACAACCTGACTGTCCTGGCCACGGCCTTCGCGACGCCCGCCAGGGGCGGTTCGGGAAACCACGAGCCCATGCTGATGACGATCGCCTACGGCAAGGGCCGGGTCTTCCACACGACGCTTGGGCACGGCCTGATTTCCCAGCAATGCCTGGGCTTCAAGACGACCCTGTTGCGCGGCGCGGAGTGGGCCGCCACCGGCAAGGTGACGCAGAAGGTCCCAAAGGATTTCCCGACGGCCGCCGCGACGAGTGTGGCGGAATAAGAGATCGGCCTGATCGGACGGATTGGACCGATCAGCCCGATCCTTCGCCGGCCAGCCATTCCAGGACCCGCGGCCTCACGGTCGCGATGTTTTTGTAGCGGGCCATGGCTTCGGGCATGGTTTGCAGGTCCTGCGCCAGCGCCAGCGCCGCCGCCGGTTCCTGTTTCACCTCACTCAGCGGCGCGGATTCCACCCTGATCCCGAAAAGCACGCCGCCGGATTGTGGCAGGGCCACGAGGGCCTGGCGCTCGACGCGGAGCCAGATGTCCTCCGGCGGGGTTTTGGCCGAGAGGCGCGCGAGGCCGCGCGCGGGATGCTGGTTCAGTTCGTGGGAGGCGCTGAGACCCCAGTTGGCGCGCAGCCAGGCGACGCCGGGGCGCAGGCGGTTGAGGAAGTTTCTCACCTTGTCCCCGATGGCTTCGTTCAATCCGGGCACGACCTCGTGGATGAAGTCGATGGATCTTCCCATCTTCTCCTCCAGGGACCAGGACGACGGAAAACAGACCGCTCCGCCGACGAGGATGGGCATGGCAGCATCGGTTGGTTTGAGCAGGAGGAAGTCCGGTTCCCAGGCGCGCGCAAGGGTATGCAGTTGATCAGCGCCGGTGTCGGGTCCAGGCGGAATCGCCCTCACCCTTGGTCCCTCTCCCCCGGGAGAGGGATATCTCTGACCGTCATCGGTATCAGTCTGGCTCTGGAGCGTTCCGAAAGCGCCCGCTTCTTTCTCCCTCTCCCGGGGGAGAGGGTTGGGGTGAGGGAGAGGAAGCATATCCAATTCGCCCGGGGTGACGCCGTTGCGTGCCTGCGCGGACGGCTTGCTTTCGGATGATCGAACGCTGTCAGCCTCGAAGGAACTGTCCCAGGTTGCGGCGAGGTCGAGGGCTTCCCCCAGCAGCGGGACGCCTTCGGGAAGCAGCCCAGCGTGGCGGTCTGGGGATTTGGCGAGCCAGCGGGCGCGTTCTTCAAGGAGCGCGGCGTGGTTCTCCGTCGGCGCGAAATAGTCGGCGGGATCGCCGCTCTGCATTCGCATGGAGAAGCGGAAGCCGGACCCGGAGAACATGTCCGACACACGCATGGCTGGAGGTTCAGTCCTTGGGAATGTTCACCAGCGTGTAGTAGGCCTCCGGGTGGAGGAGGTCCGCGCCGGTCCTGGACTTTGCGTTGGCGATGTGCAGTTCGTGCACGTAGCCCGCGCGCAGGGAGTCGGCCTTGAGGCGGACCTTGAGGCCGTCCTCGGAAACGGTCGCCTTCACGATCTTGACGGGCTGCTTGTCGTCCTCGGGGCCCCCGTAGCCGCTGCGCAATTGGTAGGTGTAGCTCTCCATCGAGTAGTTCTCCAGTTGGGCGGCGGCTTCCTTGTCGACAGGCTGGGTGAAGGTCAACTCGAAGCCGTCGGATTTGGCGCTCATGGTGTGGATCTCGAAGGGCGTCTTGCCGGTCCAGACCAGGCGTTGCAGGCCCCAGGGCTTGTTGCCGAGGCCGGACCAACCGGCGTTGGACATGCCGACAAACATCGAATGATCCTTGCCGAAGGCGAGCCGGATGATCCCGCACTGGAAGCCCTTGCGGAACCGGTAACAGGCGCCCTGCCAATGGCCGTCCACCTTCTCCAGCGACACGCGCATGATCCAGGCGTGATGCTGGTCGCCGACGAAGAGCTGTCCGTCAAAAGGGCCGAACTTCCCGCCGCTGGTATCCCAGCGCAGTCCGCTGGGGCTCTTGCCCATCTTCTCGTAGGGGAACCAGACCGCGGGCATCTTGAACTGCGGCAGGGACTCGTGCAGGTCCTTCATGAAGGTCCCGGACTTGGGCTTGGGAATCTTGTCGAAGGGCGGGCCGGCGAGTTTCTGGGTGGGCAGGCCGTGCGGGTGACCGTGGAAGTCGCCGAACTCAAGGTGCGAGAGCTTCGAGGCGTTGCACCATTCGCCCTGGTTGTCCGTGTAGAACATGTCGCCCCAAGGGCTGTCTTCGATGCCTGCGGGGGAGCGAAGGCCGGCGCACATGGGCTGCATCTCGCCGGTGTCGGGATTGACACGCACGGCCCAACCGCGCCAGTGGGCGAAGCCGTAGGGCTCGCCGCCGAAGGGCTTGTTCAGCGTCACCCACATCCAGCCGTCCTTGTCGAGGCGCGGGCCGAAATTGAATTCGTGGTAGTTGCCGCTGATCTGCCATTCGTCACAGACCGTTTCGAAGATGTCGGCCTTGCCGTCGCCGGTGGAGTCCTTGAGCCGGGTGAGTTCGCCGCGCTGGGCCAGGTAGATCCAGCCCTTGTGTTCCAGCAGGCCGAGCGGATGATTGAGGCCGCGCGCCCATTTTGTAAACACTGCCTCTTCGGGATCGCCGTAGGGATTCTCGATGCGGATAATGTCGCCGGTGCGCGTGCCGACCATCATGTTTCCGTCCGCCAACTGGGTCATGGAGCAGATCTCGAGGCGGAGGAACTGATCGTCGGACGCGGAGAAGCTGACAATCTGGTAGTAATCGGCTTCGTCGGCCGCGCGGCCTGGGAGGGCGCCGCCAAGCAGGGTCAGCGCGGCGAGCGCGCCCGGGATGAGTTTCTTTGTTTTCACCATTGGATGTCCGCCTTGATGCCGGCCGCGCCGCCCTTGAATGCGGGGCGCACGAGCAGTTCCTTTCCGTTCTCTCCCTGACGCGTCTTGGTTTCCGCGATGTCGCCTTCCAACCGGAGGCGGATCTTCCCGTCGATTGCCCAGGTTCCGTCTTTGTCCTGCGTGATCTTCTCACCGGCTCCGGCGAGGAACCAGAGGCCGTCGACCGGGACGTCCGCGCGCAGTTCGAGATGCCGGATGACGGACGCGCCGCCGGGCTTGAGAACGGGCTCGATGCGCTCCTCGATATTGACGTCCTGTAGCCGATAGCGGAAGGAGGGTTGGCGGGAGGCGGATTCGAGGCTGTAGCCCTTGAAACGGCCGCCGAGGTTTCGGTCGGTCATCGCCGCCTTGGGCCAGGGCGAATCGGCCTTGTCCAGGAAGGCGAAGGCCGGACCGGGAGGGAGATCAATGATGTCGTCGCCCAGGGGGGCGAAGAACTTGTCCGTGCGGCCGCTGGAGACGCCGGCGCCGTCGAAGAAGCGTCCGCGCCAGAGCTTGGCGAGGCGGATGACGTTGGCGTCGAACGCGGCATGCACACGTTCGGGGAAGCCGACGAGGATCGAGCGCGGGCCGACGCCGTCCATGAAGGTGCGGTGGACGATGGGCTCCTCGATCGGGATGAGTTCCTCCCCGACGCCGCCCTCGATCTGGGCTCCGACCGGCAGGGGCATGGACTTGCCGAGCGCGAGGTAGGTCCAGATGGCGTCGATCTGTTTGTTCGCATCGCCGCCGGCGACCGCCGTGATCGGGGAATTTCCTTCCGGGAAGAAGGTCGGCATGCGGGTCTCCTTCTTGAAGGTGAGCGGGTTCAGGACGTAGGCGTGGAACCAGCCCGGGGTGAGTCGTTCGTGGGCGGTCGCCAGGTCCACCCCGGGAATGCCTCCGGAGCCGACGCCGTTGACGATGTGGCAGGTGATGCAGGCGAGCGCGTTCTGGCCGATGCCGACAAGCTGGTGGCCGTCCTTGACGGCAATCTCACTGAATTCCGGAGCCTTGAGGTATTCCGGTTTGCGGTCGTTGGCGACCAGGTTCGCGAGCAGCGGCTCCACGGCGGCGGCGGGGTAGCGGGGCATGCGTGTGGCCATGAAGTAGCGGATGCGGTGGGCGTCGCTGCCGACGATGTCCCGCAGCGCCTTTTCCTGGAGCTTGGACCCGACTCCGGTGAGCGTTGGCGGAAGGCGACCTTCATCGCCGAGATCGATCTCGATGGTGGTGGTGAAATGTTCCCCGCGTTTTTCGTCGGGACCGCCGATGCCGTCGCGTTCGTGGCAGGCGTAACAGTTGAAGACCGCGAGCGAGCGGGCGATCGCGAGGGAGGGCTTCAGCGGTTGGGCGAAGCCGGAGCCGCCTTGGAGGGCCGCCTTGAGCGCGGCGCGCTGGTCCTCGGAGAAGCGGTAGTTGGGCAGCCCCTTGCGGACGCCGGGCGAGAGGCAGCCGATGGGCGAATCGAGATTGAGGGATGCCATCGGGACGGCGGGGGCCAGCGGCGCGAGGCCCTCCATCTTGTGGCAGGCGACGCAGCGCAGCATGACGAACATCTGTTTGCCCATCTTTGCCTTGTCGGGTTCCACGGCAAAGGGCGCGCTTTCGAGCGGCACCATGGGCGTCATCTTCGGGGCGGAAAGCAGGCCGGGGGGGATGGGGCCGCGCTTCAGTTTCGGAGCCTTCCACTGGAGGGCGAGAACCTCCTGACCGCCGGCCTCGAAATACTGCACTTCAATCGCGTGCTTGCCCGGGGAGAGTTCGATCTGCCCGGACTTCTCGTTCGCCGGATGGATGCCGTCCACGTCAATGATCGTCTTGCCGTCGATCAGCAGGCGGGAGCCGTCGTCGGAGCGAAGCCAGAAGCGGTAGGTTCCTTTCTTCAGCGCCTGGAGGTCGCCGAAGAAGCGGAGGGCAAAACCGTCCTTCTTCATCTTCAGGCCGGTCTGCTTGAGTGAGATCTCCGTGGTGATCCCTGTTTCCTTGGGCTTCAGGCCGCTGAAGTCGGGCAGCTTCTTGAAACTCTGCTCGAAATACTCGAAGCGCAGCCCCTCGGCGGCGAGCGGTTCGGCGGAGGCTCCCTGGGGATTGGTCATCTGCTCGCGCAGCAGATGGATGGCGATGGCGCGGGCCTCGGATTCGCTCAGACCGAGGTTCGGCATGCGGCCGCCCTTGCGCAGATGTTCCGGGTCCAGGAGGAAACGGGTCAATTCCTCGACCGTTGTCTTCATTGCGAGGCGTCCGAGCGGCACGGACGAAACGGTGGAGCCTTCCGCATTCTCGGGATCGTGGCAGGCGACGCAGCCGACCGTGTGATAGAGGGTCTTGCCGGTGTCGGCGGCGGAGGCGTTGACGGGAGTCTTAGAGGCGCGGATCGGTCCGCCCAGGGAGACGAGGTAGTGGGTGAGGAAATCGATGGCTCCGGCCTTGGAGAAACCCTCCGAGGCGTGGAAGATGTCCGGCATGGTGGCGCCGGGCTTGAGCTTGTGGGGCGCGTCCAGGAAAGCGCGGATGTACTGCGGGGTGAGGCGGGCTCCCGCCTGGCTTAGGTCCGGCGCGGCCTTGGTGGCGATGCGCATCGGGGCGACCTCGCCGGGGGCATGGCAGGAGGCGCAGTTCAGTTCGCCGAGCAGGAGTTCGCCGAGGCCGGCAAGGTCCATCTGCTTCGCGTCCTTCAAACGTTCGTAGCCCGGGACGATCGGTTGGGCGCTGACGGTTGTTTGTCCGAGCAGGAGTGCAAGGCCCAGCGTCGCGGCGAGGTGGAGGCGCGTCGGTTTTCGAATCATGCGATGACTGGCTATTTCTGTCGTTGGCGCGTTTCCGCGGCGCGCGGTTGCCGGTTGGTGGCGGGCGCGCCGAATCGGGGGACGGGGATCGTTCCTGCTGTCGGAAAAAAGATCAATGGCATTCTGGGTTCCGGCCGGAAAGCGCTGGCGCGGCGGAGGGGATTTGGTTAAGCGTTCTGCTTCCATGCCAGAAAACCAACCGCCCGTTCCTGTGATGAAAGACGACACGATCCGCCCCTCGATTCAGTTCCGCACCCTGTTCAAATCCGCGCTCGTCGCGTTGGCTCTGACCGCGTTCCTGCCGGTCGCTCGGGCCGAAGTCCGCCTGCCGGCCATCTTCGGAGCGAACATGGTCCTGCAGCGCGACGCCGAGATCCCGGTCTGGGGCTGGGCCGCGGCGGGCGAAAAGGTCGAGGTGTCCCTCGGCGATAACCGCGCCGGCGCCGTCGCTGGCAAGGGCGGCAGATGGACGGCGCGCCTCAAGCCCATGGCGGCCGGCGGTCCGCACAAATTGGTTGTCCAGGGCGCGAACCGGATCGAGCGTGGCGGGGTCCTGATCGGCGAGGTCTGGATCGGCTCCGGTCAGTCGAACATGGCCATGAGCGTCAGCCGCTCGAAGGACTACGAGGTCGAGCACCGCGCGGCGGACTTCCCGCTGATCCGCATGTTCACTGTAGCGCGGAATTCTGCGACGGAGCCGCAGTCCGACTGCCAGGGCGACTGGAAGCTCTGTTCCTCGGAGACGGTCGGCGGCTTTTCGGCGGCGGCCTATTTCTTCGGACGTGAGATCCACAATCAATTGGGCGGCGTTCCGGTCGGCCTGATCAACACCTCCCGGGGCGGGACGGCGGTCGAGGCCTGGACCAGCATGCCGGCGCAGGAAAAGCTGAAGGGCTTCGACCAGGTCATCGGGCCTTGGAAGGATCAAGTCGCGAAGTTTGATCCGGCCGCCGCCAAGCAGCGTTACGATTCCCAGTTGAAGGCCTGGGAGACCCGGGCCGCGAAGGCGAAGGCGGAGAAGAAGCCCGCGCCGCGCAAGCCGCGCGCGCCCGTTGATCCCCGGAAGAGCCAGAACCACCCGGCCAACCTGTTCAATGGCATGGTGAATCCGCTGATCCCCTTCGCGATCCGCGGCGCGGTCTGGTACCAGGGCGAGCACAACTCGGGCAAGCCCTACGCCCATCTCTACGACGAGCAGCTTGAAACCTTGATCCGTGATTGGCGCGAACGTTGGGGGCAGGGGAATTTCCCCTTCGCCTGGGTGCAGTTGCCGAACTACATGGAGCGGCAGGCCGAACCTGTCGAGGATCGTGGCTGGGTCATCGTGCGCGACGGCATGCAGCGCGCGCTGCGGGTTCCCAATACCGGCATGGCCATCACGACGGACATCGGCGAGGCGAAGGACATCCACCCGAAGAACAAGCAGGACGTCGGGCGGCGGCTCGGCTGGTGGGCCCTGGCGACGGTTTACGGCGAGGACACGGCCTCCTCGGGGCCGCTGTTCCGTTCGTATTCCGTGGCTGACGGCGAGTTGGCCGTGTCGTTCGATCACGCCCACGGCGGCCTCGTGGCCAAGGGCGGGAAGCTGGCGGGTTTCGCCATCGCAGGAGCGGACAAGAAGTGGCGTTTCGCCGAGGCGAAGATCGAGGGCGACAGTGTGGTTCTGTCGCACCCCGAGGTGAAGAGCCCCGAGGCGGCGCGCTATAATTGGGCGGCCAATCCGGTCGGCAATCTCTTCAACGGAGCCGGCATTCCGGCCGCGCAGTTTCGCACGGACAACTGGCCGGTGATGAACGAGCGACGGTAGGGGACAACTGCCGACATGAACCCGCCTCTCACGGAGATCTTCGCCCCGATCCTGATCGGCGCCGGAATCACGATCGGGGCGTATCTCAGTTTCCTGGTCTACGCCCGCTTCAAGCGGGAGGAGGGGGATGGGCCGGGTTTCTGGGAATCCGTGGTGAAGGCGGAGGGCAAGAATCCGTCTTTGCGCGAGAAGGCAATCATGTCGGGCGCGGTGATCGGGGGGGCGACGCTCCTGTTGTTGGCGCTTTACGCCTGGACCATCGGATTCAGCGGCTACTCCGGCACGGTGGAAGAAAAGACCGCCACCAGTCTGGGGAGGTTCGGGCAACCCGCGCTGATCGTGGACGGGGAGATGTACGAAGTCGAAAGGGACGTGCATTTCGCCGCCAAGAAGGGGAGTCACATCGTCCGACCATGGGCGCGTCCTTATGTCGTGTTGGACGACAAGGCCTACGTGCCGGTCTGGCCTCTCGGATTCTTCGGGGCGGTCGGGGTTGTCGTGTTCTTTGTTGCGGCCGTGATACTGGTTCTTTGCTGGTGGCCGTGTCGTGAGGGCCAGCGGCAGTGCGAGCCCGGTCCGACTTCCGGCGAAGGGGATGCATGAAAGCCGGCGACGATCTGATGAAGTTGGCGGAGCGTGGCTCGCTCAAACGGTTCACCGCGTGTCTTTCCGCCGGAGGCCATTCCGACAGGGAACTCTATTGCGCCCTGCGGGCTGTCCTTTTGAAGAACCGGATCGACAAGGCCCGGGCGCTGCTTGAAGCGGGCGCGAATCCCCTGGATCTGAACGAGGAGCGGGACGAACTCCTGACCCACGCCGCCTTCGGCGGGGACCCGGAACTGGTGCGGTTCATGGTCGGGAAGGGATGCGACCCGAACCACCGCAACGTGAACGGCCGCACGGCCCTGCATACCGCCGCCCGTTCGGGAAGGGTGGAGGCGATCGCCGAACTGATCGAACTGGGCGCGGCGATCGATCCCCGGGACGCGCGCGGCCGGACTCCCTTGGCGGAGTCGCTCGCCGAACGAAAGCATGAAGCCGCAAAGGAGTTGATCCTATGCGGGGTCGATCTCGGGGTGAAGATCGGACCGCGGAACGAGACCCCGTTGATCCTGGCGGCTTCGGGGCGGTCTCCCGAACTGGTGCGGCTGCTGCTCAAGCGGGGCGTCGCCGTGGATGAGCGGGACGACGCCGGCGGGTCCGCCCTCATGCACGCCGCGCGCGCCGGTTGCCTGGAGGTCGTTGAGATCCTGCTCGATGCCGGGGCTGAGTCGGGCGCGACGGACACGCAGGGACGGAACGCGTTTCAATGGGCTTCATCGTTGGCTCCGGAGGTGGCCGCGTTGTTGACGGAGCGATCCGATTGGACGCCGGAAAGGGCAACGGAAGCCCTGCTCAAGGCCGCCGGCGAAGGCTATCACGCAAACTTCAAGCGGTTGCTCGCCCGCGGCGCGCGGATCCAACCGGCCGAAGAGGGCGGGGAGTCGGCCCTTGTGAAGGCGGTGTTGAGCGGTGGAAGCGAGACGGTGAGAACGCTGCTCGCCCACCCGGGAGTCGAAATCGACTATCGCTTTGGCAAGGTCCTGCGGCCGGCGCTCTGTGTGACTGCTTTCGCCTGGCGGGAAAATGTCGCGAAGGCCCGGTTGTTGATTGCGGCGGGCGCGAACCCGGATCTGGCGGACGCGGAGGGTTTGACCGCCATCCAGCATGCGGCGGTCCAGTCCCGGCATGAACTCGTCAAGCTGCTGCATCGTTCCGGGGCGGAACTTGGCGCCATCGACCCGCGCGGCCGGACGTTGCTCCACCTGGCGGTTTCCGGATGGAGTTCGCGGGATGCCGCCGCAGCCCGCCTTGCGACTGTGCAATGGTTGATCGACCAAGGGTTGTCGGTTGACGCCCCGGATGCCGCCGGTGTCACTCCCTTGATGCAGGCCGCGGCGCACGCGGATGACGACATGGTCCGCCTGCTGCTCGCGGCGGGCTCGGATGTAAACGTCGCCGATGCCAGGGGGCATGGCGCGCTTTGGCATGCCGTGGGCCATGGCGCCGATGGCGGTTACAACGACCGCTACAGGAAGCCGAAATCCAAAAAGGCGGATCCTGCCGCCCCGGTGATGGAGAACCTACTCGCCGCCGGAGCCGACCCCAATGCGCTCTCGGTTCTCGCCGATGCGCGCGCCTGGCGCTGGCCCGGCGCGGCGACCCTGCTCAAGCGGCAGGGAGCGCGCGGGTGAAACACGAAAAAGGCGACCGGCAAATGCCGGCCGCCTTGAAATCGCTTCAGAGGAATCTTACTTCTTCGCCTTGGGGTTCACATATTCCGGGGCCTTGAAGCTGCCGTAGTCGGCGCCATCGAGGATCCACTTCTTGACCATCTCCAGTTGCGCCTTGGTCAGCGGATCTTCCTTGGGGGGCATGATGTCCTCATGGTCGGGGGGCAGGGCGGAGGTGGTGTAGAGCGTGCTCTTCTCCGGTTTGCCGGGGACGACGGAATACACCGTCTCGTCGTCGTCGTTCTCGTAGCTCGCCTTGATGTGATCCACGGTGTCCAGACGCACGCCGCCCTTGGGCTTCTTGGTGCGGCCGGTCTTGGCGTCCACGTAGGGAGCCGCGTGGCAGCTGAGGCATTTCTCCACCAGCAACGGATAGATCTGCTTGCCAAAATCGACCTTGTCGGCGGCGGAGGCGGTTTGGGTGAGAACCAGCGTCAGGCCGGCGATTCCGAGGGTGAGGGCGAGGCGTTTCATGGGTGTTGTCTGTGTTGTTTTTTCCGGACCGCCCGATGTGGTTGCTGCGGGTTTCCCGTTTTCCTCCCCGGGGCGGTCCAGATCTGCCGGGGAACGAATGGTACGACGACGCCAGTCCAACGGGAATTCACGGAGACGCCTTTACATTCCTTGCGGATTGATTTGTCAATTTTGAATCCAGCGTCTGTCTGTGAAGAAGTGGCTTCCAAGGAGACGCTCGATGATCCGATCAGGTGGGGTGGACTGTCCCCTGTGAGCCGCGCTCGTGCCTGTAAACGTCGGCTCATTGAGGATTGTTGGCCCCGCCTCTCCAATGACCGTCGCAGCTCGCGTGATTCTGCTGTCCCCGCGCGAATCCAGCCTTGGGAATGACTCTCGATTGACATCGCGGGAGCGCGTCGTTACCTCATCCGCATGAATCCATCCATCGGCACCCCCTTCTCCGAAACCGCCACCCGGGTCATGCTTTGCGGCTCCGGTGAACTGGGCAAAGAAGTCGTCATCGAACTCCAGCGCCTGGGCGTCGAGGTCATCGCCGTGGACCGCTACGCCAACGCGCCTGCGATGCAGGTGGCTGACCGGTCCCACGTGGTCCCGATGCTGGACGGCGCCAAGCTCCGTGCGGTGATTGAGTTGGAGAAGCCGCACCTGGTCGTGCCCGAGGTGGAGGCCATCGCCACCGACACCCTCGCCGAGATCGAGCAGGAGGGGCTGGCCACGATCATCCCCACGGCGCGCGCTACGCAACTCACGATGAACCGCGAGGGCATCCGCCGCCTGGCCGCCGAGGAACTGGGCCTGAAGACCTCGCCCTACAAGTTCGCGCAGACCGAGGAGGAATACCGGGCCGCCATCGCCGAGATCGGCCTGCCCTGCGTGGTCAAGCCGATCATGTCCTCCTCCGGCAAGGGACAAAGCACCCTCAAGACCGAGGACGACATCGCCCCCGCCTGGAAATACGCTCAGGAGGGCGGTCGCGCCGGCGCCGGCAAGGTGATTGTCGAGGGCTTTGTCGATTTCGACTACGAGATCACGCAGCTCACCGTCCGACACGAGGGCGGCACGGGCTTCTGCGAACCGATCGGCCATGTGCAGATCGACGGCGACTACCGCGAATCCTGGCAGCCGCAACCGATGACCGACGCCGCGCGCGAGGCGGCGCGGGATTACGCGAAGAAGATCACGGACGCCCTGGGCGGACGCGGGATCTTCGGCGTGGAATTGTTCATCAAGGGCGACACGGTTTACTTCTCCGAAGTCTCCCCGCGTCCGCACGACACGGGCATGGTGACGATGATCTCGCAGGACCTGCCGCAGTTCGCGCTGCACGCGCGGGCGATCCTGGGCCTGCCGATCCCGAACATCCACCAGCACGGCCCCAGCGCCTCGGCCGTGATCCTCGTCGAGGGCGAAAGCGACAAGGTGTCGTTCGGGAACCTGACCGAGGCTTTCGCGCAACCGGACACGCAGGTGCGCTTCTTCGGCAAGCCGGAGGTCTCCGGCAAACGCCGCATGGGCGTCGCCGTGGCGCGCGGGGCCACCATCGAGGAGGCGCGTGAGAAGGCGAAGAAGGCGGCCGATGCGGTGAAGGTGGAGTTGTGATCATTAATCAGTAATTAGTAATCAGTGGTCAGTAATTGATGGGCCGCCGCCCGGGGGGCGGCGTGGAGGCTTGGATGATGGATCGGGAATAACGGGAACATTGATTCTCCGTGATGCGTCGCAACTGGTTCAATTTGGCGCTGGTGTCTTGCGTGGTTGCTGCGCCATTGATCACCGTAGTGTCCCTACGGTTAGGGACCGTTCGCTCAATTGCTCGTATCGAGGCGTTGGGAGGGCAGAACGGGGAACTCGCCGAACTCGCAAAGACCGTGGGCGTCGGATATAACAGCGTGGATTCGCCTGACGGGCTGGAGTGGGCGCGAAGGGTGATGGATCTGAAGAGCGTCACAAATCTGACGGTCATTCGTTTCAATGGCGAAGGACTGCCCTATTACTACGGCTACGTTGCCTACGACACGAACAAGCAGCAGATCATCGGGGCGGGGGTTGATCAACTGTGGTGACGATGATTGGCATGACCATGGAGTCTGGATTCTTCACGTGATGAAAACACGCCTGCGTCTCACCATCGGCATTCTGTCTCTCGCCGCCATCTCCCTGTCCGCTGCGCCCCTGCCCAACTTCGTCGTCGTCCTGGCGGACGATCACGCGTTTGAGGCGATCTCGGCGTATGGGACGCATCTCAAGGATCACGCGAAGACGCCGGCGATCGACCGCCTGGCGAAGGAAGGGATGCGGTTTGACCAGTTTGCCTGCGCCAATTCCATCTGCTCGCCGAGCCGGGCCACGATCCTCACCGGGCAGCACAGCCACAAGAACGGCGTGCTGGGTTTGAACGGCGCGATCAACGACGAATCGCCGCAATACCCGGTCGAGTTGCGGAAGGCGGGCTACGAGACCTTCCTGGTCGGCAAGTGGCACCTGAAGAGCCAGCCCAAGGGTTACGACAAACACATGGTCGTGAAGGGGCAGGGCAGCTACTTCGATCCCGGCTTCAGCGGTTCGGAGGGAACCTGGAAACGGAAAGGGTATTCGACCGATGTCTACACGGACATTGCGCTGGACTGGCTCAAGGGGCGCGATCGCTCGAAGCCCTTCCTGATGTGCCTGCAATTCAAGGCGCCGCATCACGACTACGGGCACGCCGCGCGCTACGACGACCTGCTGGCGGGCGTGACGATCCCCGAGCCGCCGACGCTTTACGACGACATCCGAAACGGCGATTCCCAACTTCAGAGGGAGTTCATCAAGCGCACTAAGTTCCACATGCTTCATTCCGAGGGCAAGGGCGGCCGAAAAGACCCGGGGTCCAGCTATTACGACCGCCATATGAACGATCCCGAGCCCGACGCCATGGGCCGACACGACGCGTCCGACGATCGCGACAAGATCCGCGCCGCCTACCAGCACATGATGCACAAGTACATCCGCTGCCTGACCGGCAACGACGACAACCTCAAGCGCGTGCTGGACTGGCTCGACGCCGAGAAACTGGAGGAGGACACGGTGGTGATCTACACCTCGGACCAGGGCTACTGGCTCGGGCAGCACGGCTTCTACGACAAGCGCCTGATCCTTGAATCCTCCGTCCGCATGCCCTTCCTGATCCGGTATCCGAGGCTCATCAAACCCGGCGGCGTGAACGACGACCTCTGCCTCAACCTGGACATCGCTCCCACGCTGTTGGAACTGGCCGGCGTGGCCGCGCCGAAGGCCATGCAGGGCCGCAGCATGGTCCCGTTGCTGAAAGGGGAAAGCGTCCCCGACTGGCGTGAGTCCCAGTTCTACGCCTACTGGGGCGCGACATCGCATTATGGCATCCGCACCAAGCGCCATACCTTCCTGAAACTTGCCGGGCATCTGGACGAACTCTATGACCGCCAGACCGATCCGCATCAGCGTTACAATGTCGCGGACGATCCGAAGCGCGCCGCCGTGTTGAAGGAGTTGGAAAAGGAACTGAAGCGGCAGATTGAGGAAGTGGATATCGCCGACGATGAACTGCCCAGACTGAAGGCGAGATGAAGCGGTTCGCGGTGTGAAGGTTTCTTGACGTTGGAAAGCGGACGGTCCGGTGGCAGCCTTCGCAGGAGACTGTGTAAGAACGGTAGCAGCCGACGTAAGGAGGCTCATTTCAAAGCGTAAGTCGTTGATAAATGAGCCTCGTCACCTCGTTTGCTACGAGTTGGAAGGGTTTTCACACAGTCTTGCAGGAAGGTGGGCGTTTTCGTCTTCCAGGACAAATCCACGCTTGCGAGCGCAGCCACGAGGAGATGGGAATCGCGCTTCATGGCCCGGCGGTATTGGTGCATGATTCACGCCGATGAGATTCTGCTTCGCGTTTCTGTTTCTGCTGGTCGCTGGCGCGATGCTTGCCGCCCAGCCACCCAACATCGTCCTGATCTTGGCGGACGATCTGGGGTACGGGGATGTCGGCTGCTACGGGAGCCGGATCAACCGCACGCCGAACATCGACGCCCTGGCGAAGGGCGGGTTGCGGTTCACGGATTTTCACACGTCGGGGCCGATGTGTTCCCCCACGCGGGCGGCGACGATGACCGGCCTGTATCAGCAGCGCTTCGGGCCGAAATTCGATTCGGCGTTGTCGGGGACGGGCGACCGCGACACGGGTCTGCCCTTGGCGGCGGTGACCATCGCCGAGGTCCTGAAGGAGCGCGGCTACGCGACGGGCTGTTTCGGTAAGTGGCACCTGGGCTATCAACCTCCCTTCCTGCCGACCAACCAGGGTTTCGACGAGTTTCGCGGTTTGGGTTCCGGCGATGGCGATTATCACACGCACATCGATCGCTCGGGCAATGAGGATTGGTGGGAGGGTGACAAGCTGAAGATGGAGGCGGGCTACACCACCGACCTGCTGACGCGGCACAGCGTGGATTTCATCCGGAGGCATCAGCGTCGGCCGTTCTTTCTTTATGTGCCGCACCTTGCGATTCATTTCCCTTGGCAGGGGCCGGACGATCCGCCGCATCGGACCAAGGGCAAAAGCTGGCGCCAGGACAAGTGGGGCGTGATCCCGGATCCGGGCAATGTCGCGCTGCACGTGAAGGCCATGGTTGAGGCCTTGGACCGGAGCGTTGGGAAGACCTTGGCGACACTCCGGAAACTGGGCTTGGAGAAGAACACCCTGGTGATCTTCAGTTCGGACAACGGCGGCTACCTGACCTACGGGAAGAACTTCCGGAACATCTCCAGCAATGGGCCGTTGCGAGGGCAGAAGGGGCAGCTCTACGAGGGCGGGCATCGCGTGCCGTTCATCGCCAACTGGCCAGAGCGGATTGCGCCGGGGAAGACGGATCAGGTCGCGCATTCAACCGATCTGTTTGCGACCTTCGCGCGCCTGGCCGGCGTGGACCTGGATGCGCTCAGCCACGACGGTGTGGACCTGGCGCCGCTGTTGTTCGAGGGGGAACCGCTGCCGAAGCGGATGCTGTTCTGGCGCAAGGGCGGGGAAAGCGCGGTCCGCAACGGCGATTGGAAGCTGCGGGTCCAGGGGAAGAGGACGGAGTTGTTCAATCTTTCAAAGGACCTGGGCGAATCGAGGGATCTTGCCGCGGATCATCCGGAGCGTGTGAAAGCGCTGCGCGCCGCCTGGCGCGAATGGGAGGCAGATGTGAACCACGGAACACACAGAATACACAGAACTGAAACGCGATGATCACGGGCGTTCAACGTTTTCAGAGGAAGGGGTGGCGCCAACGAATTCGCTTCAGCGTCTTGGAGTGCGGTCTCGCAGACCGCTTTGCTGCGTGTCCCTTGCTCCAGGTGACCGCCGTCCCCACCCCGAACCTTTCGGCTCTCCGCAAGGCGTTTCCCTGTAATACAGACTTTGTCGCGACCTCGGCCAAGCAAAGCGGCGTGCGAAACCGCACTCCAAAACGCTGGCGCGCGCGACAAGACGACGGGAGGTTTCGGGCGCCGTCCCCTTCCCGTTCGCCCTTAGTGTTCCGCCAAGACGTCGTAGAATCATGAAAAATACCCTGAGAAAGTTGTTCTGTGTATTCAGTGTCTTCTGTGGTTGTTCCATCCTGCCGGCGAAAGGGGAGGCGCCGAACATCGTGTTCCTGATGGCGGACGATCTGGGATATGGCGATCTGGGCTGTTACGGCGGGAAGACCATCGCCACGCCGAACATCGACCGTTTGGCAGGCGAGGGACTGCGTTTTACCCAGGCCTATTCTGGCGGGTGCGTCTGCACGCCGGCGCGCTGTGTGCTGATGACCGGGTTGCACAACGGTCATGCCGTCGCCCGCGACAACGTGCCGCATTATCACACCTACCTGAGGGACAAGGACGTGACGGTTGCCGAAGTTTTGAAGTCCGCCGGTTATCGTTGCGGCGGCGTGGGCAAATGGTCCTTGGGCGACGCCGGGACCGAGGGGCGCGCCACCAACCAGGGCTTCGACACCTGGTTCGGCTACCTGAACCAGGATCACGCGCATTACTACTTCCCCGAGTATCTCGACGACGACGAAGGGAGGTTGGCGCTGAAGGGCAACGGCAAAGTCCGCACTCAATACAGTCACGACCTGATCGTTGAGCGCGCGTTGAAGTTCATCCGCGAATCCAGGGACGGTCCCTTCTTTCTCTACGGGGCCTTCACGCCGCCGCACTTCGCGGCGAAGGACGAGGACAAGGACGGTTTCACCGTGCCGAGCGCGGAGCCGTATTCCGATCGCGACTGGGACATGCGGTCGAAAAAATACGCGGCCATGGTCCATCGTCTCGACCTGGCCGTGGGACGGATCGTCCGGTTGATCGACGAGCAGGGCTTGCGGGAAAAGACCTTGATCGTGTTCACCAGCGATCAAGGCGGCCACAAGACCATCCACCAACGCTTCAAGACCAGCGGTCCCCTGCGCGGTTTCAAGCGCGACCTGTACGAGGGCGGCGTACGCGTTCCGTTCGTCGCGCGTTGGCCGGGGGCGATTCCCGCCGGGAAGACGAGCGACGAGGTCATCGCCTTCCAGGACATGCTGCCGACCTTCGCGACGTTGGCGGGCGCGAACTCGGCGCCACATGTGGACGGGATGGACGTTTCCGCCGCGCTCAAGGGCGGAAGGCTGACGAAGGCCCGCGACTACCTTTACTGGGATTACGGTCATTGCCGCGGCCCGCAATACGCGCAGGCCGTCCGCCTCGGGGATTGGAAGGGCATCCGCGCCGTGCGAAACGGCAACCGGATGGAGCTCTACAACCTGGCAAAGGACATCGGGGAGACCAACGACGTGGCCGCCGCGCATCCGGAGATTGTCGCGAAGATCGCGGCGATCATGGAGGAGGCGGTGACGCCCAGTCCGCGCTACGAGGTCGGCACGGTCTACAAGGGCAAGCCGATCTGGCGGAAGGATGGGCTGTAGACGCCTTCGCCAGAAGGTGGGTTTCGTAGGACAGGCATCCTGCCTGTCCGGAGCATGACAACGTGCGTTGAAGCGGGAAGCGCGTGCGGTACAGACGCGGCCAGCGTTGAAGCCAAGTGGATTGTGGGCGTCTTGGCTGGAGAGGAAACGCTGCGCCATGCCGGGGACAGGCAGGATGCCTGTCCTACGCGGGGAAGCACGAGTCGGCTGCGCCGCGGTTCTTGGAGGCTTCGCCAGTGGAACTCAGCGGCTCAAGCCTCGCATCACGCCGGCCATTTCGATGGCGGTCTGGGCGGCCTCGGCGCCGCGGTTGTGCTCCTTGCCGAGGCAGCGGACTTTTGCCTGCTCGACGCTGGTGAATTGCAGCACCTCGTGGATGACGGGCTTGCTGGAAAAGACCTGGATGTCCGCCAGCGCGTGGCTGACGGCCTGGCCGATGTGATCGGCGTGCGTGGTCTCGCCCTGGAGGATGACGCCCAGGCAGATGATGGCCCCGTAGGACGGCGACTCGGACGCCGCCAGGGCCGCGGCGACCGCGGGGATCTCAAAGGCGCCCGGCACGCGCACCACCTTGACGGCGGCGGCTCCAGCGGCGGTCAGTTCCGCCTTGGCGGCCTTCAACATGCCGTCGACATACCTGCGGTTGTATTTCGAAGCCACGATGGCGAAGGATTCGCAGGCGGCCTTGGTGGTGGTCTTACGGGTTTTCTTAAGCATGGCGGGAATATCAAGGATTTGTCTTCAGCCACAAAAAAGCACAAGAGGCGCGAAAATGGGAATTCCTCTTTTGTGCCTTCTGAGCTTCTTCGCGGCTCAGATCAGGTGTCCCAACTTCGTCTTCTTCGTCTTCAGGTATTTCTCGTTGTGGGGATTGGGCTTCACCTTGATCGGGACCTGTTCGGTGATCTCCAGGCCATAGGCGTCGAGGCCGACGATCTTCTTGGGATTGTTGGTGAGCAGGCGGATCTTCTTGAGGCCCAGGTCCACGAGGATCTGCGCGCCGAGGCCGTATTCGCGGAGGTCCATGGCGAAGCCGAGTTTCTCGTTGGCCTCGACGGTGTCGTAGCCCTTTTCCTGGAGCTTGTAGGCCTGGATTTTGGGCCCGAGACCGATGCCGCGGCCTTCCTGCCGCATGTAGAGGATTACGCCGCGGCCCTCGTCAGAGACCTGCTTCATGGCCTGTTGCAGCTGCGGGCCGCAGTCGCAGCGGCGCGAGCCGAAGACATCGCCGGTGAGGCATTCGCTGTGGACGCGGACGAGGACGTTCTTCTTCCCGGCGACGTTGCCCTTGACCAACGCGAGGTGGTGCTGGCCGTCGATGCGGGACTGGTAGAGGTGGAGTTTGAAGTCGCCGTAGTCGGTCGGCATCTTGATGACCTCGATCTTGTCGATCTGCTTCTCGCGCTGGCGGCGGTGTTTGATCAGGGCTTCGATGGTGCAGATCTTGAGCTTGTGCTTCCGGGCGATCTTCCGGAGTTCCGGCAACCGGGCCATGGAGCCGTCGTCGCTCATGATCTCGCAGATCACGCCGACGGGGCGGCAGCCGGCGAGGCGGGCCAGATCGACCGCGGCCTCGGTGTGGCCGGCGCGCTGGAGGACGCCGCCGGGTTTGGCGCGCAGGGGGAAAATGTGGCCGGGTTGGACGAGGTCGCTGCGCATGGCCCGGGGATCGGCCATGATCTGGATGGTGCGGGCGCGGTCGGGGGCGCTGATGCCCGTGGTCACGTTGGCTGCGGCGTCGACGCTGACCTGAAAATCGGTCCGGAAGCTGTCCTTGTTGTGGGCGACCATCTCCTCGATGCCGAGTTGCTGGAGGCGTTCCTGGGTCGTCGGCGCGCAGATGAGGCCGCGCCCGTGTATGGCCATGAAGTTGATCGCCTCCGGCGTTGCGTGCTCAGCCGCCATGATCAGGTCGCCCTCGTTCTCGCGATCCTCGTCGTCAATGACGATGACCATCTTCCCGGCGCGGATGTCCGCGATGACGGCGTCGACGGGGTCCAAGCCCGTCTTGCGTTTGGCGGGCGCCTTGGGTTTGGGGGCGGGTTTGGTCTTCGCGGCGGGTTTGGCTTTCGCCTTGGCCGTGGATTTGGCTTTGGCTGCGGGTTGTTTTTTGCGGGGGGGCATGGCGGGGTCAGTTCGCGGGTGAGTCAGGGGCAAGTCCGGGCGAACCCACCCCGATTTCATTCTCCTCCGCTGCGCGGGAGAATGAAATATCCCCTCCCGAGAGGGGACCTGTCTTGCGGCATATCAAAGCGCTGGTCCCCTCTCGGGAGGGGATATTTGCCGCCGCCGACGTAGTCGGTGTT
This sequence comes from Verrucomicrobiales bacterium, assembly GCA_038126235.1. Taxonomy (GTDB): domain Bacteria; phylum Verrucomicrobiota; class Verrucomicrobiia; order Limisphaerales; family JAYPEY01; genus JAYPEY01. The sequence continues at coordinate 42,629 of JAYPFK010000020.1, forward strand.
AAGGCGGTAAATCGGGGTGGGTTCGCCCGATCTTGCAAGCTCGCGTAGTCAAGTTCCATGGCCGTAAACCTCCGGTCATCACCCGGCCAGCAACTGCCTGGCAGCCGCCAAGGCCTCATCAACCTTGGCGGCGTCCTTGCCGCCGCCGCGGGCCTGTTCGGGCTTGCCGCCGCCCTTGCCGCCGACGACCGGGGCGATGGTCTTGATGATGTCGCCGGCGCGGATGGAACCGGTCAGGGACTTGTCCACCGTGGCGACCAAGGCGACGGAGCCGCCGGCCGATCCGGCCAGCACGACCACGCCGTTGAATTCGCCGCGTAGGGCGTCGGCGATGGCCTGGCAGTAGTTGCCGTCCTCGTTACCCATATTCTCGACGATCGCCGGTCTGCCGCCGATCTCAACCGCCTTGGCGAGCAGTTCCTTCGCGGTGGCTCCAGCCTGCTTCTGTTTCATCGCCTTGAGCTGCTTGTCGAGCTGCTTCTGCTGGGCGAGGAGATTCTCGACCTTCTTTTCCAGTTCGCCGATGGGGGAGTTGATCTTGCCGGCGAGCGTGGCGATCAGTTCAGCCTCGGAGCGCGCCTTGCCGTAGGCCTCCAGGCCGGCGATGGCCTCGACGCGGCGGACGCCGGCCGAGATGGCGGATTCGCCGACGATGCGGAACAGGCCGATCTCGCCGGTGGCGCGGGTGTGCGTGCCGCCGCACAGCTCCATCGACCAGCCGTTCAACGAGCCGGCCTCGCCGCCGATCTGCACGACGCGGACCTTCTCGCCGTATTTCTCGCCGAAGAGTTGCATGATGCCGGCGTTGTTCTGCACCTCGGTGAAGGGGACCTCGGTCCAGGAGATGCCGGCATTCTCGACGATGCGTTCGTTCACCAGCTTCTCGATGTCCGCGATCTGCTGCGGGGTGAGCGGCTGGGAATTGAAGTCGAAGGTCAGCTTGTCGGAGCCGACGTAGGAGCCTTTCTGTGTGGCGTCCCTGCTGGCGACCTCGTGCAGCGCCCAGTGGAAGACGTGCGTGACCGAGTGGTGTCGTTGGATCGCGGCGCGGCGTTCGGCGTCGACGGTAAGTTCAACCTCCGCGCCGGCCTCGAGGCCCGCGGCGTCGTCTGCGAGGATGTGGACGAAGGCGTCGCCGACCTTTTGGGTGTTCGCCACGCGCCAGAGGTTGCCGCCGCCGGTGATTTCGCCGGAGTCGCCCAATTGCCCGCCCATCTCCGCGTAGAAGGGCGAGGTGTCGAGGATGACCGCGTTCTTGTCCTTCAGCTTGACGACCTCCTGGACCTTGGCGGTCGCGGCGAGGGATTCGAAGCCGATGAAGTTCGTGGCGGCGATGTCGCCGAGGTCGGCGACATCAATGGTCTCCTTCTTCTGCGCGGCGCGTGCGCGGGCGCGCTGTTTTTCCATCTCGACTTCGAAGCCTTCGCGATCGACATCCAGTCCGCGCTCGCGGGCCATCAACTCGGTCAGGTCGAGAGGGAAGCCATACGTGTCGTAGAGCTTGAAGGCGAATTCTCCGGGAATGACTTTGGACTCCTTCTGGATCGCGCCGATCTCCCCTTCAAATAACTCAATCCCCCGGTCCAGCGTCTTGTTGAACGCGACTTCCTCGGTCTTGATGGTGGTCACGATCAGGTCGCGCTTCTCCTTCAATTCCGGGAAGAAGCCGCCGAACTCGGCGACGACGGTGTCGACCAGCTTGAAGAAGAACGGCTCGTGGAAACCGAGGGTGCGGCCGTAGCGGACGGCGCGGCGGAGGATGCGGCGCAGGGTGTAGTTGCGGTCGGTGTTGCCGGGGATCAGACCGTCGGCGATGGAAAAGCTGAGGGTGCGGATATGGTCGGCAATGACGCGGAAGGCGACGTCGATCTTCTCCTGCTCGTTGGCGCCGGGGGTTCCCTCGCTGGGCAGGGTGGAGCCGTATTTCTTGCCGCTGAGATCCTCCAGCTTGTCGAAGATGGGGCGAAAGACGTCGGTCTCGTAGTTCGAGGTGCCGCGCTTGAAATCGGTGAAGCCCCTGGTGTTCTGGATAACGGAGCAGACGCGCTCGAAGCCCATGCCGGTATCGACGTGCTTGGCGGGGAGGGGGGAGAAGGTTCCGTCGGCGTTGGCGTTGAACTGGATGAAGACCAGGTTCCAGATCTCGATGCACTCGGAGCTGTCCTTGTTGACGAGCGCGCCCTTGGTGTCGCCCTGCTGGGTAAGGTCGATGTGGACCTCGGAGCACGGGCCGCAGGGGCCGGTGTCGCCCATCATCCAGAAGTTGTCCTTCTTGTTGCCGTAGACGATGTGGATCTCGGGGTCGAGGCCCTCCTTCTCGAAGATCGCCTTCCAGAGATCGTAGGCCTCCTGGTCGAAGTCGGCGGGGTCGCCTTCGCCGGGCTTGTAGACGGTGGCGTAGAGGCGCTGCTTGGGAAACTTCCAGACGCCGGTCAGGAGTTCCCAGGCCCATTCGATGGCCTCCTTCTTGAAGTAGTCCCCGAAGCTCCAGTTGCCGAGCATCTCGAAGAAGGTGTGGTGGTAGGTGTCGAGGCCGACATCGTCGAGATCGTTGTGCTTGCCGCCGGCGCGGATGCACTTCTGGGTGTCGGCGGCGCGGGTGGGGAGGGAGTTCTCATCGGTGACGGCGCCGGGCCAGGCATTGACGTCGGCCTTGCGCTCGCCGAGGAAGATGGGCACGAACTGGTTCATGCCGGCGTTGGTGAAGATCTTCGCGCCGTCGCGGGACTGGTAGCCCAGGTTGTCGGAGGGCACGATGGAGTGCCGCTTCGACTGGAAGAAATCGAGGTAATCCTGCCGGACCTGCTGCCCGGTTCTGATCTGTTCGCTCATAAAACGTTCGAAAAAACGGTGTTTTGTTCCCGCTGCGGGAAGCGGATGAATGTAGAGGGATGCGTTGAGAAGGGGAGGAAAAAATGGGGGTTTTGGCGGGGGCGGGGGTATTTCCGGTGGGCGGGTCCCCTTCCGAGCGCTGAGCATTGCGCACAGGTTCACACTTTTGGAAAACGGGACAGGCCAGTGTGGTTTCAACGGTTGGATCCGGCTGCACGGTAGGGCGGTCGTTGCATCGCCGCCGACTTCGACATCCTGAAGGGATGAAACAAACCGCCGCCGTGTTTTGTCGTGCGGCGCTTTTGTCCCTCCGGGACTTCGATATGGGCTGCGATGCAACGCAGCCCCACCGTGATTGCGGGGCAAGGCTGGGCGCGCGTTGCAAGTCCGGGCGGACCCACCCCGATTTCCCGCTCCTCCGCTGTGCGGGAGCGGGAAATCGCCCCTCCCCGGAGGGGACCTGCGCGTTGGCATGCCCGGCGGCGGGCGATTCAAATCACGGCCGGGCCTCTGAGAACTTCCGCAATTCGGCCCAGAGGCGATGGGTTTCGCGGAGGGTTTCGAGTTGGTGGCGGCGCTCCCCGGTGGCGGCGAGGCGCGCGTGAGTGTAGTCCAGGCGGTCGATCTCGCCGGCTTCGAAGAGCAGTTGATGACGTCGGACGATGCGTTCCTTGTGCGGCAGGATCTCTTCGCGGATGTGCTCGAGGCGTTGAAGCGTCATGCGCAGGTCGGACGTGAGCTGGCCGATTGAAAGACGGGCTTCGCGGCGCAGTTGTTCGCGGCGGGAGCGCGCAGCGTCGGCGTCGGCTTCGAAGGCGGCGGCGGCGGCCTTCTTGTTGTCGAAGAGCGGCAACGGGATGGAAGCCTGCAGGTCGAGGGCGTTGGCGTCAGCCCCCTGCTTGCGACGGTAAAGCAGGCCGAGGTTGACCGCAGGGATGCGGGAAGCGCGGGCCAGTTCGGCGCGGAGGCGGAGGATGGCCTCCTCGTTGGCGGCGGCCTGGAGTCCGGGGAGATTGTCGAGCTTCGCGGCGGCTTGTTGCAGTTGGTCGATTCCGAGGTCGGCGGCGAGGTCTCCGTGGACGGAGTCAACGGGCTTGTCCGGGGTTCCCATCTCGGTCGCGAGGGCCAGGAACGCCTGGGCGCGCAACGCGAGAGCCTCCTCGTGGTCGAGAAGCTCGTGATCGAGTTTGGAGTGGGCGATTTCGGCGGCGCCGGGGATGATTTCCCCGGCCTCGGCGAGGGAGAGGGCAAGTTTGTGGGCGGATTCGAGGAACCCGATGCGTTCGACGAAGAGGCGTTCGCTGGCCTGGGCGTAGTGGGCGGCGGCAAAGGCGGCGTGAACCCGGCTGTTCACCTCGTTCGCGGCGGACCTGAGAAGCTGGGCTGACTTCTCGCGTTCAGCCTCGGCGATTTCGCGGGTGAGCTTGACGGTCTTGTCGGACCTGATCTGCTGGGTGACGCCGACGAGGTAGTCGGCCTTTCCCGGACCGCCGGAGAAGGGGAGTTCCTCGACGCCGGCGACGAGTTGCGGATTGGGACGGAGTCCGGCCTGGATCGCGCGCTGCTCGGCGGCGGTCCATTGGGCGCGGGCTTCGGCGAGGCGCGGGTGGTTTTTGAGCGCGACGCGGATCGCGGCATCGAGCGTCAATCCTACCGCGGCGGGCGGTTCGGCGGCGATTGCCGAGGAGGCGAGAGCGGCTGCGGCGAAAACGGGGATGAGGTTGCGGGCTTTCATGGTTTTCTTTTTTTGGGGGTCCGGACGGGACGGCCAAGGCGGAGGTAGAGGGCGGGCACGATGACCATGTTCAGGATCATGGAGGTGATCAGGCCGAAGAGGATGACGATGGCCATGGGGGTTTCAATCTCCTTGCCTGGTTGTCCGCCGCCGAGGGCGAGGGGGATCAGGGCGAGGCTGGTGGCCAGCGCGGTCATGAGGATCGGGGCGAGGCGCTCCATCGCGCCGCGGAACACGGCCTCGTAAAAGTCCGTGACGCCCTCCTCCTCCTGCAGGTGGCGGATGTGGGAGACGAGCATGATTCCGTTGCGCGCGGCGATGCCGAAGACCGTGATGAAGCCGATCAGCGAGGCCACGCTGAGCACGCCGCCGGAGAACCAGACGCCGGCCACTCCGCCGATCAGCGCGAGCGGAAGGTTGACCATGATCAGGGCCGCGTCGCGAGCGGAGCCGAAGGCCATGTGCAGCAGGAAGCCGATGCCGATGATGACGCCGACGCCGAGCAGGGTGATGACGCGCGTCGCCTCGACCGCGCTTTCGAACTGCCCGCCGAATTCCACCCGATAACCCGGATGTCCGTCCACGATCGGACGGATGCGCTCGCGGCAGTCGTTGACCACGGACATGACGTCGCGACCGGCGACATTGCAGGAAACGACGATCTTGCGTTGGACGTGTTCGCGGCTGACACGGTTGGGGCCGGAGAAGCGTTCGATGATTGCGACGTCGCCCAAGGGGATGCGGGTTCCGTCGGGGGTGGCGACGAGGACCTCCTCCAGGTTTTCCAGGCGCCAGGAATCCGCCCGCTTGAGGCGGACGACGAGGTCGAAAGCGTTGCGCCCTTCGAGGATCTCCCCTGCCTTTTCGCCCTGCACGGCGGCGTTGATGTGCCGGGCCACCTCATCGACGCTGAGGCCGTGGCGGGCCATGGCTTCGCGGCGGTAGCGGATGCGCAGGGTGGGGATGTCGCGTTGTTGTTCGAGCGCGAGATCCTTGACGCCGGCCACGTCCTCCATGGCGGCGCGGACCTTTTCGCCGAGTTCGCGAAGTCCGTAGAGGTCGGGACCGAACAGCTTGACCGCCACGGCGGCGCGGGTGCCGGAGAGCATGTGGTCGATGCGGTGGGAGATCGGCTGCCCGATCTCGACGTTCATGCCCGGAATGGTCGCAAGTTCATTGCGCAGGGCTTCGAGGAATTCCTCCTTGGTGCGGCTCTTCAATTCGAGCCGCGCCTCGATCTCGGAGGATTCGACGCCCATCACGTGTTCGTCCTGTTCGGCGCGGCCGGTGCGTCGGGCGTAGGCGACGACCTCCGGCTGGTCGAGCAGGATCCGGTCGATCCGGGCGGCGAGCTTGTCGGATTCCTCCAACGAGGTTCCCGGCAAGGTGACGGCGCCGATGGTGAGACTGCCCTCGTTGAACGGCGGAAGAAAGGCGCCGCCGAACAGGGTGATCTGGTAGAGCGAAACGACGAGCAGGGCCAACGTCGCGCCGGTCGTGAGCCAGGGGTGGCGGAGGATGCCCGGCAGCAGCCGACGGTAGAGCGACTTGCTGGCGACGGCGATCCAGGCCTCCTTTTCGCGGACGACCGCCGGGCTGGAGGGCAGCAGGAAGTAGCAGAGCACGGGCGTCACCGTCATGGCGACGATGAGCGAGGCCATTAGGGAGACGACGTAGGCCAGGCCGAGCGGGGCGAGCAGACGGCCCTCCACGCCGCTGAGAAAGAAGACCGGCAGGAAGACGAGCACGATGATCAGCGTCGCGAAGGTGATGCTGCGCCGGATCTCGATGCTGGCGTCGAGGACGACCTTCCAGACCGAAGCGCGTTCCGGCTCGGGCAGGTGGTGGTTTTCCCGCAGCCGGCGGAAGACGTTTTCCACGTCGATGATCGCGTCGTCCACCAGGGCGCCGATGGCGATGGCCATGCCGCCGAGGGTCATGGTGTTGATGGTGGCGTCGAGCCACTGGAGCGCGAAGAGGGACGCGACCAGGGAGAGGGGAATGGCGGTCAGGGTGATGACCGTGGCGCGAAAGTTGCCGAGGAAAAGCAGGACGACGATCACCACCAGGATGCCTCCGTCGCGGAGCGCCTCGACGACGTTGGCGACGGCGGTCTCGATGAAGTCGGACTGCCGGAAGATGCGGCTGTCCAGCTCCATGCCCTCCGGCAGAGTGGACCGAAGCTCCTCCAGAACGTCGTCCAGCCGGCGGGTCAGTTCGAGCGTGTTGGCCTGGGGCTGTTTCTGAACTCCGAGGACGACAGCGCGGCGCCCGTTGACATTTGCCTCGCCGCGTTTAGGGGCGGCGCCGATGACAGCGTCGGCCACGTTGCCGATCAGGATGGGGACGCCGTTACGGGACTTGATCACCGTGGCCGCGATGTCCTCCGTGGTTCGGTAGCGGCCCTCGGCGGAAACCAACCATTCGGAGCCGCCCTGGCTGATCACGCCGGCAGAGAGGTTCCGGTTTCCGGCCCCTAGAACGGCGAGGATTTCGTCGAGGGTGACGCCGAGGGAGCGCATGGCCTCGGGGCGGGCGATCACCTGGTATTGCTTGTGCGCGCCGCCGATGGGCGTGACCTGCGAAACGCCGGGCACGGCGAGGAGCCGACGGCGCAACATCTGTTCGGCCAGGTCGCGCAACTCCATGGGGGAATGGCGATCCGAAGTGAGGCCGAGGAACATGACATCGCCCATGATGGAGGAAATGGGTGCCAGGATTGGCGGCTCCACGTTGTCCGGGAGATTGGCGGCGACGAGGTCGAGTTTCTCGGTGACGATCTGGCGGGCGACGCGAATGTCCGTGCCCCATTCGAATTCCACCCAGACGAGGGAGACGCCGACGGCGGTGGCGGAACGGATGCGCCGGACGCCGCCGGAGCCATTAAGCGCGGTCTCGATGGGGAAGGTGACCTGCTGTTCGAGGTCGGTCGGGGCCATGCCGTGGGCCTCGGTGACGATCGTGACGGTGGGCGCGCTGAGGTCGGGGAAAACGTCCACGGGGAGGTTCTTTGCGACCCAGACGCCGTAGGCGGTCAGCAGCAGGGCCGAGACCAGCACGAGCGCGCGGTTGCGGAGCGCGGATTTGATCAGGAAGTCCATGGCGGATTCAGTGATGATGGCTCGGGACGGCTCCGCCGGCGACGGAAGCCAGGCGGACGGCGTAGGCGCCCGTGGTCACCACGCGTTCGCCCGCGGCGACGCCGGCGAGGATCTGCGTCCAGCCTGCATCGCGGATGCCGGTCTTGACGACGCGTTTCTGGAAGGTCTCCCCGGAGACCTGCACGTAGACGGTCCGCAGGCCGTTCTCCTCGATCAGCGCGGAGTCGGGAACGGCCGGCGCGTTGACGGCCTCATCCAAGGCGAGGTGGACGGTGACCTCCAATCCCACGCGCACGCGCGGGTCCGACGCGGGAGTTTCCAGAATGACGGGCAGATCACGCGCGACGGTGTCGACCTCGGGGCCGATGGCGACCAGGCGGCCGCGATTTGCGTCGAAGATCGGAATCCATTCCCCCGCGCTTCCGGGCGGTTCGATGTCGGCGCCGACGACCTTGGTCAGTGACCCCGCCGACGAAGAGGGCGCGTGCGCGTGAACCCGGACCGTGCCGGAATCCAGGGTCCGCAGCAGGGTCGCGCCTTCCGCGATGAATTCTCCTACGGCGAGGGGTTCGCGGATGGACACGACGCCGGCGATCGGGGCGACGAGGGCGACGGTCGGCAGCTTGTCCGCGTCCGCGTCGCCGAGTCCGGCCGCGGTCGCGGCGAAGGCGGCCTCGATGGCGCGGGCGTTCTTGAGCGCGCTTTCGGCGAGGCGGAGTTCCGTTTCAGCGGCTTGGAGTTCCTTCTTCGATTTGGCCTCGGCGCCGGCCAGTTTGCGCACGCGGTCGTGGGTTGTGCGCGCGTCCTCGACGCGGATGGTCGCCTGTTCGATGGCGGAGCGGGCTTCCGCGAGGCGGGCGGCGACCTCGGAGAAGACCGGCTGGACGCGGGCGACGATCTGCCCGGCCTTCACGGTCTGGCCGATCGTGGGAATGGCGCCGTCGGCGGGCGGCAGGAGCCGGCCGGAAAGGGGAGTCGTCACTGCGCCGCGATTGGCGGGCAAAGCCTCAACGATGCCGGGGACGGTCAGACGTCGCTTCAGGTTCCGCGTTCCGACAGGCCGGGTCACGGTGGGTTCCTTCCATTGTTGCTCCTTGAGAAAGGAGATTCCCTCGATCTCTTCGGGCTCGGTCGCTGAAGCGGCCGCGGCGTCGTCCGCAAAAACCGTCACCGGCGGCAGCGGGACCCGGACAAGGCCGGATTCGGCAGGAAGCAGGAGGGTGAGATTCCATTGGCCGGCCTTGGGGAAGCGGATCTGCGGCAGGACGATGCCGGTCCGCGCGGGCGCGACATCGCGGACGTCAAAGGACTCTCCGTCCTCGTCGCGGGCGGTGAAGTGGACGGGCTTGTCGGTCCAGGCCTCGCCGGTTTCGAGTTCGGTGATGTGCGTGACGAATTGCATGGGTTCGCCGGCGACGATGGGGCCGTGCTCCGCGAAGATCTCATAGCCGTTCGTCCAGACGGTGAAGGGAAAGGCGATTTCGTCGGCGTCCCCGTGGCTGTGGGCGTCGGCGCCATGCGCGTGGCCGTTGTCGCCATGGTCGTGGCTGTGGGCGGCCTGGATGGCGGCCGGATCGGGTTTGCAGCCGGACAGCGCGACGGCCAGGGGCAGGCCGAGCAGGAGCGGCAGGCTGGATTGGATTCTGTTTCTGAGGGACATGGGACAAGGGAAAATGGTGCGTGCGTGCAATCGGACCGCGCCGTGGGTGGGCGGACCGGGAACGGAATGGACTGAAGAGGGGGCTTACGCGAACGGAGGGCCGCGCAAGGGGGGAGGGGATTCCGCCCGCCGGGTTTGCGGGGAGGTCTCGCGATCGGAGGCGATCACGCTTCCCGCCGATTCCTCGGGGAGGAGAATGCAGGTCTCCGTGGCGATCAGGAAAGGCAGCAGCGTCTGCGAAGCGCCCTTGCTGGAATACTGATCGCCGTGTTCATCGGGAGACGGCTGGTGATGGTCGGAGGAGTTGTGGCCGGGGTGATGGTGGTGATCGTTCCCGTGAGCGTGACCGTGATCGGTGTGTTCCGCGTGGGAGTGGTCGTGGCTGTGATCGTGATCGGGCGGGTTGGCGGAGGCGCAGAGATCCGTGGGCAACACGCAATGCGCCACGGTCGCCATGTGAATGGGGAGCCAAGCCGTGTAGACGGCGAACAGAGCCAGGACAAGACCGCCGAGGAGGCGGAACGAACGGCGGTCAGAATGTCGGTTGACAGGATTCACGGGCCGCGATGGCCGGGAAAGTGGCCTGTTTGGGCGGGTTCGTCAACCTGGGGAATGGGGCTGAAGGCCCGACCGCGCAGGTCCCTTCCATGGGAGGGGGGATTTTGCGGAGCCGAAGGGCGAGGCAAAATCGGGGTGGGTCCGCCCGGACTGACAACGCGTCCATCATCGCGCGCCGGCCCGCGCCACAACGTGAACAGCGCCAGACGCTCTCGCCTCACCTGCATTCCAACGCCAAGGGCAAGTCCCCGCGAACCCACCCCGATTTCCTGCTCCTCCGCGGCGCGGGAGCATGAAATATCCCCTCCCCAGAGGGGACCAGGGGGATGGGGCTTACAGTCCCGAAGACCCGGGTTCTGCCGTTGTAATGAGCCGTTTGCCGCGCCCCACCGGCTATTTTCCCAGATTGCCGGCGATGAAGCCGGCGAAGGCGCGGGCGGCGGCCTTGGAGCCGGCGGTGGTGAGTTCCTGGAAGGCGGCCTCGTTGGCGTTCAGCGTGTATTCGGTGCGCTTGCTGACCGAGCCGCCCTTGGCTCCGAGCAGGTTGAAGGCGGTGACGAGTCCCTCGTTGCTGCGGGACTTGGTGAGTTCCATCGTGCCGAAGCCTCCCGGGACGGTGACTCCCTGGCGGAGCGAGGCCGCTCCGCCGGGACCGCCGTATTTGTTTTCGGCGGTCATGACGGTCATGGTTGAAAGGCCGGGGAGGACGGCCACCTCCGGATCAGCGCTGACTTCGGAGGTCTTGCGCAGCATCTTGCGGGTTCCGCTGGAATGCATCTTTGCAAAGTCGAGCGTGATGGTGGGAATGACGATGGCGGCCCCCAGATCCAGCGAAAGCGCGGCCAGGGAGCGGGTGGTCGAGATCTTGAAGGCTCCGCCGCCGCCGAGCAGGACGTCGCCCTGCTGGAAGAACAGCGGCAGGTCCGGCGGGCTGGTGATCTGGTATTGGTGGGGATCGCCCATCTTCTTCTGGAGGTAGGGGGAGGCTTTCTTCTCCAGGTCCTTGAAGTTTGCGTTGGCCTTGATGGTCTCGACGGGAACGAGCGCCACGCCGGCAGCCTTCAGCTTCCCGACGAACTCATCGTAGGCCGCCTTGGCGACGGCGGTGTAGGCGGCGGGCGATACGCCCTCCAATTCCACGGTCATGGAGACGCTGCTGTCGGTGCTCGGTGATCAATTGGTCTGTTCGGACGTGTCCAGCAGTTTGATCAGGAAGAAGAAGGACTGGAGCTGGTCGAGGGCCTGCATGGAGCGGAGGGTGGCCTCGTCCACGTTGTTGCCGAGATCGTTCACCTGGTCCTCCAGGGTCATCTGGAGGGTCTGCGCGGTAAGGGTGTCCCGGGCCTCGATGACCACTTGGAATCCCCCGCGGTCGCGGTGACGGCGGAACCTCACGGCCGGGTATTTCTTCCCGTCGATATCGAGCAGAACGGGGCGGGGCCGATGCTCGGGCAGGTTGTCGGCGACGAGCGGGTTCAGGCCGAAGACGAATTCCTGGAAGTTGTTGAAACGATCGTTGTCCGGGTTGCCCATAGGGGTCTGGTCGGCGCCCATCCAGTCGATGGCGTTGCGCCAGGTCAGGAAGGTTTCCCCGCCGCCGGCGCCGGCCACGGTCAGCGTGGCGTAGTCGCTGTTCACGCTTTGGCCGCCGGCGGTGACGACGACACGGTATTGGCCGGCGTTCGCGGCCATGACGTTGTCGAGCGTCAACGAGGGACCGGTTTCGCCCGGCAGGTCGGTTGTGCCCTTTTGCCATTGGAAGGACAGGGCGCCGGAACCGGTCGCCGCCACGGCGAAGGTGACGCGCCGCCCCGCGCCGGCGCTGACGTTGGCCGGCGATTGGACGACCGCGTGGGGCACGCTTCCGGAGGCGGTCTTCAATTTGACGATCGCCGGCAGGTCGGTGTCTTCGTTGAACGAGGAGAAGATGCCCGACAGGTAGTAGTCGCCGTTGTTTCCAACGGCGATGTCGAGGATCGATCCGGTTCCCGCCGCGGTTCCGACGTTGAGGTCAGTGGAGATGTCGCCCATTGGGTCGATGAGGGCGACGCCGTTGTGGGTTTCGGAATTGACGGAGTGGAAGTTGCCGACGGTCAGGATGTTGGCCCCGGCGAACATCATGTCCCAGACGCGTCCGGTGTCGGACGTGAAGACCGGATCGAAGGAGGTGTCGCGCGATCCGTCCTCGCCGCTGACCCGCATCATCTTCAGCACGGGGGAGGTGCGATACTTGTCGAAGTAGCCTCCCACATAGACGGAGTCGTCGGGCGCGAGCAGCGTGGTGAGCACGGAGGGAAAACGGAAGTTGCCGGAAGTCGCGGGGGTGAGACCGACGCTGGTTCCGTTGAAATCCGAATCCAGCGCCCCGGCCGGGGTCAGGCGGGCGAGGCGGGAGGAAGGGTTGTCGCGGAAGTTCCCGCCCAGGATGATGCTGCCGTCGGTCCGGAAACTGAACTGATTGACCGCGTTGTCAATGGTGGCGGGGTCGAAGTCCGCGTCGAGGTTTCCGTCGGCGTCGAGGCGCGTGAAGCGGCCGAAGGTGGCCATGCCGTTGACGGACGAGTAACCGCCGGACATGTAGAGGTCGCCGCCGGGCGACACTCGGAATTCGGTGGGGCCGTTGTACTGGTCGGTGGAAGTGGCGTAGGACTCGTCCAGAGCGCCGGTGGTCCCGTCGAGGCGGACGAGGCCGTTGACCGTGACGTTGCCGGTGGCCACGGTGGCCACGCCGAAGTAGCCGCCCGCGAGGATGTCGCCGTTGCCGAGGATGTGGATCGCCTCGACCTGGCTGTCGAGGACGGGCGGAACGAAATCCTCGTCAAGTGTGCCGTCGGGCTTCAGGCGGGCGATGTATTGGATGGTTCCGCCGCCCGGCTTGTTGATGGTGAAGTACCCGGCGATGTAGACAAATCCCAACGAATCGACCGTCGCGCTGGAAAGTCCCGCGCCCGCCTGGAAGGGGATCGGGGAAGCGGGCCAGCCGGCGTCGATGCTGACTCCGGTCTGTTCGTAGACGGACAATCCGGCCGGGGCGCTGGCGGTCGCGCCGGCGGCGTTGGAAACCTCGACCGTGTAGATGCCGGCGTCGGCGGCGGTGATGCCGCTGAATCGAGGGAAGCCGTTCCCTGGCCGCTCACGTTGCCGGCGGAGAAGGAGGAGCCGTTCTTCTTCCACACGTAGGTGAAGGGGCCGGTTCCGGAAACCTCCACGCTGAAAGTCGCGCCGGAGGTGAGAAACTGCACGGCGCTCTGAGGCTGTTGGGTGATCATGGGCGGGCCGGTCAGGATGGCCTTGAGGCTCGCGCGGCCGCCGCCGGAATTGTTCACCGAGACCCAGTATTCTCCGGCGTCCTCGGGCAGGGCGCCCGTGATGGTGAGGGTGGTTGTGTTCGCGCCGGAGATCCGGGCATCGTTCATGAGCGGTCGGCCGTCCTTGAACCACCGCAGGTCGAACGGGCTGGCGCCCGCGAGGGAAACGGTGAGCGTGACGGTGGAACCGGCCGCGAAGGTCTGGCTCATGGGCTGCGACGTGACCACCGGCGAGTCCGTGTCCGGGTAGGTCGTCTTCATGACAAGGTTGTCCTCTCCCACGATGATGGCTGTTCCGTTGGCGCCGTGGATTCCCTTCAGGTCGAAGGCGATGTTGCTGGTTTCAGCGGTCCAAGTGATTCCGTCGGGCGAGGCGCTCACGACGGCGGGGCCGCTGCTGCTGCTTTGAAGTCCGACGGCGACCCAGGTCCCGCCCAGATGGGCCACGCCGCGCAGATCCTTGAAAACCCCGGAGGAGCGGGACGCCCAGGTGTCGCCGTCGGTCGAGGTGCGAATGGCGCCGCCTTCACCGACGGCGACGAACAATCCATCCGCATAGCGCACATCGAAGATATCGGGAGAGCCCAAATCGTCGTCGATCCAGGTGACGCCGTCCGCCGACCGGCGAAAGACGCCGTTGTCGCCCATGGCCAGCCAGACGCCGTTGCCGTGGGTGACCGTTTTCAAGGGAGTTGAATCCGGGACGCGCGAGGTCCAGGTCTTGCCGTCCGTGGAGGTGACAATCCGTCCGAAATCACCCGCGGCTACGAACAGCCCGTTGGCGAAATGGACGCCGTGAAATGCGGAGAGGTGGGGGACGGTCTCCGTGATCCAACTGACGCCGTCGGTGGACGTCGAGATGCCGCCTTGACTGCCGAGCAGATAGCCCACGGCGACAAAGGTTCCATTGCCGTAGGCCACATCCAGGAAACTGCGGGATTGCAGGACGATCCGGACGTCGCCGTTGTCATCGATGACCATGGACTGCGAATCGCCGACGCCCACGAAACGTCCGTTGCCGAACGCGACGGCCTCCAGCGGGCCGCTCAGTTTCGAATAGGTGTTCAGCGTCCAGGTCCCGCCCTGATCGGCGCTGGAATAGTACTGCCGGTCGCGTCCGGCGATCTGCATGTAGTTGGAGAAGGGATCGGCGGCGACGCCTGCGCCTGGTTCGTTCAAGGAGATCCCGGCGTCCATCCAACTGGCGCCGTTGTCGGTCGAGGTGATGATTTCTCCCTGGTCGCTGACGGCGAAGTAGGCGGCAAAGTTGTGCGGGCCGCGGCCGACGCCCGTGAGGTCTCCCGTGATTCCGGAATTCCGGCTCGTCCAGGCCATGCCGTCGGCTGAGGTCAGTATCGTGCCGTTGTCTCCCACGGCGACGAATTGGCCGGCCACGGTGTTGTAATTGACCCGGTTCAAGCGTCGGGTCGTCCCCGAAGAACGAAGCGTCCAAGCGGAGAAGTCGGTATCGCTGGCGGTCAGGATGACTCCATTGTCGCCGACCGCGACCATGGTGCCGGAGCCGTTGCCTTCAGCGTCTCTCAGGGCGCTCGTCACGGGGGATGACTGCGAGGTCCACGTCTGGCCCTGGTCCGTCGAGGTGATGATGGTCCCGCCGTCGCCGACGGCCGCGAGTCGGGAGGAGGAGGATCTGCCGACGCCGAAAAGGTCGAGGGAGGTGGGGGTGGAAGGGTAGGTTTGGCCGCCGGGGCTGGTCAGGTTGACCCGGATCACGACTCCATTCCGACCCACAACGATGTGCAGGAAATTGTCCTCGACCACGTCGAACATGTCCGTGCCGGTTTGCAGTTGGCCGATTGCGCCGATGCCGGTCAATCCCCGGTAGTAGCGTGAGCCGCCGGCGAGGGCGTAAAAATCCCCGTTGTTGGCATGCACGAGATTCTTGATTCCGGCGACGCGAGCGTCTTTGCGCAGGTTCGTCCAGTCGGTCGAATTGGAGGAAGCGAGGAGGCCGAATTCGCCCACGATCACTGTGACCCCGTTGGCGTTGGCGGCGTCGCGCATGTTGATGTCGTCGGAGGCGGAGGCGAGGGTCGTCCACGTCGCGCCATCGGTCGATTGCTTGATTTCCGTGGCGCTGGTGCCGGCAATGAATTTCGATCCGTCGTGGACGATGGCATTGAGCAGGAAACCCTGGCTGTTGTCGGCGAAACCGGACCCGTCGCTGGAGGTGAAGGTGACTGTGCGGTTGTTGCCGGTGATCACCCAGCGTCCCGCGCCGAAGGCGAGGCCGTTGTAGCTGGTCTCCGGAATTCCGACGGCCGCGGTCCAGGACGCGCCGTCCGTGGAGCTGCGGAGGTTCCAGCCGGTTGCCGAAAGGACCGGATCGGAAATGGCGACGAAACGGCCGTTGTTGAATTCAAGCTTATTGACGACCTCGAGACTTCCGATCCCTCCGGAAACCGCGCTCCACGAAGTCCCGTCGGAAGAGGTGATGAATCCATTTTGCTGGATGCCCGCGACGAAAGTTCCATTGCCAAAGGCGATGGCGTTGAGGTTCTGGAAGACGGAGGAACTGCGCGCGCTCCAATTGATGGCGTCGGTGGAAGAGAGGATGGTTCCGTTGTCGCCCACCGCGACGAACGCGCCGTTGCCGTAGGCGACATCGTTCAATTCCTTGTCCGTGCCGGAGGCGGAGGTCTGCCAGTTCGTTCCATTGCCGGACCAGATGATGGATCCGGCCGCGCCCACCGCGACGAAAATGCCGTCGCCGTGTGTGATTCCGTTCAAGGGGCTTGCGGTGGGGGAGGGGTTGCACCATTGGAGTGAGTTGGCAAAGCCGCCGCCCGCGCCGAAGCCGCCAGCGGCGTTGTTCGCCTCGATGCGGAAGTGGGTTATCGCGCCGCCATTGTCGATGCTGCCCGCCGAGGCGAGGATGCCGGTCATGGAATCGATGGTTCCCGTCGAGACATGGAACGGATTGGGCGTCTGCCAAACGATGTTGCCGGAGCCGTCCACCTGTCCCACCAGGACGCCGCCGGACTGGCTGACCACGCCGTTCTCGTCGACGTTGATGAGCGCCACGCCGATCGCCGATTCGGGAACCGTGATGGTTCCGGAGATGCTGGAGTAGACGAGCCCGTTGTAAGAACCCGCGTAGGGCGACTGGGCGTGGAGTTGGGCGACTGACAGGCATGCCAGCAGGCAGCCTCCTACGAATTTGAGCGCGATCTTGGTCTTTAGTGGTTACGACAGTTCTTGGGCATTGATTCTGCGCGTGTTACGGAGAGGCCCCCGGTTGCGGGACGATGCAAGAGCGGAGTCGACCGTATTCCCTTGTAAAGGAGAAGGTTACGTATTTTGCACGACTAGTACGATGATCCAGGCGGTCCTTAGAAACGCAAAACCAACGCGCTGCTACGTATCAAAACGGGACGGGCGGTTCCAGCGAGATTTAAACTTGGAGCAAGATTAGTTGAGCTGATGGATATACTGTTGAGTCCTCAACCAAATCTTGCCTGGAGTGTGGGCAAGGGACTCAACTTGCGCGCGCGTCGGCGTTCAAATCGAGACACGCTTTCTCGAATTCCTCGAATCGAAACCGGAAGCCGGATCGGAGAAGGCGATCCGGAACGACGCGGCGGCTTTTGACCACCAGCTCTGTTTCGGTTCGCAGGAAGAAGGTCCCGACCTCGAGCAGCCAGCGCGGCGCGGGCAATCCGAGGCTGAAAGGCGCGCGACACACCCGGCGCAGGACGCGCATCATCCCATGATTGGGCAGCGGGTTGGGGGCGGCGAGATTGACGCAGCCGCTCAGCGTGGGCTGTTCGATCAGCCAGTCGATGGCGCGGGAGAAGTCAGCATGATGGATCCAGGATACGAATTGCTCGCCGCCAGCCATGGCCCCGCCGAGTCCGAAGCGGACGAGGCGTCGCAGCACGGGGAAGACGCTGTTGCGGCCGTGGCCCAGGACCATTGCCGAGCGAAGCGCGACCTTGCGGACGCCGGGGATTTCGTCGGCGAAGAACGCCTTTTCCCAGGCCTTCGCCACCTCGACCGAGAAATGGTCCTTGGCCTCGGGCGTCGCCGCGATTTCGCCGTTTTCATCCCATGGACCGCCATGGGTGTGCCGATAGATGGTGGCCGTGCTGGAATTCAGCCAGACCGGCGGCGGCGCCTGGCAGCGGCGGACTGCCTCGTTGAGGATGCGGGTGGAATCGACGCGCGAGTCCATGATCAGCCGGCGGTTGCGCGCGTGGTAGCGGCAGTCGACGCTGCGACCGGCGAGGTTGATCAACGCGGCGGCATGTTCCAACTCAGCGATCCAAGGCCCGATCTTACTCCCGTCCCACTGGACAAACCGGACCGCACCCTCCACGCGCGCCGCGCCCCGGGTCAGGACAACGACCTCCGTGCCTTGAGCGGTGAAATGCCCCGCCAAGACCTGTCCAAGAAACCCACTTCCGCCGGCCAGGACGATTCGATCTTGCCGCGGGCTTCCTACTGCGATCGGCTCCCGAACTGCTTCTTCCGTGTATTCAGTGTCTTCTGTGGCTCTCATGGGATTCAGGGAAATTCCAGAAAGGCTGTATGCCGCCGCGTCCGGGGAACCGCCCGCCCAGTCCGCCTTGGTTGCGTGCGATGGGGGCGTCCCATCCAGACATCGTCCACGCCCCTGGAGAAATGTGCGCCGAGGCAGCGGGCTTTCCCGTGCCAGTCTCCGGTCAAGCCGAGCAGGCCATGGTCGTTGGTCTGGATTGTGGCCGCGCGCAAAGGCCAGGGTGCGTGCCACACGCGGAAGAGGCGACGTTTCCCGCGATGGCAGGTATAGGCCGTGTACTTCTCGGTTAGGAACGTGGCGGTATCCGAATCGAGTTCGGCGGGGACGGTCGCGTTTTCCCCGCCGAAGCGGGCCTCGAATTCCAACGCCTTGGTCCCTCCTTCCTTCCGGGCGACGCGTCCCATGAATCGGAACCGCCCGGCGTCGCGCCGATAATCCAGGTTCGCGAGATGGTAGGGCAGGCCGTAGGTCGAGGGGCCCAGCGGCGCGCTGAGGCGGCAGGAGATGAACTCCTTCATGAAGTAGATCCCCGCTTCGCCCGCATGGCGGACGTAGGTCCGGACATTCAGGAAACGGGCGTCTCCCAGCAGCCTGAACGGCCACGCCGTCAGGCCGCCGCCCAACGCCGGCCGCAGCCGCCGCATGGTGAACGCGACGAGACTGACGTGGGCGCGGCCGTTGAGGACATCCAGTTCGAAGGGGATGGCGGATTGGAGGTCGCGGGGATCGAGCTCGAAATGGATGAAGAGGACATCCCGCCAGTCCGCGAGGAAGAGCGGGCGGCACTCCAACGCAAGAAAGCGAGCTTGCGCGGTTTCGCTCTCCAACAGGGGCGAGGGTTCGGGAGCGACAATGGCTTTCATTTTGTTGGCGGAGATTTGTTGGAGGCGGTCAGCTTGCCATGCCGGGATCGGGAGTCTTCAGCCTTCCCAGATTCCCCCATTCGGGGGCGATGTCTTCCATGAGCAGGGCGCTGTCGAAGCGGATCGCCCCGGCGTGGAAGCGTTCCTGGTTCGTGAAGAACGGGGCGTCGAGATGTTCCACAGCGAGAGGCGACGTCCGCCATTTCGTGGCGCGCAGTTCAACGCCTTCGAAGCGGCCGTCGACCAGCCCGGGTGAGTAGCCGGCGCAGCCTTCCCGGATGAAGGCCGACGCGTGGCTTTCGTCCGCGAAGATCGAATCCGCCGGCCAGGCCTTCGTTCGCCGGCAGATGAGTTTCAGGTTCTCGTCCCGGTTGCGCGCGCGGAGTTCGATCTTGAACAGACTGCGGGTCTCGTGGACTTCGAAGGTCGAAAGCTCGTGCCGGCCGGGAAACAGTCGGCCGCCCGCCAGGGAGTTGAGCCGGCTGTTCGTGTGCCGAATGGGAATGTAGACGCCGTTGCGAACGCCGCCGCCTTCGTCCCATTCCACCGCGATGCGGAAGGCGGCGTTCTCCGAAACGAACCCGACCTGTCGGGGAAGCCCGCGCGGACGCGTGTCGCGCAGCCGGATCAGGCAGATTCCGGCCAGGCCCCAGCAGTGGATGCGCTTCACACGAAAGGGGGCGGGGACCAGCCGTTCCAGGACAACCGGATCGACGCGGAAATTGAGCAGGATCCGGCGGTCCATGACCGCGCTGACGGCGGGGAGAAGGACTTTCACGCCGGTCCTCCTTTCAACGCCCACGCGTCTGAATGGCTCTTGTTGAGTGTTATTACTGTTATTTCAGTATTCACAGAAATTTAGATTCAAAAAAATGCGGGTTGGCGATCAGCCGAACCCGAGGAGCTTGATGGCCTTGTCGCCGAGCTTGACGAACTTGACGATGGCCTTGGTCGGCCACTTGCGGAGCTGGGTGTACCAGGAGGTTGTGGTCTCGAAGAACGATTCCATCTCCTTGAGGCGTTCGACGGCGTAGGGGTCCTTGTCCTTGGCGGTCTCGGCCTCCGCGCGGCATTCCCTGAGCAGGGCGAGGGTGGGGTCCATCTCGCGGCGTTTGCGTTCGTCCATGATCACGCGGAACATCTCCCAGACGTCCTTCATCGATTCGAAATGGTCGCGGCGGTCGCCGAGGACGTGGACGACCTTGACGATGCCCCAGCTCTGGAGCTCGCGGAGGCTGTTGCTGACGTTCGAACGGGCCACCGAGAGGGTGTCGGTGATCTCCTCGGCGTTGAGGGCGCGCGGTGTGATGTAGAGCAGCGCGTGGATTTGGGCGACCGTGCGGTTGATGCCCCAGCGGGTTCCCATCTCCCCCCAGTGGAGGATGAACTTCTTTTGGACGTCGGTCAGGGGGATCATGAATTTCTTAAATTTCTGTTTAGACAGAAATGTGTGACAGATGGGTTTGTGTGGCAAGAAGAAAGTGGGGGAAGAAGACGTGGTGACCGAAAGGACTTGAAGTGGGACGCCTTCGGCGAGGCGTCCGTTGAATTGGTAGGGACCTTTCGCCGAAAGGTCCCGTTTCGAAGCCCGGCAAGGGAGGAACGCCATGCGCGTGATGCGGACGCTTTTCGCTCATTTGGCGGCCGTTTTTGGGTTAATGAGCCGCGTTGTTTTGCTACGCTTCCCGGCATGCGCGTTCTTGCTGCATTGCTTTCTGTCTTCTCCGCCGGCCTCGCCGTCGCCGCCCATCCCGACGCCGAAGTCCGCGCGCTCCAACCCGGCGTCAGCGTCTCCCTTGTCGCGGAGAACCCGGCCGTCGCGACGCCGACCGGCGTGGACGTTGATGAGCGGGGCGGCGTTTGGGTGATCTCCTGCCACACGCACTTCCGGCCCGAGGACTACCCGGGGCCGCCAAGGGACGAAGTGGTCGTGTTCCGAGACAAGGACGGGGATGGTCGGCACGAGACCCGCAGCGTCTTCTACGCCGCGACCGAGGCAACCATGGATCTGGAACTGGGCCCGGACGGTTGGGTTTATCTCGCGGAGCGCGACCGCGTGCTGCGCGTCAAGGACAGCGATGGCGACGGCCGGGGCGACGTGGAGGAGAACCTCGCGGTCCTGGAGTCCACGGCGGAGTATCCCCACAACGCGCTTTCCGGTCTGAGCTGGGAGCCGGACGGCGATCTGGTGTTCGGCCTGGGCGAAAACATGAGCAAGCCCTGGACGCTCACGGGCAAGGATGGAAAGCAGGTCCGCGGGACTGGCGAGGGCGGCGTCTTTCGCTGCCGGCCGGCCGGGACGGAACTTCGCCGCATTGCGCGCGGCTTCTGGAATCCGTTCGCCTCCTGCGTCCGCGACGACGGCGAGATCTTCGTGGCGGACAACGATCCGGGAGCGCGCCCGCCGTGCCGGTTGCTGCATGTGGTGGAAGGCGGCGACTACGGGTTCCAGCGGCTTTACGGCAAGGATGCGCACCATCCCTTCGTCTGCTGGAACGGCGAGCGCCGTGGGACGTTGCCTATGCTTCACCCCAGCGGCGAGGCGCCCTGCGGCCTGCTGGTCCTGGATGGCGGGTTGCTCGGGCTCACCTGGAGCGAGCATCAGCTCGACTACTATCCGCTGACCGCGCAAGGCGCCAGCTACCGGACGGAGCGGATTCCCCTGGTCCATGGCGGTCGCGATTTCCGTCCCGTCTGTGTCGCCCGATCCGACGCCGAATCGAACGCCAAGCGCGCGGTCTTCTATTTCACGGACTGGGTCAAGGTGCATTACCAGATCCACGGTTTCGGGCGGGTCTGGAAACTGACTGTCGATCGCGACGCGGCGAAATGGCTGGCTCCGGCGTCCCAAGCGAAGCGCGGTCCCGGCGGAGAATGGGCGGCGGTTATTCGGGAGGGTTCCACCAGCCCCGGCCGTGAGGAGCTGTTTCGCGAGGCCGACTCCGACGATCCCTTCCTGGCGCAGGCTGCGTTGCTGGCCTTGTCCCGGGAGGCCCCGGACTTCGAGCCCGCGCGGGTGCGCCAATGGCCGGCGGGGCGGAAGGTCGCCGCGCTGCTGGCCTTGAAGATCGCCACCGACGACACCTATTCGGACCGGAGGGACGCGGAGCGACGCCTCTTGCGGGTCGACTGGATGAGGCGCTTCGCGAAGGACGCCGATCCGGCCCTACAGTTCGAGACGCTGCGTTGGATCGCGGACACGCAATCCAAGGAATTCCTGCCGCACGTGGAAAACGTCCTGAATCGCGGGGGCGTTGATTTCAAGCTGTTTGAAGCCGCCGTCGCCGCCTGGAACACGCTGAACGACAAACCCGGCGCCGGAACACAGAACCGCGAACTGCTGCTGGCGAAGGCGTTGGACGAGAAAGCCGCGCCGGCCATCCGCGCCCATGCCCTTCGATTGCTGCCGATTGAGCCCGTGAAGGCTCCCAAGGGAGGGGAATCTGTCGCGAGCCGCTACCCCGCCGGCTTGAACGCGCGCATTCTGGAGGACCTGGCCGGACTGGGCGATGAGACACTGGCCATCGTCGCGGTGCGGACCCTCGCTCTCAACCCGGAGGTCGGGGCGTCGGCGCTGGCGCGGGTGGCGTCCGATGTGGACGCTTCGGCCCGATTGCGCGCAGAAGCCGTAGCCGGCATGGCCTCCGTGGCCGAGGAATATGCGGAGGGCCTGGCGCAACTGGCGGAAGATCCGGAGCCGTTCGTTCGGCGGGAGGCCCTTCGCGCGCTCCGGTCGGTGGAACTGAGCCAGAGGCAGGTCAAGCGTTTGCAGGCGGTCGCCTCATCCGACCCGGAGGCCAGGGAACTTGTGGACGCGGTTCTGCGGCCGACGACCTTGATCGACGGCCGCCCCGCGCTCGACGACATCCGGGCTTGGAGCGCGAGGCTCGATTCCCTTCCGGGCGTGGCGGACATCGAGGAGGGAAGGCGCATTTTTCATCACCCCCGCGCGGCGCTCTGCGCGACGTGTCATCGGCATTCGGACCGAGGCCGGTTCCTCGGGCCGGATCTTACCGGGATCGGTTCGCAGGGCCCCCGCGAGCAGCTCTTGGAATCGCTGCTCAAGCCGAGCCGTTCCGTGGCGCCGGAATACCAGGCCCGCATGTTGACGCTCAAGGACGGCTCCACCTTCCAGGGCATCCACCTGCGCACCGGGGGCGGCGGCGACAGCGAGACCCTGATGAACGGCTCGGGCCTCGAAGTCCGGATCAAGCGCGACGATATCGTCACGGACAACCGTTCCGAGCTTTCCCTGATGCCGGAGGGATTGGTCTATTCACTCACAGATCACGAACTCCGTGACCTGCTGGCGTTTCTCGAAGTTTCGAAAGGCGATCCGGCCTGGCGCTGACCCAGCCTCAACCTACCGCTGCCCGGCTTCCTTCTTCCACTTCGGGAAGGTGTCGAGGTAGGACCACTTGAAGTTCTTCTGCTTGCGGTAGCGAAGATCGCGATTGGCGAGTTGTTCGGCGACAAAGGCGTCCACGTTGGCCCGGTCCAGGAACGGGTCGCGGGTGTCGCGCTGCCAGTTCTTCAGGGCGGCGACGAGACGGTCGCGTTCGGCGGCGTAGTGGGGGTCGTTGAAGAGGTTGTTCCATTCCTGCGGGTCGTTCTTCAGGTCGTAGAGCTCGTAGCGGGGCGGGCTGGACCAGCGGGTCCAGGACCGGCGGACATGCGCCGGAGCGGAAGCGCGTTCCCAGGCATTGACGCCGGAGATGACGTGGTGCAGGTGCGCCTCGTCGAGGTAGGTCTCGGATTCGATGTTGCGTGTATCGGGCTGCGGGTTGGAGATGAGCTTGAAACGTTCGTCCCGGATGGACTGCTGGACGAAGCAGCCGCGGGGAAAGGCTCCGGTGGTGAATCCGTGGATGTGGGTGCGCCATTTGACTGGGCGCGAGCCTTCGAGCCAGAGACGCAGGTCGAAGCCGGGGAGGTCGGGTTTGTCGCGGACACCGGCGGCGGCTAGCGAGGTGGGGAGCAGGTCCACGGTGGAGGCGAGCGCGGCGACAGTCGTGCCGGGTTTGGCGACGCCGGGCCAGCGCACGATCAGCGGGATGCGCAGGCCGCCTTCGTAGACGGTTCCCTTGCCGCGGGGGAACTGCGCGCCGTGGTCGCCGATGTAGACAACCAGCGTGATTTCTGACTGGCCGGCCTCGTCCAGTTCGTCCAGCAGCAGGCTGACGCCGGCGTCGAGGCGTTCCAGGCAATTGTAGTAGTTGGCGACCTGTGTGCGCAGGCGCTGCGAATCGACGCCCACCCAGGGCATGGGCTTGACGTCGTCGGCGGAAAGCGGGTTTGCCGGGCGGCCGTTGGCCTGCTTCAGGAAGGGCAGGTGCGCGTCGGGGAAATTCACCGAGAGGAACCAGGGGTGGCCGCCCGACTCCCTGATGAACTTCGCGGCGTTCTTCGCGTAGGCGGTGATCGGTTCGCGGCGTTGGAAATTCGCCGAGGGGATGGCGCGGAAGTCGAAAGGGAAGGCGGACTCGGGATTCACGTGCAGCTTGCCGATCAGCCCGGTGCGATAGCCGGCGGCGCCGAGGAGGGTCGCGACGTTCGGCGTGTCGGGCAGGTACATGGCGAACTTGTGCGTGGCCAGGCCGATCTGGCCGTTCTGATGCGGATAAAGCCCGGTCAGGAAACTGGCGCGAGAAGGCGAGCAGACGGAGTAGGTGACGAAGGCGTTCTCAAAGCGGGCGCCCTCCTTGGCGAGGCGGTCGAGGCGCGGTGTGCGGGCGTAAGGATCGCCGTAGCAGCCAAGTTCCGGTCCGTTGTCCTCGGAGACGATCCAAAGAATGTTCGGGCGGCCGACCTCGGCGGCGGCGCCGGCGGCCGCGAACGCGATGGCCAAGGCGGCCGACAGGCAGGCGGCGAGGCGGTTCAGCGATCTCATGGTTGCAACCATGGGCGTCCACAACCTGTTGTCAACCAAGGCCGGGGCTTCCCCTGGCGTTCCCTTGAATCTCGAGGGAGGCGAGGCTGCGCGCTTTTGGGTTACTGATGCGCGGGCCCGGTTTTTGTGACGATGAAGCGGGTCTCGCCGGTGAGGGACACACTGAAGTTTCTACAATAAGTGCTTTGCAGAAGAGAGGGGTCAGATAATCATTCCGCGTCATTTTCGGCGAAAATGAACTTGTGATGGGAAGCAGCCAGAGATCCGGGGAGGCGTCGGGCTACAAGATGAGGGCGTGTGGCGTTGGCGGCGAATCGCAGGTTGTTCAACTTCGGGACAGCGCGGCCATTCGGATGGGTTTGACGACGAAGATCGGGCGTTGTTTGCCTTTGAATTTTGTGTGGGTAGATCCGTGAAAACAGGAAAAAAGATCGATTTTGGGTATCTTTCGTTCAAGTGGAAGGTGCTGTTGATCATCATGCTCGCGTGCTTTGTGACCGCCTTGGCGAGTTCCGGCATGTTTCTCTACTACGAGCAGATGATGTTCCGGGAGTCGGTCAAGAAGGAGTTTGCCTCGCTTCTCGACAGTCTGGCGTTCAAGGCGAGGTTTGCGATCGCGCAGGGGGACAGCGATCTGATGCTCCGAACGTTGAGCGAGTTGCGCTCGGAGGAGTCGATCGTGGCCGCCGGAGTGTTTGGCGAGGAAGGCGCGCTCCTGGCGAGTTACGAACGCCCGGGATCGGGGGAATACCCTCTGGCCGTGCCCCGAGCCTCCGGGTTCGATCATGAATTCCTGGTAGAGTTCGTGCCGGTGAGGGACGGAGGCGGCGAGCATCTCGGGACGGTCTACCTGAAAGCCAACATCGCCGAGCGGTTTGAGGGCCGCGTTGAATACAGCAAGGGCATCGTCGCCGGGGTGATGATGCTCTCCAGTCTGGTGGCGTTTCTGGTGGCCTTGCGCCTGCAGAAGATCGTGTCCGGACCGATTGTCCACCTTTCCGGAATCGCCGAGAAGGTTTCCAAGGATAAGGACTATTCGCTGCGGGCGGACGATTCGAGGGCGGACGAGGTCGGGAAGTTGATGAAGTCCTTCAATGAAATGCTGGAGAACATCGAAATCCGCGAGAGGGAACTGCGGGAGGCCCGGGCCCAGACGGAGGAGATCAACCACACGTTGGAGGAGACCGCGCCGGCGGCAATAGCCACCGAGATCAGCACTTCCTCCAGTGCAAATCCACAGGTTTTGGATGTTATGTCGGTTCGTAACTTCACGCCTTGCTTGCGTCGGTTGTGTATATTTCCAAGCGCTCGTCATGCACTTTTGTCCGACTTCCTGTCGCAAATTGATAATCCCAGACGACGACGCTCCGTGGTCATTCGATACAATCTCAAATTGGCAACGGCGACCCGCAACACGGCACGTCAATTGCGTTTACAGGTGCAACATTCGGTCAGTGTTGTGACAGTTTGTTTGTTTTTCGCGATTTTTGACCGTCTAGGGGTGAGATGGCTTGATATCGATTCACCGCATATCGGACATACATAATCGCCAAACCATCTGGAAGGGGGTGAGATTTCTCAAGAAAGGGAAAATTAATGCGTCCTCGCGGGGGAAGCTCCCTCTTTGAGGCGTGAACCGATCACTCGGCTGATCGCGACCCGGAGATTCCTCCGAAGATCAATTGGCGAGATCAGGCGGTATCCGCGACCGCTTTCGAATAGGCTTGGAACGCCTCCGGGCTGAAGCAGACAAAACAGACGCTTTTCACGCTGGTCGGATTCTTGAAATGTTCCCGCACAGCAGCTGCCGCGATATTTGCCGCGTGTTCGAGTGGGAATCCGTAGGCGCCGGTGCTGATCGCGGGGAAGGCAAGGGTCTGCAGGCCGTTTTGGTTGGCGAGTTCGAGACAGTTTCGGTGGCATTCAGCCAGTTTGGCGTCCGCCTTGGCGCTGCCATTGCGCCAGATCGGTCCGACGGTGTGGATGATCCACTATGCGGGCAGGTGGAATCCGGAGGTGATCTTGGCTTCGCCGGTCTTGCAGCCCCCGAGTTCCAGGCAGGCGTCGTACAATTCCGGTCCGGCGGCCGCATGAATGGCCCCGTCCACGCCGGCGCCGCCCAAGAGGGAGCTGTTGGCGGCGTTCACAATGGCGTCGACGCCGCATTCGACAATGTTGCCTTCCTCTACTGCTATGTCGGGCCTCATGGTTTGATCGGCCCAATGCATACTCGAAACTTCGTTCCTCGACAAGCTCGCTTGCCGGCCCGGCTTACGGCGTGCGAATCAGAAATGGCGGCGGCCACCCTGCGACTTCGGCATGAGAAAGGGCGAAATCTGTCAGCCCCATGAGCGGAAATTCGAGGGGGCCTGTGAGGATCAGGCGAAGCCGCGCCGGGCGTGTGAACAACCGGTGAACAAGGGGCGGATGGTTCGGAATGGTCTTCGCTTGTCTGGGCTTGGATTCCGCGTTTAATCGGTGGATGTCCCACGCCGAATTCGTCCATCTGCACCTTCACACCGAGTATTCCCTGTTGGACGGAGGGTGCCGGTTGGACAAGCTCATGGAGAAGGCGAAGGAACTTCGGTTCAACTCCCTGGCCCTGACCGATCACGGGGCGATGTACGGGGCGGTTGATTTCTATCAGGCGGCGGAACGGGCGGGGATCAAGCCGATCATCGGCTGCGAGGTCTACGTGGCTCCGGGTAGCCGCTTCGAGCGCAAGAGCAGCGGCGGCCGGGGCAAGGACGCCTACGCGCACCTGGGGCTGCTGGCCAAGGACGAGGCCGGCTACAAGAACCTGGTGAAGCTGGTGTCCGCCGGATTCCTCGAGGGCTACTACTACAAGCCGCGCATCGACAAGGAACTGTTGGAGGCGCACTCGGAGGGCTTGATCGCGATGTCCGGCTGCCTGGCCAGCGAGGTCCCGCAGCTGATCATGAAGGGCGAGCTGGACAAGGCCCGCGACGCGATCGACTGGTTCAAGCAGATCTTTGGACCGGAGAACTATTACCTGGAACTGCAGAACCACGGCATCAAGGAACAGGCCCTGGTCAACGAGCAACTGATCCATTGGTCCAAGGATTTCGGACTCAAGCTGGTCGCGACGAACGACGTTCACTACATCAACAAGTCCGACTCGCACGCGCACGACTGTCTGATCTGCATCGGCACGCAGACGAATCTTCAGGACACGAAGCGCATGCGCTACGCGGAGGAGCAGTTCTTCCTGCGGTCGGAGGAGGAGATGCGGGCGCGCTTTGCGGAGGTCCCCGAGGCGGTCGCCAACACCATGGAGGTGGCCGAGAAGTGCAACCTGACCATCACCCTGGGCGAGCTGAACTACCCCAAGTTCATCCCGCCGGAGAACTTCACGGAGGAGGGATACCTGCGCTCGATCCTGGCGGGCTGCCTGCACAAGCGCTACACGATCCACGCCAAGGCCAAGGGCTCGGAGTTCGAGATCACGGACATCGAAGATGCGCGGCGGTTGCCCAACTTCGCCAAGGGCGACCTCGATCTTTCCGGATATCCGGAAGGGCCGATCTCCGACCTTAACGACCCCAACGTGGCGGCGGGCGTGAAGCTGGTGCTCGACCGGCTTCAGACTGAGCTGGGCGTCATCGAGCGGATGGGCTTTGTCAGTTACTTCATCATCGTCGGCGACTTCGTGCAGTACGGGCGCGGCATCGGCATCACCTGCGTCGCCCGCGGTTCGGCGGCCGGCTCCATCGTGGCCTACCTGATGGAGATCTCGAACGTGGACCCGATCCGCTACGGGCTGCTGTTCGAGCGCTTTCTCAATCCCGAGCGCGTCAACCCGCCTGACATCGACATCGATTTCGCGGACGACCGGCGGCTGGAGATCGTGAAGTATGTGCGTGAGAAATACGGCGAGGATTCCGTGGCCCACATCATCACCTTCGGCACCATGGGCGCGAAATCCGTCGTGCGCGATGTCGGTCGCGTGATGGGGTTGAGTTTCGGCGAGACAGACCGGTTGGCGAAGATGATCCCGCCGGATCTGAAGATGAATCTGAAGAAGGCCCTGGCGCAGTCGCCGGATTTCAAGACCGCCTACGAGACGGAGGAGGTGACGCGGGAGCTGGTGGACACGGCGTTCGTGTTGGAGGACCTCACCCGCAACACCTCGATCCACGCGGCGGCGGTCGTCATCTGGGACAAGCCGCTCACGGACCTGCTCCCGGTGAAGCGCGACGAGAGCGGCACGCTGGTGACGCAGTACGCGATGAATCCCGTCGGCGACCTGGGCCTGCTGAAAATGGATTTTCTCGGGCTCAAGACGCTGACCGTGCTGCGCAACGCCTGCCAGATGATCAAGGAGACGAAGGGGATCGACATTCCGATCGAATCGCTGCCCCTGGACGACCAGAAGACCTACGACCTGATGAACCGGGGCGAGACGGTGGGGGTGTTCCAGCTGGAATCCAGCGGCATGCGCGACCTGTGCCGCAAGTTCAAGATCGCCTCGATCGAGCACATCACCGCGCTGATCTCGCTTTACCGGCCGGGGCCGATGGAGCTGATTCCGGACTTCATCAAACGCCGACACGGCAAGGTGGAGGTGGAATACGAGCACCCGTTGCTGGAACAGATCAACGCCGAGACCTACGGCATCATGATCTACCAGGAGCAGGTGATGCTGGCGACACAACTGCTGGCCGGTTTCACGCTCGGCGGCGCGGACCTGCTGCGGCGCGCCATGGGCAAGAAGAAGGTCGAGGTCATGCAGGAGCAGCGCGCGCTGTTCGTGGAGGGCTGCAAGAAGACCAACGACATCCCGGCGGCCAAGGCGAACCAGATCTTCGACCTGCTGGAGAAATTTGCGGGCTACGGCTTCAACAAGTCGCACGCCGCCGCCTACGCCGTGGTCGCCTACCAGACCGCCTACCTGAAGGCGAACCATCCGGTGGAGTTCCTGAGCGCCATGATGACGAACGACATGAGCGACATCGGGAAGCTCACGATTCTCATCAACGAGGCCAAGCTCTACGACATCGAGGTGCTGCCGCCGCACGTCAACGAGTCGCAGGTGGTGTTCGCTCCGGCGCAGGAGGGGACGGTCATCCGCTTCGGGCTGGCCGCCATCAAGGGCGTTGGCGAGGTCGTGGTCGAGAAGATCCTGCAGGCGCGCGGGGAGGAGCCCTTCAAGTCGCTGGACGAAATGTGCGAGCGCGTCGAAGCCCGCACCCTGAACCGCAAGGTCCTGGAGGCCCTGGTCAAGAGCGGCGCCTGCGACTGTTTCGGGGAGACGCGGGCCACCTTGTTCGGGCGCATCGACCATTCGCTGAGCCGCGCGGCCACGATCATCGCGGACCGGGAAAAGGGGCAGGGCTCCCTGTTCGGCATGTTGGAGGAGGAGGCCGACGCCGCGCCGGACGACCTGGTCCGGCTGGAGGAATGGCCGCAGCACGAGATGCTGCAGGCGGAGAAGGAACTGTTGGGCTTCTACGTTTCCGGCCATCCGCTCGCCCCCTACGCGCCGCTGATCGAGGCTTACGGCATGTGCAATTCCAAGACGGCGGCGGACATCCCCAGCCGCACGCCGACCCGCATCGGGGGCATGGTCGATTCCGTGCAAAAGGGCGTTTCCAAGAAGTCGAACAAGCCCTACGCCATGGCGACCCTGGAGGACCTGGAAGGGACGTTTCAGCTGCTGTGCCTGGGTGAGAACTACGACAAGTATGCGCAGCTCATCCAGCCGAACGCCCCGCTGCTGATCACCGGCGAGATCAACAACGAGGAGGACCCGCCCAAGGTCTTCCCCAACGAGATCATTCCCCTGGAGGACGCGCCCAAGAAATACACCAAGCAGGTGCATCTCCGGTTGAACACCCGCTCGGTCGATCCGGCGAAGCTCGACGACGCGCTGGTCCTGGTGGAACAACACCGGGGCGAGGTGCCGCTCTGGTTCTGCATGATGCCGCCCACCGGCGAGGTGGTCTTCATTGAGACCCACGACCGGTTCTGCGTGCTGCCCTCGCGCGAGTTGCAGCATGCCGTCGATGAGATGTTCGGCGACGGCTGCTACTACGCGAAGGTCGATCACACCCTGCCGGAACGGAAGAAGAAACCCTGGGAGAAGAACGGCGGGCGGAACGGGCGAGGCAGGGGCGGGGGCGGCGATTGAGGCGCGGGACGGGAATCAGCGGTCGGTATTCAGTACTCAGAATCTGACCGTGGACCGCTGGATGCTGGATGCTGGATGCTGGATGCTGGATGCTGGTTGCTGGTTGCTGGACGTCCGCGGCGCTTGTGCGCCGGGGCGCCTTGTGCTTGAATCCGGTGCATGAAACTGTTGCCGCTCCGCCGTCTTCTTTTCGTGGCGCTTATCGCCTTTGTCGTTCCCTTGATCACGGGTTGTTACACGGTTCCGGAAACCGGACGGCGCGACCTGGTTCTCCTTTCCTCCGGCGAGGAGATGAAGATGGGCTTCTCCGAATTTGAGCGGATGAAGAAGGAGGAGAAGATCAGCAAGGATCCGAAGATCAACGCCATGGTCCAGTCGGTGGGCAAGCGGATCGCGGCAGTCGCGGAACTGCCGGATGCGCAGTGGGAGTTCGTGGTGTTTGAGAATGCGACGCCCAACGCCTTCTGCCTGCCGGGCGGGAAGATCGGGGTCTACACCGGAATCCTTCCGATCACCCAGAGCGAGGCCGGTCTGGCAACGGTCATGGGGCATGAGGTCGCGCACGCGGTCGCGCGGCATGGCGCATCCCGGATCAGTCGGGCGATGGGCCTCCAGATGGTCGGCCAGATCCTGGGGCGGGTGGTCTCGCACAAGTCCGAGCGGGCGCAGGTCCTGACCATGCAGGCCTACGGACTGGGGGCGCAGTTGGGGGCGACCCTGCCGCACAGCCGCATGCAGGAGGCCGAGTCGGATCACATCGGGCTGCTCTACATGGCGCGCGCCGGCTACGATCCGGAGGAGGCGGTGAAGTTCTGGCAGCGGTTCGGGGAATACAACCGCAAGGCCGGAGGCGGCACGCCCTGGTTCCTGCGGACGCATCCGCTGGATGAGAATCGGGTGGAAAATCTCAAGGCTCTGCTGCCCGAGGCGAAACGCGAGTACCGGCCAAGGTAAGGAACAGCCGGCGAGTCCAATCGAGGGGAAAGAAAATTCGCCAGACGTGTGGTGGAGGGGGCGGGTTGGCGCTAGATGAACGGCATGAAAAGAAATCGTAGCGGCGCCTTGCGCCTGGCGGCGGTTGTGTTGGGAGGGGCATGCGCGGCCGTCTTCGCGCCCGTTGCCGCCGGCGCGGCGGATGACTTCTTCGGCGATCCCTTCCCCCTGACAAAATGCGTTGTCCAGGAGTCCGAACTGGAGGAAGGGGGCGAGATCTTCGACCTGGGAAACCGCGAGATCCGGGTCTGCTGTGATCAGTGCATCGGCCATTTCAACGACGACAAGGAACGCTGGCTGGCGGAGGCGGACCGCCGGATCATCAAGCAGCAGAAGACCCTGTATCCGCTGAAGACCTGCGTTGTGGACGGCAAGCCGCTGGAAGCGGCCGGCGTCTTGGACACGGTGGTGTTGAACCGTCATTTCCGCGTTTGCGGGGAGGCGTGCCGCCGGAAACTCAAGGCGGCGCCCGCGAAGCATTTTGCCAAGCTCAACCAGGCGGTGATTGCGGAGCAGAAGGCGGCCTACCCGCTCAAGACCAGCGTCGTCAGCGACAAGCCCCTGGGCGGGGCGGCGATCGATCATGTCGCAGGCAACCAGTTGGTGCGGTTGGCAAACGAAAAGGAGATCGACAAGTTCGAGGAGGAACCCGGGCGTTACCTCAAGAAGCTGCGCGACCTGGCAAAGAACAAGTGACGGAATTGGCCCGCCGGAATCCCCGCTGGCCCGAGTGAAAGAAAAAGCCCCGGGAACTCCCGGGGCTTTGAATTGAGAGGGTTTTTGCCGCCGTCCGATCAGTCGTTGGAATGCAGGTCCAGTTCGCGGACCCAGATGTTGCGGAAGCGGGTGGGGTTGTTGTGGTCCTGCAACTGGAGCGGACCCTTGGGGCCGTGCTGCCGATACTGGGCGACGCGCTTGTGGCCGGTGGCGCCGAGGACCTCCTGGCGATGATGCGTCACGACGCCGTTGTGCAGGACGGTGACGTAGGCCTTCTTCACCAGCTTGCCGGCCTTGTCCCATTGCGGGGCCTCGAAGATGATGTCGTAGGTCTGCCATTCGCCGGGCTTGCGGCTGGCGTTGACCAGGGGCGGCTTCCAGCCGTAGAGCGCGGAGGCTTGGCCGTCGGCGTAGGTCTTGTTGTTGTAGGAGTCCAGCACCTGGATCTCGTAGGTTCCTCCGAAGAAGAAGACGCCGCTGTTGCCGCGGCCCTGGGAGTTCCCCTCGACCTTGTGCGGGGTGGCCCACTCGATGTGGAGCTGGCAGTCGCCGAAGGAGCGTTTGCTGGTGATGGCTCCGCCCTTGCCGGTGGATTTGGGCGGAACCTCCATGTAGCCGTTCTGGACGGTCCAGGTGGCGGGTTTGCCGTCACCCTTGACCCATTCGCTCAGGTCGCTGCCGTCGAACAGGATGACGGCGTCGGAAGGCGCGGCTCCGGCGTTGTTGCCCGGGGTGACGACTTTCGGGCGGGGGCGGTTGTCGTCATGGACGCGCCACTTTCCGCCGGGGAGGAAGGGGGTGTCCGTATAGCCGGTGGGGTGGGCCTTGTGGGCGTCGGCTTTCGCCTTGGCTTTAGCCTTGCCTTTCTTTTCCTTGCCCTTCTTGTCGGCGGCCTGGGCGGCGTCGGAGCCGAGGAGCAGGACGGATGCGGCCAGGGCCGCGCAGAGGAGTTTCTTCATGGATGCTGTCGGTTCTTGGTTTCGGGGGTTGCGGTGATTGGTTGTTCGTCTGAAAACGGACCTTCGACGCGTCGCTCGAATTCGATTTCGGAACGACTTGCATACATGACAGGGCGGGGGGATTCAATGGATTTTGGAACGTGACGGTCCCGGTTCTGCGAACTTTTCCTTTGCCTGTAAATGGCCTAAGAAGTCCGGATGTCCTCATTCCTGGGAATCTGCATCCCGGTCGCGATCTGTTGTTCCGCGTCCGTTCCTTTCCTTCAAGCCGCTGAAGCAGTCCGCGTCGCCTGTCTGGGGGACAGCATCACAGCCGGAGCCCGGGTGGAGGCCGTCACGGAATCGTATCCCGCGCAGTTGCAACGGATGTTGGGCTCGGGTTTCCGGGTGGCGAACTTTGGCCTGGGCAGCGCGACGCTGCTGAAATCCGGGCGTCCGAATGTGTGGCAGAAACTGGAGGCGGCGAAGTCTTTTCAGCCGCAGGTGGCCGTCATCTCCCTGGGGACGAATGACACGGTCGGCGGTCGGCGGAAGAACTGGGAGAAGATCGACCGCTTCGAGGCGGATTATCAGGACCTGATCGACCAATTGGCGGCGTTGCCAACGCGTCCGCGCATCCTGGTCTGCACGCCGACCGCGATGGTCCTTTCGACGCCCGGCTTGTCCGCGGACCGGATGGCGAATCTGGAGGAGCGGCGCCCCCGGTTGCAGGAGCTTTGCCGGCGCATTCGCGGAATCGCGGAGCGAAACCGGGAGAAGAACGTCGGGCTGTTGGAACTGAACGCCGTGTTGCGCGAGCGCCCGGATCTCGTGACGGAGAAGGACGGCGTGCATCCGAATCGCGCGGGCTACGCCGCCGTGGCGCGCGCCGTCGCCAATGCCATCCGGCCCGCCAAAGAGGGAAAGGCGCGGCCGAACATCGTCATGTTTCTCGTGGACGACATGGGCTGGCAGGACACCTCGGCGCCGTTCCATTCGGAGGTCACGCCTTTCAACCGGCGCTACCGGACCCCGAACATGGAGCGTCTTGCGGCGCGCGGGATGAAGTTCACCCAGGCCTACGCCTGCAGCGTCTGCTCGCCGACCCGTGTCAGCCTGATGACCGGCCTCAACGCCGCTCGCCATCGCGTCACGAACTGGACCCTGCGCAAGAATGCCACCAACGACCGGAAGCATCCGTCGCTCGATTTTCCCGACTGGAACGTCAACGGCGTGAGCCCGGTCGCCGGAATCGAGCGGACGGTCCACGTGAAAGCCCTGCCGGCCTTCCTGCGCGAGGCCGGCTATCGGACGATCCACGCCGGCAAGGCGCATTTCGGGGCGGTGGGCACGCCGGCGGAAGATCCGCGCGCGGTGGGCTTCGACGTCAACATCGGCGGTCACGCGGCGGGCGGTCCGGGGAGTTTCCTGGGGACGCAGAATTTCAGCGCGGTCTGGCGCAAGGGCGACAAGATCTGGGATGTGCCGGGGCTGGAGAAGTATCACGGGCAGGACATCTTTCTCACCGAGGCCCTGACTCGCGAGGCCTTGGGCGCCATGGACGAGGCGGTTTCGGATGAGAAACCCTTCTTTCTCTACATGTCTCACTATGCCGTTCACGTGCCCTACGCCGAGGACTCGCGCTTCTTCCAGAAGTATCGCGACGCCGGGCTGGATCGCATCGAGTCGATGTATGCGGCGATGGTTGAGGGCATGGACAAATCGCTGGGCGATATCCTGGATTTCGTGGAGCGGCGCGGTCTGGCCGGGGATACCATCGTGCTGTTCATGTCGGACAACGGGGGCTTGAGCGCGCACGGTCGCGGCGGCGTCAAGAACACGCACAACAAGCCGTTGTCGAGCGGCAAGGGTTCGGCGCACGAGGGCGGCGTCCGGGAGCCGATGATCGTGCATTGGCCCGGCGTGACCAAGGCGGGCTCCGTCTGCGCCCAACCGGTGATCATCGAGGACTTCTTTCCAACGATTCTCGAAATGGCCGGCGTGGAGAATCCCCGACAGATTGGCGGCGTCATCGACGGGCGGAGCTTCACGAAGTTGCTGCGCGGCGGACACGACGCGGAACGCGACGACCGGCCCTTGTTCTGGCACTTCCCCAACAACTGGGGGCCGAAGGGGCCGGGAATCGGCGCCTCCAGCGCCATCCGGCTGGGGGATTGGAAGTTGATTCACTATTACGAGCCCGGGCGGCCAACGGAGCTGTTCAACCTCGCCCGCGATCTGGAAGAACAGAACAACCTGGCGGAAAAGGAACCGAAAGTCCGACGCGCCCTGGCGAAGAGGCTGGCGGCGTATCTGAAGGAGGTGAAGGCGCAGTTCCCGACGGAACGCGCCTCGGGGCGCGTGTTGACCTTCGAAGGGGAGTGACGTGCGGTCGGAGGCCGGCGTGGATGCCTCTTGGGAATTCCGTGTCCGTCAGACCCTTGGCGCCGAGGCTTGTTTCCCGAGCGCGTCGTAGGTCGCGTATTTGTAGAGTTCGCCGAGGGTGGGGTAGTTGAAGCAGGTCTGGATGAAGAGGTCCGCGTCGGCCTTGAGAAGCAGGGCCTGAAGGCCGATGTGAATGACCTCGCTGGCCTGCTCGCCGATGATGTGGACGCCGAGGAGGCGCATGTCGTCGCGATGGAACAGCAACTTCATCAGGCCGTCCTGTTCGCCGATGATCTGTCCGCGGGCATTGTCGGAGTAGCGCGCGCGGCCGGCGATGTGGGGGATTTCCTTTTCCGTGAGTGACGCTTCGGATTCACCGGCCATGGAGATCTCGGGAATGGTGTAGATGCCGTAGGGGAGGATGTGGGCGAGGTCGGACTTGTACTTCAGATCGAACGCGTGCACCATCGCCACGCGGGCCTGCTCCATGGAGGTGGAGGCGAGCGCGGGAAATCCGATCACGTCCCCGGCTGCGTAAACATGCGGCTGGCTTGTCTGGTAGTGTTCGTTGACCTCGATGCCGCCTCGTTTGTTGGGCTCGAGGCCGAGTTTTTCGAGGCCGAGGGAGCGGGTGTTCCCGGAGCGGCCCGTGGCGGCCAGGATGCTGTGGGCGCGGATGGTCTTCCCGGATTTCAGACAGATCTTGTAATCGTCCTCCTCGATCACCTCCTCGACCCCGTCCGCCAGCAACAGTTCGACCCCCATCGTGCGCAGGGAGTTGGCGAGCAGTTCGGAGAACTCGGGATCGAGAAAGCCGAGCAACCGGTCGCGGCCCTCGACCAGGAACACCCTCACGCCGAGGGCGGCGAACATGCAGGCGTATTCGCAGCCGATGACGCCGCCGCCGGCGACCAGCATGGTCGGCGGAATGTCGTGAAGATTCCAGGATCGTGTCCGAGTCGTAGACCCGGGGGCTGTAGAAGGGAAAGACGTCCGGATGGAAGGGATGGGAGCCGGTCGCGATGAGAAACTTGTCCGCCTTGAGCCGGATGCCGGCGGCGTTCTCGGGTTCGACGGCGATGGTGTTGGGATCGAGGAACGACGCCCGGCCCCGGTAAAGGTCCACGTTGTGACGCGCGAGGTTCCGGGCGATGCGTTCCCGTTCGCAGGCGGCGACCTGGCGTTCGCGGAACAGGAAGTCCCGCGCGGTGACCTTGTCCTTGAAGGAGAAATTGACGCCGTAGAGTTCGCGTTTGCGGAAGCCGGAAAGGTAGAGGGCGGTCTCGCGGAGCGTCTTGGAGGGGAGGGTGCCGGTGTTGGCCGCGGCGCCGCCGAGGGTGGGCTCCTTTTCGATCAGCGCCACCTTCCTGCCAAAATAGGCCGCCTGGGCGGCGCCTTTCTCTCCGGCTGGGCCGGATCCGATCACCGCCAGATCGTAATGTTTGGCGCTCATAAGCCGGTCAGCCCTTCTTCCCGTCCTTCCCGTCGACGACCGGGGCGGTCTGTTCCCTGGAGGTGACGCCGGGGGGCAGTTCCATGATCTGGATGTTGCGGAAGTGGATCTCCGCGCCCTCGGACTCCAGGCAGAGGTAGCCCTTCTTCACCGAGGCCTGGCTCACCCCGTTCACGAACTTGCCGTTGACGGACAGTTTCACGACGCCATCCACGCAGACCACGTCGTAGTAGTTCCACTGTCCGGCGGGCTTGCAGCGGCGCTCGATCGATTTGCTGCGTCTGCCGCGGGGATTGTCCGGCACGGTGGTCAGGCCGTTGGCGCCGAAGAGTTCGCCGTGCACGTAATCGAAGGTCCGGGGAACGCCGTTCTTGTCGCGGTGGAGCAGGGGCCACTGCAACTCCAGCATCTGGATCTCCATGCCCTTCGGCAGTTGCCGGTCCGGGGGCACGGAACCTTCGCTCCAGGCGAACACCCCGGAGTTGCCGCCCGGTTCCATGTGCCGCCATTCGATGTGCAGGATAAAGTTCTCGTACTGTTTCTCGGAGCGCATCACGCCGATCGGATGCCCCGTGCAGACCAGCAGGCCGTCCTTCACAGACCAGGTGTCCTTGCTGGTGTTTACGTCCACCCAGCCGCTCAGGTCCTTCCCGTTGAAAAGCGGTTTGAAGGTTGGGACCGCGGTGGCGGCGTGAATCGTCGTGGCGGCGAAAAGGCCGAGGACGGCGGCGAGAGGGAGGCAGAAGCTGTGTTTCATGGCGGACTGTGGTTTCTCCAGGTGATGGGATCAAACCCGCCCCCGGCGCACAAACAATAATTTATCCATGTCATCCGCTGTTGAAGCCGGGCGTCATCAACGCTATCAACAGTCCATGACACGCCTCCTCGTCCTCTACGGTCACCCCGAAGATCCTGAAGCCTTCGACCGCTACTATCACGAAATCCACGTGCCCTTGGCCAAACGCATGGAGGGACTGAAGAAGTGGACCATCGGCAAGGTCCTGGGCGCGCCCGACGGCGGCAAGTCGCCCTACTACTACATTGCGGACCTGTTTGCCGATTCGCGCGCCGACATCGAGGCCATCCTGGAAACGCCCGAAGGCAAGGCCGCCGTGGAGGACGTCCCCAAGTTTGCCAGCGGCGGGGTCACCTTCGTCTATACCGAGGTTGAGGATGTGATCTGATTCCCCGGCCCCGACGACCGTCGCGGGTTGAATAGCCCGCGCGGTCGGCCAGTCACAGGTTTGCCTTTTGACACCCGTTCCCAATTCCCCGAAAACTCTGCCCATGAAATCCCGATTCCGCTCCGCTTCCTTCGTCTGGCTCCTGGTCTGCGCGCTGGTCGCCTGGTGCGTTCCCGTCGCCTCCGCCGCCTCTCCCGACAAGCCGAACATTGTCCTGATTCTCTCCGATGACCAGGCGTGGGGCGATTTCGGGTTCATGGGGCATGAGCAGATCAAGACGCCGCACCTGGACAAACTGGCGTCGGAAAGCGTGCTGTTCCGGCGCGGATACGTGCCGACCGCGCTGTGCCGGCCGTCCCTGATGACGCTGATGACCGGCCACTATGCGCACACGCACGGCGTGACCGGGAACGACCCCTCGCCCAAGTACGCCGAGCGGAACTCCAAGCTCTACAACGATCGCCGGGCGAAGCTCATCTCCTACATCGACAAGTTCGAGACCCTGCCAAAGGCGCTGGCCAAACGCGGCTATCTCAGCCATCAGAGCGGCAAGTTCTGGGAGGGCAACTTCAAGCGCGGCGGCTTCACCCACGGCATGACCCGCGGCTTCCCGCAACCCGGCGGCCGCCATGGCGACGACGGGCTCAAGATCGGACGCGAGGGCATGCAGCCCATCGCCGACTTCGTGAAGATGGCCGCGGACAAGGACAAGCCCTTCTACCTCTGGTATGCGCCCTTCCTGCCGCACACGCCGCACACGCCGCCCGACCGTCTGTTCAACAAGTACAAGGACAAGGTCGATTCCCCGCACGTCGCGCGTTACTACGCCATGTGTGAATGGTTCGACGAGACCTGCGGCGAACTCATCGGCATCCTTGAGAAGAACAAGGTCCGCGACAACACCCTGATCGTCTACGTGACCGACAACGGCTGGATCCAGAACCCCGAGCGGCGCGGCTACGACAAGCGTTCCAAGCAGACCCCCTATGAGGGCGGCGTCCGCACGCCGATCTTCTTCAACTGGCCCGGAAAACTAAAGCCCGCCGACCGGCCCGAACTGGTCAGCAGCATCGACTTCGCGCCCACCGTGCTCGCCGCCGCGGGCGCGAAGGCTCCGAAGAATCTCCCCGGCCTGAACCTCCTGCCCGAACTCAAGTCCGGGAAGAAGATCGGGCGCGACCAGATCTTCGGCGAGGGCTTCGCCCACGACATCGCCGATGTCGCCAAGCCCGAGGCATCACTGCTTTACCGCTGGACGATCAAAGGGAAGTGGAAGCTGCTGCTGACCTACGACGGCGAGGTCAACCGCTACAAGACCACCCACCCCCGCGACGAACTGCGCCCGCAACTTTTCGATCTGCTTGCCGACCCTTGGGAAAAGAAGAACGTCGCCGCCGCCCACCCCGATGTCGTCGCCCGACTGGCGGAGGACATTGCCGACTGGTATCCGGTGAGCGAACGCCGGGTGAAGGTCAAGTGGGAGTGAGGGAACTGCCGCATGCATCGACTCACGCACCTGGCTGTGGCGGCTTCCTGCCTCCTGATTGGATTCCCGCTGAGGAATGAGGCGGCGACGGCCGCGGCGGGGCGCGACTTCAATCCCCGCGTCGTGATCCGACGCGCGTTTCCCGCGATCACGAACGCGCCGGTCGTGGCCGCGTCCGAGGCGACGGAGGCGGTCGTGCGCGACAAGGAGCTGGTCCTGGGCGTCGCGCTGAACGGCAAATCGCGCGCCTACCCGATCAACATGCTCACCGGGCCCCGCCGGGAGATCGTGAACGACGATTTGGGCGGCCGCGCCATTGCGGCGACCTGGTGACAC
Source organism: Verrucomicrobiales bacterium (assembly GCA_038126235.1). Taxonomy (GTDB): domain Bacteria; phylum Verrucomicrobiota; class Verrucomicrobiia; order Limisphaerales; family JAYPEY01; genus JAYPEY01. Next base: position 82,741 of record JAYPFK010000020.1, read on the forward strand.
CTCTGCCACAACGGCATCGTGTATGCCGCCACGGTCCGGGAGCGGAGCCTGACCTTCTGCGTCTCCGGCATGCTCTGGAATCGCAGCCTGGTGATGAAGGACCTCGAAACGGGAACTCTGTGGAGCCAGATCCTGGGCGAGGCCATGCGGGGCGAACTGAAGGGCGAGACCTTGGAGTTGCTGCCTTCGGCGATCACGACGTGGGCTGACTGGAAGGCGGAGCATCCGGACACGACCGTGCTGGCGTTGTCGCGGACGGCGCGGGAATTCATCGACGATTTCCAGAAGGAGCCGGGGCGGTTTGTGTTGGGCGTCGGCCGGCCGGGCGGCGGGAAACTGTGTTTCCCGTTTGATGCGCTGCGAGACCGTGGCGTGATCAACGACCAGGTCGCCGGAGAGTCCGTGGCGGCGACCTTCGAGCCGGAGACCACGGAGGCGCATTGCTTTTCGCGCAAGCTGGAGGGGTGGACCCTGACCTTTCAGACGACGGACGCGCCGCGCCGCATGCGTGACGGAGAGACGGGATCGGTCTGGGATTCCAAAACGGGCGTGTGCCTGGAAGGGGAGCTGAAAGGGCGGGAATTGCGCGACTTTCCCGCGATCGTTTCCTTTCGGCGCGCGTGGCTCACGTTTCATCCCGACAGCCGGGTCTGGCGGGAAGAAGAGAAACGTCCCGGCGCGCGAGGCGCGACCAGCAAATGAAAGGCCTTGGAAACGGGCGGGAGCGGCGCGGAGCGCGGCGCGCATTCGGTTTCATCATGAAGATCGCGGGACGTGGAATTTCGTTGAATCGTGAGCGACATATGGCGACGAATCGGCAAACTCGGATCGTGCGTCTTTCTGTTGTCCTTGTCTGCATCGCCTGCCTGGTTCTTCCCGGTCCATCGGCCAGCGGCGCCGCCCCGCGCCCGAATGTCCTCTTCATCGCCGTCGACGATCTGCGCCCGGAACTGGGTTGCTACGGCGCCGACCACGTCTTCAGTCCGAACATCGACAAGCTCGCCGCTTCGGGCGTCCGCTTCGAGCGCGCCTATTGCCAACAGGCGCTTTGCGGGCCATCGCGGGCGAGCCTGATGCTCGGCATGCGGCCCGATTCCACCCAGATTCACGGCAATCACAAACACTTCCGCGATCATTATCCGGACCTGCCGACCCTGCCGGAGCATTTCAAGCGGCATGGCTACCACACGCAGAGCATGGGGAAGATCTACCATGGCGTGTTCCCGGAGGGCGCGAGCCTTACCGCGCCCGACACCTTTGGCGATCCGCAGAGTTGGAGCGTCCCGACCTTCCGTCCCGGTCCTCGCTACTATTACACGGAAGAGGGCATCGCGGCGGCGAAACAGGCCTACCGCCAGATCTACCGACCGGAGAATCCCCAACCCGACGACTGGACGAAGAAACTGGTCTTCGGCCCGATGACCGAGGCTCCGGAGGTGGACGACGATACGCTCTACGATGGGCAGGTCGCCAAACGCGCGGTGGAAACCTTGCGCGACCTTGCGGCCAAACCGGAGCAGCCTTGGTTCCTCGCGGTCGGTTTCATCAAACCGCACACGCCCTTCATCGCGCCGAAGAAGTTTTGGGACCTTTACGACCGCGAGAACCTCCCGCTTGCCGATTGGAGGAAGTTTCCCCAAGGCGCGCCCCCGGTCGCGACGCATGGCTCCGGTGAGATTCGCCGCTACACCGACCAGCCCAGGAAGGGAGCCTTCACCGAGGCCAACCAGCGCCAACTGCGCCACGCCTACTACGCCTGCATCAGCTACATCGACGCGCAGATCGGCCGCGTTTTGGATGAGCTTGAGAAACAGGATCTCGCCGACAATTCCATCGTCGTTCTGTGGAGCGATCATGGTTTCCACCTCGGCGAACAGGGCATGTGGGGCAAGACCACCAACTACGAACTCGACGCCCGCGTCGCCCTGATCGTTCGCGATCCCCGCGCCAAGGCAAAGGGGGGCGTGTCCCGCGCCCTGATCGAACTGGTCGATCTGTATCCGTCGCTTGCGGACCTTGCCGGGCTGTCGTTGCCGGATCACCTGGAAGGCTCCAGCTTGCGCCCGTTGCTGGACGAACCGGATCGCCCGTGGAAGACGGCCGCATTCACCCAGTATTCCAGGGGCGCCCTGCGGGGATATTCCATCCGCACGGCAAGGCATCGTTATGTCGAGTGGGTCGACCACAAGCGCGACGGGGTAGCGCACACGGAGTTGTACGATTACGAGGTCGATGCGTTGGAAAAGGACAACGTCTCGGCGGAACAACCGGAACTGGCCGCGCGCTTGTCCGGACGCCTCAAGCGGGGCCACGGTTGGCGCGCCGCCCGACCGGGTGAGCGACAACTCGCGCTGGGCGTCCCCTTCAGCGATCACATGGTCCTGCAGCGCGGGAAGCCGATCCGAGTTTGGGGCGCGGCCGGGCCGGACGCCGTGGTTTCCGTGGAGTTCGGCGGAGTGACGCGGGTCGTGAAGGCGGACGCGGCGGGCGCCTGGGAAGCCTCCTTTCCCGACCAACCCGCAACGGCGACTCCGCAGCGACTGTCCGTCCGATCCGGCGCTGAACGGATCGGTTTGGACGACATCCTGGTCGGCGATGTCTGGCTTTGCGCCGGTCAGTCCAACATGCGCTGGATGCTGAGGCAGGCGGACAATGCGAAGGAGGAAATCGCCAAGGCCGACCATCCGGCGTTGCGTCTGATCGACTTCACCGACCGGCTTTATCCCACCGGGAAGAAGTATTCGCTCACCCACCTGCGGGGGACGAGCGAGGAGAACTACTACCGGACTGAGGGCTGGCGCCGTTGTTCCCCCGAAACGGTCGCTGACTTCTCCGCCGTTGCCTACTTCTTTGGCGAGTCGCTGCTTCGCGAAACCGGCGTTCCTATCGGGCTGGTCCATAACGCGATCGGCGGGGTTCCCATTGAAAGTTACTTCCCGCCCTTCGTGTTCAAGCTGGATCCGCAGATGGCGCCGCTGGCGAGGGACTATCTGAGCAACCCGCTTTACCCGGAATGGTGTCGCGAGCGCGCGGCATTGAATCTCTCGGCGTGGCGCGATGCCGGGAGCATTCCGCCGATGCCCGGGCATCCTTTCGCCCCGGGCTTTCTCTGGAATGCCGGCATGCGGAATTGGGCCCGGTTCCCGCTGGCGGGCTTCGTCTGGTATCAGGGCGAGTCCAACGCGACCATCGACGGCGGTCGCGGCGTTGCGGTCGATCCCGCGATCAACGAGCGCAAGTTCACCGATCTCATCCACGCCTGGCGCATGGCGTGGGAGGACGAGGATCTGCCGTTTCTTTACGCGCAGCTCCCGGGACTGAATCGCGACTGGGAACTGTTTCGGGAAATGCAGGCCAAGGTGGACGAGGAAATGCCCGGCGCGCACATGGCGGTCGCGATCGATGTCGGCCATCCGACCAACGTGCACCCGACCAACAAGCGACCGGTGGGTGAACGGCTGGCGGCCTTGGCGGCGAAGGGCAAAGCCGCCGAACGTCCGAGACCGCGCTTGTTCTCCAAGCCGGCGAAGGAGGTTTTGATCGGGTTCGACAAGCCGCTTGCCACGCGCGATGGGGACGGCCTGGCTCGTGGATTCGCGGTGGCGTTTGAGAAGGACGGCGGTTTTCTGGAAATCCCCGCGCGGGTCGAAGGCTCCACGGTGCGGCTGCGAGCTGAGCGCGAGATCGTCGATGTCCGCTACGCCTGGGCGGACGATCCCGGTGACGCGAATCTGATCGGCAGGAACGGACATCCCGTCGCGCCCTTTCGCACGGACAAGCGCCGGATTGCCATGGCGGCTCCCGGCGCCGCGGCGCGACAGGCTTTCGCCTCGCCGCCAGTCCTGCCGCCCGGTCCGGCGAACACCAGTTTTGAGGAGGTTCCCGAGGGGCCTTTCACGGAATTGAAGCTCGGCAGGATCACGGCTCGCGCCGCCATGGGGCACGCCGAGATCAACTCCCGCTTCGCCCACACCGGCCGCCAGTGTCTGCGCCTGTTCGGCGGAACCGACAGGACAGTCGAACTGGACCTTCCGCCGATCGAGAAACCGCGCGAGTTGCGTTTCCAGGCCGAACGTTGGACCAGGCGCGCGCCCTTCAAATTCCGGGTCGAGGCGGACTTCGGCGACGGGCGATGGAGGGAGATCTTCGATGGCGACCAGGAACTCAGGGTCGGCGCGCGATTTCTCTCCGACGTGCGCATCCCGCTGGAAGCCGCGCCGAGCACGGTGCGATTTGTCTGCACGGCTCCGGCAAGCGCCGGAGTTCTGATCGATTCCTTCCGGATCGCCACGAAGCAGAAGATGGAGTTCTCGTCCGTGACCGCATCGCCCCGGCGCCATCCGATCCTGATCGGCAAGGCGAACAACGCCTTGCTCAAGATCGAACTCACCATGAGCGGCTCGACGGAGCCGAGGAAACTCACGGGCGTTCGCGTCCAGCCGAACGGAATGAGCGCCCCGCTGAATGTCCTGAAGAACCTGCGCGCGTGGATCGGCGGCTCGGAGCCGGGGGAGGGCGCGCTGTTCGCCGAGGAATCCGGGGCGAAACGGTTTGTGGAATTTCGCGGCGACCACACCCTGGCGGAGGGAGTGAACACCCTCTGGATTTCTGACGAAGTCGGCCCCGGCGGCAGCCTGGATGCAACCGTGACCGCCCGTGCGATGGGGGTGGAGGTGGATGGCAAATGGGCCGGCTTCTCGCGCGATACACCGCAGGCCGCCCAACGCATCGGCGTCGCCCTGCGCCAGGCCGGGCAGGACGGCGTCCACACCTTTCGGATTCCCGGACTCGTCACGACGAAGCGGGGGACGCTCATTGCCGTCTACGACAACCGCTATCGGAACAGCGGCGACCTGCCCGGCGACATCGATGTCGGCATGAGCCGCTCCGCCGACGGCGGCCGGACCTGGGAGCCCATGCGCGTCATCATGGACATGGGCGACGACCCTAAATGGAATCACGATGGCGTCGGCGATCCCTGCATCCTTGTCGACGAACAGACCGGCGCGATCTGGGTCGCCGCCACCTGGAGTCACGGCAATCGTTCCTGGCGCGGCTCCGGTCCCGGTTTGACGCCGGAGGAGACCGGCCAACTCCTGCTCGCGCGCAGCGACGACGACGGCCTCACCTGGTCGCCCCCCATCAACATCACCCGTCAGGTGAAGGATCCTCCATGGCGCTTTGTCCTCCAGGGGCCCGGAGCCGGCATCACCACGAGGGATGGGACGCTGGTCTTTCCCGCCCAATACCGTTCCGCGCCCGACGGCCCGCACCAGGGGAAGCCCTTCTCAACGATGATTCATTCCAAGGATCGCGGACAGACCTGGGCCATCGGAACCGGCGTGGAGGTCGATACGAACGAGGCCCAGCTCGTCCAGCTCGGCGACGGCTCCATCATGATCAATTGCCGCGACCTTCGCGGCGGTTCGCGGCGAGTCGCCATCACCCGCGATTTGGGTGAGACCTGGACGGAACATCCCAGTTCCCGCAAGGCCCTGCCTGAACCGGTCTGCCAGGCCAGCATTCTGCGCGTCGAACACGGGAAACACGGGCCGTTGCTCTTCTTCGCCAATCCGCCCCAGGCGCGGGGCCGTCATCATATGACCATCAAGGTCAGCGCTGACGAAGGCATGACCTGGCCGGAGAGATGGCACACCCTGGTCGACGAACGCGCGACCGCCTATTCCTGCCTCACGCGGGTGGATGAAGATCACATCGGCCTGGTCTACGAAGCGCCCCGGGAGCTGTATTATGTTCGATATTCGGTTGCGGAGCTGATGGGGCGGTGATCTTGCTTCCTACAACCACCACACGGTGTTCGAAGGTGGGCAAAGGCGGCGAAAGTTGAGCCGGAGGGGCGTGACTTGCTCGAAGCTGGAACCACGATGAGGAGAGGCGCCCGAACTGAGAATCCGGACGCCCGGCTCAGTCCTCATCCTCCTTGAAGCTGAGCTTGAATTCCGGATGCCGGCGGTTGGTGTTCTGTTCGAAGAAGAAGTCCTCCTCTCCGAAGGCGGGAACCAGTTCGTCGAGCCAGATGGCGTCGGCGTCGTAGCGGGCGAAGAACGGGCGACCGACGTATTCCGGGTTGCGGGCCTGGAGGAAACGCAGGGTGAACACCTTGTGGCCGGCGATCTTGTTGACGCCGAGGACTTCCACCTTGCCCGGATCGGCGGACATCGAGGGGCCGCGCACGGTCCGGGCGACGCCGCTGACGTTCTGGTAGGCCTCGCGGAAGACGCGCCAGGCGCGTTCCAAGGTGATGCCGAAGTAGTGCTGCGCTCCCGTGTCGCGGACCTGGAACATGTAGTAAGGGATACAGCCCTGCTTGACCTGTTCCTTCCACATGTCCGACCAGACCCTGGCGTCGTCGTTGATGTGACGGAGGATCGGGCACTGGGTGCGGACTTCCGCGCCGGTTGCCCGGATGCGGCGGATGGCTTCCTGGACGGCGGGCGTCTCCAGTTCGCGCTTGTGGTTGAAGTGCGCCATGAAGGCCAGGTGCTTGCCGGATTTCACGATCTTCTCAAAGAGGCGGATCATGTCGTCGGCGTCCTCGTCGGTGGTGAAGCGATGCGGCCAGTAGCCGAGAGCCTTGGAGCCGATGCGGATGGTCCGAAGATGTTCCAGATCGGCGGCCAGCAGCGGCTCGACGTAGGAGGCGAAGGCCCGGGTCTTCATGATCATCGGGTCGCCCCCGGTGAAGAGGATGTCCGAGACCTCCCGGCGCCCACGGACGTATTCAACCAACGCTTCCGCCTCTTTCATGGCGAATTTGAGGCCCTCGATGCCGACGAACTGGGCCCAACGGAAGCAGTAACTGCAGTAGGCGTGGCAGGTCTGACCCTGGCTGGGGAAGAACAGCACGGTTTCCCGGTACTTGTGCTGCATGCCGGTCAGCCTTTCCCCGTTCAGTTCGGGCAGATTGTGTTCCTGTTGTCCGGCAGGGTGGGGGTTCAACTCCATCCGGATCTGGTTGGCCAGTTGGTTGATCTCAGGTTTGGGGGCGTCGCTCCGGATCAGGTCCGCCATGGCGTTGAAATGCCGGGGCTTGAGCATCTCCCTTTGGCAGAAATTCAGGGTGAAGAAGGGGTCGTCTTCGACATTCTCCCAATCGATGAGATGGTCGGCGACGTAGTTGTTGGAGCGGAAGGGAAGCACACTGCCGACGACCTGGATGTCGAAGAGTTGTTCCGGCGTCAGTTTGGAGGCCTGAGGGAGGTCGCGCAGGTTTTGGAGGGTGATCGGACGATACTTGGGCGCCTCGTTGGTCGAAATGTTGTTTGCCTGTTTTCCCATGTCAAAGTCTCAGTCCTTGCGGTCGCAATTAGCGTTCTTGGAAGGACGAAGAGCCTAGCAAAATCCGGTGGCGGCAAAAAGGGTTTTCGGGAAAAAAAAGGGCGATTAAATCTTTAACCCATTGTTGGCAAGCAGGTTACAACTACTTCCCTTGTGGGAAAATGTGGTAGAGAAGGAGGTAGATCGTCACCCCGCTGACCGAGACGAACATCCAGAGGGGCCAGGTCCAGCGGGCGATCCTGCGATGCTTTTCGAGATTGTCCCGGAAGGCGAACCAGAGCGCCGCCAAGATCATGGGGACAATCAGCCCCGCGAGCAGCACGTGGGGAATGAGGATGGCGAAATAGATGGGCCGGAACCAGGCCGGATCCTGGAAGGTGGTGTGGCCCGCCTGGTAGTGATAGGTCAGGTAGGAGACCAGAAAGATGGCCGAGACCACGAACGCGCCGATCATGCAGTTGCGGTGGGCGATCCGGTTCCCCTTCTTGATGAAAATGAAGCCAAGGGTGAGCAGGACGGCGCTCAGGCCGTTCAGGGACGCATTCAGGGCGGGGAGGTCGTTGATGTTCATGATGGGGTTCAGTCGTCCGCGCGCAGCCGGTCCACCGTGGCGACGATTTCTTCAATGAAATTGATGTTGGTGTCGGTGGAATGGACCACCCTGCGAAGGCGGCCCCTGGCGTCCACGATGGCGAACAGGATGCTGTGGTTGTAGAGGTCGTTCACGGAGGTTCGCTCCGCCACGGGCTTTTCAACGGCGATCAGCTTGAGATCGTTCCGGATGAGGGCGCCGAGGTTGGTTGGGGAACCGGTCAGGAAGTGCCAGCGGCCTTTCTCTGCGGCGAACCGCTCGCCGTAGGCCTGGAGGACGTTCGGGGTGTCAAACTCGGGATCCGTGGTGATGGAGACCAGCCGGGTCGGGTTGTCCGAGCCGAGGGCCTGCTGAAGTCGGCCCATCTGAAAGGTCATCTGGGGGCAGATCGACGGGCAGCGAGTGAAGATGATGTCCGCCACCCATGGTTCACCAGCGAGGTCGGCCCGGGTGATCGTCTCGCCGAACTGGTTGGTCAGCCGGAAATCCGAGACTGTCGACAGGACGGGAAGCTCGTCGGAATCCGAGCCGCCGGAGATTCCCGCGGCCCCGCCTCGCGCTGGGGAGGGGGGACGGAGGAGTTCGGTGCGGACGTAGGCGGCGGCGATGACCGCGATGAGCAGTCCCAAGCCGCCCCAGACGATCCATTGCGCCGTTTTGGAGATTTCAGACATTCGGGTTGGCCGCGAGAGCGCCCGGATTCCGATCTGCCGAGGGGGCGCGCCGGGGCGCTTCTCCGTCGGCTGTTGCGCGGCGTGGAGGATTACTCAAAGGCGTCTGCAGCCGGGGCGGCCGCGCCGGCGCCGGAGGAGGTGTCCGGAATCGGGGTGTTCTCCAGGATCCAGTTGTTGAAGTCCTCTTCCGTATCGACCGTAAGGTTGGCGCGCATCTGGTAGTGGCCGCTGCCGCACAGCTGGGCGCAGGTGATGGCGTAGGTGCCCGTCTGTTTGGGAACGAAATGCACAGCGATGCTCACGCCGGGGATGCAGTCCTGCTGGACGCGCATGGCGTGCACGACAAAACCGTGGATCACATCCAGGGAGGTCAGGTGGATGACATTCGTCTTGCCCAGGGGGACGTGGATCACGCCCTGCGGGGGCACGATGTCGTCCTCGCCATGCGGATCGTTGGCATCGTAGCCGAACTTGTTCTCCTGCGTGACCAACTGGTAGTCGCGCTTGCCGAAGATCCGATCCTCGCCGGGGTAGCGGGAATTCCAGAGGAACTGCTCGGCGGTGACGCGGACGACGTTGACGTTCGGGTCGTTCTCGTCCGGCATCTCCCGCTCGACCACCTTGGCCCAGAGCGGGATGGCAAACCCGAGCAGCAGCGCGACTTCGACCGCGGCGACGGCCAGTTCCAGCCAGGTCGAGGCGTGGTTCTGGACGCCATGATAGTTGGCCTTGGGGTTCTTCCCCGCCCGGAACTTGATCAGGGTCCAGACGAAATAGCCGCCCCAGCCCAGGAAGAGGATGAGCATGAGCCAGTGCAGGTAGACGAGGAAGTAATCGACATCCTTGCCGTGTTCCGAGGCCAGCATTGGCAGGCCCATGGTTTCAATCAGAAAGTCGCGCATTTGCTTGGGTCGAACGTGGTTTGAACAATCAATTCTCCGGCGCCGCGTCGTCGGCGTGTGCGAGCGGCGAGGCGGAGGCCCGGCGGGCGATGAAAACAAAGAAACCGCCGACGCAGCCCAGCACGGACAGGACGACAGCTCCGAGAAAAATGATGGCCCAGGCGGTTCCCTTGACGGCGCCGGAATCGGGGTCGCCAAAGCAGACCGAGCAGGCATCCGCGGAGAACGGCAGCGCGGCCATCAGGGCGGCGGCGAGGAAGCGGCTCAAGGCCTTGGAAACGCGCGGTTTCATAGATAGCTGATGCGTTTGAGCTTCTTCAGGAAATAGCGGCCGTAGACCAGCAGGACCACGCCGCCGACATTCAATGCCACCCCCAGTCCCAGCATCATGGTGTCGGGCTCGGCCGAATGCGATTTAAGGCAGAACACCCCTGTCCCGAAGCAGAAAAGCGTCGAGACGATGATGAAGAGGATATGGAAGGCTTTCAGCGACATTGCCGTGTCAGTGGAAGAAGGAGGTCAGTTTGGGAAAGTCGTTCGAGGCCCACACCGTAAGTCCCATGAGCCCGACGAAGAAGAAGAACGTGAAGCCCATGACGAGATAGATGAGCTGCTTCTCCGAGATCAGATGCATGAAGAACAGCATCACCAGCGACGCCTTGAAGGTGGCGATGATGAGGCCGACGGTCATGTTCGCGCCATGAAACCAGTGTTCCAGGTCCACCTTGGCGATGGCGACGGTGATGATCGTGAAGACCAGGAGCGTGCCAAACACGACCATGTAGTTGCGCTCGTATTTGAACAGGAATTCCTTGAGATTCTTGGGGGGATTGGAGTGATCGGAGGCCATGGTGCGGTCAGGGTGTCGGGGCGGATTCAGAGCAGGTAGAGCAGCGGGAACAGGAAGATCCAGACGAGATCGACGAAGTGCCAGAACAGGCCGGACACTTCCACGCGGTTGATGTAGCGCTCGCGGTCGGTCTCCCACATCTTGGAGAGCGGCCCCCAGATCATGAAGATCACCAGGGCGCCGCCGCAGACGTGCAGGGCGTGCAGACCGGTCAGGGTGAAGTAGATGGCCAGGTAGGAGCTGTGCCAGGGGCCGTAGTTGACCATTTTCAGGATCTCGGACTGTTCGAATCTCACCTCGCCGTGGGCGTGCTCGCCGGTCTTGGGGTCGACGTTGACCACCGCGTCCTTCGAGCCCTTGATGGTCAGGTAGGCTGCCGGTTGAACCACCGCCTGATGGCCGGCGCCGTGGCCGTCTGCCTCGTGGGGGTGCGCGTCGTGACCGCCTTCGTGGGCCTCGTCGTGGCCGCCATGGATCTCGAGGATCACGAACTCGTCGTTCTTTTCCACGAGGTGTCCGTCCCAGAGGCTGCCGTCCTTCTTGACGATGGAATAGTGGGTGAACTTGTCGTGATACTCATAGGCCTTGACGCACATGAAGATGCCGGCGCAGGCGATGGTCACCGCCTGGAACTTCTTGTATTGGGCGAAGTTGCCGAATTTCAGCGAGGCCCAGGCGAGCACGACGGTGACGCTGGAGATGATCAGCACGGCGGTGTTGAACGCGCCCGGGAACGTCATGAGCATCTTGCCCGGGAGCGGCCAGGTTCCCTCCGGCGCGCCGATGCGGAGCATGATGTAGGCGGAGAACAGGGCTCCGAAAAGCATGACCTCGGAGGCGAGAAACAGCCAGATGCCGATCTTCGCGTTGTAAAGTCCGGTGTCGGGACGGGGCTTTGTTGTGAACGGGATTTCCATGGATTTGCCTGTCTGAAACTTGATGGGATTGCGGTGGCGGGCGGCCTATTTGGAGGATTCCGCGGCAGCTTCCTGCTTGTCCGCCTGGGCGTCTGGATTCCGCGGCTCATTCTGCGGGGTGAAGTCCGCGTCCGCGCCGGGGACGCTGTATTCGTAGGGGCCGCGGTAGACGCGGATTTCCTTGTCGAAGTTGCCGTGGGGGGGCGGCGTCGGGGTCTGCCACTCCAGGGTGGTGGAGCCCCAGGGGTTGTCGGACTCCGCCTTCTTCCCGTTCTTCATGCTGAGGAAGAAGTTCAGGATGAAGGGGATCTGGACGATGCCGAGCATGAAGGCCGCCAAGGTGATGCCCTTGTTCATTTCGATGAATTTCAAGGGGACGCTGACGACGCCCGTTTCCGGATCGGCGAAGCCCGCGTAGGTGGCGCCGCCGTCATACATGCGGCGGTGGATGCCGGCCATGCCTTGCGCGAACATCGGTTGGAACACGGCGTTCATGAAGAGGAAGGAGCCCCAGAAGTGCACCTTGCCCCAGAATTCGTTCATGAAGCGGCCGGTGGCCTTGGGATACCAGTAATAGATGCCGGCGAAGACCCCGAAGATCGTGCCCGGCGCGACCACGTAGTGGAAGTGGGCGATGACGTAGTAGGTGTCGTGCAGCTGGATGTCGCTGTAGGCGAATCCGAGCGGCAGGCCGGTCAGGCCGCCGATGCCGAACATGGGCAGGAAGGCCAGCGCGAACATCATCGGCGTGTTGAACCGGATGGAGCCGCCCCAGAGGGAGATGAAGAGGCAGGTCAGCAGGATGACCGAGGGGATCGAGATGATCATCGTGGTCGTCTGGAAGAACGAGCTGATGGTGTTGCCCATGCCGGTCAGATACATGTGGTGCGCCCAGACGATGAAGGAGAGGAAGCCGAGGACCATCACGCCGTAGACCATGGTCTTGTAGCCGTAGATCGGCTTGCGGGCGTTGTTGGCCAGGATCTCGCAGACCATGCCGATCGCCGGAAGAATCAGCACGTAGACCTCCGGGTGGCCCAGGAACCAGAAGAGGTGTTGCCAGAGCAGGGGGCTGCCGCCGCCGCTGATGTCCGCCGGCGCGCCGCCGACCATCAGCCCGGAGGGGAGAAAGAAGCTCGTCCCGGCCACCTTGTCCATCAGCTGCATCAGGCCGGCGGTTTCCAGCGGGGGAAAGGCCAGCAGCAGCAGGAAGGCCGTCACGAACTGCGCCCAGACGAAGAACGGAAGGCGCATCCACGTCATGCCCGGCGCGCGCAGCTGGATGATGGTGGCGATGAAGTTCACCGCGCCCAGCAGCGAGGAGGTGATCAGCAGCACCATCGAGATCAGCCAGAGCGTCTGGCCGTCGGTGGGAATCGAGGTGGCGAGCGGGGAGTAGGAGGTCCAGCCGGCCTGGGCGGCGCCGCCCGGGATGAAGAAACTGGTGAACATCAGCACGCAGCCCAGAAAGAAGAAGTCGAAGCTGGCCATGTTCAGGCGGGGGAAACACATGTCGGGCGCGCCGATCATCAGCGGGACGACGTAGTTGCCAAAGGCGGCGAAGACCAGCGGCACCACCGCCATGAACACCATGATCGTGCCGTGCATCGCGCCGAAGGAGTTGTAGAGCTCGGGTTGCATCACGCCGCCCTTGCAGACGTCTCCGAGGATCGTCTCCAGCAGGCCGCCGACCACCGGAATCGGTTGGCCGGGATACGCGATCTGCCAGCGCATGCAGCCGATCAGAAAGAAGCCGAAGAGAAGAAAAAGGAGCGACGTGACGCCATACTGGATGCCGATCATCTTGTGGTCCGTGGAGAAGATGTACTTCTGCCAGAACCCGGGTTCGTGATGATGCTCGTCGTGCCCGTGGGCGTCCACGATTTCGTCTGCTTTGGTCGTCGCTTGCATGTGCAAAAATGGCTGATTTTGGTGTGAATTCTTCCGGACTCAGCCTCCCGGAAGGGATGTTATTACGGGAGGCGATTCCCGCGTGTCAATGGTCGATTGAAGTTTCTTTGGAGCGGTCTCATTTCAGACCTTGTCGAGGGCCATCAGGCCCAGCAAAAGGGGCAGATAGATGATGGAGATGAAAAACAATCCGCGCGCGTCGCCGCGCGTCAGGCCCCGGGAAAACCGGATGGCATAGAACAGGAAAACAAAGCCCATGATCAGGGCTCCGACCGCGTAGATCCGGCCCGAGACGCCGAGCAGGAAGGGGAAGAGGCTGATGGGCAGAAGCGCCAGGGTATAGCCGACGGCGCTGCGCCCGGTTCGGCTTCCGTCGGGGTCGATCACGGGGAGCATCTTGAAGCCGGCCCGGGCGTAGTCCTCGCGGTGGATCCAGCCGATGGCGAGGAAGTGTGGAAGCTGCCAGACAAAGAGGATGGCGAACAGCGACCAGCCGCCGATTCCGATCTCCCCGGTCACGGCGGTCCAGCCCATCAGGGGCGGAAGCGCGCCCGGGATGGCCCCGACCTGGGTGTTGAGGGTGGTCCGCCGTTTGAGGGGCGTGTAGATGAAGAGGTAGCTGCCCAGGGTGATGGCGCCCAGCAGGCTGGTGAGCAGGTTGACCCGGAGCGCCAGCAGGATCATCCCGGCCGCCGAGCAGGCTCCCCCGAAAAACAGGGCGATCTCGGGAAGCAAACGGCCGGAAGGGAGGGGGCGGGACTCCGTACGGTTCATCTTGGCGTCGTACTGGATCTCCATCAGTTGGTTCAACGCCGCGGCTCCGGCCGCCAGCAGGAAGGTCCCGAGCATCGCCTGCAGCATCAACGGGATGGGAAGGGGCTCCGCGCCGCCCAGGTAGAAGCCCACCAGCGTGGTCGCCATGACCAGCGCGGTCAGTCTCACCTTGATCAACTCGCAGAACGCTCCGGACAACGAGCGTTCCGTTGTCCGCGCCGGATCCATCGATGTGGCTGACGCCTTCATGGAGCGTTGATCAGGATGCATGTGTCTCCAACCGGGCCCCGGTTGTTGCGGGCCGGCTGTCTGCGGTTTCAATATGTTGTCGGACGGCGCCAGTGCGCGCGGCGATCAGGGTGACCAGGGAGCCCGTGACCAAACATATGGCCCCGACCGTCACGTGCAGCGTTGCGATGTCGGCCGCCTTGTCCGTCCAGACCGTCGTCGCGCCCAGAATCGCCTGCAAAACGATGATTCCAAACCATGCGAGGCAGAATTTCGAGAGAAAACTGCCTTTACGGTCCGGGGCGGTCGCGAGCCGGGCGACGGCGGCCGCCAGGATGAAGATGAGCAGGGCTCCGATCCGGTGCGCCATGTGCAGGTGCACCTGGAAGGGGGTGATCTCCGCGTCGTAGAAGGTGTCGGTGCGGCGGGCGTTGACGGTCGCCAAGGCCTCCGGGCTGGTGTCGGGCCAGATTTTCCCGTAAGCCAGCGGAAAATCGGGGACGGCCAGGCCGGCGTGCTGGTGGCGCATGGCCGCGCCGAGCATCAACTGCGCGAAAATGAGAATGGTCAGTCCGGCGAACAAGCCCTGAAGTCCCTGAAACGAGGCCGGCGCCTTCTCCTCGTCCAGCTTCGGCCAGAGTCTTGAGCTAAGCAACGCGATGGCGCTGATCAGGACCAGGAACGCCTGCGCCAGCGCGGCGTGGAAGATCCCGATCTCGTCCGCGAAGAGGGCGACACGAAGCCCGCCCAGAAGTCCCTGGAGAATGACGGCAAAGAAGGCGGTCAGGGCCAGCCACCGAAGGGAGCCGCGGGTGAGCAGGCATTGGACGATCCCGAACAAGGTGAGGATGGGCAGGATCAGCATCATCAACTTGAAGTGGGCGGGCACGCCCTCGAAGCCGCCGTCCGCGTTCCCGGAGCCCCGGTGACCCAGCATGGCCACCAGGACCAGGATGACGATCCAGCCGGTCCATTTGACGCGCCCGCGGGTTTCCCGCCCCCAGATCCACGCGGCGAGAATCGTGGTCAGCAGGCCTACAAAGACGGCGAAAAGCCGATGGCTGTGCTCGAAGAAAATGCCGCCCATCCAGTAGGAGAAGGGCAGGGCGAACATGTTGTAGCCATAGGAGGTGGGCCAGTCCGGCACGGCCATGCCGGCCTCCTTGCTGGTGACCATCCCACCGATCCCGATCAGACACAACGTCGCCAGGGCCGCGGCTATGGAGAATCGCGTAACTCCTTTGCTATGTGCGTGTTGTGTCAATTGTCAAAGCGGTCGAGGCTGGATGCAAACAGCCGCTGCGACGAAATCGACGCAGCGGCTGTTGTTCAAGCCATGTGGCGTGTGGGAGCCGGTCTTACGGAACGTTGAGGGTGAAGTCGGCCTTGCCGCCGTCGGCGCCAACCTTGACCTTCTGGATGGTTCCCTTGTAGCCCTCGGCCGCGGAGGCGCCATGCACCTTGCGGTGGATCGCCTCGATTTCATACTCGCCGGCAGGGACATTCTTGATGGTGAAGTTTCCGTTCGCGTCGGTCACCGCATGGAAGGGGTGATCGAAGACGCTGACGTAGGCGAACATCCACTGGTGTACGTCGCATTTGAAGCGGAGGAAGTTCTCGGTGGCCGGGAAGGTGAAGTTGTTCTTCATGCCCTTGATCGGCTGCGCGATGTTGGCTTCCTTGTTGCCGCCCGCGGTGTTCTTTGGCGTGGGGTGGACGTTGTGCATCAACGGATCGGAGTTCTTCACCGTGATGGTCTGTCCCGTCTGGGCGGTGGCCACGTAGGGGATGTAGACGCAGCCCACTTGGTCGACCATGACCGGGGTGGAAGCCGCCGCTCCCTTGGCGCCCTTCAGCACGACGACCACGTCGGCGAGCCCGCCGTCCTTCGCCACATCGTAGAACTTCATCTCATGGCGGTTCACCTTGTGCAGGCGTCCGCAAAGCGGATCCATGGCGTAGGTCTTGTTGGCCGGGGGCGTTCCCTTCAGGGTGACCTTGCCGGTGATGTCGCCGGCCTGCAGGGCGCAGGCGGACAAGGTGAGCGCGGCGATGGCGAAAGCGGGCTTCAACTTCATTTTCATAACGATTCCGAGTTTGGTGTCTGACTATTTGTGCGCGGACCTTAGCGCCCGGCTTTTGTTTCGCAAGGGCATTTTGTGAAATTTTTCACAAAGTCCCGATTCGTGATGTTTGGACGCGGGATCGTTGGGGAAATTCAAAGGTCGGACCACACGGATGCTGGCTTCGGCTGTACGAAATTGGACCGCAAGGGCGGAGGTGGGGCGAATTCTCCGAATGAGCCGGCTTGAGCA
Source organism: Verrucomicrobiales bacterium (assembly GCA_038126235.1). Lineage (GTDB taxonomy): Bacteria > Verrucomicrobiota > Verrucomicrobiia > Limisphaerales > JAYPEY01 > JAYPEY01. Next base: position 99,203 of record JAYPFK010000020.1, read on the forward strand.
TGCCAAGGACGGCGCACTGAGGGCAGCGCCCTGCCTTCACTGAGGACAATTCGCGTTGCCTTGCGTGGACTACCGTCGCTTCAGATGCTGGTCGAACCATTCCAGTTCCACTCGTGTCGCCTCCGCGAATCCCTCCCGGTATACGCCGTAGTGAGTGATGCCGGGGATCGTGTGATACTTCGCCGGAACGCCCGCGGCCTCGAGGGCCTCGTGGACCTTGCGGACGTTGTCGTTGTTGCTGAGTTCCTCGTTCTCCGCGACCACGAAAATCGCCGGGACCTTGATGCGGGTCCCGGCTTCCACCGCGTCGAAGCCCAGGCTCTTGGATGGGTTCAGGCGCATCTGGGAATAAGCCGCCATTTTGCCGCTGAACTTCCCGGTCTCGATCGGAACGGGCTCGACCTCGGCCCGCGCCTGCTTGCTGTGGTAGTCGTAGGTTCGCATCACGGCGCGCGGAGGACGCGAGCCCATGCCGGGGACCTGCGCGGCAACGCATTTCACGCGCGGGTCGTTCGCCGCCATCCAGGTGACCAGGCCGCCGCCGTAGCTGCTGCCCCAGATGCCAATGCGGTTCTTGTCCACCGAGGGTTCGCCCGCCACGAAGCTGATGGCGGCGCGGATGTCCTCCGTCTGGTCGGTGTAGTTCATCTGCCAGCGCAGCGCCTTCACCTTGAGGGTCATCTCGTTGTTCGCATCGGGCTTCGGCTGTAGGTCGACCGCCATCAACTGGCTCTCGCTCTGGCCCCAGCCGCGATAGTCGAACGCCAGGGCCACGTAGCCCTTCGAGGCGAAGATCGCTCCCACCCGCGCCTGCGTGCCTGCCTTGGTGCCGCCCGTGCCGGCGCAAAGCACGATGGCGGGGGATTTTTCGCCCTCCTTGCGCTCCTTCGGCAGGTAGAGGTCGCCCGCCATGCGCGTGCCGTCGCTCCAGATGACCGCCGGCCGCTTCTCGACATTCTCCGGCAAGGGCGCGGGGCGACGCGGGCCGGCCTTCTTCTTCTTCGCGGGCGCGTCCGCGGCCGAGAGAGTGAAGGCTGTAAACAGGGAGGCGGCGAGGAGAGGGAGGAGCTTTCTGATGGGTTGCATGTCCGGGAAAGGACGTTTGGAACCCGGGCGCGGTCACATGAGTTTCTCGTTTGAATGCCGCGTCGCGCCGGGCATCTTTTCCGCATGCTTGGCTCCCTCTCCGTCATCAAACGGCGCTCTTTTTCCCTCCGTATCAGCCCGGGTTTGTTCGGCGTCGTGTTCCTTCTCGCCTGGTTGCTTTGGGGCGCCTTTGACAGAGCTTCTGCCCAACCCGCGCCCGCCCCGTTGCCGGTCGTCTCCGAGACCTTCCCCGCCGGACTTTCCGCCGCCGACCGCCAACAGATTGCGGCGGACCTTGCCTCCCTTGCGGAGAAACTGAATCGCGCGCGCGATCTGGACTCGAAGACCGCCGCCGGGTCGGACCTCTGGGCCGATGCCGGCCAGTTTCACAAGGGGGTCGTCTGGGCGCTCCGCTATGAAACCAACCTGCCGCCCAGGAACGTCCTCCTGCTCAAGAAGTCCCTCCAACGCGGCCTGCAACGGGCCGACGCCCTGCTGGCGAAGGAATCGGCCTGGCCGCGAAAGCGTGGGAAACTCCTGCGCGGCTGCGTCTCCGCCGTGGATGGATCGACCCAGCCTTACGGTGTGATCGTCCCCGCCGGTTACGACGGCTCGAAACCGATGCGGCTCGACGTCGTCCTGCACGGCAGTTCGCGCCCCGTCGGTCTGAGCGAACTGCGTTTCGGCGCCCGCTTCGACGACGGCGATTCCGGAGGCCAGGCGGCGCCGGAACAGGACTACATCGAGCTTCATCCGCTGGGCCGCGTGGAGAACTGCTACCGCTGGGCCGGCGAAACGGACGTGTTCGAGGCGATTGAGGCGGTTTGCCGGAACTACCGCATCGACCGCGACCGCATCGTCCTGCGCGGCATGTCGATGGGAGCCTCGGGAACCTGGCATCTCGGTCTCAAGCGGCCCGACCGCTTCGTGGCCATCGGCCCCTACTGCGGCTACGTGGACACCCACCGGTTTTCGGAAACGCCGCTCCCCAACTTCATCAAGGTGGGGCCGTTGCCCCCGCACCAGGAGAGCGCGCTGCACATGCTGGATTCGGTGGACTATGCCGCGAACGCGGGCGTCGTGCCGGCGATTGCCGCGATCGGCGAGAAGGACGTCTTCTTCCAGGCGCACGTCATCATGGGCGAGGCGTTCACACGCGAGGGCCTCGCCATGGTGAACCTGATCTCGCCGGGAACGGGACACGTCATCGATCCCGTCACGCATCGCGAGCAGATGCGCCGCATCGGCGAACACGCCGCCAAGGGCCTCGACCATGCGCCGCGGCATCTCCGGTTCGTCACCTGGACGTTGAAATACAACCGCTGCCACTGGCTGGAGATCCTGGCGTTGGGGAAGCACTACGAGCGCGCCGAATTCGAGGCGTCGATCGATGACGCGGGCGTCATCGAAATCAAAGATCCGCGAAACATCACCCGCTTCGCCATCCGGCCGCCCTTGCCGCCGGGCGGCAGTCTGAAAGCGCGCATCGGCGGGGTGGATGTGCCGGTTCCTGATTCAAGAGCGAACGACGCCGAAGCCCGGTTCGTCTTCGCGCTGAAAAACGGGAAGTGGGTCTGCCTGCCTCACGGTGCGGAAGCGACGCCAACGGGCAAACGCCCGGGCCTTCAGGGCCCCATTGACGACGCCTTCACCGCGCCGTTTCTTGCGGTTCGCGGCACGGGCAAACCGTGGAATCCGCAGGTCGGAGCCTGGGCGGACGCCAACCTGCGGCGGTTTGCCTACGAGTGGGCGCGCTACATGCGGGGAGACCTGCCGGTGAAGAACGACACTGAAGTGACGGACGCAGACCTGCGCGACAAGAACCTGATTCTGTTTGGCGACCCCGGTTCCAACCTCTGGATTCGCAAGGCCCTCAAGGAAATGCCCGTGGATTGGGGTCGCGAAAAGCTCCAGGTGGCGGGGAAGACGTATCCCGCTGGCGATCACGCCCCGGCCTTCATCCGCGCCAGTCCGCTCGCCGGCGCGACCGACCGCTACCTCGTCGTCAACAGCGGCCACACCTTTCACGAAAAGGAGTTTGCGGCGTTGAACTACCTCCTCTTCCCCCGCCTCGGCGACTGGGCGGTCATGCGCGTCGGAGCCGACGCCAAAGCCTGGACTCCCGGCGCCGGCGAACTTCCCGAACAACCCGTCGAGGCCGGCTACTTCGACGAAGAATGGCGGGCTCCGGTTGGGGGCAGGTGATTTCCGACGGTTGAGATCAGAAGGGAACCCGGGGAGGTTTGGGCTTGGGACTGCTCGCATCCGTTGAAGGCCCAACGGGCCGGCTCTATGTCAGCCCAGGCCAGCGGCCTGGGAAACCGTGCGAATCGAAAACGAGCCCCAACGGGGCGGTCCCAACTCATTGAAGATCGTTGTTGGGGCCGCCCCGTTGGGGCTCGAAACGCGGTGACATGCAACCCAGGGCGTTGCCCTGGGCTGACTTGGGGCTGGCCCGTTGGGCCGTGACCGTCGATTGCGCGTTCCTCACAACTTGTTCGGCGTCACCCTGGTCCAGGGCGAGAAAACGCCCATCGCGTGCTGGCGGATCTTGCGCTTCCAGATCTTCTTCCCGCAGAGGGCGTAGAGGGTGTCCATGTCCCCGCCTCCGATGGCGACGCCGGTGACGCGTTCGCGGTCGGGGACGGGGAGAATGACCTGGGTGGGGCCGTCGTCGGCGCTGATCTGCACTCCGGAGCGCGTGGCGATGAACTGGCGGCCCTCCAGCGAATAGCACAATGACTCCGCGCCCGCGTCGTCGTCCCAGTCCGCGACGTGGAGGTGGAAGAAGCGCTCCTTGTTCGCGAGCGTCCCGTCGTCGTTGATTTGGTAACTGTAGACCCACTTGGAATGCCCTTCGGCGACGGAGAGCAGCCAGCGGTCGGGGCGCATCGCCATGCCGGTGGCGAACTTGATGCCGTTGTCCACGCGCGTCTTCTTCCCGTCCTTGATGAACCACACGGAGCCGGGGCCGTGCGCCTTGTCGCCGTTGGTTGTGACGTAGAGTCCGCCGCCGGGCGTGGCGAAGATGGAATGGCCGAGGATGTCCTCCATTACCACGGAGCCGGCGCCTTTCGCGTCGTAGCGCATCAGCTTCCCGGATTTCTCCGAGATGGTGTAGAGCGCGCCGTCCGCGCCGACGGTGACACAGTGGGCCTTGTCGGCGTCGGCGACGAAGACCCCGACCTTGCCGTTGGCGTCGATGCGGTGGATGCGGTTGCCGGTGGTGTCGGCGAAGAAGACCTCGCCGGCCGCGTTGACCGAGGGGCCGCGCGTGCTCCTGAAGCCCTCGGCGACGAGTTGCCAGTCCTCGCCGGGGATGAGGATCTCCTGGGCGCGCGGCGCGCTGGGGCCGGCCTGCACGCGCTCGGGCCAACCCTTCCACAGGTACGCCATCGCCTCGCGCCAATGCTCCATGTAGCCCGCGCCGTGGCGGCCCTCGATGATGCGGAACTGGTAATCGTAGCCGGAGAACTTGAGGGCCTTGTCCATCTCCTGGTCCACGAGGAACCAGTCGCCCGCCACGTTCTCCATGTCGCGCGTGCCGGTGGTGAGGTAGGCGCGGATGGGTTTGGCCTCGAACTTGCGGACCATCGTGGGGAATTCATGCCCGCCGCGGAAAGCGACGAAACTGCCGCTGACGCAGTAGACGCGGCTGAAGGCCTCGGGCCGGTTCCAGGCGGCGGCGAAGGCCGTGATGCCGCCGCTGCTGCCGCCCGCGATGCAGCGGTCGTTGCCGTCGGTGGAGAGGTTCAGGTTGTATTCCTTCGCGATGAAGGGCAGCAGCTCCTCGTCGAGGAAGCGGACGTTGTTGTCGTTCACGCCGTCGTATTCGAAGTCGCGGTTGCGGCGGCCGGCGGTCCCCTTCATCGGCGCGGGCACGTCGCCGGGGCGGACGAAGACGCCGACCGTCACGGGGATCTCCTTGGTGGCGATCATGGTTTCCAGCAGCGCCTTTTCCGCCTCGCGATACCCGTCGGTCCGCACGAACACGCAGGCGGGTTTCTCGGCGTCGTATTGCGCGGGAATGGAGACGACCACGTCGCGCGTCGTGCCGGGGAAGACCTTGCTCTGTGTGAAGGTGAACTGCTTCGTGGTTCCCCGGGGAATGTCCTCCGGCGTGATCGTCGGCGGTTCGTAGGTGGGCTTCGCCGCCTCGGCGGGGGAGGGGACGCCGCTGCCGGCGAGGGGGCGGATGAACCACTGCAGGTGCTGGTCGCCCTCGCGGTGGCTCCAGAGGTCGATCTTCGCGCCGGGTTCGCGCCGGCCGCCGAGATGATCCAGGCCCATGCCGGGGGCGTGCTTCGCGAAGAGGGTGTAGCTGCCGTTGTCCGCGTTCTTGCGCGGCGTCCAGCGTTGCGAGGCGTCGCCGCGATCCGTCTCCAGCACGATCGGCGTTCCCCGCTGCGTTCCCGCTTTCAGCGCGGTCATCACGAGCGAAGGCTCGGCGGCGGACACGACCTTGGCGGAGTCTCCATCCTGGATCACCAGCCACTTCTGGTTGGCTTCGCCGTTGGGTTTCTGGATGGAGACGACCGCGCCCTCCTTCACGCCGCCGACAGCCTCCAGCACAAACTCCGGCGCGCTGACGGAAACGATCTGGTAGACTCCCCAGTCTTCGGCTTGTGCGGCGGTGACTGGGAGAAGGCCCAGAAGCGCGGCGGCGAAGGCGCGGGCCAGGAACCGGACGGGGAAGGGCAGGCGTTGTGACATGCGGCGAGGATAAGCGGAAGCCCGACCGCAACGGCAGCCAAATCGGCGCTGGGGAGGTTTGAGAAATGGCATGGCCGTGGTGGCGTCACCCTTTCAGGGTTTTGAAGTGGGACCTCTCGGCGAGAGGTCCCTACCTGAGTTGGTAGGGAAGGCTCGCCGAGCCGTCCCACTTTAAAGTCCTGAAGGGACGCAAGACGGCTAGAGTTTTTCAGAAACCGTTCTAGTCACGCCATGATCTCCCCGACAGGCGGGGTGTCGGTGACGCTGCCTCGAGCGGTTTGAGAAATGTCATGGCCGCGGTGGTGGCGCCCTTTCAGGGTTTTGAAGTGGGGCGCCTGCGGCGAGGCGCCCCTACCTGAGTTGGTAGGGAAGGCTCGCCGAGCCGTCCCACTTTAAAGTCCTTGAAAACGCGCTACTGCTTTCGCAGTCGGAAGAAGTGGTTGCCCGGCTGCGCCGTAAGCGTCACCGATTTTTCACCTGATCCGAGCGTCGGCTCGCCGGGAACGGTCGTCCACGCGGAACCGGGAGCGACGCTGCCCGAGGTCTCCAGGACAAACCCGGTTGAACCGTCGGCGGGCCAGGAAAGCGTCACGTTCGCGCCGCTCTTGACGAGGGTCAGCCTCGGCGCGCCCGGCATCTGGACCGCCACGTAGGAGCTGTGGAAACCGCCCACCAGGGTGAAGTTACCGTCGGTCAGGGTCGGTCCCGCGTCGGCCTGGCCGATGGTTCCCACGATCGAAAAGCCGCCGCCCTCGCTGCCGCCGCCGCCGCCGGCGATCACGTGCCGGTCGATGGCGAAGGATTGCGCCACCACGACCCAGAGGGTGATCTTGCGGATCTTGTTGTTGTTTGCGTCCGCGACGTAGACGTTGCCCGCGCTGTCCACCGCCACGCCGTTGGGTTGACTGAACAAAGCCGTCTCGGTGGTCCCATCCGCGAAGCCGCTCCCGCTGCCGGCCAGCGTGGTCACCACGCCTCCGGGAGCGATCTTGCGGATCCTGTGGTTCAATTGATCCCCGACATAGACGTTGCCGGCGCTGTCGACCGCGACGCCATAGGGGTTGTAGAACGAAGCCGCCGCGCCGGTCCCATCCGCGCTGCCATTGCTTCCCGAGCCGGCCAGCGTGGTCACCACGCCCGCGGGAGTGATCATGCGGATCTTGTGATAGAACTGATCCGCGACATAGACGTTGCCCACGCCGTCCACCGCGACGGCTCTGGGGTAGGCGAACGAAGCCGCCGTGCCCGTCCCGTCCGCGCTGCCCTGTCCCGAGCCGGCAAGCGTGGTCACCACGCCCCCGGGAGCGATCTTGCGGATCTTGTGGTTGTTTTGATCTGCAACATAAAGGTTACCCGCGCTGTCCACCGCCACCGCGCGGGGATATTGAAATTTGGCGTTTGTGCCCGTCGCGTCCGTGTAGCCCGCCCCGGAGCCGGCCAGCGTGCTCACCACGCCCTCGGGAGTGATCATGCGGATCTTGTGATTGTTCTGATCCGCAACATATAGATTTCCCTCGCTGTCCACCGCCACTCCGGTGGGTTGTCTGAACAAAGCCGTCTCGCCCGGTCCGTCCTGGTAACCCTGCGTCAGTGAGCCGGCCAGGGTGGTCGTCACGCCTTCGGGAGTGATCTTGCGGATCTCGTTGTTGAAGGTGTCGGCGACATACACGTTGCCCGCGCTGTCCACCGCGACGCCGGCGGGTCGGTTGAAGGAAGCCATTCCTCCCGTTCCGTCCGCGCTGCCTTGTCCCGAACCGGCCAGCGTCGTCACCGTCGGCGGGGTGAGTTCCGCCAGCGCGGCATTGACCTGGACAAGCGCGACCGGGAATGCGGCGAGCCCGAGCAGAACGAAGGCGGCGAAGGTCGTGCGAAGTTTCGAGGAGAGACTTCCCCAAGGCGAACGTCCGGGCATTGTGCCCCTGAACCTCGTAGCTGCCTCCGCAAGGAGGTGGAACTGTTTCGTATGCGGCGGATTCCACCTTCTGGTGAGACTCTGTGAAAACTCGTTCGCTTCGTAGCAGACGAGGTGACGAGGCTCACTTATCACCGACTTGCGGATTGAAATGAGCCTCCTCACGTCGGCTGCTACCGTTTTTACACAGCCTCTGGTGAAGGCGGCTACGACGGCACGGTTCATGGAGAGAGCAGGCGGAAATGCTGGAAGCCAGGTGCGTTTCACGGCTTCCGGTAGAAATACCAGGTCGGCTGCGGATCTACCCGCTCCAGTCTGGCGACCGGCGCGCCGTTTGAAAGTCCGCCAAACACGAGCAGTTCCGCCCCCGTCCAGACGGCGCTGGCGCCGCTGCGAGGCGTCGGGACGCCGCCGTTGGAAAGCGCGCGCCACGCGTCGGTGTAAGGATCCAGCGCGCCTCCGGAAGCCAACGCGTCCGTTGCGTCCTCGCCGCCCCAAATGACGACCTCGGAGCCGGTCCAGACCATGCTGTGCCCGCTGCGGGCGGCGGGTGTATCGTTTGTCGCCGACAGCGCTGTCCACGTGTCTTGGGAGGGATTGTAAGCGGCGCCGTCTCCCAGTGGCGCGCCGGCGCTTTCGCCTCCCCAGACGACCATGTAACCAGCCGCCTGCACTGCGGCATGGGAACTCCTGGGGGAGGGCGCGCCCGTGGTGTTCATGGCCTGCCAGGACTGCGGGATTCCCGAGCCGTCCAGAAGCAACCGCGCCCCGGTGTTCAAGGCGCCGGAAGCCCCTTCGCCGCCCCAGATCAGGACCCGGTCCGTGGCGACGACCACGCTGGCGTCGTGACGCGCCTCCGGAGCGCTCTGCGAAGGCAAAGGCGCCCAGGTGTCGTCCGCCGGGTTGTAGCTGGCGCCGTCGTTCAGCAGGCCATCATTCCCCCGGCCGCCCCAGACGATCATGCGGCAGCCCGTCCAGGCCGCCATGTGTCCGCGCCGCGGAGTGGGCGCGCCCGTGGTGGAAACGCCGCGCCAGGTCTGCGTGGCCGGATTGTAGCGGCCGCCCGAATTGAGCGCGCCGGCGTCGCCGAAACCGCCCCAGACGATCAGCTCGTCCCCGGTCCAGATGGCGGTGTGACGATCCCGCG
>JAYPFK010000020.1:108160-124067 GCA_038126235.1 Verrucomicrobiales bacterium
CCGCCCCAGACGATCAGCTCGTCCCCGGTCCAGATGGCGGTGTGACGATCCCGCGCCGCGGGTTCGTCGACGGCGCTTCCGCCCGCCCATGTCGGCGCCGGGAAGGCGGCGATCCGCCGATAGCCCAGGCTGAGCAGGTTCGTATCCGCGGCCTGCGTGGAGGTGAGCGAAGCCCCGGGGGCGTTCAGCGCGTGGATCGCGTAGGGGGCCGCCGTGAAGGGCTGGCGCGGCGACAGCGTGGAGTAGGGGGCGTTGAGGTCGTTGAGGTTGAAAGCGCGCACCGAGATCTCCAACCAGCGCGCGTCGCCATTGAAGACCCCCGCCCCGAAATCCAGGATCACGGTGAACAAGCGGTCGGTCACGTTGACCGCGGAGGCTTCGAGGGGACCGGCGATCAGGTTCCCCGACTCCCCGGCGTTGAAGATGCTGAACTGAAGATCGAAAAAACCGGTCGCGGGCGCCCCGGATTGGCTCAGCCGGCCCTGGTAGGTGAACGCCGTCGTCTGGGCGGACGCCTCGACGAGGAGCAAGGCTGTCAGCAGCGCCGCCAGGATCGGCGGCGCGGCGGGCGTCCGCCAGCCCCGGCGCGGGACTTTGGTGTCGCTGTTCATCCGCTTCATCGGTATCCGGCCGTTTCTCATGGGCGTTCTAGCGGAGGATCAGTTTGAAGTAAGTCGGGCCCGCGTCCGTGGTTGTCTCCGCGGCCACCCGCAGCAGGCGCACATCTGCGGCCTGGTAGGTCTTTCTCAGCGGCGCGTCGGCGCCCTCGGCCGGCACCCGGAACACGACCGGCTCCCAGGTCTTCAGGTCGGTTGAGCCCAGGATCGTATAGTTGCGCCCGCGGAGGACGGTGAACTCGAGTTGGGGCCTGCCTTCGCTCACGCCCGCGACCTTCAGTGTGAAGCCGTCGTTGGGATCGAAAGCGTAGGTGCCGGCGAGGTATTCGAGGAGATTGCTGATCCCGTCGCCGTCCGTGTCGTCGCCCGGCCTGATGTCGGCCAGGGTCTGGCCGGCGGTCAGCAGCGCGCGCTCCCAGGCGTCGGGCAGTCCGTCGCCGTCGAGGTCCTCGCCCAGGGTGAGGTCCAGGCGGGTCTCCCCGGCCGGCTGTCCGAGATTCATCAGGTTGCCGACCATCTCAATGGGCAGATAGGTCTTCGTCCCGATCGTCACGGACAGGGTGAACGGCGCCGTCGGCCGCAGGGCGGTGGGCTTGTAGGGTTCCGCCGTCAGCCCGGAATCCAGGGGAATGCTCAGGCGGTAGTTCGAACCCGCGGGCAGGTCGAGCCGGATCGTCGTCCGGATCTTCACTCCCGCGTCCGTCGTCAGGACCACCTCGACCTTCTCGTTGATGAGCGGGTTTCCCAGTTCATCCCGGACCACGCCGGAGATGACGTGGTCCGGCGACGGAGGGAACGCGAGCGCCGGGGTTGAAGAAAACAGACTGAAGGCTGAAACCAGGAGAATCAGCGTCGGGATCCGGGGCGCTTTGGCGGTGGATCCTGGATTTGGGTTTCGAGATTTCATGAGTTCAGACATTTCAGAGATTCGGCCATGAGCCGTCATCCTCGGGCCTTGTTGATCAGTTCCCCGAATAGGAGTAGGTGACGAAGTTCAGTTTGATGTCCTTGACCGTGCGGATGAAGCGCTCCAATCCGTCGTCGGGATCGGCCAGCAGGTTCCTCCCGGGAATGACGAGTTTCCAACTGGTGTTCCAGACGGAGCGGCCGACCAGCCGGTTGTTCGTGTATTGGGAACGGGCCAGGGTTCCGCCGTCCCCGTAAAGTTCCGTGCTGAAGACGCCGGCGTCGGAGACCGGCCGGAATGCCTGGTGCTTGCGGATGGCAAACAACGGCTCGGTAAGCGAGTCCTCCGACTGCCAGTGCGCCGCCTCGGAAAAGTCGGAGCCTCCGATATTGAAGGGCATCGGGATCGCCAGGTCGTTGACGTGCCACGAACGAATCCGGCTCGCGTCGCCCAGCGGCGGACTGCGCATGATATCGACCCCGACCGGCACAAGGTAGATGTAGGGGGTCGCGGCGAGCGCGTCGGGATCGAGGAACGCGAGCCCGGGGTCCGAAGGCGAGGAGCCGCCGACCGCGCCATTGGCGGAGGGGTCGTCCATGCCCTGGTAGCCTTCCAGCGCGACGCCCACCCCGAAGATCTTGGTGGCGAACGAACTCGGGCTGAACCTGTGATCCCCCGGAAGCAACGGATGGCCGAACAGATTGCGTCCCTCGGTGATGCTGGTGCTGAACGTGAGGATGATCCCCGGCTCGGGCGGGCCGCCGAGTTCGCCGGCCTGCAGGCAATGGCGGCGCACGTCGGCGTCGTCGAGGATGTTCTCCTTGAGGGATTGTTGCAGCAGGTCCCTCCAGTTGGCGAGGTGATCCGCGTCCGGGCGCACCCGGAAGGCCTCCGACCTCAGCGACACCGTGGTGCCGTAGGCGTCCGGGTTGTTGAAGCCGAGCCGGCCGCGCAGGACCTCCCAGTCGGCCTTCATCTCGGCGAGGATGCCGGACAGTCCGGGGTCGCCGGTGTTGCTGCCGCTGAAATGCGGCTCTCCGTCCTGCACGACGCCGAGGGCGCGCGAGTTGACGATGCGGTTCACAAAGGCCTGCCCCTCGGGCGTGTCCAACAGGCCCGTTTCGTAATCGTAGGCATTCGCCGCCAGCAGGGCATAGCGCGCGGCCAGGTCGAAGAGGGTCTTGTAGCGCTCCAGTTTCTCGTTCCGGAAGATGCGGAAGGCCGCGTCCCGGGTGCGGTATCCCTGGATCAGGGCGGACGCGCGCTTGCGCTCGATCTCCCGCTCCTGCCGGATCCGGTCGCCCTCGGCCAGCAACGCGCGATAATTGCGTTCCGCGTCGTCCAGGGCGCGGAAGCGCTCGTTGATCTCCCAGAGCAGGACCTGGGAATCGTTGAGTTGATTGCCCAGTTCAAACACCGCCGCCCTCCGTTCCCGGTCCCATTCCTTCACGTCGATGACGCCGAAATTGAGCCACCGGTCCGCGGTGGAGTGCGCCAGCGTCAGGGAGCTGACGGCGGCGTTTCGGGCGAATGCCAACACGTCGAGCGCGCCCTTCGCGACCGCGGCCGTGCCGGTGATCGCGGCCCGGGCGGGCGCGGTCAGGTCGCCGCCGGAGGCCAGGCCGACCACCACGTTCTTGGGCAGCGCCTCCGCCACGGACTCCAGGGTGTATTCTGTCGTTTCCTCGGCCGAATCCTGAAACGTCTGGAAAAGATCGTTGGCGAACTGGGCCACTTCCACGACCTCCTCGCCGGTCAGAAGCCCCGTCTGCACCAGGCGGATGTCCTCCGTGGTCCTCACATCCGCCTTGAAGACTTCGACGGCCTTCAGGAAGTCGTTCTTGGCGCCGTCCGCGTCGTTGATCACCTGTCGCAGTTTGGTGTGCGCCGCGATTCTTTCGGAGATCGCCTGTTGGATCCTGCCGGGTGAAGACCGCCTGCCGGTCCACGAAAGCGGTTTGTCATGGAACCCATGGGCGCCGATGTTGAATGTCAAGGTGTCGTTGGTGGAGGGGACCAAGGACGTGCGGTGCTCGTCCTGCCAGTCTTTGGGCAGGTCGAGGATCTCAATGCTGAACTCGTTGCCGTCGGTGTAGCTTCGGAACGTCCCGGGGAACTTTGTCTCGGGCAGATCGACGTACATGTAGTGGATCGTGTCCGGACCGGCGTATCCCTGCTTGTAGGTCCTGCCGGGGCCGATGTCGTCGGGATAGGGCGTCCCGTAGAGTTCGATCAGCGCGTTCGTGTAGGCGAGTTCCTGGCTGGCGATCGCGGCCTCCAGTTCGATCAGGGAATCCTGCTCGGAACGCATGAGGCGGGTGACGTCCTTGGCGTCGTCGAAGGCGACCACGGCGTTGTTCAAGGCCGCCACGGCCCGTTCGAAGATCTGGTCGAAATGGGCGCCATTCTCGGCGCCGATGACGGTGTTCGGGTTGATGTCGAAGGCCAGGCCGTCGCGCGGGACGCCCAGAGGGGACAATCCGCCCTCCGCGTTTTCCAGCGCGGTCTGCACGCCGTCGGCGAGACTGATGAGTTCCAGGAGTTCCGGGACGGTCGTGCGGTCGACTTTCTGGATGCCCTCGTGCTCGGTGTCATCCGCCGGAAGGATCGCGTTGCCGACCACCCAGTTGAAGTAGGCGCCCTGGCCGGCGCGCGTGGCCCAGTGATCCACGCCCCAGAAGCGTTCCGTGTTCTTCTCCGTTTCCTCGCTGTCGAGGTAGCTGCGCCGGTCGTTGACCTTCGATGCGCCCAGGTGCTCCCAGCCATCGGTCTCCACCTTCTTGAAATCGCGGCGCCAGGTGAGGTCCAGGACCTGCCGCCCGGTCCGCGCCACGGCGGCGGCGGCCGCGGCGAACTTCCGCTCGTCCTGGTAGTCGACGGCGACCGGCTGGTCCAGGATGTTCACGGCTTCGATCCGCGGAACCCAGTCGAACTTCTCGTTCATGAGCAGGGAGTAGTAGCCCTTCAAGGCGGTCAGGTAGTGGCCGTAGGCGTCGCCGTGGGCCTGGGGAAACATGCGGCGCGCGTCGTTCGCGTCGATGATCCCGTCGGGCGCCTGGTTGGGATTCTCCTGGATGTCGTAGTTGAGCGCGTAGATCACCTCGCCCGAATCGATGCCCCGGGTGTAGTTCCAGAAGAGGCGGTTGTAGAACGGGGCGGTTTCCACGCTGGGCTGGAGAAAGTCGTCGCGCCCGCGCAACAGGGCCAGTTCCTCTTCGAGCAGGGACGCGGTCTGCCCCTTGAAGGCGTAGAGGGCGGTGGCGATGTCGCCGTAGGTGTTGTCCGCGGTGCCGATGCCGATGGTCGGATTCTCGGCGTCCGCCCAGGCCTCGCCGCCCAGCAGCATGTAGAGATCGTTCAGGTAGCCCGCCGCCAACAGCAGGGCGTCGTTGGCCGGACCGTTGTTGATGCCCGCCTCGATGCTGAGCGAGCGGCCCCGGCGCAGCACGGTCTCGTAGATCTCGATCAGGCCGTAGTTGTTGATCGTGTCCAGGTTCAGGGCCACGTCTCCCTCCCAGCGTTTGCCCGCCTGCGTGAGAATGCTCACGTCGGTGTTCACCTGGTTGTTGTAGAGGTCCTTGACGCGCTGGTTGAACGGATTGATCCCGGCGAGCACTCGCTTGATCCAGCCTTCGGCCAGCTTGGGCGTCGTCCACTCGGACCAGCCTTCTTCAGGCCACATTTCACCAACCTTGGCCACATACAGCGGATGCTCGGTTCTCGTGGGCCGGTAGCGCATGCGGACGTAGTTGTCGCCCAGCGTCCGGATGCCGGAGCCGCCCTGCGTGTAGCGCGGCAGATCCGCCTTGTATGGCGTGTCCGTCAACTGGCCGTAACTCGTGTCGGGCGGGCTGTCTCCATCGACCGGCGCCGCGATCTGCCATTGGTATTCGTATTCGTCGGTCCGGTTGGCGAGGTCGCCCGTGTGTTGGAACGTGACCAGCTCGCTGAGCGGGTTCGCCGAGGTGATGACCTTCAATTCGCCCGAGTAGAGGGAGCCGCCCACCTTGAAGACGTGCATGGCGACCGGGGAACCGGCCGGGATGGCGTTGGGGCCCAGGGCTGTGCCGCTGTTCTCCACCAGGGTCACGTAACCGCCTCCCGGTCCGACCGCGCTCAACGCGTAGGACTCGACCGCCGAATTGGCGTTGGTGATGACGGCGAGCGCTCCGGCGAGGTAGGTCGCGTTCTGGCCCGGGTTCGCGATATAGGAACCCGGCTGAGATGGATTCTCCTGAAAGGTCTCCACCACCGTCGCCAGCCCGGCGACCAGGTTGTCCCAATCTTGTTTGTGCGCGTCGGCGTCGGGGCAAAGGCCCTTCACAGCCATGAGGTCGGCGCCGCGCAGCACGTTCAACTGCGTGTATTTCTCCCCGGTCGGCGCGTCGATGAATTTCCCCACCAGGACCAGGCTGCCTTTCTCGCCCCGGTTCGGATCGAACCAGACCCGTTCCGCTAGATGCGGCGGCAGGTTCGGGAAATAGAGCCGGCCCTGGTAAAGGTCCGTCTTCACCCCGGAGGGCAGTTGGTCGAGGTCTCCAACCTCCTTGAGGCCGGCGAACTTCTGCCGGACGGCGTCGTGCAGGACCACGCTGGTGTTTGCGGCCACGGCGCCCGCGCCCGCGGCCGTGAGATTCGCGGCGATGGACTGTTGATACAGCGTCAGCGCGGTCTGGAAATCCTTCACGCCGGGAAGTCCGAATTGGGGAACCGTCAGGGTGGCGCCCCAGGGGAGCGTCGGAAGCGGCCGCGAGGAGTCGCTCGGATCGCGCGTCGGCCAGACCGGACGATAGACGATCTCCAGGGAGTCCGTGTCCTTCGAGGCCTTGTCGCCGACATAGCCCCCCCCCATGGAGTCCCAGGGGCGCAGGTAGGGCGCGATGCTGCCGGCGGGGGGGGCGGGTTCGACGCCCGGCCAGTCGAAGCCGGCCTCCGTCTTGTAGTAATACCGCATGGTGAAACTGTTCGCCGGCGTGGGCGACGCGGCGAGGGCGGGCGGGCGATCGGAAAACGTGACGGTCGTCCCCGTGTAAGGGTTCGTGCTGGGGAGCGTGAGCGGAGCCTGCCGCACCGCGACACCGCCCGCGGCGACGACATTCAGCGTGAGAGTCAAATTCACCTGACTGCCGTCGCTGCTGTCGGTGACGACAAGGTTGATCGTGTTCACGGCTTCCGTTGTTGGGGTCCCGGTCAGGTAGAGGCCGTCAGACGCAAACTCCAACCCGGCGGGAAGCGGGGTTCCTCCCATGGAGGAGAGGGTCAAGGTATCCGAGCGTCGTGAAACGTGGATGTGGTAGGAGAAGGGTTCGTTCACAACCGCCGTCGCCTCCGGCAAGGCATCGAAGGCGCCGGTTCCGGCGTTGTACGATCCGGCGGCCAGAGCGGGGCGGCCCGCGTGGGGGCCGCGATAGACCCAGAGGTCATGGTTTCGGTCCGACCAGATGAACGACGCGTAGCGCCCGTAGACGCTGTCCGCGTGCTGGGCTTCATCCCATCCTCCGGGCAGGTCCTCGCCCTCATGCCGCGGGGAGTGGTTCCTGCTTGAAGCCCGGTCTCCGGTTCCTTCGACCGGCTTGGCCAGCAAGGGCAGCGGCATCGGCGGCTGGAGCATCCGGCCGGCCGGAACGATGTAGTCGAACACCAGTCCCTCCTCCGGTTTCTCCCGCAGCACCTTGAACACCGACATTGCCGGACGTCCGTCGGAGGCCCGGTAGTCCAGCAGCACGTAGGGGCGGGAGGAGAACGTGCCCGCGTCCTGGGTCACGATGTTCAGGTCGTCGCGCGTGGCGTAGACGCGGTCCCCGGAGAGCTTGGCGTGCTCCTCGTTCGGGTTGTAGCCGGCCTGCCCTCGGACGCTCTGCCGATAGACGGATCCGAGAACCTCCCGCGGGCCGAGCGTCCCGCTGCCGTCGTTGCTGGCGAGGACGATCTCGCGCGGCTCCGCCGGCCACTCGATGGTGTAGCGGCCGACGATCTCCGGCCAGTAGATGGGTTTGAAGCCGCGCGCCGTGTCCGCGCCGTTCGGGCGGGACCACCAGACCTCGAGCTGGTTCTTTCCGGGGATGACGTTCACCGGGATGATGGCGCTGTTGGTGGCCGCGGCGAAGCCTCCGGACAACGGATCGACATAGGCGAGGGCATTGTAGGAGTCGCCCATCATCGTATTGATGTGTCCCGCGAGATAGGAGCCCGCGGAGCCCGTGTGGGTGTCGTCCAGCGGCGCCTCAATCCGGTCGCCGACCGGGACATTCGCGGTGACGACACGAGGCGCGACCGAGGCGTTGTGCCCGAAGAGCGGGGGATCGCTAAGCAATGCCGCCAGAGTGGTGACAACGGGACCTCCGGTGGGGGAAGACTCGGCAGGGAGGCTGTCGGAGGGGCGCCACGTCCCCGAAGTCAGAGGAATCCCCAAGTTGTTCGTCGAGTAATCACTGTAGGTCAGATTCAGGTTGGTGATATCCGCGTCTCCACCCTTGTCGGACAGAAGAACGCAGGCCTCGCCGTTGGGCCCCACCAGAATGATATCCAGATCCGCGGGGTAGGTGTGCGAAAGACCGTTCAGCCTGACCTCGATGGAGGTGACGGGTTCGGTGATGCCCCGCACGTTCAGACTGGAGGGCCAGGGGGCCGCATTGCCAATGGTGTCGGGGAAGGAGATTCCGGGGCCGCTGAACTCCCGGACATGCGGCGCGCCGTCATGATTCATCGTGTGGACGATCAGCGTCCATGAGGCGAGGGACCCCGTATCCTGCGCCTCATCGTCCCGGACATAGAGCCGCCACTCGCCGTCGGCAAACCCCAGCTCGGGATGCAGATGGTGAGCGACGACCGTCAGGTTCGTCGCGACGGTGTTCGCCAGGTTCTCCTGGATGAGGTTGGTGTCCAGCCAGGAGAAAATCCGCTCGAAGGCGATGTTTTCGCCCGATGTGAGGCGCAGCAAGGCCCGGTGCGCGGCGTGGGCGTCATCCAGGAAGCTGTAGTAGGTGAACTTCGAGGTGTCGAGCGCGCCCCGGGGACGGTCGAGCGGGTCCTGGTAGACCAGCGCTGGCACGTTCTCGGAGGGCAGCTTGACTGCGGTTTCGGCGGCTTCCATCTCCGTGGTGACCCGCGGGCGGACGTAGTGGCTGTAGCGGGCCACGTCCGTGGGCCAGATCTGCTGGTAGCGCACGAAGCGCAGCGGCCAGCGAATGCCCTGAACGCTGGGCTCCAGCCAGTGGAGCAGCACATCGTTGAGATTGCCGGTTTCCGCGACGGCGTAGAAGGTCGATTGTTCGCGACCCGGAGTCGGATGCTGGAAGGTGAAGGATGTCCCTCCCACCCGGAGGATGGGGATGGGAAAGAGCTCGCTGTCGTCGCGCCTGTCTTGGTAGGCGGGCAGGCGGTCCCCCAGGTCCACGACCACCGCGTGCGGATTCGGCTGCCGGAACACATCGACAATCTCGAAGCCGAGATGGACCTTGGAGGCGCCGTCCGGCTGGTTGTCGCCCAGCAGCTCCACGAAAACGCGCCCCTCCCGGTTGTAGGCGTGAATCTGCCGCTGCGCGTCGTCATACCAGAGCGTGCGCTTCTCCTGCAGCAGTTTGTCCCTTTCCTCGGGGGTTTGGTGGTCGAGGATGAAGGACTGGCCCTCGGCGACGTAGGCTTCCTCGACCCTTTCGGGGAAATTGTTGTTGTAGACGATCTTGACCGCCGAGACGCTCGCCTGGGGCAGGTTCACCGGGTATCCGTGGTCGCGAAAGACGCCCTCGGTCCAATACATGTGCTTGGCGGGCTTGACGGCGCTGCCGGTGGCCACCTGCGTGACCTTTCTGAGTTGGAAGTAGTTGTTGCCGCTCTTGTCGTGGGTTTCGCCCTGCATGAATCCCTCGGGGTCTTCCGCGAGGACTTCGGGAACGGCCTTCCGCCAGATGATGTCAATGGGCCCCGCCTGGATGGCAAAGACCTTCCGCGCGTGCCTGCTCCAGTAATAACCGTTTTGCTCGTGAGTCGCGTCGGTGAAGGGCTCGGGCCGCCAGTAATCCTCCGGCGACATGCCCTCCGGCAAAGGCTGCCCGTTGGCGCGCACGCTGGGAGGAGGAATGACGGAGCCGAAGTGGAGGGAAACCCTGCGATGCACGTAGGGGGCGCCCACCAGCGAACGATGCAGGACGATTCGCGGTAGGCCGTCGATCTTGCCGACCGGGAGGCCGATGTTCCCGTGGTTGGCGGCGTAGCTTTTCGAGACGTCGAGACTGCCCGGCGTCGCGGGCGCGACCACGCCGCCAAAGGAGATCACGGACTGGAACTGATTCTCGGTCGCCAAGTTTCCGCCGCCCCCGGAGGGACCGCGTCCATCGGAACCCGCCGGATTCCCCAGCTCGCTGGAGAGAGGAACACCCCGCTTGGTTGCGCGATTGTATTCGGTCATGTCCTGCTCGATCTCGGCAAACGACGCCGCGGCCGCGGACTGCGCGAGGAGCAGGGCAACGCCCAGGAAACAGCAATGGAGGTAGGAGCGCATGGACGGGTTGAGGGGGGTGGAATGTCGCTGAAGCCCCGACGCGTCCGGCGCGCGGCCCGAGCCGGGCGGGGCGTCGAACGTGGGGCGGCCCGTCGGTGGATGCGGACCGGAGCGGCGGCGGGTCGGGGTTTTCATGGTTTCCCGTGACTCACAGTTTGGATTCAAGCGATCGCCTGACGGTTGCCCGTTGGGATGGCCCCTTATTTCGAGGCCGTCTCAATCCCGGCGGCCGCGTTCTTTTCCGGGGCCTCCGCCTGAGCGGCCGCCTTTCCCGCCGGGCTGGTCCCTCCCAGCGCCTTGAGAACGAGTTCCCGCATGTCGGCGACCTGTTTCTCCAGGCTGGCCTGGCGCGCCGCGACCTGGCTCAATTCCTCGACCTGGGACCGCAGGGCCTCGTTCTCCTTGCGAAGGCCGGCGATCTCCGCGTCCTTCTCCGCCTTCAGCTCCTGGAGGGCCTTGAGGGAGATGAGGCCAAAACCGGTATAAGCGACGCCCAGCGTGCCGTCCGGGCATTTTTCGCTTGCTTTGTTCCGGGAGACCAGATCCGGGAACAGCGGTTGCACTTCCTGGGCGATCACGCCCATCTCAGGCGAGGCTTCCGGCTTGCCATCCCGCCACCGGAAGCGGCGGATTTGAACCTTCATGGCCCGTTCCAGGACATCCTCCACATCGACAATGTCATGCTTCAAGCGCCGGTCGGATGACAATCCCCAGCCGCCTGCGCCGCCTCCTTCTGATAGCCAGTAGATGTGTTTGTCCACATTACTCAGATATATAAAAAGTCCCCCAAAATCCCGATTAAACTGCGCATATATCTCACTGTTAGCATAGTTGGCAATATAAGTCCCTTCAGTGCCTACGCCTAACATCCTGTGGCCTGTTGAATCGTATAAAGCGTCTTTGTGGGGGACTCGGTCGTTAGCGAGCGTGCCCGAGGTGATCTTTGAGGCGTCCAAATTCGGGATTCGGGCCGAGTCCAAGACGCCGGAATCGATCTTCGCCGCTGGAATACCGTTAAGAGCCGAGGCGGGAATTCCGGTAAGCCCCGCGCCGCTGCCGTTGAACGTGGCAGCCGTCACGGCGCCGCTCGCGGCCAACGCGCCGGTCACGTTCAAGCCGTTGTTCACGGTCAGCGAGCCGCTCTCCGTGGAGGCGAGAGGGGCGCCGGCGGGGCTGACCAGTTTCGTGGCCGACTCCGCCAGGAAGGAGTAGGGCGAAGTCACCAGGCGGAGGCGCGGCGCGATCGTGACCGGGTCGGCGCCGATCGTCACGGTCAGCTCCAGGTAGCGGTCCGACGCGGACGAAGAGGCGAAGACCTCGCCCAAGGGTGGACGCGGCTGTCCGGAGACCTCGTTTCCTTGACCCAGCAGGACGCTGAATTGTCCCTTGTCCACGGTCACCGTCTGCTTCTCCAACCAGATCAGGTTGCCGCCGCTCAGGTCGTCGAAAATCTTGAAGACAACCTCGTGATTGGCCGGCTGGGTTTGCGCAAGAGGATCGCCGTTCTGGTCGGCCAGGAAGCCCTGATAGGTCATCAACGCGGGCGGGGCGGAGGCGGCTTGGAGGCTTGCCGCGCCCGCGAGGGCGGCGAGCGCCAGCAGCAGCGGGGCCGACGAGATCGATTTCAGGAGCGGCGCGCGCAGGGCCGCCAGTTTGAGGGCGATCCGTCCGGACACGGAGGCGATGGTTGGGGTGGGGCGATCGTTGTTCATGGTCTGTTTGTTCTTGGACTTGAAAGGGGCGACGGGAAAAAAGGGATTCACTGGGCGCCGGCCGGCGGCTCCGACGGGCTGTCGGTTGCCAGGGTCGGCGAGTTGTTCATGCGGTTCAGGGAAAAGGCTCCGAGGACTTCGAAGGTCCGGGCGTTGACGCCCCCGCCTTCCACCTTGATCGTCTCGGCGTAGTTTCCGGACAACGTCAGACCGCCGGTGGTCCGGCTGGCGAAGTCCCCGGTTCCCTGCGGACTCATCTGGAGGCGGATCGTGCGGACGACCTTGAAGGACTCGGATCCCCGCGGGGCCGCGTTCTTGAAGGCGGCGTCCAGATTGTCGTGGTCCGGGTGGTAGGTGTGCAGGAAGGGGTTGGACGCCTGGTTGTCGTGGTTCAGCGTCACCTCCGCGGTGAACGTGTCGTTGCCGCGGGCCAGCGCCGCGTTGAACGGCCAGCCGGAGTTGTCGCGGGTCCAGGGCAGGTGGGAGGCGCTGATCCGCCGGGGATTCTCCACCTGGTCCCGGCCCAACGCCGCTTCCGTCGTGGCGGTCACCTCCTGGCTCAATTCCGAATTGAAACCCACGTAGGCCCGCTGCAGCAGGGTGGCCATTCCTCCCGAATCCGGATTGTGCACGATCAGGCGCAGGGGAAACGTCCTGGGAACGGCGGCCAGGTTGGTATTGACGGTCGGTGTATAGCTGCCGTCTGCGGCGGCGATGGGTTTGCCATCCGCGTCCTTTGCGTAGGTCTTCAGATACTGCCCGACCGCCGACACATGCGCGACGCCCACCCAGAGACCCGTGCTGGAAGCCGTCTGCGCCGTCACCGGCAGGTCCACCCGCCAATGGCCGGTGTGGTCGGTCAGTTGCAGGATTCCCGCCATCGTCGAGCCCTGGGGCGCGGTGATCGCGGCGCGGTCCAACCCGATCACCAGCTCCGTTTCCGAGCCGGGCTGCCCAAAGCTCTCCAGTTGGGGAAGCTCGTAAGTGGCCTTGCCGGTGGTCGCAAGCGTCTCATAGGCGTAGGTCAGATCGGTCGTGTTCAGGGGGCCGCGCACCACCAACGGCGGCGGCGTGAAAGTCTCGCCGGTGGGGGATGGCTCCGATGGGATCAGCGTCATGGTCACATCCAGCGGGTCCTTGGAATGGTTGCGCACGCGCAGGCGCAGGACGGCGATCTGGTCGGAGAAGTTCAGCCCCGTCGAACTTGCGGAAACGATCTCAATGACACCGTAGAAGCGGTTGTAGACGCCGTCGGCCTTGATCCAGTAGGCATGGCCCCGTGAGACCGGGAGTGTCCGTTCGTTGAACAAGCGCGCCGGATTGCCGGCTCCCAGAGGCCCGCCGGGATAATGGTACACCTCGTGCCCCTGCTGCAGTTCCACCGCCTCGTTGAAGAAATCCGAGAACTTGGGCGGGGTGTCCGGGCGGGTTGGAAAGCCGACCAGGTTCAATCCCGAGGTCGTCCAATCATACCGCGGCGGAACCGGTTTTCCTTTCAGGCCCCACATGTAATTTGCGGTCGTGTGCACCAGATAGGCGGTGTTCGCCCTCAGGTTCTGCAACTGCGAGCTCGCGTCGTTCTTCTTCCAGCTCACCCAATGACTTCCCTGCTCGACCGGCTCCTGCGGCGACTGGACAAACTCGGCGGTCGTGTTTCTCGGCCGCCACTCCCACACCTTGTCGATCATTGTCGCACCGACGAGGTCGTTGAGGGAAGCGTGCGAGGCATCGACATGCAGGAAGACGGCGTTCCAGCCGTTGGTGAGGTGGATGTCCTGCGTCAACCACTGGGCCCGCGAAGCAGTGGGCACGGCCAGCAGGCTCAGGCATCCGGCCAACAGGAGTGAAAATCTGGCTTTCATGAGAGTCCGATAGGGAACGGCAAGGCTTTCGTCGGCAGGGTATGCCACATTCATTTTTCGGGCCGTTTGCATCAATCTGTCGCGTTGATGCTATTGCGCTGGGGGAGCGCAGATTCAGAAATCGGCGAGTATCTATAGCGGCGATAAAAAAAGGTCATGCAAAAAATAACTATTCTTCATCAAAAAATGAAAAGGCTGTCATCCTGACAACTTGGGGCACGAAAAGGCGGCGATTCGTCCCCGTTTTTCCGCTGCGTGGTTTGCCCCTTCAGGGCGTTGTAGTGGGACCTTTACGGCGAAAGGTCCCCACCACGCCGCAGGCGTCCCACTTCAAGCTTTGGGCTTGAGGGCGCGGTAGGCTTCGTCGAGGCGGGCGTGGCGCTGCTTGACGGGCTCGACGGCCTGCGCGGCTTGGGCGGCTTCGGCGCGGGCGGTCGCGGCGGCGGCGGTCGCCTTGTCGGCGGCGGTCTTCAGGGCGGGGATGCCGGCGGTCAACTGGTTGGCCGCGGCGTTCTCCTTCGCGACCCTGTCGTTGGCGGCGGTCAGCGCGGTCTCGGATTCCTTGACGGTCGCGGCCTGTTTGTCGAGGGCCTGGCGCGCGGCGGCGACCATGGCGGCGGCGGCGTCCGATTCAGCTTTCGCCTTCGTGTGGGCGGCGGTGAGGGCGGCGATCTCGGAGTCGAGTTCGGCGGCCGCTTTGCGGAAGGATTCAAGCATGGCGGCGTTGGCGTCGGCCGCGGCCTTGGCCTTGGTCGAGGCGTCGGTGAGTTGCTCCTTCTTGCCCGCGCTCTCCAAGGCGGCCTGGATCCGGGCGCTGGCTTCGGCGGCGGCCTTCCCGCCGTTCTCGGCGCTGGCGGCGGCGTCGCCGACGGACTTGCGGGTCGCCTGAACCTTGCCGAGCAGATCGGCGGCGGCTTTCAGGGCTCCGGCCTTGGCGGTCGCGGCGGTCTCGTGGGCGGTCAGGTCGGCCTGCATCTTCGGAAGGGCGGCGCGGTCCGCGTCGAGCTTCGCCTTGGCGGCGGCGGCCTGCTGCATGCCGGTGGTAATTCGGGCCTTCGTGTCCGCGAGGTCCTTTTCGGCCTTGGCAAGCTGGGCGGCGGACTGTTGTGCGGCGGACTCGAGGCCGGCGGCGTTGGCCTGCGCGGTTTCGGCGGCGGTCTCGGTCTTCTCCAGCTCATCGGCGGCGGCCAGCGCGAGGACGTTGGCCTGGCCTGCCTTCCAGCGGGCCAGGTCCCTCTCCGCGGACGCCACGCGAGCGGCGGCCTCGGCGGCGGTCGCCTTCGCCTTCGCGAGCGCCTCGGCGGCGGTCTTGTCCGCGGCTTCCAGCGGGGCGACGGCCTTGGCGGCCGTGTCGGCGGAGGCGCGCGCGGCGGCGAGGGTCTCGGTCGTGGATTTCAGACCGGCTTCGGCCTTGGCGAAGGCGTCGGTGGTCGCGGCGATCCGTTTCTGGATCTCGGTGAAGGCGGTCTGGACGGCGGCGGCCTCCGTCTGCAGGGCGGCGACGCTCTTTCCGGCTTCGGTGGATTTCGCTTCCAGCGAGGCCACGGCATTCTGGAGATTCGTGGCGGCGAGGCGGGCGGTTTCGGCGTTGTTCTTCGCCGTCGGCAAGGCCTGCGCGAGGGCGGCGTCGCCGGGGCTGGCGGTCGCGGCCGCCTGGACTTTCGCGAAGGATTCCTCGGCGGACTTATGCGCGGCGGCTGCGGCGGCGTGGGCCTCGCGCGCGGGCGGCAGCGCGGCCTGCGCCGCGGCCATGGCCTTGCGGGCGGCTTCGAGGGCCGCGTTCTTCGCGGTCAATTCGGCCTGCTTTGCGGCGCCGTCCTTCTGGGCGGCGTCCTTCGCGGTCATGGCCTGCTGATGGGCCTGTTTCGCGGCGTTGGCCGCGGTGTCGGCGGCGGTTGCGGCGGCGGCGGTGTCGGCCGCCTGTTTGCGGGCGGTTTCCAGCGCGGTCCGATGCTTGTTGGCCTCCGCCTCGGCGGCGGTTTGGGCGGCGGCGGTCCGGGCCTCGGCGTTCTTCGCCTCGCCGAGGAGGCGGGTGTCGGAATCGACGCGCTGCGCGAGGGTGGGGGGATTGGCGTCCAGCTGGCCGAGGCGGGCTCCGTCCGCTGCGTTCCAGACCCGGACTTCCCCGCTGAAGTCGGCGCCGATCACGCGGGTCATGTCGTGGGTGATGGCGGCGGTCAGGGCGATGTCGCCGAAGGCCTCGAAGGCGCGCTGCTGGCCGCCGTTGGCATCCCAGAGTTTGGTCACGCGGTCGCGGCCGGCGGAGACGAGGCGGCCGTCATGGCTGAAGCGGACGGACTGGGAGCCGC
>JAYPFK010000021.1:0-102589 GCA_038126235.1 Verrucomicrobiales bacterium
ACGCTGATTTTGTTCGCTGGCAAGGCGCCGCGAACGGCGATGATGGGTTCATCACAAAGCGAGCGGCAACGCCGCCGGCGGGCCAAATCATCGTCGCCCTTCGGGTTGGCCCCATTTTTCGCGCTGGCGGTGTTGCTCGCTCGTCCGTTGTGAACCCACAATCTCCCTCGCTCCCGCCTTGCCAGACACAAAAAATGGGGCCAACGCGGGGCTTGGGTATTTATGAGATGGGTTCTAAGCTCCGCGCATGTTCTCCCACGTGGTTATTTTTTGGACGGATCCGGAACAACCCGACGCCGCGAACCGGTTGATTGAAGGCGCGAACAAGTATCTCCGGGACATCCCCGGAGTGCACAACTTCCACATCGGCAGGATGCAGCCGAGCCACCGCGACGTGGTGGACCAGAGCTACCAGGTGGCGCTGAACACGCAGTTCGAAACCAAGCAGGCGCAGGACGACTACCAGGTCCACCCCGAGCACATCGAATTCGTGGAGAAGGTCTTCAAGCAGGTCTGCCAGAAGGTCGTGGTCTACGACTTTGAGTAATTCTCCCATGAGCCACGATCTCCAGGATTTCGAGCAGGACGTCATCGAGCGCAGCGAGGAGACGCCGGTGGTGGTGGACTTCTGGGCCGAATGGTGCGGCCCCTGCAAGATGCTGGCCCCGGTGATCGAAGGCTTGGCGGAGAAGGCGGAGGGCCGGTGGGCGCTGGTCAAGGTCAACACCGAGGAGCATCCCGAACTCGCCGAACGCTACGGCATCAGCAGCATCCCCAACGTGAAGCTGTTCTTCGGCGGCGAGGTGATCAACGAGTTCCACGGCGCGATGTCGGAGGGCGAGATCCAGTCATGGATCGACCGGGCGCTGCCCTCGCCGAACGCCAAGACCCTGCTGAAGGCCTTCACCCTGCTCGATGCGGGCGACCGGTCCGAGGCCCTGGCGCTCGCCGAACCCGTCTTCGCGGAGGAGCCCGACAACCAGGATGTCCGCATGTTGATCGCCGAAGCGTCCCTGGGTTCGAACCCGGGCCGGGTCGAGGAACTCCTGTCCAAGCTGCAGGAAGACTCGGATCACTACGACCGGGCCCAGGCCCTGCGGAAGCTGGCCCAGGTCGCGCTGGCGTTCGAGACCCCGGACAAACTCCCGGAAGGCGCGGCGAAAGATCGCTACCTTGAAGGCGCAAAAGCCGTCCGGGCGGGCGATTACGACGCGGCGTTCGGGGCCTTCATCGCGGCGATCGATCAGCAACGAAACTACGCGGACGAAGCGCCCCAGAAGGCCGGCAAGGCGTTGGTCCAATTCCTGGGAATCCGCCACCCCGCGGTGGACAAGAACTACCGGGCCTTCACCAGCGTGCTCTACTCCTGAGCCGAGTCGTGATGTCCCGGTCGAGACAAGGGGAACATGGACTCCTGCTTGTCCTCGCCTTGTCGGGAATCGGCCCGGCGACGCTTTCGTCTCCCGCCGCGGATCTTTCAACGGTCAACCGCGACAAGCTCGGCGGGTTCTTCAAAGCCATTGAAACGCCCGGACGGCCCGCGACCGTGATTTCCTTTGGGGATTCGATGGCGGATTCCTATCGCTCGCCGACGTTCCATCTGTTCAACCGGTTGGCCGCGAACTTCGGGATAGCGGGCTACTCCCTCTCAAACTACCGCAACACCTCGCTGTCCCGCTATTCGGGAGGCGCCTTCCTGAAGCCGCCGGGAGAATTCTGGTTTGCCGAACATCACGAGGTTCCCGCCGGCGGCGCCGTGTGGTGGGACCACTACACGGAGCCGGGAGGCATCGACAGCGACCGCGTCGGGATCTTCTACGTCGCCCAACCCGAGGGAGGCCAGTTCCGTCTTTCGGTCTCGACCGACGGCGGCCCTTGGGCGCCCCGATCGATCCTGGATGGATTCGCCGACAGCCCCGAGGGACGCTTCGCCGGTCTGAATCTCGACCTCAACCGTCATCGGATCCGGGTGGACAGCGAAACGGGACGCAACATCATCGTCGGTCCGCTGGCGCTCAACTCCCGATCCGGCGGCCTGCACGCCGTCTTCATGGACTGGCCCGGCATCCACCTCGGTCAGGTCACCGCGGTTTCGCCTGCGATTCGCGATCCCATCTTCGCCGCGCTTCAACCGGACTTGATCGTGTGGCACTTGAAGGAGGACGCGCCCGGGCGGATCGCCGAGCGGATGCAGGAAAACGAATCGTGGTGGCATCGCGCCGTTCCCGACTGCAACGTGCTCTACATCGGAACGCCCTGGGTCGGCGCGGACGCCGTTTCCGACCTGACCCGCACGCAGAACGCCATCGTCCGCTCGATCGCGTTGGAGAATGGTCGCGCCTACGCGGATCTGATGCAGCCGACGCAAAGCTACGACTGGCTCGTCGATCAAGGCTTCATGGCGGACGAAACCCATCTGAATTCCGCCGGTGGAAACCATACCGCCAACATCCTCTGGAACGACATGGGCTTCTTTGCCGTCGGAAAACAAAAATCGCTCTCGGCGTCGCGGATCAACGGCGAACTTCAGCTCGCCTACCCCACATCGGCGAACCTGGTCTACCGACTCGAGAAATCCGGAGATCTGAAGGAATGGTCGCCCATTCTCACCAACGAGTTAGGATCGTTGAACTTCTCCACCAACGTGACCGTCGGTGGAGCGGCTGTCTACTACCGGCTCGGGCTTTCACCGGCCGACTGAGGCGCGCGGGACCGCCACGCCTACTCGGCATCGACGTTCGTCCCCGAGGCGTCGAGCAGGCGCGAAAGCGCGGAGAGGCCGCCGGCGGTGGATAGTCGTTGGTAAATTCCCTGGGTCGGCGCGATCCACACCCTGCCCACGCCCTCGAAGGTCTGGAGCAGGCCCTCGCCGGAGACCGAGGTGGAGATCCAGCCCTTGCTGCTTTTCTCGACGCGGAAAGAAACGCTTTCCGTCCGGGCGAGGGCGAAGTTCCCGTCCACCCAGAGCTTGTCGCCGCGCAGCTCGACCTCCTTGACCTCGCAGGCGGGAACAGGCGAGTAGAGCACGGCCACGCCACGGCCATGAATGCGTGTCTGGAAATAGCCCTCCCCGCCGAACAGGGCCGAGGAGATGTTCTTCTGGCTTTGGGCCGAGATGTCGAGGCCGCCCGTGCCGGCATAGAACAGCCCCTTGTCCACCACGATCGCCTCCTGCTGCTCGTCGATGTCGCGGAGCAGGAAGTGTCCGAAAGTCGGCTCCAGGTAGATCTCACCGACGCCGTGAATCTCGTTCACGAAGAAGCGCTCGTTGGAGAGCTTGCGGGAGACGGCCTTGAACACGCCGCCGCCGGTGCTCGCCTTCATCTGCAGATGCCCCTTCATGAAGTAGAGCGCCCCCGGCTCCACGCGCACGTGGTGATTCTTCAAGCGGATGCGCACCATCTTCAACCGCATGCCGCTCCGTTCCGCGTAGTAGAGGTTCCGCGCGGCGGCGACGTTCGACGCGCCGCTGAGGCTCTTGTACTGCACGATCTCCACCACCGCGCCGTCATGCGAGGAGCGGGAGTCGATCACCTCCAACTGGTCGTCCTCCAGCAGCGGGGCAAGGTTGGTGGCATCGGCGGCATAGGACTCAAATTGTCCGTCGTCATGGCCTTCCGCCGCATGACCGGCTTCCGGGACCACCAACGGCTCCTCGCAATAGGGGCACTCGACCTCCAGGCCGACCGCCGATTCATCGACCGCGACGGCGTTGCCGCAGTGCAGACAGGTGAAGTTGATTTCCATCGTGCGGGAAACGAAAAGGTTCGGGCGAACGATGCCACAATTTCCCGGAATCACCAGACGCGAATGAGACAGGGGGACTTGCGGGTGAACGCAAGGTTGGCGGAAAAAGGCAGGGCGAACTGTTCGGCGCCCATCGCGCCTTGATGGCATCGACAACGCCGCCCTCATCGCCAACACTCCCAGCATGTTTTCTCGTCCGGCATTTCTCTCCCTGCTCCTCTGCGCCTTCGCGCCGTCCGCGTCCTTCGCGGCGACCGGGGCGCGCCCCGACATCCTGATGATCGCGGTGGACGATTTCCGACCATGGCTCGGCTGCTATGGCGATCCGCGCGCCAAGACGCCGAACCTGGACCGTCTCGCGTCCCGCGGCGTCCTATTCGAGCGGGCCTATTGCCAATACGCGAAGTGCGGCGTCTCGCGGCTTTCGCTGATGCACGGACTGCGGCCGGATTCCATCCAGGCCTTTGGCGGGCACGCCCGGAAATACGCGGATGCCTTCCGCGATCGGCGGCCTGACGCGGTCACGCTGGCGCGCTGGCTGAAAGATCAGGGCTACCACACGCGCGGGCTCGGGAAGATCCAGCACGACGGCTGGGACCTCGAGAACGACTGGTCGCGGCCGCCCATGCCCGGCCGGGAGAAGGAGATGCTGGAGATCTTTGACGAAAAGAACCCCGACGGCCCCACGTTGATCGCCGAACGTTGGGACTGTCCCGTCCTGCAGCATCCCGATGTGCCCGACGACCATTTCTTCGCGGGGCGCATGACTGGCCAGGCCATCCGCATCCTCGGCGACCGCGACCCGCACCAACCGCTCTTTCTCGCGGTGGGCTATCGCCGCCCGCACCTGCCCTTCATTGCGCCGAAGAAGTATTGGGACCTGCATCAACCCAACGCCTCCTGGCTGCCGAAGAACCCGACGCCGCCGATCGGCTCGCCGGTGATGGCGTGGTTCAATTCGGACGCCTACGTGGGCGGCGCCCGGAGAACCGGCCACAAGATGCCCGATCCGCCCACGCGCGAGGAGGGCCCGCTCTGGAACGGCTACGAGATGCGCAGCTACCAGGGCGTGCCGGAACACGGCGTCATTGACATCCCGATCCAACTGGATCTCCAACACGCCTACGCCGCCTGCGTGAGCTACGTGGACGCCCAGATCGGCCGCCTGCTTGTCGCGCTGGAGAAGTCCGGACGGAGGAACAACACCGTGATCGTCCTCTGGGCGGACCACGGTTGGCAACTCGGCGAGCACAGCGCCTGGAGCAAGATGACCAACTTCGAGGTCGCCACCCGCGTGCCCTTCATCGTGGTCGCCCCGGGAATCAGACCGGGCCGCACACGCAACCTCGCCGAACTCGTCGATCTTTACCCGACCCTGTGCGACCTCGCCGGCATCGCCAAGCCGCCTCACCTGGAAGGCCAAAGCCTCCTGCCCATCCTGCGCGAACCGGGCCGGCCGACGATTGACACGGCGTTGAGCCAGCACGCGCGTTTTCGGGAGAAGTTCATGGGCCGCGCCATGCGCACGGACCGCCACCGCTTCGTCGCCTGGTTTGAAACGAAGACCGGGCGCGTCGTCGAGCGCGAGCTCTACGACCACGAGACCGATCCGCTCGAGACGCGCAACCTCGCCAACGACGCGGAACAGGCCGGGCTCGTCGCGCAACTGGAAAAGCGGCTGCGGCGGGAGTTCGGGATGTAAGCGCGCGGGCGCAATCCACTTCTTATGCGCCAAGCGAAAATGGCGCGGCGGGGCGCGGCGTTTACGCCGCAGAAACCCGGGACATCCAAAGAGTTTCGGGTGGAACAGCCGCTTTGCAACGATCGGGAGCATCAGCGGCCTGAAGGCCGCGCTCCGTTGGTTCAGTCTCGGACGCATAATTCTCTGACTGCCCCCAACCGCTCCCTCGGGATTCTTGCGCCTTGGATTTTTCGTCCGACCCGGCTTATTTTCCCGACCCGCGCGGGAACGCCCGCCGGAGATCACAAGTCGTATGAGAAAGAAAACCTGGTTTTGTCTGTTGTTTCTGACCGCCGCGATGTTGCGCGCGGAGCCGCCGACCGCTGACGGCATCTACGCCACCTTCGCCGTCAGTCGCGGCGGGACGCCGGTTGGCGAGATCCGCTGTCGGCTGGAACATGAGAAGGTCCCGCGCACCGTCGCCAACTTCGTCGGGCTGGCCGAAGGCTCGCGGGCCTGGGTGGATTTTCAGCGGGCCGGCCTGAGCCGGAAACCGTTCTACGACGGACTCGTATTCCACAGGGTTGTCGTCCAACGCGATCCTAACACGCAGGAAATCCTCTTCGACATCGTCCAGAGCGGCTCGCCCAAGGGCGACGGTAGCGACGGACCGGGCTACACCTTCAAGGATGAGTTTGATTCCTCGCTGCGGCATGACGCGCCGGGCGGCGTCCTATCCATGGCGAACAGCGGACTCAACTCCAACGGCTCCCAGTTCTTCATCACCCGCGTCGCCACGCCGCACCTCGACGACGTGCACAGCGTCTTCGGCCACACCGTGGACCAATCCGATCTTGACGCGCTGGCGCTGGTGCAGCAGGGCGACACGATCGACAGCGTCATCATCACCCGCAACGGCGCCGCCGCGCAGGCCTTCGACGTCAACGCGCACGGACTGCCGTCAGTCGAGAATGCCAGCGCCGCCATCGCCAGGATCAACGGGGGCTTCGAACTGAACTACCAGCAGACTGTCTCAGCCGAGTATTTCGTCTTTCACACCGGCGATTTCCAGACCTGGAGCATGACGGGCGGCGAAGAGTTTTATTTCAACGCGCCGACGCAGACGCCGCTCGACGTGACCTCCCTCACGACCGGCGAATCGAAGCGCTTCTTCTCCGCGACCAAGGTCCAGTATCCCGGTACGCTGCTCACGCCGGCAGTCGGAATCGGGATGCGACTGCAGATCGACATCAACACGCAGGGCGACACCTTCACTTTCGATCTGACCGGGACGTCCACAGGGAGTTACGCCTACAGCGTGTTTCCCAGCTCCGTGTTTCCCATCAACTTTTATCGCTGGGACCGAGAGGCATATCGCGGCCGACTGGTCGGCTCCATCAGCGGCTTGGCCTACAATAACGGCACGGACCCGATCGACTCCCTGAATGTCAGTTTCGCGTTCGACACGCCAACTTCAGGGAAGGCCAAGGGAAGCCTGACCAGCACTCAGGGAAGATCGCTGCCGGCGGAGGGCGATTTCACCCTGATCAACCTTCCCTGAGCGCCGCCTCTCACAGGGCAAGTGGGATTCCGCCAGAGGCGGAACAGGGCCCGGGTCCGGCTCCACAACATCAGGAATGCGCGGCAACCGGGCTTGCCGGTCCGGACCGGCGGTTCAGCCGGAGGATTTCCCGCGACGAAGCCACTTCTCCACCTCCACGGCAACGTATGCAAACGCCGCAATCGACAGGATACGGCTCCATTCGGCCCAGCCGATCGGCGCGGTGTGCAGAATCTCGTTGGCGGGCGGCAGGTAGGTCATCGCCAACTGCGCGGCGACCATGCCGCCAATGCCGATAAAGATCCACTTGTTGCTGAACACGCCGATCTGAAACATCGAATGCAGCAGCGAGCGGCAGTTGAGGAGGTAGGCGAGTTCGACCATCACGATCACGTTGATGACGACCGTCTGAGCTGGAGCCAGTTCCGAGCCCAGCACGCGACGCTCGAAGAGAAAGAGGCCGAAGGCGCCCGCGACCATGATGAAGGCGACGAGGCCAATGCGCATGACGAGCGGAACGGTCAGGATGGGCTCCGCCGGATCGCGCGGACGGCGGAGCATGAGGTTCTCTTCCTTCGGTTCGAAGACGAGCATCAGCCCAAGGAGAATGGCGGTGGCCATGTTGATCCACAGGATATGCACCGGCAGGACGGGCAACGCGGTGCCCGCGACCACGGCGGCGAGGACGATCAGGCCCTCGCCCACGTTGGTCGGCAGGGTCCACACAATGAACTTGGTGAGATTGTCGAACACGCCGCGGCCCTCCTCCACGGCGGCTTCGATGGAGGAGAAATTGTCGTCGGTGAGCAGCATATCGGCCGCGCCCTTGGCGACTTCCGTTCCGGACCGGCCCATGGCCACGCCGATGTCCGCCTGTTTGAGCGCGGGCGCGTCGTTGACGCCGTCGCCAGTCATAGCGACGACATGGCCCGCGTCCTGCAGGGCGCGGACAAGCTTGAGCTTCTGTTCTGGAGCGACGCGAGCGAAGACGCTGGTGCGTTGGGCCAAAGCCGGAAGATCCTCGGCGGCCGTCCGCATGAGGTCGTGGCCGGTGACCGCCGCCAACTCCCCGCCGGCGGGCGCTTTCAAGCCGAGCTGTCCAGCGATGGCCTTGGCGGTGATGACATGGTCGCCGGTGATCATCTTCACCTGCACGCCGGCGGCCTGGCATTTGGCGACGGATTCGACCGCTTCGCGGCGGGGCGGATCGATCATGCCCTGAAGCCCGACAAAGGTGAGTTCGCCGGCCACGTGGCGATGGTCGAGCTTCTCTTGCGCCGGGTCGGTGAACCGGCGGGCGACAGCGAGCACGCGGAGGCCGCGCGCGGCCATGTCCTCCGCGGCCGCGCGAATCCCGCCGATATTCAAGGCGCCGGTTTCGCCGTTGTCGAGCAGCATGTCGCGACTGCGCTCTAGCAGCACCTCCATGGAACCCTTCTTGAATATGACACGCCGATCCGATTCGTGGTGCCCGTGCAGCGTGGCCATGAACTGATGTTCGGATTCGAAGGGGATCGAATCGATGCGGCGATGCCGCTCGCTGAATTCCTCTTCTCGCAGACCTGCCTTGCCCGCGGAGACGGTCAGCGCGGCTTCCGTCGGGTCGCCTTCCGCAGACCACCTGCCGTCCTCGGAAACCAGTCGCGAATCGTTGCACAGCAACCCGGCCAGCAGGCACTCGCGCAGCGCCTCATGCGCGTCGAGATCCGCCGGCGACCCACCGTCCAACACCTGTCCGTCGGGCCCGTAGCCGGACCCGGTGACCCGGTAGACGCGCCCGCCGGCATGGATTTCCTGCACGGTCATCTGGTTCTCCGTCAACGTGCCGGTCTTGTCCGAGCAGATCACCGTGGTGCTGCCCAGAGTCTCGACGGCGGGCAGTTTGCGGATGATGGCGCGACGTCGAGCCATGCGGTTCACACCGATGGCCAGCGTAATGGTCACGGCCGCCGGCAAGCCCTCGGGGATCGCGCCCACGGCCAACGCCACGGCGGCCATAAACATGTCCACCGCGGATTCCCCCCGGCTGAGCCCCAGCGCAAAGGTAAGCGCGGCCAAGGCCAGAATGACCCGCAGTAGCGTCTGGCTGAATTGATGTATCTTGCGCGTGAGAGGCGTGCTGAGACTGATCGCGCCGCTGATCAGGCGGGCGATGCGACCTGTCTCTGTCTCGTTGCCGATGGCCCAGACCACTCCTTCGGCCTGCCCATGGGTGACCAGTGTGCCGGCAAAGGCGAGATTGGCGCGCTCGGCCAGCAGCGAGTTCAGCGCGACGGGATCGGTCTGCTTCTGAACGGGCAGCGACTCGCCGGTTAGGGCGGATTCATCGACCTGCAAGCTCTTGTTGTGGAACAGCCGAAGATCGGCCGGCACCTTGTCGCCGGATTGAAGCAGAACCACATCGCCCGGCACGAGTTCCTCGGCCGGAATGCGCTCCTTCCGTCCGTTGCGACGCACTTGGGATTCTGTGGTGACCATCCGCGCCAGGGCCTCGATGGCTTTCTCGGCCTTGCTTTCCTGCAGGTAGCCGACAATCGCGTTGATCAGCACAACCATGAAGATGACCGCCGAGTCGACATACTCGCGCAATGCCAGCGTAACTCCCGTCGCAGCCAACAGGATATAGACGAGCGGTTGATGGAACTGCAGGAGAAACCGGAGCCAACCGGGGGCGCCTCGGTGCGCCGAGAGGCGGTTCGGCCCGTGCCGAAGCCGGCGTTCCCGGACATCCGAATCGGTCAAGCCCCGACGGAGATCGACGTCCAACAGCTTGACGACCTCGGTTTCCGCCAACGCATGCCATGCGGGATCCTGCGAGTTTGTGTCCTTTCTCATGATGCGAGTCTCTTTCGCAGGCGCTGTCATCGGCTGTATCATCCCGGCGGCTCGGACTGAGGGAACGCGGATAACATGTTCGCGGGGTCATGAGGCCACTCTGCCCGCCCGATTCGAAGATCGCGCCTCGCTTCCGAAAATCCTGACGCCGCGCTGCCGGCGGCCCCGGCATTCGTCCTTCCAAACGCCAATGGTTCAGACATGAGCCTTGTCACATTCGTTCGAAAACTACCCGCCCGCCAGCGTCACGATAACCGTCTGAAGCGCTCCCGTCCCCCTCGTTCGCTGCCGAAAAACGCCCTTTTCTGCCCCGACAGATCCCGTTTCCCGTGGGCGGCTTGAACATTGACCCGGACGCAACCCGCTCGTTTAATGCGGTTCAATTCGAATCAGGCCCCAAGCAAGGAGAAACACCGCAAAATGATGCGGGAACCACTCCCAAACCAGCCGGTCGACGTAGCGGATCCGCCGCAAGATCCGGGGGCGGACAAAATTGCCCTGCTTCCCGCCAACTTTGTCTTGGCCGCCGGTCCGCAAGATTTGGTTCACTTTCTTCCCAACCTGCCAACCAACGTCAGAAAGGCCACAGCATGAAGACCTACACCCCCGCAGAACTCCGCAATTTCGCCGTCGTCGGCCACGCCGCCTCGGGCAAGACCGTCCTTTGTGACGCCATGCTGTTCAACTGTGGCGTGATCAATCGCATCGGCACGATCGCCGAGGGCAGCACCACCTCGGATTATCATCCGATCGAGAAGGAGCGCGGCAATTCCGTGCATGCCACGCCCCTGCATGCCGAATGGGAGGGTCGGAAGCTGAACCTCATCGACACCCCGGGCTACCTCGACTTCAACGCCGAGGCGCTCGGCTGCATGATTGCCTGCGACTTCGCCATGATCGTCGTCAGCGCCCATGACGGCGTGCAGGTGGGCTCCGACATCGTCTGGGACTTCGCCACCCGGTTTGAGATTCCCAAGCTCATCGTCCTGAACCACATGGACTACGAGGAGGCGAACTTCGATGCCGTGGTCGCCGAGATCAAGGAGCACTTCGGCGAACGCGTGTTTCCCGTGACCCTCCCGCAGAATCCGGGCGAGGGTTTCAACCAGGTCCTCGACGTCGTCGAGCGCAAGATCGTCACCTACCAGACCGACGGCAGCGGCAAGTCCGAGGAGACCGATCCCGCCGGCGACCTGAAGACGCTGGCCGACGAGGAACACGCCCGGTTCATCGAATGCGTCGCCGAATCCGACGAGTCGCTGATCGAGAAGTTCTTCGACCAGGGCAGCCTTTCGGACGACGAGATGCACGGCGGCATGCACCGCGGCTTCCAGGAGCAGTCCTACATCCCCCTCTTCGTCACCTCGGCGACCACCAATGTCGGCGTCACCGCCGTGCTCGATTTCGTCGCGAAATTCGGCTCCTCGCCCATCGACCGCAAGACCGTCACCGCCAAGGACTCTGACGGCGCCGACGTCAAGGTCTCCATCGACGACGACCAGCCCTCGGCCCTCGTCTTCAAGATGATCCACGAGGACCAGGTCGGCGAGCTGTCCCTGTTCCGTGTCTATTCCGGCAAGATCAAGACCGGCGACGAGCTGCAGAACGCCGCCACGGGACATTCCGAGCGCATCGGCCAGATGTACATGCTCAACGGCAAGCTGCGGGATTCGGTCGATTCCTTCGGAGCCGGGGACATCGGCGCCGTGGTCAAGCTCAAGCACACCCACACCGGCAACTCCCTCTGCTCGCCGAACCGCGTCGTGCGCCTGCCCGAGGTGGAATATCCCCAGCCGAACATCCATTCCGCCATCCGCTCCAAGTCGCGCGGCGACGAGGACAAGGTGGCCGCCGGTCTCGCCATGCTGCATGAAGAGGATCCCACCTTCGTCCACCACGTGGATTCCGAACTGCACCAGACGGTCATCTCCGGCCAGGGCGAGCTGCACATGCAGGTCATCTGCGACCAGTTGAAGCGCCGGTTCAAGGTGGAGATCGACCTGATCGAGCCCAAGATCCCCTACCGCGAGACCATCAAATCCACCGGCGAATCCAAATACCGCCATAAGAAGCAGTCCGGCGGCGCGGGGCAGTTCGCCGAGGTCTGGATGCGCATCGAACCGAAGGAGCGCGACTCCGGCGTGGAATTCACGGAGTCGCTGGTCGGCCAGAACGTGGACCGCGTGTTCGTGCCCTCCGTCCACAAGGGCGTCGATGCCGCCTGCGCCGAGGGCATCCTCGCCGGCTACCGCGTGGTGGACGTGAAGATCGACTTCTACGACGGCAAGATGCACCCGGTCGATTCCAAGGACGTCGCCTTCCAGATTGCGGGCAAGCAGGCCTTCCGTGAGGCGTTCATGCAGGCCAAGCCGATCCTGCTGGAGCCGATCTGCGAGATCACGGTGCGGATCCCCGAAGCCTTCATGGGCAACGTCATGGGCGACATCTCCAGCCGCCAGGGCAAGATCCTGGGCATGGACAC
Source organism: Verrucomicrobiales bacterium (assembly GCA_038126235.1). Classification (GTDB taxonomy): domain Bacteria; phylum Verrucomicrobiota; class Verrucomicrobiia; order Limisphaerales; family JAYPEY01; genus JAYPEY01. Next base: position 12,307 of record JAYPFK010000021.1, read on the forward strand.
CGAGGGAAAACTCCAGATCCTCAAGGCCCACGTCCCGCAACGTCAACTCTTCCACTACTCCACCGTCCTCCGCTCCCTCACCGGCGGCCGCGGCCTCCACTCTGAGGCGTTCAGCCACTACGAGGAGATGCCCCACGACATCGCGAAGAAGATCATCGAGGAAAGCGGCCACAAGCCGTCCGAGGAGTGAGGCGGGAACGAGGGAGAAAAGACGAACGTCAGCCCTGCGTCGGTTTCCGGCTCGTTGGGCCTTTGGTTGGCACAAAGCTGACGAGCCTTCGCCTTTTCCCTCCCAACTCCGCCCTCGACACGCCCTCGACATCGCCGCTAAACAAACCGCATGAGCCAGCTCGAAAACAAAATTGCCGTCGTGACCGGCGCCGGTCGCGGCATCGGCCGCGCCATTGCCCTCAAGTTTGCCGCCGAAGGCGCGGATGTGGTCTGCGTCTCGCGGACCGAAGCCAATTCCCAAAAGGTCGCCGAAGAGGTGAAGGGCCTCGGCCGTCAGGCTTGGGCGCATGCCGTGGATGTAGGCGACGCCGCCTCGGTCGAGGCCTGCGCCAAGACGATTCTCGAGGAGTGCGGCCGCGTGGACATCCTCGTCAACAACGCCGGCGTCACCCGCGACACGCTCCTGCTGCGCATGTCCGAGGAGGACTGGGACACGGTGCTGGACACCAACCTCAAGGGGGCCTTCCTCCTGCACAAGGCCTTTGCCCGAGCGTTCATGAAACAGCGTGCCGGCCGGGTCATCAATGTCGCCTCCGTCGTCGGCCTGATGGGCAACGCCGGCCAGTGCAACTACGCCGCCAGCAAGGCCGGCCTGATCGCCCTCACCAAGTCAATCGCCAAGGAACTCGCTTCAAGGGGCGTGACCGTCAACGCCCTGGCCCCCGGATTCATCGACACGGACATGACGCAGGCCTTGAATGAACAGCAGCGGGAGGACATCCAGAAGCACATCCCGCTGGGCCGTCTGGGCGCGGCCGAAGACATCGCCGAAGCCGCCCTCTTCCTGGCCGGCCCCGGCGCCGGCTACATCACCGGACAAGTCCTCACCGTGGACGGCGGGATGGTCATGTAGTCCGGGCTTTCCCGGCCTGCCGGCGGTCCTTTCCCGTCCGCCGGGGAATCCCGGAAAAAAAGCCGCGAATTGGGGTTTGACAAAGGATTGAAAAAGTTCCCATTTAACCGCGACATCGAACGCGAAAACCGATCGGCTCGAAATGCCCGATCAGAACTTGACGCCGTCAGGGGCGTTGCATAGACACAGAAACAACTTAAACCAAACCGATCATGGCTGACGAACAACAACCGATTGAGGAAAAAGTAAAGGGCATCATTGTCGAGCAACTCGGCGTTGATGCGGAGCAGGTGACGCCCGACGCGAAATTCATCGAAGACCTGGGCGCCGACTCGCTCGACACGGTCGAACTCGTCATGGCGCTCGAGGAGGAATTCGGCATCGAAGTCCCGGACGACGAGGCCGAGAAACTGCAGAGCGTGAACGACGTGATCAAGTACATCGAAGAGAACGGCAAGTAAGCCGGACCTCCCTTTCCGGGCAGCAAGGGAGCATTCGTTCCCGCTGCCCGTTTTTTTTATCTCATGGCAAGCATCGAAGAGCGCAGGGTCGTCGTAACGGGCATCGGGGTTGTCTCCGCGCTCGGTCAGGACATTGACAGCTTCTGGTCCGAAATCGTCGCGGGCAAATGCGGCATCACCGCGATCGAGAGCTTCGACACCACGGACTACGACTGCAAGATCGCGGCCGAGATAAAAATCTTCGATCCCGTGCCCGCCTTTCCCTCGCCCAAGGAGATCCGCCGCACCGACCGTTTCGTGCAGTTCGGCGTCTTCGCCGGACACAAGGCGCTGATTGATTCAGGCATGGATCTCGACAGCCTGGATCGCGACGAGATCGGCGTCTTCATCGGATCCGGCATCGGCGGCCTGAAAACCACCGAGGAGCAGCACCTCGCGCTCGTCGAAAAGGGGCCGAACCGCGTTTCGCCCTTCATGATCCCGATGCTCATCCTGAACATGGCCTCGGGCATGTTCTCGATGTATTATGGCCTGCGCGGGCCGAACGTCGCCACCTGCTCCGCCTGCGCTACGTCCACCCATGCGCTCGGCGAGGCCTGGCGCACCATCAAGATGGGCGACGCCAAGGCGATTTTCGCCGGAGGCAGCGAGGCCACGGTCGTCACCCTCGGCATCAGCGGCTTCGCCAAGATGCGCGCCCTCAGCACCCGCAACGACGACCCCCAGCATTCCTCCCGCCCCTTCGACAAGGAGCGCGATGGCTTCGTCATGGGCGAAGGCGCGGCCGTCCTCGTGCTGGAGGAACTGGAACACGCCAAGGCCCGCGGCGCGAAGATCTACTGCGAGCTGGTCGGCTACGGCAACACCGCCGACGCCCACCATCTCACCGCCCCTTCCCCCGAAGGCGAGGGCGCGGCCCGCTGCATGAAGATGGCCCTGCGCTCTTCCGGCCTGAACCCGGAGCAGATCTCCTACATCAACGCCCACGGCACCTCGACCCCCCAGGGCGACGTCTGCGAGACGCAGGCGATCAAGGCCGTCTTCGGCGACCACGCAAAGGTCATGGCCGTCAGCTCCACCAAGGGCGCGACCGGCCACATGCTCGGCGCCGCCGGCGCCACCGAGGCCGCCATCTGCGCCAAGGCCATCCAGACCGGCATCGCCCCGCCCACCATCAACTACGAGTTCCCCGATCCGGACTGCGACCTCGACTACGTCCCGAACACCGCGCGCGAGATGGCGATCGAGACCGCCCTCAGCAACTCCTTCGGCTTCGGCGGCCACAACGCCACCGTGGCTCTGAGGAAGTTCGCAGGGTGATTGGGATTCGAGGCGCGACTCGCGTCTGTTTTGATTCGTGAAACGGGCTAGGGGCCGCACTGCGTAAACTCCGGGACCGCGTGGAGCCACAGTTCGCCAGCTCTTGAAAAGCGTCAGCAAGCGAGCAAGTCGGACGGGTGTAGTGGCGCTGTAGGGTGAAGACCTTCATGCGAGAGTTCATCGTTGATTTATCAAAGGCGGATTCATTCGGGTCGTTTGTTGCCGCGTTCAACGAGGGATTCTGTCGGCATGTTTCGGGAGAATGGCACGGCCGAAGTTGGGATGCGTTCCACGATTGTTTGTCATGGCCCGAGGACGAGATTTACCGAATCATCTTTCAAGGTTGGGCGGAGCGCCGAGGCCTCAGCCCGGAGAATCGCCAACGGTTACAGGAGATTTTTGATGCCAATCCGAATGTTCAGATTTCATTCGTCTAACACATGCCGCCTCTTCTTGGTCCGTTTTGAGTCGCAGGTGTTCGAGAGCGCAAGGTGCGCCCCGCTCGCGTCGTCGAAGTCGTCGCTGGATCTGAGTCGCTGAACGACAGCGGAAGAGACCCTAGTTTTCGTTCCCAATGACCCTTCTTTCCGCCATTGAAGCCAAACGCGAGGGACGTTCGCTCTCCCCAGAGACGATCCGTTCCATCGTCGCGGACTTCACGGCGGACCGCGTCCCGGACTACCAGATGTCGGCCTTCCTCATGGCGATTTACTTTCGTGGGCTGGCCGAAGGCGAAAAGCGCTCGCTCACCCTGGCCATGCGCGACTCGGGTGATGTCCTCCAGTTCCCCGACGACCCGCGCCCACTGGTGGACAAGCACTCCACCGGCGGCATCGGCGACAAGGTCTCGCTGCCCCTGGCTCCCCTCCTGGCTTCGTTGGGCTTCCGCGTGCCGATGATCTCGGGGCGCGGCCTCGGCATCACCGGCGGCACCCTCGACAAGCTGGAGTCCATCCCCGGCTACCGGACGCTGCTGCCGCCCGAGCGCATCGTCGAGATCGTGCAGACCGTCGGTTGCGTCATCGTCGGCCAGACGGAACGCATGGTCCCGGCGGACCGGAAGATCTACGCCCTCCGCGACGTGACGGGCACCGTCCCCTCGATCCCGCTGATCACGGCGTCGATCCTCTCCAAGAAGCTGGCCGAGAACCTGGACGCGCTGATCCTCGACACCAAGTTCGGCTCCGCCGCGTTCATGCCCACGCTCGACGACGCCCGCGGACTCGCCCGCTCCATCGTCGATCTCGGCGGCGAATGCGGCGTGAAGACCCGCGCGATCCTGACAGACATGAACACGCCCCTCGGCCGCGCCGCGGGCAACTGGCTGGAGGTGAAGGAGTCCGTCGAATGCCTCGAAGGCGCCGGCCCCGGCGACCTGCGCGAACTGACCGTCGAGTGCGCCGCGCAACTGCTCGAGCAGACCGGGAAGGCTGAAGACCTCGAGAAAGGACGAAAGCAGGCCGCCGAGCGCCTCGCCAACGGAGCCGCGCTGGCGAAATGGAACGAGATGCTCGCGGCGCAGGGGGCCGATCTCGCGGCGTTCCAGAAGAAGCTCTCGCGAAGCAACGCCCCCCGCGCCGCCTGCGAAGCCGTTTCAGACCGCGCCGGCGTCGTCAGCCGCTGCGACGCCCGGACCGTCGGCGAGATTGTCCGCGACCTCGGCGGCGGACGCGCGACCAAGGATTCCGTGGTCGACCACGAGGTCGGCGTGGATCGGTTGGCAAAGCCCGGCGAACGGGTGGAGCAGGGGGATGTCCTGGCGCGCATTCACGCGACCGACGAATCTGCCGCGAAGGCGGCGGCGGATCGCATCCAAGCGGCGTTCGAGATTTCAGACGCCGCAATCACGACGCCCGTCCTGGTCTGCGAGACGGTGGATTGAAATGCGGCGGTCACAGAGACGCGCCGCTAGAAGCCGTTCGATGTAGCGGCCGGTCTATGACCGCCGCACTTTGAATTCACTCTGAAGCCCGCTCCCGCTACTTCGCGTAGGCCTTCCAAGCCTTCTCCAGGTTGGCCGCCTTCGCCTCCCCCTTGTGCATGACGATGCGGTGACGGAGGGTGATCCGCTTGCCCTTCTTCAGAACGAACGCGCCATCCTCGGCCTTCTTGTCCAGGCTCTTCGTGCCAAAGGGATTGGCGGTGAACAGGCCGTAGGTGCGGGCGTGCCAGGGCGTCGGATGACGAAAGCTCTTCGGGTGGTTGAACATCGCAATGCCGAGGACCTCGCCCTCCACCGGCCCCCAGTAGCTGACCCATTCGGCGCGCTTGCCCCAGACAGCGCCTTCCTTGTCCCCCCGGCTGTTCAACATGTGGCCGCCCTGCTTGCCGTCGATGCACATCGAGGTCGGCACGCGCACGCTGAAACCGGCGTCCTTCTTGTCGCCGAGTTCCACGTCGCCGTGGCTGGCGATGAGCGTGACGTCGTAGTCGATGGTGCGCGTTTCCGCCGTCGCACGGAAGGTGATGCGGCGCTCGTCGGACATGAGCTTGGAGCCGTCCGGCGCGACGTAGTCGTTGACGCTGACGATCACCGCCTTGTCCTTGTCGGCCTGGGTCTTCTTGAAACTGCGGTGGACGGTCGAGGCGAGTCCGTTCAGGAAGGCCTGCTTGTCCTCGGGCTTCTTGAAGCGGCGCTCCTCGCCCGTGCGCGGCTCGTGCCAGGAATCAAAGCCGCCCACACCCTGGTGCCCAAACCAGATGGAGCGGTGGTGCGGGTGATCGTGCTGCTCGCCTTCGACGGTCTTCATCGGGTAGGCCCGGGTCATCGATTTGCCGGTCGGCCCGATGAACGGATAGAGGAAGGGCTTGTTGCCCTCATCGATGACGTACTTGGTGAGCAGCTTGCCGTCGAGGTTCACGGTCAGACCGTGCCCGGTCTTCTCGATTGAAAACCCCTTGTCCGCGGCGGCGGCGGAACCGGCGAGCGAGAGGGAGAAGGTCACGGCGGCCACGACAAGCCCGGCCCGGGTGGAAACAAAAGATCTGGTATTCATGGCTATGCTAGGAACAGACGCCGAATGTGGCCGTTCTCTTCGCGGAGTTCAACGGGATTCGCGGTCCGGCACTGGCTCAAAATGCGTCAACGCGTCGCTTCACACACTTTACGAAGGTTACATTTATTTGTGACGTACGTTACGAATACATGTAAACTTCGAGACAAGGATCCGACGTGATCCATCCCGATTCGGGCACGGTGGGGGGAATGCGGCGGACGGACTGATGCCGCAACTCCATGTCACCAAGGCGGCAGCAGGCGTCGGAAGCCGTGGGTCAGGACGATGAGCGCGAACGCCAGGTTGCGGAGCAGCAATCCCGGGATCGGCAACGTCGGCGCAGCCACGCGGGAATCCGATTGAAGCGATTCGGCCAGCGCGTCCGCCACCCGTTCCATCCAAGCCAAGGACCGCGGCCACTCGCAGATGGCTTCGCGCCATTCGGCCGGAATGCCTCCGCCGCCGACGGTGGCGCCGACGATCCCCCCGAGGATCGCCGCCGTCGTGTCGCTGTCGCCGCCGCAGCGGATGATCTCCATCATTCCGGCCCGATAATCGGCGGGATGGCGGAACCACGCGTGCAGCACGACAGGAACGGTGTGATACATGTAGCCGCTGACGCCGTCGGCCGGCCCCAGCAGATCGGCGAACGACGCTGTGCTCTCCCCCGACTTCGCGCTGGCTGCGGCAGCGTCGACCAGCTTCAGCATCTTGGCGACATCCGCGTCCTCCACGTCGCCGAAGAAGCGACGCGCAGCTTCTTGGAAGATCCCGGAGATCCGATCCGGTTCGGGAGGTCCGTCCGCCGCGACGCGCGCGGCGAGCGCAACCGCCAACGCGCCCACCAGCGCCTTGGGATCGGAGTGCGTGATCCGGGTCGAGGTGGCAACCAGGTCCCTCAGGAGATCGTCGTCGTCGCCGGCGACGATTCCCAGGACGGGCGCCCGCATGGCGGGTCCGTTGCCGGCGGAAAACACGCCGGACTTCTGGGGAGAGATCCCGATCCAAAGTCTCAACAACGACTTGAGCGTGGCGAGTCCGATGCCCGCCGGAAGGCCGACCAGCCACCAGCGAAGCCGCCTCGCCAGATCCGATCGAAAGCTCCCGACATCGCAACGGGAAACAATCAACGACTGCGCCACGAAACAGGCGTGCTCGGTGTCGTCGGAGACCATCCCCCGACCAAACAGGAAACGCGGCCGGTCGAGATTGGGAAACATGCGCGCTTGCCGCCGTCGCGAGAGGCCCTCACAGCAGAGCCCCATTGCATCGCCGACGGCCGTTCCGAGAAGGCTTCCCTGCAGCGCGCGCCTGAGATCGTCGGTCTCCATGAGGGAGGGCAGAATGGCACACTCACGAACGAATTGCCATCCTAAGGACGGCCGCCCCTTCGGATGTTCGGATGGACGCCGAGTCGGCAATGGCGGTGGGGCAAATTGCCCCCAATGAGACGCGATTGGACATGCACACGCCGGCTCATTGAGGACAATTCGCCCTACCCGCCCTGCGACTTCGCGTCAGATTCCGCCTTCGGGTTGGAATCTTGCGCGGGAGCCCTCGGGAGCGGTCAGTAGAACCCGCAGCCCGACATTCCCCCGGGCTTTGCGGTCGACCGCAAAAGTGAACACGCGGCGGCCCTTCCGTAGTTCAAGCGAAGCCGCGAGGTCGACCACCGGCTGGTCGTCGACCCACAGCCGCAGGCCTTGCGCGTTGTTGATATCCAGCTTCACCGCGCCGGCCACAAGCATGCTGACGAATCCGCGGACGTAGACGACATCGCCCTCCCCCAGGTCCGCGGCGGGCAGTTCGCCGTTCACGAGGCTGTACGCCGGAAGCCAGAAGGCGTCCTCGTCCGGCAGTTTTCCTGATTCGCCGGCGACAACGCGCCACTTGCGGAGGTAGGGGCTTTCGTCGTTCTCGTAGGCTCCGGGGCGGCCGAGGAGTGAGAGGAACCTGGCCAGATCGAGGAATTCCCGCCGGCTCTTCAACTGGTCTGCAAGCCCTTCCGGCATCAGGGACGCCATGGGGCTTTGCCTGCTGACCTGACTGAGCGCGACGCGGATCTCGGCCCCGGGAACGGTCGAGTCGCGGAGGACGATCTCCCTTTCGCTCTTGTGGGCGATGACGCCGGTCCGTACGGTCCCGTCTTCGAGGGTAAGCATGACGTTCTCGTAATGCTCGGCGATGGCCTTGTTCGGTTCGAGGATGGACTCGACCATGTAACCCGGATCGGCGGCGGCTCCGACGGCGACGAGGTTGGGGCCAATGGACGGGCCGACGGAGCCGATGCCATGACAGACGGCGCAGGCCGAGGACGGCCGCCGGAAAATCCTCTCCCCGTTTGCCGGATCGCCCAGGCGGACGACATCGGCGGTCAGCTTCTCCCGGTTCTCGCGTTTCAATTGCTGGCTCAACGACCCGGACACGGCGGGTGCGAAGATTCCCGCCAACTGCCGGGGCAACCGTCCGGTCCGCCGATGGAAGTCGGCCACCTTGGCGACGGCCTGAGGGTGAAGCCCGGCGGGCTCCAGCGCCTTGAGCAGGATCCCCGGTCCGCTCCGGGTTCGCAGGAAGCGGGCAACGAGTTCGGAAGGATCGGTGTCGCCGGGATCTTCGGTCAGGATCGCGGCGAGAGAATCGGCGGCATCCAGCAGGTCCGCCTCCGTCAGTCCAAACGTGGCGAGGTGACGGCTGTAAAGATCCTCCGAATGCGACATCGTGCGGAGCGCTTCCAGGAGGCGCGTCTGCCCCAGGCTGCCCAGCGATTCCGCGGCGGCGATGCGCACCGGCCGCGACCGGCTTTCGTCCCGCAGCACGGCCAGCAGGTCCTCGCCGCTCCCGGTCATCTTCCAGGCGCCGATGTTGGCGGCGACGGCGGCGACCAACGCGTCGTCGCTTCCCGCCAATTGTGTCGACAACGCCGGCGGCCTCTTCCCGAGTTGGACATCGCCCTTCCTGCCGACCTGTTCGAGCGCCTCAAGCAAAACGAGCCTGGACTCCCGCGGGAGCCGGGATCGCCTGGACGTCAACGAACGAAACGCCGAGCGAACATGATCGGCTTCAGCCTCCCGAACGAACTGCGCTTTGAATTCGGCCAGCTGGTTAGCATCCGGCGCCCGGTTCTTGAGGAAGGCGCTGAGTCGTTGGTCAAACGCGACGCCGCCGGACCGCTCCGCAAATTCGCGATGGGAGGGTTTGGCGAAGGCCAACCCACCGTCCTGGAGCGCGGGTTTCCAATGCGGCTCCAGGGCCTTGACAGTCTGCGACAAGGCCGCGTCGATGAATTTGTCGCGCTCATGATCGAGAACATGGAGCGCCGCGCTGAACGCCTCGGCCTTGGGAATGAAACCGGCGGACAACACGGCCTCCATGCGCGCGCGCGGAAAGGGATCGTCCGCCAGCCGGGCTATCAGGCCGACGGAATCGGAGAGCGAACCGTGCCAATAGCGGAGGATCCGGGCAACCGCCGACCTCGCCCGTCCGTCCTTCGAGTCCAGAACCAGCCGCAGGATGGCCTCGCTCGGCCGCTCCACGTTCTGACAGGTCCACAGGGCCTCGACAAGATGCCCGTCGCGGCCCGGTTCGGAGGGATCCAGTTCTGCGGCCCAGGCTTCGGCCGCCTTGAGAACCTCATCCGGATCGCGCTCGCTCAGTTCCTTGCGGGCCTGATGACGCGTCCAGGCGTTCGGGCTCTTCAGGTGACCGAGCAGCGTTCCGACCGGTTCGCCGACCAGTTTCGGCTTCCTGACGAGCGGACGATCCCGATGAGTGATGCGCCAGATCCGGCCGTGGTCGTGATCGCGGCGCGGATCGCGGAAGTCGTGTTGGGCGTGGTTGATGATGGAGTTGTACCAGTCGGCGACGTAGACCGCCCCGTCCGGACCGATCTTGCAGTCGACCGGACGAAAGTTCGGATGCTTCGACGCGATCAACGTGGGCAACACATTGACGCTGTAGCCCGCTCCGTCCTCGATGAACTCGTAGCGGACGATCGTCCGGCTCTTGAAGCGGCAGGTGAGCAACTGGCCGCGGATCTCCTCCGGCAGATGCGTCCCGGTGGCAAAATCACCCCCGCACTGTTTCTCCGTGCTGATCAGCGGCGCGACCCGGTTTGGCTCGGAGCCGGCGCCAGAAGCCGGTGAGAGATACATGATGCGCGGGTTGTTCACCATGAAAGACTGTCCCCAGCGATCGAAGACATGCCCCCAGGGATTGCCGCCCGTGCCGCGCACAAACATCCGCAGTTCCTGCGTGCGCGGGTTGTACTGGTAGACCCCGCCGTTGAAGTTCCGCACCACCCCATGTTGCGTCTCAACCTGGGTGTGGAGGAAGATGCCCTCCTGGAAGTAGATCCAGCCCCCCGGCCCGCGACGCCAGGCGCTGATGGAATGATGGCTGTCCTCGATGCCGAACCCGGTCAGGGCGACCTCCTTCACGTCGGCCACATCGTCGCCGTCAGTATCCTTGAAAAAGAAGACATCGGGAGACTGAGCGACGTAGCAGCCGCCGTTGGCCAGTTCGATGCCGGTGGGCAGATAGAGTCCGTCGGCGAAGACGGTTGACTTGTCGGCCCGGCCGTCGTTGTCGGTGTCTTCCAGGATGATGATCTTGTCGTCGGCCTTTTCACCGGGTTTGAGCTGCGGGTAGGCCCAGGAGCAAGCGACCCAGAGCCGCCCCCGCGAATCCCAGATCATGTGAACGGGGTTGGCGAGCATCGGTTCGGCGGCAAAGAGGTTCGCCCGGTAACCGTCCATCAGCGTGAAGTTGGCCAGCTCCGACGCCGGATCGTGGTCGTTCATCAAAGCGAGGTCCGCGTCCTTGATGTTCGCGGCCTTGATGCCTTTGGCGCCCTGCTGGGCAAGGGCGGATACCGCGAGCAACAAGCTCGTTGATATGCATGCGAGCGTCGTCTTCATGGTCGTGATTCGGTTCATGACCGTCACCTGACAGGAATCAGCCGCCATTCACGGGTCTTCAACTCTACGCCCCTGGCCAGGGCGGCGTCCTTCCGGTCGGCCAGTTTCTTGAACCCGATCACCTCGCCCGGGAGGGCCCGTCCACTGGGGGACTTGCGGCGCTCGCCGACGATGTGAACCTGGTTCAAGGCCTTCCAGCTGTAGAGGAACTGCAGATTCTTGTCGTTGACCGCCTCGCGGTAGGCCCGCAGCGCGCGGTGCGCCGGCGTGTCCTCCAGCGCGACGCCGAAGGCCCACTCCTCCTGGCTGGCGGTGATGACGGGCGAGCCGTCGATTTCCAGACGATAGGCGCCGGGTTTGAGGTTCGCGACGCGCAGGGTGTCGCGCATGGGTTCAAGTTCGCGGTGGACGCCGCCCTGCACCGGCGCGCCGGCGGTGGGCCAGCTTTGCTCCTCCACGGTGAAGACCAGTCCGCTGTCGGTTGATCGCACATCAGTGATGCTTACGCCTTCGCCACGCGCCTTGCCGGTCCCGGCGTCCAGGCTCAACCGCCACGGCGGGGCGCCGGGCAGCAACGCGTCCGCCAAAGTCCGGCTGACGCACCAGTAGCCGTACGCGTTGAGGTTGACCCCATTGCCAGTGAGTTTCGGCGCGACGGAGTCCGCCATCAACCGGGCCGTCGGTTCGTTGAGATCCACAAACGGAAGGCCCGCCTGACCGGCCGTCTCCTTCATGGCCCGGGTGTAGGCCGCCAGTTCGCGGTTTCGGCGCTCATGGTTGGGCGTGCGGAATCCCAGATCCTCATAGGCGATCGGCGAGACCAGGATCAACCGCACCTCGGACCGGCCGTTGTATTTCTTTCCCTTGTGCGCGGCGATGAAGTCCTGGAGGTCCTTCCTGAAACCCTCCAGTCCGGCCTCGCCGGCGAAAGATTCCCCCATGCCGAAGCAGGCGACGATGACATCGGTCTGGCGCTCGGTCAGCGTGGATTCCTCGGAGGGAAAGTTGGTCGGACGGTCGCGGGCGGTCAGCATGTCGCCAGCCCAGCCGAGATTGCGGAGGGACACCGGCTTTTCCATGGACCGCTGGAGCAACAAGGTCTCCAAGTAACCGTGAATGCGCAACTGGTCGGCAAAGGTGTTGCCCACCAAGGCAACCCGGTCGCCCGGGCGGATGGGCGATTCCGCTTTGACCGGCAACACCGCCAGCGCCGCGCAAAGAAGACAGAGACGACCCGTCATCGTTTCTTCCGGGGTTTCCTGGTCTTCGGCTGGTTGGTCCGTTCCTTGAACTTCGGTTCGGGGAGACCGTCGTCAGGCTGATTCCAGAGGCGGTAGGGGTCGTCGTGGGCGCGCATCTGTGCGAGCAGCAGGGACTCCATCTCGGCGAGCTTGGCGGCGTGGCGCGGATCGGCGGCGAGATTGGTCTGGTCTGGCTTCGGGCGGTACCCGGCCGAGCTGGATGTCGATGTTTTCGCTGCAGGCATACTCGCGGCCGAGTTCGTTGCGGATGGTGCGCACGTCGCGGCGGTCCCACACGCCGCTCACCCCGACCTCGTCGCGCACGGTCATGTGGGTGTTGTCGAAGGGGTGGGCCGGCAAGTGGTTCGGCGGCAGCGGGGGCTGCTTCGGATGGGCCGATGGCCACGTGTCGCGGTCGGCGTGATTGACGGCGCCATATTTCTTCAGGAGCTCTGGTTTGCCGTCGCGCGTGTCGTGCGGATGGGAGAAGCCGAAGTAGATCAGGAAAGGATCGGCGTCCCTGGAGGCTTGGCGCTTGTTGAGGTAATTGAGGACCTGTTCGGCGTGCCAGGCGCTGCCGGACTCGTCCGTTCCGCCGCGTTTGGTGGCGTCATGGCGGACGGCGAAGAGTTCGTTGGCGGCCTCGTAGCTGTTGCCGCGTTTGCAGGTGCGCATGGTGTCGTAGCCGGCCTGTTTGAAGACGGCGGGCAGGGTGTGACGGGAGAGGTCCGGCGGAACCATCTTCGGGTTGTCCACGTGAGGATTCATGATCCGGCCGGGCTTGTCCGGAATGTGCCATACCGTGCGGCCGGACATGACCATGTGACGCGAGGGCGTGCAGACCCCGCCCACCCACGCGCCCATGTGGTGCGCGCTGTCGAGGACCATTCCCTCCCGCGCAAGACGATCGATGTTCGGCGTGTCCAGCGTGGAGGCCGGATTGTAGAGCTTCAGGTCGAAGGGCGACTGGTCATCGACGATGATGAACAGGAAGTTCGGGCGCTGCGCCTGACTGGAACCGCAGAGGACGCAAAGCGCGCAAAGGAATAGGGCAAGGAATCTCATGGCGAATACGATGATTTGATCTTGTCGGTTGCGCGCTACTTTGCGGCCCCGGCCTTGCCTCGCGTTTTCCGGTTCTTATCGCGGTTGCGCCTGTTCCGGGGTTTCTTCTCGGCCGCGCCGGTCTTGCCATCCCAGAGGATCATCTCGAAATCGTTGGCCTGCTTCGGTCCCGGGGCGCTGCGCCCGCGGTCGATGTAGCTTTGCATCAACCGGAGAAGGCTTCCGGCGACATCCGCGTTCGCCGCCATGACATCCGTCGTTTCACTGATATCCTCCCGCAAGTTGAACAGCTCGCGCTGGCCGCTGCGGTGGAAGACCAGCTTCCAATCGCCCCGCCGGATGGCGAGCCCGCCCGGCGCCTGATGAACGACGGCTTCGCGCACCGGCTTGTCCGTCTTTCCTTCAAACAGCGGCAGCAGGCTGAAGCTGTCCTCGGCGGCGTCGTTCGGAAGCCGGACGTCGAGGATGTCGGCGCAGGTCGCGAAGAAGTCGTTCAGGCAAACCGTCTGATCGCAGGTCGAGCCGGCCTTGATCCTGCCCGGCCAACGGGCGATGAAGGGCTCGCGATGCCCGCCCTCGTAGATGCTGCTCTTGGCCGCGCGCAACGGGGCATAGGGGCGGCCGGCCGCGCCGTTGTCGCCCGTCGCGATCACAAGGGTGTTGTCGGCGAGGCCGCGCCTTTCGAGCCGGTCGAGAATCTGGCCGAGCATGTGGTCCCCCTGGTAGACCCAGTCGCCGTATTTCGCCTCCTTGCCGGTCACGCCGCTCTTGCCTCTGAACTCCGGAGCCGGGACGACCGGGTTGTGCGGCGGGCACATGGGGAAGTAGAGGAAGAAGGGCTGATCAGACTTCGCCCGCTCGTCGAGATACTCCAGCGCCTTGCGGATCATCAGGGGCTGGTTCTCCACCTCCGCAACTTTCCGCACGACGGTGTCCTGCTCAATGATCGACTCGATGCCGCGGGCGTGGGTGAAACCGAAGAAGTAGTCGAAGCCGAGCGTGTTCGGCCCGTCTTTCATCTGCAGGCCGACCGGCAGGTCCTGGTGTCCCTTCTCCGGTTTCGTCTCCGTGATCCAGTTCAGGCCGAGGTGCCACTTGCCGACGCAGGCTGTGTGGTAGCCGTTCCGCTGGAGGAAGGAGGCAACGGTCAGACGTTCCTTCGGGATGATCGGCGGCGAATAGGTCTGCAGCACGCCGAACTGGCCGATCCGCGAGGGAAAGCGGCCGGTCAGGACGCCGTAGCGAGTCGGAGTGCAGTTGGCCGCGGCCGAATGCGCGTCGGTGAAGCGCATTCCCTCCCGCGCGAGGCGGTCGATGTTCGGCGTCGTGAATTCCGAACCGGCCCGGTAGCTCGGCGGTTGGCCGTATCCGATGTCATCGAACAGGACGAAAACGATGTTCGGCCGAACCGTCGCGACGGATGACGGGACGAGAAGCAAAATCGCGGCGGCCGCGAGCAGGCCGACAGTCAGGCCAGGGAAGAGGTTCGATCGCTGGAGCACACTTCAGGTATGCCACAGACGCGACGCGTTCATCCACCCTTTTGCGCGATGCCGGCTTGATCTCGATTGTTGGAGTTCACGCTTTAGCGTGCCGGGCGCCCGAGAACACGCTGAAGCGTGAACTCCAACTGCGCGCGATCCCGACTCATGCGAAGCCCTCGCGAATAAGGCGGGGCGAACCGCCCTCGGTGAGCCACGCCGGGACATGCTCGCGCCGCATCGGGCCGGCTCAATTCCGATCAAGCAGCAGGTCGGCCACCCGCTTGGAATACTGTCCGCGCAGCTTCTTCAACGGCTCCGCGAACGTGCGATCACGCGCAAGCAGACCGCATTCATCAACCGCGAGCGCGGCGCGCAGTTGCAGGATCTGGTCGCGCGAAACGAGTTGGCGTTTGATCACGGCCTCGGCCTTCGGGGAAACGCCCATGCCGCACAACGCCCGCGCGGCCTGGATCCGGATCAGCGGCTCCGGATCTTCCAACAGACGCTGCAATCTGGGTCGGGCAGACTTCGACCTCGGTCCCTGGATGACACACCCCATGATTCCCCAGTAGCGCACGCACAAGTTGTCGTCATTCATCGCCTCGACAAACTCCTCCACGCTGTCGGATGTCGCCAACGACTGCAGTTTCCGAAGCGGATAGGTCGTGTCGTCCTGATACGCCGTGAATTCACGGCCCGACATCCCCTCCGGAAAGAAAGCGCTGTCGCGGATGGCGAGCATATGGCGTTCATTCTCCGCCCGATGCCGCGCGAGGACTTCAGCGAACTCCGGATCAGCGGCGAGGTTGCGCACATTGTCCGGATCGACATCCGTCGCGTAGAGCTCCTCCCTCGGTTTGGGTTCGAACCAGCGCGCCTGTTCGGGGGAGCATTCCCCGTTCCGCCACGCCTGCATCCAGGCGGCATAACCCGGGATGTCGAACGAGTAGCCGTTGAACTGCATCACCGGCAGATGCGGGGTGTAGTTGCGCAAGTAGAGGAAGCTCTTCGACCGCACCCCGCGGACGATGTCGTAGCGCTCGCCGCGGCGTCCCCGGAAGGTGTGAACAAACTCCCGCTCGTCCGCGTCCGCCCCGCTGAGGAACGAACGCCCCTGCATGTATTCCGGCGGATCGATCTTCGCGAGGCCCAGGACGGTTGGCGCAAAGTCCACGAAGCCCGCCAACCGGTCCGTCTCTCCGCCGGGTTCGGAGGGGCGGAACTGCCGCCACTTTTCGGGGATAAGGACAATCAGGGGCACGCGTGTGCCGCTGTCGTAGGCAAAACTCTTCCCGCGCGGCAGCGAGCCGCCATGGTCGCCGAAGTAGAAGACGATCGTATCGTCAGCCAGACCATCCGCCTCCAATTCGCGCAGGATCTTCCCCACGCCCGAATCCATCGTCTCCACACAATCGTAATAGCGCGCCAGGTCGAGTCGAGTCTCAGGCAGATCGGGAAGGTACGCCGGCAGTTTCACCCGGGCCGGATCGGTCTTGAGTTCGCGCTTTCTCCATTTTCCCGGGAACAGGTTGCTCTCGTGGGAGGAGCCAAGGTTGAAGACGGAGAAGAAAGGTCTCCCTTCGGGCCGGTTTCGCCAATGCGCCTTCCGGCTCGAATCGTCCCACGCGCCGGCCATGGCGCCCTTGCGATCGGCGGGGCCGCCGTTGTAGTCGGTCTTGCTGTTGTTTGAGGTGTAATAACCGACGTCCCGAAGATACTTGGGGAAGTAGTGCACGCCGGGGGGAAAAGTCGCATCCGAACGCATGTGCTGCCCGCCGATGCTGGTGGCGTACATGCCCGAGATCAGCGTCTGCCGGGCCGGGGCGCAGACGGCGGCGTTGGAGAAACAATGGGTGAAACGTGTTCCTCCCTGCGCCAACCGGTCGAGATTCGGCGTCCGCGCCAACGGATCGCCGAAACACCCGAGGTAGGGGCCGTTGTCCTCACTGGTGATCCAGAGGATATTGGGCGGTTCAAGAGCCTTGGCCAGCGAGCCTGCACAGAGCAGGGCGACAAGGAACGTTCTCATGGAATGATGGTTTCTATTTCGCCGTGATCGCGCCTCGGACCTCGAACGCCTCGATGATCCGGCGGTCGTGCCATCCGTGCGCGTAGGCGGCGAAACTGACCTGATACTCCCCGGCGGGAAATCCGGGGTTGTCCTCGGGGTGGAAGCGGAACCTCACGCGGCTCGATTCGGTGACCGGCGCGCCGCGGTTGAGGGCGTGGCGGTCGTTGATCTGGCCCCGCAGCACGACCTTCGCGCGGGCGCCGCTCTTTGTCTCGGCGGCGACGGTCAGCTTGGAGTGGCTTCCCTTGGCGTACCACTGCGCCGCCTTGGGGGAATACGCGTCCGACGCGAAAACGCGGACATGATCGACGGGCACATAGTAGTACACGCCGCTCTTGCCCTGCAGGACCTCCTTCGCGTAATCGACGCTCTGCTCGCCGAGGGACAGCTTTTTGGAGCTCAGGAAGTCGCCGGTCTCGCCGAGCTTGCGCCATTGCGGGTCGCCGTCGGATGGGGCCTTGTCGGGATTGTCCACCCGCGCCTGGAACCATGCCCCTTCGAGCCTGTAGACACGGCCTGCCTCGATCTTGAGGTCGTCCGCGTAATCCGCGATGCGGCCGTGGTAATCCTCCATCGCCTGGCGCAGGTTGGCGGCATCGGGGTAGGCGTTGGGGATCAGGCGTTCCTTCATGTCGCGCAGCCGGAGCGCCGCCACGGTGAAGCCGTTTTCCCGGCCCACGATCACAGGCTCCGGCAGTTCGCCGTGCGGCGGGGCAAGTTGTCGGGAATCCAGCTCGATTTCGCTGCCGTCGTCCGCTCGGAAACGGATGGAAGCCCGGGCCCAGCGGACCGCGGCATGCAGGTTCACGTGAAACTGGTTCATCAGCTTGGGTTTGACGCGCGAGTCTTTCAGGGGAAAGCGCAATGTCTGTCCGCCCTGATCGGCGACCTCCAGCCAGCAGCGCGACTTCGCGAGCCCGGGATCGTGGGCCTCGATGGTGGAGGGCATGAACACATTGCCCCAGTTGCCATAAAGCGCCGGATAGATGAAGGAGGTCAGTTCATGTTTCGGCTCCGGGTCGTAGAAGCCGACCAGGGTGACAACCGGGATACCGGTCTTGTCCGGGCGGGGGGTGTCGACCTTGGCGGGAACAAGCGCCTGCTTCTCCGCGTCCCAGCGGGCGTAGCCGCTCGGATGTTCGGGTGCGAGAACACCCGATTGTTCGGTGATCTTCTGCTGCATCAGCATCAGGGAGAACGGCGTGTGCAGGGTGAACACGCTGATGGGCCCCATGGGCGACCCGCCCGCCATGGCGTCCTTGCCGAAGGCGTAGGGGAGGTTGGAGTCCGACGGTTTGCCGTTCCAACTCAGGTTGCCGATCAGGCGATGCTTGAACAGGTCGAAGCCCCAGGAGCCGTCGCGGCGGTGGGAACTCAGGGGCCCGCCAGGATAATGGCCGAGTCCATGGTCGTGGCCGTATTCGTGCGAGAACTCGTTGCCGGTGGTGTTCTGCAGCGTCAACTGGCCGCCGCCCCCGCTAAGGCCGTGAACGACCTTCTTGTCGATCAGGTTGCCCGCCTCGTCCTTGCCCGTGTAGATTCCGGCGCTGGTATGCACCGTGGTCTGGCGGTATGGGCGCGGCTGGCCCTGGTTCCCGCCGAAGGAGGAGGTGACCCCGACGTTGGCGTTGTTGATGCCGGTGGAGACCAGCCCCTTGGCGATGTTCTCCCGCATGTCGCCCTTGTAAACCCCAGCATCGGTGTAAAAACTGCGCGTCGTGTAGACGCTGCCGTCGGGCAGCACGACCTTCGGCAGGTGCATGGGGAGATACTGCGCCGCGGTGAACCGGGCGATGGGGACCATCTGAAAATAATTCAGAGCCAATTCCGGCGAGATGTTCTTCCCCGGTCGCGTCCATTTGTTCACGGGGACCTCGACGGGATCAAGCAACATGCCCAACTCAATGTGCTGTGTGACCAGTTCGATCGGGGCGCCGAACTCGAACGCCTCCGCGGCGAGTCGGCCCTCGGCGCCGGACACGTCGCGGACGACGAGGCTCATGCCCGGGTGCATCAACTCCCAGGGGATCACCGCGTTCCAGGCCCGCTTGCTGAAGACCACCGCCGGACGGCCGTCCTGGTTGTTGAAGTCGCTGCGCGCGCCGTGTTCGGGCCGGTTCAGCGGCAGCGTCAAGGTCTTGCCCCGGCCGCCGTCAATCGTCGCCTCCAATCCCGTAAGATCCGGAGTCTTCGGGAAGAAAAGCAGGTAGGCCGCGCGGTCGGTCACAAGGAGTGGCCGCTTCTTGTCCGCGCGGTTCGGGCCTACGAGGGTGTTCTGGAGGAAAGCAATCTCCCCCTTCAGGTCGCCGGTCAGGTTGGGCTTGAAGTCGAGGTTGGCCGTGAAGTCGACGGCGTCGTCCCAATAGTCCGGTCTGGCCGGCGGCGGCAGGTCGACGGTCCGCAGAATCGCGTTGTCCGTTGTGGAGGACTCCCCGGACTCCGCCTTGACCGGGGCTTCCTTCGAGTCCGAACCACAACCCGTGACCAGCGCCAGGCAAAGCGCGATCCAGGATGCGTCGATCCGATGTTTTGGGGAGTGGAATTTCACAGGGATTGTTGGCTTGTCGTTGTTCCCATCGAAGTGTCGATGGAGCCGCAAAGCTAATACTTGCGTATTGCTTTCCCATCGGCTCTGCCTTGCTCATCAATTCTTGAGCAACGCAGGAACTTCGAGTCCGCGTCCTGCTCGATGACGAACCTGGACTTCACCCCCTCCTTGTCGAATCCACTGCCCGAGTAGTTCCTGTCCCCTTCTTGAACAACCTGGACGAAATCCATGTTCCACTCCTTCTCTATCCATGACTCGATCTTTTTGGCGTCCCATTCCGCCGCGTTTTGAGAGCAACCAATCATGCCAAGAGCCACAAACCAAGCGAGTGACTTGATCGTCGTGCCGTTCATGTCCCACAGCCAATCAGGGAACCGCCATACCCGCAACGAATATGGTCGCTCCGGACCTCAATCCGCCAGGGGTTTCACCTTGATGTTCTTCACCCGCACGAGGCTGCCGGGATCGTGCGCCTGGATTCCGAAAGTGCCGCGCGAAAGCCTCCGCCGGTCCTTGCGGCCCTCTTCCTCCTCGTAGCGAACGACGGTCTTCCCGTCGATCTTCGTCTCGACCGTACGGCCGCGGACGATGATCTCGTAGTGGAACCACTCATTGTCCCTGGCCGGCGCCTTGAAGTGGTTCTTCACGATGTAGACGCTGCCTGTCTTGATCGGGTCGGCTTGCGTCATGTTGATCTGGGCCTCGTGTCCGGCGGGCCAACCCTTGTCCTGATACTTCGTGTGGAAGAAGATGCCTCCGTTCGAGCCCGGGCCGGTCATGACGTCGGCGGCGAAATGGAAGTTGCGCGCGTCCTTGGCCCGGTCATCGCCGTCGTAGTAGAGCATCGTGGCATCGCCGTTGCATTTGATGGCTCCATCCACAACCAAGATGCTCTTCGGGTTCCACTTGTCGAGCTTCCACCCGGAGAGATCCTTCCCGTTGAAGAGCAGGATCCAACCCTCCTCCTTCTCGGCCGGGGTGAGGGAGTTGTCGGCGTGGGCGATGGCGGCTCCAACGAGAAGGAGACACAGGAGGGCGGTCTTTTTCATGGTCGTGGTTTCGGACGGTCTGAATCGGGCCTTGAAATACCGGTTGCGGAAGGGTTCGTCCATCGTTTCATCGACACGCATAGCCGAGGCCCCAATCCGCGCGTCTCTCCCCATGGCTTCTCCGACAGAACGCCCCTCAGCCGCGCCGCATCCACCCCCGCGCCGAGACGTAACCACAGACCAGACCGAAGGCCAGGCCGACGGTGTGGGCGGTATTGGCGATGGGGAAGATCCCGGTGAAACAGATGAAGAACCACCCGACCATCAGAATCACCGACTGCTGGTCGATCGCGTAACCCGACATGAAGTCGAACTTGGTCTTCATCCAGACGAAGCCGAACAACCCGAAGACAATCCCCGACATGCCGCCGAAGGCCGGACTCCCGGTGATCAGGTACTGTCCGAAGTTGGACGCGGCCGCCGTCAACACAACAAACACGAGGAGGAAGGCGCGTCCGCTGATGTGTTCGATGGCGCTGCCGAGCTGGCGGAGCCAGAGCATGTTGAAGAGGACATGCAGAATCCCGAAGTGGATGAAGATGGGCGTCACCAGGCGCCAGACCTGGCCCGACCGGACCTCGGCCAGGCCCGTGCCGGGATACCAGCGGTAACCGGTGGGCAGAACCTCAAACTCCTTGATGAACAATGGCATGATCGACTGAAGATCCCGGCCGAACCTGGACAGCACGAAAACGACCGCCGAGACCGCGATCAGGGTTCCGGTCAGGGGACCCAGCCCGAAGCGCCGCGCGTCGACCGTGTCGCGGCTTTCGAACGTCACCGGACTCCGCCCCTCATGTTCCCTTTCACGCTCCAGTTCCAAGGCCCGCTTTCTCGCCCGGGCTTCCAGGTCGCGATACTTGGGGTCATCCGGGCTCTCCAGAAAAGCCCTGAGCATTTCCGCCGCGGTTTCAAACGCCTCCTCGTCGCAGACCCAGACGTTGTACACGCCGTCGTCGTCCCGCTCGACCTCGTTCTCGATCCCGTTCAGGAACAGGAAGTCGGCGAACGCCGCCGCGCGGGAAGCCTCTTCAATCTGGCCGACCGGACGCACGGGGACACCTTAGGGCCTGTCAGGAAGGGAGGCGAACTGAAATCCGTATTCCGTAATCAGCGTTCCGTGATCGGTGGTTCTGGATGCCGAACACTGATCACCAGCCCCTGTCCCACCGCTCAGCGGGGATTGTGGTACTTGGAAAGCAGCAGATGGCTGCGGGCCGCCTCCAGCGCCATGCTGAATTCATCGTAGCTCTGGAAGCGCGCGGCGGGATCCTTGGCCATGGCGCGCGAGATCGCGTCGCTGGTGTGGTCGGTGATGTCGGCCAACTCGTTCAGCGGAGGAACCGGCGTGTTCACGTGGGCCATCGCGATGGTGGTGGGATCGTCGCCCTGGAACGGGGGGCGGCCGCACATGGCGTTGTGCAAGGTGCCGGCGAGGCTGTACATGTCCGAAAGGAAGCTCTCGCTCATCTGCTGGACGCGTTCCGGCGCGATGAATTCCGGCGTGCCCATCACGCCTCCCTCGTCGCCGTCCCAGCTCATCAGGCCGTCGGTGGTCTTGTGGGCGATGCCCCAGTCCATCAGCTTGGGCTCCTTGTCCTCGTTGAAGAGGATGTTGTCCGGCTTGATGTCCAGGTGCAGCAGGTCATGCTTGAGCGCCGTCTTGAGCGCGGAACACATCTTGACGCCAACGTCCAAGGCGTAGAGCTCCGGGACCTTCGCCTCGTTCACGATCCGGTCCTCCAGGCTGCCGCCCTCGGTAAGCTCCATGACGATATACTTGTGCCCATCATGCTCATCGAAGGAGTAGATGGAGACGATGTTGGTGTGGTTGATCGGGCTGCAGACACGGGCCTCCTTGGAGAAAGCCTCGACCGAATCGGGATCCTCGGCGAACTCGGGCTTCATCAGCTTCACGGCCACGAAGCGTTCGAGCGCATGGTCCCAGGAGCGGTAAACCGTGCCCATGCCTCCGGAGGCGATCACCTCGCGCAGCTCGATCTGCCCGAGGATCAACGGCTTCATCACGGGATGACCGCAGGCCTTGCAAGGCTGGGTCTCCAGGGGCGCCAGGTCTCGCGGGATGAACACGCGGGCCTCGCAGCCGCCGCAGGTCACCATTTTCAACAGGGAGTCGGACTCTTGATCGCCTAACAGCATGGGTGGGATGGATCGGGGTTGGCCGTCGTGATTGGAAGTTGCGGCAACATAAGGCCGCGTCGCGCCCCCCGCAAGCTCGCGGATATTCCGGAAAACCTTCTTGTAACCCGGACGGCGGCATTCTTGTCTTGTCCATACACCCAATCGAAGCCCCGCCATGAACGACACCCCCCTTCCCTACGCCCGTCTCCTCAGCCGCCGCGACGCCATCCGCACGCTCGGCGGCGCCGCCGCCCTGGCCTTCCTGCCTTCGCTGCGCGCCGCCAAACCGGACAAGGACTCGCTGCCGATGCAGTTCTACAAGAGCCTGACCGAAGCGCAACGCGCGGCGATCACCCTGCCGGTGAACGACCCCAAGCGGCAGTTCGTCAGCAACTGGTGGTACGTGAACCCCGGACAGCGGCTGCACACCTTCTATACCGACGAACAGCGGGACCTCGTGCAGCAGATCTTCGATTCACTGCACCACCCGGATCATCGCGAGAAGATGCGTTGGCAGGTGCAGAAGGATCTTATGGGCCAGATCAAGAACACGCCGTCCGTCGGGTTCTTCGGAACGCCGGAGGACAAGGAATTCGAGTTCATCTACACCGGCCACCATGTGACGCGCCGCTGCAACGCCCACACCGACAAGGGACTCGGCTTCAACGGCGAACCAATCTTCTACGGCAACTTCGCGAAGAAATTTCACGAAGGGCCGCAGCACGAGGGCAACCCGTTCTGGTACCAGGGCGTGGTGTTCAACGAATTTGTCAGCTCGCTGGACGGGAAACAGCGGGAGAAGATCCTGGTCGGCCGGGAACCTCGCTCCGAGAGACCCGGCGCGGTCATCGTGAAGCGCAAGACGGACCTGCCGGGGCTGGCCTGCGCCGACCTCAGCAAGGACCAGCAGGCGAAGCTGATCGAGACCATGCGCCGCATGCTGGCCTGCTTCCGCGAGGGCGACGTCGAGGCCACCATCAAGACCATCCAGGACCGGAACCTGATCGACCGCCTCTGGGTCTCCTGCTACGGCGGCCGCTACGACATCGGTCGCGACGGCGTCTGGGACACCTGGCAAATCGAGGGTCCGGAGATGGTCTGGTACTTCCGCGGCATGCCCCACATCCACGGCTATTTCCACGTGACGGCCTGAGCCGGGGTTCGTCAGGCCAACAACCGCCAGAGGCTGGCGACCAGGCCGCAGACGATGACGCCGATGACAAGCGGCAGCAGCGCCGACACCAACGTCCACCTGGCGCTGCCCGTTTCCTTGTAGATGGTGTAGATCGTCGTGCTGCACGGATTGTGCAGCAGGCTGAACAGCATGACGCACACCGCTGTCAGCGTGGTCCAACCGCCGGCCGTGAGGAGCTGGCGGACCGCGTCGTTCGAGTCGAGTTCGAACATCACGCCGGCTCCCGCCCCCAGGTCGTTGGAGCCGGTGACCATCACCGTCAACATCAGCACGGTGGGGATGACGATTTCGTTGGCCGGTATGGCGATGATGTAGGCCAGCAGGATCACGCCGTTGAGTCCAAGAAGCGCCCCCGCCGGATCCGCCAACCGGATGAAGTGGCCCGCCAGGCTGTCGCCGCCGATGTGGACGTTCGCAACCAGCCAGATGACCGCGCCCGCCGGCAGCGCGAAGACCACCGCGCGCCACAGCACGAACAACGTGCGGTCGATCAACGAGGTGTAAAGCGTCTGCCAGAGACGCGGTGGCCGGTAGGGGGGCAGTTCCAGACTGAAGGCGCTGACCTCGCCCTTGAGGACGGTGCGCGACAGCCCCCAACCGACCAGGAAAGTCAACAGGACGCCCAGCAGCGCAACCCCGGTCACGGCCGCGGCGGACACCACTCCGGCCAGCGAGGCCGGAACCAGCGCGCCGAGAAACACGGTGGCGATCAGAATCTGGGTCGGCCAGCGCCCGTTGCAGAGGGCAAAGTTGTTGGTGAGAATCGCCAGCAACCTTTCGCGCGGGCTGTCAATGATCCGCGTGGCGATCACACCGGCGGCGTTGCAGCCGAAGCCCATCATCGTGGTCATGGCCTGCTTGCCATGAGCGCCGGAGGCCTTGAACAGCCGGTCGAGATTGAAGGCCACCCGCGGCAGGTAACCAAAATCCTCAAGCAACGTGAACATCGGGAAAAAGATCGCCATCGGCGGCAGCATCACGCTGATGACCCATGCTGTGCCGAGATAAATGCCGTCCGCCGCCAGGCCGGTCACCCACCAGGGCGAACCGGCGCTTTCGAAGAGTCCCTTGACCCAGGGATGCCCCTGATCGATCAGCAACGACGCGAGCCAGCCGGAAGGCACGTTTGCCCCCGCGATGGTGAGCCAGAACATGACCGCGAAGAGCAGGATCATGATGGGAAACCCCCACAATCTGCTGGTGAGAACGCGATCCAGCGCGCGGTCGAACGTCGGACGCGCCTCCCGGCCGGGCCGGGAAACCGCCCGGCCGGCAATGCGCGCCGCCTGACCGTAGATGGCTTCAACAACATGCTCGTGCAGGTCGCCCGGAATCCGCGCGCGCCAGTCTTGCGCCGCGGCGAGGATCTCCTCGGCTCGCGGCTTCACGGATTTGGTTTCAGGGACGTTCATGGTCAATTCAATCAGCAGCCCCGGCGCGCTCCGAGGCCGCAAGCGCCTGCAAGGCGCCGAGTTGCCCGTTGCGCAGCGCCTCAACGACGGAATCGTCGCCGCCAAGCAGTCGCAACGCCACCCAGCGCGGATTGGGCAGTTCGGGATAGGCCGCCTTGAGCTTTTCGACCAGATCGGTCAGCGCCGGTTTGATGGCTTCCGGTTCGGTTTCAAGCCGCCCGGGGCGGCAGACCTGCCCGCCCGTGGCCACATCGCAGACCGCCTGCAGGAGTTCCGGCAGCCCCTGCCCCTGCCGGGCGGCGGCCGGCACGACCGGCACACCCAGATCGCGCGCAAGCTGCCGCTCGTCCACCGTGATGCCGTGGCGTTCCGCCTCGTCCATGAGATTGAGGCACAGGACAGCCCGGTCGGTGATCTCAAGGATCTGCAGGACAAGATTCAAATTGCGCTCGAGGCGCGTCGCATCCGCGACGATCACCGTCACCTCGGGTTGGCCAAAGAGAATGAAATCGCGGGCGATCTGTTCGTCGAGACTGGTGGAGAGCAGCGAGTAGGTCCCGGGCAGGTCCACCAGCTTGAATCGTTTGCCGGCGTAGGCGTAGCCGCCCTCGGCGCGCGCGACCGTCTTGCCCGGCCAGTTGCCCGTGTGCTGGCGAAGGCCCGTCAGCGCGTTGAACACCGTGCTCTTGCCAGTGTTCGGATTGCCGGCCAGCGCGACCACGAAGTCCCAGGATTCCATCGCCACGCCCAGCTTCTTGAGCTGGGCGGCGCGATAGACGTCGCAGGACTCGCAGGCGGCGCCGGCGGGCGCAACGGCCTCATCTGGTGAACGCGCCTCGCTCATGCCGCCGCCTCCTTGGAGGTAACGCGGATGAGATTCGCCTGTTCGCGGCGCAATGCCACGACCGAACCGCGCACGCGATAGGCGGTCGGATCACCCGCCGGACTGACCATCTCCACTTCGACCGCCGTGCCGGGCACAAAGCCCAGATCCAGCAGGCGGCGACGTTCCTGTCCGCGACAGGCGGGGGAAAGCCCTATCACGCTGGTTCGCTCGCCCGCGCTGAGGCCGGAAAGAAACTCCTCCTCGACCAGATCCTCCATCCGCAGATCCGGCAGCGGCTTGACAAAGACATTTTCAGCCAGGACCGGAGCGAGGATGTGCTCGTTTCCGTCCGCCCAGAAGCGGATGCGCATGAGGGATTTCTCGATGACAAAGACCCTCATGCCCGGCCGCAGCCCTTGGGCCACAAGTTGGCGATAGACCGCTTCCGGCTCATCCTCGACGTGCGTGATCAACGCCGGCGTGTCCGGCTCGACGGCATTGAGCGAACGACCGGCGTCGCCCTCCAACGCGCCGTCAGACCCAGGAATCACATCCCCGTGCGGATCGTGCGTGGGATGCCCGAGCCGGGCGGCCAACTCCTCAGTCTGCTCCGGCGTCAACAGGTGCTCCTGCTCCTCCGCGCGCGGGTGCCATTCAATCTCTGGCACGCCGGTCTGCTCGGCGAGGTAGCTCTCCCAGAGACGATGCGTGCGGACAACATGCAGGCCCATCTCCCGACCCGCCGGCTTGAGCCGCAGACGGCCGCCCTCGAAACTGAGCAGTTCGCGTTCCTCCAGTTCCTCCAGCAGGAGGGCGGCGGCGCCGGGGGTGATCTGCAGCGCCCCCGCCAGGCTGTTCAGCGTGGCGGTGCGGCCGTTGGCCTCGCTCTTGAGCAGGTGCTTCAGGGCGTCTTCGCGGCGGATGCGCCGGGCCTGATCCTGCGCCTGCCGCCAACGCGCCCTCAGTCCCCGGCGCGGCCAGAAAACCGCGGCCAGAGCCGCCAGGATGGCGATGATATAGAGTTGGTTGTTCATCGACAGTCCAGTTCACGTCCTTGTCCGGAACGAAAACGAAAATCTTGCATGTCTGAGGCTTCCCACCGCCCCGGCAGGTCTTGATTTCATGGCGCGATCGCAGTTCACGGTTCACTAGTAGCGGAAAGTGAGACCAACAAACGGGTTGAAATCCGGCGCCGATCCAGTGACGCCGAAATTGCAACCGCAGTCCAGTTGGATGTCTTCGGAAAAACTGCAGGTGAAACCCAACGCGAGTTGCCCCTGCCAATCGTTGCCGCTCCCGGGTGCGACCCGCGATGCAAACTCCACGTAACCGCCCAGACCGCCAACGATGGCGTGTCCCACAGTGAGAGTGTTGAGAAATTCCACGTCGCGGCCGCCAGTGGCGTCCGCCACGAAATCGAACTCGGTCATCGCGCCCAGGCTCCAATCGTCCGGCAGTTCGACGGCCAGCGGAAAGATGACGCCGCCCTCGGTGTTGCCGTTGCGCAGGGAGGATTGCGGGAGAGGCCACTTCACGAACGGCATGACGCCGAAGGCCGTTTTGCCGCCGTCATTTCCCCAGAGATTGATCTTCAGACGCGTCTGCAATTCACCAATCCCGGAAGACCTGACCGTCGCGCCTGCTACGCGGTCTTCCTCCCGCTCGCTTGCGTAGGGAGCCAGCACAAATTGAATATCGACATTGTTCAGCAGACCGGCCTTGAGGTTCATTGACGTTCCCCAGTTGGTTGTGCGCACGTCTCCCCCTCCGGAACGATCCCGGTCCAATGTGGCGTTCACAAAATCCAGTTCCACCTGAAAATGCCCCGCATCCACCGTGTAGGGAGACTCCGTCTGATCAGGTCGGTCCGTGCTCATCTCACGCATGAACTCACGCGGAGTCGGATGGAAGAGATGGCAACCAGCTTTGTCCGGAGGCGTTTCCGGATTATTACGTGGCTCCAACGGTTCGCGCGCAGATGCAAGGGTCAGGCTCCCCGCCGCCAGGCTTACCGCCGACAGCAACCGGAACCTGCCCGCTTGGACGGTCCAAAAGGCCATATAATGTTGCGCGTGCTGCATAATGTAGCATAAGCTACATTATGCAGCCTCGACGTCAACCGGTTTTTTGAACTACGTTAAGCGGTCCCAGCCATGACTCCGAAACCTCGAAAGCCACCTGCCCGTCCTTCGCAGACCCGCGCCGGCAAGAACCGCCAGGCCGAATACCTGTCGCAGACACGCCGGGAGCACGCCAATGAGATCACCGAAGATTACGTCGAGGCCATCGCCGATCTGGTGGCGGAAAGGGGCGAAGCGCGGGTCGTCGATCTCGCGGAGCGACTCGGCGTAAGCCATGTCACGGTCAACCGCACCGTCGCCCGCCTCCAAAAGTCGGGCCATGTCACCTCGGAACCCTATCGCGCGATCTTTCTCACCGCCGCAGGACGCAAGCTGGCCGCCGCCTGCAAGAGCCGCCACGAAATCGTGGTGGCCTTCCTACGCTCACTCGGCATTTCCGAGCGGACCGCGGAAATGGACGCCGAGGGCATCGAACATCACGTGAGTCCGGAAACGCTGGCCGCCTTCAGGGCTGCCCTGCGAAAGCGTTGAGCGGGGGATTGAATCAACGCTGCGAAGACGCAATCCGGCACGAGACAGGTCAAGGCTGCCTCTTCGCCGAAAGAGCCTGTTTCAACTTGTCAAACGATTGCTGGTTTGCGGCCTGGAAAAACGACTTCATCTTCCGTGATTCCGGGGTGTCATCATAACCCAGGCCCGCCACGGTGACCCGCGTGCGACCGTCCGGGAGCGGATCGAAGTAGAACACCGACCAGGCCTTCCGCGCCGCTTCCAGGAAAGGAAAGCCTTTCGGGAAACGCGTGGCTTTCAAGGAGAGCATGCTCTTCGGGTCAAACGCCAGGATGGTGTTCTCGATCGCGGTTTCGTCGTCGAGGCTTCCCTCTTTCCGGTAGTTCGCCCGCATCTTCCCGCCGACCTTGAGGTCGATGTCGACCACGGGAGCCATCCACGATTTGAGTCCATCCGCGGTGGTAAAGGCCGCCCAGACGGCGTCGATGTCCGCGTCGATCTCCGTCCGATAGGCGACCCGCGAACCGTCGGCTCCTAACCCGGACGTCAACGCGACCAGAAACAGAAGCGGGAAGAGGCGCGGCCTCCACTGGCGCGAAGCCGGCGCCTGGCGCCTGGCGCTGGCAGCTCGTCGTGATCCTGCGTTCAGCATCGCCGAAATCGGTCTTCGGGGGGCGTTTATTTCTTCGGCGTCAGCGCCTTGTATTGCTCCAGCAGCTTCTTGAGCTGCTCGCTGACTTCGCGGTGTTCCGGCGTGCCGCGCTTGAGCTGGTCGCGCTTCGCTTGCAGGGGGCGCATGGCGTCGCGGATGGCAAGGCGCTTGGCCTGGTTCTCCGCGGCCTTCCGCAGTTCGGGGGATTCGACGTCGTCCCAGTCGTCGGTGCGGAAGACGGAGGCGGGAAGACCGTCGCTGTTGACGAGATTCGCGCCGGCAGGATTGGAGGCCCAGGCGTAGCGGACGGCGACGGGCCGTTTCACGTCCCCGGAACTGACGGCCACCGTGTCCTTGCCGATCACCTCGGCGTCAGCCCAATGCCATTTGCGATCCTTGCCGGCGATCTCGAAACGCTGCAGGGCCTTGCCGTCGCGGGCCTCGAGCCCCTTGCCGGCATGGTCGAAAGCGACAGTCACCTTCCCGCCCTTGATCTCGTGCGAGCGGTAGAGCGGGCCGCTGATGACCAGCTTGCGGCCGTAGTCCTTCGCCAGGGCCCAGCGGGCGAGACGCTCGCCGACATCGAGCTTGTTCTTCGGATGGATGTCCTTTTCCTCGCCAACATCGTTGATGATCGCCATGCCGGTCTTGGGCGTGGTGTCGAGGATACGACGCATGCGGTCCTGCAGGAGCGGCCAGGGGTCGGCGTTTCCGGGTTCGGTGGAGGGCGCGCGGAAGTTGGCGAGCTGAACGAAGTAGAAGGAGAAGTCGTCGCGCCAGCGGCCGCGCCAGTCGTGGATCAGGAGCGGCAGGGTCTGGTCGTAGGGGACGGCTCCGAGCTTGGCGTTGCCCTCGCCCTGATACCAGATCGCGCCCTGGATCGTGTAGCCGACGAAGGGATGGATCATGGAGTTGAACAGCACGCCCGGTTTGCCCTCGGTGTCGAGCGGACGCTTGGGCTCCGCCGGCTTGCGCAGACGGCGCGCGTTGGCGGCGGGGTTCCTCTTCCGTTCCGCCACGGCCTTCTTCCAGTCCTCCAGCCGGGCCTCGTAGGCGGCGAACGCCTTCTTGGGATCGTAGACGCGATCCTGCTCGACCGTGGCCTCCACCATCTTCTTCGTGCCCTCCAAGGTCATGAGGGCCTTGCGACTGGTGAAGGTCTCGACCGGCTTGCCGCCCCAGGCCGTCTTGATGACACCGACGGGGACGCCCAGTTCCAAGTGCAGCTTGCGGGCAAAAAGGAAGGCGACCGCGGAGAAACCCGGCACGGTGTCGGGCGCGCAGAGTTCCCATTCGCCCTCGATGTCGTCCTGCGGCTCGACGGCAGTGACCAGCGGCGCGTTGAACATGCGGAGGCCGGGGTGGTTGGACCGGGCGAGCAGCCCCTCGTAGGCGGGCGCGCGGTTCATGGTGAAGACCATGTTGGACTGGCCGGACGCGAGCCACACCTCGCCGACCAGAACGTCCTTGATCTTCACCGTTTCTCCGCCGGAGGAGATTGTGAGCGTGGCGCCCTTGGCGTCGGCCTCGCCGGTGGCGATGCGTGCGCGCCACTTGCCGGCGTCGTTTGCCTTCGCCGTGGCCTTGGCTCCCTTGAAGTCGACGGCCACCTCGACGCCTGGCGAAGCGGTCCCCCAAATGGCGACTTCGCGTTCACGTTGCAGGACCATGTGGTCACTGAAAAAGTGGGGCAGGCCAAGACCGGCCATGAGATCCCCCGCCGAAAGCAGCAGGGCGATGAGGAGAACAGGACTGATGCGTTTCATGAGATGCGCCGAGTCTAGCGGATTCACCGCGAGGGAACAGGGGAAACAGGGGGGCGGGGCCTGCCTGCACATGCTGGCCCCGCTCCTTTTGTTCCGCCAACCCGGATTCCACACGCCGCCCGCCTCCGCAAAGCGCGACATCCAAGCATGAAAACGCCCCGCCGAGGCGGGGCGTTTTCATGTCAGACGAATCGTCGAGCCGCCTTCTCAGGAGGAAACCAACTGGCCCATCTTGAAGATCGGCAGGAACATGCAGACCACGATCGTGCCGACCGTGACGCCGAGGAAGACGATCAGCAACGGCTCGATCAGGGAGGTCAGACCGTTGAGGATGGTCTCAATCTCCTCATCGAGGAAGTCGGCGACCTTCTCCATCATGGTGTCAATATTACCGGTCTGTTCACCGGCGGTCATCATGCGGATGATCATGACCGGGAAGATCTCATGCTTGCTCAGCGCGGCGGAGATGCCGTCGCCCTTTTCGATGTCGCTGCAGGCGGTTCGGATGCTGGCCTCCATCTGGGTATGGCCGGCGGTGTTGGCGACGATGTTCATGACGTCGAGGATCGGCACACCGGAACGGATCAGCGCCGAGAACGTCCGGGTGAAGCGGGCGAGGACGATCTTGTGGGCGATATGGCCGAAGATCGGCAGACGGATGCGGGTGTGATCCCAGAAAGCGCGTCCCTTCGGCGTCTTGATGTACCACAGCCAGGCATAGACCGCGCCGCCGGCCGCGGGCAGCATGAAGAGGAGGTTGGCCTTCAGGAAGTCGCTGACGTTGATCAGGTACTGGGTCGGCTTGGGCAGTTCCCCGCCGAAGTCGGCGAACACCGTGGCGAAGACCGGCACCACCTTGACCATGAGGAAGATCGTGATCGCGATGGCGACCAGGGTCACCATGGTCGGATACATCATCGCGGACTTGATCTTCTTGTTCATGCGCTGCCGCGCCTCAAGAAAGGTCGCGACCCGGGAGAGAATCTCCGCCAGGAGACCGCCTTTTTCACCGGCATCGACCATCGAGACGTAGAGCCGGTCGAAGACCTTGGGGTGCTTGCGCAGGGAATCGGAGAAGTTGTCGCCCGTCTCGACACGGTTGGTGACATCCTTGATGACGTCCTGCATCGCCTTGTTGCTGGTCTGCTCGGCGAGGGCCTTGAGCGATTCCACAATGGCAAGACCGGCGTCGATCATGGTGGCGAGCTGCCGGGTGAAGACCACCTGGTCCTCCAGCTTGATGGAGCCGCCGGCGCGCTTCTTCTGCGCCACCTTCTCCCTCATCTCGGTGATGATCAGGTTCTTGCCCAGAAGGACGGCGACCGCGGCCTCCTCCGACGGGGCGTCGATGTCCTTGCGCACCTCCTTGCCGGAAGTGGCGTCCTTCGCAACGTAGGAATAAACAGGCATGAGAGAGGGGGGTTGAGCTTGCTGGTCTTCTGTTGAACGAAATCCTGCCGGTCCACGGAGAAGGGACATCCACGGCCGGCGTCCTCTCCAAGCGCTGAAGCTAGGCGGCGCCCTGCAGAGGGTCAATTGTTTTCAAAGCTCCTGTCAGGGCCGGTCGATCCGCGGGCTGGCCGCTGCAGAGCTCACGCAAAAAGCCCGCTCGGCGGCCGAGCGGGCGATGGCGGATTGTGGCCGGCCTTACAGGGCGGCGGCGTATTCCTCGGGCGTAGCGATGTCCATCCCCATGAGGACGTAGTCATGGTCCTTCTGCTCAAGGTCGCGGACGTAGCTGGGCAGGCGCATCAGCTCGGTGAAGCCGATCTTGGCGAGTTCGCCGATGGCGATATCGCGTTCGCCATTGAACTCCGCCTCCAGCTTGACGAGGCCGCAGTGTTGCGCGATGCGCACCAGGTGATCGACCAGGACCTTGGAGAGGCCGATGCCGCGCCGGTCCGGATGGGTGAGGAGGCTGACCAGGCCGATATGGCACTTCCAGCCGCCCTGCCGCTGGTGCAGCGTGCCTTCCGCGACTGCCTTGCCATCCTGGATCGCAAGCAACGGCAGATTCGCCTCGTAGTCGATGTGCTCGCACCATTCATGGAAAATGGCGTGGTCGGTCAACCGGTGCTTGATGAAGGCCCGCTCGCACTCCGGAACGGACAAATACAATGCCTCCATCAGGTCTTCGTCGTCCTTCTTCAGGGGACGCAGCTCGATCTCGGTTCCGTCGTCGAGAGTCTCGGTGACGGGGTAATCCTCAAGAATGTATTCCAGTGACATGAAGTTCTTTCCGGTTGAGGTTTCGTTTTTCAGTCCGGGACGGAGCCGGCGCGGTTGAAATTGTTTCCCTGTTTCGGTTCCAGTGGAAGCCTCAAGTGCATGACCGACCAAACCTTGTCGCAAAGCGGACAAGATAGGCTCAGAGGGGGCCTTCGACGAAGCCTTCGCGGCTCCGATTACTGCTCGCGCAGGGCGTTGGCGACCGGGATGCGCGCCGCGCGGATGGCGGGGAAGAATCCCCCGAAGAAGCCGATGGCCACCGCGTAGATCACACCGGCGGCGAGGACCGCAGGCGTGACCGAGAAGGCGAAGGCCACCTGGCTGAAGGTCTGCCAGTTCATCGTCGCGGTCTGGTATCCGTCGAAGGCGAGGTAGGCGAGCCCCGCCCCTGCCGCTCCTCCGAAGAGCGCGAGCGTCATCGACTCGATCATCACCGAGACCATGGCCGGAAAGCCGCCGAAGCCCAGCGCGCGCAGGGTGGCGATCTCCTTCGTGCGCGCGGAGACGGCGCTGTACATGGTGTTCAGCGCTCCGAATATCGCGCCGATCGCCATCATGATCGAGATGGGGATTCCGAGGATCGTGATGAGCGAGTAGACGGCTTCAGATTGTTCCTTCTGGAAGTCCGTCAATCGCTCCACCTTCACATCCAGGCGCGGATCCGAGGTCAGGGCGTCCTTGAATGTCTGGAAGGTTGCGTCTTCCGCGGATGCCAGGCGGACGTGGACAGATTGGAAGGTGTCGTTGCGGCGGTAGGCGGACTGCAACACCCGGGCGTCGGTCCAGATCTCTGAATCGGAGGAGCCTCCTCCGCCGGTGAACATGCCGACGACCTCCCATTCGAGCGCGCCAAGCTTGATCTTGGAACCGACATCCAGCCCGGCGAACTGCCGCGCCGCCCCTGCGCCGACGATGACCTCGTTCCGTCCCGGGGTGAATTTGCGGCCCTCGACAATTTCAAACCCTTCCCGCACGACGAAGCCCGCGTATTCGATTCCGCGCAGGGGGACATTGGCATCCGTGCCGGTCTTCCGGCTGGGCAGGTTGATGACGACGAAAAGCTCGGCGGAGGACATCACCCACTGGGTGGAACGACCGATTCCGGGAGCATCCGCGATAATGCGGGTCTCCTCGCGGCTGAGCCCGCTCATCATCTCTGTGTCGGAACCGCTGCGCATCACGATGACGCTTTCAGGTGAGGCGGAATCCGTCATGGCCGCGCGGAAGCCCTCCGCGATCGAAAGCACGCCGGTCAGGACGCCGACCACGCCCGCGATGCCGAACATGGCCGCCACGGACGCGCCGAATCGTTGCGGAACGGTGCGCAACGCGAACCGGGTGACGGTCAGGATCTGGAGCAGAACGTGCATGATTCGACTTCCCGGTTGGTTCATTCCCGACGGAGCGCGTCGGCGATCCCGATCCCGCGGGCCTGGAGCGCAGGGAGCAATCCGGCGATCAGGCCCAGCGCCGCAACCAGCCCGACGCCAATCAGGAGATCCCGTTCCGGAATGAAGAAGATCGGGAGATAGGCGCTGAGCTTGCCCGAGCTTTCGACGCCGTTCACCGCCGCCCACGAGAGCGCCAATCCGGCGAGGCCGCCCGCGGCCGCCAGCAGGCAGGATTCACCCAGCGTCAAGGCCAATGCCTGCACGTTGGTGAAACCGAGCGCCTTGAGCGCCCCGATCTCCCGGAGCCGCTCCCGCACGGACTGGGAGATGGTGTTGCCCGCAACCAGCAGGATGGTGAAGAACACCGCCGTGAGGACCGCCTGCATGATGGCTCCGATGTCGCCCATCTGGTTGATGAACCCCTGCACGAACGCGCCTTCCGGCTCCGCCTTGGTCTCGTAGGGCGAATTGGCGAACATGTCGTCGATCGCGGTCGCGACCTCGCCGGCGCGGTCGGGATCGGCCACGCGAACGTAATACCAGCCGACCGTGCCTTCCTCGCCCCCCCTCGCTTCATCGAAGTAGTCATAGCGGAACAGGAACATGGTGGTGTCAGCGGTCTGGCCCTCCTTCGCGTCATAGATGCCGACGAGGTCAAACTCCCACAGGCGTCCGCCGTCCTTCTGGGACCAGATGGTCGCCTGGATGGGAATGCGTTGCCCGATCTTGAACCCGAATCGATCGGCTGTCGCGCGTCCCACCACGGCGCCCGTCCGCGTCTCCTTCCATTTCTTCATTTGCTCCGCGGGCAGGTCGAACTCCGGATACATGTCGAAGAACTCCTCCGGCTCGACCGGAAACTGCCCGAAGAAGTTCTTGGGGTCCTGGTAGATTCCGCCGAACCAGGTCGCGTGGCAGACGAGGTCCACGCCATCAAGCTTCGCCATGCGCGCCTTGTAGCTCTCGGGCAGCAACTGGATCAGCGAGACCTTGTGCCGGACGATGATCCGGTCCTCCCCCGCGATGTCCAGGCCCACGTTGAACGCCTTGGTGATGGCCGACAGGAAACCAAACAGCACGAACGCGACGAGGATGGACATCAACGTCAGGAACGTGCGGACCTTCTTCCGCATCAGGTTGCTCCAGATGAGGGGGAGGAATTTCACGGGGATCAGTCGGGAGGCTGCTCGGTCAGGCGACCCTCGTCCATGTAGAGGACGCGGCCCGCGCGCGCAGCGGCGTGCGGATCGTGCGTGACCATGACGATGGTCTTGCCCTGCTCCCGGTTCAAAGCCTGCAGCAACGAAAGGATCTCGTCGCCGGATTTCTTGTCGAGGTCGCCGGTCGGCTCATCGCACAGCAGGAGGGTTGGATCCGTGACGATCGCGCGCGCGATGCCGACGCGTTGTTGCTCGCCGCCGGAAAGCTGCCGGGGGAAGTGGCCCGCGCGATGGGTGAGCCCGACGACTTCCAGCGCGGCCTCGGCGTGTTCCCTCCGCTGCCTCCCGGACAGGTTGGTCAACAGCAGCGGCAGCTCCACGTTCTTCCGCGCGTTCAACACGGGCATCAGGTTGTAGAACTGGAAGACAAACCCGACGTGCCGGGCCCGCCAACGCGAAAGACGCGAATCAGACTGGTCGTCGATGCGCTCCCCCTCGACCACGACCTGCCCCGAAGTCGGCCGGTCCAGCGCGCCGATGAGATTGAGCAGCGTGCTCTTGCCGGAACCGGACGGCCCCATCAAGGCAAGGAATTCCCCTTGGGGCACGCTGAGCGAAAGCTCCCGCAGCACGTGAATCGTCTCCGCCCCGCGGGAGAAGTTCTTGGTGACGTTCGTCGCCTCAACCAGATTGCCGTCCGCTTCGCTCATTTTGATGCCGCTTTCACTTCCGCGCCGTCCCGCAGGTCCGCAGGCCCTTCGATCACGACCCGCTCTCCGGCGGTCAGCCCCCCCGCGACCAAGGCCGGGTCGGCGTCCGCGTCGGAAACCGATACCGCGCGGCGCTCCACCTTGCCGTCATCGAGGACAAAGACAATGTCCTTTCCGTCGTCCTTTCTCAAGGCGGAGCGGGGCACGGCCACGCCGCGTTGCTCCGCCTGCTTCTGCTCGACGCCCTTGAAGGCGACCTTCACCCCCATATCCGGGAGGATGCGGGGATCCAGCTCGTCGAAGCCGATGCGCACCTTGACGGTTGCCTTCTGACGGTCGGCCGTGGGAATGATGGCGATCACCTTGCCCGGGATCCGCCAATCCGTGTAGGCGTCCAACGTGGCCTCAACGGGCTGACCCTCGCGCACGCGGTTGATATAGCTCTCGTTGACGTCCACCTCGATCTCCAGGGAGGCCATGTCCACGATCGTGCAGATGCCGGTCCGGGTGAAACCGCCGGCGGAATTGGGGGAGATCATCTCGCCCGGTTGGGCGTTCTTGGAGATAACCACCCCGGCAAAGGGCGCGCGAATGACCCGGTCCGCAAGCTCCTGCTCCCAGAGACCGACCTGGCCCTGACTGACGGCAATCTCCTTCTCCTGCCGTTTCAACCGGGCCTCCAACGATTCGACCTGCGCGACCGCGGCGTCCAGAACCGCCTGCGTGGCAATCTCGTCCGCGGCAAGCTTCCGAGTGCGATCGAGTTGGAGCCCGGCCTCCTTGAGCTGGGCGCGCGTTTCGCCAAGCGCCGTTTCGGAGACCTTGAGCTGCGCGCGGGCCAGCTTCAGATTGGCGTCGATGTTCACCGTGTCGAGCCGCGCGAGAACCTGGTCCTGCTCGACCTTCATGCCCTCCTCGACAAGCACCTCGACCACCTTCCCGACGACCTTCGAGGAAACGACGGCGTTGCGGCGGGCCTCGACGTATCCGGTGGCGTTCAGGACGGTCTGCTTGCCGCCGACCACGATCTCCCGCGCGGTCGCGACGCGGACCTCGACGACCGAGTCCCGATTCAACCACCACCAGCCGCCTCCCCCGAGCGCAAGAACGAGGACGAGCAACACGAGCCATCGACCGGCGCCGCCTTCGCGTTCCGGCTGACGGTCGATTTTCAGCTTGTCCAGCGCGTTCTTATCGATCGGCATCGGCGCCAAGGATGCCCCTCGGACGGATCAAGTCAACAGGAAGGGACGCGCGAGATCGAGGATGGGGTGAATTGTGCTCATTGAGCCGACATGAGCACGCTCCGGCGCGGCTCAATGAGGACTGTTCTCCCCGCCTTTGTCGCCCTCTCGGCAATCACCCGCAAGCCTCATGGGGCGCGGACCGGCGCAACCGCGGGTTTGTTCCCGAATTGTAATGTTCTGAAATCCCGTTCTCGGAGCTTGCCAGACTCACCGGGGGTCGTTAACACACTTTAAAAGTGTCAAATCAACAATCAACGGGCGCGGCAAGCGCCCGCTGAGTTTCCCGCCAACCAACCGCACAAGGAACAACCGCCGGCTTCGCCGGAAACCACGCCCCCCCCAATCCCTCCCATGGACCCGCTGACACGAATCTACCGGGAAAACCTGGCTCTCGCGACTGACCTGTATCAGTTGACGATGTCCTACGGTTACTGGAAGACCGGCGCGCATGTGAAGGAGGCCGTCTTCAATCTGTTCTTCCGGCGGCATCCGTTCCGGGGGGGCTTCACCGTGGCTTGCGGATTGAACTTTGTCATCGATTACCTGCGAAACTTCCGTTTCGCGGAGGACGACCTCGAGTATCTCGCCACGCTGACGGGCAATGACGCGCAACCGCTTTTCGACGACGGTTTCCTGGAGCATCTGCGCGGAATGAGGTTTAGCTGCGACGTGGACGCCATTCCCGAAGGGACGGTCGTCTTTCCGCATGAGCCGCTGCTGCGGATCAGGGGGCCGATCATCCAGTGCCAGATCCTGGAGACGGCGCTCCTGTGCGTCATGAACTTCCAGACGCTGATCGCGACCCAGGCCGCGCGCATCGCTTCGGCCGCCGGGGACGATCCGGTGCTGGAGTTCGGGTTGCGTCGGGCGCAGGGACTGGACGGCGCGTTGTCCGCCAGTTACGCGGCCCACGTCGGCGGTTGCGCGGCAACTTCCAATGTATTGGCCGGAAAGCTGTTCGGCATCCCGGTCAAGGGCACCCACGCGCACAGCTGGATCATGTCGTTCGACGACGAACAGGACGCGTTCCAAAGCTACGCCGAGGCCATGCCGAACAACTGCGTCTTCCTGGTCGACACCTACGACACGATCGAGGGCGTCAAGAAGGCCATCCGGGTCGGGGAATGGCTGCGGGAGCGAAATCACAAGATGGTCGGCATCCGGCTGGATTCCGGCGACCTGGCCCGGTTGAGCATCGACGCGCGGAATCTGCTGGACAAGGCGGGTTTCACGGACGCGGCGATTGTGGCGAGCAACGATCTCAACGAACGACTGGTGACGGAGTTGAAGGAGCAGGGCTGCCGGATCAACGTCTGGGGCATCGGGACCAAGCTGGTCACCGCGCACGACCAGCCGGCCCTGGGCGGCGTCTACAAGCTTTCGGCGATCCGCAAATCCGCCGATGAGCCGTGGCGACATCGTGTGAAGCTCTCGGAACAGGAGATCAAGGTTTCCAATCCCGGCATCCAGCAGGTGCGGCGCTACTACCGGAACGGGCAGGCGGTCGGCGATGCGATCTATGATGAGGATCTGGGGATCGGCGCCGAGGTCGTCGTCGCGGATCAGGCGGAGACCGGTTCGCGCCGGACGTTGGGAGCCGGAACGGAATGCGAGGATCTTCTGCGTCCCGTGTTTCGCGGAGGAAAGTTCGTCGGCGAACCCGTTTCCTTGGAGACGTCGCGCGAACGAGCCTTGGCGCAGCTCGACCGGTTTCCGACGGAATGCCGGAGGGTCGATGATCCGGCGCGCTACTTTGTGGGACTGGAAGAGAAATTGGCCGGGTTGAAGTCACGCCTGATCGCCGAGGCGCGGGCAAAAATGGAGGGCGCATCATGAAACCGATCAAGGTGGGCGCGGCGGTCCTGAACCAGACGGCTCTCGACTGGGAGGGGAACCGGGACAACATCCTGGGCGCGATCAAGGAAGCGAAGGCGCGCAGGGTGTCGATCCTCTGCCTGCCCGAGTTGTGCATCAGCGGTTACGGCTGCGAGGACGCGTTCCACTCGCCGAGCGTGCAACGGACCGCTTGGGCGATGCTGCATGAGATTGCGCCGGCGACGAAGGGCATGATCGTGGCGGTGGGACTGCCGGTATTCTTCCAGAACGCCGTATTCAACGCCGCCTGCCTCCTGGTGAACGGGAAGGTCGCCGGCTTCACCGCAAAGCAGAATCTTGCGGGCGAGGGCATTCACTACGAACCAAGGTTCTTCAAGCCCTGGCCCGCCGGCGTTCAGGCCCGCATCCGGCAGGACGGCGCGGAATATCCGATTGGCGACCTGTATTACGATTGCGGCGGCGTGAAGATCGGCTTCGAGATCTGCGAGGACGCCTGGGTTTCCGCCCGGCCGGGATCGCAACTCGCGCTCAAGGGCGTGGACATCATCCTCAACCCCAGCGCCTCGCACTTTGCCTTCGGCAAGCACGAGATTCGCCGGCGCTTCGTCGCCGAGGGCTCGCGGGCTTTCGGCGTGAGCTACATCTACGCGAACCTGCTGGGGAACGAGGCCGGTCGTGTGATCTACGACGGAGGCGCCATCGTGGCCTCGCTGGGCAGCGTCATCGCCAGCGGTTCGCGCTTCTCCTTTGCCGACCGCGAACTGACCGCGGCGGTCGTTGATGTCGACCTGACACGGATGAACCAGGCGCGGACGGCCAGCTTCAAGCCGAACCTGAAGGAGGCCCCCGAAAGCTGCGTCCACACGCCCTTCAAGTTCCCGGCGAACGTCGCGGAATCGGCCGCCAACGGCGACACCTCGCCGGCCGCGTGGGAAAAGAGCATACATTTCAAGGAAGAAGAGTTCGCGCGTTCGGTGTCGCTGGCGCTTTACGATTACCTGCGCAAGAGCCGTTCGCGCGGCTTCGTCGTATCGCTGAGCGGCGGCGTGGATTCGGCCGCGGTGGCGATGCTGGCTCACCTGATGGCGCGGATGGGGACTCGCGAACTCGGCGTGGCCGGCTTCTACCGGAAGCTGGCCTACCTGAAAAAGCCGAAACCGCTCGACCGCAAGGCGCCCGAACTTGCGATCACCCGACAGCTGCTGACCTGCGTCTACCAGGCCACCAAGAACAGCTCTGACACGACCAGCAACGCCGCACAAACTCTGGCCGAGGGCATCGGCGCGGAATACCACCATTTCGACGTCGATCCTTTGGTCCGGCATTACCGCGAGACGATCGAGAAGTCCATCGGCCGCAAGCTCGCTTGGGAGACGGACGACATCGCGCTGCAGAACATCCAGGCGCGGGTGCGCGCGCCGGGCGTCTGGATGTTGGCCAATCTCAAGGGAGCGCTGCTCGTCTCCACCAGCAATCGCTCCGAGGCGGCGGTCGGCTACGCCACGATGGACGGCGACACCAGCGGCGGGCTTTCACCAATCGCCGGAATCGACAAGAACTTTCTCCGTCGTTGGCTCCGCTGGCTGGAGACGGACGGACCGGCCGGCGAAACGGCGTTCCCATTCCTCAGCCTTGTCACGCAGCAGGCTCCGACCGCCGAGCTGCGGCCGCAGGCGCGCAAACAGACCGACGAGGAAGACCTGATGCCCTACGACATCCTCGACGAAATCGAGCGGGCCGCCATCCGCGACAAGCTCGACCCCGCCGAAATCATGCGACTGCTGCGCCGCGAACATCCCGAGCACGACGACGCGCAACTGGAATTCTGGGTCCGGCGCTTCTTCAATCTCTGGTGTCGAAACCAGTGGAAACGCGAGCGTTACGCTCCCTCTTTTCATGTTGACGACGAAAATCTCGACCCCAAGACTTGGTGCCGATTTCCGATCCTTTCCGGAGGATACGCCCGGGAATTGGCGACGTTGCGGGGCCGGGCGAAAGGCGAGGGTTCCTGATGGCATACACATACGAATTCCCACACCCCTCCGTGACGACCGACATCGTCATCTTCGCGATGCATGACGACGACCTCAAGGTGTTGCTCGTGCAGCGGAAGACCCCCCCGTTCAAGGACCACTGGGCCATTCCCGGCGGGTTCGTCGAGATCAATGAGGATCTGGAGGACGGCGCGCGGCGCGAACTGGAGGAGGAGACCGGCGTCCGGGATGTCTTCCTCGAACAGCTCTACACCTACGGCAAGCCCGGCCGCGACCCGCGCGAACGCGTCATCACTGTCGCCTACTACTCCCTGGTGAACCTGAAGGACCACCCGATCCAAGCTGGTTCAGATGCGGTCAAGGCCTCCTGGTTCAGCGTGAAGCGACTCCCCAAGCTGGCCTTCGACCATAAGAAGATCCTGGAGATGGCCGTCACACGGCTGCGTGGCAAGGCCCTCTACGCGCCCATCGTGTTTGAATTGTTGCCGAAGAAATTCAAACTCTCACAGCTGCAGCAGGTGTTCGAGGTCATCCTCGAACGCCGGCTCGACAAGCGGAATTTCCGCAAGAAGATGCTCGGCACAGGCATGCTGACCGAAACCGCCGGCGTGGACACGAGCGCCCAGCGCCGCCCAGCCAAGCTCTATCGTTTCGACCGGAGAAAGTTCAACAAGCTGAATCGCGAGGGCATCGGTTTCGAGTTCAGGCCCGACTCCCCCAGGAAACGCAAGACCAACCAGCCATCATGAGCAAGAAAGCCCTCATCATCGTCGATGTTCAGAACGACTTCTGTCCGGGCGGAGCCCTCGCCGTGCCCGACGGGCATCTCGTCGTCCCGATCATCAACGAACTTCAGGACAGCGGGAAATACGACCTCATCGTGGCCACCCAGGACTGGCATCCCCAAGGTCACGGAAGCTTCGCCTCCGCGCATGAGGGCAAGAAACCCGGCGACATCGTCCGCCTCGGCGGCCTGCCCCAGATTCTCTGGCCGGACCACTGCGTCCAACACACGCCCGGCGCGGAGTTCGTGTCCACATTGAAGACCGACGATATCGCGAAGATCGTCCAGAAGGGGACCGACCCCGAGATCGACAGCTACAGCGGATTGAACGACAACGGCCACAAGAAGAGCACCGGGCTGGGCGAATACCTTGAGGCAGAGGGAGTCAACGAGGTTGACATCGCCGGCTTGGCGACCGACTACTGCGTCAAGTTCACCGCGATCGACGCCGCCAAGTTCGGTTTCAAGACCTCCGTGGTCGTCGGCGGTTGCCGCGGCGTCAACCTCGTCCCCTCCGACGTCGACAACGCCCTGCGTTCCATGCGCATGGCCGGCGTCACGTTGATCTGAGGTTGGCAGTCCGCGTCCGGCGAGACATCCAGCATTCGGTTCTCCGTTCGGATCACTGGATGCCGGATACTGGACACCGGATCACTGATCCCCAGCCTCCCGTGAGCCCCGTCACCCACTTTTTCCTCGGCTGGGCGGTCGCCAATTCCGCGACGCTGGACAAACGGGAGCGGGCGATGGTGACGCTCGCAGGGATCGCGCCCGATGTGGACGGGCTTGGCATCCTCGCAGAACTGCTCACCCGGGATTCGGAGAAGCCCCTTCTCTGGTGGTCCGAGTATCACCATGTCCTCGGGCACAACCTCGGCGCCTGCCTGCTCTGCGCGGCGACCGGGACGGCCTTTGCCCGACAACGCTGGAAGACAGCCCTGCTGATCGCGCTCAGCTTCCACCTCCACCTGCTCGGGGACATCGTCGGCGCGCGGGGACCGGATGGCGACCAGTGGCCGATCCCCTATCTGCTGCCTTTCTCACACGCATGGAATCTGACCTGGGAACATCAGTGGGCGCTCAACGCCTGGCCGAACCTCCTGCTCACCGCCGTCACGATCGGCCTCACACTTTACTGGGCCTGGCAGCGCGGCGTCTCGCCGCTGGAGATGGTCTCCGCCCGCGCGAACACGGCGGTGGTGGAGGCGTTGAGGCAACGGAT
Source organism: Verrucomicrobiales bacterium (assembly GCA_038126235.1). Taxonomy (GTDB): domain Bacteria; phylum Verrucomicrobiota; class Verrucomicrobiia; order Limisphaerales; family JAYPEY01; genus JAYPEY01. The sequence goes on from JAYPFK010000021.1 coordinate 55,699, forward strand.
TCCGACGCCAGCTGAGATATCCAGGACCGACTCGACCTGAAAGCCGGGCAATCCGACTCGCCGGCGCGATTGGTGACAGGCTCGTTGTAATACGATTGCTGGACTGAGGGATTAATCCGTGGCAAGTTGCTTCCAACGTTGGGAGACGTCTTTTTGTCATGCGATTGCCACGCCTGAAACTACCGGGCGAGGATGCGGTCTATCACTGCATTGCTCGCGTCGTTGGGGGAGAGTTCCTGCTCGGAGACTCCGAAAAAGAACGCCTGCGAATCATGATTCGTCAGAACGCCGACTTCGCCGGTGTTGAGATCCTCGCCCACTGCATTATGAGCAATCACTTCCATGTGCTCGTGCGCGTGCCCGCCGACCGAACCGTTTCCGACGCCGAGCTTCTACGACGCGTCCGGGCCTATTACCCCAAGAAGAGTCCTTCGCGTTTGGTGGTGGAGGAATCCATGGAATCGGACGGCCTGCCGTGCAGCATCCGGGAGCGCATCACTGAACGTATGGGCGACGTTTCCGCATTCATGAAGGAGCTCAAACAAGGCTATCCGCGCTGGCACAACAAGCTTCACGGTCGGTTCGGGACGCTTTGGGCCGAACGGTTCAAATCGCTGATCGTCGAGAACAGCCCTTCTTCCATTGCCGCTGTGGCCGCCTACATCGACCTGAATCCCGTGCGCGCCGGCTTGGTGACAGATCCCAAGGACTACCGCTGGTCTGGTTATGCGGAGGCGGTCGCCGGATACAGACAGGCGCAACGTGGCATCATAGCCTTCATGGAGGGAAAGAAGTGGAAGGCTGCCGGGGCGCAATACCGTCAGATGCTGTTCGTGAAATCGGGAGTTACGGGTCGTTCGAGCAAGAGGACGCTGGATCGCGAAACCATCAAGAAGGCGGTCGAGGAGGGCGGCGACCTGACCTTGGCGGAGGTGTTGCGGTTACGAGTGCGCTACTTCAGCGACGGGGTGGCGTTGGGTTCACGTGCATTCGTGGATTCCGTGCGTGCGGAATTCAGGGATCATTTCGGAGCAAAGCGCAGAACGGGCGCACACCCAATCGGAAAGGGAGACGTCATCCCGGGCATGTACGCGATGCGCGACCTGCGGGGCGACCGGTTCACCTAGCATGGCGGCTCCCTGATCATCCTCGAACCACGCTCCTACGGGCCGATGCCGCCCGGAAGAAAAGAGGCCTGTCCGAAACCGGTTTTGGGTCGTCCATTCCCCCGATTCACCTCCCGAAGCAAACCGAGAGTTTCAGTTTTCTTACCCGCCCAAGACCACCCCACGCCAGTTCCCCGCCCTCCGCCACTGCAACCGCAGAATCTCCACAACGAACCTGTCACTTGTTGTTCTGATTGGTGGAATCCGATTCCGAATTGTCCGCCCCGCCGACGGTTGCATTCGAAGTCCGTGTCGGCGATGGTCGTCGCCGCGTATGGACGAATCCAAACAACTGGACGAACTGCTTTCCTGTCGGCTTGGTCCGGCCGGGAAAAGCGCGGAACCCTGCTCCATCGTCATCTTCGGAGCGAGCGGGGACCTGACCTCCCGCAAACTCATCCCGGCCCTGTATCATCTTTATTGCGAAGGAAGGCTGCCGGAGGCCATCCGGGTGATCGGCTTTGCCCGTCGCGAAAAGACGGACGATTCCTGGCGTGGGGAACTGCGGGAAGCGCTGGGCCGCTTTTCCCGGAGCAAGACGGTGGACGAGTCCAAGTGGGAGAAGTTCGCCGCCAAGATCGTCTATTGCCGGGGCGACTTGACGGACGCCGCCGCCTACACCCGGCTCCGCGAACGGCTCGAGGAATCCGAGGACGAACGTGCGCGCGCCAACGCGCTCATCTACCTCGCAATATCACCCAGCCAGTTTTCCGAGGTGGTTGCCCGCTGCTCGGACGCAGGCCTCCTGAACCGCGAACCGCGCGGCGCTTCCTGGAAACGGGTGGTTGTCGAAAAGCCCTTCGGCCGCGACCTGGCCTCAGCGCGCACGCTGAACGAGAGCCTGATGCGGCACGCACACGAGAAACAGATCTTCCGCATCGACCACTACCTCGGCAAGGAGACGGTGCAGAACATCCTGATGTTCCGTTTCTCAAACTCCATCTTCGAGCCGCTCTGGAACCGCCAGTCCATCGACAACGTCCAGATCACCGTAAGCGAAAAGCACGCGGTAGGATCGCGTGGGGGCTATTACGAGGAGGCGGGCGCCCTGCGCGACATGGTGCAGAACCACCTGCTCCAGGTTCTGGCTCTCGTGGCCATGGAGCCGCCCGTCTCACTGGAGGCCGAGGCCATCCGCGACGAGAAGGTCAAGCTGCTCCAATCCATCCGGGCCATCGATCCGAGGAACATCGGCGGACAGGTCGTGCGGGGACAGTACTTCGCCGGACAGATCGACGGTGAAAACCGCCAGGGCTACCGACAGGAGCCCAAGGTGGACCCCGGTTCGAACGTGGAGACCTATGTCGCGCTCAAGCTGTTCATCGACAACTGGCGCTGGTCGGATGTTCCATTCTATCTGCGGACGGGCAAGAACATGCCGATGAGTGCGAGCGAGGTCCGCGTGCAGTTCCGGCCGACGCCGAACATTCTCTACGCGGCCTGCAGCGAGACCGGAATGAACGCCAACTCGCTGACGCTGCGTCTCCAGCCCAACGAGGGCATTTCCCTGCACTTCAACGGCAAGGTCCCCGGTTCCAGCATGGAAGCCCGTCCCGTCCGCATGCACTTCAGCTACGACACCGAGTTCGGCGCCTACACACCCGAGGCCTACGAGCGCCTGCTGCTGGAGGCGATCGAGGGCGACGCGACCCTCTTCATCCGGCGCGATGAGGTCGAAACCGCGTGGAGCATCGCCGACGCCATCCGCGAAGGGTGGGCCGACACGCCGCTCACAAACCGGGAATTCTACTCGGCCGGAACCTGGGGGCCGGTGGCCGCCGACGACCTGCTCGCCGCCTCCGGACACAAGTGGCGGAACCCGCAACCGTTGAAGTGAGGGATTGTCGTTGGTGAATCGTAGTTGGTGAATCGTAGTTGGTGATTGGCGTGGTGCGCTCGTCCGCATGATCCCAGTCGGCCAAATGACCGAGGACGAGAGTCGTCAATCGCCAGTCGCAAGCCATCCGCCTTCGTTCCACACCCCACCAGTCACCATGATCCAGTCCTTCGACAATCCCGAAGCCCTTGCCGCCGCCGCCGCGGGCGATTGGTTGAACGAGTTGGCGACTCGCGCAGCGGCCTCGACGCCCTATTCCGTCGCCCTGTCGGGGGGGCGCATCACCCGGAACTTCTTCCGCGCCGTCGTGGAACAGGGACGCACACGGGCGGAGCTCTTCCGCGAAGTTCATTTTTTCTGGGCAGACGAGCGTTGCGTGCCGCCGACCGACGACGAAAGCAACTTCCGGATGGCAGAGGAACTTCTTCTCTGCCCGTTGGGCATCGCTTCGGAGCAGGTCCACCGGATTCCGGGGGAAGAGGAGTCCGCCCATGCCGCAGACATGGCCGCCCGGGACTTGGCGGCGTTCTTCGCCGCGCGCGGCGGGAGGGACAACGTGTTTGACCGGATCTTCCTTGGCATGGGCGAGGACGGCCACACGGCGTCGCTTTTTCCCGGAGAGTCCAAGGAGACGATGAACAACCCCGCCCTGTATCGCGCGGTGGTTGCGGAAAAACCGCCGCCGGATCGCGTCACCCTGGGATATGACGCCCTGATCGCCGCCAGGAATGTCGTTGTCCTGGCCTCCGGCGCGGGCAAGGAGGCCGCGTTGAAGGAATCGCTCTCGCCCGACGGAGGGACTCCCATGGCGCGGGTGTTGCGGAACAGGAAGGATACCCGGATTCTCACAGACGTGAGGCTCTGAATCAGGAGCGAACGAAAGCGGGCGGCCCACGTGGCGTTTGCTGCCGGCCTTTCGTCCGGAGGGCGGCGTGCGCCGCTCCCGTCTGTCGGCTTCCGGCGACGCCACCGGTCATGTTTTGTTTTGCCGTCGCGGCCAGGGATGACTATTGAGTGAGCATGCGCACGAACAAGCCCTTCGAAACGCCCCGCCGTGGGCTTCCCTCCGTTATCCTCGCCCTTCTTCTGGCAGTCTCTTCCCTTTCCGCCGGCGAGGCCCGGTGGTGGAAGGGCAACCTCCACACGCATTCCCTCTGGAGCGACGGCGACGATTATCCCGAGTCCATCGCCGCCTGGTACAAGGAACGCGGCTACAACTTCCTGATGTTCACCGACCACAACGTCCTGTCCGCCGGGGAGAGGTGGATCGACGCAGAGAAGAACAAGGGGGGCAAAATCGCCTTCGACAAGTATGTGGAACAGTTCGGCGACGGGTGGGTGGAGACGCGGATGAAGGACGACCACCGGCAGGCGCGTCTGCGCGGACTCGCCGAGTTTCGCGGGAAATTTGAGGAGCGCGGCCGCTTCCTGCTGATCCAAGGCGAGGAAATCACCGCGCGCTACCTCCCCGGCCCGGGCAAACCGTCACTGCCCGTGCATGTGAATGCCACCAACCTCAAGGAGCTCATCATCCCCCAGAGCGGGAGCAGCGTCGCTGATGTCCTGCGCAAGAACGTGGACGCCGTGATCGATCAGCGGGAACGGACCGGCCAGCCGATGTTCCCCCACCTCAACCACCCCAACTTCTTCTACGCCGTCACGGCTGAAGACCTGATGAAGATCGCCAACGAGCGCTTCTTCGAGGTCTACAACGGGCACCCGATGGTCCACAACGAAGGCGACGAAACCCACGCGGGAACCGAGCGCATCTGGGACATCGTCAACGCCTTCCGGCTTGGCGAACTGGGGATGAAGCCGCTCTTCGGCCTCGCCACCGACGACGGACATTCCTATCACGCCTTTGATTCAAAGAAGAGCAACCCCGGGCGCGGCTGGGTGATGGTCCGCGCAGGGAAACTCACGGCCAACGGCATGGTCGAGGCCATTGAGGCCGGCGAGTTTTACGCCTCCAGCGGCGTTGTCCTCGACGATGTGAAGGTGAACGGCGGGAAAATCTCGATCCGCATCGCCGCCGAGCCCGGAGTCGCCTACACCACGCGCTTCATCGGGACGAAGAAGGGCTTCGACCGCGTCAGCAAGCCCGTGCTGGACAAGGAAGGAGAGGAGCAGCGCGTCACCCGCCGCTACAGTGATGAAATCGGCGCCGTCCTGAAGGAGGTCGAGGGAACCCAGGCGGAATACAGGCTGACCGGCGACGAGCTTTACGTCCGCGCGGTGATCGAGTCTTCGAAGAAGAAGGAGAATCCGTATCGCGCCGGCGAACTGGAGACGGCCTGGACCCAGCCGGTCGTCGGCGGAAAGTGAGCGGGGGGACGATGGTCGAGGCGCCCCTCTGGTTTCCCGATCCTCGCGAGGCAAACGAGGACGGACTGGTCGCCATCGGCGGCGACCTGTCGGTCGCGCGACTGCTGCTCGCCTATCGGAGCGGCATCTTCCCTTGGAGCTGCGACCCGATCACCTGGTGGTCGCCCGATCCGCGCGCCATCTTCGAACTCGACGGGTTCCATGTCTCACGGAGTTTCGCCAAAACGCTGCGCCGGAGGCCGTTTGAGATCACACACGACCGCGCGTTCACCGAAGTCATGGAAGGCTGCGCCACGGCGCGCAACGACGGCAACTGGATCGGCCCGGAATTCATCGAAGCCTACAGCGGACTGCATGAGGCCGGCCATGCCCACAGCGTGGAATGCTGGAAGGACGGCCGTCTGGCGGGGGGGATCTACGGCGTCGCGGTCGGCGGGCTGTTCGCCGGCGAGTCCATGTTCCACACCGAGTCCGAGGCTTCAAAGGTTGCGCTGCATCATCTGATCGGCCATCTGGCCAAAAGAGGATTCGCGCTGTTCGACATCCAGATGCTGACGCCGATCACGCGACAACTTGGAGCAAGGCACATTTCCCGGGAGGATTACCTGAAGCGGCTGGAAGGAGCGGTCGAACTGGATTGTTCGTTCAAGCGGCCATGACCCTTCCGATCGATCCCTCGCTTCGCGGGCTGCTGGGTGTGACGCTCGTCGTCTACGTGGCGGCGATGTACGGGATCGCCTGGTTCGCAGGAAAGCGGATTTCCAACGTGGAGGACTTCCTGGTGGCCGGTCGGCGGCTGCCGTTGTCGCTGGCGTGGATGACGATCCTGGCCACCTGGTTCGGCGCCGGCACACTGCTGGCCGTCTCTGACGAAGTGCGGCAGGAAGGGCTGCAGGCCGCGGCTCTCGATCCACTCGGCGCCGGTGTCTGCCTGCTGTTCACCGGACTCTTCGTCGCGGGGCCCATGTGGCGAATGGGCCTGCTCACCGTTCCCGATTTCTTCCGACGCAAGTTCGGCCCCGCGGCGGAACTCATTTCCGCGCTCATCCTAGTGCCCAGTTATTTCGGCTGGATTGCCGCCCAGTTCGTGGCGGTGGCGGGGATGCTGGACCTGTTCTTCGGCATCGATCCGCGCGTCGGGCTTGTCCTGGTTGCCGTCGTCGGGACGGGCTACACGCTGATGGGCGGGATGTGGTCGGTCACCCTGACGGACGCGGTCCAGATCGTCCTGGTCGCCGTGGGACTGGTCATCCTCGCCATCACCGTCCTGTCGCGGCTGGGGGATGGGAGCGTCATGGCGGCCTTCGGGCGAATCGGGTCTGAGACGCCGGCCGAGAAACTGGTCCTCATCCCCGCCAAGGATGCCGCCGCGTTTCTCGGCTGGCTGGGGGTGTTCCTCACCGGCGCGCTGGGCAACGTGCCGGGACAGGATCTGATGCAGCGCGTGTTCGCCTCGCGATCGGATCGAACGGCCGGCAGGGCCTGCCTCATCGCGGGCGGCGCCTACCTCGTCCTGGGAGCCATCCCGTTGCTGTTGGCGCTTGCCGCCAACCTGCTCATTCCCAGTTCCCTCGATCAGGCGATCCTGCCGGCGCTGGCGCAGTCGTTTCTCAGCCCGGCCCTGGCGGTTGTCTTTCTGGTCGCGCTGCTATCCGCGGTTCTCTCCACCATCGACAGCGCGATCCTGTCGCCGGCGGGAGCGCTGGCGCAGAACGTCGTTCCGCGCTTCCGCAGGGGCGATCCCCTGCGCGTGAACCGCTTGGCGGTCGTGTTCGTGGCCGCTTGCAGTCTGGCGACGGCCTTTGCGGGTGAGAGCGCCTATTCTCTCTTGGAGGAGGCCTACGCCATGACGCTCGTCGGACTGTTTGTTCCGTTGATGCTCGGCCTGTATTCAAAACCGCGGGATGGCCGGTCGGCCATCGCGGCCATGCTGACCGGAACCGGCGTCTGGGCGATCCACTTTCTTCTCGGCTGGGAAGCCTTTCTGGAAGCGGCGCCCGGAATTGGCGCGCTGGGGTTGCCGGTGTCGTTGGCGGCCACGGTGTGCGGATTGGCCGCGTACTTCGCCTTCGAACCACCGTGGAAAACAATGTGGCAGGAGGAGTGATCCGGTGCGGGTAGCGGTGAAGGCGGGGCGAATTGTCCTCCGTGAGCCGCGCTGGACATGCTCACGTCGGCTCATTGAAGACAATTCGCCTCACCCTCTCTGTGGCCATCGCGCATTGGGGACATCGGAAAGAAGCCCCGCTTTTCTCCATTGTGGCTTCGCCGTCGGCGCCTACCATGCGTCCGTCCGCGAACCTTCGAAACACCCTTCCAGAAAGCCCCGCCGTGAAAGCCCTTGTCCTGAACGAAATCAAGCAGCCTCTCGAGCTGCAGGAACGCCCCGAACTCGAACCCGGCGCCGGCGAGGTCGTGGTCCGGTTGAAAGCCGCGGCGCTGAACCGCCGCGACTTCTGGATCACGCGCGGCATGTATCCCGGCATCGTGACGCCGATCGTCCTCGGTTCCGACGGAGCGGGCGTTGTCGCGCGCGTCGGCGAAGGCGTGGATGCCGCTTGGCTCGGGAGGGAGGTCGTCGTGAATCCGGGCTTCGACTGGGGCGCGTGCGAGAAGGCGCAGGCGGACCGCTTCACCATCCTCGGCCTGCCGCGCGACGGAACCTTCGCTGAGGAGGTCGTCGCGCCCCTTGGACAATTGCGTCCAAAACCCGCTTCACTCGGTTGGGAAGAGGCGGCCTCGTTGCCCTTGGCCGGACTGACCGCTTGGCGGGCGCTGTTCCCGCAGGGCGGGTTGAAGGAGGGCGAAACCGCGCTTGTCACCGGAATCGGCGGTGGCGTCGCGGTCTTCGCGCTGCAGTTTGCGGTCGCCGCCGGCGCGAAAGTCTGGGTGACCTCATCCTCCCCGGAGAAGATTGGGCGCGCGGTGGAACTGGGCGCCGTGGGCGGCTTTGACTACACGGGCGAGAACTGGACAAAAACCTGCCGCCAACAGGCCGGCGCCCCGGATCTTATCATCGACAGCGCAGGCGGCCCGGGTTACGCCGCGCTGATCGACCTGGCGGCTCCCGGCGGCCGGATCGTCAACTACGGGGCCACCGCCGGACCGCCCGAGAAGCTCGACCTCTTCAAGGTCTTCTGGAAGCAGCTTCGCCTGCAAGGATCGACCATGGGCTCGCCGGCCGATTTCGATGCGATGCTGGAATTCACCGAACGCCACGACATCAAACCGATCGTCGACGCCGTCCTCCCCCTGGCGGAAGGCAATGCCGCAATCGAGCGGATGAAAACCTCGCCCCAGTTCGGCAAACTCGTGTTGACCACGGATTGATTCCAAGGCGGAGACAGAACCTCAGAGCACACAGAGGGGGGGTATCCCCAGAGAAGGTCTTTCTCTGCGTGTTTTGTGTATTCTTTGGTTGTTCTACATTGCGCTCTCGCCGGCGATGCGGCCGGTGGTCCAGGCGGCCTGGAAGTTGAATCCGCCGGTCACGCCGTCGATGTCCAGCAGTTCACCCGCGAAGAACAAGCTTGGGACGAGGCGGCTTTCCATGGTCTTGAAGTTCACCTCGCCGAGGTTCACGCCGCCGCAGGTAACAAACTCCTCCTTGTTCATGCTCTTGCCGCGGACCGCGAGGCGGCAGTCGGCGAGCTGCCTTGCCACCGCCAGCCCCGCCTCCCGCGACAGGTGCGGCCAACGCAGTTCGGCGATTTCGGCCGACGCCTTACCGGTTTCGCTCAAACCGGCTTCGACCAGGCGTCGCCAAAGGCGCGATGGGATTTCGAACTGGGGATCATTCACGATTGCGCGTTTCGGCGACCGGCCGCGCAGACGGTTGAAGGCATCAGCGACCGCTTCGACGTTCCCCTCGCCGCCGGACCAGTCGACGGCGATCTCAAATCGATAGTCCAGTTGTTGCAGGGCGCGGGCGCCCCATGCGGAAACTCGGAGAATGCCCGGTCCGCTCAGTCCCCAGTGCGTGATCAGAACCGGTCCTTTAGCCGCCAGGTCGGACGAGTCATGCGGCGGGGCGACCCGGACACGCGCGGACGGAACAGCAAGGCCTGGCAGGCCGGCAATGCGGGGGTCGTCGATCTTGAAGGTGAAAAGCGAAGGGGCGGGCGGTTCGAGCCGATGGCCGAAGGACGCCGCAATCCGGGCGCCGCCGGCGTCGCGCGAACCGCCGGTGGTCAGCGCCAGATGGCGGGTCGCCAAGCAGTCGCCAGCAGCAGTCGTTACAGTGAAGACGCCGCCCGCGGATTGCCTGGCTTCAACCACGGTCTGCCCGGTTCGAATCTCCACGCCGTCCTTCCGGGCGACGGAAGTGAGGCAGTCGATCACGCTCTGCGAATCGTCAGACTCCGGAAACACGCGATTGTCGGACTCGATCTTCAAGGGGACGCCATGAGCCTCGTACCAGTCCATGGTCTCGGTCGGCCCCCAGCAATGAAACGGGCCGATCAACTCGCGCGACCCGCGCGGGTAGAAGGAGGTCAGTTCGCGGGGATCGAAGCAGGCGTGGGTGACATTGCAGCGCCCTCCGCCGGAGATCTTCACCTTGGCCAGAACCTTGGCCGCCTTCTCGAGGATCAGGACCCGCGCGCCCGGCGAAGCTTCGGCGCAGGCGATCGCCGTGAAGAACCCGGCCGCGCCGCCGCCCACGACGATCAGGTCGAATTGGGGCGGTTCAGGCATGCGAGCGCGCTACTCCGTGGACACCGGCTCCTGGTCGCCCTCGATGGCGGCGACGATGGCGTGCCAGGGGAGGATGGCGCACTTGACCCGCGCCGGAAACTTGTGAACGCCGGCGAAGGCCCCGAGTTTCTTGATGCCGGTGTCCTCGATCTCGCCCGTGGTGACCATCTGGCGGACCTTGTCGAAGACCGCCTTGATCTCGTCGCGCGTCTTGCCCTTGAGGGACTCGGTGAGCAACGAGGCCGAGGCCTTGGAGATCGCGCAGCCGGAACCCTGGAAACTGACGTCGCTCACGCGGTCGCCGTCCATCTTGACGAAGATGCGGTAGTTGTCGCCGCACATCGGGTTCGTGCCTTGGGCCTCGCGGTCCGCGTCCTCCATCACGTGGAAGTTCCGCGGGTTCTTGCTGTGGTCCAGGATCAACTGCTGGTAGAGGTCGGTCAGTTCGTCGAACATGGCTGCGGTTCTCGGTTTTCGGTTCGCGGTCGGGGAGCGTCGGTCAATCCTCCGCGTCCTTGAGATGCAGGTCGCTGTCGAGGCGGTCCCAAACGATGGCGTCAAGCTCCTCGCGGACGGGCTCACAGGCGATACGATCGATGATCTCGCCGGCGAAAGCGTGCATCAGCATCTGGCGGGCCTTCTCTCGGCCGATGCCGCGGGCGCGAAGGTAGAAGATGGACTCGTCGTTGAGCTGTCCGATGGTCGCGCCGTGGGTGCAGCGGACATCGTCGGCGTAGATCTCCAGCTGCGGCTTGGTGTCAATCGTGGCGTTGTCGGAGAGGAGCAGGTTCTTGTTGGTCTGCTTGGCGTCGGTCTTCTGGGCGGCCTGATGGACGTGGATGCGACCGTGGAAAACGCCCTTCGACTTGTCGGCGAGGATGCCGTTGAAGTACTCGTGGCTTTCGCAGTGGGGCTGGGCGTGATCGACGACCATGTGATGGTCGGCCAACTGCTCGCCTGCGGTCAGGTAAAGGCCGTTCAGGGTGGCGACCAGACCCTCGCCATCGAGGTTCGTCCTCAAGTTGTTGCGCGAGATGCGCGCGCCCAGGGCGATGGAATGCGTGGTGAAGTTTGAAGCGCGGTCGAGTTTCGCGTGCAGGGCTCCGATGTGGAACGCCTCCTTGCTCTCGTCCTGGAGTTTCACGTGCTCCACGCGCGCATTCTCGCCGATGGAAAACTCGCCGACCACGTTGGTCAGGTAGGCTCCGTCATTGAGCGCGACATGGCTCTCGACCAGCGTCGCCTGGCTGTTCCGCCCGGCCACGATGAGGTTGCGGACGTTGGCCGTGGCGCCTTCTTCGGCGGCGGCCGACACGAAGAGCAGCCGGATGGGCTTTTCGACAACCGCTCCGTCGGGAACATGAATGAACGCGCCGTCCGTGAACAAGGCGGTGTTCATGGCGGCAAACGAATTGGATTCGTCGGCCGCGTATTGCCCGAGATGCTGCTCCACGAGCTCCGGGCATTCGTTCAACGCCGCGGCCAGACTGGCGACGACCACGCCGTCGGCCTGGGGCTCAAGCAAGGAAAGGTCGTTGGAGAACACGCCGTCCACGAAGACGAGGCGGCTGCCTTCGAGTTTCGCAAAGGGGAAACGATCGAGCGCCGAGGCGTCCGCGTCGCTGCGGCCTGCCGGAAGGAAGGGGAGCTTCGCGATCGGGGCGACGTTGGTGAAACGCCAGTCCTCCTGCTTCGTGGTTGGGAAACCCTGCTCGGCAAAGCGGGCCATGCCGGCCTTGCGGAGGGGCAGAACCCACGACGGTTCGCGGCCGGCGCTGTCCTTCTCAACGGCCTCGAAGGCCGTCAGGTAGCGGTCGATCGGGCTGGCTGGTTTGTCGGCGACTTCAGTCATCTTGAGAGCGTTTCAGCGTTGCGGCGGCGGGTCGTTCAGGCGTTCTGCAACTCGCCCTTGATGATCCAGTCGTAGCCCTTCTCCTCCAACTCCAGCGCCAGGTCCTTGCCGCCGGATTTCACGATGCGGCCGTTGAAGAGAACGTGGACAAAGTCCGGCACGATGTAGTCGAGCAGGCGCTGGTAGTGGGTGATGACGAGTTGGGCGTTGTCGGGGCCCTTGAGCTTGTTGACGCCGTTGGCGACGGTCTTGAGCGCGTCGATGTCCAGACCGGAGTCGGTCTCGTCGAGGACCGCAAGCTTCGGCTCGAGCACGGCCATCTGAAAAATCTCGTTGCGCTTCTTCTCACCGCCGGAGAAGCCGTCGTTCACCGGGCGCTTCATGAAGTTCTCGGGCAGTTCGAGCAGGCGCATCTTGTCCTTCACGAAGTCGAGGAAATCGACGGCGTCGAGTTCGCTCTCGCCGCGATGCTTGCGAACCTCGTTAAGGGCGGACTTCATGAAGTAGGTGCTGTTCACACCGGGGATCTCGACGGGGTACTGGAAGGCGAGAAAGACGCCTTCGCGGGCGCGCACCTCGGGGGCCATGTCCAGCAGGTCCTGGCCAAGGTAGGTCACCTCGCCCTCGGTCGCCTCGTAGCCGTCCCGTCCCGCGAGGACGGAGGCGAGGGTGCTCTTGCCGCTGCCGTTCGGGCCCATGATCGCGTGGACCTCGCCCGCGTTGATCGAGAGGTTGAGGCCCTTGAGGATGCTGATCCCCTCAACGCCCGCGTGTAGATTCTTGATTTCCAACATGATTGATTCGTGTTTCGTGTTCGCAGCTTCTGAAAACTGATTGCCGACTACTGATTCCTGAATTCCTTCCTCACCCGACGCTGCCTTCAAGGCTGACGCCGAGGAGTTTCTGGGCCTCAACCGCGAACTCCATGGGGAGTTCCTTGAAGACCTCCTTGCAGAAGCCGTTCACGATCATGTTCACGGCGTCCTGCGTTTCGAGGCCGCGCTGGTTGCAGTAGAAGATCTGGTCCTCGCCGATCTTGGAGGTGGTGGCCTCGTGCTCGACGCTGGCGGTCGTGTTCTTCACCTCGATGTAAGGAAAGGTGTGCGCGCCGCACTGGTCGCCGATGAGCAGGGAGTCGCACTGGGAGAAGTTGCGCGCATTCTCGGCGTTCTTCTGAATTTGAACCAGGCCGCGGTAGCTGTTCTGACCGCGCCCGGCGGAGATGCCCTTGGAGATGATGGTGCTGCGGGTGTTCTTCCCGAGGTGAATCATCTTGGTGCCGGTGTCGGCCTGCTGCATCAGGTTGGTCAACGCGACGGAGTAGAACTCGCCGACGCTGTTGTCACCCTTGAGGATGCAGCTCGGGTATTTCCAGGTGATCGCGGAGCCGGTCTCGACCTGCGTCCAGGAAATCTTCGCGTTTGCGCCGGCGCAGATGCCGCGCTTGGTCACGAAGTTGTAGATGCCGCCCACGCCGTTCTCGTCGCCGGGATACCAGTTCTGCACGGTCGAATACTTGATCTCCGCGTTCTCCAGGGCAACGAGCTCGACGACCGCCGCGTGGAGCTGGTTCTCATCGCGCATCGGCGCGGTGCAGCCCTCCAGGTAGCTGACGTAAGCTCCCTCGTCGGCGACGATCAGCGTGCGCTCGAACTGTCCGGTGTTGGCGGCGTTGATGCGGAAGTAGGTGGAAAGCTCCATCGGGCAGCGGACGCCTTTCGGGATGTAGCAGAAGGAGCCGTCGCTGAAGACCGCAGAGTTCAGGGCCGCATAGAAGTTGTCCGTGTGGGGGACGACGCTGCCGAGGTATTTGCGGACCAGTTCCGGGTGTTCCTGCACGGCCTCCGAGAAGGAGCAGAAGATCACGCCCTTTTCCGCCAGGGTCTCCTTGAAGGTCGTGCCCACGGAGACGGAGTCGAAGACAGCGTCCACAGCCACGCCGGCAAGGCGCTCGCGTTCGTGCAGCGGGATGCCGAGCTTCTCGTAGGTTTCGAGCAGCTTGGGATCGACCTCGTCCAGGCTCTTGGGGCCGTCGCCTTTTTTCTTGGGCGCGGAATAATAGCTGATGGCCTGGAAATCGACGGGCGGATACTTCACGTGCGGCCACTTCGGCTCCGCCATCTCTTTCCAGCGGGCAAAGGCCTTCAGGCGCCACTCAGTCAACCACTCCGGCTCCTTCTTCTTCTCGGAGATGAAGCGGATGATGTCCTCGTTCAATCCGGGCGGCGCGGAGTCCGCCTCGATGTCCGTGACGAACCCGTATTTGTACTCGCTTTTGACAAAGCCTTCGATGGTGTCGGTCGCTGAACTCATGGTGAAATTTCAGTCCTTGGTATGCGTCGCGCATTCAGGGTCGGGGCAGTGGCCGCGCATGGCGACATCGATGTGGTCGGGCTTGAAGGTCTCCGGGAGATCCGCCTCTGGAACCAGGGGCCGCGCCTTCAGATCGACGTCGAACACACGGTTGCAGTCCGTGCAGTAGTAGTGGCAGTGCTCCTGCATGTTGGAGCAGTAGCGGTTGGCGGAGCGGTCATGATTCACCTGCTTCACCAGCCCACACTTCACCAGGGCATCGAGGCAGTTGTAGACCGTGGCCATGGAAATCTCCGGCATCTCCGCCTTGGCCCGAATGAAGACCTCCTCCGCCGTCGGATGATCGCGCTTGTTGACCAGCACGTTGTAGACATGCCGCCGCTGCGCGGTGAAGCGAAAGCCGCTCGTCGCCAGCTTTTCGTTCAATTCCGCGTCAAATCGACTGTTTTCGGTCATTTCCACGTTGAATAGTCCCATCCGGAGTTCCTTCCGGGGCGCGCACGATAGGCGATTTTTGAACCAGGTCAAGATTTAGAATAATTCTAAATAAAGAAAGTTGCAGTCATGAAGGGCGAGAATTGTCTGGAGGATGCATGAGTCCAAAAACGAGCCTCCCGCCTTCGGCGTGGCGGGCGTCACCGCGTCTGCTACTCCGCCTTGGCCTTGAGGACCTTCAGGTCGTCGTATTGGATCGGTTGGTCGGAGTAGGGCGTTCCCCAGATGGCGGGACGGCCGGCGGGCGGTTCCTTGGTTTCGTCAATCTGCACCTGCCACTTCTCCGGTTCCTTGGAGCCCTGTTCCCAGAGCTTGCCGCAGATTTTCCAGCGGCTGGCGCCGGTTTTCACGATCTGGAGCCGGAAATGCGTCCAGGTATCCGAATTCCATTTGAGCGGGGCGGCGGCCTTCACCTCGTCGCCCATCTTCAACTCGATGGCGCCTCGACCTGGCGAGCAAAGCAGTTTGTAACCGCTGGCGCCATTCACACCCACGCCGAAGGTGGGGAAGAGCCGCTTCTTGCGCGAGGCGAGAATCCGCGCGCGGACCTCCAGGCCGTCGGTTTCGGTCGGGCCGAACAACAGGCCGTAGCCCTGCAGCGGCGAGCCCGGCAGCTCTAGGACGCGGTTGCCGGGTTCCTGTTTGACCGCAAACTTGCCGTCGAGAATCAGGAAGTCCAGCGGCTCGAAGCCGACGTCCTCGTTCTCCAGGTCGTTCTGGTAAAGCGGTTCGGCGGCGGCGGCCGAAATTTGACGCGGCCACAAAGTGAAACAAAGGGTCGCCAGGAGGAGAAGGCTGGCAAAGGCGCGGTGGAGGAGATGGGAGCGCGTTGCGTTCATTCGTTTCTCAATGCTTTCAGAAGTTCCCCGCGGAGGGCGAGGCGGGCGGCGGCCCAGGTCCAGATCACGCCGCTGACGAGGACAATCGCCAGGGTGACCGCCAAGGTCCCGTAGGGAACCTCCGTCCCGGGCGCCGTAAGACCCGGCAACACCGCGACGATCGCCGACACGACGCCGGACAACAGTCCGATCGCCAGCAGGGCGCCGTGTTCGCTGATCACCAGCCAGCGCACGGCTTCCCGGCGAAAACCCACGGCCAATAACGCGGCCAGTTCGCCGCGTCGCTCCAACACGTTGCGCAGTACGACCACGCCCAACCCCACGCTGCCGAGCAGCAGGCCGAGGCCGCCCAGGATCTGAAAGGTGGTCAGGTAGGTGTTCTGCACGGCGTTGTATTCGGCCAGGCGGCGCACGGTGGGCGTCAGTTCCAGACCCGTGTCCTGCAGCGCGCGGCTCAGGGTCGCCGACGCCTCGGACGCGCTGTTCGAAGGGGCGTCGACGAGGAACATTCGATAACCTTCCTCCGTCGGAAACCGTTTGAGGAAGCGGTCTTCGGCAACGATCAACTGGCCCTGCATGATCGAGGCGGCCAGCGCGCCGACGACCTTGAACTTGATCGGTCGGCCCTGGCCGTCCGGGTCGGGATATTCGATCGTGTCGCCGACCATCTTCCCGCCCATGGCCCACATCAGCGAGGCCATGTCCCCGATCGCCGGGATGCAGCCATCGTCGGTTTCCTGGTTGAGCGCGAGCCAGGGGTTTTCCTTGGAGGCGCCCTTGATCACCTTGGCGAAGGTGAACGCGCCGCGGGAGTCCAAGGCCGCGGGATCGACGCCCACAATGCGGGGCTTCTGCGCGCGATTGAGGTTGAGGCAGCTGGCCTCCTCGCCGTCGCGCACGCGGAACGAGACCACGTCCACGCCCTCGACATCGCCCTTCTCCAAGCCGAAGAAATCGAGTCCCTTTTCCGTGTTCAGATCGTGCACGACCGGTTGGGCGGACTGGCCGAGGAAGGCGAAACCGCCGGTGCCCGAGGAGCGCTTGTCCGCGTTGCGCGTGGCGTCGAGTTCGAAGGAGCCGACAGCCACCACGAGGAAGCTGCCGCAGGCGAGGATGGCGATGGTCGCGAGACTGCGACGGCGGCGGCGCGCGGAATTGCGCAGGCCCATGCCGGCGATCGTGGGCCGGACGACAGCCTGCAAACGGTCGAGCCGGGTCAGCCAACCGCTGGCGAAGGCGAGCGAGCCGATCAACAAGAGAGAACCCGCCCCAAAGAAGATGCCCGGGTTCAGGTCGCCCTTCGCGAACGCGCAACCCAGCATCACCAGGGCCAAGGCGACGCTCGCGATGCCGATCGTTCCCGCGCGGCTTTTTCCGCCGTGCGCCGCGCCCGTGGCTTCGAGGTCCGCGCCGCCGGACAACAGCTCGCGGGCGGGCTGTTTCGCCTGTTTACGCAAGGCCAGCCAGATGGTGAACATCGCCACCAGGATCGAGGCGACAATGCCGATGACCAGCGTCGCCGGCAGGATATGCAACCGCAGTTCCGAAGTTCCAACGGCGTCCACCCAGAGCGTCGACAGGCCGCGCAGCAGCGCGCGCGCATAGACCACGGCTCCCACGGCTCCGACAGCCGCCCCCAGCGCCGCCAAAAGAGTTCCCTCGGCCAGCATGATCCGGCGCAGCTTTGCCGGCGTGAAACCCACGGCCAGGAGCGTCCCGATCTCGGTCGCACGCTGTTCGACGCTGAACTGGAAGAGCATCGACATCAACGCCAGCGCGGCAAAGATCAGGAAGAAGCTGAAGCTGATGAACAGCATGCCAAAATCCTGACCCTGGTTGACAGCGTCGAGCGCGCGGCTGCGCACGTCGGTCACGACCAGGCCGATCTCCGCCGGTTCAAGCGAATTCATGATCTTGGCGGCGATGTCGTTCGTCGCCGTTGCCGGCGCGGCGTAACGGACGGCGGTCAAATCGCCGAACCGGTTGCCCCAGAGCTTTTGTCCGGCCGCCAGCGTGACGAACGCCTTGGGCGTGCCCTTGTTCTCCTCCCAGTAATCGTTGTCCTGCTTGCGGATGGCGTCCATGTCCATCTCGAAGCCGGTGTCCCAGTCACGGCAATTCTTGGCATCGGTCATGCCGGGGAAGTCGGGCATTAGGTAAGGGTCCTTGACCATGCCCTGAAATGGCAGCACCCCGCGGATGACGAAGGTGTTCGTGCGCTCGACGGTCTTGCGCCCAGCGTCGACCACGTAGTAACGGAGCTGGAGTTCCTGGCCGGGTCTGGCCTTCAGGTCATCGGCGAGCCACTGGTTGATGAGGATCTCGTTCTCGGCCATCTCCGGCGGCACAATGGGCGCGCCGATGGCGGTGGCCATGGAGAAGGGCGTCGTTCGATCTCCGACGCGGAATTCGTTCACGAAGTAGGTCAGGATTTCCTGCTTCTCCGAAACGGACACGCCCGACGCGGCCTTGGCGATCGGCGGGTCGAGGAAGACACGGTCGGTGCGCAGCTCGATCACGGAGTCGGGCCGGTCGGGGATCTGGAGCAGCTTTAATTCCGCGTCGGCGAGGGTCCAATGCTTCCGAATGGCGGCGTTGGCCTCGGCCAGGAACGCCGCGGAGGCTTCCTTGTCCGCGAAGTCTTCGCCGCCGATCAGCATCAGGTTCGCCTTGCCGGGAGTTTCGAGTTTTTCCTGCAGCAGCGAAATGGGGACGAAGGCATTGAAGGGGGGGACCTGGCTGGCCTTCAGGCTGAAGCGGCCGAGGTCCTCGTCCGCGAGAATCTCAGCCACAGTGAGCCGGATGGAAACAGAACTGTCCTCTTCAGGAGCCATGGGAGCCTCGCGGGAAAGCAGGGACGGCTTGGGCAACCGGAACAGGACTTCGTCGCCCCGCTTGACGCCCAGCTGCTTCGCGAGCTGGGGATTGAGATGCACGGATTCCTCGCCCGGCGTGAAATGGGGGGGCGCGATCTCTCGCGAGGTCGGGGCAAACTCATGGAAACGCTCGTCCACCCCCACGATCTGCACCTGGTTCGCCCGCGCCTCGCCGCCTCCCGCGGATGCCGATCCGAGAAAGATCAGGACCGGCGCGGTCGGACGGCCGAGGTCTTTCTCCAGGTCGGCGGTCAGCTCCGCACGAAACAGGCGGTCGTTGGAAAGCAGGACGGCCTGCGTGTTTCCCAGCCGCAGGAGGGCCATGCGCTTGAGGCTTTCGCGGACGGAATCGCCGACCAGCAACGCGCCGATGAGGATCGCCGCGCCGACGGTCGCGCCCAGGACGGTTCCGAGGTGCGACCGCGCGTGATGCCGGAGGCTTTCAAGGATGAGCTTGGTCGTGGTCATGACGCGTGGGTCAGCGAGGGGAACTGGTGGGGTATGCCGGACGCGCAAACCCACCCCGAATTGCCGCCTCAACCCCGACTGCGTCGGCGGCGACAAATATCCCCTCCCCAGAGGGGACCTTCCTTCGGGCATGCCAACGCGCCGGTCCCCTCTGGGGAGGGGATATTTCCTGCTCCCGCGCAGCGGAGGAGCAGGAAATCGGGGTGGGTTCGCCCGGACTTACAATGCGCTTTTGCCAGGTTTCACCCGCAGCCGCGATTCCAAGGCGCAATCTCATGAAGCCCCCTCCGCTTCCTGTGTCGGCCTTGCCCACACGGTGAAGGTCTTCTCCTCTCCGCAGGACCGGGCGGCGGCCAGTTCGTCGTGGCGGAAGTCCGGGAGCTGTTCGATCCATTTGACGAACACCTCCTCGCCACGCGCTCCCTGCGGGATGACGCTGACGGAGCGGTCTCCGCTCAGGATCCACATCATCGACGGCAGTCCCGGCATCGGCTCGTGGGCCTGGGCCAGGATCGTGCGCAGCTCCTCCCATTTGAACAGCGTCGTCTCGAGCGTCGGCTTGCGCACCTCGATGCCGGTCTCGTTGACCCGGATGAAATACTTCTTCAACTCCCGCTGCGCCCGCTGCCGAGGCGAATCCTTGCGGGTCATGAACGAGCGAAAAAAATTCCGACGTGAGGACATGGCGCATCAAAACTTCAAATTCCAGGCTCCAAATCTCAAGTTCACGGTTCACGTCAACTTCCCATCGCGGAGTTCCAAGGAGCGGCCCATGCGCGCGGCCAGATCCGGCGCGTGCGTGACCATGATCAGCGTGACGCCCTCCTCCTTGTTCAATTCGACCAGGAGCTGCCCGAGGTTGTCGGCGGAGACTCGGTCCAGGGCGCCGGTCGGCTCGTCGGCAAGCAGCAGCTTGGGACGGTTGATGAGGGCGCGGACGACCGCCACGCGTTGACGTTCCCCACCCGAGAGCTGGCCCGGGCGATGGGCGACGCGATCCTTCAAGCCCACGCGCTCCAGCAATCGCCTCGCGCGGTTCTCGGCGTCGGCGTTCAGCTCCGCGTCCGCGCAGGCCAGCGTCGGCACGAGCACGTTCTCGATCACCGAGCACTGCGGCAGGAGGTGGTGGGACTGGAAGATCCAGCCGATCTCCCGATTGCGGATCTCGGCCAGGCGAAGCTCGTCCAGCTTCGCGATATCCTCCCCGTCCAGCAGGACGGAGCCGGAGGTCGGCTGGTCGAGCGTGCCGACGATGTTGAGGAAGGTGCTCTTGCCCGACCCGGAGGGCCCGACAATGGCGACGGACTCGCCGGCTTCGATCTCCAGGGAAATGTCCTCCAGCACCCTGACCGCGCCGCCGTCGGCCAGCGATTCGTAGGACTTGGAGACTCCGTTCAACTGCAACAGCGCTTTCATCTCGGACATGAGTTCTACACTTTGACCCGCAACGCCGTCCGCGCGATCAAAATCTGGGGGACAATTGAAGCGGTGGTTGCCGGAACCCGGTGGGGCGACAGCCGTCTTCGCGGGTATGGGGATTCATTCCAACCGCCTACATCCGACCCGGATCACTTCTTCCGCTTCGGTTTGGCGGCGCCCTTGTTCTCCCACCATCCGCCGCCGGGCTTGAAGTCCGGCTTCAGGGTGGCGGCGTGCTGGCGCTCGCGATTGGGCATGCCTTTCTCCACAAGGTTCTTCATCTCGCGGCCGTGGGCCTCCTCGCTCCATTTCGGATTCTTCGTCGGGAAGGTCGCGCCCACCTCTTTTTGCCAGGCCTTGAGCTCCTTGAGCATGGCGGCGACGCGCTCCGGCTGCTCGGCCGCAAGGTCGCGCTGCTCTCCAAGATCGCGGGCAACGTGATACAGCTCCGCGCGTCCGTCCTCGAAGTATTCGATCAGCTTCCAATTGTTGCGGAGGACGATGCTCGAGGGCTCGCCGCCCTGGTTGCCATAATGCGGATAGTGCCAGAACAGCGGCCGCTCCGGCAGATCTCCGCCCTTCAAAACGGGCACGAGGCTGACGCCGTCGAGGTGCTGCTCCGGCATCAGGGGCAGACCCGCGATATCGAGGATCGTGGGATAGAAGTCCGCGCCGGTCGCGGGGACATCCGTCCGGGCGCCCGAGGTCACCCCCGGCCAGTTGATGTAATACGGCTGCCGGATGCCGCCCTCCCATTGACGCCCCTTGCCTCCGCGCAGGGGCAGGCAGCTCGTGGCGAAACCGTCCCCTGAGGAGACGCCGCCGTTGTCCGAGGTGAAGATGACGACGGTGTTCTCCGCGAGACCGTTTTCGTCGAGCGCCTTGAGCGCGTGGCCGACGCCCTCGTCCATCGCCTCCATCATGCCGGCGTAGACCGGGTTGTCCTGCACCTGGCGGACCTCCTTGGTCCGGTCCAGGCGGAAGCGAGGCTCGCCGCGTTCGATCAGGCCCATCCGCTCCGCCTTGGCCTGGTACTTCTTCCAACGCTTCTCGCTGCACTGGATGGGGGCGTGCACGGAGTAGAAGCAGAGCATCGCGAAGAAGGGTTCCTCCTTGTGGTCGCCGATGAACTTGGCCGTCTCGCGGCCCAGCCGAACGGGGAGCTCCTCGCCCTGCGGACCGTCGGGCAAAGCCGGGTTGTTGTAGGGCGGGAAATAGCCGCCGGGGGGCGAGCCGGCGAGGTGGCCGCCCTGGTTGATGTCGTAGCCCTGGTCCCGCGGGCCATGGCCGTCGTGGCCGAGATGCCACTTGCCGGCGAAGAAGGTCGTGTAGCCGTGCGTCTTCATGGCCTCGGCGACAGTGACCTCGCCCAGGTCCAGCTCCATTGCATAACGCGCTGGCAGCAGGCGGGTGTTGCGGTTCCACTTGTCCGGTTGGTTGCGGCCCTGTGTGCCGCCGATGTAGTCCGTGATGCCGACGCGCGCCGGGAACTTCCCGGTCTGGATCGAGGCCCGCGAGGGGCTGCAGACCTGGCAGGTGGAATAGCCGTTCGAGAAACGCATGGCCCCGGCCGCAATGCGGTCGATGTTCGGCGTCTCGTAGAAGGCGCTGCCCTCGCAGCTCATGTCGCCGCGACCGAGGTCGTCCACAAGGATGAAAAGAAAGTTGGGCCGGCTGCCCGCGGCGGTGGCGCTCTGCGCGAGAAAGGCCGACAGGCAGACTGCGGAAACGAGGAGGGTGACGAAGGGTTTCTTCATGGTGGAAACGATCACGTTAGAGGGACGCCGGCCAAACGACAATGCTTCGATGCGCGGCAACGGGGAGGAAGTGCGCATTTGTGACAACTTGATCGAACGCGGATCGGTCTGCGCTTGCGCGCGAGCACTTCGAAGCGCGGAATTCATTCCGCATAAACCTTCGACCTTCCGCGGGTTGCGGCGGGACGGAGTCCGTGGCTCGACCGGCTTTGAAGCGGAATAAATTCCGCGCCTCTCCAACTCAGGCCGTTTCGGCTTCGCCTTCGGGGTTCGCGGCGATCCAGCTTTCCACCGCCTCGACGCAACGGCCGCAGAGGGTGTCGTGACCTTCGTGCGAGCCGACGTCCGGCTCCATGCGCCAGCAGCGGCCGCACTTGTCGCCGTCGGCCTTGGCGGCCTTGGCGGTGACTTCCTCTGCGTCGCTCTCCTCAAACTCGACCTTGGACACGTTGAGCAGTTCGCGCAGGTCCTCGGTGTTGTCCCTGGCAACCTGCAACGCTTCAGCCTTGCCGCCGAGGATGACCTTGGCGTCGAGGCCCTTGCCAATGTTCTTGGCTTTGCGCTCTTCTTCAAGAACCGGCAAGGCCAGCTCGCGAAGCTCGAAGAGTTTCTCCCAGGTTTCCTTCTCCTGCTTGGACAGCGCGAAGGGGAAGGACTCCCAATCCGCGAGATGCACGGAGTCGCCCTCGCCGTTGCCGGGAACGAATTCCCAGGCCTCGTCCGCGGTGAATGCCAGGATCGGCGCGAGCATGCGGCAGAGGTTCGTGACGAGCTGATGCAGCGCGGTCTGGCTGGAGCGGCGGCGATGCGAGTTCGCCGGGTCCGTGTAGAGGCGGTCCTTGATCGCGTCGTGGTAGATGGACGACAGCTCGACCGAGGCAAACTGGCTGATCTTCTGGTAAACGACGTGGAACTCGTAGGCGTCGTAGGCGGCCGCGACGTCCTTCTGCAGCTTCGAGAAGGCGTCGAGGATCCAGCGGTCCAGGCCGGTCAACTGCAACGCGCCGACGGAGTTCTCGGCGGGGTCAAAGTCGAAGAGGTTGGAAAGCTGGTAACGCAGCGAGTTGCGGATGTGCCGGTAGGTCTCGGCCACCTTGTCGATGCGGGCCTTGCTGACCATGATGTCATTGCGGTAGTCCTGCGAGGCCACCCAGAGACGGATGATATCCGCGCCGCGCTCCTGGATGTAGCGCTCGGCGGTCTGCGGCTTCTCGTAGGAACCGCCCTGGGCCTGCTTGCTCTTGGAGATCTTCTGCTTGTCCTCATCGACCATGAAGCCGTGGGTCAGCACCTCCTTGTAAGGCGGCGCGCCGTTGCCGGCCAGCGAGAGCAGGAGTGAGGACTGGAACCAACCGCGATGCTGGTCGCTGCCTTCGAGATAAACATCGGCCTGCCACGGGTTGTCGCCGGCCGGATGCTGGAGATTCTCGCGCTGCATGAGCACGGACCGCGAGGAGGAGCCGGAGTCGATCCACACATCCAGGGTGTCCGTGGACTTCCTGACCGGCGCGGCGCCTTCCCAGTTGTCGGGCTTCACGTCGACCCAGAGTTCCTCGACGGACCGCTCAAACCAGACGTTGGTCCCGTTCTGCTCAACGAGGTCGGCGGTCTTGCGCACGACATCGGCGTTGAGGATCGGCTCGCCCTGCTCGTCGTAGAAGGCGGGGATGGGCACGCCCCAGGAGCGCTGGCGGGAGATGCACCAGTCAGGCCGTGTCTTGACCGCGCCCTCGATCCGGTTGACGCCCCAATCGGGAACCCACTTGACCTGCTTGATCGCGTCGAGCGCCGTGTCACGGAAGTTGTCGTGGTCGATGCGGATGAACCACTGGTCCATCGCGCGGAAGATGACCGGCGTCTTGCTGCGCCAGCAGTGGGGATATTGGTGCGGATAGTCCTCCTGGTGCACCAGGGCGCTTTTCCCGCGCAGGATCCCCAGCACGGCCTCGTTGGCTTCGCTCTTCCCCTTCTTCGCCAGGATGGATTTGCCGACCAGTTCGTCGGGGATCTGCTGATCCTCGGGCAGGTCCGGCGTGCGGGTCAGGCAGCCGTTGTCGTCGACCGGAGAATAGACGGGCAGCTCGTTGGCAAGCCCGAGGTGGTAGTCGTCCGCGCCGTGGCCCGGGGCGATGTGGACGAACCCCGTGCCAGTGTCGTTGGTGACGAAGGCGTCGCCCGCATGGAGCTTCCCGGTGCGGTTGCAGAAGGGGTGCTGATATTCCCACTCCGCGAACTCCTCCGGGTGCACCGTGCGCATGATCTCGAACCCGGACCAGCCGCAGATGTCGGCGACCTCGTCGAGCAGCATCACCGAGACGATGTAGACCTCGCCGTCCGCGAGGACCATCGTGTAGTCGAAGGTGGAGTTGTAGGCGACCGCGAGGTTGGCCGGCAGCGTCCAGGGCGTGGTCGTCCAGATCAGGATGCTCATGTTCTGTTCGCCAACGACCGGGAACTTCACATAGACGCTCTGGCTGACATGATCCTGGTATTCGACCTCCGCCTCGGCCAACGCCGTGCTGCAGGGGATGCTCCAGTAGACCGGCTTCTTGCCGCGGTAGACGAAGCCCTTGTCCACGATATCCGCGAACAGCCGCAACTCGGCGGCCTCGTAGGCCCAGTCCAAGGTAAGGTAGGGGTTGTCCCACTCGCCGAAGACGCCCAGCCGCTTGAACTGCTCGCGCTGCGTGTCCACGAACTTGAGGGCGTAGTCCTTGCAGGCGGTGCGGATGTCCGCGACGTCGACGTCGGTGCGGCCCTGCTTGCGGAGCTCCTGCATGACCTTGAATTCGATCGGCAGGCCGTGGCAGTCCCAGCCCGGAACGTAGGGCGTGTTGTGGCCGCGGAGGGTCTTGTACTTGACGATGATGTCCTTGAGAATCTTGTTGAGCGCGGTGCCGATGTGGACATCGCCGTTGGCGAAGGGAGGCCCGTCGTGGAGAATGAACGTGCTCTCGGCGTCGGCGCGCCGCTCCTGGATCTTCTCGTAGATGCCGGCGTCGCTCCAACGTTGCAGGCGTTCGGGCTCGCGGGTCACCAGGCCGGCCTTCATGGGGAAGCCGGTCTGGGGCAAATTCAGAGTCTTTTTGTATTCCATCGCTGGATTCTCGGTTGAAAAGAGGCGCAACCTATCAGCCGCCGGGGGGGCGATCAAGCGGTTGATTCCGGGGGGGGCGGGCGCGAGCGGTGGGCGGGATCGTGGCCCCGTAGGACAGTCCTTCCAGGCTGTCCATCCTTGGTCCGAGGGCGCCGCTTGAAACGCCGAACGCGTCCACCCACCCCGATTTCATGCTCCTCCGCTGCGCGGGAGCATGAAATATCCCCTCTGGGGAGGGGATACTTGTCGCCGCCGACTCAGTCGGTGTTAAGGCGGCAAATCGGGGTGGGTTTGCGCGGCCGGTCAACCGTCGTTCCCGAAACCGCTCGCGTCGTCCGCCCGCCAAACATTGAATCGACGAATCCCGGCCCTTCGTCTACAACCGCGACCCTTTTTACCCATGAAACGCCCACTATTCCGCTCCCTTGTCGCCGCGTTGGCGGTCTGTGTTTTCGCCTCCGCCGGCCAGGCCGCCCCCGTCAAGCCCCTGCGCGCCCTGCTCGTCGCCGGCGGCTGCTGCCACGATTATCCAGGTCAACACAAGGTCCTGTCCGAGGGCATCCAGGCCCGCGCGAATGTGCGCGTGGACGTGGTCTGGACGGACGACAAGTCGGTCAATCCCCCGCTGCCGCTGTATGACAATCCCAACTGGGCCGACGGCTACGACGTGATCATCCATGACGAGTGCGCCGCCGGGAACCGCGACCTGGAGGTCCTGAAGCGCGTGTTGGCGGCGCATCAGAAGATCCCGGCCGTCCACCTGCACTGCGCGATGCACAGCTTCCGCACCGGCACGGACCACTGGTTCAAACACCTCGGCATCCAGTCCAGCAGCCACGGACCGCAGGTTCCGATCGACGTGAAATACGTGGACGAAAAGCACCCGGTCACCGCGACGCTGAAGGACTGGACGACGATCCGCGAGGAGCTCTACAACAACGTCAACGTCTTCGACGCCCACCCGCTGGCCACGGGCACCCAGCTCATCAAGAACAAGGACGGCGAGAAATACGTCTCCTACGTGGTCGCCTGGACCAACGAGAAGCAGGGCGCGCGCAGCTTCAGCACGACCCTCGGCCACAACACCGAGACCGTCGCCGACGACCGCTATCTCAACCTCATCACCCGCGGCCTGCTCTGGGCCTGCGACCGGCTCGACGACGAAACGCTGAAACCCTACACGGGCTCGAACAAGCTCACCTTCGTGAAGGCGGCGGAAGCGAAACAGGAGCCCTCGCCGGCGGCAACCCTCGGCTCCGCGCCCAAGGACGCCACGCTCGTCAAGGTCACCGCCAGCAGCGAGGAGTCGAACAAGCGCAACTACATCTGGCACGCTGTTGACGGCAAAAAGAACACCCGCTGGTGCGCCTCCAATTCGAACTTTCCGCAGTGGCTGCAGTTGGAGTTCGAGAAGCCGGTCGAACTCACCGGCGCCTCGATCGTCTGGGAAAGCGGCAACGCCTACCGTCACAAGTTCGAGGGCTCGAAGGACGGCAAGTCCTGGACGCTTCTCGCCGACGCCACCGCCAACGACAAGCGCGGCGACACCGACGACGCCTTCTCCGCGAAGGACATCCGTTTCCTGCGTGTCACCTGCACCGGAACCAGCGGCGGCTGGGCCAGCATCCGCGAGATCGCGGTCAGGGGACCGGGCATCAAGGCGCTGTTCCCCAAGCTGGATGCGAAGGCGAAGCAGGCGGCGGCCGCGGCACAGAAGGCCGCCAACGACCCCTTTGCCAAGGAAGGCAACATCACGCCGAAGATCGTGAAGCTCGCGGAGAAGGAGGAGGCCGAGATCCTCAAGGACGTGAAGGTCCCCGAGGGCTTTGACGTGAGCCTCTTCGCGCCGTGGCAGACCGCCAACTACCCGGTCTATGTGGCCGCCGCGCCCAATGGCGATCTCTATGTCTCCAGCGACGGCAATGGCTCACTGGGCCGCAATCCCCATCGCGGCCGCATCCTCCGCCTGCGCGACAAGGACGGCGACGGCCGCGCCGACGAGGTCACCGAATTTGTCAGGGATGTCGATTCCCCGCGCGGCCTGATCTGGGATCACGACCGCCTCTACCTCCTGCACCCGCCAGACATCACCGTCTATTTCGACCGCGACGGCGACGGGATCGCCGAGGAGTCCAAGACGCTCATCAAGGGCATCGCCTTCGGCTTCGAGGGCCGCCCCGCCGACCACACGACCAACGGCCTGGAACTCGGCGTCGACGGCTGGATCTACATCGCCGGCGGCGACTTCGGGTTCATGGACGCCGTCGGGACGGACGGCCGTCACCTGCAGCATCGCGGCGGCGGCGTGATCCGCTTCCGCCCGGACGGCAGCGGCCTGGAGCTCTTCGCCACCGGCACCCGCAACATTCTCGGCACGCCGACCAGCCCGCTGCTCGACCTGTTCGCCCGCGACAACACCAACGACGGCGGCGGCTGGGACGTGCGCCTGCATCATTTCACCGGGCTGGAGGACCACGGCTATCCGCGGCTCTACAAGAACTTCGGCGACGAGCACATCCAACCGCTGGCGGACTACGGCGGCGGTTCCGGCTGCGGCTCGGTTTACATCCACGAGCCCGGCTTTCCCGCCGAATGGAACGATGCGCCCTTCACCTGCGACTGGGGACGCACCGCAAGTTTCCGTCATTCCCTGAGGCGCAAGGGCGCAACCTTCGAAGAGATCGCGGAGCCGCAACCCTTCATTCGCATGACCCGGCCGACCGACGCGGATGTCGACGGCCTGAGCCGCGTCTACCAGGCGAGTTGGAAGGGGCCCGCCACCTTCAACTGGAACGGCCCGGATGTCGGCTACGTCGTCCGCGTGAAACCGGCCGGCTTCACACCCGAACCGCTGCCCGACTTCGACCGACTCGACGATGCCGGCCTGATCGGGCAACTGGAATCGCCCAGCCACATCCGCGCCCTCGCCGCGCAACGCACGCTGCTCCGCCGCAAGGAGAACGTCCGGACCACGAAGGCGCTGGCCGCGTTGGCTGCGGACAAGGCCAAGGAACTGCGCTCCCGCGTCGCCGCGCTCTACGCCATCGCCCAGCGCGGCGTGGACAGCGCGGAAAGCGGCCGCGCGATCGACGCGATCGCGCCCCTGGCGCAGGACCCGGCGTTGCAACCCTTCGTCCTGCGCGCGCTCGGCGACATGGGACTCGATCAGATCACCGGGGGCCAATCCGGTCCGACGCCGACCAACCTGCTGATCACCGGACTCAAGAGCTCCGACCCGCGCACCCGGGTCGAGGCGATGGTTGCCGCCGCCCGACAGAAAAAGATGGACGCGGCTGACGCCATCGCCGCGCAGCTCGGCGATCCCGATCCGGTGATTGCCCACACCGCCTACCGCGCGCTCATGTTCCTGGGCGCCAGCAAGGCCTGCTTCAACGTCCTCGACACCTCGGCCTCCACGCCGGCCCAACGCAAGGGCGCCTCCCTCGCCCTGATGCGCCTGCACCGTTCGGATGTGGCGGACGGCCTGCTCAAGCGGCTTGCGGCCGACGAGCAGCCCGCCTCGCGCCCGGCGATCCTGGCCGCACTCTGCCGGCTCTATCACCGCGAGTCCGATTGGAAGGGCGACAGCTGGGGCACGCGGCCCGACACCCGCGGACCCTATTACCAATTGGAAACCTGGTCTGAATCGGAGCGGATCCTCGCGGCGCTGAAGGCCGAGTTGAAATCCGCCAAGCCCGCCGATGCTGCCGCTCTCGTCGAAGAGATGAACCGCAACCGCATCCGCTCCAACGAGGCGCTGGATCGCATCGTCGAGCTCGCGACGAAGGACCCGGCGCACATTGCCGCCGCCGTCGCGCAGTTGGCCGGCGTGGACGACATCCCGACCAAGGGCGCCCCCCTGTTGATCGCGGCGGCGGGCAATCCGGACTCCGCGCCCGGCGTGCTTTCCCAGTCGATCCAGGGACTGATGAAGCTCCGACACAAGGACGCGTTGAAGGCGACCTTGACCGCCCTGGCTTCGCTGGAGAACGCGAAGGGGTTCAACAAGGACATGGAGGCCGGCCGCCGCGCCTTCGTGGAAAGCG
The DNA here is from genome assembly GCA_038126235.1 of Verrucomicrobiales bacterium. Classification (GTDB taxonomy): domain Bacteria; phylum Verrucomicrobiota; class Verrucomicrobiia; order Limisphaerales; family JAYPEY01; genus JAYPEY01. The sequence continues at coordinate 84,884 of JAYPFK010000021.1, forward strand.
ACAAGCTGGAGAACCACCGCGAGGCCTTGGGCGAACTCGCCGCAACCGATGAGGAAACCGGCGTCTCCCGCTGGGCGAACGCGGGCCTGCTGGAACTGGCCTCCCGCAAGAACGCGAGCCCCGAGGCGAAGGAGTTCGCCACCCGCGCCCTCGATCTCGCCTGGCAGAACCCGATCCGCAAGGTGACCCTGATCAAGCTGGCGGCCTCGACCAAAAGCCACTTCCTTGACGATCGCATCCGCGCGGCGATGACCGATTTCGATCCCGAGGTGGCCAAGGCCGCGAACAATGCCGCCAAGCGTCTGAAGATCCAGCCGGCCGGCGCCGACAAGACGCCGAAGATCGCGGAGTTGACGGAGGAACAGGCGGCGGCGGCCGTGGTCAAGGCGAAGGGCGATGCAGCCCTCGGAGAGGCCATCTTCACCCGCGCCGCCTGCGTCGCCTGCCACACCACCAGCCAGGATCAGGCGCAAAAGGGACCGTTTCTCGGCAACATCGCCAAGATCTATCGCCGGCCCGACCTCGCCCTTGCCATCCTCAATCCGAACAAGACCATCGCGCAGGGCTTCGCCACCCAGGTGGTGACCCTGAAGGATGGGGAGTCGCTGACCGGCTTCATCACCAACGAGGCGGGAGACCGTATCACGCTGCGCGACATCGCCGCACAAGAGCACGTCGTCGAGAAATCGAAGATCGCCAAGCGCGAGACGCTGACCACCTCAATGATGCCCCTCGGCCTGATGGCGCCCTTCAGCGTGCATGAGATGGCCAGCCTGCTGGACTACCTGCAGGGGCTCGCGGCGGCGGAGTGAGGGTGAGAAAGGCGACCAAAGACGAACGTTCAACGTCTATGGCGCGTAGGGAACAACTGTCGCCGCGGATCGTCCCTTCAGGATTTTGAAGTGGGTCCTTTCGGCGAAAGGCCCCTACCAAAGCAGGCAGGGGCGACTCGCCGCAGGCGCCCCATTTCGAAGCCATCGGGGCGGCATGGTTCCGGCTACGACATTCCTTGAACCGCTCTCAGGATGAGCGTTGAACGTTGTTTGAGAAGGGAAGCAATCCCCCCACACCGCCTCAACGCCGGGTTACCTTGATATCGTCGAGCTCGACGCCATCGCCGACGCAGCGGAAAACGAGGGTGGGCTTCTTCACGTGGAAGGTCGGGTGCGACGCCTTCAACTCGCCGATGCCCTGAATGGTCGCGGTCACGTCGTCACCCCTGCCGACGACCTTGAGGGAATACCACTCGCCTTTCTTGAACGCCGCCTTGGCGGTGGCGAGAACCTCGTTGGGATCCTCCGTTCGCTTGGCCTTGTCCACGTGCTTCATGATCCGCCAACCCGTCGGCATGACGATCACCGAGTAGAGGTGGCCCTTTTTCTTCAGTTCGCCCGGCGCGGGATCGAAGCCGAAGTGGAAGGCCTTGCAATCGCCGGTCAGGCGGAAGCGCAACTCATAGTCCGCGTCCTTCGTGACGATGGCGCGGCGCGCGGCCGCGGAATGATGGTCCGCCTTGATCTCGGCGGCGCGCAGGACGCCATCGACAATCTTCCAACTCCCGGTGTTGACGTGCCAGGCTTTGCCGAGCTCGGCGCGGCCGAAGTCGTCATCGACGAGCGGATTGGATTCGGCGGCGGAAAGCGTGGCGGCGGACGCGCAGGCGAGGACGAGAAGCAGGCGGAGGGTTTTCATCAGGCAAATCGTGCGCGGAGGAGGCGAGCTTTTCAAGCGCGGCATCGCGATTGGCAACGCTTCACAATCCGGGTGTTTGAGCCTCCGCTGGCAGTCATGAGATCAGGTGGCCGGGGCGCGGAATTTATTCCGCCTCAACCTTCGGACAAACCAGGCTTGCGGCATATCCCCGCGTCAGGCCGAATGCCGCGGTGAAGCGGAATGAATTCCGCGCTCCGTTTTTCTGTCGCTTCGCGGCGCAAGAAGTCCCTTTTCCTCTTGCGATCGCCCCCAAATCCGCCCCGCCGGCCAGAATTGTCTGGCGCGGATTTTGGGCTTTCTTCAACATTCCGCTTTCCCGGCTTTGGCCGGATTCCATTCATGAAAGCGAAAATCACCATCACACCGAAGAAGGCCGTCCTCGATCCGCAGGGCAAGGCCGTGCAGAACGCCCTCGAACACATGGGCTACGCGGGCGTCAGCGGGGTCCACGTCGGGCGCTACCTGGAGATCGAGATCGACGGCGAGCGCGAGGCGGTCGAGAAGCAGATCGACGAGGCCTGCCACAAGCTGCTGAGCAATCCCGTCATCGAGGAATACCGCTTCGAACTGGAGTGATCCGACACCTACCGACATGAAAGTTGCGGTCATCCAATTCCCGGGATCGAACAGCGACCAGGACGCCGTGAACGGCGTGCGGGTCATCGGCCACCAGGCCAGCCTGCTCTGGCACAAGGAGGAATCGGTCGGCGACGCCGACGCCGTGATCATCCCCGGCGGCTTCAGCTACGGCGACTACCTGCGCTGCGGCGCCATCGCGCGGTTCAGCCCGGTGATGCAGGCGGTAAAGCAGTTTGCCGCGGACGGCGGCCTGATCCTCGGGATCTGCAACGGCTTCCAGGTTCTCTGCGAGGCCGGACTGCTCCCCGGCGCGCTGGTGCGCAACCGTTCCCTGCAGTTCCGCTCCGAGCATGTGTTCCTGAAGACCATCGCGAAGGACACGCCCTTCACCGGCGGCGTGGCGGACGACCGCCTGCTGCGCGTCCCGATCGCCCACGGCGAGGGCTGCTATTTCGCCGACGAGGAAACACTCGCCGGCATCAAGGCCAACAACCAGATCCTCTGGCAGTACGTCAGCCAGCAGGGCGAGGCGAACGACGACGCCAACCCCAATGGCTCGCTGGAGAACATCGCCGGCATCTGCAACCAGGCGCGCAACGTCGCCGGTCTCATGCCGCATCCCGAACGCGCCTGCGAGGAGGTCGTCGGCAGCGCGGATGGCCGCGCCATCCTCGAATCCATGGCCGCCTGGCTGGACAAGGGCAAAAGCGCGGAAGCGGCCTGAGCCTCAACTCTCAACTCACTCCCTCTCTCAACTGATCCCCCGCCAATGTCCGATCCCGCCATCACCCCCGAACTGATCGAGCAGCACGGCATCACGCCGGACGAATTCGAGCAGATCAAGGTCATCCTCGGCCGCGAGCCGAACTACACCGAACTCGGCATCTTCTCGGTGATGTGGAGCGAGCACTGCTCCTACAAGAACACCCGCAAACTGCTGAAGGGCTTCCCCACGAAGTCCGCCAAGGTGCTCGTCCCGGCCGGTGAGGAGAATGCCGGCGTGATCGACATCGGCGACGGCCTGGCGGTGGCCTTCAAGATTGAGTCCCACAACCACCCCAGCGCGGTGGAGCCCTTCCAGGGCGCGGCGACCGGCGTGGGCGGCATCATCCGCGACATCTTCACCATGGGCGCGCGCCCCGTGGCGGCGATCAACTCCCTGCGCTTTGGCAGTCTCGAATCCGCCGAGGTGCGCCGCCTCTTCCGGGGCGTGGTCGCCGGCATTTCTCACTACGGCAACTGCTTCGGCATTCCGACCATCGCGGGCGAGGTCTACTTTGACAAATCGTATGAGGGCAACCCGCTGGTGAACGCCTTTGCGCTGGGCGTGTTGCGGCACGACCAGATCGCCCGCGGCGCGGCCAAGGGCGTGGGCAACCCCGTCTTCTACGTCGGTCCCGCGACCGGACGCGACGGGCTGGCGGGCGCGGCCTTTGCCTCGCAGGACCTGACCGAGGAATCCGCCGACCAACAGCGAGGCGCGGTGCAGGTGGGCGATCCCTTCATGGAGAAGCTCTGCATGGAGGCCTGCCTCGAACTTCTCGCCACCGACGCCGTCGCCGGCATCCAGGACATGGGCGCCGCCGGCCTCACCTGCTCCACCTGCGAAACCGCCGCCCGCGGCGGCACCGGCATCGAGCTGAAGCTCGACAAGGTCCCCCAGCGCGCCGCCAACATGACGCCCTACGAGCTGATGCTCAGCGAGTCGCAGGAGCGCATGCTGATCATCGTCCAGAAGGGCCGCGAGGAGGAGGTTCAGCGCATCTTCGACAAGTGGGACCTGCCCTGGGCCGAGGTCGGAGTCGTCACCGACACGGGCCGCATGGTCGTCACGAATCATGGAAAGGTCGTCGCCGACATGCCGGCCGCCAAGCTGGCCGACGACGCCCCCCTCTACGACCGCGAAGCGAAGGAGCCCGCCTACCTCGCCGATGTCCGCGCCTTCAAGCTGGAGCAGGTTCCGGAAATGGAGGCGCCGGAGGAAGTTCTGGAAAACCTCCTCGCCTGGCCCACCATCGCCTCCAAGAACTGGGTCTATCGCCAATACGACCACACCGTCCGCAACGGCACGGCCGTGTTCCCCGGATCGGACGCCGCCGTCCTGCGCGTCAAGGCGGATTCCATCCCCGGCGGCGGCGTGGACGCCAACGAACAGGTTCCCGAGAAATACCTCGCGATGTCCTGCGACTGCAACGGGACCTACGTCTATCTCGATCCCTACGAGGGCGGCAAGATCGCCGTGGCGGAAGCGGCGCGAAACCTCGCCTGCTCCGGCGCGGAGCCGCTGGGCACGACCGACAACCTGAACTTCGGAAACCCGCACAACCCCGAGTTGTTCTGGCAGTTGAAGGAGGCGGTCCGCGGCTTGGCCGAAGGCTGCACCGTCTTCAACGCCCCGGTCACCGGCGGCAACGTCAGCCTCTACAACCAGAACCCCAACGGCGCCATCGACCCCACGCCCACCGTCGCAATGGTCGGCCTGATCGAGAAGCCCGAGGACATCACGACGCAATGGTTCAAGGACGAGGGCGACGTGATCCTGCTCCTCGGCGCGGCCATCGACACCGAGGACCCGTTGCTGGGCCTCGGCGGCTCCGCCTACCTCCAGACCGCTCACCAACTGAAGACCGGGACCCCGCCCCGCTGCGACCTGTCGAAGGAGAAGCAGATCCACACAACGCTGCGCGGATTTATCCAGACCGGCTGCGTGAAGAGCGCGCATGACTGCAGCGAAGGCGGCCTCGCCGTCGCGTTGGCGGAGTGTTGCATCTCCAACCATGTCGGCCGCGAGACCGACAGCCTGCTCGGCGCGGAGGTGGACTTGGGCGAATTCGGCAACGCTCGGGTTGATGTCCTCCTGTTCGGCGAAACGCAGGGCCGCATCGTGCTTACCGCGTCGGAGGTGAACGCCGTGAAGATCGAGGAGCGGGCCAAGATCCTGGAAATCCCGGTCGCGCGCATCGGCAAGGTGGGCGGCAACAAGCTGACAATCAAGGGTGACGGTTTCCGCTTCGCCTGGGAAACCGAACGCCTTCACGACCTCTGGTTCAACGCCATCGCCAACGCGATGAAGTGAGGCGGGGATTCAAAGAGGGGGGTCGGTTTCTGTTGTCCCTTCAGGACATGGAAGTGGGCTCGACGGAGTCTCTCCCCACCGCTTTTTGGATTCGCTATCGCTGTCATCGCGCCCTTTCGTTTCACCTCGGAATCAAACCCGACTCCACCGGCATCAGGGCCCCGGATAACCGGATGGACCGTAAGTTCGGTGGGGAGAGACTCCGTCGAGCCCTGATCAAAACCCCGAAGGAGTGAAAGAAGCGCTGGAAAGCCGGGGAGCAGACATGCTCAACCGGCGATTTGGAGATCGGGGCGGAGCGCGGCTGTGTCCCGTCTGCGGGATCAGCCGCAGCAGCCTTCGACCGATGGATGGCTTGGTCACCGACCGGGCTTGGGTCGCTCCGCAAAGACCGCCTCACCGGTTCCAGGCAACCGGCAACCAGACGCTCATGGCGGCGGGACCGCGATTCGCCCAGGCGAAGTAGGGGATCATCCGGATTGGCGTCGGCTTCAGGGGGCTTCGTTCAAGAGGACGATAGAGATCCGAACGCCAGGCAGATTCGGCGCGCCGCAGCGCCTCACCCTTCAACCCCAAGATCCCAAACGGCAGATCGGCGGCGGACTCCGGCGTCAGCCTGATGTCCTCGGGAAGGAGGATGTTGTTCAGGTCAGTCCCCGCGGGCAGGTCCTTTGATTCCAGGCAGTAGAGCAGCGGGCCGCGCATGACGGCGATCTGGTTGCGCAGCTGCTCCGCCTTGGGATGGGCCTCCAGCAGACGCGGACGCATCGGCAGGTTCAGCTCGATGGTGTCGCCGGCCTTCCAGGCGCGCCTGATTGCCAGGTAGCTGCCGGCTTCCGGAGCCTTGCCCGGCGCGACGCCGTTGACTGCGACAGTCGCGCCATCCGCCCAGCCGGGAACGCGCAGGCGGACGGCGACGGGCTCGGTTGCTTCCGTTTCTTCGACCGTCACGACGATCCGCCCATCCCACGGGTAGTCCGTCGTCTGCAGGAGGCGCAACCGCGATCCGTCCGCGAGGCGTCCGTCGAATACATTGCCGCCATAGTGGTGGATCCAGATGCCCTGCTTGTCCGTGCTGTAGAGATAGGCCGGCAGTTCGGCGAAGGTCCGCAGCAGATTGGTGGGGCAGCAGATGCGCTTGCGACCGGGCAGGCCGCGCTCGGCCATGTCATTGTGGCCGTGCTCGACGTGCTCGGCATCGTAACGGCGCAGTGAGTTGCGGTAGAACCAGCTCGCGCCGTCGAGCCCGACGCCGGCGAGGAATCCGTTGTAGAGTTCCAGTTCCATCAGGTCCGCAAACCGCGCCTCCGGCTTGGCGCAGAGCATGCGATGATTCCACATCAGGTTTCCGATCTGGCCGCAGGTCTCGTTGTAGCAATCGGCGACAGGCAGGAAGTACGAAGGCCCCACCGCTTCGACCACGGGGTCATTGCCGAGCGACAGGCCGTGCCCCATCGGGCTGACGCCGCCGTTGACGCACATCTTTGTTTCCGTCAGGTCGCGCCAGAGCCGGTCGAGCGGCTTCCAAAGCGTGGCGTCGCCGTTCTCCAGGTAGACGTCCGCCGCGCCGGCGTAGAGGTAGGTGAAGAACACGTTGTGCCCGACAACCTGCGTCGCCCTCCGCAGCGGCGTGCGGTCCTGGATCAGGTCCGTGCCCTCGATGCCCGGCTCCTTGTAGAACAGGCCGCCCCGTTTGGGCTCCTTGCCCCGGCGGTCGACGATCAACTTCGCGCAGGCGAGATACTTCTTGTCGCCGGTTTCGCGATACAAATCCACCAGGCCCATGACAGCCGAGGGGTTGTGCGCGTAGCTGGGCGAGACAGAGACGCCGAGCGTCCCGCAGAGGAAGTCGGCGCAGCGGACGGCGACCCTGAGCAGCGTGTCCTTGCCGGTGGACCGATGATGAACGCACGCCGCCGTGAGCAGATGACCCATGCTGTAGACCTCGTGCTCGCGCGGATCCTGGAAGCGCGGCTTGCCGCGCGCCGTGATCTGGGTGGCGATGTAGCCGTCGTCCTCCTGCGCCGCGGCGATCAGGGCGATGGCCTCGTCCATGCGCTGCTCAATCCAGGGATCGCGTTCGACCGCATTGAACGCCGCCGCCGCCTCGATCCACTTGTAGAGCCAGGCGTCCTGCCAGTTCGTGCCGGCGAATTCCCCTTTCGCCAGACCTCCCGCGATCCGCATGTTGTCGAGCACGTGGCCGGCATCGGGATCCGCGGCCAGTTCCCAAAGTCGGCGCAAGGTCACCTCGCGGCATTGGTCATGGCGCCGCCGCCAGAAACCTTCGGTCCAGCGGACGGAATCAAGGTTCACCCCCTTCAGCTTCGCGTGGGGGCTGCGTTGGTTCTTCAGCAACGGGACCTCCTGTCGTGCGAACGCCTGCTTGGGGCGCTCGTTCATCGCGGGCCTGACCGCGCCGCCGGGCGGAATCAGCCAGACCTGGTTTGCAAGATCGACGGAGCCGCCCATCTCTTCGAGGACGACGCGGTCGATGACATGAATGCCGCGCAACGCCATCAACTCGAAGGTGTCGTCGCCGGGGAGATCCGGCGTGCGGTCGGGGAAGCCGATGCGCGTGCGGCCGATGTGGTAGAGGCCGGACAAACGCTTCTCCGGGAAGGCCTGTTCGACGCTCTCGCGTCCGATCATGAAGCCGAGCAGGCCGCCCCAGGTCGCGGTGGGATTGTCCGAATCCCAGCCGCAGAGGGAGCCGATCCGGATGGTCCGCCGGAAGTCGCCCTCGCCGTAGAACAGGCTGACCAGGCTGGAACCGAAGTTGATCCCGGCGTCGAAGAACCTCCTGTAGCGGTAGCCGTCCGCGCCGTTGACCTGGTAACGCCGATGCAGGGCGTCCCGCGTCTTCTCCCAGTCGTCCTTGTCGGGGTTCCGCAGGTAGTCATCCTTCACGAACTCGTACATCTTCGCGGCGATCGAATCGTCGGGCAACCGCTTCCTCGCCTGTTCGGCCAGCCAGAACGTCTGCTCCCACAAGCTCAACCCCGGATCGACCGAGGACGCCAGCGAGTGCATGACCACGTAGAATTCCGCGATCCATTCGGCTTCCCGATACGCCGTCGTGCGGATCGGCAGATGGGCCATCCTGAGGGCGATATCGGGGCGGGTTGGGGCGAAGAGGCCGAAGATCTCGGTGGTGAGCTGCGCGTCGATCTGGTCGTAGTCCGGGTTGTTCTCGGGCAGACTGGTCGTCGGCGGCGCCATGCCGCCGATCATCAAGCGCAAGGCTCTCTCATTCGAGACCCACAGGAAATTCTCCTCCTCCTTCCGGATGTGTTTCAGCCAGCCGTTCCGGATCTGCCCGGGCGTCGCCACGCTGACGTTGTTGTCGTCCAGGATCGACTGATAAATGTACTCGATGTCGGTGTCGTCATCCGCGCCCCAGGCTTCGCCCGCTTCGATCAGCACAAACTCGATCTTCTGTTCCTTTCTTCCCCGCATCGTTCCCCAGTCCTCGTCGGTGAAGAACGGGGCGGTCCGGCGCATGGCTTCCGTCCGCAGGCCGGTCCAGTTGGCGACGCATTGCCCCAGCCAGAAGCCCTGCAGCTTTTCGCCGTAGGCGCTCCTCGAAAGGGAAACAGTCTTCCCGTTGGGCGAGGGTTTGGGGTAGGTCAGGCCCTTGTCGGGCGGAAGGCTTGCGCCTTGAACCGGGAAAGCGGCGGCCGAAGCGATTGCCACGGCCCCAGCGAAGCTGCGAATGGTTTTCATGTCTCGTCCTGCCCGGAGCATCCCCGCCTCGCGGGTGTTCTTATCCACACTCTGCAAATAATGTTGGAGTGGACCACGGCGGAGCGCCCGGATTTGGCGCGTTGCCGTTCAAATGCAGCCATCCTTCTTCCCAACAGCCCAAGGACTCCTCCTCGCGGTTGCTGTTGTGCTTCGCGGGGGCGCCGTCGATTGGAGTTTCCGACGAATCGACCCGTCGACCGCGTCTTTTTCACCGCTCCCCTGGGCAGGAGGCGGGTTCAACATGCGGTGACGGTTTTACTGAAACAGGTTAGGCCCGGGGCGGGATCCGCCACATGGTCGGAGAATGGGAATATTGAAGGCCGGTTGGTGGGTCGCCGGCGTGGCGTTGGCAACGGCCTGCGCCACGGGGCCGGAGCGCGCGCCTCGATCCGGTGATTTGGCAACGGCGCATGCGACATCGGACTGGCCCCGCGACAAGGCCGCCTACTACTCAAAAGACTGGAAGACGGCTCGCGCCAGATTCCGCGATGCCGCGATGCCGCGACCGCCGCCGGCGCCGAACTGCACAAGCTCACACTTCGTCCAGACAACGTCGCAGGAGAGAATCTGACGATCGACCTTGCCTGGATCGGGAGTCGCCAGCCCCGGCGGGTCTTCCTCCACGTTTCCGGCATACACGGCGTGGAAGCCTATCCCGGGTCCGCGATTCAATTAAGGTTGCTGGAATCCCTGCCCGCCACCGGCGACGACGAAGCCATCATTCTCGTGCATGTGCTCAATCCTTACGGCATGACGCATGCGCGCCGATTCAATGAGAACAACGTCGATCTGAATCGCAGTTTCCTGGGGCCTGGAGAGTCTTACTCCGGCGTTTCGGACGAGTATCGGGCTCTCCATTCACTGCTCAATCCTGAGAAGCTCCGACGGCTGGACCTGTTCGGGATGCGTGTGCGACTGATCGCCGCGATGCGCGGGAAGTCCTACGTGAAGAGGGTCGTGGCCGGCGGCCAATATGAATTCCCCAAGGGCATATTCTACGGCGGCGATCGACCTCAACCGGGACCTGCTCTCTACGAAAAGTGGCTGACTGAGAATCTCTCGACCGTGACCGATCTGTTCGTGATTGATGTTCACACCGGCCTCGGCGGACTGGCGGAAGAAACGCTCCTGTTGCGCGCGGCGGCGGATGACGCATCAGAGTTGTCGACAGCGTTGGGCAGACGCGTCCATCGAGATGGTCGGGGCACGGACGTGGACTACGACATACGGGGGCATCATTCCCGGCTCTACTCCCGGCTCGGCGCGGCTCGCGTGAATTTCATCACGCAGGAGTTCGGCACCTACCCCCCCATGAAAGTCCTCTCGGCGTTGAGAGCGGAGACCTGGCATCATCACCATGGCGCCGCGGACGATCCCAGCCACCCCGCGAAGCGCCGTCTCAAGGAAATCTTCGCTCCCGATTCAGACGCCTGGCGCAACAAAGTACTGGAGGACGGTGTGGCCCTTGCGAACAAGGCCGCAACCTTCGTGTTCACCCCATAGGAAGGAAACCGGCGCACTGTCTGACTGGGTTACCCCCCCTCACACCAGTGGGAAGAACCCCAGCGACGGCGGAGACCGAGGCCGTGGTAGTGGCAGATCAACCGTGGGTGACCTGTCACAAACCGCGATCAATCGTCAGCAGCGCGCTGTCGATGAGGTCGAGCGCGGAATCGAATCGTTCATCCACGTAGTAGAGCGCCCAGGTTTCCCGGCCGTCCTTGTCGTTCTCTTCCTGCTTCGGGTAGCCCATCAACTCCAGCAATTGGAAGGCGCGAGGGTCAGCGTTGTCGATCTCGACGGAGTAGACCAAGGAGGGCTGGTCATCGCCGGGTTGGTCGATTTCGATCAGGAGGCGGTAGGGCATCGGATTCCCGGGATCGGCGGGGAGGATGTAGTCGGCGGGATCGAAGGAGCTGTTTTGTGTCGCGCCGGAGACGCCGTCGACGCCCGTCTGTTTAGAAAGGGTCTTCCCGGATTTCACGGCCTTGCGCCGGGCCTCCTCCCAGCCGCGCAGCTTGAAATCCCAATAGGGCAGGGCTGCCCTTCCCTGGGTTGTAATCAGCGGTTCGCGCAGGGTCTTGATGTGGTAGAAGGACGCGTTCTCCAGCCAGATCGCCACGTGCGGCGGAGCATTGGTGTTGAACTCCGCCCCGGCTCGAACGTCCAGGGTCATCCGGTAGTCCGGGCTTGGGTTGTAGCGATAGGTCATGCCCTGATCGGTGATTTCGAAACGATCGAGGGCAGGGCCCAGGTTTTGGCTCAAACCCAGCAAGCTCTTGATGGGCCCAGGCTGCCAGAGAAAGAGCGCGGTCAAACCCGCGATGATGGCGACGGTCATCCACAGCGTCGCGCCGCGAAGATAACGTCTCAGGTGACCGGTGTTGTTGAAGATGTGCAGCGCGATGAGCCCGATGAAGACGAAGCCCATCAGGGCGTGCAGTCCGATCACTTGGAGCGAGAAGGGACGGGCAAAGGCCAACACGCCGGTCACCGCCAGGACCACGAAGCTCAACGCGGTGAGGAGCGAGACGATGCTGCGGCCGGAGGGCTTCATGGATATTCAGACAGAGGACTGGGACAAAGGAATTGGGCAGTTTTACCAGACCAGCTCAGCGTTGAGAACAATGGTCAAGACGAAGCGATGCTTCATGAATTGGATTTGCCTGGTGTTTCCCGGTTGAATTCGTCCGACTAGAGTTTTCGGATCCGAATGCAGTCGATCTTCAGGAGTTGTTTTGGGACGAGGGAGCTGAAGCGCAGCAGATGGAGGCCGGCCTTATCGAAGCGGACGTTCTTGGTCGAAACGGTTTCGAGCTTTCCAGCTTTGCTGCTTTCGATGCGCAGCAACTCCTTCATGGGGTACCCGGCGTCGGCTTGTCGGGCGTCGTTGAAGACGGGGGCGGTGGAAAGTGTGCAGGGGCCTTGGGCGGAAACCGCGACCGAGATTTGATGATCTCCCGCTTTTTCGATCTCCACGACAAACTCGACGTAGCTGCCCGCTCCCTTGCGCAGGTTGGCGCAGACCACCTTTCCCTTGGAAGCGTCTGGATGGCCCTCGGGATAGTGGAAGTTGCCGCGTTGACGAAAGTCGGCTGAGGTTTGGCAGGGCAGATCTTCCGCCTCCAGCCATCCGTCGTGGTCGGGCTTGGCGTGTTTCCAACTCAGGTGTTTGCTCAGTTTCGTGATGACCGGTTGGTAATCGGGATCGTCCGCGAGATTGGTGAATTCGTGGGGATCGCGGTCGAGATCGTAGAGTTCGGTTTCCCCGGTGGCGAAGCGGGTCATGCGGAAGTCATTGTCCAGTACGACATCGTAACGAATGCCATCGACTTCGCTCGACATGAGCACGGGTTTGCCCCAATCGGCTTCCGGGTTTTTCAAGAGGGGCACAAGGCTGTTGCCGTCGAGGGATTGCGGTGGGGCGGGAAGGTTCAGCAGTTCGACCAGCGTCGGATAAAGATCCAACAGGGACACGGCCTTGTGACAGAACGCCCCTTGGGCCACGCCGGGGCCGGCGATCATTAGGTTGACCCGCGCGGAGTCATACCAGGGCTTCATCTTGGACCAGCCTTCCTTTTCGCTCAGTTGATAGCCGTGGTCGCTCCAGAGGACCACATAGCCGTTCTCCGAGCGCCGACTCGCATACCAGGCGTCGAGGATGCGGCCGACCTGTTCGTCGGTGAAGCTGACGCAGGCGAGATAGGCCCGGACCTTTTCGCGGTCATAGCCCTTGGCCTCAAGCATCTGGTGATATCCGGGACCGAACTTGGCCGGATTGTGCGCCATGGTCTTGAAACGTTCGGGCAGATCGTCCAGATCGTTCTTCCGGCGCTCGGGCATCTTGACGCTCTCAAGCGGGTGGCGGTCGAAATATTCCTGCGGAACAACCCACGGCACGTGGGGGCGGTAGATGCCGAGGGCCAGAAAGAGTCCGCTTTGATGCGATTTCAGCGCCTGGATCCCCCGGCTCACGGAAAGGTGGTCGGGCATCTGGGAGGTCGGCACGGAAGCCACGCCCCAGCGACCGGAAGGATTGAGATCTCGATAGGTTGATCGGATGGGTTTGGGTTCCCTGGCGCGGCGGATGTATTCGTCGAACTCCGACTGATCGCCATGGTGGAAGTTCTTGCCGATCCCGACGCTCGTCCATCCCTGCGCGCTGAAAAGCTTCGGCAGGGTGGTCGCATCCGGGACATAGCTCCGCCAAGCCCGGCCGCCATTGCTGTTGGACTTGGCGCCCGTGCGCGAGGGATGCAGCCCGGAGAAGATGGATGTCCGCGAAGGGAAGCAGACCGGCGACGAACAGATCGCGCGGGTGAAGGTGACACCGCGCGCGGCAAAGCGCTCCAGATTCGGCGTGATCGCCTGCGGATGCCCCTTGAGCACACTGTTCCAGTCATTCCAATCGTCGATGTTCAGGAAGAGCACACTCGGCCGCTCAGCGCCCGTCGCCGCCGACAACGAAGCCCAAGCGATCAGGCAAAGCGCGAAGCAGCGGATACTCTTTGCAAGGTGGTTCATCGTTCCAATGTAATTGCAGCGGGAGTCGTTTTGGACAGTGAAAGACGCGTTCCATCAGTGATTTCCTCCGTGATGCAGATACACGTCACTGAATGCGTTTTCGCCTCAACTTCCCCTTCCTCAGAAGCTGTTCGCCGCGCATCACGTGGACGATGTAGATCTTCTTGCCGCGTACCCGATAGAAGACGCGACACGGCGGCTCGACAATTTGTCGGTAGGTCTTGTCGGGGCGAAGTTCCGGCGGCACGGAACCGCTCGCTGGATGATCGATCAACTGTTCGACATGACCGAAGACTCTGGCAACCAATCGCCTGGCGGCGGGCTCGTCATCGAGCGCGATGTAGTCCGCGATCGCATCGAGATCCGCCAAGGCCGGCTCAGTCCAAATCAGCTGAGCCATCTTTTCATGCGCTTCCTGGCCGCCGCGTGAGTGACCACCCGGTTCTCATCAATCGCGCGCTCTCCCCTCGCGATTCCCTCGAGCAATCGCATCCGTTGCAGCATGGCGTCATACGACTCCACGTCGACCAGGTAGGCGGCCGGGCGGCCGTGCTGCGTGATGAGCACCGGCTCCCGGTCATCCGCCAAATCGGAGATGATATCCGTGGCCTTCCGCTTGAGCGTAGTGACGAGTTCCGTCTTCATGATGTGACACTAAAGTATCACTTATTGGCAATCAACCGTCGAATGAGGCAGTCGATCGACCCCGGAGTGGAGAAAACTTCATGGGATTATTTATCCGAGTTCTTCCGATTGTTTGATTTGGCTGCTTCGCGAGCTTTCTTACGCGCTTCGCGTTTCGCTTTTCTTTTTACTTTGTCGTCTGAAGTGGGTTGATCGCCATCTCCCACGGTCTTCTTCAGCGCTTCCGGCGTCGTCACCCTTTTGCCCCGGATTTCGAGTTGTTTGACGATTTCGATCTGTTTGTCGATCTGGCCGGGTTCAGCGGCGTTCCCTCCACGAATGAATTCTCCGAAAGGACGACCAATCGTCTCGAGATCCTGCTGCATGAGAGAGCGCATCGCTTTGATGCGACTGGCCTGGTCTTCATTGTAAGCCAGGTTCTTCATTTCTTTCGGGTCCTTCTTCAGGTGGTAGAGTTGATCTTCGTCAAAGAAACCCGGGTGTGTCGCTCCTCTCACTCCGATGCCCAGGCGTCCGATGTAGGACATGGCTCTCGGCAGGTTCTGCGGCTTGGCTTTCTTGATGGCGGCGATCTGTTCCTTGGCGTAGCGAACGGCAATGTAGGACCAATCCTTCGTGACCGTCGCCCGGGCGGCGCCCATTTCGAGATAAAGATGATCCCGCCAGTCTTTGGCTGTTCCGTCCTTGAAAAGAGGGGCGAGACTCCGTCCATCGATCCGGTAAGATTCCGGTTTCTTCGCTTTGCCCAGGTCGAAGAAAGTGGGCACGAGGTCGATATTCTGCACGAGTTCATCGCACACCTGCCCCGCCGGAATTCCTTTCGGCCAACGCATGATCATGGGCACTTGCGAACTGGCATATGAAAAGACGGATGCCTTGCCATCGCGACCGTGATCCGGCGCGAAAATCACCAATGTGTTGTCATCGATTCCGAGGTCCTTGAGCTTCCTGAGAATCGCGCCAAGCGAATCGTCGATCCACGCTTCGCCAGCCACATGACTGTCGGGATCGAAACCTCTTTCAGCGATTGTTTTCAGAAGCTCCGCGCGAGGCGTCATGACCTCCGGCAGACTTCGGACTTCTCCCTCTCCGGTTACGAGCGGGTGATCCATGGACTTTCGCCAGGACTTGTCCGGCCCGTGCAGCAGGGTGCTGCAAAGATGAAGGTAGAAGGGGCCGTCCTTGTTCTCTTCAATAAACTCCAACGCCGCCACCGTCGTCCACTCCGCGTTGTGCACGGAGTAGGGCGAGTGCACGTTCTCGGGGTAGACGTTCTTTGCCCAAGAGAATCCCAATGTTTCCAGGTAACGACGCATCCAGCGTTCGTTGTGTTTGAACTGAGCCGAGGTTTCCGGCCCGGGGTTCGCGTCTTTGGGAATGTTGATCCATTTGTTTTTGCCTTTGTAAAACTCCGGGAAGTCCAAGCTCGAAGTGAGGTGGAATATCCCGACGAACCCGGTGGTGTAACCGGATTCACGGAGAACGTTTCCGACGTTCATCCTGTCGCGCTCCAGCGCCACATTGAAATTCGGCAGCCCCTGATTCCCTTTGCCGCCGACCGCGTCGACGTAAAGTTTGCTGTGCGAATTACCGGCAAACCGACCGGTCAGGAAGCTGTATCGGGATGGAGTGCAAACCGTGCTGCTGACGTAGGCGCGGGTGAACTTCATTCCTTCCTCTGCCATGCGGTCGAGATTGGGGGTGTAGGTGTTGCCCCCAAATGCGGCGATGCTCGACGGGTTCTGATCGTCGATCAGAAACATGATGATGTTGGGACGATCCCCGCGAGCGGCTGTGGCAATCAAAGTCGACAGACAGAAGATCGAAAATGAAAGAACGGCCTTCACGGTGAGATTGTTGGATGACGCCATGTGATGTGTGGACCGCGATTCCTACAGGGCGGTTCATTTCATTCGAAAAGGCTCACTCCGAACCAGAGCATGGACGAACGCGCTCACTGCAAACTGCTTCTTTTTTCCCACCGCGACAATCTCATCCGCCAAATCTTCATCGGTAAACCCAAACGGCCGGCCGAGGGCGTATTCGATGAGGTGTTCGGTGAAGCCGCGGGCGAAGTCGGCTTCGCGTTGGGCGATGAGATTTCGCAGCTCTTCATAGTTGGCGAAGCTCGGGCCGTTGTGGAATTGGCCGGAGGTGTCGATGGGAACGCCGGTTTTGCTGAGGGCGACGCGGCCTTTTCGGGTCTTGGTGTATTGGCGCTCTTCACTGCGCCACTTGCCGGCGGCGTTGAAGTTCTCGAGTCCGAAGCCGACGGGGTCGATCTTGCGGTGGCAGCTGGCGCATTGGGGTTCCTCCTGGTGGGCGGCCAGCTTTTCACGGGTGGACAATGGCTTGTCTGCGAAGCGGGTGAGCTGCGGGACATTGGGCGGCGCGGGCGGCGGGGGATCGTGGAGGAGATAACGCAGGACCCAGGCGCCGCGCTCGACGGGGCTGCTTCGGATTCCGTCGCTACCCATGGCGTGGATGGCGGCCATGCCGAGGAGTCCGCCGCGCGGGGAGCCGGCGGGCAGGGTGACTTTCCGGAATTGGTCTCCGGTGATGCCGTCGATGCCGTAGTAGGTGGCGAGCAGGCCATTGATGAAGACGTAGTCGGCTTTCAATAGTCTGCCGATCGCTCCACCATTGTTGCTGCGAAGCAGATGGGCGAAGGATTCGTAGACTTCCCGGCGGGAGGCGGCGCGGACGCTTTCGTCAAATTCGCGATACAGGGTGGTGTCGAACTGGAAGAAGTCGAGTCGCTCCATGTCGAGCCATTGATGGACAAAGCCGGAGACGAATTCGTCGGAGCGGGGATCGGCGATGAG
The DNA here is from genome assembly GCA_038126235.1 of Verrucomicrobiales bacterium. Taxonomy (GTDB): domain Bacteria; phylum Verrucomicrobiota; class Verrucomicrobiia; order Limisphaerales; family JAYPEY01; genus JAYPEY01. The sequence continues at coordinate 101,993 of JAYPFK010000021.1, forward strand.
GCGGTCGACCTGTTCACGCAGGACCTGCGGCTCGTTCAGTTTGCCTGTTGCGGCGAGCGTCAGGAGCTCGTCGTCGGGGGGCGCGCTCCAGAGGAAGTAGGCGAGGCGGACGGCGAGTTCGCGGTCGGTCAGGGCGCGTCGCGCCTTTTCATTGCCGGGTTCGTTGAGGTAGAGAAATCCGGGGGAGGCGAGGATGACGCTGAGGGGCAGGCGGATGGCGACGTCGAAGGTGTCGCCGGCTTCGCGCCGGGTTTGGTGGATGGCGAGGAGTTGATCGATGAACTTGGGATCGGGCTGTACTCCGCGAAAGGCGAGCGCCGAGAAGTCGCTGAGAATGTTGCGTGTCCGTTCGGATTCAGAGACTTCTCCGGAGTGGGCGGCGAGAATGCTGGCCACTCCGGTGTTGAACTCGGTTTGCCGGGGAGATGAACCGTGCGGTCCCTCCAACTCGACCCAGTCGATCCAGATGGCGGGAGGAATTCCGTAGCCGTTCTTCTTCTTGAACTCATTGAAGGTCTTCCACAGCGCCTTCATGTCGCCGTTGTTGGGTTGTTTTTCCTGCACGGCAAATTCGCGGAGGGTGTCCGAACCCACCTC
>JAYPFK010000021.1:102689-122455 GCA_038126235.1 Verrucomicrobiales bacterium
TGTTGGGTTGTTTTTCCTGCACGGCAAATTCGCGGAGGGTGTCCGAACCCACCTCGATGGGAACCTCAATGACCTCGGGCTTTTCGATCGTTCCCGAAACCTGGTGCGTGCTGATCGCCCGGCCTTCGAATCCGTGGTCAAAGTCCGGACCGTTGTACATTCGCTGAGGGTGACCGACCTGGATGAAGTGGCGGGAAGGATCGGAACCCTCCACCACGCCAACGCGCACGCGCAGGGTGTAGTTCCCGAGGGGCAGCTTCTCCGGGGAAACGATGACGCGTCCGGTTCCCTTGGTGGGTTTCAGGTAAGCTCCCGTGTCCCGATGCGGCAGGCTCGCGTAGTGTTTGAGATAGGCGTGAAGGTTGGGCCATTCCGGGTTGGCGGTGGTTGGAGCGTGGGCCTCTTCAAAACCGAAATCCCTGGCATCAGGCATGCCTTTGAGGCGACCGGCAAACCGGTAGAAACGAAGCGGGTGCAGGATCTGAGGTTCTTTCTTGCCGATCTCGGCGATGAGCGTCTGGTTCTCGGGAGTCTTTGCGGCTTCGTCGACGCCCTTCTTCCACCGGGCGAAACGCTCAAAGGTTTCTTCCATCTCTTTGATGGCCCGTTCGTTTTTCCGGTTGATGGTGTTCTCCGGTTCGACGCGATAAGTCTTCGACTTGGCGATCTCCGCCTTGGGTAGGGGTCCTTCAAGTTCCACCCAGTCGATCCAGATGGCGGGCGGGTGACCGTAGCCGTTCTTCGCCTTCCATTCATTGTGGGCGCCCCAGAGTTCTTTCAGATTGCCGGTGTTGGGCTGTTTCTCCTGGATCGCGAATTCCTTCGGCGTATCGGAGCCGACGGTGAGCGGGATCTCGATCGTTTCCGGGTTACCGATGGTTCCAGAGACCTGATGGGTGCTGATGGCCCGACCGGCGAGCCCCCAGTTTCGGGAGTCGATCTGACGTTGGGGATGGCCGACCTGGATGAATCGCCGGGCGGCCGGGGTGTCCTTTACCACGCCGACGCGGACGCGCATGACGTAGTTTCCGGGCGGAAGTTCCTTGGGGGCAACGATCACCCGGCCGGTTCCGTGGGCGAGCTTCAAATAGGCGCCGCGATCACGATGCGGCAAGGCGGCGTAGTGTTTGTGATAGGCGAGGTTGCGGCGGTCTCCCTTGGGGTCACCGGCGGCGGCCTTCTGTGAGTCGCGGAAACCGAAGTCTTTGGCATCCGGCGTGCCCTCGAGCCGGTCGGCAAACGCGTAGAACCACTGAGGGTGATCGATCTTGGGCTCTGTTTTGCGAATCTCGGCGATCTTCGTCTGGTTCGCGGGCGTCTTGGCGGCTTCATCCACTCCCTTCTGCCATTCGGCAGAGCGGGCGTATTCGTCCTCGATATCCGCGATCTCTTCTTCGTTTGCGGGATTGATGGTCTGCTCCGGTTCGACGCGAAAGACTTTGGATTCCGCGGCTGCGTCATTTTGGATCGGTCCTTCCAGTTCCATCCAGTCGACCCAGATGGCGGGTGGCGTTCCGTAACCGTTCTTCTGCTTGTGGCGGTCGAACTCCTCTCTGAGAAGTTTTCCCGACTTGGGCTGGCGTTCCTGGATGCCAACCCCGCGCGGGGTGCTTGCGCCGAACTCGACAGTGACCTCAATGATCTCCGGGTTCTCTATGGTGCCGGATACCGGTTGCGTGCTGAGCAGTTTGGCGAAGCCGGGTGACGTTCCGTTGAGCTTTTGGGGATGACCGATCTCGATGAAATGGCGGGAAGGATCGGAGCCATTCACCGCGCCAGCCCGGATTCTGAGCTTGTAGATTCCCGGCGGAACATCTTTCGGATCGGGGCTAACGTCAAAGCGTTGAATCCCCCGTGAAAGTTTCAGATAGGCGCCCCGATCGTTGTGAGGAAGCTCAGCGTAGCGCTTCATGTAGCTGTGATATCGCCGATATGGGCTGTATAAGGCGGCAACGGCATTGATTGGATCGCTGCCGCCATAGTCGCGAGGATCGGGCGCTCCTTTCAGAAGATCAGCCTTCTTATACTTGAGAACAGGGTTGGAATCATAATCCGGGTGCTTCTTACGAAGCGCGGCCACGATTTCCCGGTTCTCAACAGCTTCGGCTGCCTTGTCGACCCCTTCTTTCCAGGGGAGCCATTTCTTCTTATAGGTGTCTTCCAATCTCTTGATGATTTCCACGTTCTTTACGTTGACCGTCTTTTCCGGTTCGACGCGGAAGACCCGGGACGGTTGCTTCTGAGCCGCCCGCCGCTCGAAGGCTTCATCGATGGCTTGGCGACCCAGCTTGAGATACTGCTCGAACTGATCGCTGGAGATGAAGAGGGAGGATCCGACCGTGTCGAAGCTGCCGCCCCCCTCATCGCTGGGCAGGGTGGACGCGTCGGGGGTGACGCCGGTCAGATACTTGATCGTGTTGCGATACTCGCGCCGGTTGAGACGGCGCATGGTGATCCTGCCGCCGGTGTCCGAAAGCTTGTTGCGGGCCGCTACCATGGTCTGGGCCAGGGCGTCAAGGAAGTCGGCCTTCTCCGCGTTCTTCGGTTGGGGCTTGTCCTCCGGCGGCATCTCACCGGAGTTCATGGAATTGAGAGCCTTCTGCCAGAGTTCGGCCTGCTGGGGGGTGGTGATTTCAAGCGGCAAGGCCTCCAGGTTGACCTTGCCCTTCTGCGTTTCCGCATCGTGGCAGTCGAAGCAATAGTCTTGGAGAAGGGTGAGGTGTTTGTCGGGCAGTCGGACTTCGGGTTCGGCGGCGGTTGCCGCTGAAGCAAAGGCAATCAGGCAGAGAATCAAACAACCACGGAATACACTGAAGACACGGAAAGGGTCGGGATACCCTGCATCACGATAGCGTCTTGGAATGCGGCAATCCTCTGCCTCCTTCCTTGCGGTGTTTGAACAGGAGCAAGCAGAGGAAACGGAGAACCGATGGCGAGGTGAGCGCATGATGTGGGGGTGTGACATCTCAATCCAGGAGCCCAAAGGGCTCAACGCATACTAGCCCAAGGCAACGCCCTGGGAACGGGGGCAGCAAAACAAGGGCAGGCTGAAGGCCTGCGGCATGAGTATTTCTCAGACGTTTTCATCAATCCCAGACGTATCTCTCATCATATTCGATGTTGTACCCAGGGCGTTGCCCTGGGCGCTAGTATGAGATGAGCCCTTTGGGCTCCAGGATTCTGGAGGCTGGCGAACTGCAAACAGTTCTCCATCACTCCGTTAATCCAATGCTCCATAGATTCACTCAACCAACGGATCATCATTTCCTTCCGTGTATTCCGTGTCTTCCGTGGTTGATCTACGCCTGCAATTGCGGCACGACGCCGGAACTGTCGCCGTGGCGTTCGACGTCGATTCCCATGCCGCGCAACATCGTGAGCCACACGTTGCAGAGGGGCGTGTCCTTCGGCAAGACGAGGTGTTGGCCGAGCCTGAGGTTGGCTCCACGACCGGCAAGAACGGTCGGGCAATTGGTCAGGTAGTGAATGCTGCTGATGTTCGAACCGAAGGCCAAGGTGGTGTGATCGAAGAGACTTGAGCCGTCGGCTTCCTTGGTTGCCTTGAGCTTGTCGATCAATCCCGCCAGCAACGCGCTGTGCGCCTTGTCCCTCGCCTGGGACGCCTCCATGCGCGCTCCCGGAGCATAATGACTCACATTGTGGGAGCTGACTTTGAAGTCGAGACTGTCCAAGAGCGATTGCCCCGGCATGCGGTAGGTCAAGGCCCGAGCGCAGTCCGTCTGCAGGGCGGCAACGATGAGGGCATACATCATCTCGATCTCATCCTTGCCTTTCAGGCCCGGCTCGGGTTGATCGATAGGCGCCTTGGCCTTCGGAACGTCGAGCCAGTCCTCGTCCTTGCCCAGGCGGACTTCGATGTCGCGGATGCCCTGGATGTATTCGTCCAGCTTGTCGGTGTCGGACTTGGTGAGCCCGCGCTGCACGCGTTTTGCTTCGGTAAGGACGGCGTCAAGAACGCTGCGCTTCTCGGCGATGGCCGCCTGCCGTTGTTCCAGCGGCATCTCATCGGCCGAGAAAAGTCTGTGAAACACCTTCAGCGGATCATCGATGCCCGCGACCGGCTTGCCGCGTTGATTCCATGCGAGCGAAAGCCCGGGTCCATGTCCCTGGTTGGCCGCGCTCGCCAGGGGCAGCGAGGAGAACCGAGTATCCCGTCCCAGATGCTGGGCCACAACCTGGTCAGCGGAAATGCTGTTGGCCATGTTCTGGCCGGGAACGGAATAACGGTTCGCCCCGGTGAGCCAGAAGGTGCTGCCCCAGTGCGCTTCGTTGGTATACTGGTTGGCGCAACCCTGCACGACGGTGATGTCCGATTGGTGACGGGCGAGAGGGGAAAGACCTTCAGAAAGTTCGTAGTCTGCGCCGGTCTTGCTGGCGTCGGGGAACCAGGTCTCCTTCGTCACCCCGAAACCGATGCCCATAAAGACAACGCGTTTGGGCGGCGCGAGTTGGGAGGCGGCGGAGGCAAGACGCCGGAAGCCGAGGGACTCCAGCGCTGGCAGCGCAATGAGCGCTCCCGTTCCGCGGAGAAAGTGACGTTTGCTGAGTTTCGGGTTCATGATCTGATGTCTTGTTGATTGCTCCCGTGTCGGGCGGAAATTCACGCAGAAGTTTCGTTATTCCGCACATTCCCAGAGTCGGACGGAGTCGAACACGATCCGACAATCGGGACCTCCCTTGAAGGTGAATCGGGGGCCGAGTTTGTCCTTTTCGTTGATGAGGGTCGCCTTGTCGTGCCGGTAGGTCTTGCCGTGGCCGTTTGCTTCGATGCGGAGCGTGCCCTTCTTGTATTCGATGACCAAGTCGATCCACTCGTTAAGTTTCATGCCTGACTTGGGCTCGGGAAAAGACGGGCCGGCGGGCAGTTTGATCCGGTGTCCTCCGCCTTCCGAGATCCCAAGGACAATCATGTGATGGCCGATCTGAAAAGAGGGCCTGCCGGGGGTGAGTTTCGGCTTTTCCCATTTGTAGCGCAGGTGGCAGACGAACTTCTCCGGGATGCGATTGAGATGAGCCACGGGCTCCAACCCGAGATGATGATCCCGCTTCAGCTTTTTCATGGCCTCTTCGCGATTGGTGAATTGCGGTCCAATGATCAGCTTTCCATCCTCGATTTTCGCGCCCTTGGCTCCCCAGCGTTCCCGATTCAGTTCCCCGTCAAAGTCGTCGGAGTAGACCAAGGTCGCCTTCCTAAAGAGCTTTGATTTGAACTCCGGTTCGGCGGCGCCTAGGTTGGCGACGCAGGCAGCTGCGATGGCGAGTAGTAAAACCGTTCTTCTCATCTTATGGGCGCGGAGTTGTTCGTAGTTGGTCAGTTTCGGCGGGGTATGCCGGGTGTTCTCCATCAACGTAGGATGGAGTCGATGAAGCCCGCCAAATCCGCAACCGAGAGGTCGCCGGAGCGGTCCTTGTCGGCCCGCTTGAAAAAGGTGTCGAGGTGAGCCGTGGAGCCAAGAAAGGTGACGAACTCCTGCTTGCTGAGGACGCCATCGGAATTGGCGTCGGCTTCCGCGTGCCACTGGGCGGGAGTCTTCCGGGAGATCCGATACCACTTGATATCCACGAGTTTGCGTTCGAACTCCTTCAGATTCAGCGTTCCGGACTTGTCCTTGTCCGACTTCATGAACCCGACCGGACCGTGCTTGGGTGAGCGGTAAATGGCGGTTGCGTATTCGACATAGGAAAGCTCGCCGTCGCCGTTGCTGTCCGCCATCTGATGCAACTCGGCGGGTGTCATGGTGAGCATCTTGGCGCTGGGTTTGAGATTCTCGTCGGGGATGGAAAGCGTGACCCAGAGCTGATTGCAGCGCCCCTTGGAATCGACGCCGGCGCGAATGACGAAACCCGGTTTAATTTCCTTTTTCGCCTTCAGAAAGCCGACGTAGTGGATCTTCGCCTGGTCGTTGATCGTGAAGCCCCGGCTTTTCCTGCGGTAATTGACGGTGATCTTGTTTCCATCGACGGATTCGACAACCCCGTGGAGTGTCTCACCCGTTTTCTTCTGAGCGGCAACTTCGCTTGCTGCCAAGGTCAGGCAGATAGCAACAAGGATGAACGTCAGGTTGGTTTTCATGGAATTGACTCGTTGTTAAGAAGGTTCGAGCCCAACGGGCTCAGGTCATACTGGCCCAGGGCAACGCCCTGGGAACGCATTGACAAAAGACAGGCAGGCCGAAGGTCTGCGGCATTAGCATTCTTGCTTGGTTCCGTTTCATCAAAACGATTGCTCATCGGCGGCGGTCTTAAGAAGCAGGCCTTCAGCCTGCCATGCTTCATTCATGGCTACCCAGGGCGTTGCCCCGGGCTATTATGCGGTGAGCCCGTTGGGCTTTTTGAAATCAGTGTCATCCGAGTAATCCGCGGTCAGTTCATCGGCTGACAACTTGAACCGGCAGTTTCGGTTGTTTGATCACGGTGAGTTGCACGTCGTCCACGAAGTAGCCGCCCAACGGAACGGAAGTCCTGGAATTGAAACCGGCAGTGGCGGCCACCGCGATGAGGGCAACCGTCGCATCCGAATCCAGGATGCAGGAGGCGGAAATGGTCGCCGCGTCGTCTCCCGCTTCCAGCTTGATGGATTTCTTTCCCAGCGCCTCGGCCTGTCGAACCACTTGGGGCCAGGCTTCACCGATCTCCTCGGGTTCGCCCTGAAACAGAAAGATGCGGAGGCTGGCCTTGGGTTTGCGCAACTCGGCGTCGGAAGGAGCCGGGTCGCGACGAAAACGCGCGGAGAGCTTGAGCGAGAATAGCGACTTCGATTGGTCGACTTCCCATTGCTGGCGAAGGGCGGAAAGGTCAACCAACTGGAACACGGAACAGTTGGAAGCAAAGCCATCGGGATCGCCCTTCACGTTGGCGGTCCGGACCAGTCGCAGAATCTTGTTTCCATTCGCCTCCTTGACCACCTCGGCGGGATTGCCGGCCCACTCACCGAAGCGGACAGGGAACTGCGTCGGGGTCGGCCCTTCGGTCATCGATTCGAAATCGCCATGCGCGATGTCGAACACCCGCGCTTCCGCCTTGGGCGAACCGATGGCCCAGACCATCCCCGCCCCCAGCAGACCCACGAGAATTCCCGCCACCAGACCCGCTGCAATCTGCCGAGGCCAGGCAAACCGCCATATCACCTTCTGCGCTTCCGGCTCAGCAACCTTTGTCTCGGGTTCTGAATCCACGTCCAAGGCCAGCGTTTCATCCGCCAAAGCCCCGTGAATCTGGGCCACCTGCAAATACCGTGACCGCACGTCCTTGTCCGCCACGATCCGCGCCGAAAGCGTCTCCGCTTCCTCAATGTTCGTGCGCCCGTCCAGATGCTTTTGGATCATCTCATCCAGTGGATCCGTCATGAGGGTTCCTTTCTCAATTGCCTTTCAATGCACTCCCGCAAATCGCGCCGAATGCGTTGGATCGCCTTGTAGACCGCCTCGACCGTCCGTCCCCCATGTTCCGCCAACCACTCCACACTGCGGCTCTCGTGGTAGTAGCCGTGAATCAACCCGCGTTGTTTCTCAGTCAGTTTCTGCATGCACGTTGCCAAGTGCCGCTCAATCGCTCTCGCAAAACTGGCATCTCCCTCCAATTCCCGTTCAAGCGCCTCCATCGCCTGTTCGGACAACTGCGCCCGCCGCTTCTGCCGCGCCAGAAAACGCCGCGTCTCAATCCGCGTAAAACCCATCGCCCAGTTCACGAACGGCCGTGCCGGATCATACGACACAAACTGCCGCCAAAGCGCCACCGCCGTCTCCTGCATGATCTCCCTCGCGTCGGCCCGATTCGGCGCCACCACCAGAATCGCGCGCAACATCACCGGCTCACTCTCCAGGAGCAGCCGCGTGAAGCGTTCGTGATCGTCGTTGTCGTCCGTTGTCGGCATCGGTATGAAATCCAACGTCTGTTACGGGTCCACCGAAGGACGAAAAATTGGACAAAATTCTTTGGAGCTCAATGAACGCAACCCTATGGCTCTGGAGGTCGAAGAACCTCATCTTTTCAATTCGGCCGGCTGCAGTTTGCCGTCGTTATTCGCATCGAACTTCTTGAACCGCTTGGTCAGCGCGGGGACATTCCGTCCCTTTGGGTTGCCGATGAATTCTTCCAGCGTGACAACTCCATCCTTGTTCCGGTCGCGGCTCTTGAAGGACTGACCGGTCAACGTGCGATTTGAAGCCGAGGCGGCAGCCGGTTTCTTGGGAGTGGATTTCGCCTTCGGCGTAACCGCGGAACTTCCACTGTTGGGATACTCCGCGTTGAGGTTGGACAGATGATCGATCAATTCCGTTTTGAGCGAGGCGTAAACCCGCGGACGCTCCGTTCGGAGGTCCTTCTTTTCCGCCACATCCTTGCCGAGATCGAACAGGGCGAGATCAACGACCTTCAGCTTGGCGACAAGGGCGTTCCAATCCGGGGAATGGTCCCTCCCGACGTCGCCCCAGAGTTTGTAGTCGCCCTTGCGCAGACCGATGTTGCCCCACAGCTCAAAGATCATGGTTCGCTCCGGGACGGTTTGCTTCCCCGCCGAGAGCATGTGCGGCATCAGGGACATGCCGCGAACCGGGTTCTTGCCGTTCATCTTCGGGACGGTGATGCCCGCGGCGTCCAGCAGGGTGGCGTAGATGTCGCAATGCATCACCTGATCCCCCGAGACCATCCCTTCGGGCAGGCGGCCATTCCAGTTCATGAGGAACGGCACGTTCAGCCCGCCCTGGTAGGTCGTGGCTTTTCCTCCGCTGAACGGACCGTTGTTGCCGGGGAACCGGCCGCCGGCCGCGCCTTCTTCCATGGTGCAACCTCCGTTGTCACTGACGAAGACGATGAGCGTATCGTCGGCGACGCCCAACTCATCCAACAGGTCGACCAGGCGGCCGATGTTGTGATCCATGTGTTCGAGAATGGCGACGTAGTCGCTGCGCAGGAAACTGACACCGCGGTCGAGGGCCTTTTTCACCCAGGCCTCGGGCGCGGAGGCGGGCTTTGATTTGTCCGTGCGCAGCGGGCCGTGCACGGCGTTGTAGGCGAGGTAGCAAAAGAAAGGGGCGTCTTTGTTTTTCCGAATGAACGTTTCCGCCCATTGCGTGAACAACTCAGTCGCGTGTCCTTCAGCGGACTGATCCGCCTTGCGATTGTGCATGATCCTCGATCTGCCCGGCTTGATCCAATAGGGATGCGCGCCTTTGAGAAACCCGCGAAATTCGTCGAACCCGCGATCGTTCGGAACTTCTCCTTCCAACTCGCCCAAGTGCCACTTGCCGAAGGCTCCCGTCTTGTAGCCGGCGTCGGAGAGATGCTCCGAGAGCATCTTCACGTCGCGCTTGATGCCGCGGTAGCCCGGCGAGCCCAGCGGCTGTTTGCCTGGTCCGCGCCACATGCCGTTCTCGGTCGAGTATTGACCGGTGAACATACAGGCGCGGGACGGCCCGCAGAGCGGGACGGTGTGATAATTCGGAAACCTCACGCCTTGGGTCGCCAACGCATCCAGCGTGGGAAGGCGGACCTCGGTTTTGTCCCAGTTCGACGGCAAATCCCCCCAACCATGATCGTCGGAAACGATGAACAGAATGTTGGGGGAGCGCGACGCTCCATCCTGTTGCGGCTTCACCGCCGAGGCGGCGATCGAGGCGAAAGCAAGCGCCAGCAGAACCACGGAAAATCTCATGATCTTCATTCTTCTCCCAGACGACACTCAGTTCACGCTCTTCAAGGCCGGGTTATAGCTGATGTTGCATTTCACGAGGCGTCGATTGAGGACATCCATGACAAACAGCTTGTCCTTCCATACCGCCAGACCGGAAATGCTTCCGAAGGGCAGTTCGGGGTGCGGATAAGCGCTGCCCTTGCCTTTGCAGTCCGCGTTGCCGTAGCTGCCGAAGTCGCCAACGAGCCTGCCCGTCTTCGTATCCACCACCTGGACGCTGTGTTTGGTCGCGATGTAGATGTAGCCCCTGTCATCCAGCGCCTGGTTGACCCGGTGGGTGCTGCAGATGCAGTGGGGATTCGGCGGGATGAAACCCATTCCATGATCGCCATCCCAGGGCTGCGACCAAAGCGGTTCGCCACCGGTGGGCGCATACTTCGACAGGGCAAACGACCGCATCGGGAACCGCTTAGGCTTCCCGGCCTTGGCCCGGTCGACGCGTTCTTCGAAACCTCTGCCGTCGGCGGGCATGTGGACGATGTACAGGCAACCCTCCTTATCCACCTGAATGCCCTTCACGCTGGTCAGTTCCAGCAGCGCCTTCTGCTTCAGTTTGCCAGTGGAGTCATAGACGTCGAGTTGCCGGTGCAAGGCATAGTTCGGCAACATCATCCCCGACTCCTTGTACCGATCCAGCTTGTTCAGGTAATAGATGTTGCCCTCACGATCCACGTCCATCCCGGAGTAGACATCCCACCAGCAGGTCAACTGCTTCCGGAGATGCGCTTTCTGGTAGAACCGGCCTTTGACGGGAACCGCATCCACCAGCAGTTCATGCCTGCCCGTGGACGCGAAGGGAACCGGTTTGCCGGCGCGGTCAAAGCGCAGAATGCTGATGCCTTTCTCACCAAGCCTCCACCGGTAAACCCGGCCATCTTTTCCGAACACGGAATCCAGAAATAGGGGTTCTTCCGGATGTGGGAAACCGCGCTCGAGATTGACGGCGCCCCACGGCGAGATGAGTCCGCTCTCCTCGATATCAATGAAGTAGGGATCCCAGGTCTTCAGGATCTTGCCCTGTTGATCCAGGCGATACACCGCGCCGAACTTCTTGTGGCGATATCGGGCGTCGTCCTCCACATACACATGTCCCGTTTCCGGATCGATGTTCAGGATGGGCATGCCGCTGTCCTGTCGCGGATTGGACAACGTGCTGCCGTCATCCTGCCATTGCGCCTGCAGGGAAAGGTCTGCGCCCGACAGTCGCTGCAGACTTCCCGGGCCGGCGCCGTTGGCCACCCAGACGAGGGGCGGCGTCACGCCGGCATCGACAGCAATCTGCATCACATAGGTGTGCACCGGGGCAGACTTGGCCAGCAACTCGGGTTTGCTCCAGTTCCTCAATTTGATCACTTTCCGCGGAGGCGGAAGCTCTTCAAAGGCCGACTCGTGCAGGGCACTCTGCACGAACCGGATGCTGCCTTCCGTTTTCAAATCCTTGGGCCGCTCTTTGGAACCGATGAGCACATAGAGGCATTTGTCGCGATCCATGGCCAGGGCGCTCGGATCCAGGATCCGTCGCTTCTTGCCCTCGTCCGTATAATGCGTGATCGACGCGACCTCTTTGCCGTCGATCGTGCAGACGCGCAGGCGGTTGTTCCCGGCATCGGCGACGATCATATGATCGCCGTCGACGACAATTCCGCTGGCCTCTTTGAACCCGCCGACAACGCCCTGTTTCTCAGCTTTCGGGCCGGGCTTCAGCCCAAGCTTCCACACGTAACTGCTACGTTCTCCTTTGATCGGAAGATGGTAGCGCGCCTTGTTTACGCCTCCTTCCAGGTTGTAGTGGTGATACTTCGCCTCAAAGGAACTTTGCCCTCCCGACACATACATCGAACCGTCCGGGCCAAAATGAAAGTAGGGGTAACGCAGGGAACCGAAGGGCAGGTGATTCTCGATGGCGCTGCCTCGTGATCCCTGCACATGAACCGCAAAACCGGAGTTCCAGCCCTCCTCGGGCAGGCTGCCATCGGTTCCCATTCTCATGAGCTTGCCGCGGTAGAGGTCGGAGATAACCAGGTCGCCATCGGGCGCCAGCGCGATCTTCTTGTGAGAATCCCAGAAGGCGCCATAGAACGACGGCTCGCCCCAGCTCAGGTCAAACTTGGGAACGATCAATTCCGTTCCGCCCTCTTTGACGATCTCCCGAGTGATGTCCCGCACCTTGGCGTAAGGCAGGGTGGGATTGAGCGGCATGATGGTCCTCAAATACGCTCCGCTCCGGTCGAAGACGCGCACTTCCCCCACGCCGCCGACCCGCTTGGGTTCGCAGAGCACAAAAAGTTCGCCTTTCTTCTCGTCAACTGTCAGGTCCCAGATGATCCCACACGCATGCGGATCGCCTTCGAGAAAGAACTTCTCAAGGGAGATCCGAACCTCGCCGGTCGTGACGGGATGCGCGGAACCGGGCCCAAGCTCGACGGCCTGTTTTTGCTTGTCCTCTTTCTTCCCATCTTGCGCCGCCATCGCCTGGCCGGTCACACACAACAGACCAACCGCCAGAAATAGCAGTGATGTTCTCATTGTCGGTTTCATTGCAGTTTCTCTTCTAGCGGACGGTTATCTTCTTCTCCCGGACTCAAAAAAGGCTTCGATAGCCCCCATAGGTTGATGGTGGGAAGGAAGTTCTTTACGTAGTTTCTCCTTCACTTCCGAGTAATCCGAATTGCCCGCGAGGTTCTCCCATTCCCACTTGTCCTTCGTATGATCGTAGAGTTCCTCCGTTCCGTCTGCGTAGACGATATAGCGATACCGTTTGGATCGGACTCCGTAGTTCTTGTACCCAAAAGTGGTTACGGTGGTGTCATCCCAGGCGGCGTCCGGGTTCTTCATCAACACCGAGAGATCGTTGCCTTCCAGCTGTCCTTTCGGGGGCTTGAGTCCGGCCAATGAGGCCAGGGTCGGATAGATGTCCAACAGGTTCGCCGGCTTCTCGGTAACGGTTCCCGGCTTGGTCACCCCTGGCGCCACCCAGATGAGGTTGACCCGCGTGGCCCGCTCCCAGAGGGAGTACTTTCCCCAACGCCCTTTTTCGCCCAGATGAAAGCCGTGGTCGCTCCACAACACGATGATGGTGTTGTCGGCATACTTGGAATTCTCAAGCGCCCCAACGATCCGGCCAACGAGTTCATCCACCATGGACGTGCACGCCAGGTAGGCCTGGATCGCCGGCTTCCATTGATTCATCTCCCTGATTCTCTTCAACCAAGGATTGTGGGCCATCTTGGCATGAGCCGCGGGCACATCATCCAGGTCATCTTCCCGGAAACCCTCCGGAATCTTGATGTCCGAAAGAGGGAAGCGATCGAAATATTTCTGAGGCGCGTAGTTGGGCAGGTGCGGCATGAAGATGCCGGCTCCCAGAAAGAAGGGCTCCTGCAGTTCTTCGTCGCGCAGTTTCTTCGTCGCCCAATTCGCGGTGATGCCATCGGGGTGATCGTCCACCGTCACGTCCGGGTGCAGGGGTCCCCAATCAACCTTCCTCGTCCATCCACCCAAGGGCGGCTTGGAGTTGAACTTGAGTCCCGCGAAAGAGGGAAGGTCCTGTGTCTTGCTCGGGTAATACTCATCGAAACCCCGCCCTTTGACTTCTCTCTGGAAATGACCGCCGTGAAACAGTTTTCCAACGCCGGCTACGTAGTAGCCATTTCGTTGGAAAAACTCGGGCAATAGAACCGAGTTGTTGAGGATGGGATTTCTCGTGAAGGAATTCTTGTTGATGTAATTCCCGGATGTCGACGGCCTGATCCCGCTCATGATGGCAGACCGTGAGGGGCCGCAGGCGGGCGCCGCGCAATGGGCATTCGCAAACAACATGCCCTTGGCTGCCAGCTTTTCCATATGCGGCGTCTTGGCCTGGGGATTGCCCTTCAGCGTGTCCGTCCAATCATTCAGATCATCGATGGCGATGAAGAGGACGTTGGGTTTGCCCGGCGAGGCGGCAATGGCCGATGACATGGAAAGCGCGCAGAGTGTAACCGCGCGCGCCAGCGCGTGGGCGAATCGAGTCCACTTTCTTGAGAAGGCGGCTACCGTTTTCTCGATCTTCATCTTACTCACAATCTCAATCCGTCAGGCGGTTGGGCTCTTGGTCGTTCGCGCGCTATTTCTTCAGCAGCTTGTCCACGAAGAACTCGACTTGGGATTGGTATTTGGTTTTCGCGCCGGGGTATTTGAGGTGGGCTTCGAGATTGAGGGCGTCGGTCTTTTCCTTGAGGGCGATGCCGAGGTTGACGTGGTGGATAAGCCAGCCGCGAATTCGACCTTTGTCGGTGGGCGGTTTGGCGGTCGGCGTCATGCTGTAGCTCATGAAGATCGGCGGATCGTCAGCAGAAACGATCGAGACAGCGGAGTAACGGCGGGCGATCTCTTCAGCTTCCTCCTTCGTCTTCGCGCCCCACCTGGCCAGATGAGCCTTCTCGGGATCGGTGATGTTGCCCAAGGGACGCGAGAGCATTTTGGCGTCGGTATTCGGTCCCAGCAGGGTGGCGATCTTGTTTTGCCAGAACTCGATGTCGTTCGTGGTCTGACCGCCGGCAGTGGCCACGCAGGTCAGGCGCGTGGATTCACGCTCGATGGGATCCTTGCTGCCGGGGTTGGCCATGTCGTCGGTGTAGGCCAACCACAGGCAGATCTGTGCGCCAGCCGAGCCGCCGAAGGCGGCGACGCGCTCCTTGTCGATGTTCCATTCCCTCGCCTTGGAGCGCATGAACTGCAAGGCCCGCCGGGCGTCGTGGTGGGGAGTGGGCAATGGCGTGGCAACGGACATGTACCGATAGTTGATGGCGGCCACGGAGATGCCGGCCTTGAGCAATTGATCGCGTTCGTTCGGATTGAGCTTCTCCTTGCTGCCCGCACGGAATCCTCCGCCATGAATGTAGATGGCCAGGGGCGTGGGCTTGTCGCTTTCGGCAAGCCAGATGTCGAAGACGTTCCGTTCGTGCTCGCCGTACTTCACATTGGCATGCGTGGGCGCCTTGCGACCGTTTGACTGTCCGGTTCCGGCATCTGACGTCTGTCCGCCTTGCCGCTTGGCTCGGGCATTCGCTTGTCGAATGACAGCCAACCACTCCTTGTCGGAAAGAACGCCGTCGCCATCCGCGTCGGCACGCGGAAAGCGCTTCAAAATCATCTTGTTCAGGGCCGCTTCCTCCGCCTTGGACAACCTGCCGTCGCCATTCTTGTCGGCCTGCGGTTGCAGCTTGAGGATTTGCTTCTCCAAAGGATTGCTCGCGGCAATCAGTGGCGACGTGGTCCACGCCAGCATGAGAGCGGTGATGAGGATCAAGTGGGTTCGTTTCATCGTTGATGAGCCATGTCTCTTGAAGAAAGCAGCTAAGGACCGACGCTCAATTTTTCTCCCGTTTCAGGCATCGAGAGCGTGGGCTTGCCCTGAAGGTAGCCGAGCTTCGTCAGAAATCGATCTGCGGCAATCAGCGTAATGTCTTTCCACGGCTGCTTGTTGAAAAATGCGTGCGTTTGCCCTTCGGCAATTTGCGTCTCAACGGAGGTGATGCCGAGCGACTTCATCTTTGCGACTGCGGGCGTCCAGCCGTTGATCAGCCACTTGTCCTCACTGCCGAAAAAGACGATCGCAGGCCCGAAGTCGGCTTTCAGATGCCGCATAAAATCCACTTCCGGATCTTCGGCATCACTCTTTGAAAGCGCGGGATTGAACAAGACGTAAGCCGCCACGGAAGTGTCAATTCCTTTGGCGTCATTGGGATCATTGAGGCCCGGGTTGGTCGTGCCCAACAGACTGATGTGCCCCCCCGCCGAGCCGCCGCCAGCAACGATACGATTGGGATCCACGCCCAGTTCTTTGGCATGCTGTTTGAACCAACGGATGGCGCTCTTCACGTCGGGAATACAAACACGCTTGGTCGATTGCCCCTCGGCCAATGCGGCTCGATCTTCCTTGGTTCGCAAGCGATAGGTCACCGTCGCGGCCACCATTCCCCGGCTCGCAAAATAGTTGCACTGATAGGCGAACGCAACACGACTACCCCCACCCCAGCCGCCGCCATGAAACAAAATGATGCCCGCGGCCGGTTTCTTGGAGGTTCGCTCCCCCTTGGGGAAATAGATCTCCATTTCGCGGTTGACGCCATCCACTTGCTTGTAAACGTAAACTCTGCCCTGGGGAACTTCCGCTTGCCGAAAGACAGCCTTCCATTCCTTGTCGGAAAGCGCGCCGTCGCCGTCCGTGTCGGCCCGGGGGAAGCGTTGCAGAATCATCGTGTTCAGGGCCACTTCCTCCGCCTGGGACAATTTGCCGTCGCCATTCTTGTCGGCCTGCGGTTGCAGCTTGAGGATTTGCTTCGCCAGCGGATTGCTCGCGGCAATTAATGGCGACGTCAGAAATCCAGCGACGAGGACGGCCGCAAACTTCTTTATTCTCAGGTTGCTCATAAGCTTAGTCCGGCTGATCAGCCCCCCACATTCTTCCCCATTCCTCTGCCCGCACGAACTACGCTTCGCCCGGAATGATTTGACCGTGTTTGCGCAGGAGGTTGCGGATCTCGGCCACGGGCACCTCCAAGGGCGTCGTTCCGGCCTTGGCCGCCAGGGTCGCAGCGACGCCCGCGGCCTGCCCCATCCCCATGCAGGAGGCCTGGACGCGTAGGCCGGAGTTTGCCAACCGATCGCTGCTGACGCTGCGGCCGGCGACGATGAGGTTGCGGCTGCCTTTCGGGATCAGCGCCCGCAACGGGATCGTCGGGACCTTGCCGCGCTTCAGGGGCTTCGGCCGCACGCCGGTTTTCGTATGGAGATCGACCGGGTAGAAGGCATGACTGATCGCGTCCTCAAACACGCGGCCTGAGGTGTAGTCGTTCACCGTGACCAGGGTCTCGCCCACGATGCGATACGTCTCGCGGAAGCCGGTTTCCGGCTGCAGGTGCATCAGGCGTTTCTTCGCCTTGCGCACCTTGGCGAGAATCGTCCTGCGCCCGGTCAGGTTCGCCTCGGTCGCCGTGCGGGAGTTGCTGGAGTCGGCGCCGTGGACGTAGAGCCGGTGAATCTGGTTCCTGCCGGGTTCATGCTGTTCGCCCATCATGAAGAGGTAGGACCCCGGCTGTCGTTCGTCCTCGCGCAGGCGGGGAAATCCCAACATCCCCACCACTTCAGCGCCCCCCGTGCAGTCGATGATCTGTTTGCAACGCACGCGGCGGCGGGTGCCGAAACCGACGCAATCGACCAGCCAGCCGTCGTCGGTCTTCGTCACCGCCTGGGGAAATTCATAATACGCGATCTCCACTCCCGCCTCGGCGCATTTCTCCTCGGCCAGGACCGCGTAGAGAAACTGGTTCGTGTAGACCTGATTATGCCAATGGCGCTGCGGAACCTTGGAAAAATCCGGAAACTCGCCGCCGTCCAGTTCCACGCTCTCCTTCACCAGTTCCCAGCCGATGCCCGCGATGACTTGTACGCCCCACGCATCGAACAACCCCGGAAAGGCCACACCGCCGGTGGTTGTGGTGCCGCCAAGCTGGCTGTTGCGCTCCACGATCAAGGTCTTCGCGCCGGCGCGACCCGCCTGGATCGCAGCGACGTGCCCCGCCGTGCCGCCGCCGACCACAAGGACATCGACCTCGTTCGCGATCTCAGGTTCGGCCGCGTCGGCAACGGTCCGAGTGGCGGCATGGGAGGTCGAGGCAATGGTCAACCCCGCGGCCGCCGCGCCGAGGACGGATTGCTGCAGGAAGTCGCGCCGGTCGGTTTTCTGGTCTCTCTCATTCATGATCTGTTGTTGACCGTAATGGATTTCGTAAATTGAAGAACATTTATCTCGCGTGCGTGGATCGATCAAACATCTCTGCAGCGCATGACGCCTCCGCGGAAAAAGAACTCGCAAAAAAAGCCCCGATTGCCGAGTTTTCAGACTCCATGCGGCGGATGCCCCCACCTTCGAACGCATCCGCATTGACGAGCCTCCTTCCTGCCGGAAGTCGGGAGAAGAACTGAATACCGACGCGTTATGAGCAACGAAATGACCATCGAAGCCGGAGGACTCCCCATGTATTGCCAGGTTTGCGGGGAGGGCGATCCGGTCCTGCTGATCCACGGCGGCAGCGCGACCCTCGAGTCCTTCTTCAATCAGATCCCGGCGCTGGCGGAGAACCACAAGGTGATCGCCGCGGACAGCCGGGGCCATGGCCGGACGCCGGACACCGATGCCCCGCTCACCTACGAGTCCATGGCCTCCGATTTCATTGCCCTGCTGGACGGGCTCAAAATCGACCGCGTCCGCGTGGTCGGGTGGAGCGACGGCGGCGTGATCGGGCTTCACCTGGCGATGCATCACCCGGACCGGGTTGAGCGGGTGGTCGCCATCGGGGCGGCGACACACGTCGACGGCTTGACGGAGGAATACCTGGCCGCCGTGAACCACGCGACCCCCGACGATCATCCCGAGATGCTGGTCGAACAATACAAGGCCCTTTCTCCGGACGGCCCGGAACATTGGCCCGTGATCTACGGCAAGCTGAAGGAGATGTGGAGTTCCTCGCCGACCTGGTCGTCGGAGGACCTCTCCCGGATCGCCTGCCCCGTGCTCTTGATGCTGGGGGACCGGGATATTGTGCGGCTCGATCATGCCGCCGAGGCGCTCGACGCCCTCGCGCAGGCGCAACTCTGCGTCATCCCCGGCGCGACGCATTTCGTTCCGGTGGAAAAGCCCGATCTGGTCAACCGGATTATCCTAGATTTCCTGGACGCCTCCGCCCCGGAAGAAACGGCTTGAATACGCCCGGTCGCCGCATCCCACGGCGAGGCGGACTGAAACAGGGGACCCGGCAAGAGCCGGAAAACAACCCATGGGGAAGGCACTAGATAATGAGTCCTAAAATGATCTTGGGCGAGGAAGCCCGGGCTCTGGGGATGCAGGAAAAGTGGGACCTGCTCGCGCCGCACCTCAAGCAGCACGGGCGCGAAGCCTTGTCCTACGCCACACTCCAGCAGGGCATGGAATACTACGTCGATGACCTCGGCTATGTGGCTTTCACGTCGATTCGGCATCCCGTATTTGCGCCCCGCGTCAAGCGCATCGTGCTGGCGGACCCGGTCTGCAGTCGCGAGGATCTGGGCGAGTTCATGGGCCGGTTTCTTGAGCTGAGTCCCCGCGCGATCCTGGCGGTGGCCTCCGAACACTGCGCCGAAACCCTCCGCCCGCTGGGCTTCAAGGCCAACTGCGTCGGCTACGAACCGGAGATCCCCGTCCAGACCTACAACACCCGGGGCAACTGGAAGGATCTGGACCAGATCAAGCGGGCGCGCAACGAGACGCGCCGGGAGGAGATCGCCATTCGCGAGGTCGCCGCCCAGGATCTCGACCGCGCGGCCCTGGACAACATCTCCGCGCAATGGATCAAGACCAAGAAGGTGAATGACCGCGAGATCTGGATCTACGCCCGGCGGCCGGTGTTCGAGCGGGAGGAGGGGGTGCGGAAGTTCGTCGCCTTCGACCGGGAGGGCGCGCCGATCGGTTTCGCCTTCTACGACCCCATTTACGAGGAGGGCTCCGTGGTCGGCTACTCGGCCAACATCGTGCGCTGTGACGAGCAGCGCTACCGACGTCTCGCCACCTCCATCCACATGACGGCGACCGACGTCTTCCGGGAGGAGGGGGCGCAGACCCTGAACCTCTGCCTCGCCCCGTTCGTGGAACTGGAGGAGGGCCGTTTCAACGACGACCGGTTCGTCCGCAGCTTCTTCGACCTGAGCGCCCGGTTCGGCAACGAGATCTACAACTTCAACGGCCTGGCATTTCACAAGTCCAAGTACCGGGCTCCCAAGAAGAGCCTCTACTTCGTGTCCAACAGCCTCCTGCCCTCGAACGACATCTATCTGGCGTTCCTGACCTCCGACATCACAAAGAGCTACGCGTCCACGATGGGCCGCTTCCTCGCCGGCATCGTCAAGGGAACGCTCGGCGGGTCGGAAAAATGATTGTCGCGACCGGAAAACGCCGTAAGTCTCCCGCCCAACATTGGACAGAGACCCCATGAGAACACCCTCGTTCACCCTGCTTTCAGTTGTCGCGTTCGCCCTC